>NZ_CP051677.1:0-1402500 GCF_012849055.1 Spirosoma rhododendri | reverse complement strand
TAGTGGAGAGTACCGTGAGGGAACGGTGAAAAGCACGGGGAGTACCCGGGTGAAATAGACCCTGAAACCAGTCGCTTACAAGCGGTCGGAGCCCACAGTGTTGGGTGACGGCGTGCCTTTTGCATAATGAGCCTACGAGTTACCTTCCCTGGCGAGGTTAAGGATGTTGACATCCGGAGCCGAAGCGAAAGCGAGTCTGAACAGGGCGCGCAGTCAGTGGGGGTAGACGCGAAACTTGGTGATCTACCTGTGGTCAGGTTGAAGGGGTGGTAACACACCGTGGAGGACCGAACCGATAAGCGTTGAAAAGCTTCCGGATGAACTGCGGGTAGGGGTGAAAGGCCAATCAAACTGAGAAATAGCTCGTACTCTCCGAAATGTTTTTAGGAACAGCGTTACGTGTTACCAGCCTGGAGGTAGAGCGACCAACAGGATGCGGGGGAGTCACATCCTACCAACTTCTGATGAACTCCGAATGCCAGGGTGGGTGCGTGGCAGTGAGGGCTTGGGTGCTAAGGTCCAAGTCCGAGAGGGGAACAACCCAGACCATCCGCTAAGGTCCCCAAGTGAATGCTAAGTTGAACAAAGGCGGTCCGGCTGCTGAGACAGCCAGGAGGTTAGCTTGGAAGCAGCTATTCCTTTAAAGAGTGCGTAACAGCTCACTGGTCGAGCGGGGCGGGCGTCGATAATAAACGGGCATCAAGCATTTCACCGAAGCGATGGACTCATGCAAGAGCATGATGTGGTAGGAGAGCATTCTGGTCGGGGCGAAGCTGGGGCGTGAGCCGTTGGTGGACTGTCCAGAAAAGCAAATGTAGGCATAAGTAACGAGAATGGAGACGAGAACGCTCCACACCGAAAGGCTAAGGGTTCCTCCGCGATGGCAGTCATCGGAGGGTTAGTCGGGGTCTAAGGGGCAGCCGAAGGGTGGGTCCTGAGGGGGAACAGGTTAATAGTCCTGTACTACTCATGCAGGTTTGTTGATGACGGAGTGCCGGGGGTGGTAGGTCCTGACGGAATAGGGCGTTGAGCTGAAGCTTCGGCTGAAGCGAATCACTGAAGGGGCTTCCAAGAAAAGTTGACAAGCGTTAAGCGTATGGGTACCCGTACCGCAAACCGACACAGGTAGCCGGGAAGAATATTCTAAGGTGCGCGAAAGAATCATGGTTAAGGAACTCGGCAAGATGACCCTGTAACTTCGGGAGAAGGGGGGCCTACTCAGCGATGGGAGGCTGCAGAGAAGAGGCCCAGGCGACTGTTTACCAAAAACACAGGACTCTGCTAAAATGAAAGTTGACGCATAGGGTCTGACACCTGCCCGGTGCTGGAAGGTTAAGGGGGGAGCTTAGTCGCAAGGCGAAGGTTTGAACTGAAGCCCCAGTAAACGGCGGCCGTAACTATAACGGTCCTAAGGTAGCGAAATTCCTTGTCGGGTAAGTTCCGACCTGCACGAATGGTGTAACGATCTGGGCACTGTCTCAACCATGAGTTCGGTGAAATTGTAGTAGCGGTGAAGATGCCGCTTACCCGCCACGGGACGGAAAGACCCCGTGCACCTTTACTACAGCTTAACAGTGATCGCCGGTCAGGCATGTGTAGGATAGGCGGGAGGAGTTGAAGCGGTGTCGCCAGGCATCGTGGATCCAACCTTGAAATACCGCCCTTGGCTGACTGGCGGTCTAACCTGGAGACGGGGACCCTGTTTGGTGGGTAGTTTGACTGGGGTGGTCACCTCCGAAAGGGTAACGGAGGTTTCCCAAGGTTGGCTCATACCGGACGGTAATCGGTAGGGGAGTGCAATAGCAGAAGCCAGCTTGACAGTGAGGCACACAGGCCGATCTGGGACGAAAGTCGGGTATAGTGATCCGGTAGTTCCGCATGGAAGGGCTATCGCTCAAAGGATAAAAGGTACGCCGGGGATAACAGGCTGATCTCCCCCAAGAGCTCACATCGACGGGGAGGTTTGGCACCTCGATGTCGGCTCGTCACATCCTGGGGCTGGAGAAGGTTCCAAGGGTTCGGCTGTTCGCCGATTAAAGTGGCACGCGAGCTGGGTTCAGAACGTCGTGAGACAGTTCGGTCCCTATCTGTGGTGGGCGTTGGAATATTGAGGGGGTCTGTCCTTAGTACGAGAGGACCGGGATGGACCAACCGCTGGCGGATCGGTTGTCTGGCCGCAGGCACGGCCGAGTAGCTACGTTGGGTTAAGATAAGCGCTGAAGGCATCTAAGTGCGAAACTGGCCCCGAGATGAATGTTCCGGTATAAAGGGGCGTTGGAGACGACGACGTTGATAGGCGGCAGGTGGAGGTGCAGAGATGCATGGAGCTGAGCCGTACTAATGGCCCCGGACGCGTAGTTTGACTAATCAGTCCGAATCTGGTTATGGTTTGTGTGTGATATACGAATTGTTCTACAAACGTTTTTCTCTGCTGGTATCAAAGAAACGATATTGAGATTGCCCAATGGGGTGAATCTCGAAAGGGTCAACAGGTTGGTGCTGGTAAGGCGGGTGAACACCTCTATCCATTCCGCACAGAGTCGTTAAGCCCCGTACTGCCGATGGTACTGCTGTCACAAGCGGGAGAGTAGGTAGGTGCCACCTGATGAATTAGCCGAGCCGGTTAGCTAAAAGCTGACCGGCTCGTTGCGTTTATAACTAGTATGAACAGGTTACTTGGTTAAACTGTCTGCACTGTTAATTGAAAGGTAGTATTAAATGCATATCACACTCTATAAACTCACTAATTAGCTTTGTGTGGGCTTTCGAGCGAGTTTTGTATTATAGGATAATTCCGTGTTTTACTTGCAAACAGCGTTTTTGTTAACACGGATAATAAGATCACAAAAGTTATTCTTGAAAAGCCGTTATAATTCTAAAATAATTTAATAAAGAAGAATATATTTGTGTTAAATTTTACGAGAGCAAAATAATGTAGTGCTGTCGAGTAAATACGCGTACGTTAATCATCTGTTTCTCAACGCAACTGTGAAGTAGAAAATAGGTAGATCAACCTAACAACCAGCAAAATGAAACAGCATACCCGATGATATGTTGAATATGACTTTTAGTAGAATGCAGAACACTTCGCGCAAACAAGTCAAATAATGCAGTCTTCGGTCCTCCTAGTAAGTTCAAGCGAATTTGCACAAAACTAATCAACTAAAATCTATGAAATTAATGCTACAAAGGACCTTTTCAAGGGCTTTGCTTGTGTTGGGAACGTTACTGTTCCTGACCGTATCATCGTTTGCCGCAGACCAGGTTATCACTGGTAAGGTGCAGGACGAGAAGGGAAACGAACTAGCTGGCGCGACAGTAACGGTGAAAGGAACCAGTAAGGGTACCAATACTGACGCCAACGGTAATTATCGGATTAACGTAACCAGTGCGGAAGACGTACTGGTGTTTTCTTACATCGGCTACAATAAAGAGGAGATTATCGTCGGTAGTAAAACGGTCATTAACGTTAAGCTTAATCCGGGTGACGCGACGCTGAACGAAGTTGTTGTAACGGCCCTTGGTGTGTCGAAAGACGCCCGTAAGATTGGTTACGCCGTGACGACAGTTGATGCTTCTCAGTTCACGAAAGCGCGTGAAACGAACATTGGTAACTCACTGGCTGGTCGGGTGGCTGGTCTGAACGTGAAAGGTACCAACAGCGGCCCCGGTGGAACAGCTAAAATCCTGATGCGGGGTATGCCCAGCATGAACTCGGCTGGATCTCCGCTGATCGTTATCAACGGCGTACCAATGGACAACACACAGCGGGGTAGTGCTGGTGAGTGGGGTGGTGCCGATGGTGGTGACGGTCTTGGTAACCTGAACCCTGACGATATTGAAACGATGACAGTTCTGAAAGGGCAGTCGGCATCGGCTCTCTATGGTGCGCGGGCCTCAAACGGCGTTATTCTGGTAACGACCAAGAAAGGTAAAAAAGGTGATTTCGCAGTCGATTACAACATGAACCTGACGACTGACCAGCCGTTAAACTACACTGATTTTCAATATCAGTATGGACAGGGTCAGTATGGACAGAAACCGACCACGGTTGATGCCGCGCAGCAGTCAGGCCGGTATAGCTGGGGTGCTAAGTTAGATGGTACGAACGTTATCCAGTTTGACGGTAACCAGTATCCCTACGTTGCTCAGCGGAATAACATCAAGAATTTTTACCGCATGGGTTCCAACTTCACCAATACTGTCTCGGTGACGAAAGGTGGAGATAATGGTTCATTTCGCTTGTCGCTGTCGAATCTATCAAGTCAGGCTATTATCGACAATAGTGGTTTAGGTCGGAAAACGATCAATCTGACGGCTGATCAGAACATCACATCGAAATTAAGCTTTAGCGTGCTGGCTAACTACATCGACGAGCGCGTTAAAAACAAACCGATTCTGAGTGATGGCCCAATGAACGCCAACAACGGTTTGCTGCTGGCCACCAATATCGATGAGCGTATTTTGGCACCGGGCTTCAACCCAACGACAGGACGGGAGATTGTATTTAGTGACGACAATTACGTGACGAACCCGTATTTCGTTACTAACCAGTTTGTCAACAACGTCGACCGTAAGCGGATCATCTCAATGGTATCAACTAAATACCAGTTTGCTGAATGGATCTACGCGCAGGCACGGGTTGGTTATGATAACTCGAACGACCGCATTTTCAAGGTTACTCCCTGGGGAACGGCCTATTCGATCAGTTCGAACCCCAAAGGACAGGGTGGTCTGGATGAGTTGTCGAACGCACAGCGGACAGAGTTAAACGTCGACGGATTACTTGGTATCAACAAGAGTATTACGTCGGATATCTCGGTCAATGCCATATTGGGCGGGAACATTC
This sequence comes from Spirosoma rhododendri, assembly GCF_012849055.1. Classification (NCBI taxonomy): domain Bacteria; kingdom Pseudomonadati; phylum Bacteroidota; class Cytophagia; order Cytophagales; family Cytophagaceae; genus Spirosoma; species Spirosoma rhododendri. The sequence goes on along the minus strand of NZ_CP051677.1, from coordinate 1,397,651 downwards.
GGAAAAATAGTTACGAGAAAATCGGTATCAACGGCAGCCCATTTGTGTTGCCTTACCTGTATAGCTATAACAACGTAGTGAACTACAACCGGACGTATGATGTAGCGAATACACAGGTCAATTCGGCGTATTATAACGTCGACTTGGCGTACAAAACCTTCCTTACGTTGAGTACGACGGGTCGTTACGATGCATACTCAACGCTACCAAGTGCTAACCGTGCCATCTTTACGCCGTCGGTAACGGGTGCGCTTGTTTTCAGTGATCTGGTTAACGTACCCAAACTGAGCTTTGGTAAACTGCGGGCTTCGTATGCTATGACGAGTGGTGAGCCAACAACGGCTTACGGAACCAGTATTTATTACGGCGTTGGTAACTCGATCAATGGTGTTGCAACGGGTAACTTCACTGACCGGTTGCCAAACCTGTTCCTGAAGCCGTTCACAAAAACCGAACTGGAACTGGGCCTTGAACTGCGGTTCTTTGGTAACCGGCTGGGCTTCGATGTGGCTTATTACACGCAGGAAACGCACAACGAGATTATGCCAGCTAACTACAGCTGGTCGACGGGCTATTCAAGTGGCGTAGTTGGAACGGGTTCGGTACAAAACAGAGGGTTAGAGTTGCAGATTAACGGTACACCCGTTCGGAACTCAAAACTGACCTGGAACACGTCGTTTAACCTGACGTCGGTTCACAACAAAGTACTGCACACCGATGCTAATGACAACACGATTAACCTGGGTCAGAACCGGGCTACGCTGGGTAATGCAGTTACAGCATTTGTTGTTGGACAGGCTGGTCCGCAGATTCGGGCATACGATTACCAGTACTCGTCTAATGGTCAGATTGTGGTTGATCAGTCTGGTCTTCCTGTTCGGGGTAATCTGATCAACATGGGTACGGTACTGCCGACTTTGTATGGTGGTTTGAATAACGAATTTATTCTGGGTGGCTTCAACCTGGCGTTCCTGGTTGACTACAACTATGGCAACAAGATTCTGTCGGCTACTGAAAACTACGCGTACCGTCGGGGTCTTCACCAGGCAACGCTGGTCGGTCGCGAAGGCGGTATCACGACGGGTGTAACGTCTGATGGGGCCGCAAACACGAAAGCGGCTAATGCGCAGGATTACTACACGGCGCTGGCTAACAACGTAACAAAAGTGAGTGTCGTCGATGGCGACTTCATTAAGATGCGTCAGCTGACATTTGGCTACAGCCTGCCAACACGCCTGCTGGAGAAAGTACCCCTGATTCGGGCTGTAAACATCTCACTGGTTGGCCGGAACTTATTCTACTTCATGAAGAAAACGACCAACATTGATCCTGAAGCATCGTTTGGATCTAACCTGACCTATTCAGGTATCGAAGGCGGTAACCTGCCAGCTACGCGGAACTACGGTGTTAACCTGAACATTAAGTTTAAATAAGAAGACAATGAAGAAACGCTTAATCGCGACAACCTTGCTCGTCGGTGCGTTGCAGGTTGCCTGTACAGATACTTTTGATGCACTAAATACCGACCCGACCCGGGCAACGGCTGGTAGCTTCGATGCAAACCTGTTACTGCCAAGTATTCAATATTCGCACGTTAACGCCAATTCGGGCTATAACGGACCGATTCTGTTTCAAGCGGGCTGGGTACAGGTGCTGGCGTCGACCAGTTCGGGTGGTGTTAACTATTATACCAACGCCGACAAGTACGTTATTTCCAGCAACACCAACGACTATCTCCAGCGTACCTGGAACCTGGACTATCAGGCAGCCAGCTATGCCTACGAGATGGATCAGCTGACGAAGGGACAAGCTTCCCGGTCGAACCTGAATAACATTGCCGTCATCATGCAGGCGCTAACAGTGTCTAACATCTCTGACGTATACGGCGATGTGCCATACACCCAGGCGTTGCAGGCTAAAGCGGGTACGACTACACCTGCCTATGACACACAGCAGAGCATCTACGCATCGGTACTGAGCCGGCTTGATGCCGCTACGGCTGCCCTGAGTACGAGCGGAGATGTGCCAACGAATGATGCGTTTGCGTACGGCGGTAATATCGCGCAGTGGAAAAAGTTCGGTTACTCGCTGATGCTGAAGCTGGCTATGCGCATGACGAAAGCTGACCCGACGATGGCAAAAACATATGCGGAGAAAGCTGCCGCCGGTGGTGTGTTCGCCAGTACGGCTGACGATGCGTATGTAGTGGCTGATAACTCGAAAGGCTATGGTAACAGCAATGGCCAGGCCCTGACGACTCCCGGCGACATATACCAGGTTCGCTGGAGCAAAACTATGATCGATTACCTGAAAGCAAACAGCGATCCCCGGCTTAGTATCGTAGCCGAGATCCCTGCCAGTGGCCTGGCAACGAATCAAACGGCCGACATTGCCGGGAACTCGACGCCATCTGCCCAACTAGGTTTACCGAATGGTTATGACCTGAACGGGGGCGCTACGGATATCAGCAAAGCCCCGAACTATCCAGGAGCAACCGGATCAGGTAACGATGTAGCTGCACTTGGTAACTACTCGCGTCCGACGGCTATGTACCGGAATCGTAATGCGCCACTGTTCGTCCTGACGTATGCAGAAACCGAACTGCTGCTGGCCGAGGCTGCTACGCGTGGTTTCGCAGTAAGTGGTACGGCTGCTCAGCACTACAAAAATGGACTGGTTGCCGGTGTACAGTCGTTGAGTCGGTACGGTGTTACTGTAGATGCCAGTGCAGCGTCGACCTATGCTGATGCACACCCGTTGGTAGCCTCTACAGCACTAAAGCAGATCAACGAGCAGATCTGGGCAACGACGGGCCTGTTGATGAACTTCATGGAAAGCTGGAACAACTGGAAGCGGTCGGGTTATCCGGCACTGACGCCGGTTAACTACACCGGCAACTTCTCGAACGGTCAGATTCCGCGTCGGCAACCGTATCCAACCGGCGAAGCCACGTTGAATACAAACAGTTATCGTGCAGCACTGGGTAACCTGACAGGTGGCGACACCTGGATCTCACGCGTTTATTGGGATAAACAGTAAGTAGTGCTATCGAAAAAGGTAAGGTGGCTTTCGGGCTGCCTTACCTTTTTTATGACCAATGAATTATTTTAAATACGTTACTCGTTCCTGCTATACTTACCATCCTAGTTCGCTATTAATGAAATGATTACAGCTATTCAGCCTGCTATTTGCCGATTGCTGTCAATCGTACTACTGTGCTTCGCTGGCCTGTCTGCCAATGGACAATCGACGCTTTTTCAGGCGCTATTGTCCGAAAAAACGGGCATCACGTTTACGAACAACGTAGACGAGAATGAGCAGTTGAATGTGCTGTCGTACGAATATTTCTACAACGGTGCCGGTGTTGCCGCTGCCGACTTCAACAACGATGGCCTGATCGACCTGTTCTTTACGGCCAATCTCAACGCCAATAAGCTGTACCTGAATCAGGGTAAGCTGGCGTTTACCGACATTACCAAAGCCGCCGGTGCCGGGCTTAGTGGCCGTAGCGGTGGCTGGAAAACGGGCGTGAGCGTCGCCGACGTGAACAACGACGGACGCCCCGACATCTATGTTTGTTATTCGGGCAAAGGCGATGAAGCCCTGCGCCGAAATCAACTCTTCATCAATCAGGGTAATAAGGCCGACGGTACGGCACAGTTCGTGGAAAAAGCGGCTGAGTACGGCCTCGACGATCCCGGCTACAGCACACAGGCCGCCTTCCTCGACTACGACCGCGACGGTGATCTCGACATGCTGTTGCTGAACCATAACGTCAAGAAGTACGACAACATGGAGCTGGCCCGGCTGCACAACGAAACCGATCCGCTAGCGGGAAACAAGCTGTTCGAAAATCAGAAGGGCAAATTTGTCGACGTAACGGCCAAAGCCGGGATTCACCAGTACCCGCTAACATTCGGGTTGGGCATGGCCATTGCCGATATCAATCTCGACGGTTGGCCCGACGTCTACGTAACGAACGATTACAACGAACCCGATTACATCTACATAAACCAGAAGAACGGCACCTTTCTGGACGCCACGCAGCAGCAGTTGCGGCACATGGCGCAGTTCTCGATGGGCGTTGATATTGCCGATGTAAACAACGACGGCCTGCCTGATATCATATCGCTGGATATGCTACCGGAAGATAATCGGCGGCAGAAACTGCTTCAGTTGCAGGAGAACTACGAGTCGTTTGAACTGATGCAGCAACAGAACCTGCAACGGCAGTACATGCGCAATATGTTGCAGCTGAACAATGGTAATATAGCTGGTAACAACGGTATGTCGTTGCCTGTGTTCAGCGAGATTGCGCAGGTGGCGGGTGTCTCAAATACCGACTGGAGCTGGGCACCCCTGTTAGCTGACTTCGACAATGATGGTTACAAAGACCTGTTCATCACCAACGGGTACCTGCGCGATTACACCAACAAAGACTTCCTGCGCTATTGGGGCGACTACAAAATCCGCAAGGCAATCGATCGCGAACCGGTGCAGCTGATGGATCTGGTAAAAGCCATGCCTGCCACGAAGCTGCCCAACTACGTGTTCCGTAACAACCACGACCTGACGTTCTCAAATCAGCAGCAGGGGTGGGGGATTACGAAGCCGACGATCTCGAACGGGGCCGTTTACGCTGATTTGGACAACGACGGTGATCTCGAACTGATCGTCAACAACATCAACGAACCAGCGTCGGTCTACCAAAACATGGCTCGTGAGCAGGGGCAACATGCGTATGTGCAGCTGAAACTGGAGTCAGACAATGGTTCCGCCGGCACGATTGGCGCTAAGGTTACTGTTTACACGGCGGGCAACAGGCAGTATCAGGAGCTGAACCCGGCGCGGGGCTACCTGTCGACCCAGCCGACGACACTGCACTTTGGTCTGGGAGCCGCCACCACAATCGATTCCATTGCCGTGGTGTGGCCCGATCAGTCGCGGCAGGTACTGGTGCGGCAAGGGGTGAATCAGTTGCTGACAATCAGACAGGCGGGCGCAAAAAAGGTAAAGACAAACCCAGTCGCTAACGCTGTACCGGTGTTCGTATCGGTTGATTCGCTACTGCCGCACACGCACGAAGGCTACGTCGAGAATGACTTCAAACGGCAGCCGCTTATGCTCTGGATGTATTCGCACACGGGGCCGGTCATTGCCAAAGGTGATGTCAACCGTGATGGGCTGGAGGACTTGTTCATCAGTGGTGATCAGAAAAAGCCGGGTGCGGTCTGGATACAGCAGAAAGGTAAAAAATCGGAACCGGCGTTCACGAAGCTCGACGGGCTGACGATTGGCGACGAAACCGTATCGGCTATCTCGGCAGCTACGTTCTTCGACGCCAACGGTGACGGCTATGATGATTTGTACGTTGCAAAGGGTGGGTATTCCCTGTTTGAAGCGAATACAGCATCGCTACAGGACGAACTGTACCTGAATGATGGTCACGGAAAGCTAAACAAAGCAACGCTGCCTGCAATGACGATGAGCAGCAAGTCGTGCATACGGCCGGTCGATTACGATGGCGACGGTGATCTCGATTTGTTCGTGGGTGGGCGGGTTGTGCCGGGCCGGTACCCCGAAACACCGCAGTCGTATCTGCTCGAAAATAAAGGCAACGCACGGTTCAGTCTGGTCGATGTACCGTTTGCATCGGTTGGGATGGTGACGGATGCTCAGTGGAGTGATTTGGACGGCGACAACCGGCCCGACCTGATACTGTGTGGCGAGTTCATGCCGGTCATAGTCTACCAAAACACGAAGAGTGGGTTTGTCGATCAGACGAAAACGTATATGCCCAGGGGTGAGACGGGTTTTTGGTCGTCGCTGACGGTTGCTGATCTAAATGGCGATGGGAAGAAAGACATCATAGCCGGTAACCTGGGGCTTAATTCGCAGATCAAAGCATCGACCACTGAGCCCGCTGAACTGTTGTTTGCCGACTTCGACGGGAATGGCTCGGTCGATCCGTTTTTCTGCTACTACATTCAGGGCAAGACGTACCCGTTTGTCAGCCGCGACGAGCTGAACGATCAGATATACGCCATGCGCCGGAAGTTTGCCTACTACAAAGACTACGCGAACGCATCGGCAACGGATATTTTCTCAGCGGAGGAGTTGGCCAAAGCCCACAAGCTCACCGTGACCAATACGCGTTCGGTTTGCTACCTGCGGCAGGGGAATACGTTCGTACCGGGTGAACTACCGATTCAGGCACAATTTGCGCCCGTTACCAGCACCCTGACGGGCGATTATGACCGGAACGGCACAACAGACCTGCTGCTGCTCGGCAACCGGTCCGACAACCGGCTGAAGCTGGGCAGTATGGATGCCAATTACGGCTGTCTGCTATCGGGCGACGGGAAAGGCGGCTTCACCTACGTCAGTCAGCCCGCGTCCGGTTTGTTGGTGCAGGGCGACGTAAAATCAGCCATGACGGTAACCATCGGCGGTCAGCCGTATGTACTGATCGGATCGTTCAACCAGCCACTGCAACTGTATAAAACCACGAAGCCATGAAGAAATTGCTTGTCTTGTGGCTGTGCTGGCAGGTGAGCATGGCCCGGCCAACGCCCAAACTGCCTGATCTGGCGCACCGGTTACAGCCAGCGGTGTTTGCCACGACGATGGTGATGATCCACGACGTTGTCAATCCGCCCGCAGCCAGTCGATTTTACACCTACTGCCTGTTGGGCGCCCATGAAATCGTCGCGCAGCAACACCCCGATCAGGTCGCAACGGCTCAGCGGTTTGTGCAGCAGATGAAGCCAATCATGATCACTACACCCGAGCATTACAACTACCAGATTGCCGCGCTGTACTGTATTCTGGAAACGGGCCGACTGATTCTGCCGTCGGGCTATATGCTGGAGGAGGAGCAGAAAAAACTGCTTGAGTCGTTGCAGAAAGCCGGTTACACGCCGATCCAGATTGAGCAGTCGGTTGAGGTGGCGCAGCAGGTGGCCAAGCAGGTAATGCAGCGGGCGGCTGGCGACAAGTACAGCAAATTGAGTACGCAGCTGCGCTACCGACCCATCAAAGACGACGCGCACTGGTACCCAACACCACCGGCTTACATCGAAGCGATTGAGCCCAACTGGCGCACAATCAGGCCGATGCTGATCGATTCGTGCAGTCAGTTTAAGCCCATTGCTCCAGCCACATTCAGCAAAGATTCTACCAGCCAGTTCTACAAGCTGGCACGAGAGGTACATACTGTTGTGAATGCGCTGACGCCCGAACAGCGGTTTATCGCGTCGTACTGGGACTGCAACCCGTTTGCCGTCAATACGTCGGGCCACATGTCGATCGGCTTTAAAAAAATCAGCCCCGGCGGCCATTGGATGAACATCACGAATCTGGTTACGAGCCAGCTCAAACTACCGTTCGATCAGGCGGTGGAAGTTGAATCGATTGCCGCTATGACGCTTATGGATGCGTTTATCAGCGTATGGGACGAGAAGTACCGCAGCAACCGTATCCGCCCCGAAACGTACATCAACCGGTACATCAGCCCGCGCTGGCAACCGCTGTTACAAACGCCCCCTTTCCCGGAATATACGAGTGGGCATAGCGTAATCTCGACGGCAGTTTCGGAAGTGCTGACTTATCTGCTTGGTGATGGCATTGCCTTTGTAGACAATACCGAAGTAACCTTTGACTTACCGGAGCGGAAGTTTTCATCGTTTCGGCAGGCAGCGTCGGAAGCGGCTATTTCGCGGCTTTACGGCGGTATTCACTACCGGGATGCGATCGAAAACGGGCAAGTGCAGGGCAAAGCGATCGGCGACTTTGTTATCGACCGGCTACGCAAAGCGGGTGTTCGCAAAATACTGACTGCTGGCCGTTAAGGACCACTGCCGAAAAGCAGTCGAGCCATTGAAAATATAGTGGTGAACGTGCTGTTATACAGACCGGTGTGCCGATGCGGGCAGAAAAGATGACGAAAATCAAGTTTTGTAATCTAACCTGTTCAGGACAATGCGCTCACCTGACTAGTTACGTAGCGAGACAAAGCAAAATAGTAAGCAAGTAGGGTAGTAAACTTGCTGCCTTACTATAGCTGCGTAAGCAAACCTGTTCGCAGGGCAACGTAATACTCTATCAATAAAACCTGAACCACCGATTGCCACCTGGCAACGGATAAGCCGAATACATCCATCATCATGCAGGATAATATAGTTCTTTCAGTCATCGACACTAAAAAAAGTAAACTCAAGCGACGCTTAATCGATGAATTGTACCGGGCGGAATCCCGTACGATCTCGCAGCTAGCGGGCCTTCTGCATACCAGTGTCCCGTCGACGACTAACCTGATTGAAGAACTGAGTAACGAGCATTGGGTGCGCGGAATCGGCACTGGTAATGCGCAGTTTGGCCGTAAGCCGTCGCTGTTCGCCCTCAATCCCGAGCGCTACATAAACATCGTTGCCGACATTACCGTACACGACATTCAACTGCGGGCCATGAATCTGGCCAACGAGATCGTTGAAGAGCTTGACGTTAAGATGGGTCTTGATCTGTCGCCCGGGTTTCTGTCGGTACTGCGGGAGCCACTGGAGCAACTGAGCCAGCTGCTGGAAGCCCGTAATGTGCAGACCATCGGTATCGGCGTTTCGATGCCTGGCCTGGTCGATCCCAAGCGAAGCATCAACCACACGTACCCAAACCTGAACGGACCGGGTATGTCAATGAGCCAGCTGTTTCGGACGATTTTCGGTGCACCCGTCTACCTCATCAACGACTCGCAGGCCATGATTATCGGCGAACACCGGTTCGGGCTGGCGAAGGGAAAAAACCATGTTATGTCGGTCAATATCGACTGGGGTGTTGGGCTGGGGGTTATCGTTGATGGGACTATTTTTCAGGGTGGGGGTGGCTTCGCCGGTGAATTGGGGCATATCCAGATGAAATCCGAGGGGGGCGAACTCTGCCACTGCGGAAAGGTTGGCTGCCTGGATACGCTGGCGTCGGCGTCGGCACTGATTCAACGCGCAAAAGCCGGTCTGAAAGCCGGAGCTGTGTCATTGCTGGCCGAGGAGAACCTGGACAACCTGACCATCGAAACCATCATTGCCAAGGCGGGTTTGGGCGACGTCTTCTCAATTGATCTGCTGAGCGACATCGGTAGTGAGCTGGGTCGCGGACTGGCTACGGCCGTTCACCTGTTCAATCCCGAACTGATTATTGTGAATGGGGTACTGGCCAAAGCCGAGAAAGCCATTATCCGGCCTATCGAACAGGCCATCGCCAAGTACTGCCTGCCCAACTACCGCGACAACCTGACCATCGTACAATCGAATCTGGATGGTATGGCCAAGCTGTACGGCACACAGGCTTATGTGCTGCAAAACCTGCTGGAGCAGGAGCTGATTCCGTGAATTTACTAATGCGTTCCTTACTTAATCCTCAACGAATGAAGTATGTTCTTGGTGCTGCGCTGACGCTGGCTCTGTCGGCTGGTGCGCTGGCACAAAACGTCGACCGGGTCGACGACCCGGTCGAGTGGGTCAATCCGCTGATGGGTACCGATTCAAAACCCAGCCTGTCGACGGGAAACACCTACCCCTCTATTTCGCTGCCTTGGGGCATGAACTGCTGGATGCCGCAGACCGGCAAAATGGGCAACGGATGGGCCTACGTCTACACCGCCGACAAGCTGCGCGGCTTCAAGCAAACCCACCAGCCCAGCCCCTGGATCAACGACTACGGGCAGTTCGCGATCATGCCGATTACCGGCCAACGGCGCTACAAAGAAGACGACCGGGCCAGCTGGTTTTCCCACAAATCGGAAATCGCCAAGCCGTACTACTACAGCGTTTACCTCGCCGACCATAACGTTACGACCGAGATAAGCCCAACCGAGCGGGCTGCTGCGCTACGGTTTACGTTTCCCGAAACCGACTCGTCGTTTGTCGTGATCGACGCCCTCGACAAGGGCTCATCGATCCAGATCATCCCCGGTAAAAACCGAATTGTGGGCTATACGACAAAGAACAGCGGGGGTGTTCCGGCCAACTTCAAAAATTACTTCGTCATTCAGTTCGACCGGCCGTTTGCCAACACCGCTGTCTGGAGTGGCGACACGCTGTCGGCGACGCAACTGGCGAAGCAGGCCAATCATGTTGGGGCTGTCGTTGGGTTCAAGACACGCAAGGGCGAGCAGGTGTACGCCCGCGTAGCGTCGTCGTTTATCAGTCCCGAACAGGCTGAGCGCAACCTGGAGGAGATCGGCAACGACTCGTTCGACACGGTAAAAAGCAAAGCGAAAGCGATCTGGAACACCGAACTGAAGCGCATGGCGGTGTCGGGTGGTACCGCCGATCAGACCCGGACATTCTACTCGTGCCTGTACCGGACAATGCTGTTTCCGCGTAAGTTCTACGAAATCGACGCTAAAAAGCAGATCGTACACTACAGCCCCTATAACGGACAGGTGCTGCCGGGCTACATGTTTACCGACAATGGTTTCTGGGATACGTTCCGGGCCGTTTTTCCGCTCTTCAACCTGACCCAGCCGACGCTGAACAGCCACATCATGGCGGGGCTGGAAAATGCTTACAAGGAAAGCGGTTTTCTACCCGAATGGGCCAGCCCCGGCCACCGCGACTGCATGGTCGGCTCCAACTCGGCGTCAATCATTGCCGATGCCTACCTGAAAGGTAACCGGCAGGGCTACGACATTAACACGCTCTACGAAGCCATCCTGAAAAATACCCAGACCGAAGGGCCGCTATCGTCGGTTGGGCGGAAGGGCGCGGCTTACTATAACAAGCTGGGCTACGTTCCGTACGATGTCAAGATTAACGAGAATGCCGCCCGTACGCTCGAATACGCCTACGACGACTTTACGATCTGGCAACTGGCGAAAGAGCTGAAGCGTCCGCAGGCCGAGATTGATTTGTTTGCCAGACGCAGCCAGAATTACCGCAATCTGTTCGACCCTAGTACGAAACTGATGCGCGGTAAAAACGAAAACGGTACGTTCCAGTCGCTGTTCAACCCGTTCAAATGGGGCGACGCCTTCACGGAGGGTAACAGCTGGCACTATACCTGGTCGGTTTTCCACGATGTGCAGGGCCTGAGCGACCTGATGGGTGGCCGGACCGGTTTTGCCAAAATGCTCGATTCCGTATTCGTTGTGCCGCCCGTGTTCGACGATTCGTACTACGGTTCGGTGATTCACGAAATCCGGGAGATGCAGATCATGAATATGGGCAACTACGCCCACGGCAACCAGCCGATTCAGCACATGATTTACCTCTACAACTACGCCGGTCAGCCGTGGAAAGCGCAATATTGGCTGCGTGAGGTAATGAACCGCCTGTATCAACCAACACCTGACGGCTACTGTGGCGACGAAGACAACGGGCAAACATCAGCTTGGTACGTATTCTCGTCGATGGGTTTTTACCCAGTCTGCCCCGGCACCGATCAGTACGTATTGGGTGCCCCGCTGTTCAAAAAGGTGACGCTGCAACTGGAAAACGGCAAAACGCTGACCATCAACGCGGCTAACAATGGCGAGCAGAACCGCTACGTGCAGGACGTCCGGCTGAACGGAAAGGCATACAGCCCTAACTGGCTAAGTCACAGCGAGCTGATGAAAGGCGCTACGCTCGACGTACAGATGACCGACAAACCCAATACCCAGCGCGGTACTAACCCCGCCGACGCACCGTATTCGTTCTCGGTGTCGAAGAGGTAGAAGGTGGTTTCAAAAAGCATGGGGGATGTGATTTCGAAATCACATCCCCCATGCTTTTTGGCCTGTTCTGATTGATAACCAATCGGCTATACCGCTTCCCAGAACTGCTGGATCAGCGCCAGCCCTTCATCGACGGTGTCGGCGACGAGGAGCAGGTCGCGGTTTTCGGGTTTGATAAAGCCATCCTGAACACCCCGGTCAAGTTGCTGGAGCATCAGATCGTAGTAGCCGTTGATGTTGAGCAGCACGATGGGGCCGTCGTACAATTTAAGCTGCCGCCACGCCAGAATCTCGAACAGCTCATCGTAGGTGCCGTAGCCGCCGGGCAGCGCAATGACGCCCTTCGACAACTGCACCATCTTGAACTTACGCTCGTGCATGGTTTCCACGAAGTGAATCTCCGTCAGAGTCTGGTGCGCTACTTCCAGATCAGCGAGGAAGTTGGGAATTACGCCCGTTACTTCGCCCCCGTTGCGGAGAACCGAGTCGGCAACGGTGCCCATCAGGCCGAAACCGCCCCCGCCGTAAATCAGCCGGACGTTGTAGCCAGCCATTTTTTCGCCCAGTTCGACAGCCGCGTCTTTATAGACGGGGTTGGTGCCGGGGCTGGACGCGCAATAAACAACGATACTATGCATAACAGTTGATTTGAAAGAATAACGCCGATACTAAAGCAGCACGTCGGCCAGGTCGGTCATGTTTAAATCGCCGAATGTTCCCGCACTCATCAGCAGAAAGATCGTGGCTTTGTCGCGGTTGTCGAGCAGATACTGACGCAGTTCGCTGGAACTGGTGAATACCGTCAGGTCGGGGCGACCGAAAGCCGTGCGGATCGAGTCGGCGTCAGCCATTGGCTGATCGTCCGATAGCGTCGACGGATCGATAAACACAGCTGCCAGATCGGCCTGATCCAGCGACTGCCGGTACTCATCCAGAAAGGCCGGCAGCAGATTGGCTGCGTGAAGCTCCGCCACGGCCAGTAAAGTATCTTTTGGGAACTGCTTCTTGACCGCTTCTGTGGTCGCTTCAACTTTAGCCGGGGCGTAGGCAAAATCATGGAACAGCCGTTTGCCAGCACGCTCGGCTACCTGTTCGAGTCGTCGCGTAACGGCTTTAAACGTTGGGATGGCTGCGTAAAACTGATCGTCGGTGATACCAATGCGATCGCAGACCGTTAGCGCAGCCGCAATGTTTTTCATGTTGTGCTCGCCAAACACCGGCACCGGTATCTTACCGCCTTTGCGGGGCAGCAGATACGTTTGCCCGTTGACGATTTCGCTGGGGTGCGGCTGATACGGTACTTTCGTAATATCAGTACGCTCTTTCTGCCCGATGATGTCAAGCATATTATCAGCTTCATCAAAAATCAGAATACCGGCTTTGGGCATAGCTTCAGCCAGTGTCTCGAACTGATCGACGTACAAATCCCAGCTCGGATAAACACTGACGTGGTCCCAGGCGATACCGCTGATGAGGGCGATATGCGGCTGGTAATTCAAAAACTTAGGCGTCATGTCAATCGGTGACGATGTATACGCATCGCCTTCGATCACGATGAGCGGAGCCATTTTCGACAGTCGTACCGTCGAGTCGAACCCGTTGAGCTGCGTACCGACCAGGTAATCGAACGCCCGCTGATGAAACGTCAGTACGTGCATCAGCATGGCCGTAATGGTGGTTTTGCCGTGACTCCCCGCAATAACAATCCGCTGCTTCTGCTGGCTGTGCTGATAGATGTATTCCGGCAGCGAAAAAATAGGCAGGTTCAGCTGCTGCGCCCGTAGCAGCTCGGGGTTGTCGGGCTGCGTGTGCATACCCACAATGACGGTATCCAGTCTCGCGTGAACCTTGTCGGGAAACCAGCCCAGTTCGGCCGGTAGCAAACCGTGCTGGCTCAGGCGCGTGTGCGATGGTTCATAGAGTACATCGTCGGAGCCGGTGACGGTATGGCCGGCCTGTTGGAGTGTCAGGGCAAGGTCATGCATGACACGTCCGCCGATGGCAATGAAATGGATAGACTGGGGCATTAGTGGGTACGTAAAAACGGGACTGACGGCAAAAATAGGGCATTCCGCCGGAATGGGGAAACCGCTGCCCGCCCGCAAAATCTTAACACGATTTTTGAATCAAAAACTTTCCCGCTGCTGTTGTGTTCAAAGGGCGTGTTTGTGGTTTGTAAAGCCCGATTTTTACGGCCATTTTCGCGCCTGTTTTTTTCAGAACCATAACTTCTTTTTCGGTGCCGATCGTAGGGATGAAAACTTACTATGACCTGATTGACCAGACATTTGAATTCCCCACGCGGGAGTTCAACGTCGAGAACAACGAGCTGTTGTTCAACAATGTACCGCTGATGGACATTGTAAAGCAGTATGGTACGCCCCTCAAGCTGACGTTTTTGCCGAAGATCACTGAGCATATTCAGCACGCCAAGTTGCTGTTTAAGAATGCGATGAAGCGGTACAATTACAAAGGCAACTACACGTACTGCTACTGCACCAAGTCATCCCACTTCAAATTTGTACTTGAAGAAGTACTGAAGAACAACGTTCACCTCGAAACGTCGTCGGCTTATGATATTCAGATTGTGCGCGAATTGTACAAGATGAACAAGATCAACAAGCAGACATACATCATCGCCAACGGTTACAAACGGCCGCTGTACACGCAGTACCTGAGTGAGATGATCAACGAGGGGTTCAACGTCGTGCCGGTGCTTGACAACCTGAAGGAGATCGAAGCCTACGAAAACTCGGTAACGGCTGAGTCGGTCAACTTCGGCATTCGCATCGCGACGGACGAGGAGCCGAACTTCGCGTTCTACACGTCCCGGCTGGGTATTCGCTATAGCGACGTCAACGAACTGTACCGGTCCAAGATCGCGACCAACGAACGGTTCAAGCTCAAAATGCTGCACTTCTTCATCAATACGGGTATCAAAGACAGCGCGTATTACTGGAGTGAACTGAGCCGGTTTATGTACAAATACTGCGAACTGGCCAAGATTTGCCCCGACCTCGATTCGATCGACATCGGCGGGGGAATGCCGATTCAGACCTCGTTCCAGTTTACCTACGATTACCAGGCTATGATCGATCAGATTGTGGAGAGTATTCAATGGATCTGCAACAAGAACAACGTACCGGTGCCGCACATCTTCACCGAGTTCGGCTCGTATACGGTGGGTGAAAGCGGTGCGGTGATTTACAACGTGATCGATCAGAAGCTTCAGAACGACAAGGAGCTGTGGTACATGATCGACGGCTCGTTTATCACGCAGCTACCCGACTCGTGGGGGCTGGGGCAGAAATACATCATGCTGGCCGTGAACAACTGGGACAACCCGTACCAGAAAGTCAACCTCGGCGGTCTGACCTGCGACTCGCACGATTTCTACAACACTGAAACCCACAGCGCCGACCTGTATCTGCCGATCTTTAACCAGGATGAGGAAGAGCAGTATGTGGGGCTGTTCCACACGGGGCTTATCAGGAGTCGCTGGGCGGTTACGGCGGTATTCAGCACTGCCTGATTCCGGCTCCGCAACACGTGATCGTGGATATGGATGAGGACGGCAATCTGCGGTCGCGGCTGTTCGCACCGGAGCAAAACAGCGAGGTGATGCTGAAGATCCTGGGCTACGGCGAAGCCGAGCCGGGAATGACCGAACTGGAGGCAACTGAAGCGGCCGAAGAGCGCGAGGAAGCGGCTGAACTGGCGAAGGTGGACGAATAAAGAAAAAGGCCGTGGTGCTGGATTGGTGCCGATTACTAATCCAACACCACGGCCACATACGGTTCTGGCACAGAATTCGTTATCTGTGTGACACTGAACGCAACCACTTATTCGATGAAAAAACTACTTGTTGTGGCGACCGCGTTGGTTGCCCTGTCAATGGGAGCCTGCTCCCGGCGGTCAAACTGCCCGGCCTACGGCAGTGTACATAAACCCGCTTCCGTGCATCAGGTACGCGCTTAATCGGTACGATACTGAATAGAAGAGCCCCGTGAATAAGTCGATTCACGGGGCTCTTTTGCGTACTGGCGATTGGAACTAGCCCTGGCTAAGCACATAGTGCGACGCTTCGAGCAGGTCAGTAGCGCAGCGTTCGCTGTCCAGCAAGTCCGTTGCAGTCGGATGCGCAATGCGTACCGTTCGGACCCCCGCCCGGCGGCCGGCCTGCATGTCCCGCAACGCGTCGCCAATCATCCAGGATGTAGCTGGCTGAATGTTGTACTTGGCCATCGCCTTCTCAATCATCAACGAACCGGGTTTACGCATCAGCGATTCGGAATCGAACTTCGGGTGATGTGGGCAATAGTAAATATCGTCGATCAGGTTGCCACACTGTTGCTGTAAATAAGCGTAACAGTTCATGACATCGTCGCGGGTATATAAGCCACGGGCAATGCCAGCCTGATTGGTAATGATAATCAGCAGATAGCCGGCATCCTTAAACAATTGCAAAGCCCTGGGGACGCCATCGGGAATGATAAAATCGTCGACCCGATACACGTAGTCGGGGCGGTCTTCATTCAGAACGCCGTCGCGGTCGAGGAAAATACACTTGTTCATACCGGCAGGTTTTTGTGATGTAAGCGCTGTCATTCGAGCAAAAATAGAACGATTCATACCATTTCATGAATAGAATCGAGAAAATGGTTTCGCAATGATTGAATTATATACGTTTGTACATAACGCTAACTCAACTATAAATGAACCAGTTATTCACGACGACCTATTGGCGAACCCATACGATTCAACTAACACTACTGATCGTCAGTATACTAATCATTGCCGTTTTAAAAGCCGTACAGGAAGCAAACACGCAGGACGTGCACGGCGACATTTATATCTTCTGGTCGGCGGGGGTGAATTTTATCGAAGGCAACGGTCTGTATAGCCGGATTGGCGGGGCCGAGGAGTTTCTGTACCCGCCCTTTGCTCCGCTGGTCTTTCAACTGTTGGGGCTGATGCCATTCCCGGTTGCGGTGGGCGTGTTTACGTTCTTCAATTTCATGGCCTGGTTGGGTCTTCTGCGTCTCAGCTACCTCATTCTCCGGTACTATTTTCCATCGGCCAATCTGGCCCCCGCGCTTGCCGTGGGGTTCGTCGCAACGATTCGGTATTTCTGGCATAACATCATCTGGGTCAATATCAACGAACTAGTCGCGCTGCTTAGCCTGGGTGGTGTGTACCTCTACCTGCGGGGGCGACAGACGACAGCCTTGCTACTGCTGACGATGGCGACATGGCTGAAAGTGATGCCCGCCCTGCTGATTTTGCTGTTCTTCATTCGTAAACCGGTGCCTACGCTGTTGAAAACGATTGTCTTCAGCGCACTAATTTTCGCCACTGTACTGATGATGCGGGGTGTCAATCGCGGGTATCAGGATTACGTCGACTTCTGGCAGATTACGTTGCTACCGTTTCTGCAAGCCGGAAAAATCTACACGGATTCGATCAGCTTTAGCCTGCCATCAATGCTGGGTAAGCTGCTGACGTCGGCGGGAAATGCGTACAACAACCACGCGTACAACATCGTCGACTGGCACGTACCAATTGTCCGTAGGATTAGCCTGGCAGCACAGCTACTGGTTTTCGGTCTGACGTTCTGGCGGGCCTGGGTTAGTCGCCACCTGGCAGTGGTGCCTTTGTCCGTGATCGTGCTTGTTTATCTGACGATGTTGCTGGTCTCGGGGGTAACCTGGGAGGGGCATTTTGTAACGATGGTGCTGACGATACCAGCCACCTACCAACTGTTGACCGTAACCAGTCAACTCAAAACTCGGCGTGTTGTGGTCTGGGTATCCGTATTGATCGGACTAATGATTTTCGACACGATCGGGCCAACTCTGTACGATTATTCGCAGGGATTTAGTCTGCTCAGCTATCTGGCGATCGGTTTATACGGGCTGATACTCCGGCTGGATACAAACAAACGTGGTCCGGCAACCGAAGTCACCGAACCACGTCAAAAGCAAAATCCAGTAATTGCCTGATAGCTTCTGGTCTTGAACAACAGAACGCTGTTAAAAACTTAGCTGCTAGCCATCAGACTTTTCAGTCGTTCGGTCAGAGCCTGAATCTTAGCGTCGGCATCAGCTAGTTTTTGCCGCTCCCGCTCGACTAGTTCGGGCTTGGCGTTAGCGACAAACTTTTCGTTCGACAGCTTTTTCAGGGTCGATTCGCGGAAGCCGGTGAGGTAATCCAATTCCTTCTGTGCGCTAGCGATTTCCTGCTCCGCATCGACTTCGCCCGCCAGATTGACAAAGAACTCGTCGGCCTTAATCAGGAACGCCGTTCCTTCGCTCTTCTCGCTCGTGTACGTCACTGCTGAGACGTTGGCCATTTTCTGAATCAGCGGTTCCAGCGTCTGAAAACGCTGGCTGTCGGCCGTGCGGATCGCCAGCGGCAGTTCGATCCTGGGCGAAAGCTGCTTCGTGCTCCGGATATTACGAATGTTCGATATGATCTCGAACAGCGTATCGAAGTCAGTCAGAATCGGTTGATCGACCGACCCGGCTTTCGGGAATGCAGTCACGCAGATGCTATCGCCGTCTTTCCGTTCGCGGATGTCCTGCCAGATTTCTTCGGTGATAAACGGCATGAACGGATGCGCCAGACACATCAGCCGCTCGAAGAAATCAATCGTTGCGTCGAACGTGGCCTTATCGATGGGCTGGGCTGCACCGGCTTCGGTATCGTAAGCTGGTTTAATCAGTTCGAGGTACTGCGCGCAGAAATCGTCCCAGATCAGTTTGTAGATGGCCTGTAGCGCGTCGGAAATGCGGAACTTGCTGAACAGGTCTTCAATCTCGACCAACGTCGCGTTCAGCTTCGACTCGAACCACTGGATCGACAGTGCATTGGCTCCGGCATCGGCCGTTTCCGATACATTCCAGCTTTTAACCAGCCGGAACGCATTCCAGATTTTGTTGCTGAAATTCCGGCCCTGCTCAACCAGCTTTTCGTCGAACGGCAGATCGTTACCGGCGGGTGAGCTGAAGAGCATCCCCGTCCGAACGCCGTCGGCCCCGTATTGATCGATCAGGTCGAGCGGATCGGGCGAGTTACCCAGCGACTTCGACATTTTCCGACCCAACTTGTCGCGGACGATACCCGTCAGGTACACGTTTTTGAACGGTGCTTCGCCTTTGTATTCGTACCCGGCAATAATCATCCGGGCCACCCAGAAAAACAGAATTTCGGGGGCCGTAACGAGGTCGTTGGTCGGATAGTAGTAGTTGATGTCGGGGTTATTAGGCTCTTCGATACCGTTGAACACCGACATCGGCCACAGCCACGACGAGAACCAAGTGTCGAGCACATCTTCGTCCTGCGTCAGGTCGGCTTCGGTCATGGCGAACAGCAGCTTTTCGTGCTGTACTTTCTCCAGTGCTTCGTGCTTGCTGCGGGCCACGATTACGGTGCCGTCCTGCATGTAGTAGGCCGGAATACGCTGTCCCCACCACAGTTGTCGGCTGATGCACCAGTCATGAACGTTCTCCATCCAGGCCCGGTACATATTCTTGAACTTCGGCGGAACCAGCTGAATGGTGTCGTCCATAACGCCGTCGAGGGCGGGTTTGGCCAGCTGCTCCATCTTCAGGAACCACTGCAACGACAGTTTCGGCTCAATCACTGCGCCCGTCCGCTCCGACGTGCCGACGTTCGACTTGTTATCCTCCGTCTTGACCAGATGCCCCGCTTCATCCAGCAGTTTGATAATAGCCTTCCGGGCCGCAAACCGATCCTGCCCGACCAGAATCTGCGCTTTCTCATTCAGCGTACCGTCGTCGTTCAGAATGTCGAGAACCGGCAGGTTGTGCTTGATGCCCAGGCTGTAGTCGTTCGGGTCGTGGGCGGGCGTCACTTTCAGGCCACCCGTACCGAAGTCCATCGCGACGTACTCATCGGTAATGATCGGCACCTCACGGTTAATCAGCGGGATGATCGCCGTTTTGCCATGCAGATGCGTGTACCGCTCGTCGTTAGGGTTAACGGCGATGGCCGCATCGGCCATGATTGTTTCTGGCCGAACGGTCGCAATCGTGATGTATTCGGGCTCACCGGTATCAGTCGTGCTGCCTTTGATGGCGTAGCGGATATACACCAGCTTCTGCTGCACTTCTTTGGTGATCACCTCCTCGTCCGACACGGCCGTGCGCCCCTGCGGATCCCAGTTGACCATCCGAACGCCCCGGTAAATAAGTCCCTTTTCGTACAGATCGACAAACACGTCGATAACCGACTGATACAGGTCCGGCTCCATCGTAAAGCGCGTCCGGTCCCAGTCGCACGACGCGCCGAGCTTGGCCAGCTGACTCAGGATGATGCCGCCGTATTTTTCTTTCCACTCCCAGGCGTATTCCAGAAACTGCTCGCGGGTCAGGTCCTGCTTTTTGATACCGCGTTCGGCCAGCATCGCCACGACTTTCGCTTCGGTAGCGATACTCGCGTGGTCGGTGCCGGGCACCCAGCAGGCATTTTTACCCTCCATCCGCGCCTTCCGGATCAGCACGTCCTGAATGGTGTTGTTGAGCATGTGGCCCATGTGTAGCACCCCCGTAACGTTGGGGGGCGGAATCACGATGGTATACGGCTCCCGCTCGTCGGGCGTGGATCTGAACAGCTTATTGTCGAGCCAGTACTGATACCATTTGGCTTCAATATCCTGGGGTGAGTATGTCTTGGCGATCATTCGTTATGGCGGGGCTACGCCCGATTAAAGGACAAAAATAAGCCCGTCGCGGGAAATACCGGACGGGCAGCGAATTTGGTCAGTTGACGCGCGCACTCAGTCCGGCCAATATGGCTCCACCACCGGCCGGCCCACACCTTCCTGTTCGTCGAAAAATTCGTTCATCTCCTCCTGCGAATTGTAAGGTATTACCCCCGAGATATAAGCACGCTCATCAGATGATAGTATGCCTGAATGCAGTATGTCTACGATAGTTGAAATTTTTGCTTTAACCGAAGGCTCGTTCTTCCACGAAGGGACGACTACACCGACTAAAAGCGGCAGCTCACGATACCCTAAATATTCGGGCATGACTCGGTATGCGGAGACAGCATACCCTTTCTGTTTGAGTGCATCAAACACTTTGCTTAGTGCGCCTACCAGTACTTGCTTATCCATACGACAATCGTGTTAACCGATTCCACAAACTCGCTAACAGGTAAAACAGAAAAAGAGTTGAGGTTGTAACGAACCTGCTCTGACCAGTTCATACTGCGTACTCGTGTCCAGGCAGTTTCGAGTTGACCGTCCTCCGTTCTTGCCTTCTCAAATTTAGCCGAAAGCCCGGATAACACCAGCAAATCGCTGTAGTTGTGCGTTTTAAACTCACGGAAAACACGGTCCTGCACGTAACGACTGCCTTTGTTGGTGCGGTCGGGCTGGTAGAAGTCATTCTGATCGAGGGTGCGGCAGACGGCGGCTTTCAGCGCGCATTCGATGGCGTAACCGGCGAGGTAAAAAGCAGTGTCGGGCTGGTCGGCGGCTAGTAACACGGCGGCATCGGCAAGGCGCTGCTGGGCCAGTTTTTGCAAGGTTGAACGGGATGGCATTACGGTGGATTTCAAACAAATATGCCGTATTTTTACTTGCTAAGCTACTTCATCTCAACGGCTATGGAATTCGGAAAGACGCCTAATCTTGATACAGTTAGCTTCGCACTGCCCCCCGGTAATCCATTCAACGCGCGGGTCTGGACGGCCGTCGAACCCGCCGTTCGGCCACAGGTGTATATCGGTGGGCCAATCTGGGCAAACAAAGATTACGTGGGGAAGGTGTACCCAACCAACGCGAAAGATAAAGACTTCCTGCACTACTATACCCGGCAGTTCAACACCATTGAGCTGAACCTGACGCACTACCAGATTCCAACGCCGGGGATGATCGAGAAGTGGAAAAACGAAGCCACGCCCGGCTTTGCATACTGCCCTAAATTCCCGCAGCTTATCAGCCATGAGCGGCAACTGGTAGCGGCCGAGTTACAGACCGAAGAGTTTGTCAACGCGGTGCTGCAACTGGAAGAGTTTCTGGGCATGACCTTCCTGCAACTGCCGCCCCACTTCGGGCCCGACAAGTGGCCCGTGTTGGAAAGCTACCTCAAACACCTGCCCGACGAACTGAACGTATCCGTCGAATTTCGCCATCCCGACTGGTTCGGTAAAGTGGTCTGGCCCCAGACGCTCGAACGCCTGCACGCCCTACACCGGCATGTGGTCATCACCGACGTAGCCGGTCGGCGTGATGTACTGCACATGGGACTGAGCAGTCCGGTGCTGACGCTTCGCTTCATCGCCAACGAAGGCCACCAAACTGATTATAGCCGTACCGACGCCTGGGTGCAGCGGCTAAAAACGTGGTTCGAGAAAGGACTGCAAACGGCCTATCTGTTTATCCACGGTGGGGGCGACAACGATACCGCTCCCGAACTGATTCTGTACTGGATTCGCCAGTTAAATCAACACTGCGGGCTGAACCTGCGCGAACCCGTCCTGCAACCAAAAGTCGTGCAGGGTAGTCTGTTTTGACGGGCACGTTTTACGGAACCGGCTTGTTATATGGATAATAATGGTGTATCTACATTTAATACTCCTGGAAATATATGGAACTAGGCATCAGTAGTTTCGGAGAGGTAAATCCCGACAACAAAGCAGGGCAGGCGGTCAACGCACATCAGCGAATGCAGGAACTGCTCGAAGAGATAAAACTGGCCGACGAAGTTGGGCTGGATGTGTTTGCGCTGGGTGAACACCATCGCCCCGACTTTATCATTTCGGCCCCCGAGGTGATACTGGCTGCGGCTGCGGCTCAAACCAAAACCATTCGGCTGTCAAGCGCCGTAACGGTGCTGAGTTCGGCCGACCCGGTGCGCACGTTTCAAAACTTCGCTACGCTGGACCTGATCTCGAATGGTCGGGCGGAAATTTTGGCCGGGCGCGGGTCGTTCACCGAGTCGTTTCCACTGTTCGGCTACGACCTGAGCGACTACAATGAGCTATTTACGGAGAAGCTGAGCCTGTTGCTGGCGATCAATGAAAGCGAACAGGTAACGTGGTCAGGAAAGCTTCGGGCACCGTTGAAACAAGCCGGAATCTACCCGCGCCCTTTGCAACCGAAACTGCCGATCTGGATTGCCGTTGGCGGTACGCCCGCATCGGCCGTAAGGGCGGGGCGGCTCAACCTGCCGATGACGGTAGCAATGCTGGGCGGGACACCGGAGCGGTTCGTGCCATTTATAAACTTATACCGTGAATCGGCGGAGAAGGCTGGTCATGATGTGAGTAAGCTGCAACTGGCGGCTAACTCTCAGTTCTACATCGCCGACGACTCGCAGCAGGCATCGAACGAGTTCTGGCCACCCTATGAGCTGTTGATGAATCGGGTCGGGCGGGAGCGGGGTTGGCCACCTATTAGCCGTGAGCAGTACGAGCAGACGCGCAAATACGGGCCGCTCATGGTTGGTAGCCCGCAGCAGGTAATCGACAAGATTCTGCATTTCCACGAACTGTTTCAGAACACGCGTTACCTCGGCCAAATGATCGGCGGGCACCTGATTTCGCACAAGCAAAACCTGCGATCTATCGAACTGTTCGGTACGAAAGTCGCTCCGGCTGTTCGCAAAGCGTTGCAGGCAGTGCCCGTCGAAATAGCTCAATAACTTGTCTCAAACAGCATCTTGCTGTTTGCTTAGTCTTCAAACAAACAGCAAGATGCTGTTTGAGACAGTTTCAATACGTCAGTTGATTTTGCGCCCTGCGTCCGGTACTTTTGTTACATGAGTTATAGCCAGACAATTATTGATCTCCATCACCACCGTTAACGACGGGCGGTACGATTGTTTCTGGATTTTTCCTCACAGCCATACCCAAGCCCGGTTTATCAGCCGGGCTTTTGCTTTATGAAAACGGTCATTATCAAATACAACGCGGGGAACGTGCAGTCGGTAATGTACGCGCTCGACCGGCTGGGGGCCAGCTACCTGCTTACCGACGATGAAGCCGAAATTCGCTCGGCCGACAAAGTGATCTTTCCCGGCGTGGGCGAAGCGAGCACGGCCATGGCGTACCTGCGGCAGCGCGGCCTCGACAAACTGATTCCGTCGCTGACACAGCCGGTATTGGGTACCTGCGTCGGGATGCAGCTGATGTGCCGCCACTCGGAAGAAAACGACGCGACCTGCATGGGCATCTTCGACATCGACGTGCGCCGACTACCGGGCAACGTGGGGCTGAAAGTGCCGCACACGGGCTGGAACAGCATTCACTCGCTGAAAAGTCCGCTGACGACAGGGCTATCGGAAAGCGATTACGTTTACTTCGTCCACAGCTATGCCGCCGACGTCTGCGAACATACCACGGCGGTTTGTGAATACGGCCGGCCATTCAGCGCGATGCTGCACCGCGACAATTTCTACGCGGCTCAGTTTCACGCCGAAATCAGCGGCAATGTCGGGCAGCGTATACTTGAGAACTTCTTACGGTTATAAATTCAACACAGAGGTCACGGAGACGCAGAGATATTGCTCTGGTGTCTCCGTGAGTTCTCTGTGACTCTGTGTTTAGAAAAACATGCATATCATTCCCGCTATCGACCTCATCGACGGTAAAGCTGTCCGGCTGACGCAGGGCGATTACAGTCAGAAAAAAGAATACAACGCCCGCCCGCTGGAAGTGGCGCAACAGTTTGAGGACGCTGGCCTGACGCGCCTGCACTTGGTCGACCTCGACGGGGCAAAGGCGAAGCATGTTGTTAACTGGAAAGTGCTCGAACTGATTACGGGCAAAACCAGCCTTCACGTCGATTTCGGCGGTGGTGTTCAGTCCGACGACGATCTGCGGATTGCGTTTGAGTGCGGTGCCAGGCAAGTGACGGGCGGTAGCATCGCCGTTAAGCAGCCCGACGTGATGGAACGCTGGCTGTCGCAGCAGGGAGCCGAGAAGATTATCCTGGGTGCCGACGCGAAAAACGAGAAAATTGCCGTCAGCGGCTGGGAAGAAGGCACCGATGTATGGGTGTATGACTTTGTGCAGAACTGGGTCGAGAAAGGTATTCAGTACGTTATCAGCACCGACGTAGCCAAAGACGGACTGCTACAGGGACCGTCGTTTGAACTGTACCGTACGATGCAGGAGCAACTGCCCAGCCTGAACATCATCGCCAGTGGCGGGGTCAGCAACATGGCTGATATCGAGACGCTGGCCGATATGGGCCTGTTCGGCGTCATTGTCGGCAAGGCGATTTACGAGGGGCGTGTTACGTTGAAGGAACTGTCGAAAATTAATCAGTAGTGATGAGGTATGGTCTGCTGGTAATTACCTTGTTTTTCGTCAGACTGCTTGCTAGCGCGCAGGCGACAAAGACTGTTGATCAGTATGACGAAAGGTGGCAGGCTGAACTGGATCACCTCACTCAGCAACTTGGCTGGCGAACACCAACATTAAAAGAGGGGGAGTACGAAGTGTATGTCTGGAACAGGCAGGGTCTGGTGCGCGGGGCCGCACACAGCGTATATCGAATCCGCAAAACTAACCAGCGGCTTACCGTTGATGGGTATAGAATTCGATATACACCAACTGGCACGCCTAGCGTACAGCGCGACTATCTAAAAGCAAGAGTATCGATGGATGATTGGAATAAACTGGTTGACAAACACCTGCTTACGCTACCGACATGGTCAGATGTACAAGCCAGATATTACGCCAGCTTTCCCAAAGATTCGACTTGGAACGAATTATCGTCTGACGGGACCGTCACGGTGAAAGCTCGCAGAACGCGTGGTCGGATGGCTGTCAGCGATGGAGAGGCTTATGCTTTCTCGATCTTCAGTCATGATGGTTTCCGGTTCTATTCGTACAGTAATCCGTCTACTTTCTACAGAGAATACACCGATATCCCTGAATTACGCGACGTGACCGAAATCCTGACTGAGCTGAACCAGCTCTTTTAGACCTACACGCACACCGAGAACAATTTAAGTGAGCGATGACCGACGACTACATTATCAGCACAGATAAATCACGGCTTGATCTAAATCTTGTCCATCAGTTCTTGAGTCAGGAATCGTACTGGGCGAAAAATATGCCGATGGAGTTGGTTCGCAAAGCGGTCGACAACTCGCTGTGCTTTGGCGTATACCTTGCCGATCAGCAGGTTGGTTTTGCCCGCGTCATTACCGACTACACCACCTTTGCCTACCTATCGGACGTGTTTGTGGTGAAAGAACATCGTGGAAAAGGATTGTCGAAACGGCTGGTGCAGTATATCGTCGACTATCCTGACTTGCAGGGTCTTCGACGCTGGACGCTGGTCACGGTCGATGCTCATACGCTTTATGAACAGTTCGGTTTCACTTTTCCCGACGATCCCAAACTGTATATGCAACGAAAACTAATCGACAGCTACTGATGCTGACAAAACGAATTATTCCCTGCCTTGACATCAAAGACGGGCGCACCGTGAAAGGTACCAACTTCGTAAATCTGCGCGACGCGGGTGACCCGGTGGCTTTGGCGGCCATGTATGCCGAGCAAGGTGCCGACGAACTGGTGTTCTTAGACATTACCGCTACTGTCGACGAGCGTAAAACGCTGATTGAGCTGGTCAGGAACGTCGCGCATACAATCAATATTCCGTTTACCGTCGGTGGCGGTATTTCGTCGGTGGCCGATGTATCGGCACTGCTGAACGCGGGGGCCGACAAGATTTCGATCAATTCGTCGGCGGTGCGTAACCCCGATCTGGTCAACGAGCTGGCGCTGGAATTTGGCAGTCAGTGCGTCGTTGTAGCCATCGATACGCGCTACGTTGATGGGGAGCATATCGTACACACCCACGGCGGACGCAAACCAACCGAACTTCGCACGATTGCGTGGGCGAAAGAAGTGGAGAATCGTGGCGCGGGCGAACTGCTGCTGACATCGATGGACGCCGACGGTACGAAAGCCGGTTTTGCACTCGACCTGACCGCACAAATTTCGGGTGCGGCCAACATCCCCGTCATCGCGTCGGGAGGGGCCGGTACGATGGATCACTTCGTCGACGTGTTCACAACAGGAAAGGCCGACGCCGGGCTGGCTGCCAGCATTTTCCACTTCCGCGAAATCGACATTCCCGCGTTGAAAGGCTACCTGCGGCAGGAAGGTATTGAGATGCGGATTTGATAATTTTCCAACACAGAGGCACAGAGAACGCAGAGGTGTTATGTAGTGTCAGGTCTGAAACGCCAGTTCGTCTACCGTTGCCCAACCTGATGTTGTGTGATACCTCTGTGTTCTCCGTGCCTCTGTGTTGAAAAAATCCGTCTCTCTGAGTTTAAAAACTTAAAACTGGAAGCCCAGATCAATCGATACGACCCGATTCTTCGACACCAGTTCCCGTCCCCGCGCGACGTTCAGCAGACCCCGCTGGTAGCTAATCCCACATTGACGGCGTTGTTGCGGTTGAGTTTGTACTGAACCCCCGTACCCAGCAACAGCTCAATATCACCAAAGCCATACTGCCTCCGACTACCCCCGCTTTCTGCCAGATACAGCCCGTTCCGCGCCGTGTCGAGCGGTTTTTCGGCAAGTTTCAGGCTCAGCAGGCCACCCGTTTGTACGTAAAGCCGGACGCCCGGTGCGAGGTCGTTGGCAAACATCTTGACAGTAACCGGCAATTGCAGATACTGAAGATTGTACGTCGATTCCTGTTCCGGTAAATTCGGGTTGAACCGCGATTGACCAAACGTGCCCGGCATCTGAAAGCCAGATCGTTTGATCGTGTACCATAGCCCCGTGCTGAAGGCGTACCGATCTTTGAAGAAGTAGTAATCCAGTGTTGGGCCGACACTAAGCCGTACCCCTGCGCCGTTGTTCCGGAAACCAAGGTACGAACCCGACCCCTCGGCCGTGTTGAGATCGAGGGAGGGGGCGAAACGAATACCCATTTCGATCAGGTGCGTTGGGCGGGCGTAGTCGGGGCCGGTTTCGTCGGTACTACCGGTTGTTTGTCGGCGACGGCGACGCTTGCGGTCATCATCGTAATTACGCTTGTTCTGATCCTGCCCGTCGTAATTATCGCCGAGAATTTTGCGAAACCGTTTTTCGGTAACGCTGGATTCCTTCGTTTTCAACCGGTAGAGGGCCGGTGACTTGGTCTGCGCCTGACTGAGCGTACCCAGCAGAAGCAGCGAAATGAACCCGAACCCTGCAACTTTTTTCATAAATTTGTACGTTTTCAATACAGAAAACTGTTGATTTTCATGCAAATACGCGTTGCCCTCGTCGGGCTTTTTTGCGCTTTATGGCTTTGTTCGTGCTCAAAACCCGACGAAGTCACGGTTGTTCGGCTCGATCAGCAACTGTTTGCGGCTAAATCGGCCAATGACATTCGCGCCTTCCTGAATCAGCATCCCGGTGTTGCTCAATTGTACTTTAACGCGAATCAGGCCGGTAATGATACGGCCCTCGTTCGGGAATTGACTGATCGGGTCAACAATCCGGCCTTGCAGGACTTCAACAAACAACTGCAAACCGAATACGGCGATCTTGCCGATCTGCGGACTCAACTCGCCGACGCCTTCGCCAACATCAAAAAAGACTTTCCCAACTTTAAAGCCCCTCGCGTCGAAACGATTGCAACGGGCTTCATGGGCCCCGATCTGGTTGTTAATGATAGTTTAGTCGTCATCGGAATTGATTATTTCGCCGGCCCTAAGTCGAAATACCGGCCCGTAGGTCCGTCGTTTCCGCAATACATTCTACGTCGGTATCAGCGGAAATACATCGTTCCGGCTGTTATCTTCGCTATATCGGATCGGTACAACGCCACTAATCGCACCGATCAGACGCTGCTGGCAGACATGGTGTACTACGGAAAAGGGTATGTCTTTACGCGGACCATGCTGCCCAACACGAACGATAGCCTGATTATCGGCTATTCAGACAAGCAACTGACCGAAACGTTTAACGCACAGGACATTGTCTGGGCGCACTTTATCGACGAAAAGCTGTTGTATCAGACGAGTCCGGCCATTAAACAGCGATATATGAATGAGCGTCCGTTCACGGCGGAGATCGGCCCGGCCGCTCCCGGTGCGATTGGGCGTTGGCTGGGCTGGCGCATCGTCAGTATGTACTATGACAAACGCAGTGTTGGCATTCGGGAGCTGATGCAGAACGCCGATGCCCGACAGATTTTTGAGCAGTCGGGCTACAAGGGACAAACGGAATAATACACCTACGCCGGTAGATTAACCGGTTGACAATCAAACCAATGGCTAAACGAAGAAACGCCGATGTAGAATCGGACGAAGCCGACAAAAAACGGGTTACTAAAGAAGGGTTTCGCAAGGCACTGAGCATCTTCCGGTTTGTGCGGCCCTACCGCGTACAGTACATAATCGGGTTTGTATTCCTGATTCTGTCGGCCGGAACAACGATGAGCTTTGGTTTGCTCATTGGGCAGATCACCAGCGTTATTCAGGGGAAATCAGCGTACACACTCAATCAGGTCACGCTGTTTTTTGTGGGCGTACTGGTGGCGCAGGCCATCTTTTCGTTTTTCCGCATCTACTTTTTCTCGCAGGTCAGCGAGCGGGCCATGGCCGACGTGCGCCGGGCTACCTACAGCAAAATCATCACCCTGCCGATTCCGTTTTTCGAGCAGCGCCGGGTGGGTGAACTCACAAGCCGTATCTCGGCCGACGTCTCTCAATTGCAGGACGTGCTGACGCTGACGGTGGCTGAACTGTTCCGGCAGGTAGCTACGCTCGTGATCGGTACGGCCATCATTTTCTACGTATCGTGGAAGCTAACGCTGTTTATGCTGGGTACTTTCCCGGTCATCATCATTGCCGCCATTTTCTTCGGAAAATTCATCCGCAAACTGTCGAAGCGGGCGCAGGACTACTTGGCCGAGGCTAACGTCGTGGTCGAGGAAACGTTGCAATCGGTCAACATTGTCAAGGCGTTTACCAACGAACGGCTGGAAATTCATCGCTATGGTTCGGCTTTGCAGCGAGTGGTCAGCACCGCCCTGCACGCGGCCAAGTACCGGGGTGTGTTCGTGTCGTTTATCATCTTCGCGCTCTTCGGGGGTATTATCGGCGTTGTTTGGTACGGCGGTTCGCTGGTGCTTCACAACGAAATGCCGTTCTCCGACCTGCTGACGTTTATCGTGTATACCACGTTTATCGGCGGTTCGGTTGCCGGTATGGGCGACTTGTACGCGCAGTTGCAGAAAACGGTTGGCTCGTCGGAGCGGATTCTGGAGATTCTGGGCGAAGCGTCTGAAGTCAACGCTGACGACGAACTGCCGCTGTTCGTTCCCGTACAGGGCAACATTCAATTCGACGATATCAAGTTTTCGTACCCCGCCCGGCCTGACATTCCGGTACTGAAAGGCGTGTCGCTCGACGTGGCCGCCGGTCGAAAGATCGCACTCGTGGGACAGAGCGGAGCCGGTAAGTCGACGTTGGTGCAATTGCTGATGCGCTACTATAACCTCAGCGGGGGACGTATCAGCATCGACGGTCGCGACCTGAATACATTCAACATAACCGAACTTCGTAAGAACATCGCCGTCGTGCCGCAGGAAGTGATTCTGTTCGGTGGTACGATCATGGAAAACATTCAGTACGGTCGGTTGGGCGCGTCGGAAGCCGATGTGCGCGAAGCCGCCCGTAAAGCCAACGCGCTCAACTTCATCGAGTCGTTTCCCGACGGCTTCAAGACGATTGTGGGTGAACGGGGCGTCAAACTATCGGGTGGTCAGCGGCAGCGCATCGCCATTGCCCGCGCTATCCTGAAAGACCCGGCCATCTTGGTACTCGACGAAGCTACCAGTTCGCTCGACGCTGAATCGGAACAACTGGTACAGTCGGCACTGGACGAGCTGATGCAGAACCGCACGACAATTATCATCGCCCACCGGCTGGCTACCATCCGTAAGGTCGACCGAATCTACGTGCTGCGTGAAGGGCAGATCGCCGAATCGGGCACACACGACGAACTGGCCCTGCTGGAAGATGGTGTGTACGCCAACCTGGTCAGGCTGCAATTCGAACCGATTAGTTAGTAGACGTTGCCACACCGATAACTCGTATTGCTATGAACGCTGCACAAACACTCAAAAGCTTTAACCTCCGCCACACCGCCGGGCGGGAGGAAGTGCTCGACCTGTTTTTGAAAGCGGGTTACGCATTAGCGCACAACGATGTTGAAACCGGCCTCGGCCCCGACCACGACCGCGTCACGATTTACCGGACACTGCGCACATTTCTGGATAAAGGGCTATTGCACAAGGTACTTGATGACGAAGGTGGTACAAAGTATGCCCTGTGCCGCGAAACCTGCGCGCAGGGGCATCATCACCACGATCACGTCCATTTCAAGTGCGAGAACTGCGGTCAAACCGTCTGCCTCGACAGCGTTCGTATTCCCGCCCTGGCCCTGCCCGACGGCTACGAACGGCGCGAAACCAACCTGCTCATACAAGGCACCTGCCGCGAGTGTAAGCCGTAGTGTTTTCCGTAGATAGTATTTGTTTGCTGCCCTAGTTGTTTTGTCATGCTGACGCAGGAAGCATCTTCGTGCGGTAGTCAATTACCGAAGATGCTTCCTGCGTCAGCATGACAAAACAACTAGGTCGATTTGCTTTTGCTGTGGTGTCGGGTCAGGGACCCGACACTGTTTTTATGCTCGAAACTCAACCCGTAACAAATGCCAATTGATACAGACGCTGTGTTTCAGCAGCGGCAACAGACGTTTTTACAGCAGGAGCAGGACGCGCAACAGCGGCACAATCGACTGGCGACGGGCCGGCTGCTCTGGTTCGCGGTTGTTGCCGTTGCCACTTGGCTACTCGGTCGGGCAGGGCAGGAGTGGGCGGCTGTGGCGGTGCTGATAGTCGGTGTTGTCGGTTTTCTGATTTTGCTGCGGAAGCATCAGGCGATCCGGCGCGAACGAGATCTGGCGCGTCAACTGGCGTTTATCAACGAAGATGAGTCGGCGCGGCTTCGGCGGCAGTACCGGCGACCCGAAACGGGGGAGTTGTTTGCCTCGGCCACGCACCCGTATGCGGGCGATCTGGACGTGTTCGGCGCTCACTCGCTATTCCGGCTCCTCAACCGGACGCACACGCGAGAAGGGCAAATACGGCTCGCAACGTGGCTACTTAATCCGTCGACCGCCGATACGATCCGGCTGCGGCAGGAAGCCGCGCAGGCACTCGTTCCCCAACTCGACTGGCGGCAGCAGTTCGAAGCACTAGCCCGCATCGAAGAAACCATCGGGCGTTCGCCGGAATCGCTGATCGGCTGGGCCGAAGCACCACATACGCCCGTACCGGGCTATGTCAACGCCGGGCGGTTTGCGTTGCCGGTTGCGACGGTTGCGCTGTTTGTCGCGTGGCTTACGGGTTACGTGCCGGGGGCGGCTGTGCTGACGTCGCTGGCAGTATCGTGGCTGGCATTACGACAAACTACCGATCAGGTCAGGCGGCTGAGCGAGCAGACGGCTGAACTGGCTACGGCTTTGAAAACCGTCAACACGCTGTTTGTGCAGGCCGAGCAGGTACCGGGCGAAGCGATCCGGCTGAAGGCGATTCGGCAGGCGTTGTCGAGCCATAATCAGAAGGCATCCGACGCAGTCCGGCAACTGGCGTCGCTGGCCGAGGGGCTGAACTTCCGGCTCAATCCATATTTCTACCTGTTTTTCGGCGTCGCGTCGCTCTGGGACTGGCATTACCTGAGTGGTCTGAACCGCTGGCGGCAGCAACACGGCACTGCCCTGCGTCGCTGGTTTGACGCACTGGGCGAACTCGAAGCCCTCAACAGCCTGGCCGGGTTTGCCTACGCTCACCCCGCCTATGCTAGGCCAACGATTACCGACGGTGAACTGAGGCTCGAACTGGAAGCCGCTTCGCACCCGCTGCTGCCGCCGAACCGCAGTGTTGCC
Source organism: Spirosoma rhododendri (assembly GCF_012849055.1). Taxonomy (NCBI): domain Bacteria; kingdom Pseudomonadati; phylum Bacteroidota; class Cytophagia; order Cytophagales; family Cytophagaceae; genus Spirosoma; species Spirosoma rhododendri. The sequence goes on along the minus strand of NZ_CP051677.1, from coordinate 1,364,992 downwards.
AATTCGCTGACGATGGCTAATTCGGGGCAAACCATCCTGATTACTGGCTCGAATATGTCGGGGAAGAGTACGTTTTTGCGGACGGTAGGGGCCAACGTCGTGCTGGCACTGGCCGGGGCGGTTGTGAGTGCCGACCGGTTCAGCTGTTCCGTGGTGCAGGTGTTTACCAGTATGCGGACGCAGGATTCGCTCGAAGAAAGCACGTCGTCGTTTTACGCCGAACTCAAACGCCTGCAAGCCCTGATTACGCTAACCAATACACCGTCGACGTTGCCAGTGTTGTATTTTCTGGATGAAATTCTGAAAGGTACCAACTCCGCTGATCGGCATCGGGGTGCCGAAGCACTCATCCGGCAATTGCACAAAACAACCGCGTCCGGCTTCGTATCGACGCACGACCTTGAGTTGGGGCAGCTCACCAACGCAGCCGATTTTATTCGTAACTACCACTTTCAGTCGGACCTGCGCGACGGCGAACTTCTGTTTGACTATCAATTGCGCCCCGGTGTTTGTACAGCGTTCAACGCCAGTCAGCTCATGCAGGCTATCGGTATACAGATGAACCTGTGATAGCTGGAACAGCAAGGCCGTGGGTTTATACTGTTTTCTCCTGAAGTTGTCCAAAACAAGGCTGTTTAGTGCTTGTTCTCTACACAGAAGAACGTATCTTTGCTTACTCAAAAATTAGTATGCTTGCATACTAATTCAGTCAATATGGGATTACGGAAGAGAGTGAGCGAACAGCACGGACATAAAAAAAGCCTTCCCAGTGGGAAGGCTTACGTTAAGGTGGTGGTGATGGACGGAATCGAACCGCCGACACAAGGATTTTCAGTCCTTTGCTCTACCAACTGAGCTACATCACCGAAACGTGGGTGCAAAACTAGGAATCCGGCGGACTTTCCACAACTGTTTCAATAAAAAAAAACGACAAAATAATAGGCCTATCTGCCATACGCCTGATAGTCAACTCTGTAAGCGAAGAAAAATAAATGGAAATCGTACAGCAAATTTTGTTCATAGCGGCCTTAGCGGCTACGGCCTGGTTCATAACCGGCCGGGTAAAGCTTATTGCGAAGGCAATTCGGCTGGGTCGGGCCGAAAATCGCTTCGATCATGCCGACGAGCGGCTGAAGACGATGTTGCTCGTGGCGTTTGGGCAGAAGAAGATGTTCACCAACCTGCTGGTGGGTGTTATGCACTTTGTAATCTACGCGGGGTTCATCATTATTAACATCGAGATTCTGGAAATTATTCTGGACGGCATTCTCGGTACGCACCGCTTGTTTGCACCTATCATCACGCCCATTTACCCGGTCCTGATCGACGTGTTCGAGGTGCTGGCCTTCGGTGTGCTGGCGGTCTGTGTCGTGTTTCTGTGTCGCCGGTTCATTGCACGCGTCAGCCGGTTGCAGGCGAGCCGGCACCGGGAGCTGCGTGGCTGGCCCATTTCAGACGCTACGATCATCCTAACGGCTGAGATTGTGCTGATGATTGCCTTCCTGACCTGGAATGCGGCCGACAGTGTGCTGCGCGACCGGGGCGTTGGGCACTACGGCGAGTTGCAGGGCGTCGTTCCGGACTTTCTGGTGAGCCAATACCTCAAGCCTTTGTTCACCGGCTTTAGCGACACCGCACTTGTAGCTTACGAACGGACGGCCTGGTGGCTGCATATTCTGGGGATTCTGGCCTTCGCCATCTACGTAACCTACTCGAAGCACCTGCATATCGCGTTGGGCTTCCCGAACGTGTATTTCTCCGACCTGCAACCGAAGGGTGAGATGCAGAATATGCCAGAGATCACGAAAGAAGTGCAACTGGCACTGGGCCTGCCCGTCACGACTGAGCCTGATGGTTCGCAGGCTAATGACAATGGTGAGCAGCCTGCGGAGATCGGGCGGTTTGGGGCAAAAGACGTCGAAGACCTGAAATGGATCAACCTGATGAATGCCTACAGCTGCACCGAGTGCGGGCGGTGTACGGCGGCTTGTCCGGCAAATATTACGGGTAAGAAACTGTCGCCCCGCAAGATTATGATGGACACCCGCGACCGGCTCGAAGATATTCAGAAGGGCTGGAAAACGAACGGACCCGACTACAAAGACGACAAATCGCTGCTGGGCGACTACATCACGGCCGAAGAACTGAATGCCTGCACGACCTGTCAGGCATGCGTCAATGCCTGCCCGATCAACATTAACCCGCTCGACATTATCCTGCAATTGCGCCGGTACCGGGTCATGGAAGAATCGGAAGCACCGGCGTCGTGGAATGCAATGTTCAGCAACATCGAAAACAATATGGCCCCCTGGAAATTCTCTCCCAGCGACCGGTTCAACTGGGCCGAGCAGGTTAATGAACCCCTAACAAAATAGTTTAACGGTTGATGTTTAAGGGTCAATGTTCTGCTTTCAGACAACCTTAAACTGTAAACCTTAGACCTTAGACAAAAAGATGACTGTCAACGAAAAAACATACACCGTACCGACAATGGCTGATATGGCCGCGTCGGGTGAGGCCCCGGAAATCTTGTTTTGGGTGGGCTGCGCTGGCTCATTCGACGACCGGTATAAGCGCGTAACCATCGCCTTTGTCCGCATCCTGAACCACGTCGGTATCAAGTTTGCCGTGCTGGGGCCGGAAGAAGCCTGTACGGGCGATCCGGCGCGTCGGGCCGGTAACGAGTTTTTGTTCCAGATGCAGGCGATGTCGAACATTCAGGTGTTGAACGGCTACAACGTCAAGAAGATCGTAACGGCCTGCCCGCACTGCTTCAATACGCTGAAAAACGAATACCCCGAACTGGGTGGCAACTATGAAGTTATCCACCACTCGCAGTTTTTGCAGGGGCTGATCGACGAAGGGCGCGTTAAAGTCGAGGGTGGGCAGTCGTTCAAAGGGCGTAAGATTACGTTTCACGACTCGTGCTATCTGGGCCGGGCTAACAAGGTCTACGAAGCCCCTCGCGAGGTGCTGGCGGCTCTGGACGCCGATCTGGTCGAGATGAAGCGCGTACGGGCCAACGGGCTTTGCTGCGGAGCCGGTGGCGGGCAATATTTCAAGGAGCCGGAGCCGGGCAGCAAAGACGTCAACGTTGAGCGTATCGAGGAAGCTCTCGCAACGGGTGCCGACACGATTGCCGTAGCCTGCCCGTTCTGCATGACGATGATGTCGGACGGGGTGAAAAACAAGAACCGCGAAGACAGCGTACGGGTGTTCGACGTGTCGGAACTCATCGCGCAGGGGCAAGGGTTGTAATTTCATGACTGTCGCCCCGACGACGGAGAAAGTAAGAATTACTGCATTTTCAACGTATCAACTATGTACGTCCAATTCAACCAATTGCCCGATTCGGCCCGCGTTTGGGTTTATCAGGCTAGCCGGGAATTAACCGATGCGGAAAGCGAGCAGGTTCGGGCCGGTATGGAACAGTCGCTAACGGGCTGGGCCGCCCACGGGCAGGCGTTGCTGGCATCGGCGCAGGTCGTGGCTAACCGCTTCGTTGTGCTAGGTGTCGATGAAGGGTTCAACCTACCGAGCGGCTGCTCGATCGACGCGTCGGTCCGGATGCTGACGACGCTGGCACAGCAACTTAGTCAGTCGGGCGAAGCCATTAATTTTACGGATCGCGCGGTGGCATTGGTGGCTGAAAACGGTGCGGTCAGTACGATTGCGCTGCCTGCTGTCAAAGCGGCTGTTACGGCGGGGCAGCTTACGCCCGATACGCTGCTGTACGATACGCTGGTGCAAACCGCCGGTGCTTTTCGGACAGGCTGGCAGGTCAGGGCGGGCGATAGCTGGCTAAAACGATACTTTACGCCGGTTGCCGCATAGGGTAGATACCTCCGTAAAAAAGCCGACTTTACTGATGCTACTGGTCAGTAAAGTCGGCTTTAACGTTGAGGTTGGGTGAAACGTTCGCTGACAAATCGGCAGGGAAACCCTTTTTTTCAAACAAAGGATTAATTTTTGCAGTCTCAACCAAATACTGATCAGCGTTTTACGGAAAAATTGCCGTTTTGATTGGCTGATTATGCCGATGGTAAACGGCAATTAACGATTACTTTTATGGCGAACATACCCCAAGTTATGTCAGATACGCCGACTCGCGACGACGACCAAACGCAACAACCCGACAGCCCGCAACCGACTGCCGAAACGCCTGCTCGTGCCAGCTACACCGATCAGCAGAAATACCAGATATTCAACAAGGAGTTTATGCCGCACATCGACTCCATGTACAATTTCGCGTTTCGGCTGACGATGGATGAGGACGATGCCAATGATCTCGTTCAGGACACGTACCTGAAAGCGTTCCGGTTTATTTCGTCGTTTGAGCAAGGAACTAACGCAAAAGCGTGGCTGTTTCGGATTCTGAAGAACAGCTTCATAAACGATTACCGGAAGAAAAGTAAGGAACCGGCCAAAGTCGATTATCAGGACGTGGAAACGACCTATAATTCGGAAGACGCCGAAACCGAACACACTGTCGATCTGCGGGCTGAAACAGTCTCTGATCTGATCGGTGACGAAGTGGCAACGGCACTTAACTCGCTGCCCGTCGATTTCCGAACGGTAATCATTCTTTGCGACATCGAGGGGTTCACGTATGAGGAAATGGCCAAGATTCTGGACATTCCAATTGGTACGGTTCGGTCTCGACTTCACCGCGCCCGTAACCTGCTTAAAGAGAAGCTCCGTGACTATGCATCGTCAATGGGATATGACGAAGAAAGTGACGAATAAAACGAACCTTTTCTATCGATTAATAGGTTGTGCTGATATCATAACTTAATATTATTCTTGGAATAAATAATATTTTTCCAATGCAAACGTCATTGCCATCGTCGTCTTCATCGGCTGATAAGCCCGGGATGAAACATGAGTGCGGTCATCGGGCGGACTGTCTGAAGATGATTCAGTTGATAGTGGATGGGGAAGCCACCGAACAGCAGCTTGCCCGGTTGAAAGATAACCTGGAAACCTGCCGCCCCTGCATCGAGATGTATCATCTCGAACGGGAAGTGAAAGAACTCCTGACAAAACGGATGGAGAAGAAATGCTGCCCGGATCAACTGATTGCAACGATTAAGTCTAAAATACTGACGTTCAGCTGAGAAAAGCTGATTATAGATTGGGGTGAATAGAGTGGCCTTCGGCGCTCTATTCACCCCAATTAGTTTTAACACCATTCATCTCTACCACATTGGACGGTAAACTTATTATCTTCTCGGCCCCTTCCGGCTCCGGTAAAACAACCATCGTTAAGCATCTGCTGGCAGAAAACAACAACCTCGGATTCTCTATTTCGGCCTGTACACGCGACCGGCGGGGGCGTAGCGAAGAAAACGGAAAGGACTATTATTTCCTGACGCCCGATGAGTTTAAGCACAAAATTGACGCCGACGAATTCGTGGAATGGGAAGAAGTATATACCGGAGCGTTCTACGGTACGCTCAAATCCGAAATTCAACGTCTGTGGGATAGCGGTAAGCATGTACTATTCGATGTCGATGTGCAGGGTGGGCTGAAACTAAAGCACTACTACGGCGACAAAGCGCTGGCGGTGTTTGTAAAAGTGCCCGACGAAGAGACGTTGCGGCAGCGGCTGATCGGTCGTGGTTCTGAAACGGATGAGAGCTTATCGAAGCGGCTGTTCAAAGTTCACTTCGAGATGAGTTTTCAGGATCAATTCGACGTTATTCTCGTCAATGACGACCTGGACACCTCGCTCCAGAAAGCGCAGAAACTAGTCGATGATTTCGTGCAAAAGAACGAAGTGCCGGAAAGAGGAATAGTGTTGTAAGGTTTTACAGTTGAAGAGTCGTAAAGTTAGCTCCGCTGTCACTGGACGCGTCAGCTAACTTTACAACCCTATAACTTTACGACTCTAAAACTTCATACATGAAAATTGGGCTGTTTTTTGGGTCGTTCAACCCTATTCATATCGGGCATCTGATTATTGCCAACACGATGGCGACAACAACGGATCTGGATCAGGTGTGGTTTGTTGTGTCGCCCCAGAACCCCTTTAAAAAAGCGACCAGCCTGCTCCATGCCTTCGATCGCTTTGACATGGTGCAGCAGGCCATCGCGGATAACAGTCGTCTACGAGCTACAGATATTGAATTTTCAATGCCCAAGCCCAGCTACACCATCGATACGCTGACCCGGCTGGGCGAGAAATTTCCGCAGCATACGTTCCGGCTCATCATGGGCGAAGACAACCTGACCCAGTTTGTCAACTGGAAAAACTACCAGCAAATTCTCGACAAATACGGGCTTTACGTATACCCCCGGCCGGGCGTATCCGGCACGGCGGAGAACACGCTGCGCCATCACGATCAGGTGCAGCTGGTCGACGCGCCCCTACTCGATATTTCCGCCACGTTTATCCGCGACGCCATCCGGTCTGACCGGTCGATTCGCTACATGGTGCCCGATGTGGTCGAAGAAGTAATCCGGCGGAAGAAGTTCTATCTGTAGCATCATCTGCCGGTCGATTGGTCGACTCAATCCGCCAATTCGTAGATTGGTCTACCAGGTTAATCGTTTATTAACCGGTAACAGGCAACAGCCCCAATGCAGGCAGCGTATTGCTTAAATAGACGACTATGAACTAGCGATACGACTATGAAAAACAGTATCTTGAACGTGTGGGGAGTTAAGCAGGGCGTTCTGCTGATCGGCCTCCTGGTAGCGGTAGCAGGCTGTAAGAAAGCCGACGATGCGGTGACGCCCCAATCGACAACGACGTCGACAAACGATAATCAGACGGTCGATGCATGGATTCTTGACAACATGCAGACGTACTACTACTGGAACGACAAGATTCCGGCGAATCCCGACAAAACCCTGGCCCCATCTGATTTCTTCAACTCCATCCTGAATACGTATAATGCGACGACGAACCCGGAAGGTGACCGGTTTTCGTGGATCGAAGAAAGTGCCACAGACCTGACGTCGAGCCTGAGCGGAGAAAGCAAGACGACGGGAATGGAGTTTGCGCTGTACCTGCGGGCCAGCGGTTCGACGGATGTGATCGCGCAGGTGCTGTACGTGCTGCCCAATTCGCCAGCCGCCAGCGCGGGCCTGAAACGGGGCGACATCATCACCAAAGTGAACGGGCAGGGCGTTACAACGACCAACTACCAGTCGCTGCTATTTGATGATTCGGTGACTAACTACACGTTCGGCCTGGCAACGGTCAGCAATCAGTCGATTGTCGATTCCAACGTGACGAAGACGGTGACAGCTACTGTTTTTCAGGCGAATCCGGTCTATCTCGATTCAATTTATACGGTGGGTAGCAAAAAAATTGGCTATCTAGTTTACAATCAATTCGTACCGGCACCCAACGGCAGCAACGGTTCGGAATACGATAATCAGGTCGACGCGGTTTTTGCCCAGTTCAAGGCGGCTGGCGTTAATGAACTGGTGCTCGACCTGCGCTACAATCCGGGTGGGTACACATCGTCGTCGGCGAATCTGGCCAGCCTGATCGGGAAAGGGGTTGATGACTCGAAGCTGTACTTCCGCGAAAACTGGAACAGTACCATTACACCGGCGCTGCAAAAGCAATACGGCAGCGACTTTTTCCTGCAAAAATTCAGCACTAAAGCGCAGAACATCGGTGGCAATCTGAACCGGCTATATGTACTGACTACCGACAGAACTGCATCGGCCAGTGAGCTGATTATCAATGGTCTTCGGCCCTATATGACAGTAAATACGATTGGCACTACAACCTATGGCAAGAATGTGGGGTCTATCACAATAACCGACGATACGGGCAAGATCAACTGGGGTATGCAGCCCATTGTGTTCCGGTCGTACAACAGCCTGGGGCAGTCGGATTATTCGGCTGGTTTTACCCCGACGGTTGAGGTTGAAGAACCCATCACGCTGTACCCGCTGGGCGACGTGCGGGATGCACTGCTGAACGAAGCGTTGTATCAGATTGCCGGTACGGCCGCGTCGGGTCGTCATTCTGCGACGGCAGTGCGTAACCCGCTGCCGGAACTCGGTTCGTCGATTCAGCAGAAGATGCGTGGAGGGCTGATGGTGAAAAACATAAAAATAAGTCACCCCTAAAACGGGTTCCAGCGTTCAGTGGCGGAGGAATAATCAGACCCGCAATGTACGATGGTGCGTTGCGGGTCTGTTATATAGAAGAGATTTCGTTTAATTTTGCCTTGTTTTTCCGTTACGTTTCTCATGAGTTTGCATCAAATCAGTGGTCAGGAGCAATTGCCTGCCCATACTACTAATCGTTCATTTATGTCTCGTTTTCGTGGTCAGTGGGTCAACGCCCTGCTGTTCGTAGGTTGTCTGGGCTGGGCCGGTGGGCTGGCTAGTTGTAATAGTTCGAGCACGACCGGTACGCTGGGCGACTGGACCAAAGGATCGTCGCTGGATGGTGTGGCCCGGACGGGAGCGTCCAGCTTCGTAATCGGTAGCATCGCTTATGTCGGTACGGGTATCGACTCCGATAACAACCGTCTGACCGATTTCTGGGCTTTTGATCCTGCGCGTAACGCCTGGACCCAAAAAGCAACGTACGCTGGTGTAGGTCGCTACTATGGCGTCGGGTTTGCAACGAGCACGAAAGGCTATATCGGCACCGGCGTCAATACCAACGGCGACCGGCTCAAGGATTTTTACGAGTACGATCCATCGGCCAATACATGGAAGAAAATTGCTGACTTCGGCGGCAGCGCCCGGCGGAATGCCACTGCTTTCTCGATCAACAACGTTGGTTATGTAGGCACTGGCTTCGACGGAAACTTCGTGAAGGATATGTGGTCGTACAACCCAACTACCGCAGCCTGGACGCAGGCCGCCAGCTACGGTGGCGACAAGCGGGTTGGTGCGGTTTCCTTCGTTATCGACGGAAAAGCGTACATGGGTACGGGCAATAACAACGGTACGTCGCTGCGCGATTGGTGGATGTTTGATCCTACCCAGAACCTCTGGACTCAGAAGCTTCAGTTTACGACCGATCAGGCAGCCATTGCCCGTAGCTACGCTGTTGGCTTTGCGATCAGCGGCAAAGGTTATATCGTGACGGGGAACGGAACAACTGTGTGGCAGTATGATCCTGCTACCGACCTGTGGGCAACGCTGGGTGTGTTTGAAGGAGCCGACCGGCAGTATGCACAGGGTTTTGCTATCGGCAACAAAGGGTACGTAACGACGGGTGGCTCATCGAGCCGTTATGACGACCTGTGGGTGTTCGACCCCGCAACGGTACAGAATACGGATGCCTTCTAGTTTGGAACGCGCCGGGCGGTCAGTTGCTGTCCGGCGCGTTCTGTTTGTCATATTGGCCGTACTGGCCATGCTGACGGCTTATCAGTACTATCGGTCCCGGACGGCTTACGAGCTGAGTCTGTACAAGACACCAATGGGCTGGGGCTACGACGTACTTAACCACGGTAACCTGATTATTCACCAACCAGCCATACCCGGTATCGCTGGCGATCGTGGGTTTGCCGACGAAGCGCAGGCCCGGCGGGTGGGCGAACGGGTTATCAGCAAACTACAGCAGGGGCGGGGTATGCCGGCCATCACACAGGAAGAACTACGGGCGATGAACGTTTCGCTGCCCTGAGTATTTACTATTTACTTTTCAGATGCATTTTATTCACCGAGTTGCCGGGTTGCTGATGGCTGCGCTCTGCTTATGTGCCTGTCAGTCGGGAAGGCTTGACATCGGGCAGGCCATTATCAATCCGCAGGAGTTTTCCATTCAGGCACTCGATACGATCAGTATCCGGGTGTCGACGGTGCTGTCGCCCGACTCGTTCGTGACGTCGGCTCAGTCGTCAGCCGACACCGCCTTTCTGGTTGGTCGCTGGGCCGACTCCAATACGGGTACGCTGACGACGCGGGGCTACGGTAACGTTGACTACGCATCGAACCCACTGGCATCGACCTCAAATCTGACGCTGGATTCGCTTGTATTCGAGCTGGGCTACGCTTATGCGTACGGCGATACCACGACGGCTTTCAGCGTTGAGGTGCATCAACTACAGACGGCACTAAACCGGAGTAAAGTTTATTACAACACCAGCTCAGTGCCGTACGACAGTAAAGCCCTTTTTGCCCGGACGGTAACGCCCGGCCCCGGTACCCCTGTCACAACCTCTGCCGGTACCCCTCTTTCCCGTGCCTATCGGCAGATTCGCTTTCGGATGAATACAACCGTGGCCCAGTCGTTCTTTACCGCGCTGACCGACGGCTCGATTGTCGACAACGTAACGATGGATGAATTCTGGAAAGGCTTCGTCGTGCTTACGCCAGCATCTGGCAATACGATGGCTGGTTTTTCAACGAACAATCTGACGGGGCTGCGACTCTATTACCACGCGGTGGACAACAATACCGACGTCGTTGTGCGGTCATCGTCAATTCATTTTCCGCTACAGACCACTCACTTTACGCAGTTTATCAGCGATCGAAGTGGTACGCCGTTGGCTGCCCTGCAAACAAGATCAGACGCCGTCAGCAGTAACCTGACCGGTCGGAGTTCGTCTCTTGTGCCGGGTATGGGGCTGCGTACGCGGATTGAGTTTCCGTACATCAACCAGTTTGAATTACCGACTGGTTATGCCGGTGTCAATAGTGCTCAGCTGGTGCTGGAGCCCATCCGGCAGACGCTGCGGGACAATCTGGTCCCGCCAGACCTGGCTATTTTTGAAGCAAACGCACAGAATGAATTGCTGTCTGTCGTGCCAATTGGAGCCATCGGGAATGTGGCGCAGAACAATGCTGCGGGCTATTTCTACGACCCCGCACAGCCCGAACTGACCGACAGCTACACATTCGACATCACACAATACGCGACAAACCTTATCCGGGGACGCCTGCCCAACCGGCCGATTATCATCACCAACACATCGACGGATTTGCGTACGCTGGCCCGACGAGTTACGATTGGCGATCAGCAACGCTCGTCTGACCGGATTCGGCTACGGCTTTTTCTGACGTCGGCTCAGTAGCCGCCGTCTGTATCTAATGATAAGGTTTCGTAATGACCTTATCAGTCAATTCACTATCTGGTAGCAAACGGTAACGTGCGCTCATTACCTGTCATGGAAGGCAGTTGGTGAGCGCACGTTTCATATGTGTAAAATCCTAAAAAACAGGTTGTTGTTGACGGATGAAGCGTATAAGCAGCGAAAGAGAGACTTTAAACGGAAAGGGCCTGCAACGAATAAATGGAGTCCAGCGTAACGGCCTGATAAATAGACGAACCACTTGTTGAAAACTAGCCGCCGTACTGGTCTGGCTGGATTAAGTTGCGGATTGTCGTTTTCCTCTTCAGTGCGTTTTTCCGCTGCGCTATGCGTCACATCTCCGTTCGGTTGGGCTTATTGGTCATTGCGCTCCTGTTGCATTACACGGGCTGGGCGACGCATCAGGTGGGTGGACAGATCGAAATGAAACTGGTGGGCGACGTACCGGGCCATTACAGAATCACGGTGACCAATTACCTGGAAGCCGGGCAGCGGGCCAATCAGCAGATGGGAGGGCTGGTCGGGATATACCGCAAGCGCGATAATGTATTCATGCAGTCGTTTACGCTGGTTGAAACCGGCAGTCGATCATCGGTTCCGTTTACCAACGCATACTGTGCCAAACAGCAGAATCTGGATTTTATCGTGGCTACGTTCGGCTATGAATTGTATCTGACGCCCGCGAGCTACACCGATTCGCAGGGCTATTACATGTCGTACCAGACCCGCAACCGAAACGGTGGCATCAGCAACATCGTCAATCCGTCGCAGGTGGGGTACACGTTCTATCTGGAATTCCCCGCCCTGCAACAGAACGGCCGTATTTTCGAGAATTCGTCGCCCCATTTCACGGCTATCAACGGCGAATACCTCTGCCTGGGTGAGCCGTTTACCTTTCCCTTCGGCGGTACCGACCCTGACGGCGATGAGCTGCGCTATTCACTGGTGACGCCCCTCAATCAGAAAGGCAACACCAATGGGCAGAACAATAGCGTATCGGCGGGTCCATACCCCGAAGTAACCTGGCAATCGGGGTATAGTGCAGGCAGTGCCATACCGGGGGTGCCTGCTATGAGTGTCAACAGGAGCACCGGTCAGCTTACCGGCACACCCTCGAAAACCGGCTTGTTCGTCTTCGCCGTAAATGTAGAGGAATACCGGAACGGGGTTAAAATCGGGGAAGTCCGGCGCGACTTTCAGCTGCTGGTTGTTGAATGCCCCCCACAGTCGACCCCCGATCCGGCCGTGCGTATTCAGGCCAAACCCGCCGACATGACCAGCCTTACGCTTTGTCAGGGACAAACGGCGACGATACAGGCCGCTGATAACCCCGACTGGAACTATCAGTGGCGACAAAACGGGGTCAACCTGCCAAGCGCTACCGGATCGAGCCTGATCGTCCGTGAGGCTGGGGACTACTCGGTGTATGTGTCGTTGAAAACGGTTTGCAGTAAAGCCGCCGACTCCCCGACAATTCAAATCAGCGTCGTCGGAGCTGAAGCAGCACTAACAAACAGTGGGCATCTCTGCGCAACAACGGGTACGGTATCGTTCACGGTCGGTAATGCGGCTGGTGTCGCCGTACAGTGGTACCAGAACGGACAGTTGCTGCCACAAACTGCCAACGAAATCAGTACGCAGCAGCCGGGGCAGTTTTATGCACAGCTGACTTACGCACTGGCGGGATGTGTGTCAAAAACAAACCCTGTTGCTATAAGCCGGTCGGCGGCAGTGGTACCGACGATACAGGCGCAGCAGCCGCAGCTCTGTCCGAACAGTGTATTGACGCTCGAAACGAATGGCGGGGTACAGTACGCGTGGCAACAGGATGCGCAACCGCCCGGCCCGCCAACGACAGCTGCAACGTTTTCCGCCACGACCACAGGCAGCTATGTGGTGACCGCAACCGATTTTTACGGCTGTACCGGTACGTCGGTCCCGTTTGTTGTAACAGCCGTACCGCCCGTCGTGCCACAACTGGACTCGATACCCGACATGTGCGGTGTCGATGTGCCCCTCGTTACGCTCAAAGGGCAACCGGCCGGCGGGCTGTTCGAGGGGCCGGGTGTAACGGGAAATTTGTTTAACGCCCGCTCGGCAGGTATCGGTCCGCATACCGTCACGTACACCGTAAAGCCCGCCCCCTTTTGTGAGGGCGTAACGACGGCCCGCCGGGCGATTGTCGCCCCTATCCCGACGATCAATCTGCCTGACTCGATGGTCACTTATTACGGGAATACGTTCACGCTGTCGCCAACGTTTACCGGTGATCCTACGCGCTTTACCTGGTCGCCTGCTACGTTTCTGGACGACCCTGCCGTGGCGAATCCATCGGTGGTTCAGATTCTTGCCCCGATCGTGTACACGCTCCGCGTTAGCAACGCGTCGGGTTGCCCGGCTTCCGACAGCATCAGCATCCGGATTGTTGAGCGGCTATATATTCCGGATGCGTTCTCGCCCAACGGCGACGGCCTGAATGACGATTGGAAGTTGGTAGGGATTGAGGCATTTCCCGAAGCGGTCATTACGATCTTTAGCCGCTGGGGCGAGGTTATTTTTCGCTCCGGTCAGGGCTATCACGAACCCTTCGCTGGCCTGACGAATGGTCGCGAACTTCCCGCTGGTATGTATGCGTACACGGTGTCTACCGCTCCGAACCGACCTGTTATGCGTGGTCAGCTTATGCTGATTCGGGATTAACTGGACTGGTTTGAAAACAATAAAGAGGACGGGTGCAAACTCCCATCCTCTTTAAAACTACCTTAACCTATGATAAGACTGTATGTTTTCAGACACAAAAACCCGATTGGGTTATCGTATCATGTCAGTAAATATACAGCTATTCATTAAGAAAAGATTGAAGTGGACGATAATTACTTAAAAAATTTAAAATAATGTCTTCCGCATGATCATGTATCAGGGGAGTCCATTTTGAAACGTGATCTCGGTAGCTAAGCCAATGGCACTCATACGAATAGCGACCGATCGACTTGTCGATTTGGCTCCCGGTTTGTCGCATTGAGGCCCTTTCTCCAGAAAATAAATGTAAAACTTCTGGTTTCGATCGGCAATCTCATTGATATCGGGGCGACCCAGCAGATCGCCAATGGTATCGGACCGTTTGCCTTTCAGATTTTGTATTTCGGCGCGGAAATCGGGCAGAATAGCCGCCCGAATACCGTTGCAGCCGCCCCGGTCGCTGCGCCATTTTTTCAGGTCGAGCCGACCGAATTGGTCGGGTGGGGGCTCGCAGCTAAACAGCCCCAGCAAAGCCAGCAGGAGAAATACGTTACTTTTCATTGTAGATAACCTGCGTCAGTGTTTGCCCAACGGCTTTCAGGGTTGTTTTGTCGATGTTAGCCATCGTATCGTCGGCGGTATGCCAGGCCGGGAAGAAGCCGCCCATCGTCGGGTTGGTGTGAATCAGGTCAATCATCGGAATTTTCGCGACCAGATTCGGGGCCAGGTGATCGTCGGTGATCGTGCCGCCTGGCTGATCGACAAAAAACGGACTGTAGCCCAATCGCGCGGCCGTGCTCCACACGGTGTCGACTACGCTGGCGGCTAGTTGCTGCGAATAGCCTTCGCGGGTAAACGTGGCACCCTTCGCACCGACCATGTCGAGCAGAACACCGTAATAAGCCGAATAGCCCGGCTTGTGCAGGTTTTTGGCCCAATACCGCGATCCCAGACAGAAACCAACAAAGTCAATCGGTTGCCCATTGACAGTTAGCCCGTCTTTGGTATCGTTCTGCGCTTTCTCGCCATTGCCCCAGTCTTCGGCATCGAAGAAGATAATGTCGACACCTACATCGGGTTTCGTTTTCGCCTGCTGAACCGTGCGGGCTAGTTCGAGCAGTACGCCGACGCCACTTGCTCCGTCGTTAGCCGCCGGAACGGCTTTGCTCTGATCGGCTTTGTCAGGGTCCTGATCCGCGACCGGGCGCGAATCCCAATGCGACGCCAGCACGATGCGTTTGGTCGCTTTGGGGTTGATGCTACCGATAATGTTCAGGCAGTTCAGCTTGGTGCCGTCCCAGGCCGTCGTCGTAAAGGGTTGTTCCGTTACCTCGCAGCCAAACTGCTTGAGTTTCGAGATCAGGTACTGTCCCGCCTTCGCGTGCGCCGACGTATTGACCACGCGCGGTCCAAACGCGACCTGCTGATCGATATACTGGTAGGCTGAATCCGCGTTGAAGGCCGGAGCCGCCACCATCGTTGGCGATGTGGTAGCGGTATCGGTTTGCTGACTCTGTTTTTCTTTGCAGCCCGCCAGTGTCAGCACAGCGGCAACGAGTAATAGGGTGGGTTTGGTCATGAGAGTGAAAAAGCTGTATCGTTGTGAACTGTAACTAAGCCGCGGCATAACCAGACAACGCGCGGTATTGGGGTGGGTGGAATGCCAGAACTATATCTGTCTTGCAAACGCCCCGCGCAACCAGTTCTTCCGCTACGTGCAACTCCGTGCTATTTTCAAGCAGCCATACCTTACCGGTTGGCTTAATTGTCAGATGAATCAGCAGTGCGTCGACGTATTGGCTCGGCGATGCCCAACCCGTAGCGATTAGCTGGTAATGCCGGTGTTCTTTATCGGCAAGCATCATACGCCGGTACTCCTCTGTATTCAAATTCTGATCCTGATGTTCCGATAGAAAATCAATAATCAGCGTCTGATACGTTTCTATTTGCTGTGCCGTATCCATTGAACAATCGTTTGGTGAATCGGATCATACACGACAATATTAACGGAATATCGCTGCGTAACGACGTCAAAGACTCGTTGCCGGCTCATCCGTTCAAAGCTGGGCTGCGGTATTGCCAGATACAAAACGCGCTCTGGCTCCTGCAAGTCCATATTGACCTGATAAACCAGCATTTGCCCCAAAGCGCTGTGAAAATCGTAAATCAGTGAATCGCCCAGAAAGCTTTTCACTTCAACGGCGATTTTCTCCACGTTACGTTCGGCTGCAATCAGTCGCTGTGCGCCTAAATCCACAGTCAACGCATCTTTGAGCAGGTCGGTAATTAAGCGATAGCCGTCATGTGTTATCGACCAGCCATCCGCAAGCAGTGCCTCACGAACAGCATCGTGAAATAGATCGCGAGCCATATTACTCCTCGTAGGCCCAGTCGATCTGGTGCTTCATGTCTTTGATTGCCAGTCCCTGCGCTTTGAAGTACGAACGGATCTGATCGACTTTATCGTATTGCTTTTGCTCCTTGTATTCTTTGTACAGCGTCAGCAGACCGCTCAGCACCGGCTGATTGTCAGCGCTTTCTTCGTGCAGACCCAGCACATCCTGCAAAAACGACAGGTACGAGTCGCGCAGGAGGGTAAACATTTCTTCGCCCAGCGCGGCCGGCGCCAGTTGCCCCATGTACAGCATGTTGATGTACTTGAGCAGCGTGAACAACTGGGCAATGCCAACGGCGGTATTGAGGTCGTCGTTCAGGGCGTCGTAGAATTGCTTTACTGCCTTCCGAATGTCTTCCTGCTTGACCGTGTCGGGCGCGATACTGTCGTCGGGCTGGTAGGAGAGCAGCTTCACGACGCGCATCCCGTTGGCCAGTCGGCGGTAGCCTTTCTGTGCGGCTTTCAGGGCGTCGTTGGAGAAGTCGAGCGTGCTGCGGTAATGCGATTGCAGCATAAAAAACCGCACCGTCATCGGGCTGTAGGGCTGATCGAGCAGGGCGTGCTTACCGGCAAACAGCTCGGCGGGCAGGAACGAGTTGCCCAGCGACTTCGACATTTTCTGCCCGTTTACCGTCAGCATGTTTGAGTGCATCCAGTAGCGGACGGGTTCGCGGTCGTTGAGGCCCCGGTCCTGCGCAATTTCGCACTCGTGGTGCGGGAACTTCAGATCCATACCGCCCCCGTGAATGTCGAATTGCTTACCGAGGTACTTGGTACTCATGCACGAGCATTCGAGGTGCCAGCCGGGAAAGCCTTCGCCCCAGGGCGAGTTCCAGCGCATGATGTGTTCCGGTGCGGCCCGTTTCCAGACGGCAAAATCGAGTGGGCTGCGCTTCTCCGACTGTCCGTCGAGTTCGCGGGTTTCGTTAAGCAGATCGTCCAGAATCCGGCCCGACAGCTTGCCGTATTCGCCCCCGCGTTTGTTGTAGGTGTCAATATCGAAGTACACCGACCCGTTTGATTCGTAGGCCAGCCCTTTGTCGAGCAGTTCCTGCACGGCTTCGATCTGCTCCAGCATATGACCCGTCGCGGTGGGTTCGATGCTGGGCGGCAGCATGTTGAACTGCGCCGTGACGGTGTGAAAATCGTTGGTAAACCGCTGTACGATTTCCATCGGCTCGACCTTTTCCAGCTTCGCCATCCGCCCGATCTTGTCCTCGCCTTCGTCACCATCGCCAACCAGATGCCCCACGTCGGTCAGGTTGCGGACGTAGCGCACTTTGTAGCCGATAAAGGTCAGATAGCGAAACAGCGTATCGAAGGTTAGGAACGTACGGACGTTGCCGAGGTGGACGTAGTTATACACCGTCGGGCCGCAGACGTACATACCCACGTAGGGCGCGTTAATTGGTTCGAAGCGTTCTTTCCGGCGGGAAAGGGTATTGTATAGCGAAAGCGGTTGCGAAATAGAATCAGACATAAGGCAGAAATAGACTGCGAAACGAGGCAAAACTACGCATTGTCGGCTGGAAAACGGCAGGCAGGTCGACCCGCCCGGCGGTTTTGGCTATATTCGCATTTTGTTTTTAGAAGTGCCCGCTGGGCAGTCCGTTATGCAGGTTGTTGAGGTGGGCACCAATGCCCGGTATCAAAACGAATTTATCCAATTGCCCGTTCGGCTCTACCGTACTGACCCGTACTGGATTCGCCCCTCGATACCGACGTAGACGAGGTATTCGACCCGACCCGCAACAAGCGATTCGAGCACGGCGACTGCATCCGTTACCTACTGCTGAACGACAAAAGCGAGACTATCGGCCGCATTGCCGCGTTCGTCGATTACGACATCGCCAATCTCGACAACGAGCAGCCGACGGGTGGCGTTGGCTTTTTCGAGTGCATCGACGATGAGAAAGCAGCTTTTACCCTGTTCGACACGGCGAAAGCGTGGTTGCAGACGAAGGGTATGGAAGCGATGGACGGCCCGATCAATTTCGGCGACCGCGACCGCTGGTGGGGCCTGCTGATCGACGGGTTCGACCGGGAGCCGAACTATTGTATGCCCTACACCAAACCGTATTATATTCAGTTTTTCGAGAACTACGGCTTTCAGGATTACTTCAAGCAGTTCACCTTCGGTATTCCGACGACCTGGGCGCGGCTGACGGAGATGTCGCAGGCGGTGAAAGACCGGGCCAAGCGCATTTACGACAACCCCGATTACGATTTCCGTACGCTCGACAAGCGCGACCTGCCCGCTGCCGCCGAACAGTTCCGGCACATCTACAACGCGGCATGGGGTGCCCACGCCGGTGTGCACGAGATGACCGCCGAACAGGCGCAGTTGCTGATGCAGAAGCTGAAGCCGGTGCTCGATGAGAAGATCATTTACTTCGCTTACTATCAGGGCGAACCCGTCGCGTTTTTTGTTTGTCTGCCCGAACTGAATCAGATCTTCAAGCACGTCAACGGCAAACTCGATTTGATCGGGAAGCTGAAATTTCTGTGGCATACGATTCGCAAGACGAACCGGAAGGCGTTTGGCGTCGTGTTTGGCGTGGCCCCGTCCCATCAGGGTAAAGGGCTGGAAGCGGCCATTGCGCTGCGGATGCCGCACGAAGCCGACAACAACCCCGACTTCCAGTACACTCAACTCGAAATGAACTGGGTGGGCGATTTCAACCCGATTATGGTTCGTTTTGTGAGTCAGCTTGGGTCGACAATTGTCAAGACGCACGTTACGTACCGATACCTGTTCGACCGAACTAAACCATTCAAACGTTGCCCGGTAATCGGGCGAAAGAAGTAAATCAGTTTGTGGTTTGTGGTTTGTAGTTCGTAGTTAGCTGCCGCCAGAAAACCACGAACTACAAACCACAAACTAACAACTATGAGTCTACTTACCGTTGGGTCAGTTGCATTCGACGCCCTCGAAACACCTTTTGGCAAAACCGACAAGATCATCGGGGGCGCGGCTACTTACATCACGCTGTCGGCGTCGTACTTCACCAAAGACAATAATCTGGTGGCTGTTGTGGGCGACGATTTCCCGCAGAGCATGATCAACGACCTGAATCAGCACGGCATCAACACCGAAGGGCTGGAGATTCGGCAGGGCGAGAAAACGTTCTTCTGGTCGGGCAAGTACCACGACGACATGAACACCCGTGACACGGTGGAGGTGCAACTCAACGTGATGGAGCATTTCGACCCCATCATCCCCGACGCTTATCAGGATTGCCAGTACCTGATGCTGGGCAACACGGCCCCGGCCATTCAGCAGAAAGTGATCGAGCGGCTTACCAACCGGCCCAAGCTGATCGTCCTCGACACGATGAACCTCTGGATCGACATCGCCAACGCGGACCTGATGAACCTGCTCAAGCTGGTCGACGTGCTCGTTGTGAACGATGAAGAAGCGCGGCAGTTAACTCGGCAGCCGTCGCTGGTGAAAGCCGCTGCGAAGATCAAAGAGATGGGTCCGCAGACGGTGATTATCAAGAAGGGTGAGCACGGCGCGCTGCTGTTCCAGAACGATCAGGTCTTCTTCGCACCCGCCCTGCCCCTCGCCGAAGTCTTCGACCCCACGGGCGCGGGCGACACGTTTGCCGGTGGCTTCATCGGACACCTTGCCAAAACCGATGACATCTCGTTCGACAACATGAAGCGGGCGATCATCTACGGCTCGGCGATGGCGTCATTCTGCGTCGAGAAGTTCGGTGCCGAGCGCATCATGAACCTCACCGACGAGGAGATCAAATCTCGCGTGGATGAATTTGTGAAGCTATCTGCGTTTGGGTTGTAGCCCTGAACTGTGATTTTTGTGACTACGCTGATGGGCTATGATTTCTTCTCAATCAGCGAAATCAAAGCAATCAGCGTCAATCATAGTTCAGACAATCTTGAACTGTGATTCGCCTGATTGCTTTGATAGACTGTGATTTCTTTTTCTCTTGAATCGTAATCCATTTTCCTGAACTGTGATTCTTGTGATTATATGATTGCCCAGATTCAACAAAGAAATCACAGTCTATCAGTGCAATCACAAGAATCATAGTTCAAGAAAAAATCACAGTCCATCAGCGTAATCACAAGAATCACAGTTCAAGAAAAAAATCAGCGGTCAAAACCCTTCCTTCTCGGCCTCCTTATCTTTCTTTTTCTCCTTCTCTTTGGCGATCTCTTTCGTCACCTTCTCGCCCGGCTTGGGTTTTGGCTTCGGAGCAGGTTTGACTTTTGTCTTGTACTGATCGAGGTAACGATCGACGAACAGCGTTTTCTCATCGACGGTGGCTGGAACAACCTCAATGGCCGATTTGCCGCTGTTTTTCGATCCCGCCAATAGGCGGTCGTTGATCTCCTGCACCGACGAAATGATTGCCAGCTGACTCATCGAGCCGGGGCCGTTGCCGGGCTTGAAATCGTAGAACACCCACACGTCGGGCGAAGCTTCCAGGTAAATGCTTGCTTCGTCGCCGTTGGCCGATTTACGGATTTCGACAAAGCCGTCCATCTGCGCGTTGATATCCGTTGCCATGATATTCGATACGCCGAGCTGACCGGTGCTGTAGAAGGCGTTGAACTTGTCGGACCAGCGCAGGTTGGCGTTAGCCAGCACCAGCGCCGTCAGCAGTTTGGGCGATGCTTGGTTGAGCGGTACGTGCTGATTCTGCGCTTTGGTGCGGTAGGCTTCCACTTCTTTCGCGCCAATCAGCGGCAGTAGCTTGTCGGAGAGCCGGTTCAGATCATCGTCGGCGGCTTCGGTATTTTGCTCTTCCTGATTCGTGCTGACCAGCTTGGCAGCAATCGACGTACTGATGCCCTCCGGCACGGGGAAGGTGAACGCCAGCAGTGTGTTAAACCGATACTGACTACTATCGATGTTGATCCGGGCCGAGCCTGACGCCAGCAGGTACTTGTTCGGCGTTGAATTGAGCAGGTTCATCGGACCTTTGAACGTAATCAATCCGCGTTTGTCGTTAAACGTAAACGCGTTTTCGACGTCATCGGATGCGCTATCGGCGGCAACGGCGACCGTATCGGCCCCGCCCGATGTGATGCGGTAGAGCTTGTCTTTCTCGTCGTAGCGCATGATGCCCGTTGCTGTAAACAGGTCTTCATCGCGGCCGTCTTCCTTCGGCGACAGGAAGGTCGGGTACAGGCCCGCGCCACCACCCCGGAAGTGGAAACCGGCTACCAGTTCCTGTCCGCCTTCGTTTTTCAGGTTTTTATCAACCTTAATTTCCAGCCGTTCGGCGACTTTTTCTTTGAACGGAATCCAGCCGCCGACCAGATCAGCCCGTTTTTTCAGGGCGGGTTTGATAAAGCCGTCCAGCGCGAGGTCGGGAGCCGATGCCTGCATCAGGATCGCGCCCTTGTACAGCATCTGGGGTGCCAGTTGCAGGTTGTCGGCCTCGTCAACTTCGGCTTTGGCCACGGTCGTGTACGTCTTTGTCGGCGCGCCGGTACCTGACCGGCGGCTGCCCCGACCCTTGCGGGCGTCGGCGGTGAGTGTCGGCGATGCGGGCGTAGCGGCTTCCTGCAACTCGAAGTTACCCATCTTCACGCTGGCCGTGTCGCCTTTCATCAACGGATACAGATAGGTCGCGTCGCCGGAGAAGCGGGTGCGCGACAGTACCTGGATATTGCCGTTTTTCAGGTGGTGAAATCGGCTCGTCGTATCGAGTTCGAGCCGGGCGTTCTTAAACGGCATCATCTCGCCGTTGCGCCGAATTGTAACCAGTCCTTTGTCGGGCTGAATCCGGGCGTCGGCCGAGGTGACGTAAGGGACACCGCTGATGTTGAGCATCATCTTGTCGACGTCGTACAGCGCGGCCGACCCGTTGAACGTCAGGTTTTCCTGCTCTTCCGCGGTTGCCGTAAACGTCGAGGTCTTTACGTCGCCTTTCATCGCAATCGTCTTGGCGTTGATGTTCCACTGCGCCTTGTTGATGCTGGTTTTGTAGGCGGCAAACGGGAAATCAAGACTCGAACTCAGCGTATCGGTGATGTTCTGCCGGTTGTTAATCGCCAGGCCAACGACGCCCTTCACCTGATTGAAATCGACGTCGATGTCGTTGCCCACCAGAATCGGCTTATTGCCTTCCTTATCCGACAGAACCGTAAACTGTGCATTGTCGGCCAGGAAACCGTCCTTGTTGAATTTGATGCTCTTCGACACCGTTTCCGAGTCTTTCCGGCGCAGCGTACCCTGCCCAAACAAGCCTTTCGACCGCAGTACCAGCCCGCCCTCCAGGTTGGTCGTGGCGTTGTAGAAGACGAAGTTATTTTTCTGGGTGGTGATGACCATGCTGTCGGCTTTAGGCCACCACTTCATCGCGTAGTTGTTGAGTTGAACCTGCGGGAAATACGTCTGCCCGGCCAACCCTTCCCGAATCGTGCCTTTCTCGCCCGACGTGATCAGCGAGTCGGCCGTGAACAGCATACCCTGCGTGTTCAGGCTGGCGGTCAGGTGGTTGAGTACCCCCTCGGCGCGCAGGCCGTTTTTGTCCATCGTAATGTCGCTGGCAAACTTTACGTTGGCTGTTTTACTGCCGTACACCGGAAAGCCCGCTGCCGGCGCTTTGTAAACGAAGCCCAGCGTGTTGTCGGGCATGGTTTTCAGCTCGGCTTTGAAGGGCGGGAAAATACCGTCGGAGTAAAACGTACCTACGAACGAAATATCGTCCGAGCCCATACTGTCCTTATCAATCGGCGGCACCTTGAAATAGACCTTCTGATTGTAGACCAGGTTGCCCCGCACCGGCTGATTGAAGTACACGGTCATACCTTCGGGCATCACCATGCGCTGCGAGGTTTTCTTCCCCTTGATCTGCCCCGATTTATTATCGGCAGCAGCGAGGAATACCGTCCCCGCGTTTTCGTACTTGATGTCGCCCCCGACTTCGCCCGTCTTCCCCTGCGCGGCCATTTTCTGCGACGAGAACGTGATCGAATCGATTTTGCTCAGGTTCATCGAAAACTTGTCGTAATCGAACTTGATGTCGCGCCCGGCATAACGCAGCGTTCCCGCCTTAACCTGCCCGTTCAGTGCAAATGCCCGGTTTTTGCCAATCCGCAGCGTCTTGTCCGACGGTGTACCGACGACTTTCAGCGAATCGGAAATGGTAAAGCGCGTGACGCCCCGGACGGTCAGAATCTTGTCGTCGAGGTTAATGGTCGCATTTTTCAGGCTGTCGTTCGAGGGGAAGTACGACCGCACCTGAAAGTTGTCGTAGTCTTTTTTGTTCGCGTAGGCCAGCACGTACAGCACGCCCTTCCGGCTTAGCCGCAGCATACCCGTGTTGGCGTCGCGGTCGAGGTAGCCCTCCTGTACCATGCGGTTCAGCGACCCGCGCAGGGCCGTCGGATTGACCTTCACCGACGCGATCAGGTCTTCGGGCGTAAACTGCTGCGTTTTCTTCGTGGCTACGTAGTTCGCGGCAATTTGCAGGGGGTGAAAGCCGTAATCGACGGTCAGGTCGGCGTAGCGTTGCGGCTGAAAATAATCGTATGATTCGAGGTAGACCGGTACTTCCTGCTTGGCACCAACCTGGTAGAAATCGATTTTTTTGCGCGGCATATCCCAGCGCATCACCTCAGGCTGAATGTAAAATTTGTGGTACGAATCGGCGAAAGGAATCCGGCCATTGCCCGTCTTGTCCTCGCGGTTTAGCCACGCGATTCGCTGTGCCTTGTCGAACTTGAACTGCGTGGCGGGGTGCGTAATCGAATCGGTATCGACGTAGCCCACAAACGCGGCCGACTGCGCCGAAATGGTCGAATCGCGAAAGTCGAACCGGCGGCTGCTAACTTTCATCACCGGCTTCCCCGCCGATTTGATGATGAGCAGGGCCGGTTGCCCACTTGCCGACGAGCCAACCAACTGCGCGCCCGCCAATGCTAGCCCACCCCGGTAGTCGACGTCGGCACCGAGGTTGGGTATACGGGCGTCGTTTTGCCACGACATGAAGCGCGGGTACTGCGCCGGTCCGTTTTTCTTGCGGCTGACGTATTCAAACACGCCCTTGACCGGCTTGGCCCCTTCGTAGGTCAGCGTCACGTCATCGGCCTGCAAGCGCGGGTTTGCGATATTCATGGCGTACTCGGTCAGAGCCACCGAAATGTCGGGTCGGTCGGCCGTGGCCCACGTTACGGTGCCGCCTTTCCCGACGAACTGTCCATTGGTCAGCATCAGATCGCCCGACGTATTGTTGACCAGTGCCGAATCGCCGTTAGCCACGATGGCCAGCGTTACCCCTGTCAGTGTCAGCACGGCGCCCGACACGCTGGGTATGGGCCGACGTTGCGGTACGTATTGCACACCCATTTGCCGGGGCATGGCAGAATCACCCGGTGCGGGATCGTCCCACCCGTCGAAGCGGGAGCGTTCGGCGGCAGCTTTGGCGATAGCGGCCGAGTCAGCAGGGGTAATCGTACCGGTCATCGACGCCGGGCTGGTTGGTACCGCGTCGACCAGGCGAAACTGAAACGAGCCGCCCGTTGCGTAGAGCTTGTTGTACCGACCGGCGTAGAGCTCGCGCTTTTCCAGAAACTGCCGGGCCGTTTGCATACTCTGCGCAAACGTCTTGGAATCGACCGTTTCAAATAGTTTTTCGGCCAGACTCAGCAGCGCATCGACTCCGGCGGGGGTGGCCTGCTGCGTCGTGATGTCGTAATACAGCGCGTCGTAGACCGGGGCGAAGTGCGTGGCTGCCGGTAGCCGCTTCTGGTTCATTTTCCGGCTCAGGACCATAACGCGCTCCTGCTGCTGCGCCGACAGTCGGTTTTCCGACCACAGGGCCTGCAAGTTCGTTCCCGCCCTGGCAGCCACCGGGCCACCCGTTGCCATCAGCTTCTGCACATCGGCCACAAACTGATCGGGTTTATCGGAAATACGCACGGCCTGCCCCATACTGAACAGGGGGCACGACAGGCAAAGCAACAGGTATAAAACGCGTTTCATGAGCAAGTTCAAAAGCAAGTTGTTGGTGCAAACCCGGCTACTTATGCCGGTTTGGTAAACAGGAGCGACGACCAGTCGCGCAGGGTCAGGGCGGTGCCGGGTATGAGCCCCGCGTCGATGGCGCACTGCCGGATGTCGGCCGCGTCGTGCTGGTAAAAGCCGCTGACCAGCAAGGCCCCGCCGGGTTGCAGCAGGGTTGTGTAGGTCGGGATTTCGGCCAGCAGCACGTTGCGGTTGATGTTGGCCAGCACCACCTCGTAGCGGGTCGTCGGGTCAACATCAGCAATCGTGCCCTGAAACACCGTGATCTGCGGGCAGTCGTTGAGGTCTGCATTTTCCCGCGCGTTTTCCACGGCCCACTCTTCGATGTCGAACGCAAGTACCGACGCGGCTCCCATGCGGGCGGCCAGCACGGCCAGAATACCGGTGCCGCTGCCCACGTCGAGTACCGCTTTGCCGGTAAAATCGAGCGCGAGTTGCTGCTCCATCATCATCGCCGTCGTTTCGTGGTGCCCCGTCCCGAACGACATCTTCGGATTAATAACGAGGTCGTAGCGAAAGGCCGGGTCAGGCTGGTGAAACGACGCCCGGACGCGCACGGTGTTGGCAACCTCAATTGGCTCGTAATCACGCTCCCATTCGGCGTTCCAGTTCCGTTTTTCTAACGAATTGATCTGATAGGCTATTGCGGTAATCGGGCTGTATTTGGCGACCAGTTCGCGCAGGGCTTCGGGGTCGAAATCGGCCTCCTGAACATAGGCGTTCAGGCCCTCATCGGTCTCGACAAACGATTCAAAATTTAGCTCGGCCAGTTCGGCCGTCAGGATGTCGGCGAAGTCGGGCGAAACCGTCAGTTGTACTTCGGTATAGTTCATGGGTCAAAGTAACGAAAAAGGCGGGGGAGGGCGGTGCAGCAGGCTGGTGCGGTACTGATTTCTGATGAGTCTGCCTGGTATAAACGTCGGCGGCACGTACTGGTTTCAGTACGTGCCGCCGACGTTTATGGGAAAGGAACTCGCTGTTACTGGTGAACCACTTTAAGGGTAGTCGTTTGTTGCCCTGTTGTCAGGCGCAGTAAGTACAAGCCTGCCGGATACTGGCTCATCGGTATGTGTTCACGATGATCGGCCGTTTTGATCGGTACGGCGCGTTCGACAAAGGGTGCCCCGGCAGGGTTTATCAGCTGGAAGCGAACGGTTTGCCCTTCAGCATTCGCTATACCAACTGTTAGTTCGTCACCGACGGGGTTGGGATAGATGTGGGCATTAAGTGGGGCTACGTACTCCGTCGATGCAGCCTGTCGTCCGTTGGTGCTGCCACAAACCGCCAGCCAGTTGTAGGTATAGGTGGCTTCTCCTGCCGTTCCCGCCTGACTGGCTTTCAGCGTAATCGTTGGATTGTCGATATACACCCGCAGCGAGTAGGGGCCGGGCTGAGTCGTCGGCGAGAGTTCGTTGACGACCGAGAACGTAACCGGCTGCCCGGTAAGGCCAGCGTACTGTGGTGTAAACGACAGGCGACGCTCGAAGGCAGTTACGGATGTGCAGGCTACCGTCGAGACACTGGTTATTGTGAAGGAGACCGGCACGGGGGTGGGTGGCGGGGGAGTTGTACCCGCACAGGTCGCCAGCCAGTTGTAGGCATAGGTGGCTTCTCCTGCCGTTCCTGCCTGACTGGCTTTCAGCGTAATCGTTGGATTGTCGATATACACCCGCAGCGAGTAAGGGCCGGGCTGAGTCGTTGGCGAGAGTTCGTTGACGACCGAGAAAGTGACCGGCTGCCCCGTTAAACCGGTGTATTTCGGCAGGAAGGTCAGGCGTCTTTCGTAAGCCGTAACCGTAAGGCAACTGACTGTCTCAACCGTGGCAATATCAAACTGGCCAGTAGTTGGGGCATCGGTGATGGTAATGATTATTGTGCCGGTAGCCGAGAGCGACCCCGGATCGGTAGCCGTGATCATAGCGGTGTAGGTACCCACGGTTGTCGGTACCCCACTAATAGTTGTTCCACTAAAGATCAGACCCGGTGGCAACCCGATGGCTGAGTAAACGAGGGCATCATTATTAGGATCAGTAAACACCCCCACTGGCAGGGTATACCCAAAGCTGACCCCGACCTGACCACTCAGCGATGGTATCGGCCCGTTGAAAACTGGGGGGAGGTTGGTCGGCGGTACGTCAGTAATGGTGATGACGATTGTACCGGTAGTGGAGAGCGGCCCCGGATCGGTAGCCGTAATTGTAGCGGTGTAGGTACCCACGGTTGTCGGTACCCCGCTGATGGTCGTTCCGGTGAAGGAGAGGCCCGGCGGCAGTCCGGTGGCCGAGTAAGTAAGAGCGTCGTTGTTGGGGTCAGTGAACGTTCCTGCCGGTAGGGTATACCCAAAGCTGATTCCAACCTGGCCGCTCAACGCTGGTAATGGCCCATTGAAGACAGGCGGCAGGTTAGTTGGCGGGGGCGGGTTCACAACGACGGTCAGGGTAAAACTCTGCGTCGCGGCTGGTGTACCATTGTCGGTTGCGGTAAAGACCACCTGCTTAGTGCCCACATTGCAGGGGCTGGCGGTGACAGAAAACGATGCGGTGGCGCTGGGGGTAGCGTTGTTTGTAATCGGAGCGACGGCATTACACAAGCCATTCAGATTCGCCGTCACGTTGACATTCTGGTTGGATTCTGGCCCGGTAAATTGCAGCGGGACTACTCTTGTTTCGCCCTGGTTAAGTACGATCTGGTTGCCCGTCGGCATACCCGCCACTACAGGAGGCAGGTTCGTCGCTGTGCCGCCCAGCCGGTAAGTGAAGCATTTACCGTCGAGCCAGTCGATACCGCCAGGTGTGCTGAGTGTCGGAGCCTGCCCGCCAGCCAGATTGAAGCGGCCGGTCTGGATATAATCGACGCTGTTGCCCCGGTTGATGCCGACCGTTGCGGCTGATCCGCCGAAGCCGTTGACGCCCCCGGATGCACTGCCCGTTGTCCATTGCATATCGCCGTACGAAAACAGCACATCGTCGCCAGAGAAGCCCGGCGCAGTATTGTTGCGGAGGACAAGCTGGAACGTATTTTTCTTGTCGGCCTGCGTATTGTAATAGCCGACAAAACTCCAGGTTACGACCAGCCGGTCCGGAAAGATTTTGTACCATACACTACCGCTATTGGCATTGCGCGTATCAACATCAGCCCAGAATGGGGCAACCATCGGTGTACCGATAGGAAAGCCGGTGGCCGTGTACTGACTCAGTGGAGCGGCAAATGTTACGTTGCCGTTTGTATTAATATACACGCTGCTGTACACACTGCCAAACAACGAAAAACTCCAGCCCAGCGCGATTGGCCCGATCGAGTTGTCATCCTGCCGGGGTAGGCGGGTCCAGCCGCCATTAGCCGTTGTGTCGTAGGGTTCAAAACACGATGGCAGTGCCACGAAAGTGCCTACGAACGCATTGGTAGATACCTGCTGATTTGGTGACGCCGTCTGGCTTTGCATTTTGCGGGCTTCGTAGGTGGGGTCGGTATCGGCGGGGTTCCAGTTCTTCGGAGCCTGAGCCAGCAACGAACCAAAACTCACCAAGTAGACTAAGGCAGCTAACTGACTTTTCAACGTCAGGCAGCTTCTGAAAAGGGCACGGCCTCTCAGGAATAACCAGGTAATTGTTTTCATGAAACAAGTGCTGTTAAGATGTGGAGAAACGCCGGGAAGTAGCACGATTTTTCTAAGGACCTGTACGGGAAAATTCCCGTTTCGCTAATTGACTTTACTGTACGGTACTTGCTTTAACTGTCTACTAATCAGTATTCTATGTTTATGTTTACATCTGTTTCGCAGCTACCTGTACGAACTTCCGGTAGAGGACAGGAGAAGTATACATAATTCTGTAAATTGAATATTAGTCAAAATTTAATGCTGTTTTTGAACAAAAGAGGTTGATTTTGGTTGGCACGATTTTTAATTTCACAAACAGACCCGCCGGTACCGTAAACGGTTGGCCTTCCTCTCTGCCTGATGAATCCGACGACGCGTTTGTTTGCCTTCCTCTTTATTTGCCTTACCGGTTTTTTCCCTGCTTTTGCCCAGCCTGTCGATTCGCTGACGCCCGGACAGGCCCGCGCCGATATCGCCTTCCTCAAACGCAAACTTGATCTGCTGCATCCGGGCATGGGCTTTTACACCCCCGCCCGCGCATGGAACAACTCTATGACTCGCTATTCAACCGGCTTACGGCTCCTATGCCGTACCTGACGTTTTATCATACCGTTAGCCCGCTCGTGGCGGCTATCAAAGACGGGCACACCAACATCACCCACCGCCGGAACTACATCGGGAAGCAAACCCGTTACATCCCGTTTTTTATCCGGCCCGTCGGTGATCAGTATTACATCAGCCACAACGTGTCGACCGATACGAGCCTGCACCGGGGCTATGAACTGCTGACGATCAACGACCGGCCCGTGGGCGAACTGCACCGCGAACTGATGGAAGCCGACCGCTCCGGCTCCGACGGCGATAATCTCACAGGCCGGCGGCAGTGGAGTCTGGTACAGTTCGCCGATTACTATGCCGCCTGGTATGGCTCGGCCGATTCGGTAACGATTTCGTACCGCGCCATTGGCGACACAACGACCCGCCGGACCAGCCTACGCTGCGCATCGCTGCAACGGTTTCGGGCGGTGATGCAGCGACGCTACCGCAACGAAATAGACCGGCGCCCCAACCTGTCGGTGCGCGTAGTCGATTCGCTGACCCGGACGGCCGTACTGCGCGTATCGTCGTTTATGAACGTGGGCAAAAAAGACCCCTTTCAGTGGGGATTCAACCGGCGGCTCAAACGGGCGTTTCGGCAACTGCGCGACGAGGGCGTACAAAACCTGATCGTGGATATGCAGGGCAACGGCGGGGGCGTCGTCACGAATTCGGCTAACCTGCTGCGGTACTGGATGCCGAAGCCGTTTACGATGATGGCGCGGGAAGAAATGAACCCGGCCGCCCGGCAAGAACTCGTCACCCGCTGGAACCCGATCTCAGCCCTGCACTTTAGCTGGCAGTACAAACGGAGTCAGGCCGGAGGCTTCGCGAGCCGGTCGGCGCGATGGCGCTACCGCCCCCGGCAGCACCTGGCGTTTCGCGGCAACCTCTATTTTATGATGAATGGTGCGTCGTTCTCGGCCACGACAACCGTGCTGGCCAAAACGCTCGATGCGGGCATGGGTACCTACATCGGCGAAGCGAGCGGCAGCGCGTACTGGGGTGATTTTGCCGGTCATTTCAAAACCATTACGCTGCCCAACTCCCGTATTCAGGTGCGCATTCCACTGAAGAAACTAACCCACGCTGTTACGGCTGATCGGGCCAATGGATTCACGGTTGAACCGGATTTCACCGTCACACGTTCTTACGATGACCTCCTGACAAACCGCGACTACGTGCTGGATTATACCCTCCGGCTGATTCGCGAAGGCGTCGTAGCCCGGCAGCCGATTCGGACTCGTCCGTTGCAGGCGTCACGCTGAGGTTGTATCTTAGTTGCGCAACAGCCTGTTTGTGGGCTGTCGAAGCACGTACCGAAAACCGGTTATCTGTGTATTGTATAGTCGACGTTGAAACAACGGGCGGCATCAAAGGCCCGACCCGCATTACGGAAATAGCCATTTTTCGCCACGATGGGCAGCAGGTTGTCGACTCGTTTCACACGCTGCTCAACCCCGAATGCCCCATTCCGCCCTTTATTCGGCACCTAACCGGTATTTCCGACGAGATGGTGGCGCAGGCACCTTTGTTTTCAGAAGTGGCCCATGAAATCCTGCGTATCACCGAAGGGGCGATCTTCGTGGCCCACAACGTCAGCTTCGACTTCGGCTTTATTCAGAAAGAACTCAACTGGCTGGGCTATGATTTCCTCCGCCGGACAATCTGCACCGTGCGGTCGAGTCGAAAAATTCTACCCGGCCACCCGTCGTATAGTCTCGGCAAGCTGTGCCGTTCGCTGGAAATTCCGCTCAACGGTCGTCACCGGGCCGCTGGCGACGCAGCCGCGACGGTGAAGCTGTTCGAGATGCTGCTTGAACACGACAAATACGGTCATATTCCCCGGCCATCGTCCGCCATTTACTCGGAAGACAATTGATTTTCTGTCAGCCCGACTGATACGAATTGACAACGATTCGTTAGGAATTGCTTTTTTTCGTTCGGTTTACCCCCCAGCCCCCTGAAGGGGGAGTGGTCCATTTACGGAATGCTCCCCCTTCAGGGGGCTGGGGGGTAAGCGGGCAGGCCAAATACACTGACCATACAACCATTTGCCATCAACCTACTTCCTCGACTTTATGCGCGTTCCTCTCCTTTTCTGTGCCCTGCTTATGCTTGACGTTACCACGACAGACGCCCAGTCTGATTCGCCCATTCAATACCCCAAAGCCCGCCGGGTCGAGCATACAGATACGTACCACGGTACTGTTGTAGCGGACCCGTACCGGTGGCTTGAAGACGACCGCTCGGCCGAAACGGCAGACTGGGTCAAGGCTGAAAACAAAGTCACCGATGCCTACATGGATCAGATTCCGTACCGCAAACAGTTGCAGCAGCGGATGGAGCAGATCTATAACTACCCCAAATACTCGTCGCCCTTTCATCAGGGGACAGGCGAGATGGCGAAGTGGTACTACTTCTACAAAAACGACGGCCTGCAAAATCAGTCGGTGCTTTATAGGCAGATGGGGCTGGACGGCAAGCCCGAAGTTGTTATCGATCCGAACGAACTGTCGAAGGAAGGAACCACTAAACTGACGGTGTTTTCGCCGTCGAAAAGCGGCAGATACGCTGTTGTTGGTACGTCGCAGGGCGGGTCAGACTGGTTCACATACCGCGTTATGGACCTGACGACGAAAAAATACCTGCCCGAAACACTCGACTGGGTGAAAGTATCCGGCGCTGCCTGGCAGGGCGACGGGTTCTACTACAGCCGCTATCCTAAACCCGAAGGCAGCGCACTGGCCGCTAAAAACGAGAACCACCAGGTATTCTTCCATGCGATCAACACCCCGCAGTCGGCCGACCGGCTGGTGTATGAAGACGCCAAAAACGGGCAACGCTTTCACACCCTCAGCACCACCGATGACGAACGGTTCGCCGTCCTGTCGGTAAGCGACCGGGGGCAGGGAAAAGACGGTAACGCGCTGTTTTTCATCGACAGTCAGTCGGGTAGCAAAACGTTCGCGCCCATCGTTGCCGACGTGACCGACTCGCGCTACAGCCTGATCGACAACCGGGGCGACGTGTTACTGATGCAGACCAACGACAAAGCGCCCAACGGCAAAGTCGTCGCGTTCGACACGAAGAAGAAAGCCATGACAACGCTGATCGGCGAAACGAAGTACCCGATGGCTGAGGGTGGCGTCAGTACGGGCGGGCGCAAGCTGTTTGTCGAATACACCAAAGATGTCGTATCGGAGATTCAGGTGTTCGACTATATGGGCAAGCACGAAAGCACCGTCGAACTGCCCGGTCTGGGGTCGGTTGGTGGGTTTGGCGGTCAGCCGGAAGATTCGTTTGTGTTCTACTCGTTCACGTCGTTTACCAGCCCGTCCACTATCTATCGCTACGACATTGCCAGCCGCAAAAGTACCGTGTTCCGCGCCCCCGAAGTCGATTTCAAACCCGGCGATTACGAAACGAAGCAGGTGTTTTACACCAGCAAAGACGGTACGAAAGTGCCTATGTTCCTGACGCACCGCAAGGGACTAAAACTCGATGGTACCAACCCGACGCTGCTCTACGGCTACGGCGGTTTCAACGTCAGCCTGCCGCCGGGTTTCAGCCCGCTACGGATTCCGTTTCTGGAGCAGGGCGGTATTTACGTTCAGGCTAACCTGCGGGGGGGCAGTGAATACGGCGAAGCGTGGCACGAGCAGGGGATGAAGCTGAAAAAGCAGAACGTGTTCGACGATTTTATTGCGGCAGCCGAGTACCTGATTAAGGAAAAATACACCAGCCCGGCCAAACTGGCGATCATGGGCGGCTCAAACGGGGGCCTGCTCGTCGGGGCCGTGATGAACCAACGCCCCGACTTGTTCCGGGTGGCCATTCCGCAGGTGGGTGTGATGGATATGCTGCGCTTCCACAAGTTCACTATCGGCTGGAACTGGATCGCCGACTACGGTAGTAGCGACAATCCTGACGAGTTCAAGGCACTGTACGCCTATTCGCCGATTCACAACCTGAAAGCGGGTCAGAACTACCCCGCTACGCTGATTTCCACCGCCGACCACGACGACCGGGTCGTTCCGGCGCATTCGTTCAAGTACGCGGCTACGTTGCAGGACGTTTATAAAGGCAACAACCCCGTGCTGATTCGGATCGAAACCAACTCTGGTCACGGAGCCAGCAACACAAAGAAAAATATCGAGGATGCCGCCGAAACGTACTCGTTCATCCTCTGGAATATGGGTGTGAAAACGTTGAAGTAGGTTTGGTGGGATACAAAACAGCCGCGGGCTACCGGAGTGATCCGATAGCCCGCGGCTTTGTTTATGATGCTGAGTTACTTCAGTTTAAACGTTAACCCTAGACGCAGTGTAGCCAGGCTCGAACTTATCTCGGCAAAACCGCCCAGATTATTCGCAAACAAATACCGGGCACCGATGTGTATGGGTACGTAAGCCGTTGAGTAACTGTCGGAGATACCCAATGACCGGATATAGCTGTCGCCATAGGATAAGCGGTAGAACGACACACCAATACCCGCATACAAGTCGAGCTTGTCATCTGTCAGCTTAATCAGCTCATTGAAGTGGTAAGACCCCCGTGCGCCAATGTCGAAAGAAGTGACACCGCTACCGTATGTACGAAAACCGGCAACACCGCCAACGGTGATGTTCTCGTATACACCAGTTTCGTAACCCGCTGTCAGGGCTACACCGCTGCCATTAAAATAACCGTAACCACCAACACCGATACCGGCATTGATGAAACTGGTTCCTTTACCAATGGCCATCTGGCCAAATGAGTGTGTGCTGACGAGCGACAGGACGATCAGCAGAAAAGCATAGTGCAGTTTTTTCATGAGTAGTAGATAATGATGTACAACGGGACAAAGAAAACGGGGAGCATAGAACCAGGCAAGCCTTGCCGGCTGCGTCTTATTGATCGGTTATGCTCAATTGAGCCGAAAGTAACGCAATGTCGAACGCGAATCCATATCAGTCATACCGTTATATGATGAGCGGAGAAGCGACTGATCCGCTAAAAATTCAGGTTAGTAACCGATTAAAACATTTACGCAGACAAGGTGGGTGAGTCCGATTATCAATTGGTTCAATTGTTGATATTGAACCAACATGAACGACAGATACTCTACTCATTTAGTATGATTACCGTTAATGCGCCCCTGATATACGTAGTTGATCAGGGCGATTCAGTTACCGATTACGCACAGCACAACCTGATTGACCGGCGTGATACTCCGATATTCTGCCATATAGAAAATGGGGCCGAGCTGCTGATCCGACTCACACACTGTCTGGACGGGCGGTTGCCGGATTTGATCCTGCTGGCGACCAACACGCCGATTATGAACGGATATGAGGTGTTGCAGGTGCTAAAGAAGGACAGCGTATTTCGCTCCATACCCATACTGATGCTCGTTGATACGACGCATGAACGGGTCATCAAGCGATGTTTCGAGTTGGGATGCAATGGTCTGATCCAGAAAGCAAAAAACTACAGTAACCTGGTGAATGCCGCCCGGATGCTATCGTACTCAAACTAAAACCATCAGTAGTCTGCTGATTTACAGGCGGATAGTTTTTAATATTTGTTGAAAACCATTCTGTAACAGCTGTTCAGCGGTGCTGATCGGTACAATCCAGAAGAGCGATGCATCTTTAGTGAGCAGACACAGCTTCGTGCCCGGTGGATCCTGCTGCCGCATGAATTGAGCCGCATCATCGGGGTTGGTGAATGAAACAAGGGGCGTTTTATTACCGGAAGGAAGCAAACGGGCAATCTGTAGTAACGTCTGCCAGTTCACAGCGTCACGGGGCGTTACTGTTGTATTCATGCGTAGTTTGGGCAGAGTGACAGGCCAACGGTCGGTTAAAGTACGTACACCAGCAAGTACCAACTTCTCTTTGTATACAAAACAACTAGATTTTGTATGTGAGTAAGTCTGCTTTTGTGATTAACTTAGAAAAGGACAAAGCAGATGCCATTAGACACAATTCATTACGCTGTATACGCCGATAAAATTTAATTGTTGAGTCGGGCCGGATTATATAAGCAAATGGGGCCACCTGAATCAGGTGGCCCCATTTGCTTACAGGAATTAGTCGTGTTACGCGTTGACAGGCTTCAGCTTTTCTTTGAAAACCTTGCGGAATTTATCCAGTTTGGGGGCCACGACAAAGGCGCAGTAGCCCTGGTTGGGGTTCTTCAGGAAGTAATCCTGATGGTAGTCTTCAGCGGGATAAAACGGTTCGGCCGGGCTAATTTCCGTGACGATCTTGCTGTCGTAAGCGCCCGACTTGTCGAGTTCAGCCTTGGCCGTTTCGGCAAGTTGCTTTTGCTCGTCGTTGTGGTAGAAAATCACCGAGCGATACTGCGTACCAACGTCAGCCCCCTGCCGGTTGAGCGAGGTGGGGTCGTGGCTCCGGAAGAATGCCTGTAACAATTCCTGGTAGGATATACGGTTGGGATCATACGTCACTTCAACACATTCGGCGTGGCCGGTGGTACCCGTGCATACTTCTTTGTAGGTAGGGTCGGCTTTCTGGCCACCTTCGTAACCTGAAATAGCCGAAATAACGCCGTCGAGTGAGTTAAACTGGGCTTCTGTACACCAGAAGCAGCCAGTGCCAAAAGTAGCTTTCTCCGTATTTACGTTTGTGTCCATTTACGTCTAAGAAGCGAACAGCCCGACGGTCAGGAATAGCTGCTGAGCCGGTCCATAACTATTGCTACTGTTCATTGTTGTTGATACAGATACAACAGTGTCTGATTCAGTAAAGTTTACACCCACTGCCTGTGAAAGACCTAGATACCGACCAGTTCCGCTACGACGGAGACAAGAAGCTGAAGCTCAAAAAAGTACCGACAAAAGTTGACGATTACTACGACGATAAAGGCCATTACGAGGTAATGCTGCGGCATCAGGCCGACGAGATCGACAAGTATCAGGACCTGATGTTTGCCCACAACCGCTATGGTCTGCTGGTTATTTTTCAGGCGCTCGACGCGGCCGGAAAAGATGGTACGATCAAGCACGTGTTTACGGGCACTAACCCAACGGGGGTGACGGTGCATTCGTTTAAGCGACCGACGGATCTGGAACTAGACCACGATTTTCTATGGCGTAGCTGGCGTGAACTACCGGAGCGGG
The DNA here is from genome assembly GCF_012849055.1 of Spirosoma rhododendri. Lineage (NCBI taxonomy): Bacteria > Pseudomonadati > Bacteroidota > Cytophagia > Cytophagales > Cytophagaceae > Spirosoma > Spirosoma rhododendri. Next base: position 1,328,506 of record NZ_CP051677.1, on the reverse strand, counting down.
GTAAGATCGGCATCTTCAATCGCTCGTACTATGAAGAAGTGCTTGTAACGAAAGTACACCCGGAGATACTCACGGATAGCCAGCGCTTGCCGGAAAAAGCGACCGACGATCTGGACAAGCTGTTTAAACATCGGTACGAAGCCATTCGCGACATGGAGAAATTCCTTTCTCACAATGGCTTCCCGACGGTTAAGTTCTTCCTGAACGTATCGAAACAGGAGCAGGCCGACCGGCTGATCGCCCGGATTGAAGATCCGGAGAAGAACTGGAAATTTGAAGAGGGCGACGTGAAAGAGCGTGAGTTCTGGGACGATTACCAGGCTGCGTACGAAGAATGCATTAACGAAACGGCTACTGACAAAGCCCCCTGGTACATTATTCCGGCCGACGACAAAAAGAATATGCGGCTGATTGTCGGGCGCATTATCATCGAAGAATTAAAGAAACTGCCGATCGAAGAGCCGGAGTCGGGTGAAGATCGGTTTAAGGAACTTCAAAAATTGATTCCTGTAATCAAGGGTCAATAACCATCGTACGCTCAGCACATTATGGCATTCTCCAGCAAGCCGTTCCGTTTCGACAACAAGACTCCGTTTAAGTCAGCGCAAACGCCAACGCGTGTTGAGCCGCTGTATAAAGATGCTGATGATCTGAATCAGCAACTCGACGCTCTGGCGGCCCGCATGGATCAGGCCCAGAATCGGATGCATGCCGATGAAAAATACGGGTTTCTGGTCGTGTTTCAGGCGATGGACGCAGCCGGCAAAGACAGCAGCATCCGGCGGGTTTTCAAAGGGGTCAACCCGTCGCGGTTTCGCATGGCGGCTTTCAAGAAACCCGAAGACACCGACCTGAAACACGATTTTCTGTGGCGGTTCTGGCAGGAACTGCCGGAGCGGGGCAACATCGGCGTCTTCAACCGGTCGTATTACGAGGAGGTGCTGGCCCTGCGCGTACACCCCGACCGGCTCGACGACCAGTCGATACCGGAGAATCTGGTGCCTAAGAATATCGATACGCTCTGGAAACAGCGCTTTGGCGACATCGTCCACTTTGAAGATTACCTGTTTCGGAACGGCTTTCCCATCGTGAAGTTCTACCTGCATGTCGACAAACAGGAGCAGGGAAAACGACTGCTCGCCCGGCTCGACGATGTTGAGAAGCAGTGGAAACTCAGCCCCAGCGACCTGAAAGAGCGCGAGTTCTGGAGCGACTACATGCAGGCTTACGAAGATACGATCAACGCGACGGCCACGAAGCAGAACCCGTGGTACGTGATCCCCAGCGACGACCGGCAGAACCAGCAGCTTATCATCGCCAACATCCTGACCGAGCTGCTCGAAGCCCTGCCCACATCCTTCCCCGAAACCGACAAAAAAACCGTCACCGAACAGCGCAAGCTGATTAAAAAGCAGGACAGTTGATAGGTTTAAGGTTTATGGTTTAATGTTTAAAGTTGCTTCTGCATGTGCCAGAAACCTTGAACGTTAAACTACAAACCTTAGACTCATTTAACCGCCCTCAGCTTGTACCCTTGTTTCTGGAGCAGGCTGACGAGTCCGTCCGGGCCGGCGAGGTGGAGGGCACCTACGGCGATAAACGTTGGGCGGGAAGCCATCAGGCCCGGTAGCCGTTTCATCCAGGTTTGGTTGCGCTCCGTGACCAGAAACGACAGGTCGCCGTATTTGTCTTCGTATGACCGGCTGAGCTTATACAGACCGTTCAGATCACCTTTGAGGTAAAGTTTCGTGAGGTCACCGGCGGCTTTTCGCATGTCGGCCTTCTCTTTCACCATCGTTACCAGGTCCGCTGCCTGCTTTTCGACAGGGTCGTGGTCGAACAGAAAATTCATCTGCTGTTCCATCGTTTCGAGGGGCGTTACCAGTTTGTCTTTCCGATGGCCTTCGGTGGCGAAAAACAGGTCGATGGGCTGGCCTGTGAAGTGGCTCAGCGTGTCTGACTCTTTCTCCGTGTAAGCCATGCTGAGCGTAGTCGCGGTCATGATCGGCTTCATCATGCTGAACATCGCCAGGTCATAACCCGTCGTTGTTTTGAACTCCTTCGCCACCAGGTCATAGTCGGGCGCGGAGATGAGCTGTTTCAGGTTTTTACCCGGCATCATCGCTTTCATCGCCATACTCAGCATAGCCGCCGAGTCGACCGTTGTCTCGACCACTACCCCCGCCGACTTATCGAATGCCTGCTGCACGGCGGGTGCCTGTTTGAGGTAGCTGTCTTTCAGAATATGGTAGGTGCCGAACAGATAGGAGGGTTGTTTGAGGTCGTTGCCCGACACTTCCCACAGCATCGACTGACCGCTTACCCGGCCCCCGAGAAGAACCAGAATCAAAAGAAGAATGCGCATGATTGATAAAAGTTAGCGCTGTAAAGAAACGGGTTTTGGGGCGAATGCCGATTACCGCTCAACCCGACAAACCGGGCTTTCAACAAATTTAAAACAGTCGCCCTACGGCAGGACGTACCTTTGCTGTCAAACAGCCCATTCCTGCTCCCGGAACAACAAATTATGAATCAACAAATACGACTAGGGTACCTCTTGCTGATCAGCTGGCTGGTTGGTGCCGGTGCAGCTTTTGCGCAGGACAAACTGACAGTCAGCGGGTACGTGAAAGATGCGGCCAACGCCGAAGGGCTGATTGGGGTGTCGGTCTACGTGAAAGAAACCGGTACCGGTGCCGTAACCAACAACTATGGCTTCTATGCCGTGACGATGCCCGCCGGTACGTATAATCTCGTCATCAGCTATGTTGGCTACGCGAAGCAAACGCGCACGGTAACGCTGACCGACCGCAGCGTAAAACTCGATCTGGAACTGGCGCAGGAAGGCAAGCAGCTTCAGGAGGTAACGGTATCGACGCAGCGCGACGACGACAACGTAAAAAGCGTGGAAATGAGCGTCAATAAAATCGACGTACAGACCATCAAACGCATTCCGGCACTGCTCGGCGAGGTCGACGTGATCCGGAGTATTCAACTGTTGCCGGGTGTCAGTACGGTAGGGGAGGGCGCAACGGGTTTCAACGTGCGCGGGGCAGCATCGACCAGAATCTGGTGCTGCTCGACGAAGCACCGGTCTATAACTCGTCGCACCTGTTCGGCTTTTTCTCGGTCTTTAACCCCGACGCGATAAAGGATGTCAAGCTGATAAAGGGCGGTATTCCGGCCAACTACGGTGGGCGTATCGCATCCATTCTTGATGTACGGCTCAAAGAAGGCAACGCCAAAAAAGGCGAACTGAACGGCGGTATCGGGCTGATCTTCAGTCGGCTGGCGTATGAGCGGCCGTTCCTGAAAAACCGTGGTTCGTTTATCGTCGCGGCCCGGCGGTCGTATGCCGATATTCTGGCGCAGCCGTTCCTGCGGGGCGATTTGAAAGGGGCTAAATTTTACTTCTACGACCTGACGACAAAGGCCAACTACCGCATCAACGACCGCAACACGGTGTTCCTGTCGGGCTACCTCGGCCGCGACGTGTTCGGGGCTGATTTCGGTTTCAACTGGGGTAGTACGACGCTGTCGGCCCGCTGGAACCACGTGTTCAGTGACAGACTGTTTCTCAATACGACGGCCTATTACAGCAATTATCAGTACGCCCTCAACTCCGACCAGAGCGGTAAGAATCCGCAGGATAATTTCCGCACCGACTCGCGGATTGTCGACTACAGTATCAAGCCTGATTTCTCGCTGTTTCTGGGGAAAAGTACCCTGTCGTTTGGTGGGCAAAGTATTCTGCACGACTTCCAGCCCGGCGTAGCTACAGCGACGAGTGCGGGTGTCGAGCGGAGGTTTGGACTGGACAGCCGCTACGGACTGGAAAATGCGCTGTACATCGGCAACGAGCAGCAGCTAACCCGGCGGCTGCAACTGCAATACGGCCTGCGGTATTCGCTGTTCACCTACATCGGCCCCGGCGAGGCATATACGTTCAGCACCGACGGCGCGTTGGGCACCCGCAAATCACTCGTCTCGACCCGGACCTATGACCGGGGCAAGCCAATTCAGACCTATGGTAATTGGGAACCCCGCCTTGCCGCCAAGCTCGACCTCGACCCCAACAGCTCGCTCAAACTCAGCTACAACCGGCTGGCGCAGTACATCCACCTGATTTCCAACACCACAGCCTCAACCCCGCTCGACGTCTGGACCCCCTCGACCAACAACGTGAAACCCCAGATTGCCGATCAGGTGGCGGGGGGCTACTTCCGGAACTTCGGTAAGAGCAGCACGCGCGGTAGTGAGTTCGAAGCGTCGGTGGAGGTGTATTACAAATGGCTGCAAAACCAGATCGACTACATCGACGGGGCCAACCTGATTCTGAACCAGTATCTCGAAGCCGACCTGCTCAGCGGGCGCGGCCGGGCCTACGGGGCGGAATTTTACATAAAGCGTAACACAGGCGTCGTCAATGGCTGGATCAGCTATACGCTGGCGAAGACCGAACGGCAGGTGGCGGGAATCAACAACGGCGAGTGGTACGCTACCCGCTTCGACAAACGCCACACGCTGACGTCGGTGCTGCTGATCGATCCGCCCGGCCGCACCGAAGGCCGCAGCCGCTGGAATTTTTCGGCCACGTTCACCCTTACCAGCGGTACCCCGGCTACTTTCCCGACCAGCCGGTTCGAGTACGAAGGCTATGTGGGGTACACCGTCAACGGGCGCAACAACTACCGCATACCGCCGTACCACCGGCTCGATCTGGCGGCTACGTTGCAGGGCCGCAAACGAACCGGCAAGCGCAAAGACGACAACTGGGTGTTCTCCGTGTACAACGTCTACGCCCGTAAGAACCCGTTTTCAGTGTATTTCCAGCCGGGTAACACGAGTGACCCAATTGTCAATCCCCGCGTGACGCAGGCCATCCGGTACTCGGTCTTCGCTACCGCTATCCCATCTGTCACCTACAACTTTAAATTCTAGACCGGGCATGACAACTGCTAAATTTCTGCGCCTTTCGGGGATGCTGCTGGTACTAGCCGGTTTGACGACGGCCTGTACGACAGTCATCAACGCTGACCTCGATACGTCGCCAACGCAGCTATCGGTTGATGGTACGATCACCGATCAGGTCGGGGCCCAAACGATTCGACTTAGCCTGACGGCGGCTTACCTCGATAGCACGATCACCCCAGCCGCCAAAGGGGCTACCGTGACCGTTGCCGATAACACCGGCCGGATCTACGCCTTCACCGACCCCGACAACGACGGTTATTACGTCTGGAAACCCACAGCCCGCGACACGATGGGCCGCATCGGCCATACCTACAAGCTGACAATAGCGTATCAGGGCGATACGTACGTTGCGAGTTCAACCCTTAACCGTGTCCCCACCATCGACTCACTGGTGTTCAGGCAGGCCCGTATCAACCCGATTTCCAGCCAAATGGGGTATCAGGCCATTTTTTACGCTACCGACATCGCCGGTGCCCGCGACTATTACCGCGTCCGCTTTTTCTGGAATGGTGTATTGCAGAACCGACCCCGCAACATCGTTACCGTGCAGGATGCCGCCTTCCGGGGCAGCGCCGACACCGACGGACTTCAATTTATCCAGCCCATCCGCCAGTCGGCCAACCCCGACAGTTTGTACCGTATGAATGATTCGGTGCGGGTCGAGGTAAGCTCGATTACGGCGGAAGCGTTTGATTTTCTGGGCCAACTGCGCACGCAGCTTACCAACGGCGGTCTGTTTGCCACGCCCCCGCCAACCTGCCCACCAACATCGTCAACACCAACGCGGCTGGTCGGACCGCAACGGGTTTTTTCACTGCAACGGCCATCCGCAGCCGCTCAGCCGTTGTTAAAAAAGAGAATTTGCGGTAGTGTGTGCAACTTGGCGCGGTAGTGTAGCCTGGACGTCCACGTCCGGGTGGACGCGTAGCGGCCAAATAGCTGCCGCCGAAAGTGGTTGCCCTGACGGGCACCCGGACGTGGACGTCCAGGCTACACAGTACCCAAAGCCGATACAACGGATAAGAGTGCCCATGTGAGTCACCCCTCTCCTGTTTTAGGAGAGGGGCCGGGGACGGTCGGCCGCTGCCGTGAGTTCATTCGAGGTCAGCTACTACACCACCGGCGTAGTCGTACCCCGTTTTCGGAACCGGCGTATGCCGTCCTGAATTGTGTCACGCTCAACAATGGCGATAACGCCGAGGAATAGTGCGAACAGTGCCAGATGATACGGAATGGCAATCCAGAAGCTGCTGATTTTAATAAGGCCCGACGCCCAGATCAGCGCACCCGCGCCAGCGATGTACCCCAGCGCCGAACCGACGTCATAAGGGACCGGGTAGTATTTTTCACCCAGCAGATAACACACGGCGGTCATCACAACGCACGACGCCAGAAACGCGATGGCGCAGCCCATATAGCCAATTGCTGGAATCAGCAGTATGTTGCCCCCGACCGTCACGGCTAGCCCGATCACAGTAATCAACGTGCCGAAGCGGGTTTTGTCGCTGAGTTTGAACCAGAACGAAATGTTGTAGTAAACGCCCAGAAACAGGTTCGCCAGCAGCAGAATTGGTACAATAGCCAACCCCGTCCGGTACAACGGCGACCGCAGCATTAGTTGTCCGATCACGTCGATGTTCAGGCTGACGCCCACCCAGATCACGACGCAGATAATGACAAACCATTTCGTGACGCGGCCCAGTAGATCGGGGGCCTGCTTGTCGTCCGCCTGTGCGAAGAAAAACGGGTCAGCCGCGAATTTGAACGACTGAATTGCCAGCGCCATAAAGACCGACAGCTTGTAACAGTTGCCGTAGATACCCACTGCGTCATTGGTCGTCAGGCCGGGGTAGAAGCCGGTTGGGAGCCAGTGGGCCAGTACGATCCGGTCGGTTAGGGTGTTGAGCAAACCGGCCAGCGTCGTGAGCATCAGCGGAAACGAATAAATCAACAGTGGTTTTACGGCTTCCGGGCGAAGTTGGAATTTGAAGTTTTTCAGCGTGTCGCGCAGCAGGTAGACGTACAGCAGGTTCGCCAGCAGGTTCGCCAGGAAAATATAGCCGGGGCCGACGGCTGGAAAGTAAATCAGCCGGACGAGTGGTTGCAGGCTAGTGAGGTACTTCCCCATATACACGTCGCGGCAGAACAGCAGGAAAAAGAAGTTCAGCCCGACCATCACGACCACGTTGACAATCTTAGCCGTAACAAACTGCCGCGCCCGATTCTCGACCCGTAGCCGCGCGAAGGGTATAGACATGGTGGCATCGACGGCTACCAGCAGCGCACACCACGTAATCGACAGTTCCTGCCCCCGGTAGTCGAGCCAGCCCGCGATGGGTTTGGTCAACAGCAGAATCAGGGTCGTGCAGAGGGCCGTGATAACCAGTACGATACTAAGTGTATTGTTGAACGTTTCGTCGCGGACGGCTTTGTTTTCCGGGCCTTTGGCGCGGGCAGCACCCCGAAAAAAGGCCGTTTCCAGCCCAAACGTGTACACAGCCAGCATCAGCGCGACGTAGGAGTACAGCACGACGTTGGACGACAGTTCGCCGGGGCGGGTGAAAACCCACGTCTGCAACGGCACGAGCGCGAAGTTGATCATGCGCGGCACAATCGTGCTCAGTCCGTACAGGGCCGTATCGCCAGCCAGCTTTTTGAAGGTACTCATACGCGAGTGCGGACCACGAAGCCCGGCAAACAAAGGTAAGCACCTTTGGCTATCTTTGCGGATACGTTCATCGTACTGTATGTCCCTTCCAATTGCCTCCGCGCTGATTTCCGTCTACTACAAAGACGGCCTCGAACCTCTCGTTCGCCTGCTTCACCAGCACAACGTAAAATTGTACTCAACTGGTGGTACGCAGACATTTATCGAAAACCTCGGTATTCCGGTTACGGCCGTTGAAGACCTGACCGGCTACCCGTCGATTTTCGGGGGGCGGGTAAAAACGCTGCACCCGGCCGTGATGGGCGGGATACTGTACCGGCGCGACACACCCGAAGACCTCGCACAAGCCGAGCGACACCGCATCCCGCCGATTGATCTGGTGGTGGTCGATCTGTATCCATTCGAAGAAACTGTCGCGTCGGGTGCGTCGGATGAAGACATTATCGAGAAAATCGACATCGGCGGTATCTCGCTGATTCGGGCGGCTGCCAAAAACTACAACGACGTTCTGATCGTGTCGTCGCGCAGTCAGTACGACGGCGTGGTGAGCCTGCTGACCGAGAAAAACGGCGGTACCGACCTGACCGACCGGCGCGAGTACGCGGGCAAAGCGTTCAGCGTAACGTCGGGTTACGATACGGCTATTCAGAATTATTTCCTGGGCCAGTCGACCAGCCCTGATACGGCTGATGCCGCCGACGTACACAATTTCCAGCAGCTTCCCGAAAACCACCTGCGCTACGGCGAAAACCCGCATCAGCAGGCCCGTTTCTTCGGTGATCTGAATGCGATGTTCGATAAACTGCATGGTAAAGAACTGTCGTACAACAACCTCGTCGACGTCGATGCCTGTGTGGGGCTGATCGACGAGTTTGGCAGCACGCCGACCTACGCGATCATCAAACACACCAACGCCTGCGGTATCGCGACGGCCCCTACGGCGCAGGAAGCGTACCTCAACGCCCTCGCCTGCGACCCCGTGTCGGCTTTTGGCGGGGTGGTAATAACCAACGTGCCGGTCGATCTGGCGACGGCGCAGGAATTGAACAAGCTGTTCATGGAAATCCTGATCGCCCCCGACTTCGCCCCGGAAGCGCTTGATCTGCTGAAATCGAAAAAGAACCGGATTTTATTGAAACGCAAGCCCGTCGCGCTGCCTACGGCCATGTTCAAGACCATCCTGAACGGAGTGCTGGAGCAGGACAAAGATAACACCGCCGAGGTCGCTGACCAGTTCAAGACCGTCACGCTGAAAGCCCCGACCGACAGCGAAGTACGGGCACTGGAGTTCGCGCTGAAAGTGTGCAAGCACACCAAGTCGAACACGATTGTACTGGCAAGAGAAGGCCAGCTGCTGGCGAGTGGCGTCGGTCAAACGTCGCGCGTCGATGCGCTGCGGCAGGCTATCGAGAAGGCCCATGCCTTCGGCTTCGACCTGACGGGTTCGGTCATGGCATCCGACGCCTTCTTCCCCTTCCCCGACTGCGTTGAAATCGCGGGTCAGGCGGGTATCACGGCGGTCGTGCAGCCCGGCGGCTCCATCCGCGACCAGGATTCCATCGACTACTGCAATCAGCACGACATGGCGATGGTCACCACCGGCGTCCGGCATTTCAAACATTAATTCGTTTAAGGTTTGTGGTTCAATGTTTAAGGTTGTTTTCTCTCACGGAGTACTAACCTTAAACATTGAACCACAGGCCTTAAACTCATTCCATGCGTCTTCTCTACACGGTTTGGTGTGCTGTGGTGCTGGTGGGGCTGTATCTGCTGCTCTTTCCGGCGCAGTTCGTCTGTTTGCAACGGACCGCGTGGAAGCCGACAGCGCACTGGATCAACCGGTTGTGGGGAAAGGTATTTTTCGCGCTGGTGGGTATTCCCGTGCAGATCGAACACCGGTTCCGGCCGGAACCCGACGGGGTATATGTGTTTTGTGCCAACCACTTTTCGTACATCGATATTGCCGCGATGGGTGTTGTTGTGGATAACTACTTCGCTTTTGTGGGTAAAAGTGAGGTGAAGCACATTCCGCTGCTGGGGTATATGTTCGCCAAACTGCACGTACAGGTCGACCGGGAGCAGGCCAACAGCCGGGCTTACTCGCTGGCGAAGTCGATTCGGACACTGGCGTCGGGGCGTAGCATTATGATCTTCCCGGAGGGCGGCATCGTCGCTAAAGACATCCCGCAGATGCGCCATCCGTTCAAAGACGGCGCGTTTATCATGGCAATTCAGCAGCAGGTGCCCATCGTCCCGATTACGTTGCTGACGAATTACCAGATCCTGCCCGACGTCCCAACAATTCGGATGCGTCATTACCCGTTACGCGCCGTTATTCATCCGCCCATTCCCACCACCGGTTTGACGCAGGACGATGTAGAAACGGTAAAAGAGCAGACGTATCAGATCATTCAGGATGAATTAAATTTGACAAGCAAACAGGCTATATTTTAAACACAGAGGCACGGAGATAACAGAAAATGTTGTGTCTGACTCTGTTAGCTCCGTGCCTCTGTGTTTAACCAAACTCGTTGATTATGATTACCCCCGAACTCCTGCACAAAATCGCTCACCTCGCCCGGCTGGAAGTCCGGCCCGAGGAAGAAGCCGGTATGGTCAACAGCCTGAACGACGTACTGACGTGGATGGAACAACTCAATGAAGTTGATACGACGGGCGTTGAGCCACTGACGCACATCTCGCTGGAAACCAACGTCCTGCGCGACGACGTCGTCGCTAACCAACTCCCCCGCGAACAAGCGCTGACCAACGCCCCCCAACAGGACGGGCAGTTTTTCGAAGTGCCGAAGGTATTAGAGTAGCTGGTGGCTGGCTAATAAGCTCTCCGTAGATTCGCCACACAAGACGCTAGACGTCAGACAGTACGAACATGACTTCACAACTCGGTAAATGGCTGATTAGTATTGTGATGACAATGGTCATACCCATAACGGGTATCATCTATTGGGGTGCGACTAATTTGAGAGGGAAACTCTGCATTGCTCTTACAGGAGTGTTGATCAACATCGGGCTGGCTTTCTGGTATAGTTGGCTCGATCGTCGCCCCAAAAGCTTCACTGACTGGATAAGGAATTAGGTGTAGTCTAACGAGTTAATTTTCTGGACGCAGCCGTAGGTATGAAATAAGTACAACGCCCAGCTACCAATAGTAGTAGCTGGGCGTTGTACTTGTTGAGTAGTCAGTAACCTATGTAGCAATAGTGAACTAATGTTCTACAGCTTTCGGAAAAAACCGTGGGAGTATTCATTGCCGTACAATGAAGCGACCTTCTCGGGTCTGTCGGCGAAAAAAGCGTCACAGGCCAGCTTAACGCCGGGATTCGCATCGGCGCCTTTATCCCCTGTTTGGTCGTCGTGGTAATCCATCAGGACAACGACGGCTCCGCGAGACAGGCGCGGGTAAAGGTGAGTCAGGCAATGCAGCATGATTTCGCGGTGCTGTTGTGGCTCCCCGCCGAAACCGCAGTCGATGTGCGCAAAGCAAATCTGCTCCGGCAGATTCGCCGGGAGGGTCTGCTCAAAGTAGCCCTTGTGCAAAACCGGCTGTTTGAGGTTCGCTCTCTCAAAGTTGCTGACTAACTCCTGCTCGATGTTGCCTTTGAACGAGAAATGGGTGTCGAAGCTATCGTACAAATGCAGCTGCTTGTCGCTGTTATGATCGGCAATTATTTTCTGGAATAGCAACGCACACTGACCGGTGTAGCAGCCCAATTCCACGACGTCGCCGGGAACATGATACGCAATGACGGCATCCAGCAAATGAAAATAATTGATCCGCTGCTCCACCGAGTTCATATCGGTAGTCCAATCCAGGTGCTGGTGCAGAGTGTAGCGTAAGCCCAGCGACTTAATCAGCGTATTGCCTACCCGGCCCAGAAAGCGTTTGTTACCAATATGTATATACGGCTCCTGCGTGATAAAGAAGTTATCCATTTCGAGTAGGTACTGCTAGCGGTGAAGATGGGCGCGGCCAGTTTGATGGACCATCGCGCTGCCGATTTTGCAGCATAATCTATACCAAACGACAAATCGTATACTACTGAATGGAGTCTGACACTAAATGTACCAGGCGCAGTGTCTTCGCTTGCTCTATATCACGAGCGCAAGGCTATACGCTGTACCCGGCAGCATCCTGCTGTCTGGAACAATGTAATGGGTTATAGGAAGCCTATTACTGCGCCCGTAGGTCGACGCGGGCGGTGTCATCTTCGCCAGTATCGACACCATTATTTGGGGTTGAATCTGGGTCAGACGGGGTCGATGCGGTGATTTCTGACGTGCAGGTACCACTACCAGCGGCCGTGATGCGGGCCTGAAACTGGAGCGTGACGCTGCCGCCCGACGCGATGGAATCGACCGTGCCGAGGGCTCCGTTCTGCGTGGCGGTCATGTTGGTGCCCGACGCAAACGTCTGGCCGTTGGGCAGGTACGCCCGCGCTGATACGTTCGTGGCCGTTGCGCCCCCCCGGTTGTAGATCGTCAGCGTGTACGTAACTATGTCGTTGACTTTCGGCGTACGGTTGCTTACGGCGATGCCCAGACTCAGGTCAGCAGTGTTAGGGTCGGGCGTGGGTTGATTGCTTTGTACAGCGGGTAGGGGCGTCTGATTCGGGTTGGGCGATGCGTAGACGCTGCTGCCGCCACCCCGTGTGCGTAAATCGGCCTGTGCCGCGTCGTCCTGCCCGTCGCCGGTGCCGGAATTGGGCTGGCTGTCGGGGTCGTTGGTTTCGGTTTGCGCAATCTCGGCGGCATTCCGGTAGAGTCCGTCGGCGGTGGGCTGGGCGGTGAAGTTCAGGCTGGTACTATTGCCTGCGTTTAGTTGAGAAATTACGCCCGTCACGACACCATTCGCTACTGTTACACCCGTGCCGGATACAAACGCCAGGTTGGCCGGGAGCCGGTCGCGTACGACGATATTGGAACTGGTTACGGGGCCGTCGTTGCGAACGGTCAGCGAGACCGTCACAACATCGCCAACCGAGGGTGTGCGCGCACTGATATCCATGCCTAAGCTCAGATCGGCATTGTTACCCTGCGAATTGATTTCAAATGAGTTGGACGGTACAGCAGGTAGTACTGGCGACGTTGATACAACCCGCAGGCTATACGAGCCGCTGGTGTAGGTGCTGGGCAATGTGACCGTGATGGGGCTGCTGCTGCCACTACCCAGCGTGGCCAGATAATAGCCATTTGAGCCGATCAGCTGCACCTGCCACTGATTATCGCTGTTGAACGTACCGGTCGTGGCAAATGACACGCTGATCGTTCCGCCTGGTACTACATACCGCGCCACGTTGCCGGTAGCGGCAAACTGCGTCGGAGTGATCGGCGTGGCATTTTGAAAAAAGTTGCCATCCAGACTGGCGTTCCAGTTCCGGGCGAAGCGCGATAGCCCCATTTCCACCGGAATACTATTCGGGTTGAGGTAATACCGGGGGTGCACGTCGGGCCGGAAGCTGTTGCGGAAATGGACGTCGGTATTGCCAGCGTTGCGGTTCTGAATCGTATCGTTGTATGGCCCCGGATATACGCTCAACCCCTGCGTCAGGATAACCGCGTTTTGTTTGTCGATTACCGCCTGCCGTGTTACCGAACCGTCGAACGATGCCCGCGCAACGACCCACGGAATGTTGCGCCCGTTGAAATCCTGCCGCGATCTCTGAATCACATTGACCAGTCGATCGTAGTAATACTGGATGCTGGAGTTGCCATTGCCGAAGTCATATTCGGCCTCACCCTGGTGCCACAGAACGGCCCGCACACCCGCCACCGACAGGTAGTAATTCTGAACGTTTTTCAGGTTGGTGTAGGGTTGCAGGTTAGGCCAGTCTTCTGTGCAATTGTAGCGGTTGCAGGTTGGTTGCCCGTTGGCCGTCTTGTACCAGTTCTCGACCGTTGAGCCGTCCCAACCTGCCACGTAAAACGCAACGGGGACGTTGAACCGATTGACGATGTAGTCGCCCAGCTCGCCCCATCCCCACGAACTTTCGGCCATTGGAAACACCCGCCGACCCGCTGTCAGTGCCTTATAAACAGGCACCGGCGATGGATCACCGGATGAAAACAACTGCTTGCCGGTACCGGCCGGGTAATAATGGTTGATGGTATCGATGGCATTGACCCGGTCGGTAGCCGTGCCGAGGTCGTTGTCGCCCGAACCTAGTCCGCGCGCGTTCGACTGACCGGCTGTTACGAACACCTCGCCGATACCAACCGGCTGAACGCTCGCCCGCGCTGTCTCGGCCCCACCGGTAATCGTGCGGACTGTCAGCACGTACCAGCCGCCCGTACCGGCGACGGAGCCGATAAACAGATTATTCGTCGGGCTGGTCTGCACGATCTGCCAGTCGGTTGCCGTGCCCTGCCCGGCCGTAACGGGGGTCAATTGCGCTTCGACCCGGTCGACGGCCCCCGCTATACGCCCAGACACGTAAATCCGGCCGTTGTTGCTGCCGTCCCGCTGCACAACCAGCCGGGCCATGGGGTGTGAAATCTGAAGCTGTGCAGTTGCAATCAGGGGAAAAAATAGCAACAGAAAAAGACAACGAACGGGCAGCGACATGAGCAGGTGCGAAAGCCAGATAGAAAACAAAAGTAATGCCTTCGGACGGGTTTATGCCGGATTGTTAGTAAAGCGCCCTATCGGACACGGATCTGAAGTTGGGCGGTATCGTCTTCGCCGTTGGTCAGGCCATTGTTCGGTATTGAATCGGGATCGGCAACGCTGGCCGCGCTGATTTCGGCCCGGACAATGGCTGGCTGTGCGGTAGTCGCTTTTATCATGACAACGACCGGCGTGGTCTGGCCGGTTGCCAGCGTACCCGTGACTGTTAGCGAAATCGAACTACCGGCTGCGCTGCCGTCGGCCAGCGAAACCCCGGTAGGGAGTGCCAGCCGCAGGGAAATTCCGGTTACCGGCCGGCCTCCCTGATGTGTGACCAGCAGCGACAGCGCCGTTGGCGCACTGGCCATGAGCACCGGCTGACTGATTTGCATCGACAGGCTCAAATCAGCTTTGGTCGAGTCGGAACGGGGCTGGTTGGTCAATACGGCCGGTAATGGCGTTTGGAATGGATTGGGCGATACAAACACCGCCGGAGCGACCTGCGCGGTGCGGAAATCCACCGACGCCATGTCGTCTTCACCATCGCCCGTGCCGGAATTTGGAATAGAAGTTGGGTCGAACTGATCGGCGGCTGTTACCTGCGCTGTCGGCCGGTACGTGCCGGGCAGTGTCGGGCGTAGTAGCAACGAGTACGTGACCTGGTTGCCAGGGCCGAGTTGGGCAATCTGGCCTGTTAGTTGCCCATCGGTCATCGACAGGCCGGCCGTCGACAGGAGCGTCAGTTCGGCTGGTAGCCGGTTTCCGACCGATACGTTCGTTGCTGTTTCCGGCCCTTCATTCCGCACCGTCATGTACAGTTGCAGTGGGTCGCCGGGCTGCACAACGCGCTTGTCGGTTATGAGCTGCATGGTCAGATTGGCCGGGGGGATATTGGTAAACACGTAGGTGCCGCTACCGACGGCAAACACGATACGGTCGCCATCCTGCCGCAGAAATACCAGATCCGGCGATTCCACGGCCCGCCGACCGCCTTCCCAGACCAGTTCGGGTGCGCTGGCCGGTACCGCCACTTCGGCGCGGCAGTTGCCCGGCACCGTCACCGACCAGCGGAAGCCGCGTGCGTTCTTCTGCCAGTCGCTGCCGATCAGGCCATACGGCGACGAATGGCTGGCACTGACCCGGCTCAGGTCGCCAACGGGGGTTGGAACCATACTCAGCCGCCGGAAACCGGGTTCGGTTTGTTTAATACCGGCCACGTTTTCATACAACCACACCAGCAGATCGCCCAGCAGCATCACGTGGTTACCGGAATTCATAAATGCGCTGGCGGTGTTGCCGTTCCAGAGTTCCCAGATCGTGGTGGCTCCCTGTTGCGTCATGTAGCCCAGGCTGGGGTAGGTGGTATTGGTTGTAATTTGATATGCCAGATCCGGGCGGCCAAGGCTGGTCAGTGTACGCATCAGCCACTGTACGCCCACCACACCCGAACTGACGTGGGTGTTGTATTCCCCCGTCAGGCGGTTCAGCAGATTTTTCGTAACCCGATCGCGCCGGTCGTCGGGCACCATGCCGAAGGCCAGCGGTAGCACGTTGGCAGTGGTCGTGTTGTTGGCGTATTGCTGTTTGTCGGTGTCCCAGTGGTTGCGGTTAAACGCGTCCTTCACCAGCCCCGCCCGTTCGGCAAACCAGGCTCGGTCGGTATCGTTGCCGGTGATGGTAGCGAAGCGTTCGAGCAGTTTCAGAACATAGTAGTAGTGCGTCGATCCCAGCACATCGCCGGGTGTTTTGCGGGTCGGGTCCTGCGTAATGATTACCTCGGGCGCTTCGGGTGGCACGGCCCAGTCGCCGTATTCGTCTTTCCAGTAATTGTAGTTCTGCTGATACCGGTCGATGTACTGAATCCAGCGTTTCATCGATGCGTAGTGCTGGCGAATTGGGCCGTCGTCGCCGTACTGATCGTACAGCATATTGGCGATGGACGCGTAAGCGGCTGGCCAGGTAATGTTGTCGGTATAGGTTTTCCAGTACGACGGAGCGACGTCGGGAATGCTACCCTGGTCGGACTGGGCGTCTTCGATGTCGCCGAGCCACTTGGCATACAGAGCCTGATTGTCGTACAGGAAGCTTTCGCCCTGGGCGCCCGTCGTGCGGTCGCCGAGCCAGCCCAGCCGTTCGTCGCGCTGCGGGCAGTCGGTCGGGATACCCTGGTAGTTACCTTTGATACCCCAGTCCGCATTGGCCACGATCTGATTCAGCAATGCATTCGATGAGGTGAACTGCCCATGATGCACCATCTCGTCGTAGACCACGCAGCCGTCGAACTGATCGGCGGTAGGCATTGTCGGGAAACCCGATAGTTCGACGTAGCGGAAGCCGTGAACCGTGAAGCGGGGTTCCCAGACTTCCGGGCCATCGCCCCGCAGCGTGTAGACGTCGGTTTGCTGCGCCGACCGGAGATTTTCGGTGTACAGTGAGCCGTCGCCGGTCAGGCCCTCGGCGAAGCGCATCGTCAGGCGGGTGCCGCGCGGACCACTTACCCGCATACGTACCCAGCCGGTCATGGTCTGGCCCATATCCATGATATACACGCCGTCGCGCAATGGCCGGATCGAGCGGGGGCGAAGGGTTTCCATAACCCGAATCGGCGGGTTAATCTGGCTTTCCAGCCGACTCGCCGGGGCCGCGACCGACTCAGCCGCCAGCCAACCCGAATCGTCGTAGCCGGGCTGGTGCCAGTTGGTCAGTTCGTGGGTCGCGTCGTATTCTTCGCCGTCGTATTCGTTGTTGGCCCGGATCGGTCCGTCGGCCGTCACTTTCCAGGATGTATCGCTGATAATAGTTTGTTTGCTGCCGTCGGTATAGGTCACTTCAAGCTGAAACCACAGGCGGGGCAGGCCGTAGTGCGTTGTTTCGGGCAGGCCCGACTGGTTGAGCCGCATCCGGAAAAAGTGACCGTTCCCCAGCGTAATACCCAGCGCATTGGTACCCTGGCGGAGCTGGGCCGTGACGTCGAAGGTGTTGTAAAAAACGCGCTTGTTGAATTCCGTCGGGCCGGGAGCCAGCACCTGCGTGCCGATGCGCTGCCCGTTGAGATGCAGTTCGTACAGGCCTAACCCGCAGATATAGGCAGTAGCCTGCCGGATGGGCTTACTGAGCTGTGTTTCTTTTCGAAAATACCGCGCTGACAGCCGGGTGCGGTTGGCCGTGGGCTGATCCCAGGGAAACGTTTGCTCCAGCCCGATCCACTGCGCATGCCGGTCGCCGGGTTGTACCAGTCCCATCGTCCAGGTGGCAGGCTGGCTCCAGTCCGACGTTACGCCGTTGGTCGTCGTCAGTTGCACTTTCCAGAAGTAGGCTGCCCGGCTGGTGAGGGTTTGGCCACCGTAGGGCACCCAGATCGACCGGTCGGACTGCACGACGCCGGAGTCCCACAGGTCGCCCTCATTGCGGCTTAATTTCGCGGCTGAACTGGCGACCAGCACGTGATAAGACTGTTGAATCAATCCTCGTTCGCCCCCGCTTACCTGCCAGCCCAGTCGGGGTTTGAGTGTTTCCAGCGCGACCGGGTTGGTCAGGTTTTCACAGCGTAATGCTGTCGCACTGATCACATTTTGCGCTTTCAGGGAATACAAACCGAGCCAAAGCCAGCAAACGAAAGCCAGTAGCGAACGCGACATAGAAACGAAGGGTAAAAGCGTATAGTAGTACGCTTGATACATTTCCTATGCCGAACGTTGCCAAATGTGCCTGAAGTCAAACGAGTGGTCATAAAACGCAAAAGCGGATGTTGCCACCCGCTTTTAGGTCAGACTAACTTTTATAATTAAGCTGCTTTCTTTGAAGAAAACCCGTTGCGCAAGGATTGCATGGCTTCTTCCAGTAGAAAGCCACGCAGACTCAGATCTACATCGATGTCAGGCCAATGAATGCCCGCTGCCGACAGCGTATAGGCCGATAACTGCTGATCGCTGGCCTGATGCAACAGCGAGTAATCAGATAGCGACCGACTGATTATTTGTCGGCTGGATAGTACGATGAGGAACATATCCAGTTCACGAAGACAGACAAACCGGGCAATCTGCAACCCTTCCTCCGCGATCAGCACATCGACCGGATCGTCGTAAACGAGCGTCGCTTCATCTGAGTCTTGTAACCAGTTCGCCAGTCGACTACTAATCGAAGGTGTTGTACTAGGCGTTGATGATCGTTTCATAGTGGTCAGAAATAATCGTTACGATATCACGAATCTCACTCTTTTTAAAGCCTCGACTGTACGTCATATCAATTTCAGGTACCAGCACGAATCGGGCTTCACTGCCTCCTTTTGAGACATGAATATGAATTGGCTCGTGTTCATTTAGATAAAAATAAAAACGATACCCTCTGATCAACAATACGGTAGGCATACTCAAACCTACACTTTTCCGCGCAGGAAATCGGCGGTGAAGTTTTCGCCTTCGGGTAGCTGTACCATCTGCTCGGGCGTACCCGTAAACGTGACGTAGCCGCCCGTTTCGCCACCGTCGGGGCCGAGGTCGATGATGTGATCAGCGTTTTTGATGACTTCCATGTTGTGCTCGATGATAATCACCGAGTCGCCCTGATCGACCAGCGCGTTTATGGCGTCGAGCAGCTTGCGAATATCGTGGAAGTGCAGGCCGGTCGTCGGTTCGTCGAAGATAAACAGCGTGCTGCCTTTATTAGGATTACCCTTGCCGAGAAACGACGCTAGCTTCACCCGCTGCGCTTCTCCGCCCGACAGCGTATTGGCCGACTGCCCCAGCCCGATGTACCCCAGCCCGACCGCCTGCAACGGTAATAGCTTATCGGCCATTTTCGGATCGGCGGTGCGGAAAAAGTCGACGGCTTCATCGACGGTCATGTCCAGAATGTCGGATACGTTTTTGCTGTCGAGCGTGACTTCCAGCACTTCCTGCTTGAATCGTTTGCCGCCACAGCCTTCGCATTTGAGGTAAATGTCGGCCATGAACTGCATCTCGATCTTGACCTCACCCTCGCCCTGACACACTTCGCAGCGGCCCCCGTCGACGTTGAACGAGAAATGGCTGGGTTTGTAGGCGCGGGATTTCGACACCGGCTGATCGGCCATCACCTGCCGCAGGTAGTCGTAGGCTTTGATATACGTAACCGGGTTCGACCGGCTCGACTTACCAATCGGGTTCTGGTCGATCATTTCCACGGCCAGAATCCGGTCGAGCGATCCTTCGAGGGCGTCGTACTTGCCGGTTTCTTCGGTGGCGTCGCCCCGCTGCCGCATCAGGGCCGGGTACAATACCTTGCGAATCAGTGTACTCTTGCCCGACCCCGACACGCCCGTCACGACGGTTAGGTTGTTGAGCGGAAAACGTACCGATACGTCTTTCAGGTTGTTCTCCCGTGCGCCTTTCAACTCGATAAAATTGGCTGATTTGCGCCGGAACGACGGTACGGGTACGGTTTCGCGGCCCGTCAGGAAGTCGAGCGTGTGCGACGGATAGTGTTCGTCGGTGGTTGCGTGATTGTCGCCGTTTACGACGTCCTGCCATGTGCCCTGAAACACGAGGTGCCCACCCAGCGAACCGGCGTCGGGGCCAATGTCGATGAGTTGGTCGGCCGCGCGCATCACTTCTTCTTCGTGCTCCACCACGATCACGGTATTGCCCATGTCGCGCAGCGATTCCAGCACACTCACCAGCCGCTTTGTATCGCGCGGGTGTAGCCCAATGCTGGGTTCGTCCAGAATGTACATCGACCCGACCAGTGCCGATCCGAGCGACGTCGCCAGCTTGATGCGTTGATACTCGCCCCCCGACAGCGTGTTGGTCAGGCGGTTGAGCGTCAGATACCCCAGCCCGACGCGTTCCATGTAGTCCAGCCGGTTTTGTACCTCGACCAGAATACGGTCGGCTACTTTTCGCAGGTGGTCGGGTAGTTCGAGTTCGCGGAAAAAAGCAGTGGCTTTGTCGATGGGCATCAGTACCAGATCGGTGATGCTCTTGCCGCCGACTTTCACGTAGCCCGCGTCTTTACGCAACCGTGACCCCCGGCACTCCGGGCAGGTGGTTTTGCCCCGGTAACGCGACAGCATCACCCGGTACTGCACCTTGAACGTCTGACTTTCCACGAAGTTGAAAAACGTGTTCAGACCGTCGAAGTATTTGTTTCCCGTCCAGAGCAGTTCCTGCTCGGCGGGGCTAAGATCTTTGTACGGTCGATGGATGGGGAAGTCGAAGCGGATGCCGTTACGAAGCAGTGGTTTCAGGTATTCGGCGCTCATTTTCTCACTCCGCCACGGCATGATGGCCCCCTCGAACACCGACAGGTTTTTGTCGGGGATAACCAGATCGGGGTCAATGCCCAGTACTTTACCGAAACCGTCGCACCGGCGGCACGCACCGTAAGGGTTGTTAAATGTGAACAGATTCACGCTTGGCTCTTCGAACGTAATGCCGTCCAACTCGAACTTATCGGAAAATGTCCGCGACTCCTTGCCAACAATGTCGACGCGGCAGGTGCCGTTGCCCTCGCTGAAGGCCGTTTGTACGGAGTCGGAGAAGCGGTATTGGTTGTCTTCGTCGGGTTGCCCGGCTTCGTCGTAGATCACCGTGCCCCGGTCGACCAGGATCTCCAGCGGCTGCGATACCAGCTTATCGGTTTCGTCGGGCTGTTGCAGCAGTTCTTCGATAAATTGAACCGCTCCGTCGACCGCAATCCGGGTATAGCCCTTCTGAATCAGAATGTTCAGTTCCTGCGAGAGTGTACGGCCGTCGTGCAGCCGCAACGGAGCGAGAATCATTACCCGCTGCCCAGCCTCGAAGCTATACATATAATTGACCACGTCACTGACGGTGTCTTTTTTGACTTCGTGGCCCGAAATGGGGGAATAGGTCACGCCCACCCGTGCAAACAGCAGCTTCAGGTAGTCATAAATTTCGGTCGAGGTGCCGACCGTCGAGCGGGGGTTGCGGGTCGACACTTTCTGCTCGATGGCGATAGCGGGCGACACACCTTTGATGTATTCGACTTCCGGCTTTTCCATCCGCCCCAGAAACTGCCGGGCGTAGCTGCTCAGGCTTTCAACGTACATCCGCTGCCCTTCGGCAAACAGGGTGTCGAACGCCAGCGACGACTTGCCCGACCCCGACAGACCCGTCAGGACAACGAGCTGATTGCGGGGGATGGCAACATCAATTCCTTTCAGATTATGTACTTTCGCCCCCTTGATGATGATGTATTGCTTGGGGTCGAGATGGTCGACGGAACGCGGTGATTCGACTTCCGGTATATGAGTCATTCGGCGATTTTTCAGGCTATAAACTATCTAGGTTTTAACGGTTTTACGGCGCGATAGGTTCTTTCTGAGTCGAGCTGAACAACTATGGAATTTGCAACAGACGATTTAATCCGGCTGACAGTCGCGCTGGTCATGGGCGGGCTGATCGGGGCCGAGCGGGAGTACCACGGGAAAGCCGCCGGGTTTCGCACGATGATTATGATTTGTGTGGGGTCGGCCCTGTTTACGATGGTATCGAACCGGATGGGCGGCACCGGCGACCGCATTGCCGCCAACATCGTCAACGGTATCGGTTTTCTGGGGGCGGGCATCATCTTTCGTGAAGACAATCGGGTGAAAGGGCTGACCACGGCTGCAACGGTCTGGGCCGCGTCGGCGTTAGGTATGTGCGTGGGCAGCGGTCACTTCGACATAGCCATGGTGGGCTTCGTCTTTATTTTCAGTTCGCTGCTGTTGCTGGCGGGAGTGGCCAAGCGGATCGAGCGCTTAAATCAAACTCGTGATTATAAAATTGTTACGCCGTTCCGCCACAAAACCCTGAACCAGTACGAATCGTTGTTTCAGACGTGCGGTCTGTCGCCGACGCGGGGGCAGCAGCAGCGCATCGGCACCGAGATTATCGGACGCTGGCGCGTCGATGGGTCGCAGGCAAACCACGAGCGTTGCATCGAACGGTTGCTCAACGACCCGGAGGTAAAAGAATTCACGTTCTGATTTCGTTTCTATTTTTGTAATCTATAGACTATCAAACCAGCTCATGCACTCGCTTCAGAAGTTTCTGTTACTCATAGCTTTGTTTAGTAGCACGGTCGCTTTCGGGCAGCTAACTGCCGACCCCGAAGACCGGCGCGAGCAGGGCAAAGACCCCCTGCGTACGCAGACGCCCGAAGGCCGGCCACTGCCATTCAGTCAGCGGCTCCGCTTTGGGGGTGGTATCAACAACCTGCGCTTTGGTAATCCGTTCAGCATTGGCGTGTCGCCCGTAATTGCCTACCAAACGACTGAGCGACTGTTACTTGGTGTGGGTGGCACATACGCTTACACGCGCTACAAAGCCATTTCGAATACGGGCGCGACCGTGCCGTTCCAGACCTACAATCAGTACGGCGGACGTGTATTTGCCATGTACGAGTTTATTCCGTCGATTCTGCCGAACCTGTACCTGCATGGTGAAGTGGAAAACAGTTCGATTTCGGTGCGTAACGATCAAAGTGGTGCCACCGGCAACTACAGCCTGACCGCTCCGCTGCTTGGTCTGACGTACTCCCAACCCATTTCGGGCCGATTCGGTATCAACCTGACAGCTCTGTACAACCTGAATTACAACCAGAATCAGGCCGTGGCGCAGGCAATCTATGGTAGCCCGCTGGTTATCCGGCTGTCGTTCTTCTAGCAGAAATCGAGTCCTATTCCGACTTCCATACACACAGAAAGGCCCGGCTGATTATCAGCCGGGCCTTTCTGTGTTCGGTCATATACCGAGTACCGTAAACTGAATACCTTAACCATCCTACGGCATGGTGTCCCAGATGATGTCGGCGATGCGCTGCATACCGGCGTCGTTGGGGTGGGCGGCAACACCCGCATTGGCGTACTGACTGGCGAAGTAGGAGGGTACACCGACCATACTTTTCAGTTCAGCCAGTGGAACGCCTTTTTCGGCAGCTACCTGCCGGATGACGGCGTCGGCCTGCGGCCGATTCCATACGCTTGTCGAGCAGATGATTTGTACCGGTCCTCCTGCGTTCTGCCTCAGGAAGTCGAACAGCACCCGGAGGTTACCCGCCAGATTATTTTGCTGAACAGCGCCCTCGTCCATGTTTTCGCCAATACGAACGAAGACAATGTCGGGCTTGAACTCCTGAAGGGGCGTCAGAAACTCGGTGACACTGTAGCCTGCCTGCCCAAACTGCCGCTCGAAAGCACCGCCCGAAACCATTCGGAGCTGTACGTTGTCGCGCAGGCCGTTCAGCTTGGCTTGCAGCAGATGCGTATAATCTTTGTCGAGTGCCGACGCAGCCATGCCGTTGAAATTATTCCATCCCAGATTGGGGGCGGGGCCGTGGCTCATGATACTGTTGCCAATGACCATCATGCGCTGGAAATAAGGCGTTACCGTTGCCTGCGCCGTCTGCGAAGTCAGGTCGTTGATCCGCGTGCGGGCCAGCATCGGCTTCTTCGTAACGACGGGTACCTGATCGCCTTTCGTCCAGGTGGTACCGTTGTCGTACGAGTACTCCGTATAAGCCCCGCTTGGCATGTTGCTTGCAGAGAGCTTCAGGGTACTGCCGTAGGCTGCCGAGCCGCTTTGCTGGTTAAAACTCGGAATCGGTAAGCCCTGTGGCGTTGGTGCCGGCGTGTTGATGGGCGTCGTAACGCGCTGAATTGTGATGGTGCGGCACGAGGGGTCGGTCAGGGCCGCAGCCGATGTAGTAGCCGGCTCGACCTGGGCGCAGCCGAACTGCCAGAACGAAAAATAAAGGAGGTAGGTAAGGCCAAAACGGATAGCGCCCGTTCCGACTCGTAGATGCCTGAGAAGCTGATTCATGCCGAAGATTATTACTAGCTGACCAGCCATGAGGCTAAAAGTGTGCCAACCCGACAAAACTGTCAACAGACAGGACAAATCAGTTGACCCGCTGAACATCAGCAGTATGATCGCAAAAACGGACATCTGCATATAAAAACCAATTGAGAAAAAAGCGGACCCCTCACCAAATAGAGTGCCAATCAACGGATTAATACGAATACTACCCAGAAAGACTACCCAACGGAATGCTGTAATTAGTTACCTTTGACTCTATTCATAAACTTAACCTATGCTGTTCAGTTCGGCAATTTTTCTGTTTCTGTTTCTGCCGGCCTTCCTGATCGTTTATTACCTACTACCTAAACGATGGCACAACGCGTTCCTGTTTGGGGCTAGCCTAGTATTTTACGCAAAGGGTGAAGGCATCGTTGTTTTGGTACTGCTGCTATCGGCCCTGATTAATTACGTTGCCGGACAACTCATTGAGCAGGGCAGGCGAAAAGCCGGGTTGTGGCTGTCGCTGGTCGGGAGCCTGTCGCTGCTGTTTTACTACAAGTACGCCAATTTTCTGTTCGATTCGGTACGGGGCTTTGCCGAAGCGTTTATGTTTCCCGTATCCAGCGATTTCACGCTTGCCCAGATTGCACTGCCTATCGGTATTAGCTTTTACACCTTTCAGGGGATCTCCTACACGCTCGACATCTACTGGGGCCGTATCCGGGCCAACAAAAGCTTTCTTGACTACGGTACGTACGTAGCCATGTTTCCGCATCAGATCGCGGGGCCAATCGTGCGGTACGCTGATATTGCCCCCGAGCTGACCGAGCGCACCACGACGCTGGAGAAGTTTGGCATCGGGGCCGAACGGTTCGTGATCGGGCTGGCCAAAAAAGTGTTGATCGCGAATACATTCGCCAACATCGCCGACACCATTTTCAACGCCAACGCCAACAGTTACGGTACCGCCACGGCCTGGATCGGTATCATTGCTTATTCACTCCAGATCTATTTCGATTTTTCGGGCTATTCCGACATGGCGATCGGGCTGGGGAAAATGGTCGGTTTCGATTTTAAGGAGAACTTCAATTACCCATACATCGCGAAATCCATTCAGGACTTCTGGCGCCGGTGGCATATCTCGCTATCGAGCTGGTTTCGCGACTACGTGTACATCCCGCTGGGCGGAAACCGGGTCGGGAATGTCCGCACGTATGTCAACCTGCTGATCGTATTTCTGGTGACGGGCCTCTGGCACGGCGCCAGCTGGAACTTCATCATCTGGGGTTTGTACCATGGGGCATTCCTGCTCATCGAACGGGCTGGGCTGGGCAAATGGCTGGCGAAGGTATGGGCGCCGATCGCTCACCTGTATACGTTACTGGCCGTACTGATCGGGTGGGTCTTTTTTCGGGCACTGACCCTCACCGAAGCGATTGATTTCCTGAAAAAAATGGTCGGTGCCGGGCCGGAACTGCCTGATACACTTGCTTATCCGCCCGCTTTCTTTTTAAATGCCGAAGTACTTGTCACGTTTATTATCGGCATCATTTTCGCTACCCCCGTATATCATAAATTTCAACAAAACTGGTTTCGGTTACAAACGCGGTCACTGCGACCTACTCCGCACTACCTGTTTGATTCGGTTTATGTGCTGGGGCTGGTTTGTCTGTTTGTGATGTCTGTTATGTATCTGGCCGCTGATACATACAATCCATTTATCTATTTCCGATTTTAGCCACAGTTATGACCGCCTATCCGAAAAACGATCGTCTCGATGCGCCCAGGCCCGTGTTTACGGCGGGTGTACGTCGGCCGTCGCTGCGGTTTCGGGCCATGCTGGCGGGCTGTTGTTTTGCGGTGTTGCTGCTCATGCCGGCGCTCGATCAGTGGCTGCACCTGTCGGTCCGATTTCAGAGTACCGAGAAGCGTGCATTGGCGGCTCGGCCTGAACTGCACTTTCCGCACGTGAAAACGTTTGTGCGCGATTATGAGCAGTATTTCAATGAGAACTTCGGCTGGCGCAACGCGCTGTTCTACGCCTATAGCCGCTGGAAATTAAACATCCTCGGGCAGTCGCCCCTGCCCGAAAAAGTGGTGATTGGCAAGAACGGCTGGTTTTACCCCGGCAATTACTTTGCTGGAATCGTTGATCAGCACCGGGGTATTAGCCCCCTGCAACCGCAGGAACTGCGGGCCATCAACAATCGACTGACGTACTACCAGAAACAGCTGGCCCGGCAGGGTACGAAGCTGTATGTGATGGTCGTGCCGGACTCGTACACGATGTATCCCGAGTACCTGCCCGACGATATCAGACGCGCGGATAGCCTGTCGAATTTAGATCGGCTGAGTACCTACCTGAAAAAGAAATCGGCTGTACCGCTGATCGATATAAGACCGGCCTTGGGTGTTGCCAAGAAAGAGCGTCCTATCTACTGCCAGACGGATACGCATTGGAACGATTTCGGATCGCTGATCGGATCGCTGGCGATGGTCGACCGGCTCCGGCTGGATTTTCCGCAACTGACCGACCCCTGCCCAACCGATTACCGGATTAGCCCCAAGCCGGGCGTTGGTGGCGACCTGACGACGATGATGGCCCTGCACAGTGCTTATCGGGACTCTATCAGTTACGCCATTACGCCGACTGCCGGGCTGGTGGCGCGGCAAACGATGAATATACCGAATCCGGAGATGAACCTGCCGTCGTCGCGCTTCGTGGGGCCGAGCCCCGCCATGCCCCGGCTGCTGTTTATCGGCGATTCGTTCAGTTACAGCATGAATCAGTTCGTACCACAGTATTTTGGCGAAAGTTTTCTGGTGCGCAGCAATCGGCTGAACATGGCACTGGCACGGGCCGAACATGCGGATATTGTCGTCGTCGAAATCGTTGAGCGCAACTTGCGTAAACTGGCTGATCTATAACATCGTATTTTTGCGTTCGCTTACACGCCGGGTGCGTACGTATTAGTCCTGAATGAACACTTCTTTTCGGTTTAAACTGGCCGCGTTTGCGTTTACGGGCTTGCTTCTGCTGCCAACGCTCGATCAGCTACTGAACCTGTCTGTCGCCTTTAAGAGTACCGAGAACCGGACGCAATCGACATTGCCTTCGCTGCACTTTCCCCACGTACGCAGCTTTGTACAGCAGTTTGATCGGTATTACAAGGAAAATTTCGGCTGGCGCAACGCGCTGTTCTACACCTATAGCCGCTGGAAACTGAACATTCTTGGACAATCGCCCCTGCCCGAAAAGGTAGTGGTCGGCAAAAACGGCTGGTTCTATCTGGGAAACAGCTACAACCACGTTGTCGATCAGCACAGGGGGCTACTGCCTCTCTCGGCCGACTCAGCCCAAACTATTGCGCGGCACCTGGTTGATACGCAACAGGAACTGGCGAAGCAGGGAATTCGCTTTTACGTGCTGATTGCGCCTGATTCCCACACGATCTACCCCGAACACCTGCCCGAGGAGCTTACCGTCAGCCAACAGCCATCCCGACTCGATGTGCTGGAAACGGCCATGCGCCAGACCAGCGTGCCGTTCGTCGATATTCGCGATACGCTGATGGCGGCCAAAAAAGAACACGTGGTTTATTACCAGACGGATACGCACTGGAATGAGTACGGTACGCTGATTGGTAGTGCGGCCCTGCTGAATCGTATCCGGCAGGATGTGCCCGGCCTGCCTGCCCCCCGCCTGACCGACTACCACATCGAAAAACAGCGCGGTCTCGGCGGTGACCTGACGACAATGCTGACCGTGCAGAAGGAGCACACAGACCCGGTTTATTACGTAGTCGAACCGGTACCGGCGCGCAAGGCACGACAGGTGGCCGAAGTGCCTAACCCTGTGTCTGGCTTTCCGTCGGTGCGGTTCACCAACGCCAGCGCTGAGAAATTACCCCGGCTGCTGTTCATCGGCGACTCGTTCAGCCACAGTATGATGCAGTTTGTACCGGGTTACTTTCAGTCGGCTTATTTCGTGCGTGGCCGACACCTCGATCCTGCGGTCGTTGCCGCTGAAAAACCCGACGTCGTCGTTGTGGAGATTGTAGAGCGGAACATCAACGAGCTTGCCACGTTATAGCTGCCCGTGCGCTGACTGCGCCTTCTCTGCCGTATATACGGGTAGTTTACCTAAAATCAGATCGGCGGCTTTCTCGGCAATCATAATGACGGGTGCATTGGTATTGCCCGACACAATCGTTGGCATAATCGACGCATCGACTACCCGCAACCGGTCAACCCCCCGCACCCGCAGCTGATCGTCGACAACGGCCAGTTCGTCGCTGCCCATTTTGCAGGTACCAACCGGGTGATATACCGTTTCAAGCTGCCGCCGGACGTGGGTCAGAATCGTTTCGTCTGATGCCCGGTCAGGGGGTGTCAGCAGGCATTGATGGTACGGGCTGAATGCATCGGATTCCAGTACCGCAATCGCCTGCCGGACGCCTGCCAGCAGCACCCGCACGTCGTCTTCGTGGGTCAGGTACTGCGGGTCGATGATGGGCGCGTCGAACGGATTGGCCGACCGCAGCCCCACCCAGCCCCGGCTTTTGGGTTTCAGCAGCGTTGGCAGGATGGTATAGCCGTCGGTACGGGGGTAGGTGGCCATGTCGTATACGTCAGTAGTGTAATCATCGCCGAAGTGAACCGGTGCGAAGTGCAGCTGCATATTTGGCCGGTCGGTGGCTCCGTCGACCCGGGTAAAAGCGTTGGCTTCCAGTGGGCTGCTCGTCATTGGCCCTTTCTTGCTCACCATGTACTGCACCAGGGCCTTCAACTGGTTCAGCGGTTTCAGCGATGTGTTACCCGAAACAGCCTGCGAACAAAGACTGCTGACTCCCGTAAAGACGTGATCCTGGAGATTCTGCCCCACACCCGGCAAATTGAGCAGGCAGTCGATGTTGTGCTGCCGTAGGGCATCGGCCGGGCCAATCCCCGACAGCATCAGCAGCTGGGGTGAGTTGAAGGCACCAGCCGCCAGAATAACTTCGCGCTGCGCTTCCGCCCGCTGAACGGGTTGTTTGCCCACCGAAAACTCGATGCCGGTGGCCACTCCGTTGCGGCACACAACCCGGTGCGTATGGGCGTGCGTGATAACCCGCAGATTAGTCCGGTTCAGAATAGGTTTCAGAAAGGCCGCGGCCGTACTGTGTCGCCGGGCGTTGCGGATCGTAAACTGTAAAAGGCCCGCGCCCTCCTGTTCCCGCCCATTGTAGTCGTCGTTCCGCGCTATGCCAACCTGCTGACAGCCGTCGACGAAGGCACTGGATAGTGGAGTGCGAAACTGCTGCGCGAACGTTACGTTCAGCGGACCCTCAGTGCCGTGGTAAGTGGGGTCGAGCTGATCGTATTGCTCGTTGTGCTCCGACCGGATGAAGTAAGGCAGTACGTCGGCATAGCCCCAGCCCCGGTTTCCCAGCGCGGCCCAGTCGTCGTAGTCGAGCCGGTTGCCGCGTACGTACGCCATCGCGTTGGTTGAACTGCTGCCGCCCAGCGTTTTGCCGCGTGGCTGGTACATCCGCCGGTTGTCGACACCCGGTTGTGGTTCGGTCCAGTACCCCCAGTCGACAGCCGTGCCGTTGAGTTTACTGTAAGCCGCCGGGATATGAATTTCCGGCTTGGTATCCGGACCACCCGCTTCAACCAGCAGAACAGAAATGGCCGGATCAGCCGATAGCCGGTTGGCAAGCACACAGCCCGCCGACCCCGCACCCACAATGATATAGTCAGCCTTCATAGTTGTTTTTGGTCAGAGGAGTAGATAAAATAGAAAGAAATATTGTAGTCTTATTTACTGACTAACAGGCGAATAGGCACAAAAAAAGGGTAGCCCTGTACGGGTACCCCTTTATCAACAGCAGATTGATGTACTACTTACGCGGGCATGTCGGCCAGCACGGTAACACCACCTTTGACGCGGTCGCCGATGGCTACCTTAACATCGGCATCGAGCGGCAGAAACACGTCGACGCGCGAACCGAATTTGATAAAGCCAAACTCGCTACCCTGCTCAACGGGTTGCCCTTCTTTCACGTACCAGATGATGCGCCGGGCCACGGCACCCGCAATCTGCCGCAGCAGTACTTCGGCTCCGTTGGCCAGTTGAATAACGACCGTGGTACGCTCGTTTTCCGTACTCGACTTGGGGTGCCAGGCTACCAGATATTTACCGGGATAATACTTGAAATACCGCACGACTCCCGTCACCGGATTCCGGTTGACGTGTACGTTGAGGGGCGACATAAAAATAGACACCTGCCGTCGGCGACTCTTGAAATACTCCGTCTCGTCGGTTTCTTCAATCACGACAATCGTACCGTCGGCCGGGGCTACCACGTGCTGTTCGCCCGTTGTGAGCGGCCGGGTCGGAATGCGGAAAAACTGGACGACCAGTACGAACAGAATCAAACTGGCTACGGCTAACAGCGCAATGGCTGTGGTATTGTCGGAAAACAGGAAATAGTAAGCCAGCAGATTTAGAGCGAGCAGAACCAGCCCCGTTACCAGCATAATCGTGTTTCCTTCCCTATGTAAGCGCATCGAGTCGAGAGTGAAGTTCAAGATAAAGCCGGGTAATCGACGTTGATTACCCGGCCGAATAGCAAAAATCGGAAATTACCCGGCTGAAACCAACACTTGCTTAGTAACCGCCCCGATACTTATATGTACTAGCCACTTTATCGATGGCGACGATGTAAGCCGCCAGGCGCATGGGCACCTTATAATGCTGCGACGTATCGAACACCCGGTCGAAAGCATCTTTCATAATTCGGTCGGCCCGGCGATTAACCCGGTCGAGCGTCCATTTGTAGCCGATCCGATTCTGGACCCACTCAAAATACGATACCGTGACGCCACCGGCATTGGCCAGAATATCGGGTATCACCATAATACCCTTGCGGTTGATGATTTCGTCGGCGCTGGCGGAGGTTGGTCCGTTGGCGCCTTCTACAATCATCTTGGCCTGAATCGACTCGGCGTTATCGTCGGTGATGACGTCTTCTTTAGCCGCCGGAACCAGCACGTCGACGGGTAGGGCCAGCAGTTCTTCGTTGGAAATAGGTTCGGCACCCGTAAAGCCCTCCAGCGATCCCCGGTTGTTATTGCGGTAGGCTACCGCAGCGGTAATGTCGATGCCGTTTTCGTTGTAATAACCACCCGAAATATCACTGACCGCCACGACCGATACCCCACGTTCGTGAAGCAGTTCGGCAGCAAACGAGCCCACGTTGCCAAATCCCTGAATAGCCGCCGTCGACCGATAGGGGTTCATCCGAAGCTTGTCCATCGCGGCCAGCGCGGCTACCGTAACACCCCGCCCGGTCGCTTCCGTGCGGCCCAGTGAGCCGCCCAGTACCAGCGGTTTGCCGGTTACGACGCTGTTGACGGTCATTCCTTTCGCTTTCGAGTACTCATCGACGATCCAGGCCATCTCACGCGGGCCGGTACCCATGTCGGGGGCCGGAATGTCGCGGTCGGGGCCAAATACGTCGAGCATACCGGCGGTGTATTGCCGCATCAGCCGTTCGATTTCGCCCGCCGACATTTCGCGCGGGTTGCAGGCAATACCGCCTTTGGCACCTCCGTAGGGAATGTCGACTACGGCGCATTTCCAGGTCATCCAGGCGGCAAGTGCGCGTACCTCGTCGAGGTTCACCGCCGGGTCAAGCCGGATACCACCCTTTGACGGACCCAGAATGTTGGAGTGAATAACGCGGTACCCTTCAAATACCCGGATACTGCCGTTGTCCATCGTAACGGGGAGCCCAACGATAACCTGTCGGGCGGGTACTTTCAAAATATCATACATCTCGTCAGAGATACCAACCAGACGGGCTGCCGCATCGAAGCGCGACATCATCGACTCAAGTGGATTTTCTCTGTCTTTTATAGGAGCTGGTTCTATATACGCCATGGCCTTTACTTTACCGGTGTTAACCTGATTTTTAGTGAAGTGTATGGTAAACTTACGAAAAGCCTGAATATGTTATGAAAGGTCTATTTTTTCCTTGATTAAGATAAAATTAACGACCACTCGTAAATAAATGCATGCAAGAGTAAAGCCAAACAGTGTAATCATTGGCGGAATAGAAGCCAAAGAAAAATCGGTTGATTGGCCGTTTTGCCAATCGAATAAATAATTACCATAACCTCAAGATATTGGCTGAGGGATTGAAAATCAGATACAAATGCATTAATTTCGTGACTTCTTAAACACTAGTCATCACGGCAGTCTGCTATGGTCCAGGAAGAAAAAAAACGCTATTCTGAAGAAGATCTAAAAGAGTTTCAGGAACTGATAGGTCAGAAATTGGAAGCCACACGTAGCGAACTGAACTACATTAAGGAAACCCTCAGTAAGCGCAACGATAGCGGTACGGATAACACCTCGGGAAACTCGAAACTGCTGGAAGATGGCGCTGACACCAGCGAGCGGGAGAACCTGAGTCAGCTGGCGGCCCGCCTGCAAAAATTTACTCAACAGCTCGACGCTGCTATGGTCCGCATCAAAAACGGAACCTATGGCGTTTGCAAAGACACTGGAAAACTAATTCCTAAAGAGCGGCTTCGGGCAGTGCCACACACCCAGCAGACGATCGAAGCCAAGTTGCGCCAGTCTCGCTAGAACGCACACACATACAAACGATATAGTCAAAAGGCTGCCTGACCGCAGCCTTTTTTTGTGGGCAGAAATTTTGACGGGAAATCCGTTCCCCAAAAACAAAATCAGCTGTTATTTGTAAATAGAGAGAAACAAAAAAGTAAAGCCATGCTAGAGCACCTCGAAGAGATTCGGGAAAATATATTTCGCTATCTGGAAGCGCGTATCGAGTTGTTTACGCTCGAAACCCGGTCTAAGATAGAGGAAGGCGTCGTCGTCGGTATTCATGGCGTTGTACTGGCACTACTGGGAAGTATGACGCTGATTTTTCTGTTTTGCCTGTTAGCCGCTTATCTGAACGAAGTGCTCGACAGCCGGTATCTGGGCTTCCTGATTGTGGCGGGCTTTTTCCTCATCCTGACGCTTGTCTGGGCCGCAGCGAAAGACGCCATGAAAGGGCGGATCCGGGTATTTGCCTACAGCGCCATCAAGAAAAGTCAGGAGAAGAAAGCAGAGGAAAAAGCTGAAGCTGTTAAAGACCTGATGGAGAAAACGGACGGAATTGGTCCGAATCGGTGATCACGTTTCAGTTGTTAACAATCAATATAAGTGCGGATCAATAACATGGAAGATTCCAAAGTCCCATTCTCAGACACTACCGAACGCCGTGCGCAGCTGATTGCTGCTACCGAACGATTCAAATCGTCTATATCCGAAAGCGTCGATGACATCAGAGGAGATGCGTCGGAGGTTGGTAAAACGGCGGCTTTTGTTGCAGGCGTTAGTTTAGCCGTATATTTGGTAGTGAATGCAATCCTTCCGAAGTCGGCAGAGTATCGCTACGCTGAAAAGTATGGTGAGCCCGACGAGGATGATTACGACGAATACGGTGAACTGATCGCTCCGGCGGGCAAGCGCAAAAAAGAAGCGCAGAAAACGGGAGCCCTCAGTGGCATGGTTAGTGGTCTGCTGACAACGGTTGTCACCAACCTGGCCCGCCAGCAACTGACCAGTTTCGTCGAACGCATTCGGGACAACAATGCGCTTACTTCAACTGCAAAGACTGCGAGTGGACGTCAATACCAAACAAAGACACCCTCTGAATATACTGACTACTCTACAAACTCGTAGAGCGGTTGGTCAGAAGTCATTAGCCGTCCTGCTCGACCCCGATAAGGTCAGGCAGGACGCTTTGGTGGACCTGCTGGTCCGTACAATCGACTACCCGGTCGATTTTTTTCTGGTCGGCGGTAGCCTTGTCGTCGACTATGTACACCGCGAAGTGATCGACACCCTACGTCAGCACCGCGATGCACCCATCATCCTGTTTCCCGGCAATCCCCTGCACATCGATCCGGCGGCCGATGCAGTGCTTTTCCTGTCGCTTATTTCCGGGCGAAATGCCGACTTCCTGATCGGGCAACACGTGGTAGCGGCTCCTATGCTGCGGAAAAGCGGCCTTGAAATCATGCCGACTGGTTATATGCTGGTCGACAGTGGCGCGCAGACAACGGTTTCGTACATCAGCGGTACTATGCCCATGCCAAGCAACAAACCCGACGTTGCCGCCTGTACTGCCATGGCGGGCGAAATGCTGGGGCTTAAACTGATGTATCTGGATGCGGGCAGTGGGGCACAGCGTCCCGTTCCGACCGATATGATCGCGGCTGTCAATCGCGTAATCGACGTGCCACTTATTGTGGGGGGCGGCATCGATTCGGCTGAGAAAGCCCGGCAGGCGCTGTATGCAGGCGCGGATATGCTGGTTGTGGGGAATGGTATCGAGCGCAACCCCGATCTGTTGCCCGAACTATGCGCCGTGATGCAGGAAGTCAACCAAACTGTACTACAGGATTAACGCATGAACTGGATACGTACAACGCTGATTTGCCTGTTCACGTTGGCGGGTGCGCTTACCGCGACAGCCCAGACCCGCACAGGAAAAGTCTACACGATAGCGGAACGGGCTCCGGAGTTTCCGGGTGGCAAATCGGCCCTGAGCCGATATCTTGCCGAAAACATTCGTTACCCCAACGTTTTGCTGCGTAAAAATATCAATACCGGCCCGGTGTCAGCCCGGTTCATTATCGACGAAACGGGGCAGGTGTCCGATGTTCGGGTGCTGACGAAAGCGCTGGGTACTACGAACCGGAAAGGAATGGAAGAATACATGGGCACGATCATTACGGCGGTCGAGAAGATGCCCCGCTGGCAGCCCGGCCTGGTCGATAACCGGCCCGTACCCGTGTTCTACACGTTGCCAATCGAAATCAGTACGAAGTAATTTTAGCCCAAACAGGAAAGAGGTGAGAAGAAAGACGCTGGCGCAAACCAGTCCTTTTTCTCACCTCTTTCCTGTTTGCACTAGCTCCTATACGTTCATCAGCGATTCGCGACGGCGCATCTTGCCAGCCGGAATACCGAACATCATCTTGAAACGACGGCAGAAGTAAGCGGTGTCTTTGTACCCTACTTCGGCGCCAATCGCCCGGATGCTTTTCTTGCTGGTACGCAGCAGACCAACGGCCGCTTCCATGCGCTGGTACTCAATATAATCCTGCGGATTGATACCCGTCAGCATCTTGAAATACTGCCCGACGTAATCTTCCGACACGTTTGCAACGTTCGCCAGTACCTTGTTCGACAGATCGCCACCGAGGTTGTCTTTGATGTAAGCAAAGATGTCGATCAGGCGCGGGTCTTTGAAGTAGGTGCTGTTGGTAACCAGCTGCTCAACGAACAGGTGATTTTTCAGGATATACCGCACTACCTCGATTACGATCTCTTCCGTCTTGATCTTGATGATCCGGCCCTTACCCGCCAGATCGTTCATGTCTTCCGCCAGAATCTGATCAATTGTGGTAGCCAGACTGTCTTCCCGCTTGATGATGAACGGGGGTACGTCGAGCGAGTTGAAGAAGTTGACCGAATCGAACACTTTGGCTTCAAACGAAACAAAGCCGAACGAGTTTGGCAGGTGCCCGATCAGCCGTGGGTCGTGGTTCCCTTCCCAGTACGACTCCCGGTGGGTCATAAACTCTTCGTTCGACACCACCTTTGGGTTCGCCGGGTCGCCGTAGGTAACCGTAACGTGTTTGCCACCCGGAATGAACAGCATATCACCCACGTCGACCTTGATCCGCTCTTCACCGATCGACACTTCGCCGTTGTACAAAATCAGCAGCGTGTTTTCTACGTCGTAGAAGTTTTTGATCGTGATAGGCTGAAGAATACGAATGTTGCGAGCCTTGATGAACTTGACTCCCAGCGATTCGATAATTTTATTATAGTCTTCCATAGTCGAAAGAAGTATGTCGTAAAGTCAGGTTGTGCGTAAAGTTGCACAAAACTAATAATTTGTACAAAACTAATATAGGCATAAAAGTTTCAAAAAAAATAAAAAAGAGGGGCGTATTCTTACCGAACACGCCCCTCAGTTGCAGAAAATACTATTTTATTAAGAAATCAACTAGCGGATTAACTCGCGGGCAATCACCAATTTTTGGATTTCGGACGTACCCTCATAGATCTGAGTAATTTTCGCATCCCGCATCAGCCGTTCAACGTGAAACTCTTTTACGTAGCCATAGCCACCGTGAATCTGAACGGCTTCTGTGGTGGCCCACATGGCAACGTCGGATGCGAACAGCTTGGCCATTGCCGCTGCCTGCACATAATCCTTGTGTTCGTCTTTAAGCCGGGCGGCTTTGTAGACGAGTAAGCGGGCGGCTTCGATCTTCGTCGCCATTTCGGCTAGCTTGAACTGAATGGCCTGGTGATCGAAAATCTGCTTGCCAAATGCTTTTCGCTCCTGACTGTATTTCAGCGCCAGCTCGTAAGCCCCGGCCGCGATGCCCAGCGCCTGCGCGGCAATACCGATGCGGCCACCGTTGAGCGTCGACATAGCGAAGCGGAAGCCAAAGCCGTCGTCGCCGATGCGGTTTTTCTTCGGCACTTTTACGTCGGTGAATAGCAGCGAATGGGTATCTGACGCCCGAATGCCCATTTTGTCTTCTTTCTTGCCTACCACG
The DNA here is from genome assembly GCF_012849055.1 of Spirosoma rhododendri. Taxonomy (NCBI): domain Bacteria; kingdom Pseudomonadati; phylum Bacteroidota; class Cytophagia; order Cytophagales; family Cytophagaceae; genus Spirosoma; species Spirosoma rhododendri. Next base: position 1,291,812 of record NZ_CP051677.1, on the reverse strand, counting down.
AAACCGGGTGTGCCTTTTTCAACGATCAGGCAGTTGATGCCCCGGTGTTGCTTCGTGCGGTCGGTTTGGGCGATAACCAGGCATATGCCCGACGAATTGCCGTTGGTAATCCAGTTTTTAGTGCCGTTGAGCAGGTAATGATCGCCCTTGTCTTCAGCAGTAGTCGCCTGTGATGTCGCGTCGGAGCCGGCTTCGGGCTCCGACAGGCAGAACGCACCGATCGTTTCGCCGGTTGCCAGCCGGGTTAGGTACGTCTGTTTTTGCTCTTCGGTGCCGAACGCTTCCAGTCCGTAGCAGACCAGCGAGTTGTTGACCGACATGATTACCGATGCCGACGCGTCGACTTTGGAGATTTCCTCCATGGCCAATACGTACGAGACGGTGTCGAGCCCACTGCCGCCGTAGTCGGGCGAAACCATCATGCCCATAAAACCCAGTTCGCTCATGCGCTTTACCTGCTCGGCCGGAAAGCGGGCTTCGTTGTCGCGCTCAACGATGCCGGGAAGCAGTTCGGTCTGCGCAAAATCACGGGCTGCTTCCTGCACGGCCCGGTGTTCTTCCGATAAATTAAAGTTAAGTCCCTGTAAATCGAGCGGTGCCGTTGTCATCTGAGTGTCTGGCTAATTTGTGCTGAAGTATAGGGTAAAGGTAAGAATAAATTAAACTATAGTATGCACGCATACTATTCAAACAACAGCACAATCAGTTCGGCGACGCAGGCCGGTTTCGTTTCACCTTCCACCTCGAATACGCACTCCATGATAGCCCGTGCGCCAGGGTGATCGGGGTCGTTGGCGGGTTGTGGCTCTACGTGGTGCAGCCACGCTTTCAACCGCACCTGACTACCCACCGGTACGGCGTTGGTAAACCGAATTTTATTGGCTCCGTAATTGATCCCCATCTTCACCGAATCGACTTTATAAATCTCGGCCAGCAGGCGGGGGGCAAGTGAGAGCGTCAGAAAACCGTGGGCGATGGCCGCTTTGTAGGGTGATTCGCGCGCAGCCCGGTCGGGGTCGGTGTGGATCCACTGGTGATCGCCGGTTGCTTCGGCAAACTGGTCAACCATCGCCTGCGTGATGGTGATGTAGTCGGTTTCGCCCAGCGGTTGCCCGGCGTGGGCCGTAAATTCGGATAGATTGGCAAAGGTTTGCATGAAGGAAAAAAGGTTATGTGCATTTTTGACTATGGACGATCACGACAAACACCAGTTCTTCCGTTACCAGAACCATCAGCTCGCTTATCGGAAGCTGGGCACTGGCTCACGGGTAGCCCTGGCGTTTCACGGGTTTGGGCAAACGAGTGTCGTCTATGCCCCGTTGGCCGAAGTCGTCGGTGATGTATATACCATCTATGCCATTGATCTGTTTTTGCACGGTGGTAGTAAACGCGCGAATACCGACTGTTTGCAAAAAAACGAGTGGTTCGACTGCATAACCGCGTTTCTGGCCGACAGGCAGATTGCCCGGTTCTCGCTGATTGGCTACAGCCTGGGCGGCCGCTTTGCCCTGACGCTGGCTGAATGCCTCGCCGACCGGCTCGACGAGCTGATACTGCTGGCCCCCGACGGTATTCGGTTTAGTCGCTGGTACGGGGTAGCCACGCAGTCGATGGCTGGGCGGGCGGTGTTTCGGTATGCCATGCGTCATCTGTCCGTTCTACACCGGGTCGGGCAGGGGTTAGTCGGGCTGGGTGTGCTACGACCATCGTTGCTGCGATTTGCGGAGGTATCGCTCGCTACGCCTGAACAGCGAAAACTGGTCTATGACGCCTGGACGCAGTTCCGGCACGTAAAACCCGATCTGACCCGCATCGCGAATGAATTGACCCAACACGCAGTACCCACACACCTGATTGCGGGCATACACGATCAGCTCGTACCAGCCAGTTACCTACTGCCGCTCACCCGGCTGCTCGATGGATATACGCTGACACAGCTACCAACCGGACACAATCGGTTAATCGAGAAGAGCGCGACTGTGCTGCTCACTTGAGGGCTTTTTGCACGACCCGCCATAAGCCGAATATCGAAACCAGAACCAGGGCAACGATGATGACCTGCCCCCAGATGCCCTGCTGCGGATTTTCGAGCAGGGTGCGGATTTCCCGCGCTTCGCGGCCCGTGAAGATCGCCAGCAGGGTTCGGGGCAGCATACCCAGGAAGCCACCCAGCAGGATATTTTTCAGACTGGCTCCCGACAAGGCAAAGAGCAGATTCGTGAGGCCGAAGGGCAGGATGGGGGAGAGTTTGGCGAAGAAAATAACCTCCAATTCCTTATCGCGTATACGGTCGAGCACCGACTGCGCCTTGGGGTTCCGACGCAGAAATTTCAAAAACTGGTCGTGATTAAGCCAGCGGACGAGCAGGTTGATAAACAGAATGCCGCCCAGATTGATGATGAACAGGGGCAATACGGCCTGCCAGCCGAGAAAATAGCCAAAAATCAGGGCCAGAATAGTTGGCGGGGTCAGACCGGCCGAGGTCAGCGTGCAGATAAGGGTAATTAGTACCCACTGCTCCGTATCGAACGTACGAACGACCGGTTCGTAGACAATCGCATAGTACGTCAATACCGACGTAAAGACAATCGGTAACACCGACAGCACGACGCCCATCAGGGCTGGTCCCGTAATTTTCTGTAGAATGGCTTTGTTCACTGTTTGCTTAACCCGGAAACGGGCATTGGAGTTTATGTACCTTTGTCTATGAACTTCGCGACAAAAGCCATCCATGCCGGTGTCGAACCGGACCCCACGACCGGAGCCATTATGACGCCGATCTACCAGACGTCGACATTTGTGCAGGCGTCGCCGGGGCAGCATAAGGGCTACGAATATGCCCGTACCCACAACCCGACCCGCACGGCGTTGCAACAGAACCTGGCCGCGCTGGAAAACGGCCGTCATGGCATCTGCTTCGCGTCGGGGCTGGCTGCCACCGATGCCATTCTTAAACTCTACCGCCCCGGCGACGAAATCGTGGTCAGCAGTGATCTGTACGGCGGCACGTACCGGATCATGACGCGCGTGTTTCAGGAGTTCGGTCTGGTCTTCCGCTTCGTCAACTTGGCTGATACGGCACAGCTGGAAACGGCGCTGACGCCCGCCACGAAAATGGTCTGGATTGAAACGCCGACGAACCCACTGATGCGATTGGTCGACATTGCTGGCGTGGCCGCAATTACCAGAGCAAAGGGTATTCAGTTGGTTGTAGATAACACGTTCGCGTCGCCTTACCTGCAAAATCCGCTCGATCTGGGGGCCGACATCGTTGTACATTCGGCAACCAAATACCTCGGTGGCCACTCCGATACGGTAATGGGGGCTATCGTGCTGAACGACGACGATACGGCACAGCGGCTGGCGTTTATTCAAAATGCCTGTGGGGCCGTGCCGGGGCCGCAGGACTGCTTTCTGGTGCTGCGGGGCATCAAAACACTGCACGTTCGTATGCAGCGCCACTGCGAAAATGCGATGGCCGTAGCCCAGTACTTAAAACAGCACCCCAAAGTTGCCCACGTCTATTACCCTGGCCTGCCCGACCACCCCGGCCACGAACTGGCACAGCGGCAAATGCGCGGGTTTGGTGGCATGCTGTCGTTTGAGTTGACCGGTGATTCACTGGCCGACGCTACTCAGGTAATGGAACGCATACAGGTATTTTCCCTGGCTGAATCGCTGGGTGGAGTCGAGTCGTTGTGTACGCATCCGGCCAGCATGACCCACGCCAGCATCCCGAAGGAAGAGCGGGCTAAAAATGGCCTGCGCGATACGTTGATCCGGCTCAGTGTTGGTATCGAAGACAGTCAGGATCTGATCGCTGATCTGGCACAGGCAATTGGTTAACGGACGCTCCGTCAGCCAATTAAAACAGGCCAATGACCGTGAAATTGAAACGGTTTATCGAAAAAAGATGTAACCTTGTCATGGTCTGGCCGTCTAATATCCCATAAAGCCGCTAGAAAAAATGCAATCGGCATAATAGGTGTAAGAGTAGCTACTGGGACCGGTCGACGCGACGCGCTGCCTGTGCACCAATTGCTTACTGCCCGGCCTGCGGTATTTGCCGGACGACGGGAAATTGCTATATTGCCCAAGATGCCGTTTTAGTGACTTGCCAATCAACAATTTACAGCAGCATACCACCCACTAATACACCGTAACAATGATTTCGAAGAAAGCAAAATATGCCATAAAAGCACTCAAGGTGCTTACTGAAGAATATAGCAAGGGCCCCGTACTGATTTCATACATCTCAGCGCGGGAAAATATCCCGAAGAAATTTCTGGAGGCCATCCTGCTTGAGCTTCGTAATCACGGTATTCTACAAAGCCAGAAGGGCAAAGGCGGAGGCTACCTGCTGCGCGTTGATCCGGGCCGGGTCAATCTGGCGCAGGTACTCCGCGTAATCGACGGGCCAATTGCGCCAACACCCTGCGTGTCGTTCAACTTCTACGTTCGCTGCGACGACTGCACCGACGAAGTTACCTGCGCGCTCAAACCAATCATGGAGCAGGTGCGCGACGCTAACCTGAGCGTTTACGAAAACACGACGCTACTCAGCTTCGCCAGTAAACCGACCGTGGAGGTAGCAGAAAACAAGGAAGAAAACAACGGTGCGGCCGGGCACTCAGTCGGGCAATTCGAAGATTACGCAGCGGCCTAGTCTCATACAACATAAAAAAGCGGGGCCACTATCAGAGTGGCCCCGCTTTTTTATGTGACGCTTTACCAACAACACTAAGTGCTAACTTTTACTGGTATCCAGATTTCCTCTTCAGAGTCTGGATTGTTGTTTTTGTATTTGCTTCCCAATACTTCGAAGTGCGGGCGGTTGTCCAGTGTATAATCTGAGTCTGGTAACCACTCGCCTATGATGTACTGAAAAATGGTGTTGTCGGTACTCAAGCCTTTGTAATCAAAGACTGCGTAGAGTCCACCAGTCAGCGTGAAAGGCTCCATTCCAGTCGGAACAGTATCGAAATTGACAACTTCTACAGCGGCCCATTTATCAAACCGGTTGGAAGGATTGAAATCTGTAAAATGGGTTGAACTGTAGACGGCCATAGAGATAAGTTCGTCGGATAGGCTCTTTATCTCACTTCGTCTGGGCATAAATCGTTGCCAAAGCTGCCCCGCTTTGTAGTCCGTGAAACTCATAGTCATGCGTAGACCAACAAGCTTTCGTTCATTGGTCATACGTATCGTGGGTATCATAATCGGCTGATTCAGGACCGGCGTCAATTTTAGTTCTACTCCTGCGGCTGGTGCTCTTTCCGTAGCAGGTCGTTGACCGTTTTGACGGGGTTGAACGTAATCAGCGGCACCTCTACGAAGATCGTGTTCCAGTCCGCCATCGCACCGTTCCACAGGCCGGGCAATTCCTGCGCTTTCAGGTCCTTGCCGTCTTTCGACTTCGCTGTGATGAAGCCGGTCAGTGGGTCGCGAAAGTCGGGCAGGTTGTATTTTTTACCGTGGCTGTCTTTTACCCCGCACACCAGATCAACGGGGTTGAAGTGCGTAGCGGTGTCGAAAATGGTTTTCTGCTCATCGTCGGTCAGGTCGATCTGCGCTGATTCAACGACTTGTAGGGAAACAGACCCGTCAGTATTTCGCGCCCAGAACGGGCCACCGCCCGGCTCACCCACGTTTTTCACCATGCCGCACACCCGTACCGGCCGGTTCAACTTGCCACGCAGGTAATCGAGTTTCTGCGCGTTTGTCATCGAGTCATAAGCGGCCGGGGGCTGCGTAAACAGTGTCCGGCGCAGGAGTTCGTCGGCTTCGGCAATGTAGCCTTCGCTAGCGGTATCCATGTCGAGCAGGCCCTGTAAACGGGCAATCTGTTGCTGCGCATCGAGCAACACGGCTCCGATCACTTTCTTGTATGTGACGGTCGGCTCCTTGATTTCGTCGGGCACGACGTTGTCGATGTTCTTGATAAAAATGATATCGGCGTCGATGTCATTGAGATTCTCGATCAGCGCACCGTGGCCCGCCGGGCGGAACAGCAGTGAACCCGGGCCGCCGTCGCGGTCGTTGTTGCGGAACGGCGTGTTGTCCATGTTCACCGAGATCGTGTCCGTCGCTTTTTTCTGCTCCGAAAACGAGATGTCGAACGTCACACCCAGCCATGCTTCGTAATCCGCTTTGTTGTCGGCGATCAGCTTCTCAAAGCGGTCGCGGTGTTCGGGCGAAACGGTGAAGTGAATCCGTACGACGCCGTTTGAGTTGGCGTAAGCGGCCCCTTCCACCAGATGCTCTTCAACGGGCGTGCGCGGCCCGTCAGGGTATTTGTGGAACTCCAGCAAGCCTTTGGGCAGATTGCCGTAGTCCAGCCCCGGCGTCGCCAGCAGATAGCGCAGCACCGTTGCGCGGTCGTTAGCGGCAACGGCTTCGTCCAGGCTTTTGCCGTCGGCTTGCATGGCTGCTTTCAGATCGTCGTAAAACGCGAAGTCGGGCAGGCGGTCGAAAAAGCCGTCTACTGACTTATCCGATTTGCCGTCGAGGGCCGAGAACAGCGACTTAAACATACGGGTGGCCGCCCCTGACGCTGGTACGAATTTTACCAGATCCCGTTCCGCTGCCGCCTGATCGAACTGGTGCAGATACTGGTTCAGCTTATCCTCGCTGACGCGGATGATACCATCGTCGACGGTGGCGGCCCGGATTACGTTGAGGTAAGGGAAGCCATCAACAAAGTGCTGAATCTGCTGATTGATTTTTTCGAGGGGGATGCCCTGTGTTTCGATCTGGGCGTGGTCTTGTTGGGTAAACGACATAGTGGCTTTACGGAAAAAATAGGAGGGGTGACTCAGATGGCAAGTTGCGGATTTAGGCTACACGACGCAAACGAATCGCGGATAGCTTACTAGCCGGGTAAACTACTTCCAGCGTTCTTCGATGGCTTCGAGACTCATGCCTTTGGTTTCAAATACCAGAAAACGCGTAAACAGCAGGCCAAACAGTACAACGCCCGTGTAGATCATGAAAATACCCCCGTTGTTGCCCAGCGAGGTCGCGGCCATGATCGGGAAGGTGAAGCTGACCCAGAAATCGAAGAACCAGTGGTAGAAGCTGCCCATGCTGGTGGCAAATCCGCGAATACGCAGTGGGTATACTTCGGCAATCAGCAGCCAGCCCATTGGCCCCAGACTGATCGCGAAGAACATAATGTACACGTAAACCCCACCAACCGACAGGAGTTTGAGCAGGTCGGGACTGATTGATTCGCGGAAAAAGAACGCGGCTGCAATAGTCGCCAGCGAAATCGCCGTACCCGTCAGGCCGACGTACAGAATGGGTTTACGCCCCCACTGATCGAGGAAACGAACGGCAATCAGGGTGCTGATCGTGTTGACGACCCCAACCCCGACCGTAGCCATAATCGAGGTGGTGCTGGAGCCAAAACCCGCCATGCCGAAGATGCGCGTCGAATAATAAATGACGGCGTTGATACCCGAAAACTGCTGGATGAAGAAGATTCCTATGCCGATCAGTAGCGGAATGCGAAGCCGGGCCGAGAACAGTTCGCGCCAGTCGGCTTTCCGATTCCGTTCGTCGCTCATGGCTTGCTCGATCTGGCCCAGTTCGCGGTCGACAGCTTCGGTTTCGTGGAGTCGCAACAGTACCGTCCGTGCATCCTGTGTGCGGCCTTTACTAAGTAGCCAGCGCGGACTTTCGGGCACGAAAAACATGCCGATCAGCAGCAGTGCCGCCGGAATGAACCCCGCCCAGAACATAAGCCGCCAGCTATTTTCATATCCGGCGAAGGCATAGCCGCAGAGGTACGAAATGAGAATGCCGAGTGTAATGGCCAACTGGAAGAATGTTACCAGCCGCCCCCGGATATTACTGGGCGCGATTTCGGCGAGGTAAAGCGGTACCGAAAACGACACGATACCGATGGCCAGCCCCAGAAAAAGCCGACCGGCGATAAGCATACCCGGCGAGGTTGCCAGCGCTGCAATGCCTGAGCCAACTACGAAAATGATAGCCGCCAGGATGTTGATGCGTTTGCGACCCAGCCCATCGGCCAGCCGACCGCTGAGCAGCGAACCGGCCATGCCCCCGGCCAGTACCGCCCCGACGACCCAGCCTTCGGCCGTTTCGGAGAGGTTCCATTCCTGTTTGATGAAGGGGAGCGCAACGTTGATAACGCCGGTATCGAAACCGAAGAGTAGGCCACCCGTGGCCGCTATGGCCGCGATGACGTACGTAAGCAGGAGTTTCCTGTCCATTGTAGCAAGTAGAAAGGGTTCATAGGTTATGTGCCTAAAGGCCGGGCAAAGATAGCCGAATGCCGGGCCGTCGCAAGCCTACAAACTCGCTTCCTACAGCAACGTAAACGCGTCGGCGTCGAGGTTGGCGGGGAACGCCTGCCGGAACGCTTGCAGCTCGTCGAGCGACAGGGTTTGCTGGTGTGCCACGGTTTCGTCGGCCTGCCGAAACAGCACCTCGCCTTTGAAGTTAATCAGGGCTGAATCGCCCGAGTAAGGGTGACCGTTACCGTCGATACCCACCCGGTTGACACCCGCCACATAGCATAGGTTTTCGATGGCGCGGGCCTGCAAGAGCACGTTCCAGGCATTGCGCCGGGCAGCGGGCCAGTTGGCCACGTACAGCAGCAGGTCGTAGGCAAACGGCTCGGCGGTATCGCTGACGTTGCGGCTGAACACCGGAAAACGCAGGTCGTAGCAGATCAGCGGGCAGATGCGCCAGCCTTTCCACGTTTTGACGATGCGCCGTTGCCCGGCGGTGTAAATACCGTCTTCGCCCGCCATCCGAAACAGGTGTCGTTTGTCGTATACGTCGTATTGTCCGTCGGGCTGCATCCAGATTAGTCGGTTGGCGTACTGCGGTCCGGCTGGGCCATTCTCCCGCACCACGTAACTACCCGTCACAACGGCTCCCGTCTGCGCGGCTATCTGCTTCAGCCAGCGCAGGGTGGTCAGGTTAGCGGGTTCGGCTACGGTGGGGGCATCCATCGTAAAGCCGGTCGTGAACATTTCGGGCAATACGATCAGGTCGGTGGGCTGCGGCAGGGCGGCAATCTGCTCCTCCAGCATAGCGCGGTTGGCCACGGGATCGTGCCAGTAGAGTTCGGTTTGCAGGAGGGTGATGTTCATAGCAGACTGTTTCAACAAAAATAAGTGACCAGCAAACAGCAGGATGCTGTTTGAGACAAAGAAACACGACAATGAATAGCAGTAGAAACCGATAATCCAGCGTTTACTTCTACAATACGTTACTCATTTTTATCAAACTCAATGTTTAGTCGATTCGCTGCCGTTTGCCTACTCACTTGCTCTGCCCTGATCAACACCTACGCGCAAGCACCCAATACCCTGTCGGCATCCGAGAAGAAAGCGGGCTGGCAATTGCTCTTCGATGGGCGCGACCTGAAAGGCTGGCACCGCTACAACGGCAAAGGCACACCCACATCCTGGAAAGTGGAACAAGGGGCACTGCATCTCGACGTACCCAAAACGCCGGCGGCTACAGCCCGCGACGCCGGTGACCTGGTAACGGACACCCCCATCGCTGGTGATTTTGCGTTCAAAGCAGAATTTAAACTCGAACGATACACGAATAGCGGGGTATTTTTCTTCGTGCAGGAAAGCGCGAAGTATCCGAAGATTTTCGACACAGGGCTGGAAGCGCAGATTGGCGACGACGACCTCTACCAGCGCGACGTGAAACTGCCGCACCCGCACAACTCCGGCGATTTTTTCAGCATTGCCGATGCGCGTATCAAAGAGCCGAAGCCGCTTGGCGAATGGAATCAACTGGACGTGACGATGCGCAAAAACAAGCTGGTCGTGATGATAAACGGCTTTACCGTGCAGGAACACGACCTGACGAGTGCCGACTGGAAGCAGCGTATGGCCGCCAGTAAACTCAGCAAAGCCCCCATCGCCAGCGGCAAATTCAGCGGTCGCATCGGCTTGCAGGATTGGAATACGGGCGTCTGGTTCCGTAACATCAAAGTGCGGTCGTTGTAGAGACGCGACCAAATCGGCGACCGTCGTGGTGCCGCAGACAATCGAATGAATGTGTAGCCTGGACGTCCACGTCCGGGTGCCCGTCAGGGCAACTGCGTAAGGCGGCAGCTTTGTTGGTCGCTACGCGCCCACCCAGACGCGGACGTCCAGGCTACACCGGTCCAAGTTACCTCACTTCGGAAACTTCATCCGGTACTCGGCGTCGGTTTTGCCTTTGGTGATGTCAGACAGCTTTTTCTTGATAAGCTGACGGCGCAGGGTGGGTAGGTAATCGGTGAATAGCTTGCCGTCGAGGTGGTCGTATTCGTGCTGAATGATACGCGCGGCCATACCGTCGAACTCCTCTTCGTGTTCGTTCCAATCCGTGTCGAAATAGCGCACGACCACGATTTCAGGACGGAAAATTTCGCCCCGGATGCCGGGAATGCTCAGGCACCCTTCTTCAAAACCCCAGTCATCGCCCGCTTCTTCGATGATTTCGGGATTGACGAACACCTTCTTGAAACCGACCAGTGACTGGTCGATGTCTTCTTCTTTTTCGTCTTCGTTGAACGGCTGCCCGTCGACCACGAACATACGGACGCTCTGCCCAATCTGCGGAGCCGCCAGCCCAACGCCCGACGCTTTATACATGGTTTCGAACATATCCTCGCTCAACTTTTTCACGTCGATTGAGCCGGGTTCGATTTCTTTTGCCCGCTTCCGCAATACCGGATCGCCGTAGGCAATTATGGGGAGAATCATGATCTACTAACTAATTTTTTCAGGTTCTTGGCCGGCTACTTTCCATGTACGATTGCAGGATAATCGCGGCACTGACCTTGTCGATATTACCCTTGTCGCGCCGGTCTTTCTTGGTACTGCCGCTGGCAATCATCGCCTGCAACGCCATCACCGACGTAAACCGCTCGTCGTGCCAGTGTACTGGAATGGCGGGCAGTGTCTTTTGCAGCAACTCGACAAACCGCCGGACGCGGGGCGTATTGTCGGTATCGGTACCGTCGAGCCGCTTGGGCAACCCCACGATAAAAGCCTCGACCGGTTCGCGCTCCACGTAGGCTTTCAGGTAGGCCAGCAACTGATGCGACGGCACCGTCTCCAGCGCCGACGCGATTAGCTGAAGCGGGTCCGTAACGGCGATGCCGGTGCGTTTGGTGCCGAAGTCGATTGCAAGGAGTCGGGCCATAGGGGGGCAAAGGTACGAAGGATCGGGCTGTTTTGGGTACATCAACTGGCTTACTGACTTGCCTGTTGCGCCTGCCAGTGACGCAGGTCGGCGGGGGTGTCGAGATCGATGCCGGCCAGCGAAAACGGAACGCTGGTGCAGTCAGACGCATATTGCTGAATGAGTTTCCGGGCACCGGTATCGCCGGTCAGGCCCAGAAATTCGCGCCGGTAGTGGGTGTCAAACAGGGCCGGTACGCCCAGCACCCCGTCGGGTTCGGCGTAACGGCTGGCGATGATCCCCCGGCCGGTGTGATTGCGGGTGTCGATAAGTTGCTGGAGCAGCGTCGACGTTACGTAGGGCTGATCGGTCAGCATCACCAGAAACGCGTCGGTCGTTTCCCAGTCGATTGCCCGCAGGCCCACCCGTAGCGACGACGCCATTCCCTCCGACCAGGCCGAGTTTACGACGGTCGTTACGGATAGTCCAGCCAGTTCGTTGCTAATCCGGTCCTGACTGGCACCCAGCACCACCACGACCGGCCCCGCCTGTAACGCCAATGCCTGCTGCGCCATGCGCCGGACCAGCGTTTCGCCGTCAGCCAGAATAAGTTGTTTTGGCTGGCCCAGCCGGGTCGAACCACCAGCCGCCAGTATAATCGTCGCAATTGCCATCTGTACACCTTCCCTCTTATTGACCAACATAAACGGCGAACCGGAAGTTGTTTCTACGAACAAAAAAGGACGTTATGGAACACGAAGGACTCGATCATAAGGTAATTGGCATTGGCGTAATCGGTATGGGCGGTTTCGGTTTGTTTGCCGTGCAGCAGTTTCTGCAAACTCCTAACACGCGGCTGGTGGCCATTGCTGGCTCGAAGCGGGAAGAAGCCATCGCGACGGCTAAACGCTTTGGAGCCGAGCAACTGGAAACGCTGGAGCAGTTAGTCAATCACCCCGACGTCGACCTGATCTACATCGCAACCCCGCCGTTTCTGCACTACGAGCAAAGCAAACTGGCCCTGAACGCGGGTAAACACGTAATCTGCGAGAAGCCACTGGCGATGAACCCCGAGCAGGGCCGCGAAATGCTTGAACTGGCTGCCAGCAAGGGGCTGCTGATGGTAACGAACCTGATGCAACGCTACAACCCAATGTTTGCGCGGGTAAAACACCTGATCGACAAAAAGCTGCTGGGCGAATTTCTGCACGGCTATTTCGAAAACTACGCGGGCGATGAAGGACTGTCACCCGAACACTGGTTCTGGGATCGCAGCAAGTCGGGCGGTATTTTCATCGAGCACGGCGTTCACTTCTTCGATATGTTCGCGGGCTGGCTCGGCAAGGGTACCGTCGTTTCCGCGCAGATCGTAAAACGGCCGGATAGCAACGACATTGAAGATCAGGTGCAGGCTACCGTTGAATATGGTGACGACGAAACTGGCAAGAAGCTTGTCAATTTCTACCACGGCTTTACACAGACGGGGCGCATGGACCGGCAGGAGATGAGGTTACTATTCGAACGGGGCGACATCACGCTGTACGAATGGGTGCCGACTCGCATGGTGATGCGCTGCGTCGCCGACGAAGAAACGACCCGCGCCCTGATGGACCTTTTCCCCGGCGCGCAACTCAATGTAACGGCCAACATCGGCGGGTCCGACCGGACGCTGAAAGGGCGGCACAAGACCTTCGACGCGTACCAGCAGATCGAACTGAAGGCCGGTTTTGGCGACGAGAAGCAACACATCTACAGCGAACTGCTGCGGCTGATGTTCCGTGATCAGGCAAGCGCGATTCATTACCCAAACACGCACCGGATTGTCGCGGAAAGCAACGGGCTGGAGTCACTGGTTACCGCCACCGAGGCTGATTCGCTGGCTCGACAGGGGCACTAACCGGGCGTAACGGCTCAATTGATAAAAAATTTTAAAAATATGCCTGTCTCTGTGGGCATTGGCTGGATAGTGCCCCGATTTTTTGCCAACTTTGCCGCTTCACATAACGCTGTACACAACCGAATATGACTACGGAGTCTCTGGTACTCAACGGTTCCGATGGGCAGGTAGCTGGGTATCCGCCTGCGGGAGGGCCAATTCAGTCGGCTATTACCTACGAAAAAATTCCGACCCATATCTACGCTGACGCGAAGAACGCCAGCCGGGCCGTAGCACACGAAATTGCCGAGTTGATTCGGTCGAAACAGCGCGAAGGCAAGCAGGCAGTGCTGGGTCTGGCGACGGGTTCGTCGCCCAAGACGGTTTACGCCGAGCTGGTCCGGATGCACCGCGAAGAAGGGCTGAGTTTCCAGAACGTTGTTTCGTTCAACCTGGACGAATACTACCCGATGGAACCCGATTCCGTGCAGAGTTACTGGCGGTTTATGCGGGAGCAGCTTTTTGATCTCGTCGACATTCCGACTGGCAACTACCACGTTCCCGACGGTACCGTTCGTACCGACGAAGTTGCTGAGTTTTCAAAGCAGTACGAAGCCAAGATCGAAGCCGCTGGCGGACTCGATTTTCAGTTGCTGGGTATTGGCGGTAACGGCCACATCGGTTTCAACGAACCGGGGTCGCTGATTAACTCGCACACCCGCCTGATGATGCTCGACAACTCGACGCGGGCCGCTGCATCGAGTGACTTCGGCGGGCTGCCGAAAACGCCACGCAAAGCGATCACGATGGGCGTTGCCAGCATTCTGAATGCCAAGCGTGTTGTGCTGATGGCCTGGGGTGAGCGCAAAGCTCCCGTTATTCAGGAAGCGCTGGAAGGTGTCGTCACGGAACTGAACCCGGCGTCGTACCTGCAAACGCACCCCAACGCGCTATTCGTAATCGACGAGGCCGCTGCGTCGCAGCTGACGCGGATGAAAGCGCCGTGGCTGGTTGATTCGGTGGTGTGGGACAACAGCATGAAGAAGAAGGCCGTGACCTACCTGTCGCTGGCCCTCAACAAACCCATTCTGAAGCTGACCGACCGCGACTACAACGACAACGGCATGAGCGATCTGCTCGCGCTGTCGGGGCAGGCGTACGACATCAACATCGACGTGTTCAACCAGCTTCAGCACACGATCACGGGCTGGCCCGGTGGCAAACCAAATGCCGACGATACCAACCGCCCCGAACGGGCAAAACCAGCCCACAAACGCTGCCTGATTTTCAGCCCTCACCCCGACGATGACATCATCTCGATGGGCGGCACATTCCAGCGCTTGGTCGACCAGGGGCACGATGTACACGTGGGCTACCAGACGTCGGGCAACATTGCCGTGGCCGACGATGAAGCCCTGCGTTTTGCCGATTTCGTAGTCGATTTCAACAGCAAATTCGGCATCGACAGCCCTGAGGCTTCGCGCATTTTTGAAGATGCCGCCGAGTTTCTGCGCGACAAGAAAGATTCTGAAGTCGATACGCCCGAAGTACGGTACATCAAAGGGCTGATTCGTATGGGCGAAGCCAAAGCGACTTGCCGGTTTGTCGGTATCCCCATCGAGAACGCGCACTTCATGAATATGCCGTTCTACGAAACCGGTACGGTGGCGAAAAAGCCGCTGGGCGAAGCCGACGTGCAGATCGTGATGGATTTGATCGAAGAAATCAAGCCGCAGCAGATTTACGCAGCCGGTGATCTGGCCGATCCGCACGGAACGCACAAGGTTTGTCTGGATGCGGTGATGGAAGCCGTTCGGCGGTTGAAAGACAAGGATTTCATGCAGGATTGCTGGGTGTGGCTCTACCGGGGTGCCTGGGCAGAGTGGGACATCCACGAAATTGAAATGGCCGTGCCGATGTCGCCCGATCAGGTGATGAAGAAGCGGCTTGGTATCTTCAAGCACCAGTCGCAGAAAGATGGCGTGGTGTATCAGGGTACCGACGCCCGCGAATTCTGGCAACGGGCCGAAGAGCGCAACCGGGGCACGGCCGCGCTCTACAACCGGCTTGGTTTGGCCGAATACGAAGCGATGGAAGCCTACGTGCGCTGGAAATACTAAGCTAGTGTATACCAACGGAGGGCTGAAGCGCGCCACCATGGCGCGTTTCAGCCCTTTTTTATGTTATAAATTAAACCGAAAGCGTAGAAATATATAATAGTTGTATTATAATTGCTCTCATACCAGCCTGTAACACACAAGACAGCCCTGCAATGACGAGTAAACATAAACAGCGCACGACCCGGCTTTTTGCCGTACACGAGTTCGCGCGCAACCACTTCACCAAGTCAGACTGGTTCCGCGTGGCCCACCTGACCGATACCGTTGAGTTGCTCGAAGATCACCCGCGTCTGCTCAAAAGCCTCGACTTCCACGATGACGATTACGACGGCAACAGCCTGCAAGTGCTCTCGAAAATTGTGAACGTCGGGGCCGCGAACCTGGCGGAGCTGGAGCGGTACGTCGAGGAGCAGAAAATCCGGACAAATTACCCGCAGCCCGTTGAAGCGCGGTTTGTCTCGACGGCGTCGGGGCGATTGCCGGAGCGTATCGTTACGTTTGCGCCCGATGTGTTTCAGATTCCCGACAAAACCGTCGAGCCCAACGTACTGTCGGTAATGATGCCGTTTGAAAGCCGGTTTGCCGGTACGTACAACGCCATTCGGAACGTCTGCAACAAGCTCGGTATTGAGTGCCGCCGGGCCGACGACATCTGGGAAAACAGCATTTTGATTCAGGATGTGTTCGACCTGATCTTCACCGCCCGCGCCGTCCTGACCGACTTCACCGACCGGAACCCCAACGTGTTCTACGAAACCGGCGTTGCCCACACGCTGGGTAAGCTGGTGATCCCGATTACGCAATCGGTGGCCGATATTCCGTTCGACCTGCGGCACCACCGCGCCCTGACCTACCTGCCCAACTCGGAGGGCTTGCTGAAGCTGGAAGCCGATCTGGAAAAAAAGCTGGTGAAGGTGTTCCGGTAGGGTATTCCCCGGCGGAATTCCGGACGACAATCGCTAAGTTCGGGTCTGTGCGTCGGTCGACGCCGTAGCCTGAATCGTATGCAACCAAGTCTGACGCCCCAGGGTCTTCTGACGCCCGAATCGCCGCGCCCCGCCCGCCTGCTTTCGCTCGATGCGTTTCGCGGCCTTACGGTGGCCTGCATGATTCTGGTCAACAATCCCGGCGACTGGGGCCACATCTACCCGCCCCTCGAACACGCGCACTGGCACGGCTGGACGCCCACCGACCTTATTTTTCCGTTTTTCCTGTTCATCGTCGGTGTGTCGATCACGTTTGCGCTGGGGCAACCGGGCAATAGCCGGGGGCTGGTTGGGAAGATCATCAAACGTAGCGCGACGCTGTTCCTGCTGGGGCTGTTTCTAAACTTCTTCCCCAAATTCAACCTCCTGACGGTGCGGATTCCGGGCGTGCTGCAACGTATCGCGCTGGTGTATCTAGTCTGTTCGCTGGTCTTTCTCCGCACCACGCCCCGGCAGCAGCTCTACCTGCTGCTGGCTATTCTGGTTGGCTATTGGGGCCTGATGACGCTGGTGCCGGTACCGGGTGTGGGGTACGCCAATCTCGAACCCGAAATCAACCTCGCGGCCTGGCTCGACCGCACGATCCTGACCCCGGCACACGTCTACAAACCCGCCAAAGTCTGGGATCCGGAAGGTATGCTGAGCACCCTCCCCGCCGTGGGTACGGGCCTGCTGGGGATGCTGACGGGTAACTGGCTCCGCCGAACCGACATAGGCGCGGCCGAGCGGGTGGCGGGGCTGTTTGCGGCCGGTTGCCTGACCGCGCTGGCCGGGCTGTGCTGGGATGGCTTCTTCCCGATCAACAAAGCCCTCTGGACAAGCTCTTACGTGATGCTGGCGGGTGGCCTGGCCATGCTGGGATTAGCCTTGTTTTACTGGTTTATCGACGTTAAGCAGTACCGCCGGGGCGCGTTGCCGCTGGTGGCCTTCGGCGTCAACGCTATCACGGTCTTTTTCCTGTCGGGACTAATCCCGCGAGTGCTGGGTATGCTGAAAGTCGCTGAAGCCGATGGTCACGACGTGAGTTTGCAAACATATCTGTTTCGGCACATCATCGCGCCCCCCTTCACCGACCCGCGTAATGCTTCACTGGCGGGGGCGCTGACGTTTGTCCTGATCTGGTTCGTCGTGCTGTGGTGGCTGTACCGGAAGAACGTCATTATCAAAGTATAATCGATTCAAATCAGCGCACAAACTGTTGTACCTTCGTTATAGAGAAAACGCATACGGCTATGCAATGCACACTTCAGATATCCGATACAAAAGCGGCCTTTTTCATGGAGTTGATTGAAAGTTTAGATTTCGTACAAGTGATTGCTGACGATAGTACAGCTGAATGTGAGCCGTCGAAAGAGCAGCTCAAAGCGGAGATCCGGCAGGCAGTCAATGAAATGAATCTTGTACGAAAGGGAAAGATGAAGAGTCGCCCTGTGGAAAATCTTCTTGATGAGCTATAGTATCGAGACGATTTCTGTATTCGACCGTCAGGCCAAAAGGCTTGCGAAAAAGTACATCTCATTAAAAGCTGACATACAGGTATTAGTGAATGAGCTTCGTAAGCAACCTGAACTGGGTACGGCGATTGGTAAAAACTGCTATAAAATCAGGCTGGCTATAAAAAGCAAAAGAAAAGGGAAGTCAGGCGGTGCGCGGGTTATAACCTATGTCTACGTGGACGCTGAGACCATCTATCTGCTTTCTATTTACGACAAATCAGAAAAAGAAAATCTGGATGAGGGTGAACTGGACGCGCTACTCGGCGAACTCGATTCGGATCAATAATTACCCGTACTCGCCTAATAAACTCAATCCAATCCCTATGATCAAACGCATATTGCCGGTCGCGCTCGTCATCAGCGCCACGCTGGCAATGGGCCAAACAACGCCCAAACCGAAATCCACAACTGGAAAAACGGCGGCCAAACCGACCGCATCCGCGTCACCCGTCAACCTCAGTCAGGCCATTCCAACCGACCCGTCTGTGAAGGTGGGTAAACTGCCGAACGGACTGACCTACTACATCCGCAAAAACGCCGAACCGCGTAACCGGGCTGAACTTCGGCTGGTTGTGAAGGCGGGGTCGGTGCTGGAAACCGACGAGCAGCAGGGACTAGCGCACTTCATGGAACATATGGAGTTTAACGGCACGAAGAATTTTCCGAAGAACGAACTCGTCAACGTCCTGCAATCGTCGGGTATCCGCTTTGGGGCCGACCTGAACGCGTACACAAGCTTCGACGAGACGGTGTACCAACTGCCCGTCCCGACAGATTCGCAGCGGGTGTTCCGGCAGGCATTTCAGATTCTGGAAGACTGGGCGCACAACGCAACCATCGACCCGGCTGAGGTAGAGAAGGAGCGGGGGGTCGTGCTGGAAGAGCGTCGGCTGGGGCGGGGTGCCGGTCAGCGGATGCGCGACAAATACTTTCCGGTGCTGCTCAACGATTCGCGCTACGCCAACCGCCTGCCCATCGGGACCGAGCAGGTACTCACGACATTCAAGCCCGAAACGCTCCGCCAATTCTACAAAGACTGGTATCGCCCCAGCCTGATGGCCGTGATTGCCGTGGGTGATTTCGACATCAAACAGGTCGAGGGAATTATCCGCGAGAAGTTCGGGCGTATTCCCGAACCGGCCAACCCGAAGCCCCGCACCGAGTACACGATTCCGGGTAATAAAGACACGAAAGTCGCCATCGTGACCGATACCGAGCAGCCAAACACGATTGTGCAGGTGATCTACAAGCGCGAAGGGGTGAAAGACAAGACGCTGAACGACCTGCGCGAAGGCGTCAAGCGGGGGCTGTTCAACACCATGCTCGGCAACCGGATTCAGGAACTAACCCAGCAGGCTGACCCGCCGTTTCTGGGTGGCTACAGCAACTACAGCGACTTCCTCGGTAATCTGGATGCGTTCACGTCGATTGCGGTGGCTAAAGAAGGGAATGTTGAGAAGGCGATCCGGGCGGTGCTCAACGAAAACGCCCGCGTGAAGCAATTCGGCTTTACCCCAACCGAACTGGAGCGGGCTAAGCAGGAGTTTCTGACGAACGTGGAGCAGGCCTACAGCGAACGAACCAAGACCCGCTCGGCCAGCTTCGTGGAAGAATACGTCCGTAATTTCACCGACAAAGAGCCGTACACCAGCATCGACTTCTACTACAATTTCCTGAAAAAGGAGATGCCGGGCGTCAAGCTGACGGAGGTAAACGAGCTGGTCGATCAGTTTATTCACAACGACAACCGGGCCGTAATCGTGATGGCCCCGGAGAAGGATAAAGACAAACTGCCGACCGTCGAGCAGATCATTGGCTACATCGACGACGCGGGCAAGGGCCTGACCGCCTACGAAGACAAAACCCTCGACGCGCCCCTGCTCGCCAAACAACCGACGCCTGCGCCGATAGTCGACACGAAGCAGATCAAGGACATTGGCGTAACGGAATGGACGCTGAAAAACGGCGTAAAAGTGGTTGTTAAACCCACCGATTTTAAAAACGACCAGATTCTGTTCAGCGGCACGAGCTTCGGCGGCACCTCGCTCTATGACCTCAACGACTACACCTCGGCCCGCTTCGCGTCGACGGTGACGGCGATGGGCGGCACGGGCGCGTACAATCAGGTGCAGCTCGGCAAGTTTCTGGCCGGTAAGCAGGTGAGCGTGTTTCCGTACATCAGCGAACTGAACGAAGGTGTCAGCGGCAGCACGGCCCCCAAAGACCTCGAAACGGCCCTGCAACTGCTGTACAGCTACTTTACACAGCCCCGCAAAGACGCCGACGTGGTAAAAGGCTTCCTGTCGAATCAGCGGAGCGCGTTGCAGAATCAGATCAACACACCAACCCCGGCACGAGTTTTCCAAGATACGGTACAGGTAACGCTGGGGGCCAACAACCCCCGCCGTCAGCCGCTGCAACCCGCCGATCTGGACAAAATCGATCTCGATAAGTCGCTGAAGATTTATCAGGAACGTTTCGCCAATGCGGGCGACTTCACGTTTTTCTTCGTCGGTAACGTCGATGAAGCGAAGCTGAAACCGCTGGTCGAAAAGTACCTCGGTGGTCTGCCGTCGACGGGTAAGGACGAAAAATTTCGTGATCTGGGTATCCGCATTCCGAGCGGGCAGATCAGCAAAACGGTGTACAAAGGCGTCGACCCGAAAGCAACGGTGCAACTGGTGTATAGCGGTGATCTGAACTGGTCGCCCGAGAACACGACGCAGCTTGATGCGTTGGCCGAAGTGCTGGAAATCAAACTGATCGAGCAACTGCGCGAGCAGGAGAGTGGGGTCTATGGTGTTAACGCCAGTGCGTCGTACAGCAAGAATCCGGTGCCGCGCTACACGTTCCGCATCAGCTTCGGTTGCGGTCCGGAGAACGTCGATAAGCTGATCGCGAAGACGCAGGAACTGATCGCTAATCTGAAATCGAAAGGTGCGGACCCTGCCGACATCGCCAAGTTCAAGGCCGAAACACGGCGCGAAACCGAACTGCAACTGAAAGACAATCAGTTTTGGCTGGGATATCTGCAAAATCAGTTCGTCAACGGCGACGCGCCTGACGAAGTGCTGCGCGAAGATCAGCAACTGAACAAAGTAACGGTAGACAGTACAAAGGCATCGGCCAACAAATACCTGGGTGCCAACTACGCCAAATTCGTCCTGCTGCCGGAGAAGAAAGTAGAAGCCGGGAAGTAAAGGCTGAAGAGGAAAGAAAAAGAGGTGAGATGAAAGACGCTGGCGCAGGCTATCGTTTTCGTCTCACCTTTTTTTGTGGATATCTTCCTAGCGATGTTATCAAGTGCTGGTCCGTTTACCCCCCAGCCCCCTGAAGGGGGAGCACTCTGCGCATGAACTGCTCCCCCTTCAGGGGGCTGGGGGGTAAACGAACCCAACTCTTTTTTCTAGTAAATTCTGTCACTTTCACCTCTTCTGAGCGTCATGTAGTTACTATCTCACCAACGTTCGAACGCTTTTCGTTTCAGGCTATTCCGCACCCCGCCGGGTGGGTGCGTTCCGTAACTTGATCTGAATTACTGTGCGAACTGTCTGGCTGCTGCTGGTTGGGTGCTGCTTCGCGGCTCCGACGCTGGCGCAGAACGAAACCCCCTTCCGACCCAACGACCGCCGTATCGATGCTGTCGGTCGCTATTTACAGGACCTTTTCCCAACGCAGACCGAAGGCGTCAACTACGAAGCCGTGTACGACGCGCTAACGCAGCTCTACGCCAGCCCGCTCGATCTCAACACCGCCACCCGCGACGAACTGTCGGCTACCTACCTGCTGTCGGAATCACAGTTGAGCAATCTGCTCGACTATCGGCAGACGCAGGGCGATTTGCTGTCGCTGTACGAACTACAGGCTGTCCCCGGCTTCGATCTGCCCACCATCCGGCGGATGCTGCCGTTCGTTGCTGTCAGTGGCAGCCGGGATCTGTTGGGCGGTTTACCCAATCCTACCGATCACTACCTGATAGTCCGGCACGAGCGCATTCTGGAGCAGCAAAAAGGGTTTTCTGATGCATCGCCCGATAAGAACGGCAAACTGCCGGTGCGCTACCTGGGCAATCCGCAGCAGTGGTTTGTGCGCTACCGCTATAGCCGTCCCCGTACATTCAGCGTCGGGCTGACGATGGAGAAAGACGCGGGCGAACGAATGGCGTGGGAGCCTGCCCAACGACGATACGGGTTCGACTTTGTATCGATGCACGCCCAGCTACAGAACCGGGGCCGCTGGCGAAACATCATCATCGGCGATTACCAGTTGCAGGTGGGGCAGGGGCTGGTGTTGTCGGCGGGGTTTGTGTTGGGCAAGAGTGCCGAAACCGTGCAGACCGTCCGCCGACCAACGCTGGGCATTCGCCCGTACACCTCGCTGACAGAGTCCGGCTATTTCCGGGGCGGTGCCGCTACCTACGCCATTCACCGCAACCTCGACCTAACCCTGCTGGCATCGCACGTTCGGCGCGACGCTAATACCATAGACGTTGACCCAGATAGCCTGAGCGAAGAGTTACAGGTCACATCGCTACAAATGTCGGGGCTGCACCGAACGGATGCTGAATTAGCCGACCGGGGCAGTTTGCCGGAAACCAATATAGGCGCGCACCTGCTGTACCACAGCCGAAACCAACTGCAACTGGGGCTGACGGTGCTGCAAACGCAATTTGGTGTCGAACTCAAAAAGCGGTCGCAGACCTACAATAACTACGAGTTCTGGGGGACGGATAACCGGGTGGTGGGGCTGCACGGCGGCTATGTCCGGCATAACTGGAATCTGTTCGGCGAACTGGCTTACAGTGCAGGATCGCAGACAAATAGCGGAGGTGTGGGAGCCGTTGCGGGTGCGTTGGCCAGCCTGAGCCGCAAACTCGATCTGGCACTGTTGTTCCGCCACTACGACCGCAATTTCCACTCGTTCTACGCCAACGGGTTTAGCGAGGGCAGCCGGACGATCAACGAAACAGGCGCGTATGCCGGGCTGAAATATACCGTGTATCGGAAACTAACGCTGAGCGGTTTCGTCGACTACTTCCGCTTTCCATGGCAAAAATACTTGGTCAGCGCGTCGTCGCTTGGGTTCGACTATTTGCTACAGGCTCGTTACGCACCCAACCGACAGTCTGCGTACTACCTAATTTTTCACGATGAATACAAAGAGAAGAATCGGTCTAGTTCGACCAATGTCATCGGTACCGCTCGGCGGAATTTGGCTCTCAATGCGGAGTATCGCCCTGTGCCGGGACTGACGATGCGTTCGCGGGCGCAGTGGGGGATGTTTCAGTACACGGGGCAATCTGCATCGCACGGTTTCGCGCTAATTCAGGACGCCACCTTCGACTGGCGACGGCTGAGTTTGTCGAGCCGGGTCGCTTTTTTTAATACGAAAGACTATGATTCCCGGCAGTACGTTTACGAACGCGATGTGCTGTACGCTTTCTCGTTTCCGGCCTATTTCAATGAAGGTGTCCGGCATTATCTGCTGGCGCAGTATAGCCTGAGTCGACACCTCGACGTGTGGGTGCGCTGGGCACGTTCCGATTTCTTCGGTTTGAAAACTGTCGGAACCGGTCTCGATCAGATCAACGCGCCCCACCGGTCGGAGATTAAAGTGCAGGCTCGGTGGCGGTTTTGACTTATTTCTCCATTTCCCGGATCAGCTTATTGGCGTTGATAAACTCGTTCAGTTCATCAACGTTCGAATGCGTTAGTGTTTCGCTGTCGCCTTCCCACAGCTTATTGCCTTCGTAGAGGAACATGATTTTCTCGCCAATCTCCATCATCGAGTTCATGTCGTGGGTGATAATCACCGTCGTGACTTTGTACTCGTCGGTGATTTCCTTGATAAGCTGGTCAATCTTAATCGACGTCAGCGGGTCAAGGCCGGAGTTCGGTTCGTCGCAGAACAAGTATTTGGGGTTCAGTACGATAGCACGGGCAATGCCGACCCGTTTTTTCATGCCGCCACTGATTTCCGAGGGCATCCGATCGCCCGCGTTCTCCAGCCCAACGCGCTTCAGGCACTCGTTCGCCCGGTCGAGCTTTTCCTCCTCCGATTGATCGGTGAGCATATCGAGCGGAAAGCGCACGTTGTCGAGTACGGTTTTGGAATCGAACAGAGCCGACCCCTGAAACAGGACGCCCATCTCGCGCCGGATCGCTTTCTGCAATTCCTTATCGCCCGACAAAAAATCGCGTCCGTCGTAGATTACCTCGCCCGCATCGGGCTTTACCAGCCCGATCATGCACTTCAGCAGTACGCTTTTACCCGTACCGCTACCGCCGATAATCAGACTCGTCTGACCGGGCTCAAAACAGCCGTCGATACCCTTAAGCACCTGCCGGTCACCAAACGTCTTGACAATATTTTTTATGTCTATCATAGCTCAATGAGCGAATGAGTGATTGAGCGAATGAGTGAATAAGGCTTACGCAAAACATTCACTCATTCGCTCAATCACTCATTCACAATTAGGTCAGCAGTACCTGTGTCAGGACGAAGTCGGCGGCTACGATGGCGATACAACTGTTAGTGACGGCCGAGGTCGATGCCGTACCCACTTCGAGGGCACCACCTTTTACGTTGTAGCCCTGATAAGCCGAGATCGTGGAAACCAGAAACGCGAAGACAACGGTTTTTATCAGCGCAAACGTGACGCCAAATGGCTTGTACTCGAAGCGAAGACCCGATATGTAATCTTCGGGCGAGATGACTCCGGCGAGCGTACCAGCGATGTAGCCACCCAGAATGGAGAGGAATGCCGCCATGATAACCAGCAACGGAAACATCAGCACCGACGCAACGACCTTGGGCAAGATCAGGTACGAACTGGAATTGATACCCATCACCTCCAGCGCGTCGATTTGTTCGCTGATACGCATCGTACCGAGTTCACCGGCGATGTTCGACCCGACTTTACCCGCCAGCACGATACATGACAGCGTAGGAGCCAGTTCCAGAATCGAGCTGTCGCGCACGATCAGAGCGATGATATTTTTCGGGACAAATGGGTTGGTCAGGTTGTAGGCCGTCTGCACGCAGGTAACAGCCCCAATGAATGTGTTGACCAGCGCAACGATGAAGATCGAGCCAACGCCGATCGACATACACTCGTCCAGAATAAGGCGCAGGTAAACGCCTATCTTCTCGCGATTGCGAAACAGGGTACCCAGGAAAATAAAGTAATCACCAATGCGAGTGAGCATGATTCCGGTAAACAACGACCGCGTCAGTGTAGTGGGGTAACGGGCCTTACCGTGAAACTCCATCCATCGGCGAATGGTTTCTGGCGTAACTTGCGGGTCTGTCAGTCATCGTGTTTTTCTCGCTATGAAGTTATTAGCCGTTGTTACGGGGGGTACAAAAGGAATTGGACGGGCCATCGCCGACAAACTTGTTACCGAAGGCTTCGACGTCGTCGTCTGCGCCCGCTCGGTCGACGGCATTACCGGTGAAAGCTATTTACCTTTTGCCGCTGACCTCGGTACCCGCGCCGGTGTCGACGCACTGATTGGCTACGTTCGGTCGCTGGGCCGCCCGGTCGATATACTAGTCAACAACACGGGTGTTTTCCTGCCGGGGCAGATTCAAAATGAAGCCGAGGGGACGTTTGAACAACTCATGAACACCAACGTGGCCAGTGCCTATCACCTGACCCGGGGTGTCGTGGGCGAGATGGTGGCGCGCCGGAAGGGGCATATTTTTATGATGTGCTCGACGGCCAGCATTACGCCGTACACCAACGGTGGGTCATACTGCATTTCCAAATTTGCCCTGCTGGGTATGAGCCGGGTGCTGCGCGAAGAACTCAAACCGACAGGTGTTAAAGTGACGGCCCTGCTCCCCGGCGCGACGCTCACCGATAGCTGGGCCGGTACCGATCTGCCGACCGACCGATTCATGGAAGCTACTGACGTGGCCAACAGTCTGTGGGCGGCCTACACGTTGTCGGCGTCGGCCGTCATCGAGGAAATTCTGTTGCGACCTCAACTGGGCGATCTGTAGCGTGCTCCAGCAAGCAACTGGGTATATCGGGGAGTAGAGCGGTTTTTCATTAACTTGCGACCCATCTGTTGAGGATGCAGACTTTCTTTTAATCGAAAAAACGGTAAACGCAGGAAATGGCTTCTGTTGAGTATCTGGGTATAGACGTTGGCGGTACGAACGTCAAAATGGGTATCGTTGACGCGAGCACCGGTAAAATTTCAAACTTTTATAGCCACGATACGGGTAGCTGGCGGCAATCGGGTCACTTCATCGACCGCTTCGGCGATGCTGTCGCCCTGCAACTGCTGGGCAATAAAGAAGTAAAACACGTGGGTATTGGCCTGCCCGGTATGCTCAACCGCGAACGGACCGTGCCCCTCGAGATCACAGCTATTCCCGAGATTGATGACGTGCCGATGGTCGATATCCTGTCGAAACGCTTCCCAGGTATCCAGTTTTTCCTCGAAAACGACGCCAACGCGGCTGCGCTGGGGGAGTACTACTTCGCTGAGGAGAAGATCAACGAAAACTATATCTTCATTACGCTCGGTACGGGGGTTGGTGGAGCTGCTATCATCAACAAGAAAATCTTTACCGGGGGCGATGGCAACGCTATGGAACCGGGCCACATCCCGTCTCGGAATGGCCGGGTGCTGGAGCGTAACATCGGCAAAGTTGAACTGCTGCAACTGGCGAATCTGCGCCGGTCGGAGTTCAGCGGAGAGACGCAGCTCCCCAGCGATGGTAGTATCTCGACAACGGGTCTGGTAGCTGCTGCCGCTGAAGGCGATAAGCTAGCAATGCAGATTTGGGAAGAGGTTGGCGAAATGCTGGGCGAAGGACTGGCCGCCCTGATTAAAATTCTCGACATCAAATACGTCCTGATCGGTGGTGGTTTGTCGGCTTCGTTCGACTACATCCTACCCGCTGTTAACCGTACGCTCGATCATTGGCTTAACCCTTACTACAAAAACGGTCTGGCGATCAAACGCGCCACGCTGGGCAACGATGCGGGCCTGCTCGGTGCTGCATCGCTGTGTTTCGAGTAAGTGATACGACACAACACAAAAAAGGGGCGTAACCAATGGTTACGCCCCTTTTTTGTGTTGAGAAGCCGGGTAGCTGTTAGGTCTTTCTGAGAATTACACCGCCTAAACTACGTTTACTTCCGGTTGAATCGTAACACCGTATTTTTTCTGTACCGATGCCTGTATCTGCCGGGCAAGCGCCATAATTTCGTTGCCGGTTGCCTTGCCATAGTTCACGAGCACCAATGCCTGTTTGGCATGAACACCGGCATCACCTGCACGGTGGCCTTTCCAGCCCGCCCGCTCAATCAGCCAGCCCGCCGGTAATTTCACGCCACCTTCGGCCAGTGGATAGCCCGGCAAATCAGGGTACGTCTGTTTCAAAGTCTCGAACTGCTCCGCCGATATTTCCGGGTTCTTGAAAAAACTGCCCGCATTCCCGATCTGCGCGGGATCGGGAAGTTTGCTCCGCCGGATCTGAATAACGGCATCACTGACCGCCTGAATCGACAGGTTATCTTCCGATACCCCCATTGTGTCGAGCGTTTCCTGAATGGCCCCGTAGCGCGTATGGAACGTAGGTATCTTATCGAGCCGAAACGTCACGTGGGTGATAATGTACTGTCCTTTCAGGTCGTGCTTGAACACACTCTCGCGGTAGCCGAACCCGCAGTCGGCGTGGGAAAACGTGTGTTGCTCCCCCGTTGCGATGTGTACGGCGATCAGCGAGTCGAAAATCTGCTCAATTTCTACCCCGTAAGCGCCAATATTCTGCATGGGTGCTGCCCCCACCGTGCCGGGAATTAATGACAGGTTCTCCATCCCCGCATAGTCGTGCGTCACGCAATGCTGAACCAGCTGATGCCAGTTGACACCCGCCCCGGCGCGCAGATAAATGTGGTCATTATCCTCGCGCACTACCCCGATGCCCTGAATAGCCATCTTCACAACCAGCCCATCGAAGTCGTGGCAGAGTAATACGTTACTACCGCCCCCAGAATCAGTTTGGGAACATCGATAAAATCAGTCAGTAATAGTAAGGCGGGCAGGTCGTTTTCGTGGATGATCTCAACCAGATAGCGTGCCTGAGCATCAATGCCGAACGTGTTATACGGCTTGAGAGACACGTTACTTTGTATATTCAACATAAACCGAGGAGGTAGTCTGGCAAAAATAGCCAAAATCCACGAGGGTATCGCACCCGCACCGGGCCTACCAACATGGCTGCGAAACGCGTACTTTTGTCTTTTCACTACCGATAACTCTTATGGATGTCCGATATGGCATAGCGGGTATAAGCCTGATCGCCTTGCTGACGGGGTGCGCAACGAGCCGCCCGGTGAGCAGTGGCAACAGCCGCCCGTCAACCAGCTATGGTGCTTACAGCGAAGACCTGTCAGCCGTAAGACCGACTTATGGCCCAGCGACCAACCGCCCCGCTACTACCCGCCCGACATCGACCAGTTCAGCCCCGGCTAGTTCGTCTGCTGGACCGCCCCCCGCTCCGCCCCGCCGAACGGAGCCGCGCCGTTCGGCAACACCGGCTGCTCCGACGCTGAACGTAAACCGGCAGCTCGACGCCGTGCTCGATACGCTGGCGGTGCAAAACCGATCGATCCGCTACGCCCCCGGGTTTCGTATACAGGTCTACGTGGGTACGCAACGACAGGAGGTTGATGCCACTAAAGCATTGATTGCCCAGAACTTCCCTGAGCTTAACCCGTATCTCAGCTATAATCAGCCGACGTACAAACTGAAGATTGGCGATTTCATGCGCCGTATCGATGCTGAACGTTATTACGCGTCAATTAAGCAACTGATTCGGTCGGCACAGCTTCAGGGCGACAAGGTCGACGTGCGAAGAGCCCTATTAATAAAATAATACAATTTGTCGTGCAAAAGGATGTAGATTTGATTCGTTTTGTGCAAAAGAATGCAATCGATTTTTAAGAACGGATTATGAAAAGAGCGTTAATAACGGGTGTAACGGGTCAGGACGGAGCCTATCTGACCGAATTATTGCTGTCAAAGGGTTACGAAGTGCACGGTATCAAACGGCGTAGTTCGCTTTTCAATACCCAACGTATCGACCACGTCTACGAAGATCCGCACCAGGATGACGTACGGTTCAAACTGCACTACGGGGACCTGTCGGACTCGACGAACATTATCCGGATTATACAGGAAGTTCAGCCCGATGAAATTTATAACCTGGGTGCTATGTCGCACGTACAGGTGAGTTTCGAAGAGCCTGAATATGCCGCGCAGGTCGATGGTATCGGTATGCTGCGGATTCTGGAAGCAGTCCGGCTGCTGGGCTTGGCGGGAAAAACGAAAATATATCAGGCATCGACGTCTGAACTGTACGGCGGTGTGCAGGGACACGCGCAGTCGGAGACGACGCCATTCTATCCCCGTTCGCCGTATGCCGTTGCCAAACAGTATGCCTACTGGATCACGGTCAACTATCGTGAAGCTTATAACATGTATGCCTGCAATGGTATCCTGTTTAACCACGAGTCGCCACTACGGGGCGAAACGTTCGTAACGCGCAAAATCACCCGCGCCGTTTCGCGTATTGGCCTTGGTTTGCAGGAGAAAATCTACCTGGGTAACTTGGACGCGCAACGCGATTGGGGCCACGCTAAAGATTATGTTGAAGCCATGTACCTGATTCTTCAGCAGGAGACGCCGGAAGATTTTGTGATTGCGACGGGCGTAACAACCCGTATCCGCGACTTCGTTCGGATGGCCTTCGCTGAAATCGGCGTTGAGCTGGAGTTCTTGGGTGAAGGTGCCAGCGAAACCGCTAAGGTCGTGAGCGCCAATAACCCTGATTTCCCTGTGGCTATCGGTCAGGAAGTGGTCTCGGTCGATCCCCGTTATTTCCGCCCGACCGAAGTAGACCTGCTGCTCGGCGACCCTACTAAGGCAATGAGCAAGCTGGGCTGGAAACCAAAATACGACCTGCCTGCGCTAGTGAAAGATATGATGACGGCCGACATCGACCTGTTCCGTCGCGATCAACTGCTGGCAAAGAGCGGTCACCAGATTTTGAACTACTACGAGTAGTAGGTTTAACGTCTAATGTTTAAGGTTGGCTACCGCAGGATTAGCACGCGCCAGCCAACTTTAAACCTTGAACTGTAAACCTTAAACGTCGTTCTTTGAGCAACAAAAAAGCCCGCTGGCAAACGCCAGCGGGCTTTTTTGTTGCTCAAAGAACGATTAAACAGGCACAGCGTAGTAGTACATCCGCGAGCTGTTGGGGTACATCCCAATCAGCATAAGCCCTTCACCTTCCTTCACCGTGCTCATAATCGTTTGCAGGTCTTTAGCCGTCTTCACGTTCCGACCATTAGCCTTGATGATAATGAAGCCTTCTTCAATGTCGGTTTCGGCCAGTTTGCCATCTTTGATTTGCTTCACCCGGATACCACCACCAACACCCAGTTGTTTGGCTTCCTGTGCGCTCAGTTCTTCAAAGTCGGCACCCAGTGCGTTGAGCGAAGCCGCCGAAGCCGTTACTTCCGCCTTCTTGATAATGTCGCGGCCACCGTTCCGGTTGCGTAGTTCGACTTTAACGTCTTTCTCCGTGCCATTCCGGTTGATCGTTACGTTCACGATGTCGCCCGGACGACGACGACCGATGATTTCACGCATCTGAGCGTCTGAATCCAGCGGCTGACCTTCCATCTTCACGAGCACGTCACCTTTCTGAATACCAGCCTGTTTGGCCGCACCACCGTCGACGGCCGTCTCAACATAGATACCCCGATTTACTTTCACGCCCTTCTCTTTTGCCACCGTACTGTTAAGCTCCACTGGCAGGACGCCGATATAACCACGCTGTACGTTGCCATACTTCAGCAAATCAGCTGATACCTTTTTTACCAGCGATACAGGAACCGCAAAGCCATATCCGCTGTAGTAACCCGTTGCCGAAGCGATGGCTGAGTTTATACCGACCAGTTCACCACGCAGGTTTACCAGTGCGCCACCCGAGTTACCGGGGTTGATGGCAGCATCTGTTTGGATAAAGGCTTCAACGGGTGTGTCTCCCTGCTTGCTATCGGCGTTTTGCTGGCCTTGACGCCGGGCGAAATCCTGGTCCAGAATCCCGATTTTCCGGCCTTTGGCACTAACAATACCTGCTGTTACGGTCGATTCCAGATCAAGCGGATAACCAACGGCCAGTACCCATTCGCCAAGCTTTAGACCGTCCGAATCGCCCAGCGTGATGGCTGGCAGATTGGTAGCGTCTACTTTGATAACGGCCAGATCCGTCAGGGGATCAGTGCCGATTACTTTGGCTTTGAAGCTCCGCTTATCGGTCATGATAACTTCCACCTCATCGGCATCCTGCACGACGTGGTTGTTGGTAACGATATAACCATCTTTCGAGATAATAACGCCCGAACCCGATGCCTGCCCCTGCTGACGGCGGGGTTGCTGACGCTGCTGACCGCCGAACTCGTCACCGAAAAATTCCCGAAAAATATCGGGTACCTGTTGCTGCCGCACCGTGCGGGTCATCGTCGTGCGTATATGAACGACTGTAGGCGTAACGGCTTCTGCAGCCGTCGAAAAATCACCGGGCGCGGCCGATGGACTGTCGCCTGTCAGGGCTGCCAGCCGACTTGTAATTGTTGGCGTGGGCGACGATTCGTTGAAGATTACATCCCTATTGTTAAATCCCAACAGGTTGTAAGCGGCTAACGTTACGACGCTCGACAGAATCGCCATTAACGCTAAAAGTTTCCAGTTGCTTTTCATGATTGATTGGGAAAATGAAGTACTACGCTTTTGTGTAAGATAGTCGTTACCGACCTGTATGTGTAACGGAAAGTGATGGGTAAAAATCCGATGCGGGTCTGTCCTTAACAAAATTTAACAGGGCTTTGTTGATCGCATCAGCGGGGCGCTTTTCAGGCGTTTCCAGCGCCATCGACCTATTGGCCAACGGGCTCCTTGTCATCATAAAGTCAAATCCTGTACCATGCCTGCATAGCACGTTGAAAATGACAGACTGACAGCTAATCTACTGAGGTAAATGCGAAAACCGGCCAAAACAACCAATAGAATTGGCCGATGTGCCGGTTTGACAGAATAAAAACAGGAGTGATTACCTACTAGGCTTCGATGAGGGAAAGGGCTTTCTCGGCGGCTGCCTGCTCTGCTTTCTTTTTGGAATAGCCGCTACCCGTAGCAAACGGTTCTTCGTCGACAACCACCTGGGCGATGAACTCGCGGAAGTGGCTGCTGCCTTTCTCCGAAATGATGTCGAACCGGATCTCCTTGCCGGACCGTTGCGCCCACTCAATCAGGCGGCTCTTAAAATTGACATTGTTCTGAACGACCAGGTCGAGGTCGTAGTGCGACAGCAGTTCTTTTAGAATGAACTGGCGCGAGAAGCGAAAGCCTTTGTCCAGATAAACGGCACCGACGAGGGCTTCAAGTGCATCACCATACATTGAACTCCGGCTGGGAACGCTCTTCGTCCGCTGCCCATCGTACTCGATAAGCCGGTCGAGGCCAATCTTGCGGGCAATGCCGTTGAGCGTCTCCCGGTTGACGATCCGCGAGCGAATCTCGGTCAGGAATCCTTCGTCTTTGTAGGGGTATTTTTTAAATAGAAATTCGGCAATGACCATGCCTAGCACGGCATCGCCTAGGTATTCGAGCCGTTCGTTCGACTCTCGGAACCCTTCAATAGCCGTTGCTTTCGATGCCGACGTATGCCGTAAGGCAAGCTGATACAAACCCAGATTAGATGGCCGTTCGCCAATAATGTGGGCAATCGACCGACGTAGGTTCTTGCGGGGGTCAGCGTTGCCAGACCTGAACCAGTCGAGAGGGTTGAACAGACTACGAGGCAGCGTGAGTTGCAAGGGCTCAGCTTGGTTTACGGAAAATTACAATGGCATTGTGTCCACCAAACCCAAAGGCGTTGCTCATCACAGTCGTGATTGAACGCTCCTGCGCTTTGTTGGGCGTCAGGTTAAAGCGCGAGTCGATTTCCGGGTCAGGATTGTTCAGGTTGATCGTCGGCGGCACCAGCTGATGCTGAAGTGCCATTACGCTGGCGATTGCTTCAACGGCACCGGCAGCTCCCAACAAGTGGCCCGTCATCGACTTGGTCGAACTGATGTTCAGCTTAAACGCGTGATCGCCGAACAACTTGTAAATGGCTTTCAACTCCTGCGGGTCGCCAACGGGTGTCGACGTACCATGGGTGTTGATGTAGTCGATTTCAGTTGGTTCGATCCCTGCATCGTTCAGCGCGTCCTGCATCGCCAGGTAAGCACCAAGCCCTTCCGGGTGCGGTGCCGTGATATGATACGCATCCGACGACATACCCCCGCCGATTAGCTCGGCGTAGATTTTAGCGCCCCGAGCTTTAGCGTGCTCGTATTCTTCGAGAATCAGGGCACCGGCTCCTTCGCCCATTACGAAACCGTCGCGATCTTTGTCGTACGGGCGCGACGCTGTTTCGGGCGAATCGTTCCGCTCCGAAAGGGCGCGGTTGGCGTTGAAACCACCGATACCGGCTTTTGTGACGGCCGCTTCCGACCCGCCGACGACGCATACGTTCAGCCGACCGAGCCGGATGTAATTAAACGCGTCGATAATGGCGTTGTTGGTCGAAGCACAGGCCGATACGGTCACGTAGTTGGTGCCCCGAAAACCGTAGCGCATCGAAATCTGTCCCGACGCGCTATCGGCGATCATCCGAACGATAAAGAACGGGTTGATACGCGGGGTACCGTCGCCCTTGGCGTAGTCGATCATCTCATCCTCAAACGACTTCAGCCCGCCGATACCCGACCCCCAGATAACGCCGATCTTGTTCAGATCGTCGTTTTCGAGGTCAAGGCCGGAATCTTTGACAGCTTCGTCGGTAGCAATCAGCGCATAATGGGTAAAGGCGTCCATTTTGCGCGCATCCTGCCGGGGAATAAACTGCGTGACGTCGATCCCCTTCACTTCACAGGCAAACTGCGTGCGAAACTTAGAAGCATCGAACTTCGTGATCGGGCCGGCACCGCTTACGCCGGCTGATAAGTTGTTCCAGAAAGTAGGTACATCGTTACCAATCGGCGTAAGTGCGCCAAGACCCGTTACGACTACTCGTTTTAACGTCATACAGTTAAACTGCGAGGTAATGAAAAAGAAAGCTTCGGTACTACGATAGTAGCTTATTTACCAGCGTTTTCCTCGAGGTAAGTGATCGCCTGACCAACCGTGCCGATGTTCTCAGCCTGATCGTCGGGGATAGAAATATTGAATTCTTTTTCGAATTCCATAATCAGCTCAACGGTGTCGAGCGAGTCAGCGCCAAGATCGTTGGTGAAGCTTGCCTCAGGCGTAACTTCCGATGCTTCAACACCCAATTTTTCAACAATAATGTTTTTGACTTTCTCTGCAATTTCCGACATTTTGATAGTCTGTTCTAGTTAAAAAACTGCGCAAAGAAACAGATTTACGATTGGAATGCCAAATCAATTTTTGGCCTTTTAATGGCCTTGTAAGCCTGTTTTTTTGCTACTAAATAGCTGTTCATCAGTACATTGTTTGCGACTATCTTACCTGATTAAATCAGTCGGCGATTTGGGTATCCGCTAACTTTACGTTGTCGATGTTGTAGTGCAGCCCCCGGTTCTCCCGCCGGGCCATCGCCATCTTGATAACCAGATAGGCCACCTCGATCATGTTGCGCAGTTCGCAGATTGGCACCGATACCTTCGACTGCCGGTATAACTCTTCATGCTCGATGTACAGCAGTTCCAGCCGATCCATTGCCCGCTTCAACCGCCGGTTCGACCGGACAATACCGACGTAGTTCGACATGATGGACTCCAGTTCTTTCCGAATCTCCGTGACTAGCACTAGTTCCTCGGGGTGGGTCGTACCGGCGTCGTTCCAGTCGGGGATGTTTGTCGGCACGGAGGCCCCGCCCAACTGCTTGACCGTTTTCTCGTAGGCGCGGTGGCCGAACACAACCGCTTCGAGTAATGAGTTGCTGGCAAGCCGGTTGGCCCCGTGCAGACCCGTACACGAGCATTCGCCCACGGCGTACAGAAACTGAATATTCGTTTGCCCCCACTCGTTGACGCGCACGCCACCGCAAAGGTAATGCTGAGCCGGTACGACGGGGATGTAGTCTTTCCGCAGGTCAAGCCCCAAATGGTCGCGGCAGTAAGCGGTTATGTTCGGGAAATGCTCGACAAACTTGTCGTAGTCGCAGTGGGTGACGTCGAGATACACAAACGGATCACCGGCTTTTTTCATCTCCGAGTCGATGGCGCGGGCCACGATGTCGCGGGGGGCCAGCGAAAGACGGTCGTCGTAGTTTTCCATGAACGTCTCACCCTTGCGTGTACGTAGGATACCACCGAAGCCGCGCACTGCTTCCGAAATCAGGAAGTTGGGTTTCTTGCCGGGTTCATACAGCGCTGTGGGGTGAAACTGAATAAACTCCATGTCCTTGGCAATGCCTTTAGCCCGGTATGCCATCGCAATACCGTCGCCGGTGGCAATGCTGGGGTTGGTCGTGTTCTGGTAAATGTTGCCAATACCGCCCGTTGCTAGTAGTGTCGTTCTGGCCAGAAACCGCTCGACCTGCCCGTTCTGCGTGTTCAGCACATAGGCCCCGTAGCAATGGTTGTCGGTATCGTAGCGATGCACCGTTTCGCCGAGGTGGTGCTTCGTAATCAGTTCGACGGCGTAGAAGTGGGTGAAAATCTCGATAGACGGCAACGAAGCCGCTTTTTCCAGCAATGCCCGCTCGATTTCGGCCCCGGTAATATCTTTGAAATGCAGGATGCGAAAGTCGGAGTGTCCGCCTTCTTTCGCCAGATCGTAGTCGGTACCGCTGTGCTCCTTGTCGAAGCGGGTGCCGTAGTCAATCAGCTCACGAATGCGCTCCGGACCTTCGTTAACCACGATTTCGACAATGTGGCGGTCGCTAAGGAAATCCCCGGCGATCATCGTGTCGTCGATATGCTTTTCAAACGAATCGTCGGCGGCCCAGACGGCGGCAATACCGCCCTGCGCGTACTTGGTGTTTGTTTCCTCGGCCTGCACTTTGGTAATGACACCGATATGAACGGTTTCGTTGAGCCGCTCGAAGTGCATGGCCA
Organism: Spirosoma rhododendri; assembly: GCF_012849055.1. NCBI lineage: Bacteria > Pseudomonadati > Bacteroidota > Cytophagia > Cytophagales > Cytophagaceae > Spirosoma > Spirosoma rhododendri. The sequence continues at coordinate 1,256,005 of NZ_CP051677.1, read as the reverse complement.
GTTTAGTGGCGTAACTCAGGCCCGCGATACCGGAGCCGATAACCAGAAAGTCGAATTGATGGGGCATATTAATTAGGATGGGCAAGCCGAATTCGTAGCTGATCGTTGCTGAGCACCGCAAAGCTGTTGATGAGATCGTGCTGGTAGTTGATGATAACCTCGCAGACGCGAGCAGACTTTTCAGCACTGGTAATTTTCAACAAACGAACCAGCAAAATACCACAATGCGGCATACGGAGTCGGTGGACGAGTTCACCGAAATCCTTATCCTCAGTAAGTAAGATAGCTTTCCGGTCGGTCGCAATTTGTAGAACCTGTGGGTCGGGAATACTGGGAAACGATTCAGCTATGGCTAACACGAAATAACCGGCCTCCCGGAGTGCCTTAACGATGCTATAATCGAAGTTTTCATCTGCCACGAAGACTAACTCATCCGGCTTGGGCATATACGACTTCGTTTTTCACTACGTCGGAAGCAAACAGCAAACAGGCCATCAGATCGGTTTCCGTAGCCCGTGGGTAAGCATCCAGCAACTGCGGGATAGATTCACCACTTCCCAGCTTTTCCAGAATTAGATCGACCGGAATGCGGGTGCCCCGGATGACCGGCTTACCAAACATGATAGTAGGGTCCGACGTGATGTGGTTTTGCCAGTTCATAACCTGTGTGCGTTTGATTAGGGTCTGCCTTACTCCCGAAAAGCTATTTACTCATTTCCAGCATGCGAATCACCGAGGCCTCGGCCTTGACGCGGACGTCTTCCGGGACGAAAATTTCCGGCTGCTCATACAGCATACAGTTGTACAACTTCTCGAGCGTGTTCATCTTCATGTACGGGCACTCCGAACAGGCGCAGGTGTTGTTCTGACTCGCCGGGGCCGGAATGATTTTTTTGTGCGGAACGGCCTGCCGCATCTTGTGCAGAATCCCCGCTTCGGTGCCGACGATAAACGTTTGCTTCGGGCTATCGACTACGTATTTCAACAGGGCCGTCGTCGATCCTACGTAGTCGGCCTGACTCAGGATATGCTCCTGACATTCGGGGTGGGCGATGAACTCAGCGTCGGGGTTTTCGGTCCGCAGGCGTTGCAGTTTTTCGAGCGAAATATCGATGTGAACGATACATGCACCATCCCACAATACCATGTCGCGACCGGTCTTGTTCATCACGAACCGACCCAGATTGGCGTCGGGGGCGAAGATGATTTTCTGGTCTTTCGGCAGACTTTCAACAATCTTCAGCGCGTTAGACGACGTCACAATAATATCAGACAACGCCTTGATTTCGGCCGAGCAGTTGATGTACGACAGCACGATATGGTCGGGGTACTGCGCTTTGAAAGCCGCGAACTTATCGGCGGGAGCCGAATCGGCCAGTGAACAGCCCGCGTTGAGGTCGGGAATGACGACTTTCTTGTGGGGAGACAGAATCTTGGCCGTTTCGCCCATGAAGTGAACGCCACAGAACACGATCATGTCGGCTTCGGTACTAGCCGCCTGCTGACTCAGGCCCAGGCTGTCGCCGATATAATCGGCAATGTCCTGAATAGCACCGTCGACGTAATAGTGGGCCAGAATAACGGCGTTTTTCTCCTGTTTCAGCCGGTTGATTTCCGCGATCAGGTCGACGTCGCTGTCGACGGGCTTGTTGACGTAACCAACGCGCTGTACTTCGTCCAGCAGTGCTTCCATGGTATAAATCGAATGTCGTTTTTCTTGTAAACAAAAATGGAGTCGTAAAAGTCACTCCGTTGATAAACCCAGCCTGAGACGGGCGAAGTTGTGAAAAGGTTACGTGCTTTCAAACATACCCCCGCCAAACCCGCTGCTATGACCGACGATCATCTGCTGACCCTGCGCGTAACGGCTATTCGCTCCGAAACCGCCGACACAAACAGTTATGTGCTAAAGCCAATTAATAGCGGGCCGGTACCGCACCAGGCGGGGCAGTTCCTGACGCTGATCTTGCAACACCCCGACGGAGGGGGAAAACACCACGAAGTACGTCGGTCCTATTCGCTCAGTTCGGCACCCGATGAACCGCTGCAACTGACGATCAAGCGTATTCACAACGGCGAACTATCCCGTTTTCTGCACGACACACTCCGCGTTGGCGATACGCTGACCAGCCTGTATCCCGCCGGTCGGTTCACGCTCGACGACGAACAGCCCGGCGATTTGATTCTGCTGGGTGCGGGTAGCGGCATCACACCTTTGTTTTCGATGCTGAAGCAGGCCCTGCATCACAGCGAACGCCGGGTGACGCTGCTCTATAGCAACACCCGCGAGCGGTCGATTATTTTTCGGGATGAACTCGACGCACTGACCCGGCAATTCCCCAACCGGTTCCGGCTGATACACCTGCTCAGCGACCCCTCCGACGACTGGACGGGGTGGCGCGGTCGGCTGAACAACGTATTGCTCGAACGGCTCCTGCCTGATTTACTGGGCAATTCTGATCCGGCGACCTGCCAGTTTTATCTGTGCGGCCCCGCCGACTATATGCGGACGATTCGGTTTACGCTGGTGTTTCGCGGCATCCGACCGACGCAGATTCACCGCGAAGATTTCGTTATTCAGCCCGTCGTACTGACACCACCCCCGGCACTGGCGCAGGACCGGTCGGTGCGGGTACAGTATCGGGGGCAGGACGTCGAGATACAGGTGCCAGCGTACAAGTCGATTCTACAGGCGGCCCTTGACGAGGGTGTGCATCTGCCCTATAGTTGCCGGGGCGGGCGCTGCTCAGCCTGCGTTGCCCGCTGCACATCGGGTATGGTTCACATGACGATCAACGACGTGCTGACCGAACGCGACCTCGCTAACGGTTACGTCCTGACCTGCACCGGCTACCCCGAAAGCGATGGGGTCGTGATTGATGTTTAAGTACCCTACCCTGAGAGGTCGTTTGGGGGAGCGTTTTTGTCATCCCGACGACAGGAGGGATCTTCGCTGAAAGCAAACAAAGTCGCCTGCTAGCGAAGATCCCTCCTGTCGTCGGGATGACAAAAAAAGTCATTTTGACACGGATAATGATTCCTCAAAACAACCTCTGACGGGGGAGGGATGTCAAGTGCCAGTGGTGTCAGGCCGGGGACCTGACACCACTATGTCTTCAGAGGAATTGGGCATTCACACTTTCGATTTCAAAAACGCGATCACCACGTCAAGTCCTTTCTGGTAGTGGACGTTGTTGGGGATGACGATGTCGGCTTCGGCGCGGTAGGGCTTGATAAACTGCCGATACGTAGGCTTGACGTGGTATTTCCAGCGGTACATCACATCGTCGAGGTCGTAGCCGCGCTCTTCGGCGTCACGTTTGACCCGGCGTTCGAGTTTGATGCTGTTTTTGGCGTCGATGAAGATTTTCAGGTCCATCTGATCGGCCAGTTCGCGGAAGTGAAACACGAAAATACCTTCGACCACGATAATCGGGGCGGGGTTGAAGGTTAGCATCCGGGGTACGACGGTCGGGTTATTGAACGTGTATTCCTTTTGCTGAATGGCGACCCCGGCGCGTAGCTGTTCGATGTGCTGCGCGTAGAGGTGGTGGTCGATAGTTTCGGGCAGGTCGAAGTTGTGAATCCCCTGATCGTCGACCTGAATCTGATCGATGGAACGGTAGTAGTTATCCTGTGAAATCAGGCAGATTTCGTCGGCAGAAAACGCGCTGAGTACACCCCGCAGAAAGCTTGTTTTGCCGGATGCGCTGCCGCCGGTAATCCCGACGATAAACGGTTTGGTGGTCATGCGGGCAAAGATACGGCAGAAATCAGAGCGCGTACCACCGAATCAACAGCCCACCCACCACTGCGCCGATGATTGGCCCCAGCACCGGTACCCAGGCATAGTTCCAGCCCGACGGTCCTTTGTTGGGGATGGGTAGCACGGCGTGGGCAATGCGCGGCCCCAGGTCGCGGGCGGGGTTGATGGCGTAGCCGGTTGGCCCACCCAACGACAGGCCGATGCTCCAGACCAGTACGCCGACCAGGTACGGCCCGACGCCGATAGCCAGTTCGCCGAGGTGCTTCGAGGAAATACCGGCCAGCCCCAGAATCAGGACAATCGTGGCCATGGCTTCGCTGGTCAGGTTGGAACCGGTGCTGCGAATAGCGGGGGTGTTGCAGAACGTCGCCAGTTTAGCGGCTTTATCGTCCGTCACGGCCCAGTGAGGGAGGTGATGCAGCCACACCAGTACGGCTCCGATGAAGGCCCCGATCATCTGCGCTGTAATGTATGGAATGACGTGGCTATAGTCATCGGTAGCGACGGCAAAGGCGATGGTAACGGCTGGGCTGAGGTGCGCGTCGATACTACCGAAGGCTTTGGCAACAAAAATGCCGATGGTTACCGCAAACGACCAGCCCGCCGTAATGACGATCCAGCCCGCGTTATGGCCTTTCGTCTGGCTCAGTACCACGTTGGCCACAACGCCGTCACCCAGCAGAATCAGCACAATGGTGCCGATCAGTTCACCCAAAAACGGAGAGGTTTGCACAGAATTGGTTTGGGAATAGTTTGTGCGAATAAAGCCATATTTTTGGCCGTATCTACTTACTGATCCAACGATTGTCTCCAGCAGGATGCTGTCGGAGACAATAACTCCCCTTATCAAATGAAAGTCATCCAGTTTGAACAAACCGGCAAACCCGCTGATATTCTGAAACCTGTCGACCTGCCTACGCCCGAACCCAAAGCGGGTCAGGCGCGGGTACGCGTAGTGGCTAGCCCAATTAATCCATCTGACCTGATGTTCGTGCAGAACCGCTACGGCATTCGGCCTCAACTCCCGTCGTTGGCTGGTTTTGAGGGCATGGGCGTGGTCGACGCGGTAGGCGAAGGGGTGGAGATTTCTGTCGGAAGCCGGGTAAGTTTTACGGGGCTCGGCAGCTGGGGCGAATTTATAATCGTGCATCACAAAGCGGTCATTCCCGTCCCCGACGCAATGACCGACGACATTGCGGCTCAGTTGTTTGTCAATCCGTTTACGGCCTACGCGATGGTGCAGGATTCGGGCGTGCCCGAAGGCGGCTGGCTGATGCTGACGGCGGCCGGGTCGGCGTTTGGTAAGCTGGTGATTCAGCTTTGCGCCAAACGGGGCATCAAAACGATTGGTACGGTTCGGCGCGACGATCTGAACGACGAACTGACCAAACTTGGGCTGACGGAGATCATCAATACCGAAACCGACGATATGGCCACCCGTATCCGCGAGATTACCGGCGGGAAAGGCGTACCGTGTGTGCTTGATGCCGTGGGTGGGCCAACCGCTACCGAAGCGATGAAATGCCTCGGCAAAGGCGGTGTTATGTTGATCTACGGCTTGCTGAGCGAACAGGACCCGTCGCTAAACGTCGGGTTGATGATCTTCCGCGAACTGACCGTAAAAGGGTTCTGGCTCTCCGACTGGATGCGCAGAGCCGATGCACAGGTTCGGCAGGAGGTATCGAAAAACGTAATCGAATGGCTGACTACCGGCGACGCGCAGCTCCCTGTCGAGGCCCGGTACGGACTTGATCAGATCGCTGAAGCCGTCGAACACGCCGACCGGCCGGGGCGCTGGGGCAAAATTCTGATTACTCCCTGAACCGCTAGAGTATAGCCGTGATTCCGAAGGCTTACGTATCTTTGACAACAATAACCGGCAAAGTGGGCGCGTTTGTGCTATATTGACCGCTGGTCAACGTTTATCCATAATCCCGATTCGTCTGTATGCTCCTGCTTCAGGTTCCGGCCGTTGATTCGACGGCGTCATTATCGGCCACGACGGCGGCAACTCAACCCCAGCAGCTCCAGCTGCTCGACCTCGTCGCCAAAGGGGGCTGGGTTATGATTCCCATCGCGTTTCTGTTTTTCTGTTCGCTATACCTGATCTTCGAGCGATTCTTCGTGATCCGGGCGCAGACCAAAGCCGACGATAATTTCATCGATAACATCCGCGACATGGTCGCGCAGGGTAACATCAAATCGGCTGAGTCGTTCGCCAAAAATCAGCGCACGGCGATGGGGCGGGTTTTCGAGAAAGCCATCGGCCGGATCGGGTCGCCCATCCGTGAAATCGAAAGCACCGTTGAAACTGTCGGGCAGATCGAACTGTCGCGGCTGGAGCGGAACATGGGCTATCTGGGCATTATCGCCGGTATCGCGCCTATGCTTGGCTTCATCGGTACGATTTCAGGTATCATCCGTATCTTCTACGATATCTCTCTGACCGACAACATCAGCGTTGGTATCATCGCCGGTGGTCTGTACGAAAAGATGATTACGTCGGGGGCGGGTCTGATCGTGGGCGTTATTTCGTACACGGGTTATCACCTGCTGAATATGATGATCGAACGCTTTACGCTGGCCCTCGAAATGAACGCGTTCGAGTTTATCGAAGTCCTGCAAAAGCCCACCAACGAACCGGCACGCGTACGTTAGTTTAATGTTCAAAGTCTAGCGTTTAAGGTTGTTGCTGATTTGGCAAACCAACCTTGAACATCAAACATTAAACCTCAAACTCACCAATGAAACTCCGCCGGAAAAACAAGTTTGCCGCCGAGGTAGCGACCTCCTCGCTGAACGACATCATGTTCTTCCTGCTGTTGTTCTTCCTGATTATATCGACGGTTGCCAACCCCAACGTAATCAAGCTGATGCTGCCAAAAGCGGCTGCCTCGCAGCAGTTGAGCAAGAAGCAGGTGACGCTCTCCGTTGACAGCAACAAGCAGTATTTCATCGATAAAAAACCCGTCGACCCCGCTAATCTGGAGTTGGAACTGAAAACGATCATGGCCGGCATCGCTGAGCCGACCGTGGTTGTTCGCTTCGATAAAGCACTGACTGTTCAGGACCTCGTCGACGTCTTGCAGACGGGTGCCAAGCTGAATATCAAGATGGTGATGGCTACCTCGAAGTAGGTCTTCGGAAGAAAGAGGACACTGTAAAACCCCTAAATCCCCTGAAGGGGACTTTAGGGGTTAATCGATAGTAGTTAAACGTGCTTCGGCAATCGCCTACCTACGCGAACCGGCGCTTCAGGATTTCAACCAGTTCGTTGACCTCATCGCTACTCATGTCCCACGAATACTGCGATGCGTAGCGGTATTGAATCAAATCCAGGGCCTGCCCGTAGTTGTTCAGCGTGTCGAGTTCGGCAATGGCCTGCGTGTAAGCCGCCGTGTTACCGCCGAATAACTGATTGATAAACCGGAATTTCTGGTTCAATGAGATACTGCGGCCAACGCTTTCGATCGGCGTGTGGGTCAATGCCTGGGCAATACTTTCGGGCTCGGCGGCAGTTTTTCCGCGCAAAATATCGTTGAGCGTAACCAGTTCGTCGTCTTCCGTACCACTCACATTCAGCGTTTCGTTTGTCTCAGTCACGCTGGGCTGGCTGATAGCGCCGGTTTGCAACTGCGATGGCTGACTGATCGGGGCCACTGGCTCGGGGCCGGAGTCGCTGCCCAGAAACATAGGACCACCCGACGGCGAATCGACTACGGTAGCGGCTGGCGCAGGTGCTGGAGCCGGAACGTCAGCCGCTGGTTCAGACGCCTGCGGTGTTTCGATAGGCGCGGGGGGCGTTTCGGTAACGGGTTCGCTGGGGCAATGGATGTCGGTGCGTCGGGTGCGACGAGCGGAGCCGGTGGAACACCCGGTTCGGTAGCCATGTCGAAGAACGAACGGGTTGGCCCCGCCGGAATACTGTCGGGGACGTGACTACGTAACAGGGCGGGTACGTCCATCGGTACTTTTTCGGAGAAGATCGCGACGAACTTGTCGTAATGCTCGATCTCGTGTGCTTTCTGGGTGAGAGCCTCATCCAGGTACCCCAGCGCCTGATTGACGTATACGAACGGCTTACCGTTCATCCGCTCCGTCAGGTGGGCGGTGATAAACTGGTTGATTTTCGTGAACCGGCTGATCTGCTTCAGGGCGGGAGCCGTCAGCGTAAAATCGGGCTGACTACGGAGTAGCTCGTCGAAGTAAGCGCGGGGGTCGAAGATGAGAATGATTGTCCGGCGAACGGCATCGGCCAGCAGCGGTTCCAGGTTCTCGCGCCGAACGGCGATATGCTGCGACACTACGTTCATGAAGTGCTGCAACGCTTCCTGCACGTCGGCATGGGTGAAGTCGAAGTACGGACTGCGAAACTTCTCCGCATCGGCCTGCCACTTGGTCGACAGCGTACCAACAATCAACAAGTTGATCTGATTGATTGGGGTCAACGACAGAATCTGGTTGCCGTTGGCCGTGGAATGCTGCTGGTAGAAATCGGCCGCAATTCGCCGGGCATACGAACGACTGTACTCGTTGAGCGCGTTCGCGTTGAACTTGTTGGACATCAGTAGAGACCGTTGGAGAATGAGTGCCGCGTGGGGATCGATATGAACCATACGGGTTCACATTTAACAACAAACTTGCCAATTGTTGGTCTGAAAAAAAAGCGGTTTGCCGTAGAACAGCTGCTTTACATGACGCTATTGCGCTGTTTTTGAGTGTCTGGTTGCCGGCGCCGATAATACTTGCTTTTTTCTGCCTGCCTGTAAGCCTTCGGGGGCTATTTTTGTTGAACCGGCCCAGCCGCGACACCAACTAGTTCTACTCGACACGCTATGTTTATCGAACCCTCCCGACGACGCGAACCACCTCACCTCCGGACCGGCTGGATTGAAGTGATCTGCGGGTCAATGTTTTCCGGTAAAACGGAAGAACTGATTCGTCGGCTGAACCGCGCCCGGATTGCCAAACTAAGCGTACGCATCGCTAAACCGGCCATCGACACCCGGTACGACGACGCGAATATCGTGTCGCATTCGGCTATCAGTATCGAATCTGTACCGGTACATAATGCGATCGATATTCTGGAGCTGGCGGGCGATGCCGAGGTAGTTGGTATCGACGAAGCGCAGTTCTTCGACCGCGAGATTGTCGACGTCTGCCAGACGCTGGCCAATCAGGGAAAGCGCGTGGTCGTGGCTGGGCTAGACATGGATTTTGCCGGGCAGCCCTTTGGTTGCATGCCGCAGCTGATGGCTATTGCTGAGTACGTAACGAAAGTCCACGCGATCTGCGTCGTTTGTGGTGATATCGCCCAGCATTCGTACCGACTGGTGCCGTCGCAGGAGCGGGTGCTGCTGGGCGAAACCGATAGCTACGAGGCCCGCTGCCGCCGTTGTTTTAATCTGGGGGCCGACGCTGGTCGTCGGGAATGGGTTTATGAACCAGAACATCTATAGTCGGCTGGCGCTCATTGGCTGGCTGTGGCTGGCTGTGTCGGTGGGTGCGAAGGCGCAGATCGGTAACTGGCGGTCGCACGTTAGCTACCGTTCGGCGCAAACTGTGGCTGTGGCGACTAATTACGTCTACGCGGCTACGGCCAACGGCCTGTTTGCGTTCGACAAAACCACGAATGAACGCATGACACTGACGAGGCAGGATGGCCTGACCGACGTCGGCATCAGCCGGCTACTATACCTGCCCGATCAGTCGCGGCTGCTGATTGCCTACCGAACCGGTACGATTGACTTTCTGAGCATCGGTCAGGGTGGGGCGCCGGGCAGCGTTACGACGACGATCACGACCATCGCAGCGGCAACGAATCTGCCCGATGCACGGGGAATCAACTTTGTCAGCCGGGTTGGTAATCTGGCGTATCTAGGTACCGACTTCGGGCTGGTCGTGCTGAATCTGGCCGCGAACGATATTCGGGATACTTACTTCAGTCAGTGCACAAACGGCTCCCCGTTACCCATCTACCAGACGACCGTTGTGGGAGATAGTCTGTACGCACTGACGGCACCAACCGCATCGACCGGTACCGTTCAGGCTATTCGGGCCGTGCGCTATTCCGCCGGTACCAACCTGGCCGACCCCGGTAACTGGCGGTCGGTAGCGAATCCACCGGGTTCGCCCGAAACGCTCGTTGCCCGGCAGGGACGGCTGTTGGCAACCGTAAACGAGCGGGGTATCTACGACCGGGTTGCCGGGCAGTGGACGCTGGTGCAGGCCCTGTCGGTGACGCCGGTACGTCAGTTCGTGAGCAGCAGTTCAACAGATGCGGGCGTCATCGTTGCGGCAGGGTCGACGATAACCGCACCGACTGCCGGGACCAGTACCAGCGCACTGCTGACCGACCCACGCGACGCCATTGTGGATGGCAATACGATCTGGATTGCCGATGCGCAGAATGGGGTGTTGCAGGCTACAAACGGCACCATTCGTAGCAGTACACCAGCCGCTGGCCCCGACCGGGATGTGTTCAGTACGCTCTATGCTTATCCCGACCGGCTCGTTGCCTTGCCGAACGGGCCTCAGGATGCGACGGCTTTGCCGACCAATACGGCTTCGGCTAATGAACTACAGGTATCGGCTGATCAATGGCAGGCATTATCGGTGCCGGGGCTGGACCGGGGCTTTACGTCGGCGGCTTACCTGACCGATACACAAACCCTGTATCTGGGTGGTTTCGGGACGGGGCTATGGCAAAAGACCGCCGATCAGCCGGCGCCGGTCGCGGTGTCGCTGCCCGCTACCATCAGCAACTCGATCACCAGTCTGGCCACCGACGTGTTGGGGAATCTCTGGATAGCTACGGGGGGTGCGCAGACGCGGACTACGGCACTGCACGTACGCCGACCCGACGGTACGTTTACCTCTTTTCCAGCGGTAACGGTGCAGACGATCGAACAGCTCGTTCCCGACGATGCCGGGTATATCTGGATGCGTTTATCCGTTGGGAATGGACTACTGGTGTTCGATCCGCAAACCAACCGCACCCGCACCCTGACAACCGTGCTGGGGGGCGGGGGCTACTGACCAACAGTGTTCGGGCGCTGGTTAAAGACCGGCAGGGCGCTATCTGGGTCGGTACGGATCTTGGGCCAACGGTGTTCGATAACCTGAGCGACCCGTTTACGGGGGCCATAAACGCCCAGGCGCCGTTTATCAACCGACGTCGGTTGCTGCTCAATGAACTGGTAACGGCTATCGCTGTCGACGGGGGAAACCGGAAATGGCTGTCGACCCGAACGGGGCTGTACCGGGTGTCGCCGGATGGGTCGCAGTTGCTGGAGACATTCACCGATGATACAACACCACTGCCGCTCCGGTCTATCTCTACGCTGGCGATCGACCCGCTGTCGGGCCGGTTGTTTGTGCAGACGGCCAACGGAATCATCTCGTACCAGACGACCGCTACCGACCCGGCGGATGCCCTGAGCAGCCCGACGATCTTTCCCAATCCCGTCCGGCCCGACTTCACCGGCTCAGTTGGTATCACCGGCCTGACCGACAACGCGACCGTAAAGATCATGGATGCGGGCGGACAGCTCGTCTACGAAACCCGGTCGCAGGGCGGTACGGCAGCCTGGAACCTGCTCGACTACCGGGGCCGGTCAGTGCAAACGGGCGTCTACCTGGTTGTCGTCGTTACGGCGGCTGGCACCGAAGGCGTAGCGGGCAAATTAGCCGTCGTACGATAGCGCCCGGCTCTTTTCTCATCCTCACCACCCAACTAACCTTTGTATGCATCTCGACGCGCAACAACCGCTGCAACTTCAGGATTATCTCGTCCGCCGGGGCTGGATTGACGAATCGGAGTCGATTACGGCACTGGACAAGCCCGGCGAGGGGAATATGAATTACACACTTCGGGTCAGCACGCCAATCCGGACGCTGATTGTGAAGCAGGCGCGGGCTTACGTCGAGAAATACCCGACCATCGCGGCTCCGGCGGAACGCGCAGTGGTTGAAGGTCATTTTTACGAAGCCGTGCAGTCGGTTTCGGTACTGGCCGAGCAGATGCCGCAGCTACTGGGTATCGATCCCGAAAACAACATACTGGTACTGGAAGATTTGGGGCAGTCGCCCGATTACACAAGCCTGTACCAGCCCGGGCAGCAACTGTCCTACGACGAACTGACCGCGCTGACGGATTATCTGGCCAGTCTGCATCACCATTTCACCCAGATTACCCCCGCGCCCCTCTTCGTGAACCGGGCTATGCGCGTGCTCAACCATGAGCACCTGTTCGTGTACCCGTTCATGACCGACAATGGCTTCGACCTGAATACCGTACAGCCCGGCTTGCAGGAACTGGCGATGGCCTACAAGACCGACGAACCGCTGAAAGCCGCTGTACAACACCTCGGCGATGCGTATCTGGCTGACGGAACAACCCTGCTACACGGCGACTATTACCCCGGCAGCTGGCTCCGCACGGAGGCTGGTCCGAAAATTATCGACCCTGAATTTTGCTTCTACGGGCCGCCCGAATACGATCTGGGGGTTTTCATCGCGCACCTACTGATGGCCGATCAGCCCGTGTCGATGACCGAACAGGTACTGGCTATGTACCGTGAAACGAATCCGTTCGATGATAGCCTGCGACAGCGATTTACGGCCGTTGAAATCATGCGACGCCTGATTGGATTAGCGCAGCTACCCCTGCATTTGTCGCTCGATCGGAAAGCGCAGCTTCTGGGGGAAGCGAGGTACATATTTGTGTAGCCCGTGCCCAGCCGTGTCATCATCCGGTGTTGTAGACGTGATACCCGATGGTGAGGCAGGTAGTAGTCGGCCGGGGATTCCCTTGACCAGTAGCCCCCTTTTTGCTACTTTTGGCATCGCATTGTCGGTCATTCGCCGTTGCATTGCCCAGTAGATTGTAAAGTGGGCAAATTCCTTTCTGAACCGAAACGAACAGACTCATTATGAGAGAAATACAGTTCCGAGAAGCCCTGCGTGAGGCTATGTCGGAGGAAATGCGCCGGGATGCCAGCGTTTACCTGATGGGTGAGGAAGTCGCCGAATACAACGGTGCTTATAAAGTTAGTCAGGGAATGCTCGACGAGTTTGGTGCGGAGCGTGTACTCGATACGCCCATTGCCGAGCTTGGTTTTGCTGGTATTGGCGTGGGGTCGGCGATCAACGGTCTGCGTCCGATCATCGAGTTTATGACGTTCAACTTCTCGCTCGTCGCTATCGATCAGGTCATCAACTCGGCGGCCAAGATCATGTCGATGTCGGGTGGTCAGTATACGTGTCCGATTGTCTTTCGCGGCCCGACGGGTAATGCCGGTATGCTGTCGAGTCAGCACTCGCAAAACTTTGAAAACTGGTTTGCTAATACGCCCGGTTTGAAAGTAGTTGTCCCATCGAACCCATACGACGCTAAAGGGCTGCTGAAAACCTGTATCCGCGACAACGACCCCGTAATTTTTATGGAGTCGGAGCTGATGTACGGTGACAAAGGGCAGGTGCCGGAGGAAGAGTATCTGATTCCAATCGGGCAGGCTAACGTCGTTCGCGAGGGTAACGATGTGACGATCGTATCGTTTGGTAAGATCATGAAAGTGGCCCTAGCGGCTGCCGACGAACTGGCGAAAAACGGTATCTCGGCCGAAGTAATTGATCTGCGTTCGGTGCGTCCGATCGACTATCCTACGGTTATCAACTCGGTAAAGAAAACCAACCGGTGCGTGGTTGTTGAAGAAGCATGGCCGCTGGCGGCTATCTCGTCGGAACTGGCCTACAACATTCAGCGTAACGCGTTCGATTATCTGGACGCGCCGGTTATTCGTGTCAACAGCATGGACTTGCCGCTGCCGTATGCTCCCACGCTGATCGAGGCTATTCTGCCCAGCGTTAAGCGTACGCTGGAAGCCGTCGACGCGGTGATGTATAAGAAATAAGGTCAATGCCTATCCCCGGCAGCTTCCATCTGTCGGGGACGGATCACTAACCAACAAGGTCGTCTCTGACGGCATAAAAAAAGCACCCGCGCATTCGTTCGGGTGCTTTTTTATTAACAACGAAAAACGCCGGACGAAATGGTTCGTCCGGCGTTTCCTGCGTAGTTGATAGTAAAACGCCCATCACTACGGTTTAGTTTAAGCATTGAAAAATAGTGTGATTATTTTTCAATTTTATTCTCATAATCAGTAATGACGTCAGAATCGGCCAAAAAAGTCCCAAAAGTGCGGTCAGCTGGCCGCGTTTTGTACGAGGTTTCGGTATCATACACGGGGTCGCTGAATACGGTGCGGCAGCGCGAACCAGTCGTGACGTTTTTTAGCAACCTGCGGAAAGCGGTTGATGCCGTCGTGGGTGAACTGGCCATCAATAACTGGCCGGTGAAGGTAAACTACACGGCTGTGTACCGGGGCATTCGGGAGCGGGGGTTCTACGCCTGTGACTATGACCTGCGCGGGCTGCGGGTGTTTCGTATTCGTATCGTGCCGCGGGTGCTGAATCCGGTGTTGCCCCGGCTGGGGATCGACGAAAACCCGGCTTTGTGAATTAGTGGGGGAGGTGTTTGCGGACTGCGCCGTAGACCCACGTGCCAGCCAGCGCACTCAGCAACGTAATGGCAACCGCCGTGTAGCCCGCTCCAATCTGAGCGAAGAGTGGACCGGGACAGGCACCCGTGATTGCCCAGCCGAAGCCAAACAGCAGCCCACCCCAGATCTGCCCCTGACTGAACTGTTTGGGGGCAATGCTAATGGGGTCGCCCTGCAAGGTGCGGACGTTGAACCGGCGAATCAGGTACACCGACAGCATCCCGACGAGCACAGCCGAGCCGATGACGCCGTACATATGGAACGCGTCGAGTCGGAACATTTCCTGAATACGGAACCACGAAATGATCTCAGCTTTGACGAAGACGATGCCGAACACAACACCGACCAGCCCGAACACCCAGTTGGGTTTAGCCCGCTGCTGAATTGGCTTCGTTTGTGGATTACGTTCGCTAACCATGTGGATAAGTCTGTGTATAAGTGAATAACGTGTGGAATTACAGCCCAACCAGCCGCATCAGCAGGGGTAAACCCAGGTACGTCATGGCGAAGCCACCGATCATAAAGCAACACGTGGCAACCAGCGACGGCCATTGCAGATTCGACAAGCCCATAATCGCATGTCCCGACGTGCAGCCCCCGCGTAGCGCGTCCCTAACCCGACGAGAAAGCCGCCGAACACCAGAAAAAGTAAGGCTTTACCAATGGTCATGTCGGCCCAGCCAAACAGGTCGAGCGGGAGTAAACCACTGCTGAAATCGTGGACACCCAATTGCTGCAAGGCGGTTTGCGTGGCGGGGGCAATAGTCAGCGCAGCCGGGTTAGTCAGCAATTGATTGCCGATAAACCCACCAACGGCGATACCCCCAACGAACCACAGGTTCCAGCTTTCCTTGCGCCAGTCGTAACGGAAAAAGTCGATGTTGGCGGGTACACAGGCTGCGCAGATGTGCCGCAGCGACGATGAGATACCAAACGCTTTGTTGCCTAGCAGCAGCAGGATCGGTACCGTCAGCCCGATCAATGGCCCGGCGACGTACCATGGCCAGGGTTGCGACAGAAACTGAACCATGGCTTATTAACTAGTTGTGAGAAACGGGCTGATCGGCTAGGACCGGAACGTTTGTTTTGCGAATAGCGCCCATGCCGCCTTCTACGTTAACGACGTTATCGAAACCACGGGCTTTCAGAATCGAGTTGGCAACCATCGAGCGATAGCCACCCGCGCAGTGTACATAGACCGGTTCACTATGCGAGAAAGCGGTCATGTGGTCGTTGAGCGTATCGAGGGGGCGGTTCTCCGCGTTCGCCACATGTTCGCCCGCAAACTCGCCCGGCTTCCGCACATCGACCACCGAAAGCGACGGGTTTTGCGCCAGTCGCTGGGCAAATTCATCGGCAGAAATTGACTCGATTGTATCGACTTCGCGACCTGCGGTTCGCCACGCGTCGAAACCACCCGCCAGATAGCCGATGCATTGATCATAGCCAACCCGCGCCAGCCGTTTAACGGTTTCTTCTTCCTGCCCGGCGGGTGCCACCAGTGCAATCGGCTGGGTCAGGTCGGGAATTAACGCACCGACCCAGGGGGCAAACTGCCCGTCGAGGCCGATATTAATGGCGTTCGGAACGAAGCCCGCTGCAAACTCAACAGCCGTCCGCACGTCGAGAATCAGGGCGTCGGTTTCGTTGACGGCGGCTTCGAACGCGTCGGGCGACAGCGCCTGACTGCCCCGCTGCATTACCCGGTCGATGGATTCGTAACCTTCCTTGTTAAGCCGGGCGTTCTGCGCAAAATAGGCCGGTGCTTTTGTCAGGCCGTCGAGGACCTGCTCGATAAACGAGGCCTTTGATTCGGCCCGGAGCGCGTAGTTGAACCGCTTCTGATTACCGAGTCGGTCGGTGGTTTCACGGCTCATATTCTTGCCGCAGGCCGATCCCGCGCCGTGCGCCGGATACACGATCACGTCGTCGGGCAGGGGATAATTTTGGTGTGCAGGCTGTCGTAGAGCATTCCGGCCAGATCGCGTTCGGTGAGGTTGCCTTTGATGGCCAGATCGGGGCGACCCACGTCGCCAATGAACAGCGTATCGCCGGTGAAGATGGCATGCGGTCGGCCGGTTTCGTCCAGCAAAAGGTAGGTTGTCGATTCGGGGGTGTGGCCGGGTGTGTGCAGTACCTTAATCGTTACGTCGCCCAGCGAAAACGTGTCGCCATCGGCAGCGTGGTGGGCGTCGAACGCGGTGTTGGCGTTCGGGCCGTAGATGATCGGTGCGCCGGTTTGTTTCGCGAGGTCGAGGTGACCCGATACGAAATCGGCGTGGAAATGGGTTTCGAAGATATACCTGATCGTTGCCCCGGCGGCTTCGGCTTTGCGGATATACGGCGTTATCTCGCGTAGCGGATCGATAATGGCGACTTCACCCGCGCTTTCAATGTAGTAGGCTCCCTGCGCCAGGCAACCGGTATAAAGTTGTTCAACGATCATAGTACGAATCAAAAAGTAGCCGGTTGGTATGGCAGTTCCAGCCTGCACCGACCCGGCTATCAACTCACCGATAAACCTAAAATCAGTGGTAGAAAATTCCAGTCGGGGCGGTGATTGCTGCGGGTGTACGGCTGGATGGGCCCAAAACACAACAGCCCCCGACGGATGCCGGGGGCTGTTGTGTTTTGAGTAGACGCGACCGGAAACGCTACTATAATTGCTACTCCTGTGGATTGTTGAGATTACTGTGTTTACGGCTATAGGCGAAGTACACAATCAGGCCCAGAATACCCCAGACAACGAAGGTGAGTTTCGTATCCAGTCGCAGGTTCCACATTAGGTACAGGTTAGCCAAGATACCTAGCGTGGCAATGATGGGCAGGGCCGGGGTCCGGTAGGGGCGCTCCAGATTGGGCTCCCGTACGCGCAATAGCCATACAGCTCCGCAGATCATGGCGAAAGCGAACAGTGTACCCGAACTAGTGAGCTGCGATACCTTGTCGATTGGTGTCACGGCTGCTACGATCGAAACGATAGCGCCCACGAAAATCGTGCTTTTCCAGGGCGTTTTAAACTTGGGGTGAATAGCCGCGAAGAGTCCCCTTGGCAGCAGGCCATCTTTGGCCATGCCGAGGAAAATACGGGTCTGTCCCAGCATCATCACCAGCATTACGGAGGTTAAACCGGCGATGGCTGCAATCGTGATGAGGTAAACGGCCCAGGTCATGCCCACGTCGGAGAACGCCTGCGCTACCGGTGCTTTCAGGTCAAGCTTGTCGTAGTGTACCATGCCCGTCAGTACCAGCGATACCAGAATGTAAAGCACTGTACAGATAATCAGCGAGGCAATAATGGCGAACGGAACGTCTTTCTTGGGATTGATCGCTTCACCGGCCTGGGTCGACACGGCATCGAAGCCGATGTACGCAAAAAACACGATACCGGCTGCCGTCACGACACCTTCAAAGCCGAAGTGCGTCTGCCCGCTGGCATCGACTTTCGGTTCGGGCAGAAACGGAGTCCAGTTGGCGGTATCGATATAGAACGAACCTGCAACGATAACGAAGATTACCGTGACGACCTTCACGATCACGATCAGGTTGTTAGTACTCGCGGCTTCTTTGATGCCTTTTACTAGAATGTAAGTAACGACCCACACGATTAGGAATGCGGGTAGGTTGATAGCGAACGTGAAATCAGGGATGCTCTGCCCGGCTGCTCGCAATGCTTCGGCTTTCTCCTGCGCAGTAACGGGATCATTCATCAGCCAGACGGGCGGGTCGACATGGAAAAGATGCAGGAATTTCTCGAAATAGCCTGACCAGCTTACCGCTACCGTTGTAGCGCCCATCATATATTCCAGAATCAGGTTCCAGCCGATGAGCCAGGCGAACAGTTCGCCTACGGTTCCATACGAATAGGCGTAAGCTGATCCTTCAACCGGCAGAATCGACGCAAATTCGGCGTAGCACAAAGCCGCAAATGTACAGGCGATACCGGCGATGACGAACGCCAGCGCCAGTGCCGGACCCGCCCATTCGTTGGCCGCAATCCCCGTTAGTACAAAAATACCCCCGCCGATAACG
The DNA here is from genome assembly GCF_012849055.1 of Spirosoma rhododendri. NCBI lineage: Bacteria > Pseudomonadati > Bacteroidota > Cytophagia > Cytophagales > Cytophagaceae > Spirosoma > Spirosoma rhododendri. Next base: position 1,237,645 of record NZ_CP051677.1, on the reverse strand, counting down.
GCACCAATACCCAGCGAGGTAAGTCCCCAGCGGGTCAGTACCCGTTTGAGTTCACTCTTCTGCATGTCCGCAGCATAAGCCGATAAAGGCTTTTTCCGCATCACGCTGGTATTAACCGGTTTCAATCTTGTTTCCATGCAGGCAAATTCAGTTTGGTGATTTAGTCAGAAGGGAAAATATTATTTCGAGCAAGCTCGGTAAAGATACAAAAATTAAAGAGCGAAAGAGTGAATGAGTGAATGAGCGAAAGATTAGTCACGCAGCTATTCACTCAATCACTCATTCGCTCATTCAACCATTGATTACGACTGCGAAGGCCGGATCAGCGGCTTTTTGTCTTTCTTCTCTTTCTTGGCTGTGAACTCGTCGGGGGTATCAGCCTCTTTGGTCGTGAAGTCGGCCGGAACAGCATCGAAGCCGGTTTTCTTCTCAACGACAGTGACCTTGGCTTCTTCAGCCTGCTCGTTGCTCAGCGAATCGACCACGATCGGGGTAGCCACGAACAGCGACGAGTACGTACCAACGATAACGCCGATCAGCATGGCGAACGAGAAGCCCCGGATGGTTTCACCACCGAAGATGAACAGAACGAGCAGAACCAGAATCGTCGAGAAACCAGTAACGGCCGTACGGCTCAGCGTGCTGTTCAGGGCGTTGTTGATAATCGTCGGGATACTCTCACTCTTGCCTTTGTTCTCGGCCAGGTATTCGCGTACCCGATCAAAAACCACGACGGTGTCGTTCATCGAGTAACCCATGATCGTCAGCAGCGCACCCACAAACGCCTGATCGACGTCGAGGTTGAAGGGCAGCAGGCCGTTGAAGATGGTGAAGATAGCCAGGATAATCAGTACGTCGTGGAACATCGCGACGACAGCACCGTAACCAAACGCCAGCTTCTTGAACCGGATCAGGATATACACGAACACGACCGCTACGGCCAGCAGAATCGACCATAGCGCCGACGTCAGAATGTCATACGCGATCGTGGGCCCTACTTTCTGCGAGCTTTCAATATGTGCCGGGTTGCCCTGTAGGGTGCTCAGCCCTTTGTACACGGTTGCTTCGGCCTGACGGTCGGCCCCCTGCGAATTGTCGTCGATCAGGTAAGGCGTTGTGATTTTAACCTGCGTGTTGGCACCAATCGATGCGCCACCGTACGTCTTCACCTCGGGCGATCCGCCCAGTACCGGCTCCAGCGCATTGCGAACTTCATCCGTGCTAACCGCTTTCTCGAACCGAACTACGTACGACCGGCCGCCTTTGAAGTCGACACCCAGACCGAAGCCTTTGAAGACCGCAGAGATAACACCCGCAGCGATAATAACCGACGATACGGTGTAGTACAGTTTCCGGCGCGATACGAAGTCGAAGTTCGAATCAGCAAACAGATTCTTGGCCCACGACGAGGTGAAGGTCAGCGTCTTTCCGTTGCGGATGTACGAATCAAGCAGTACCCGCGTGATGAAGATAGCCGCGAACAGCGAGGTCAGGATACCGATAATCAGCGTCGTAGCGAAGCCCAGGATCAGACCCGTACCGAAGATAAACAGGACGATACCCGTCAGGAACGTCGTTACGTTTGAGTCGATGATCGACGACAGCGAGTTTTTGAAGCCATCCTGAACGGCAATCTTAAACGGTTTACCTTCAGCCAGTTCTTCTTTGATCCGCTCGAAAATCAGTACGTTGGCATCGACGGCCATACCGATCGACAGTACGATACCGGCAATACCCGGCATGGTCAGTACGGCACCCAGCGACGCCATTACGCCCAGCAGGAAGAACAGGTTGACCAGCAGCGCAACGTCGGCAATCAGACCGGCGCGGTTGTAATAGAACACCACGAAGCCCAGTACCAGCAGGATACCGATAATCGACGAGAGCACACCGGCCTGCACAGCTTCCGAACCCAGCGTAGCACCCACGATGCTTTCTTCAACGATGTTGGTCGGGGCGGGGAGTTTACCAGCCTTCAGAACGTTGGCAAGGTCTTTCGTTTCTTCAACGGTGAAGTTACCCGAGATGCTCGAACGGCCGTTGGGAATCTCGTTCTGTACGTTAGGGGCGGTATAAACCAGCCCGTCGAGCAGAATAGCAACGGGACGGTTGACGTTAGCCGCCGTCAGGTTACGCCATTTGCGGGCACCTTCGGCGTTCATGTTCATCGTCACTTCCGGACGGCCACGGTCGTCGTAGTCGTTGGCTGCGTCGGTGATTACATCACCTTCCATCGGTGCGCGTCCGCCGGGCTTCTTGATGAAGTACAGTGGCAGAATCTCCTTGTTGTCGTTGGTCTTTTCCGACTTCCGGCCCCAGGCAAACATAGCGTCTGCTGGAAACAGGCTCCGTACTTCCGGCGCATTCAGAATGGCGTTGGCGCGGGCCGAATCTTTCAGGTATACGCCCAGTTGGTCGGGGCCCAGCGGAATAAACAGTTGGGTCAGGGCCGATCCCTGTGCCGCAGCAGCGGCCGTGTCCGTCTTGGCGGTTGCGGTCGAATCTTTCTTGCCACCTTTCGCTAGCTGCGATTCCAGGCTATTGTTTGGCGTGGCCGTTCCCGCTGCGGGCGTGGCTGGCGCACCGGCTTTCAACGCGGCTTTACGAGCGGTTTCTTCGCGCAGCAGGTAAGCACCCATGCCTTCGATGGCGGGGGCCAGTTCGTTCAGTTTGTAAACTTCGGTGAATTCCAGTTTGGCAGCACCCGTCAGCAGTCGGCGGATACGCTCCGGGTTGTCAACACCTGGTAGTTCGATCTGAATACGACCCGAACCCGGCAGCCGCTGAATGTTGGGGTTAGCTACGCCAAACTTATCGACACGCGCCTGAATGATCTGGAAGGCGCGGGCGATAGCACCGTTTACTTCCTCGGTCAGTACCTTCTTTACTTCGGTGTCCGACGACTGGTAGTTGATCTTGCTACGGTTGGCGCTCGTTGCGAAAACGCTGGCCAGTTTCGTATCAGGAGCAACTTCTTTGAAATTGCTGGCGAACAGGTCAACGAAGTTGCTGTTGCTGGTTTTCTGATCGTCCAGCGTCATTTTCAACGCCTGTGCAAACTTAGGATCGCGGTTGTTGCCCGACAGGCTCCGCAGGATGTCGGCGGGCGACACTTCGAGTACCACGTGCATACCGCCCTGTAGGTCGAGACCCAGACCCAGTTCGCGCTCGGTTACTTCCTGAAGCGTGCTGCCCAGGTAAACGGGCTCTTTCCAGAGCGAATCGAGGTAGCGCTGCTTCTTGTTGCTATCTACCTGCCCCTGCTTGTTGGTTGCGTATGCCTCGGCGTCGGATTTGATATTGCGCGAGACAAACGTAAACGACAGGAAGTAAAGGCATATAGCCGAAATTACCCCCGTCAGAATGAGTATGCCAGTTCTGTTCTGCATAATACGCACAGACGACCGTCTGTGTTGATTGAAAAAAATAGATGAAAAGTTGAAAAACGACCGAGTCCGCCAGACAAGTGGCTAGTGCGTAATCGGTAAAGCGGTGATGGCTGAGCGCATGAAAATGGGCTCAGCAGAAGGGCCAACTAGGGCGCATTCGTGGCGATGTGGTGCCCGAATACGTGCTGGAAAAAGGAAAAGTAAAAATGCGGCAGCGTGAAATGCCGAAGTAGCGGAACGCTCAGCAACAGCAGAATAACGAGCGCGGGGCGGGCAGCAGAAACACCGACTGCCCTGAATCGCCGAGTTGAACGGCGGGCGCAACAACAGCTTCCAGCGACTTGGCACTGAGCTGTGCCGAGGCTTTCTCCGGCTTGGCGGCTTTTTCAGCCTTGACAACTCCCGCAACGGATTTTTGCGTGCCGCCCCGCTTAGCTACGAGCGCAGCCGGTCCCCACATCGCCGTCACCAATAGGAGAACGGCCAGTGTCAGGCTCGAAACGCGTTGTATGATACGGGGTTGCTTCATCAGTCCGATTAGGGGATGACAAATTTCGCACCGTTTTTAGACTTATACAATAGGGTATTGGACCGGATTGCCGGATTAGCAGGATTTTCTACGGTTGTTGCCGGGCAGTGCCGGGTTTGGGCCGGATGCGGTGGATACCGGTGGTGCCGGGCCTGGAAATAAGGCAAATCCCGTCAATCCTGTAATCCTGTCGATACAAATTCCTTACTTTGCCGCTATGGATTTACCCGGTATGGACTTACACGAATTTATCAGACTTGCGCTGGCCGAAGACATTGGCGACGGCGATCATACATCATTATCGACCATTCCGGCCGATGCCACCAAACGGGCGCGGCTGTTGGTGAAAGAAGCGGGAATACTGGCAGGCGTCGATGTGGCACTGGCGGTGTTCGCCCAGGTTGACCCGGCGCTGCAAGTTGACGTGCTGATGCAGGATGGCGCGACGATCAAACCCGGCGACATAGTGCTGACTGTTTCGGGGAATGCCCGCAACATCCTGACGGCCGAACGGCTGGTGCTGAACTGTATGCAGCGCATGAGTGGTATCGCTACGCACACCCGGCAGCTTGTCGACCTGCTTGAAGGAACCCGGGCCCAGTTGCTTGACACCCGCAAGACGACGCCCAACTTCCGTATCTGCGAAAAGATGGCGACGAAAATTGGCGGAGCCGTCAATCACCGGTTCGGGCTATACGACATGATTCTGATCAAAGACAACCACGTCGATTTTGCCGGGGGGATCGAAGCGGCAATCAATAAGTCGGTAGCATATCTGGCCGAAACGGGCCGGAAACTGCGCATCGAAATCGAAACCCGTAACCGGGCCGAAGTCGAAGAAGTACTACGCGTCGGACAGTCTGACGCGACCCGAGTCGACATCGTGCTGCTCGATAATTTCGCGCCCGATGGTATTCGTGATATGGTACGGCTCATCAACGGGCGCTTTATCACGGAAGCATCGGGGGGCATCGACGAAACCAACCTGCGGGCCTACGCCGAAACGGGTGTCGATTTTATCTCGTCGGGAGCCCTGACGCACCACGTCAAGAGTCTGGATTTGAGCCTGAAAGCGTATTGACCTTTTGTCATTCCGAGCCTGCGAGGAACAACGTAAATTCATCATCAGTTAGCGACGTCCTTCACCGTTGGGCGGTTATCGGGTTGTCGCTTTTCATAGTAAATGCGGAACGCGCTCAGATCGGGCGCGTTTTTGCGTTTGCGCGCTAGTTCGTGCTGGTAAATCGTCTGACCCAGCTGGTACAGAAACGGTGTGCCGATGCTATCGTACTCGTACTTGTCGTCGTTCAGGATACCGTCGTGGTTGACGTAAATCGTGGCCGACAGCATGTATTCGACCTTGTGCGTGAAATCAGCGACGTAAGATGCGTCGGTTAGAAAGCCGTACGCCCAGCCGACCTTGTTGAACACCCGCACCCCGGTGGGTAGGGTATGGTGCAGACTATCCATAAAAAAGTATTTCACGTAGCTGTCGTAGTACTGCGCCGAATCATATTTGGGGTAGTTTGTTTCACCCGGAAACTGCGACAGATACTGCTTCATAAACCGATAATCGTCGGGTGTCAGATTGAACCGCTGCCGCGCTGGACCCGACTGCGGAAACAGCACTGATTTCAAAATCTGCTGGAGCGATTCGAGGGGTAACTTGTTTCGTCCTGTAAAATCGAACGGTTTACGGATAAGCGTATCGCCGGAGTAGTAGCCAATGCCCAGCGTGTCGGTGCGTCGGGTGTCGAACGGAGTGGGGTTGTAAGCGGCTGGCTGTGTATAGATCGTACTGCCGTCGGGCCGGATAAACCGGACGGGGTTGGTGTGCCGGTTCTGTTCCGGCGTCAGTCGGACGAAGCGGTGCGTAATCCGCGTGTCGACGTATCCTTTCGCGTGCAGCGATTGATTGATCGCTTGCTGCCCGACAAACTCGTACATCCGGCTATACGGGTCGTTTTCACTCACCAGCATCGCCTTCCGGATCAGGTGGGCAATCGACGGGTAACCGCTTTGGGCCGTCGGGTCGGTCCATTCCTTTGTTTGTCCGCTATGAGCACTGTCGAACTGCATGGCCGTTTCGCGGGTAAGCTGCGGATTTTTCAGCCCATTCAACTTTTCCAGCGACAGCAACGCCAACGGTAATTTGACCGTGGAAGCCGGGTTGAAATAAACTGTGCTGTCGACGTTGAAATAGTAATTCGTAAACGTCGGTTTGTTAGCCCGGTCGCGGTCGATCTGTGTGTAGATAATCTGGAGCCGGTAGCGGTCAGGGTGTTGCATCACCTCCCGGAACACCGGATTATGATTTGTTGTCAGTAATTTCGTCAGTACCGCATCGGTACGCGGCTGAGCGATGAGTGCCAGGGGTAAATGCAGTAGAAAAAAGGTGAGCCGTTTCGTCATCAGCTAAACAGGAAAAACAAACACGGGACGATACTACCAAAAAAATCAGCCGGGCACATCGTCCCCGGCTGATCTGGTTTATTGATAATCAGTACTCGTTAGAATTTGTAAGCGATACTGCCAACGACGTTTCGCAGCTTCTGTGGGTTCATTGTCGTGTACCCAATCCAATAGTGCTGGTTCGTCAGGTTGTCGACTTTGGCCGAAATCCGAAACTTTCGCTGGTCGTAGAAAGCCGACGCGTTCAGCACGGTGTAGGCTGGCAGGATAAATTCGCCCAGACTTACGCTGTTCTGAATCCGGTTGTCGCTGGCGTAGTTGCCGCCGAAGCCGAACCCTAAGCCGCGCAGGGCCGTGCTCTGAATACGGTAGCTCAGCCACAGATTCGCCAGTACGGGCGATGATGCTGTGGTAGGTCGACGACCGTTGACGTCTTCCGGCGCGTTGGTTAGTTTCGAGTTGTTGTAGGAGAAACCGGCCACGACGTTGAAGCCCGAAAATGGATTGGCAATCACATCGACTTCGATACCCCGGCTCAGCTGCGTACCGTCCTGTGTCTGGGCGAATTTGGTAGCTGCAATCGGGTTCGGGTCGGTGCGCAGCAGGTTCTTCACCTGAATATCGTAATAGCTGATGGTCGCGCTCAGCCGGCCGCTGTACGCGTTCAGCTTGACACCCGCTTCAAACTGATTGGCCTGCTCAAGTTTAGCAAAACGCTGCGTCAGGCTGTCGCGGGCCGTAACGTCATAGGCATTGTAGACACCCCGGTTGTTGAAGCTGTTCTGGTAGTTGGCAAACAGCGAGACTTTATCCGGAACGGCCTGATACACCAGACCAAATTTGGGTGAGAAAGCAGTTTGTTGATAAGGCGCCACCGCCGACCCTTCCAGTCCACCCTTGTTGTTGAAATGGTCGACGCGGAGGGCTGCCAGTACGCTCAGCCGATCGGTCAGGTTGAGCACGTCCGACAGGAAGGCGCTGTAGGTATCGCGGATGCCCGACAACGGGTAGGTGAAGTCAGGCGCTTTGCTGGCATACAGAGCCGCCATATTGGCCCCGTTGAACTTACTGTAATCGTAGGTTGAGTTGATGGGGACAACATCGTACGTGCTGCCAAAAAACAACTGATTCGAGTTGATGTGCAGGTAATCGAGCCCAACCACAATGCGGTTACGCAGGCTGCCCACCCGGAAATCACCGTTTATGAGCTGCTGCACCTCAAACACATCGTTGGTGCTGTTGCGCGTCGACTGATCGGCCCGAACCAGACTATTGTTGCCGAGCGCAGCACCCGCCGTTGGGATGATGTAGAAGTACGGCCCGATACCGTCGGAGAAGCTGTGGCTTGTGCTGATATTGGTCGACGAGGTGAATGCGGGCGAAATCCGGTAGTTGACCTGCCCGAAGAGGTTCGTGCTGCGCGACTGCTGAATCATGCCCGTACCCATGTACGAGTTGCGGTAGTCGACGTTGAGCTGATCGACGCGGGTCGACCCCAGCGATGCGCCCGGCACGTAGAAAAAGAAAATCTGCTTACCGACGCCCGTACCCCGGAAAATCTCCGCGTCCAGTTGCACCGACAGGCGGTCGTTGGGTTTGTAGAGCAGGCTGGGGGCGATGGCCAATCGGCGGCTGAAGCCCTGCGTCTGGAACGTGCCTTCGTGGGTAAAGGCCGTGTTCAGGCGGAACAGCAGGTTGCGTTTGGCGTTGAGTGGCGTGTTGACATCGACGCTGGCGCGCTGGAAATCGTAGCTACCCGCCGACAGGGCTACTTCACCGCCGAAAGTTTCGTAGGGTTTCTTCGTCACCCGGTTGACCAGCCCGCCGTATGACGTCAGCGCGCTGCCGAACAGCGTTGCCGAGGGCCCTTTGATCGTTTCGAGTTTTTCGAGGTTGACCGCGTCGATATCGCTCGTCACGTTACCGGCCAGCCCGTTGCGCAGCTGACTCTGCACGATGAAACCACGGGTGCTGTAATAGCTGCCGCCGTCGCCCGCCCGGCCCGTTGCTTCCCACATCCGCTGCACACCCGGCGCGTTGCGCATGGCATCGTCGACGGAGAAAACGAGCTGTTCGGTCAGCAGTTCCTTACCGATGGTGTTGTATACCTGCGGGTTCTCCAGATTCTTCAGCGGCATCTTCGACACGTAGTCGCTGTTGGTGCGGGCGAAGCGGTTATTTCGGCTGGCGTTTACCGTAACCTCGGTAAGTTGAGCCGCATTTTCCACCAGCATAAAGTCAACGGTGGCGGTTTCGCCATTCGTTACCGTAACTACTTTCTCGGTCGGTTTCAAGCCTACCGCCGACACCTGAATCGTGTACGTTCCCGGTTTGACCCGGTTAACCGTAAACGCTCCTTTCTCATCGGTGATTGCTCCCTGTCCGTGACCCCGTACACTAATGGTAACGGCTTCAACGGGTTTATTGTCTGACGAAAGAACAGTCCCCCGAATGGAGGCAACTTGCTGGGCTGCTACCGGAAGTGATAGTAGCAAACTCCAAAGGGCTAGCCAGATGGCTCGGTAACGACTCATGACTTACTAAACGTGCTTAATATTATTTAGACTTCTTCTAATCAGTGCAAAGCAACAGCATAAAATCCAGTATGCATACTGGCCAAAGCGAATTATTACCAAAAGCGCATAAGATGTTGGTATTGTACCAGCGTTGGGCCGCTAGTCAGTACCGACATACTACTGTTTATACGGGCTAAAAATTATCGTTGAGACCGCATTCCTGTAATCAATAGGCGGCAACAGCCGGTTTACGATGAAACCACTGATAATTATGCTGACAGACTACATGGAAGAAGCCGTTTGTGGGGTCGATGACCTTAAAGACGGTGAATTAAAAGACGTCCGCGTGGGCGATACCGATGTTTTACTGGCCCGCGTTGACGGGCAATATTACGCGCTCCACCCCAAGTGTACGCACTACCAGGCACCGCTGTCGAAGGGTCTGTTGAACGGCAACCGGCTGGTATGTCCGTGGCACAACGCCTGTTTCGACGTGCGCAGCGGTCACCGGCTCGAAGCACCGGCCCTGAATGGCCTGCCCACCCACGAAGTCCGTATTGAAGGCGATCAGGTCATGGTGCGGCTGACGACCGATAAGGAAAGCCTGGAAAATCCGATGAGTACCCCCGATCCGGCCAACAACACTACCTGCGTGATTGTCGGATCAGGCGGAGCGGGGGCCTTCGCGGCAGAAGCGATGCGCGAAGGCGGCTTTACGGGTAATATCCTGATGCTGACGAGCAGCAGTCAGGCCCCCTACGACCGGCCCAACTGCTCGAAAGATTATTTGCAGGGAAAAGCTCCCGACGAATGGATGCCGCTCCGCACCCCCGACTTCTACGCCGACTACGGCATCGAAATTCGGACTGGCCAGCAGGTGACGAGGCTTGACCCGCAGAAAAAAGAAATCGAACTGAGCGCGGGCGAAGGCCAGCCGACTGAGCGAATCACCTACGATAAAGCCCTGATCTGCTCCGGCGGCAAGCCCAACAAACTCCCGGTGCCGGGCGCAGACCTGAACGGTGTGCATGTGCTGCGGAGCCTGCACGACAGTCAGCAGCTGCGCGATCTGGGTCAGCAGGGGAAGCGTATCGTGATTGTCGGTAGTTCGTTTATCGGGCTGGAAGCGGCCATGAGCCTTCGGAAGCTGGGTAGCGAGGTCGATGTGGTGGGTATGGAAGCGATACCGTTCGAGAAAATTCTGGGCGGACGAGTCGGTAAGGTAATTCAGGGCTGGCACGAAAAAGAGGGCGTCCGGTTTCATCTTGGCCGTAAGGTTGGTACAATCGAAGGCACTGATACGGTCGAAGCGGTTGTGCTCGACAACGGCGACCGGCTCCCGACTGACGCCATACTGCTCGGTCTGGGTGTGAAACCTAACGTCGACTTCATCGCAGGTATCGATCGTGAAGAAGACGGTAGCCTGCGCACCGACAAACAGCTTCAGATTGCCGACGGGTTATATGTGGCTGGTGATGTGGCTACGTATCCAACGGCCGACGGGTCGCAGCGGATCGAGCACTGGAAGGTGGCCGGGCAGCAGGGCTACACCGCCGGTATGAACATCGCCGGCCAGGAAATGACATATCAGGAAGTGCCGTTTTTCTGGTCGAATCAGCAGGGTAAGCGGATCAATTACGTCGGTCATGCTGAAAAAATCGACGACGTTATTTACGACGGTAACCCCGAGCAGGACGATAATTTTCTGGCCTTCTACGTGCAGGGCGGGGAAGTCAAAGCCGTGGCCGGGTTGAAACGCGATACCGACATTATCGCCATCCGCGAGTTGATGCAGTACGGGCAACTACCCGCTGTCGATAAAATCCGCAAGGGGGTCGACTGGAAAGCAGAGCTGGTGACGAAGTAAAAAAGAGGCAGGGGTGCGAAGAAAGCTTGGTTCGCGCCAGCGTCTTTCTTCTCACCCCCTGTCTCTTTTCTTCAAAAAAACGCTATTCTTTTCCTTTGGCCAGTTCTTCCTCGCGCAACGACCGGCGCAGAATCTTCCCGACGTTAGTTTTAGGCAGTTCGGTGCGAAACTCAATCTGCTTGGGGACTTTGTAGGCCGTCAGATTTTCGCGGCAGTAGGCTTTGATAGCTTCTTCGGTTAAGGCCGGGTCTTTCTTCACGACAAACACCTTCACGACTTCGTTGGAGCGCTCGTTGGGAACACCAATGCAGGCCACTTCGCCCACACCGGGGCACATCGCTACCACGTCTTCGATCTCGTTGGGGTACACATTGAAGCCCGACACCAGAATCATATCTTTTTTCCGGTCAACGATGCGGAAGAAGCCATCGGTATCCATCGTGGCTATATCCCCGGTTTTGAACCAGCCATCGATCATCGCTTTTTCGGTTTCCTCCGGTCGTTTGTAATAGCCGATAAACACCTGTGGCCCCTTGGCTACGATCTCCCCCGGTTCACCCACCTGTGCATCGGTACCGTCGTCCAGAATCACTTTCATGTCGGTGCTGGGCCAGGGTACCCCGATCGTACCGACCCGCACGGTACCGTCGACGGGGTTCGACGATAGCACGGGTGAGGTTTCCGTCAGACCGTAGCCTTCGCAGGGGGTGTTGCCAGTGAGTTTGGCCCAGCGCTCGGCAACGGCGGTTTGCAGGGCCATGCCCCCTGCTGACGTGATGCGTAAGCCGCTGAAATCGACCTCGCCAATGCGGGGATGATTCAGCAACCCGTTGTAAAGCGTATTGACACCCGTGAAGCCGGTGATTTTATACTTTTTCAGCTCATCAACGAACGCGTTCATATCGCGCGGATTGGTAATGAGCAGGTTCATTGAACCGCTGCGAAGCGCACTCAATGCATTGGTTGTCAGTGCGTAGACGTGGTAAAGTGGGAGGGCTGCTACCATCAGGCCGGCCCCATCGGGAACACCGGCCGGTTTCATCCATTCGTACTGGCATTCAACGTTGGCGAGGATGTTACGCTGGGTCAGCATAGCCCCTTTCGAAACGCCCGTTGTGCCGCCGGTATACTGAATGAACGCTAACTCGCTGCTACGAATATCGACCGGTTTAAACGGCTGTCGTGTCCCCCGGCTGAGGGCATCGTTAAACGAAATAGCGTCGGGAAGGTAGTACGACGGTACCAGCTTCTTCACGTATTTGACCACCGCATTGACGAGTTGCTTTTTCGGAAAGCCCAGCATGTCGCCCAGTTCGGTAACTACAACGTGCTTAATATCCGTGCGGTCGATGATCTTCTCCAGGTTGGCCGCGAAGTTGGCCACTATGACAATGACCTTTGCCCCCGAATCCTTAAACTGATGCTGCATCTCACGAGGGGTATACAGCGGATTCGTATTGACGACCACCATACCAGCCCGCAGCGCCCCAAACATGGCAATCGGGTACTGCAACGTGTTCGGCATCTGAATGGCAATACGGTCACCTTTGAGCAGTTTCAGATCGTTTTGCAGAAACGACGCAAACTGCCGGGACAGCGTGTCGAGTTCACCGAACGTAATCTGCTTACCCATACAGGCATAGGCTGGCCGGTCGGCAAATCGCTGAAATCCCTCCTCCATCAGCGTCGCCAGCGACGTATACTTGTCTGCATCGATCTCATGCGGAACACCTTTTGGGTAAAGGCGAAGCCAGGGACGAGTGAGGGTATTGACGGAGGTTTCCATGTGAAGACTATAAGAATGTATAGCAATAATAAAACTAAAAAAGGAGAAAGTCACTTTCCCCCTGTTGAAGTTAGCCGTTTAAACACGAATACAAAACGGTCAGGCAAGTGCCTGACCGTTGTTCGAATCGAATAAAAAAATAAACAAGCGGAAGCTGTTGATCGTCAGTCTAGTTTTCCGACCAGACGAGAAAAGGCATTGGAAGCGGGACCGGCTTGCCCGACTGCTTGCGAACCCCGCGCGTAACGGCCCGGTCGTAGCGTTGCAGATAGGCTAGCAATGGGCGGTAATAAGCCCCGTGCCAGTCGCGCTCGATGGAATCAAGTTCGTAGCCCCCACTAGCCAGCAACAACGCCCGAACTGTCTGACAGGATAACCAGCCCGCCGACAGGGGACTGTTTAGCGATGCTATCGGTAGTTGTGCCAGAAAGTCGGCCGCTTGCTCCTGACAGGCTTCTACGAGCGGGTAGCCGCTGTTATTATCTGACTGCTGTTGGTAGGCAAACGTGCTGATCCACCGGTTAACCTCGGTCCAGCGGACACTAGTACGGGTTTGGGGCAACAGCCGACGGATTTCCCCAATTAGCATATCAGTTGCCAGATCAATGCCAAGTGGAGTAACGATTAATGAATACATAGGGCGCTCAGTCAACGGGAATTAGCTATTATTTGACTAGGTTACCCGCTTGCCGTCACTACATTATGCTATGCTACCTGTGTAGGTTCAGTATTTGACGCGTACATCAATAGCCGGGTTTGCTTAATCAGAGTATGGTAGAGGGCTACGGAACGTTCGGTCTCGCCCGCAACGGAACGGCCTACTTCTTTTGTAGCAACTGCTCCACGATTTTTTCCAGCCGCCCGATGCGTTCCTGTTGCTGATTGTCGCGCTGTTTTGCGTCCAGACCGGCCTTCTCCAGTTGAATCACGTACAGCGTCAATTCCTCGACTTTTTCCAGCAGTAGACTATTCATCCGCACCAGATCGATCCCTTCTTTCTGAATCTGCTCCGCCGACGGAACGCCGGGTAGATGGCCCTTCTGATGCACGTAGGTCGCTACATCGGTCAATGGTCGCAACTGGTAGGTGGGGCTAAACACTTTGTCACTCCATTGGCTAACATCATTGATACGTAGCTGATAGCGAGCCTTAACTACGTCACCTCGGTCATTGACCGTCAAAAAAGCGTCAGCCGACTGCTGTGCCGGGCTGGCGGCCGTCAAGTCCGACAGTCGAAAACCGGATTGATTCGCCTGACCACTGCTGACATGGAGCCGGGTGGCAGGGGCAGAGGTCCCGATACCGACGTTGGCCTCATTCCCCAGTATGAGTGCATTGCTGATGGCTACCCGCGCCCGCGAACCAATAGCCGTCGCATTGTGCAAACCATCTTCTGCCTGACTGTTGTAGCCCATCAGCACGTTGTCGCTACCGTCGGTGATAGCTGTCCCAGATGTGGGGCCAATAATGATGTTGTTACTACCGGTCGTTACGTTTCGACCCGCCTGATAACCCAGAAAGGTGTTATTTGTGCCGGTTGAGTTGTTATAACCAGACTGGTAGCCAACGGATGTATTTTGGCCACCCGTTGTATTTTGGCGCCCTGCTTCTGCTCCTACGAATGAATTGTACGCGCCAGTAGTGTTACCTATTCCGGCGAAGGGTCCGAAGAACGCATTGTATGTGCCGGACGAATTAGAGTAGCCTGCGCTTGCGCCAACAAAAGCGTTGGCATTGCCCGACTCATTGCCGTATCCAGCGTTGTAGCCGAGGAAAACATTGTTTGTTCCTGTTGTATTATATCGACCAGCTCTACTGCCGTTAAAGACATTATACGTGCCTGATGTATTCACATAACCAGATAGGTAACCTACAAATGTATTTTCTCCACTTGTTGTATTAGCTGCCCCGGCTTGATAACCAACGAATGTATTGTATGTCCCTGACGAATTGTAGCGTCCAGCCCCACTTCCCATAAATGTATTCTGGCTACCGCTTATGTTGTCATAACCGGCTTCATAGCCAACAAATGCATTATTACTACCAGACCTGGTGCTAAGTCCAGCTGTGTTCCCGACATATGTATTGTAGCTACCGTCGTATACGTTTTGTCCAGAATTAAATCCCACGAAGGTATTCTTGCTACCGATACCACTGTAATAACCCGTATTACAACCTATAAATGTATTCTCAACGCCAGTTGTGTTGTTCAAGCCTGCATTGGTACCGATCATTGTGTTGAACCCGCCTGTCGTGACTCCATAACCAGCTCTATATCCCAGGGCTGTGTTGAATGTCCCTGAGGAAAGGGAATATCCGGCTTGACACCCGATAATTGAGTTGTTGATCCCACTCATCCCGCTATTACCGGCCTGAGGTCCTACCAGTGTATTATTATTACCTGGTGAAGACGAATTGGCTGTGTTGGCTACGTAGTTAGTCTGTGCCTGGAGTGGGGCAGATGTAAATACACTTACTGTTAGAAAAAAGTAGAATAGCTTCATGTATACGTGCTTAGGGTGAATGCTGTTGAACCGAGCCAAATATACCCATCTGCTATTGTTCATATATCAGGCCGGTCATTAAAAAAGGCGGCCACCTGATTTACGTAGGTTTGCGGAAAACAAGGAGATAAATGATGAGCGAGGCTAGAACTACATAGCACAAACAAAAAGCGACGACCAGATCTGGTCGTCGCTTTTTGTTTGTGCTCCCGAAGGGATTAAAAAGTATATTGATTATCAATTAGTTATGAGGACGTTTGAATGTAGTTGACGGAATAGTTGACGGATTCGCGATAGCGTACCAATGAATAGCAAACTTTTTGAGCCTAGTTGACGGGTGGCCTTTCGGTGCTGCATACCTTTGTTTCAAACAAGCGGCCGTAACAGGCTACTTGGTTTGGTCAGAGCCGGGCGGGTGGTTCCCCCGGCTCATCGGGTCGGGTGGGTGGTTCCCCCGACCTTTTTTCATTCCCGCGAACGACCGTTCGCGGGAATGACCTGTACCTGCCTGCACAGATCCAGCCTTTATTGTTTAATCACTTTCACCGTTTTGCTCTGAGTCGGTGTAGTTACCCGCAACAGTAGAACACTTTCTGACGACTTGCCTACTTCTATCCGTTGGTGTTGGGTGGCAGATGCCCGCTCCAACTGGTAACCGTTTATCAACCGACCTGATTCGCTGAAAGCCTGTATAAGTAAGGGTTGGCCTTCCGCTCCCTCTATCTCCAACTCAGCATTAGCTTCCTTGATCGGATTACCCAAAACCCTGACCTGTAATCCAGCCGCCGATTCAGCAACTGTACCAATCCGAAAACTGCCTATTGGACAAACATATCTAATATTCCACTCATAGGATACTTCCAAACCGTTTTGGCGTGCTCGTAAGGTAATAATCGGTGCATCAGCGGCCGTGCGCGTTTCCCGATCGACAAACTGATTCGGATTGGTTGTCCAGCCCGTAATGCCAATAGCCATGAACTCAATGGCACTCCCGTCTCCTCCTGTTGTCTGAAACGTAAATGCACCACTGCTACAGGAATAGGATGGGGCAACTAATCGAAGGCTGGTCGTATTCCCGAGCGGGCATTGGGCCCGAATGTCCCATAGTAAACTGACTTCTTTTCCACTTTGCCGCGCCCGAAGAAGAATAGGCTGTGCATCGGTTGCTGTGCGTGTCTCCCTGTCTACAAATTGATCTGGATTGGTTGTCCAGCCCGTGATGCCGGGCACGGCATAGTACTCAATAGGCGTCCCGTCTCCTCCACTTGTGTTGAAATGGAATGCTCCACTCTGGCAGTTGTATGTTGGAGCTAGTAGGGAAAACGCGGTATTGATTGACGTACAATTGAGAAGTACGGTTATTTTATTTTGTTTCTCTACTACGATAGTAGCTAAATCTGGCTTAGTATCAAGATTGAAATCGCCGATGGTGACAAAAAATGGATACGTACTAACAGGATTAGGGCCCAAAACGAAATTAACCGGAGTTCCTAAATTACCACGACCGTCGCCTAGTAGTACTGATAGATTGGCACTGTTATAGTTTACTACAACCAAATCAGCATTCCCGTCCTTGTTAAAATCACTGGTCCGTATTGACTGAGGAAAGTTACCAGTGAAAATATTTTGTTTAGCCGAAAAACCTGCCTTGCCATCGCCCAAAAACACGGCTACCTGATTTACATTGGATACTGCTAAATCTAGGTTACTGTCTTTGTTTAAGTCAACCAAAGTAAGTGTTGAGGGGCCGGACCCGATAGCAATATCTATTTTGGGACTAAATCCACCCTGTCCGTTACCCAATAAGATTGAACCGGAGCTACTGCTGCTACCATTTACATTAGCTGTTATGACATCAAGATTACCATCACCATTCAAGTCGCCCTGAGTTATTGAAAGCGGATTTAGACCTACTGGGAAATCACTGTTTAAACCAAAGCCTCCTTTTCCGTCACCCAGCAGCAACGATGTGGAACTACTGTTGAAATTAGCGGTAACCAGGTCTACTTTGCCATCATTATTGTAATCACCAATTGCTATCGCGTTTGGATAAGCACCAGTGCTAAACTTGGCTACTGCGCTGAATTGCCCAGTGCCGTCACCCAACAGTATACCCACTTTATTTTCTGTATACAATCCAATGACTAAGTCTGCTTTGCCGTCAACATTGAAATCAGCCGTTCCCACGAATGCAGACGTATTTCCTACTTCGATGAGCGTGGCGGGGGCAAAACTACCCTTACCATCACCTAGTAGCATTGAAATCTTCGTGGCATCAAAGCTGCCACCGTTAGCCACTATATCAGGTTTGTTGTCTCCATTAAAATCAGCCACAACCATTGAAGTTGGTAGATTCGCTGTAGCATAATCAACGGGCGGGGTGAAACACTGTGCGTTGAGCACATTAGTCGATAAAAGTAGGTAACAAATGAGAAGCCATACCTTTAACTGACAATTGCTAACAGACTTAGATAAAACACACCACTCAGGGCGGAAAGAATGCGATAGAGTTGGATTCATAATAGCATGAATAGTTATCAGTTATATTCGATTGTAGAAAGTAACCATAAACGAAAAATACTTACACTTCCCCAATTTTGACGGCATATCTTTTTAACGGACCTAACAGTTAACGCGAACGCCGTCTTTTGGGAATAAACCTACCCCTCCCCGGTCAGTGTTACCGACCGTCCGAAAGGTTTGTGATGCTACCCGCCCCCCGCGTCGGAATACAGGCTATCTTTTGGGCTGTTTTTATCTGTCCGCCTTACTCCTTACCCTGTGACCTATCCCGAATTTGAAACCCGTTGGAAAAACTCCGGCGGGGCTGAACGTGCCAACTATGCCGGATTTCTTCAGGACCTGTGCGATTTGATCGGTGTTACCCGGCCTGACCCGATGACCGCAAACCCCGCTGAGGATGCCTACGTAATCGAACGGCCGGTTGAGTTCAATGACAATGGCAAACGTAGTACCGGCCGGATTGACCTCTACAAACGCGGCTGTTTCGTCTTGGAAACCAAACAGGGTACCGATACACCCGATGGGCAAAAGGCGGCTGAACGCGCCGAGCTTGGTTTGCCTACTGAGAAACGCCGGAAAGGTCATGCCGTGCGTGGGTCGGCTAAGTGGCAACAGATGATGCAGACCGCCCGGCAACAGGCGTTGGGCTACGTTCGCGCCTTACCTGCCGACGAACCCCGCCCCCTGTTTGTACTGGTGGCCGATGTGGGCTATTGTATCGACGTGTACAGCAACTTTGCCGGTGTTGGCGATCAGTTCGTACCGTTTCCCGATCAGACCCGGTACCGTATTCCGCTGGCCAGACTAGCCGACAAAGAAACCCGCGAACTACTGCGCCAAATCTGGACCGACCCCCGCGAACTGGACCCCAGCCGCCGGGCGGCACGGGTCACGCGGGAATTAGCGGGCTACCTCGCTAACCTGTCGGCACAGTTGGAACGCGCCGGACACGCGCCCGATTTGGTTGCACAATTCCTGATGCGCTGCCTGTTTACGATGTTTTCGGAGGACGTGGGGCTGATACCAAAGGAATCGTTTACGGGTATGCTGCGCCAATATGCACAGCCTGATCTACGCGACTTCTTGCCCGATGCCCTGCAAACGCTGTGGCACACGATGGACACGGGCGGGTTTTCGCCCGATCTGAAGGCGCGGCTGCGAAAGTTCAACGGCAAACTGTTTCACGATGCCAGAGCGTTGCCCCTGTCGGCCGATCAGATTGCCTTGCTACAAAAGGCGGCTGAAGCGGATTGGACCGCCGTAGAACCCGCTATTTTTGGTACGCTCCTGGAACGGGCATTAGACCCCCGCGAACGGCACAGTTTGGGTGCCCACTACACCCCGCGCCGGTACGTCGAACGGTTGGTACTGCCGACCGTTTTGGAACCCCTGCGCCGAGAATGGGCGGCTGCTCAGGCTGCGGCCGCACAGCTACTGAACGAAGGCAAAGAGAAACCCGCCCGCGCCGAACTGGAACGGTTTCTAAGACGACTAACAAGCATCAAAATTCTTGACCCCGCCTGTGGGTCGGGCAATTTCCTGTATGTGACGCTGGAACACCTGAAACGATTGGAGGGGGAGGTGTTGGCGGCTATCAACTCCTACGGCGTAACGGCCCTGCTCAACCTCAGCGGAGGTACGACCATTTCGCCCCGGCAACTGTTAGGGCTGGAATTAAACCCTCGTGCGGCTGCGATTGCCGATGTAGTGCTGAAAATTGGCTATCTGCAATGGCATTTGCGAACCCACGGCATGAGTGAACTACCCTCACCGTTGCTAGATGAATACGAAAACATTCATCAGCAGGACGCCGTGTTGCAGCACGGTCCCCCGGTGGCGCGGGTCGATGCCAACGGACAACCCGTCACGCGGTGGGACGGGATAACGACCAAACTGCACCCCGTAACCGGCCAACCCGTACCCGACGAAACCGCCCGCGTGACGGTTAACGACTACCCCAACCCCCGCCCCGCCGAATGGCCGCAAGCGGATTACATTGTAGGCAACCCGCCGTTCGTGGGTAACAAATACATGCGTGATGCATTAGGCGACGGTTACACGGAAGCCCTACGCAAGACGTATAAAGGCAAGGTGCCTGAATCGGCTGATCTGGTCATGTATTGGTGGTATAAAGCTGCCGAACATGTAAAACAGGGCAACACGGAACGTTTCGGACTTATCACGACAAACAGCCTGAAACAGACCTTTAACAGGCGTACGATGCAACCGTTCTTGGACGGTGATAAATCTACGTTGGTATTGACTTTTGCCATACCCGATCACCCATGGGTTGAAGGTACGGACGGGGCAGCCGTGAGAATTGCAATGACGGTGGTAGAACCCAAGAGCAATGTTGTAATAAATGGTAACCTCTTAACAGTCCAATCTGAAAGTGTCCCTGTCGGAGATGATGCAGCGGATGTAATGTTTGTTGCACGCCAAGGACAAATCTTGTCTGATTTGACTATTGGTGCTGCATTAGATAGCGTTTATCCCTTAAGGTCAAACAAAGATATTAGTAACAACGGGGTAAAACTTCATGGTTCGGGTTTTATAGTCACAGCGGAGAAGGCTACGGAGTTAGGAATTGGTAGAATTGACGGTATTGAAAAATACATCAAACATTATCGTAATGGAAAGGACCTTACTGATAAGCCTAGAAATGTCTTGGTAGTCGATTTGTTCGGACTGAGCGAACAGGACGTCTTACAAAAATATCCCACTCTCTATCAGCATGTGTACGAATTTGTGAAACCTGAGAGAGAGCACAATGAAAGATCATCAAGAAAAGATAAATGGTGGATTTTTGGCGAACCAAATCCCAAACTTCGTCAGATGGTTGCGTCGTTACCACGATACATTGCAACAGTAGTAACTGCCAAGCATAGGGTATTTCAGTTTCTTGAAGAATCAATTTTACCTGATGATGCATTGGCTATAATTGCTTTAAATGATGCGTACTATTTAGGCGTTCTGTCAAGCAAAATTCACGTTTCATGGGCTTTGGCTGCTGGCAGTGATTTAGGTGGTAACACGCCACGTTACACTAAAACCCGCTGTTTTGACCCGTTCCCGTTTCCTGATGCAGCACCGCAACAGCAGGCCCGTATTCGTGAATTAGCGGAACAGCTAGACGCACACCGTAAACGCCAACAGGCGGCACACCCTACGCTCACATTAACCGACCTGTACAACGTGGTCGAAAAGTTAAAGGCGGGTGAATCCCTCAGCACGAAAGAACAGACTATCAATCAGCAGGGGTTGGCGTCGGTGGTGCTCAGTCTGCATCAGCAGCTAGATACCGCCGTGTCCGATGCCTACGGATGGCTGGACAATCTACCCGACAGCGAGATACTTACCCGGCTGGTACGGCTCAACCACGAACGGGCGGCTGAGGAAACCGCCGGGCATATTCGTTACTTGCGTCCGTCGTATCAGGCACCGGGGCAGCAGCAGCTAGGTATCGACCTGCCAACGGTAACCGCCCCCGCTGTGGAGGTCAGCAGCGGTCCGGCGTCCCGGCAGGAATGGCCGAAAGAGTTAGCCCAACAGATGCAAGCCATACGCGACGCCGTTCAGCAGGCGGGCGTTCCAATCAACGCCAAACAGATAGCCGCGCAATTCCAGCGGACCAACGCCGGGAAAGTACAACCCCTGCTAGACACGCTGGCAACGCTGGCACTCATTCGACAAACGCCGGAAGGTGCCTACGCGGTGTAAAGTCGGGAACGCCTTGCGGAGTCGTCAGAACTTTACTTCGTAGGGCGTTCCTTTCCAGTAGTCGAGCGCGGCCCGTTGCGCGTCGGTGAGTTGAAACGCTCCGAACTCAGGAAACAGGGGTAGTTGCCCGCCCGTTGTCTGGCTGTGTTGCTCTAGGTGTTGTCGGAAGTTGTTGCGCTCTATTCGTCGTCGGAGGTTGTTGCGCTCATTGCTCTCTTTATTCCTGACGTTATGAGCCGCCCGGCTGTATTCATCCTCTTTTGAGCCTTTAGCATACTGTCGGTGCTGTCGTTCGAGCGTCAGCAGAAGGTCGTCGTTCGTGCGTAGCATTGCAGCCGATACAAACCGTTGGCCCGGCTGCGGCTGGTTGATAACCGCCCCCGTAACCGGACAGACCGTAGGGGGGGCGGGTGGTTGGTCTGATTTACCCGTGTCACAAAGTACCTCGGAACATAAAGGGTTAATTCGTGACAAACCGGCGTCAGCAACGTCGGTTAATTCGTGACAGGTTGGCCCGTCAACTGGCACTTCGTCGGTATCAATCGACCCGGTTAATTTGTGACAGGTTTCGCCCTCATCGCTCACTGTATTCTCACTGCAAACGCCGTTTAAAACATCGGGTTTTGGCAGGTTTCGCCACGCTGATTTGTACGTTTCAATCTGCGTCAGTAGGTCGTCGTCAACGGCTGTAAGTTGTGCCCACGTTTGCCGTATGAGCGTCGAAACGTCCCGTTGCCAATTACTCCCGTACTGATGTAGTAAGGCGCGGAAACGGTCTTTGCTACGGCTCATTCGTTGCCGATGGGTTGCAGCCTGTTTCGGGGTCAGATTGTTAGGTGTAGGCCAGTAACGGGGGTTACGGCATTCCTTGTAAAGAGTCCGTTCGTTTGGCGTCAGTACCTTTTGACTTATGGCCGGGTCGTCAAACAGGATAGCATCAAACGTATCGACCAACAAGGCCCCCAACGGCCCGTAATTGGCCACGTTCAGCAAATCGGCCAACGTACGTAACCGGATGCCGGTGCCGTTGAAGTACTGCATCTTTTTTACCCGTATCTCAAACCTCAGCAGATTACAGCCTAACCCTTTCTGTTTGCCTTTGTCGTAAATCTTCACCGTGTAGCGTTGCCGGTTGCAGGTGTAATACGGCGTTTGGCTGTATGGGTCCGATGCAAAGGGCTGGTTTTTGTAACAGATGAGGTTGGCAAACACCTGGCTAATTGCAAACGGCAGTTCGACATTCACGCCGAACTCTATGTTGTTGATTTTCGACTCATACAGGTTAAACCCGTACTCTGTTACCAATCGATCTAACGTCAGCAGTACGTCGTTTGCCGTGTACTGATCGGCGTTGTGTAGGCCGTTGTTATAGAACTTGTGCAAACTGCCTTTCACCTCAACCCGATGCCCCAGCCCCGCCCGGCGTGGTACAAGTCGGAAATTTAACCCCCGGTCTTGCGCCCGTTGTTCTGGATTGAGTACGAACCCCATCTGCATATCGACCAGCCCCCCAAACGTCAGGCGGTCGTTCGTCAGCAGTCCGTCAACGGAAACCGAAACGTCCTGCACTTTGATTCCGTCGAACATGGCATAGTAGACCCGCCCCGCGTGGATTCGCTCCCACGGTCAACGTGCGGTCAATTGCCCACGCTGGACGAATCCACGCGGGGCGGGTCATTTGATAAGAGAAAGATTAGAGCAGGCCCCGGCCAACGATAGCCGACACAAACGCGGCCCGGTCTTTCGGGAAAGGATAGTAGGCCGGGAAATAACGAAGAATCATAGACCCGGCATCGGCTGAGAATCGAATCAGCACACCGTTACGGACCTTGCTGCCGCCCTGCCCAAACGTGACCACGTTGCCGATGTAAACGCCGGTATGGTCGGTACGTTGCAGCCCGGTAAAGAACTTGATCGTGCGTCCTGCGCCTTTACCCGTTCCTTTCTTCTGTGTTTCAGGACCGCGCAAAATGAAATCAGCGTCTATGTTTTCATTAAACCGTCGTTCCTCAACCGTCAATTCGCGGGGAACCTTACAAAAACCCGGCTCGCATTCTTTCACGATGTACCGGCCCCGGTCATGGTCTAGCCGGTACGTCAGGCGGTGGGAGGTAGGTATGTACGTCATTGGTTCCGGCCCTCGTCTGCCTTATGCCGGAACCGGCGCGGCTGTTTTAGCGCGGCCAATACGTCTGCCTTTTGATACCGTACCCGGCCGTTAATTTTGCGCGGCACCAACACCGCCGGGCGGTCGTCAGTATCTGTTGCCCAATCGTGTAGGGTCGTCAGGCTAACTTGTAAGGCGTCGGCTGTCTGGCGACGTGTTAGCAGGTCCGGCAGGGTAGAGCCTTCCGGCGCGGGCGGTATGTAGTTAGCCAGTTCAGAGCGAACGGCCCCCCGTACCAGTTCGGTCAACTGATCGGGCGTTATTTGTATTTGTGTTACTGTGCCGTACATGGCCGTAGTTGATTTAGTACGGCTCAAAGTTGGCGTAAGTGAATCAGCAGATTTTTACGGGCGTAACGTTTCCCGTAACAAGTTAAATTAGTCAGTCTCTTTCGTAATGTGTAAATCAATGCGTCCCCGTTTTGCCTTCTCTAATCCCTGTGGCTCCCGCATCTTTTCCAATTCCCTCTCTACCGTTTCCACACTTGGTAAACCTTCCACGTGCTCTGATAAGAACCGTGCTAATTCTTTAATCGTATTTCCAATCAATCGCTGTCCTGGCTTGACATCTATCAGAGATAATTGAGCAAAAAGATCATATAGTACTCTGTTGGTACCATTCCACAGAAGTTTTACATCAGAACCTATTGGTTGGAATGTCTCCGGTGATGGAATTAATGTTGTTTGCGTGTCATCGTAGAAAGAGAAACGTTTCATTTCATTTATCCGGTCAGACTCGTTAAATAACTCCTCTATAACTCTCATTATCGGGTAATAGGCATTGTCATACCGTTCCTTATTTGATGTAAGAGTTGCGTATTTTTTGATGATAGTTAATATTTCGTAATCATGCTGAGATAAGTACTTATCAGTGTTTTCA
Source organism: Spirosoma rhododendri (assembly GCF_012849055.1). Lineage (NCBI taxonomy): Bacteria > Pseudomonadati > Bacteroidota > Cytophagia > Cytophagales > Cytophagaceae > Spirosoma > Spirosoma rhododendri. The sequence goes on along the minus strand of NZ_CP051677.1, from coordinate 1,213,353 downwards.
TCGGCTACATTACTCTCGTTATACTTGCTCAAAGATCCCCATAATTCAAATATTTTGCCTGACACAACATTCAAAAGTCTCAAAAGTTTATTATTGTCATCGCTCAATAGAAAACTGTTTGATATTTCTTCACTGAAGCGATCAACTAAATTGTCGTCATCCAACTTTTGTAGACTGATAGCCACATCTATCGCCCTCTTCATGAAGTCGGAATTAGGCGCGACAGTGTAGAATAAGTTATCTCTGTTTCTCAATAAGAATTCAATACCCTCAATTGAATTCCTTAGTAGATTATTGACAGTTGTTACGTTTTCAAATGGCATATCATTGGGGATGTTTTACACGTCTATTGGTCACTGCCTACTTAAATATGTTCACCAGTGCCAGAACCTTGATTAAGCAAGGTCTGAGAAACCGCCTGCCAGTTAGGGCGGTCAGTTTCCTCTGCCTGTTGCTCCAACAAATTCAGCAGACCAACGACGAGCGGAACAGCGTCGGGTGCAAGGTTGTGTAGGTCAATGGTCAGCACGAAGGGTTTGCCGTTGGGGTCGTTTATAACGTGTATGCCTTGCATGGTTGCCGTGGTTTGCTGTTATTGAAAGTGAGCGTGGTCAAGTAGCAGCATGGCGTTTTGCTCCGATGAAACTTTGATGTAGCGTAGCAGCATCTTTTCGGAACGGTGGCCGGTGATCTTCATAATCTGAACCGGGTCAACCTTTGCCAGATATGCGTTTGTAGCGAATGAACGGCGGGCGGTGTGGGTGCCTATCAACTCCCATTTTTGAACGTAGCGCGTTTTACGGCTACCGCCCTCCGTGCGGGTAACCTCAACCCGCTCCGTTAGCCCTGCCTTTTTGCCTAATTCTTTCAGATGTTCGTTCAGGCGTTGGTTGCTGATCGGCTGAGGGGGCACCCCGTCGTACTTTTCCAGAATAGCCCGCACTTTGGAGTTAAGGGGTATTACTACCCGCTCCGCTGTTTTCTGCGTTCGGCAGGTCAGCGTTCGGCAGGTCAGCGTTCGGCCGTTGTGTGTGATGTTTTCGGGCCGTAGTTCGGAGAAGTCCGAAAACCGTAACCCCGTGAAGCAGCCAATCAGAAACAGGTCACGCGCCCGATCAAGGCCCGGTGTTTGGGTCAGGCTGAGGGTAAAGATTGCCGTCAGCTCGTCGTCAGACAGGTAAACGCTGTCTACGTCCTCTGAGAACTTTTTGAAGTCTCTGTGCTGAAATACGGTGTTTGTGTGGAGTCCGTCAGCGTGTGCCTGTTTCAGCAATATCTTCAGATTCTTCAGCAGACAGCCCACATAGTTCAGCGACAGGCCCCGGTTGGTTAGCCATATCTTGAAACTGTTGTAGAACGTCAGGCTAAAGGCGTCGTAATCAATCGGGCTGCGGGTGTCTGTCTTGTATTCGATCAGCAGCCCTTTCAGGACGCGGTAGCTGGCTAACGTGTAGCGGGAATAGCGGGCGTTTTTTGCGTTCAGCCGTTTGCCATCCTCTGCCAGACTTACAAACCGTTCGATGAAGGCCGTAAACGGTTCCCGGTCAACCTCAACAACAGGTTCGGGTTTGGGTTTCTTCACCCGGCCCATTTCGGCGTTCAGGTGCTGTTTCAGCGTGTCGTTGTCGAGTGGGACGTTTGCCAGTTGCAGGCGCGTCAGGACGGTCTTAAACGCGGCCCTGTGGCGATCAATACCCGCGTTGATGGTTTGATACGTTTCCCGTATGGTTCGGCCTTTCTGGTTGACGTGTGCGCGTTGGTTGGCAATATCCCACTGATAAGGCTCAATAGTCAGGCCGGTTGAATAGACAAGCCGGGTGTTATTGTACCGATAAACGAGCGAAATGAGGGTTGGCCGGTCGGCGCGGGGGTCTTTGAGCAGAAACTTTACGTCCTGATCGGATACGGTTTTCATCAGCAGTACTTGGTTTGGTCACTTCCAAGTTACAAACAATACTGATGCGGTTGACGGATTTAGTTGACGAAACCGTATTTCTTTCGATAAAGCTAGATAAACAAAAAAGGCTAACTAGTTGATAGTTAGCCTTTTTGCCGTTTCACTGTATCGGGTAAAATACAGGATTTGTGCTCCCGAAGGGATTCGAACCCCTATCGTCGGTACCGGAAACCGAAATTCTATCCATTGAACTACGGAAGCAAATTCCCCGGTTGGGACCGCAAAGATAAGGATTGCGGTTGAATAGACGCAATGCAACGCCGAAAAAACCTTACAACAACGCCATCGTTTTGTAATCGCCGACGTGCTTAAGGTACATGAAGTTGAGCAACAGGCCGTTAACGTTGTTAATCAGCTTGTGCGATTCTGGCAAACTCGTTACAACGGTCGTGATCCGTTCAAACTCGGCATCGCTGCCCATATTCTTGTGGTGGAATGCCATGATTTCGTTTCGGGGCAGGGTACGCTCAATAAAGAAGAAGTGCATGCCTTCGTCGCTGGTGCCGGTACTCGGGAAGAATAGCCGGGGGTTTAGCTGAGTCAGCGCATCGGGGGTGACGGTCATACCGATTTCCTCGCTTAGTTCGCGGGCGGCTACCTCGTCGGGAGCGTCGCTGGCGTCGACCATACCGGCCGGATGCTCATACGTTTGCGACCCGTCGCAGATGCGCCGTTGCCGAACAAGTACGACGAATTTTTCGCCCGTTTGGTCATCGATCAGGCAAACCATCATCGAAACGGCGTGTCCTTTCAAAAACAGGGCGGGGGAATCTTGTCGCCTTCGGGCGTGGTAGCGTCGACCTCCAGCATGGCAAACAGCACTTCGCCGTTATGACGTCGGCGGATGTACTTCTCGTCAATCTTATTGATGATCAGGCCGTTGCTGATCATCTGCTCTTGCCAGAACTGAAATTTATGGGCCTGCTCAAGTGGCTCCGGGGTTGGTTTGCTCATCATCATAGGGGATAAAAAAAGCTGAATCGACGTCAGTGCGTCGATTCAGCAATCTAACCGCGAAACAGTTCGTGTGGTTGGGTTTATTTCTGCGTCAGACCCTGCGCGTCGGGGCCGACGTAGCGTTCGAAGAATTCGTAAATCCGCAGTAGCCGGTCGATGCGCTGCCGGACGTTGCCGCTGCGGCTCAGTTCGTGCGTGGCACCGGGCATCCGTACGTATTCGACGGGTTTACCCATAATTTTCAGGCTTTTGTACATCATCTCGCTCTGGATAACGCCCGTGCGTAGGTCGTTTTCGCCGTGCTTGATGAGCAGGGGCGTTTTGATGTTTTGCACGAAGGTGTAGGGCGAGTTGGCGTCGAGTACCTGCGCGCCGGGCATCCATGGGTACTCGAAATAATTAGGAACCAGCCGCCAGGCGTTGCCTTCGCCGAGGAACGTAGTCAGGTCGTAAACACCGCGCTGCGAAAAAGCGGCTTTGAAGCGGTTATCGTGCCCCACAATCCAGGCCGTCAGGTAGCCCGCGTACGAGCCACCCGTAATCACCTGACGACTCGTGTCGACCCATTTTTCGCGGGCGGCAGCGGTGGCGGCTGCCAGTACGTCTTCAGTCGGGCCGGTGCCCCAGTCTTTTTTGTTGGCCTGCTGGAAGTTCAGCCCGTAGCCGCCCGACCCGCGCGGGTTGGCGTATACGATGCCGTAGCCCTGCGAACACATATACTGAAACTCGTGCCACATCGACGATTCGCCCGGCCCCCACATGGCCGTCGGGCCGCCGTGCATATTCAGCAGCAGAGGGTATGTCTTACCCGTTTCGACCACGGCCGGTTTCATGATCCAGTAGTCGACGGTTTGGCCGAGCGAGTTTTTGTAGGTGCGTTTTTCGGGCGTACTCAACTGCCGCTGTGCCACCCAGTCGTTGTGCGTCGTCAGCTTGACGGCATTTTTCGCCAGCGCGTCGGCTTTGTACAGTTCGGATGGGTTGACGAGTTCCGTACGCGAAAAAAGAAGTTGTCCGTTTTCGGCGTCGAAGCTGGTGATGCCCTGCTCGAAATCGGTGAGTTGCGTGACCTGTAGCGACGCCGGGTCGAGCCGGTAGATGGGCACCCCGCCGTTGGCGTTGGCCGTGAAGTAAATCGCGTAACCGGCAGGGGCCTTTTTGCCCGCAGCGGGCAGTTTAGCCCACGTCATATTGCCAGCCGCCCGGTCGAATGTGACGAGCCGGGGAGTCGATACCGTCGTGCCATTCAGACTTACCAATCCGACCTGCGACTGCGTGATGCCTTCGGCGGGAGATACCAGATAGGTCAACAGCTTACCGTCGGGCGAGGGGGTGGGGGAGCCGTAGCTTTTTCCCGCTTCGCTCAGCACCGGACGACGCTGCCCCGACCCATCGGCAGCAATGAACACAATGGCGTTGTCCTGCTCGCGGTCAGGGTGTTTGAGCGAATCGCGGTCTGATACGGCCAGTAGACCCTGCCCGTTGGGAAGCCAGACAGCCGCCCGCGTAGTCGAGAAGCCGCGCGTCAGCGGTTTGGGCTGCGCTTTTTCGGTGACATCGACAATGTACAGGTGCGTAAAGCTGGGGTCGGGTTCGGTGGTCGATTCGCCCTGAAAGTTTAGCCGGTTGATGACCTTGGCCTTTTTATCCTCAACGTCCTTGTTCAGGTACGCCCGGACTTCGGCCAGCGATCCGTCGGGATTCGCTTTTACTTTTTTGTCGATTTTAACAAAGTCGTTAGTCCGAAAACCCGGTTTTTCGAGCGGCCATACCGGCCCGCCCTTCGATGGGTTCAGCAGGGAGTCATTCAGCATCTCGGCCATCGACACGGTGGCCGTGAACACAATCCGCTTGCCATCCGGCGACCACATTGGCCCCGACGCGCCGTAGGGTGTGCTGGTCAGTTGCCAGGCTTCGCCCCCGTCGAGTGGCATCACAAATACCTGCGGCTTGCCCTTTACCGTCCGTGAAAACGCAATTGACTTGCCATCGGGCGACCATGCCGCCTGCCGGGCCGATTCGCTGCCCCGCGTCAGGGCGCGGCTGTCGCCAGGTTGCAGGTTGGTCAGGTAAAGGTGCGTCCGGTAGTCGTATTCGTCTTTCTGGTCGGGGTTGGGTTCGATTGTCGTCAGGGCGTACACGGCGCGTTTGCCATCCGGCGACAGATCGACGGCCCCCACCTGCTTGATGCGGGTGAGGTCGGTAACGGTGACTTTTTGTTTGGTTTGCCCCAGTGCCATCTGCGCGACGCAGAGTAACAGCACGGTAGTTTGTCGAATCATGAAACAGGTTGTTTGTTGATGAAAAAAGAGGTCAGGCAATTTACGCCAGCAACGGCAGATAGCGTTCGCGCAGGATGTTGACGTGGTGCTGCGCGTGTCCGACGAGCACAAAACCCAGCGCCAATGTCGAAATTGGTTTGTCGGACGCCGTGCCGGAACGCAGCAGCATCTCGTCGGTGAAGCTGCTGAACAGCCGGATCGTCGACGCGCGTTGCTGTTCGTATTCTTCGTACAAATCGGCGACGGTACGATTAGCGGCATTGGTGAACTCCGCGAACGATTCTTCATCGAAGCCGGGCAGGGGCGTTTTGTCGTTGCGGGCGATACGTAGGGCGCGGTACGCCAGAATCCGCTCGGTGTCGATGATGTGTTGCAGAATGTCGGTCACGGTCCATTTGCCGGGCGCGTAGCGACGGTCGCCCAGTCGTTCGAGCGTTGGCGCGTCGATCAGGGCGTCAAATGATGCGGCTTGCTTCAGCGCGTCGAGAACATCGCTTTTCGGTACGAGGTTGATGTACCGATCAAAAAATGGCGGCATCGCCGGTAGGTCGTTTTGGGTCACTTTTCAGGGGTTTAATGTTTGCGGTTCAATGTTCAAGGTTAGCTGCTACTCGCTATGCACCGGAGCAACGTTAACCCTTAAACTTCAAACCTTGAACTACTTACCCGCCAACTCCGTCACGAGCCGGTCGGCTTTGTAGATGTAGCGCATCGCTGCGATCATGCCGCCCGCGTGGACGGAGATGCTGCGGTTAGCGTCGGGGACGAAGATAAACTCGCCGGGTAGGCTTTCGATGTTGCCGTCGAAGACCAGCCCCACCGCTTCCCGGTTTTTGTTGATCATCGGGCTGCCGGAGTTACCACCGATGATGTCGTTGGTCGTGATAAAGCACATCGGCTCCTTTAGCAAAGCCGTTGGTGGAGTTTTCCAGCGGTCGGGCAACTGCCACGCGGCCTGACCGGCGAAGGAATAACTGCGGTCGTACAGGCCCGAGAACGTGGTGACGACCGGGGCTTTGGTGCCGTTGTAATCGTAGCTTTTCACTACGCCGTCGTTGATACGCAGCGAGAACGTCGCGTCGGGTGGAACGGCGGCCCCGTAGACGGCATACAGCATCCGGCCCAGTTGCCCGCGCAAAACTTCCTGTTGTTGCGACAGTGCCTGCGCCTGCTGCGCGGCCTGTATGTAGCGGGGAAAACCGATCCGGGCCAGTGCCAGCAGCGGCTCGCTCGAACTATTGATAGACCCGCCCCGCGTGGCTAAGTCTTTGATAAACTCCGGGTCGGTCAGCTTCGTGGTTTTGAGCAGATAAGCGGCTGCTTCGGCGGGTGTTTTGCCGTTGAGGGCAGCTTTCACGTATGGGTCGTCGTTGCCCAGCCCGGCCTGTGCTTCGGCGAGGTGAGCCGCCAGATACGCTTCTTCGATCTGCCTGTTTTTGATGACCGGCGCAACGACCAGACCCCGCGCCCGTTCGGCGTCTTGTGGCCGTTGCGCGGCCAGTTGACCGTACTGCACCAACAGAGCCGCGAAGGGCAACAGTTGCCCGACGGTGCGGTCGTTGGGGGCGAGGTAGGTAGCGTCTTTGAACAGGGTGCGTAGTTTAGTCGTGTTGTCGGCAAGCTGTTTCCACGTCTGTAACTGATCGGCCGGTAGGTTCTTGGCCGTCGCTGCCGCCTGAAACTGCTTCTCGAAATTGGCTTTGCGGGCCATCAGAAACGGGTCGCGCAGACCGGCCAGTTGACCGCTAATCGCTTTGATGCTGTTTTCGTAGCTGAAAATCTCGTTCAGAATGCTGTCGTTCTTGACCGTTGTGTTGTACGCCTGCAAGGCTTTCGACCGGTTTTTCAACAGGTCCAGCGTAGCAGGTGTTTGCAGGTCGCGGTCGAATTCGAGTTCAGCGACGGTCTTAAGCCGCTCGGTCCGGCCGGGGTTGCCGACGACGAAAATGGGTTCGCCCTCGCGGACACCGCTAGGGTTGAACTTGAAAAAGTGCGTCGTTTTCAGTGGTTTCCCGTTGTCATAAACCCGAAAAAACGAGCAGTCGAGGGCATAGCGCGGGTAGGTGAAGTTGTCGTAGTCGCCCCCGAAAAAGCCGAGTTGCAGTTCGGGCATAAACACCAGCCGAACGTCGGTGTAGCGTTTGAAACCGTAGAGCGAGTACCGCCCGCCGTTGTAGAACGTGATCGTCTGAAGTTGCAGCCCCTGCCAGCCAGTCTTTGTCTCGTATTCTTTCTTGATGTCGTCAAATGCTTTTTCGCGGGCCTGTAGCTTGTCTTCTTCCGAACCGGCCTGACCCATTGCCGTCTGCACCCGGCCGGTAATATCTTCAATCTGCACCAACTGATCGACAAACAACCCATCGACTTTGCGCTCTTCGGTCAGCGTTTTGGCGTAGAAACCCGTTTTGTTGAGGTCTTCTCCTTTGCGTTGCACGCCCGTTCCCGACTCACGGGCGCAGTGATGGTTGGTCATTACCAGCCCGTTGGCCGACACGAACGAGGCCGAGCAATAGTCGGCAAAGCGCAGAGCCGCCAGCCGTGTTTCGTCGAACCATTTCGCGTCGGGTGTGAAATTGTATGTCTTTTGAAAATAGGCTGCGGGCGGAGCGTCGAACGTCCACATCTTGCCCAAGTCAGCCGGTCCACCTTTGGCCGAATCAGCCGCAGTGGGGACGAGTTGCGCCGAAACAGGCAGGGAAAATGCACCTGCCAGCAAACCCGGCAGAATCAGGGAACGGAAGGAGTGGCGAAGCATGAATACGGATGAAGGAAGTATACATGCAAATGTAGCGGAAAGACGATAGTGTGGTAAGGGTCTGCGGTAGCGTCGCCAAGTTCTTAACTCAGATTTGCTAATGGCCAATTTTTACTCGGCCCATCTACCCCCGGCCCCCTGAGAGGTTGTTTGGGGAAGGACAATCCGCGTCAACATTGCCTTTTTTGTCATCCCGACGACAGGAGGGATCCGCTCCGGCGGCCCGGTTCGCTAGAAGTAAACAAAACTGCCTACTACCGAAGATCCCTCCTGTCGTCGGGATGACAAAAAATCATTCTCCAGACAACATCTCAAAGGGCCGGAGGTGAAAGAGCCGACCGTAGTAGGGTGCGATTACACAGCCTCGTTGCGTTCCAGCATTTCCTGTCCCACTTTATCGTCTTTGCGGACAAATGGGCGGATGATGATACGGGTGCCGCGCTGGTAGGTGAACAACCGGTACATCCAGTTGCTGAACACGATCAGCTTGCTGCGGAAACCGACCAGGTAAAAGATATGGACAAACAGCCACGACATCCAGGCGATGAAGCCGCCGAGGTGAATGTTGCCCGGTAAATCAGCAACGGCGCGGCTCCGCCCGACGATTGCCAGTGAGCCCTTGTCGAAATAATCGAATGGCGTGGGTTGTTCTCCCTTGCGCATCCGTTGTAAGTTTTTCGCCAGATGCTCGGCCTGTTGAATCGCGGGTTGCGCGACGCCGGGGTGTCCTTTCGGCCATTTCTCCAGCTTCATCAAGGCAATGTCGCCGATGGCAAACACGTCGGTCAGGCCCTGTATCCGGCTGATCGGGTCGACCAGAATCCGGCCTCGCTCCACCACCTCCGACGGAATCCCCTCGATCATGGCTCCGGTTACGCCCGCTGCCCAAACCAGCGTCTGTGACCGGATCTGTTCGCCCCCCTTCAGCGTTACCGTCTGCCCATCGTAGTTGTCGACCAGCGTGTTTAGTTTGACGATGACGCCGAGATCATCGAGGTATCGCTTTGCATCGTTCCCCGCTTCTTCCGACATAGGCGGTAACACCTTGCCCAGCCCCTCGACCACGTAGATTTTCATTTGGCTGAAATCAAGCCCCGGATAGTCGGCGGGCAGAACGTGCTTACGCATCTCGGCCAGCGAACCGGCCATTTCCACGCCCGTCGGTCCGGCACCGGCAATAACGAACGTCAGCAGACTTTCGCGCTCGGCGGGGTCGGTCGTTACGCTGGCCTGCTCGAAGCATTGCAGAAACTGGCTCCGTACGTTGAGGGCTTCGGGAATCGTTTTGAGCGGAAACGAATACTGCTCGATCTGCTTGTTGCCGAAGTAATTGCTTTTCGAGCCCGTCGCAATCACGAGGTAATCGTATTTGAGATCGCCGATGAGCGTCGTCACGGTCTTGGTGGCCGGATCGATCTTGCTGACGCGCACCATGCGATAATGAAAATCCTCGACATCGTCGAACATCTTGCGGAACGGCTCGGCAATGGCGTCCGGCTCCAGCCCGGCGGTGGCTACCTGGTACAGCAGGGGCCAGAAACCGTTGTAGTTCTGCTTGTCGAAGAGCACGATCTGCATCCCCGCGTTGCGCAGACTTTTAACCATATTCATGCCGCCAAAGCCGCCACCGATGACAACGATGCGGGGCTTTTGGGTGTCGGGTATATTGAGCGATAATTTGTCGAATTGAAGCATATAGGCAGGATGCGCTGGCATCGGTTGTAGTCGACAGTATTACCTCGCAATCAGCCGTTTTGTTTGCCGGGCTGGGTTAAAAAACCGCTAAGAATGAGCAAACTGGCCCGGCTGGTACTGCCGCGATTTGCCGCCTGTCTGCGTATTATGCTTTATCTTTGATATGACGGCCAGCCAACCCATCGTTATAAAAGCCAGCGGTTCTGCCCAGCCGACTTACCCACTCGTTTCATGCGTTTATTTACTTACGGTCTGTTCTGGCTTGGCGTGTTCATAAGCGTAGTCGGGCAGGCCCAGTCAACCCGTTATACCATTAGCGGCTACGTGCGCGAAGCCGGTAGTCAGGAAGCCCTCATCGGTGTCAATATCTACCTGCCCGGCACCACTACCGGCACCACCACCAACACGTACGGTTTTTATTCGCTGACGCTGCCCGCCAGGGATAGTGTTCGGGTGGCGTATTCGTTCGTCGGCTACGAAACCAGCAGCCGGTCGGTGCGGCTACGGACCAATCAGCGCGTCGATGTTTCGCTGGCACCCGGCCGTGAATTGTCGGAAGTGGAGGTGCGGGCGGCTCCGCAGGAGAAAGTGAGTGAAACGGCGCAGATGAGTGCCATCGACGTACCGATTGCCCAGATCAAGAAGATTCCGGCGTTTTTGGGTGAGAAAGACGTCCTGAAAGTGCTGCAATTGATGCCGGGCGTGCAGAAAGGCTCCGAAGGGCAAACGGGCATCTACGTACGCGGTGGCGGCCCCGACCAGAACTTGATTATTCTGGACGATGCCGTGGTCTATAACGCCAGTCACCTGTTCGGCTTTTTCTCGGTCTTCAACGGCGACGCTATCAAGAGCGTCGAACTGATAAAAGGTGGATTCCCCGCCCGGTATGGTGGTCGACTGTCGTCGGTGATCGAGCTGAACATGAAAGACGGCAACCGCGAGAAGCTGCACGGCGAAGGCGGTATCGGCCTGATTGCATCGCGGCTGACGCTGGAAGGGCCGTTGACGAAGTCGAAAAAAGGGTCGTTTCTGGTATCAGGTCGGCGGACGTACCTCGACGTGGTGGGAGCCCCCATCATTCGGGCACAGACCAACGGACAGACCCGCGCCGGGTATTATTTCTACGACCTCAACGCCAAAGCTAACTACGACCTCGGCCCAAACGATAAGCTGTACCTGAGCGGCTACTTCGGGCGCGACCGGTTCTACGCGAGCGATGTGCAGTCGGCTACGGAGACGGGGCTGGGCTGGGGCAATGCGACCGGTACGCTCCGCTGGAACCATCTGGTCAGCGAAAAGCTATTCTCGAACCTGTCGGCGACGTTCAGCGATTACAAATTTCAGATTAACTCGACCGAGCGCGGGGCCGTTGACAACCAGACGTACTCGCTGGGTTACAGTTCTGGCATCCGCGACGTATCGCTCAAATACGACGTCGACTATTACCCGTCTCCGCAGCACGCTGTTCGGGTAGGCGCGCAAACGACGTACCACCGGTTTACGCCCAGTGCTATCGTGCTGCAAAATGCGCTGGTCAATCAGTATCGGCAGAGTGTAGAGAACATCGATGTGCTGGAATCGGGCGTTTACGCCGAAGACACCTGGCGACCGTCGGAGCGATTACGGGTCAATGGGGGGCTGCGGCTGAGTTACTACAAACACCCCGACGTGGGCTACCTCCGCCCCGAACCCCGGCTGTCGGCGGCTTATACGCTCCGCCCCGACCTATCGCTGAAAGCGTCGTATGCGTTGATGAATCAGTACGTGCATCTGCTTTCCAATACCGGTATCGGCCTACCGACGGATCTGTGGGTGCCCACGACCGACCGCGTCCGGCCACAGCAGTCACAGCAGGTAGCCATCGGTATCGCCAAAGACCTGCCCGACCGGGGGCTGGCTCTGACCGTCGAGGGGTATTACAAGACGATGAGCAACATTATCAACTATAAGGAAGGGGCCAGTTTTCTGCTGCTCAACGACCCAACCTCGGCGAACAATACGCGCTGGGAAGACAACGTAACGGCCGGGCGGGGCTGGAGTTACGGGGCTGAAGTGCTGCTGCAAAAGAAAACCGGGCGACTATCGGGCTGGGTCGGCTACACACTTTCGTGGACGCAGTGGCAGTTTGCCGATCTCAATAATGGCAAACCCTACTACCCCCGCTACGACCGGCGGCACGACATTTCGGTGGTCGGCATTTACGAACTTAACAAGCGCATTACGCTGTCAGGCACGTGGGTCTACGGCACTGGCAACGCCCTGACCCTGCCCACGGGCCGCTACGACGCCTACCGGCCGGGCGGCAGTTACGCCAACCTGAGTGGGGGCGGGCAGTTTGGCGGTTTGTTTCAGAACAGCCGCGTGGTTGATGATTACGGTACGCAGAAAAACAGCTTTCGGGCAGAGCCGTACCACCGCTTCGACGTTGCCGTGCAGTTCCACAAGCAGAAAAAGCACCACGAACGAACGTGGGAATTCAGCTTGTACAATGCGTACAACCGCCGGAATCCGTTCTTCTACCGGCTTGAATCGGTCGCGCAGACCAACGGTGAACCCAACAAAACCGTGCTGGTACGGTACTCCGTTTTCCCGGTCGTTCCGTCCGTAAGCTATTCCTTTAAATTCTGATGCGACACCCGGCTTTTCTTCACTGGTTCATCTTCCTGAGTGGCCTGCTGCTGGCGGGTTGTGGCAGTCTGCGTACCGAAATCAGTCCCGACCAGTTGGGTCTGGAATCCGCCAAGCTGGTCGTCACGGGCTTCCTGTCACCGCAGGATACGGTGCTGGCGGTCAAATTAACCCAGTCTCGAACGGTGCTGGGCGACAGTATCAGTGCCAGTCTGACTGATGGTAATGTGACCAGTGCTACCGTAACGCTCGGCGACGGAAGCCGGTCTGTCCGGCTGCGTTACATGGCCAATGGGCTACCGTATTACAGCGTCCCCGCCGGGCAGTTACCGATCATAACCGGGCGTACCTACACGCTCAATGTAAACACAGCTGAAGGGCAGCGGGCATCGGCGACCTGCACCATTCCCGCGCCCGTCAGCCTGTCGGCGGTGCAGGTCGACTCGCTGATGGAGAACAACCGCACCCGTCGCTATTTCGTCCGTACCACCTGGCAGGACCCCGCCGGGCAACCCAACTACTATCAGGCTATCGGCACGCTGCAAATGCCGGTCAGCAGGACCGCCACCACAAACAGTACAACCGTGTCGGGCTTTACGTACACCAACCTCAACTTCGACGACGATTTCCGGGGGCTACGCGACGACTCGGATGTTGATGGAACTACGTTGACTTCCGGTCGGGCGTTTCTGGGTAATGTGTCGGTTGCCAACGCGGTGGGGTTCCGGCAGCAGTTCAGCGGGAGTCGGGTGGCTGTGAGTCTATTGGCTGTCGATGCTGCGTATTACCAATACCGTTCGGCGGTAATTCGGCAGGGCCGCGTGCGGGGCAACCCCTTTGCCGAACCCGTGCTGATTCCCAGCAATATCACTGGTGGACTGGGCTGTTTCTCCGGCTATAATAGCTCGACCATCGGCTTCACCGTAAACTGAAAGATTAGTTGTCTCAGACAGCATCCCTGCTGTCGTAGTCGCGTCAGCGGCTTATCGGGATGTGGTAACTTTAGCCTGACGGCTCCGACAGCAGGGATGCTGTCTGGGACGAGTTGTAAAAAACAGAAGCCCCCGCCAGATTGTCTCCAGCGGGGGCTTGTTTGTTGACAGGAAAACGTCGTTACGCGTTTTGTGTCGAGTTGTTCATGATCTCGGTTTGCTTCCGAATCGACTCCATGTGGATAATCTTGTAGATTTCTTCCACCAGTTCGGGGTACAGGCCCAGCTTCTTACCCGTTTCGGTGCGGGTTTGCAGAATCTCCTTCCAGCGCTCTGGCTGAAACAGCGTTACGTTGTTATCACGCTTGTATTCAGCAAGCCGCTCAACCAGGGCCATACGGGCTGCCAGCATTTCAACCATCTGCCGGTCGACGTTGTCGATGCTCCGGCGTGACTGCTCCATGAACGTCTGGAATTCGCGGTTCGGCGAATCTACCTGCCGGATTTCGAGGTGATCGAGCATCTCTCCGAAGGCAGTAGGGGTCAGCTGCTGAGCTGCGTCGCTCCACGCTTTGTCGGGGTCGATGTGCGACTCAACGATCAGACCATCGTAGTTGAGGTCCATTGCCATCTGCGACAGCTCGTTGAGGTACGCCCGCTTACCGGCCATGTGGCTGGGGTCACCGATGATCGGCAGGCTTGGGAAGATCGACTTCAGTTCGATCGCCATCTGCCACATCGGTACGTTGCGGTACTTGCTTGTTTCGCCTGTAGCAAAACCCCGGTGAATGGCCGCCAGCTTGGTGATACCAGCACCAGCGATCCGCTCGAAGGCACCTACCCAAAGGGCCAGATCCGGGTTAACGGGGTTCTTAATCAGGACCGGTACATCCACACCACGCAGGGCATCAGCAATTTCCTGTACGTTAAACGGGTTTACCGTTGTCCGGGCACCTACCCACAATACGTCGATGTCGTACTTCAGGGCCAGTTCGATGTGTTCAGGTGTCGCTACTTCAACGGCAATCGGCAGGCCGGTTTCGGCTTTGGCGGTTTGCAGCCACGGCAAAGCGGCTTCGCCCATACCTTCAAAGCTACCCGGCCGGGTACGCGGTTTCCAGACACCCGCCCGAATGACGTGCACGGCGTTCAGGGCTTTCAGTTGCCGAACGGTTTCGACAACCTGCTCTTCGGTTTCGGCGCTACAAGGCCCGGCAATAATCAGCGGTTTGCCACTGGTATCGATCCACGAATTCAGCGGCTCAACGGTCAAATCTACTTTCATGGTAAACGTATCAGGGGTATGGTGTACCCGGACTAAACAAGGAACTTTAAATCTGATTTTGTGGTATATTTGCAGGGGGAACTAGTTGTGTTTTAGGCTAGTTCCCCACTTTGTCTACAACTGAATTTTGTTTCTTGAACAAGCCGTATCGGGGAGTTTAATCCATTGACCGAAATTTCCTTCTATATTTCGGTCGTCTTACCGACACGCATCTAACGCTATGGACGTAGCACCGTCAAAACGGAGCACTGATATGTCGAACCGAAGTAATGTATTGCCTGTGGCCGGTGAATGGGCCGAGGGCTCGCTTGAAGCCGGCCGAACAGACGCTGGTAAACACAGCACTCAGGTCGGACCAGTCTCTTTCGAAGATACCTCGATTGCGTTTTCAGCTCAGTCGAACGCCAAACTTAGAAAGACGTACTGGCTTTTTGCGTTGATGAATAAGGGTTGGCTGGTAAATTTAGGTACTTTTTTCATAAAACTTGCCCTCCGCCTTCACCTGCCCATCAAATCGCTGATTAAACACACGATTTTTGAGCAATTCTGTGGAGGAGAAAGTATTCGTGACTCAGAACCGACTATCCGCCACCTGCACGACGCACACGTAGGTACCATTCTTGACTATTCGGTTGAAGGTGAGGATGATGAAAAAAGCTTTGACGAGACGACGCTTGAAATCATGCGTACCATCGAACGGGCCAACGAATCAGCCGACATCCCCTTTACTGTCTTCAAGATAACCGGACTGGCATCGACCGAGCTGCTTGAAGCCGTACAGCTGGGCAACTCGCTCGATAAGGACCAGAAAGCGCAGTTTGACCGCGTATTGAAGCGGGTCGATTCACTGTGTCGCCGTGCTTTCGAGCGGAACGTTCGCATCTTTATCGATGCCGAGGAAAGCTGGATTCAAGACACGATCGATACACTGGCGTATGCCATGATGGACCGCTTCAACCACGAGAAACCGATCGTGTACAACACGTATCAGATGTATCGTTGGGAGAGCCTTGACCGGCTTAATCGTGACCTTCAGGAAGCGCACGCGAAAGGGTATTTCCTGGGTGTTAAACTGGTGCGGGGCGCTTATCTGGAGAAAGAACGGCTGCGCTCACACGAAGAAGAGTATCAGGACCCGATTCAGGCCACGAAAGAAGACACCGACCGCGACTTCAACCTCGCAATCGATTTCTGCTTGGAAAACCGCGACGTCGTTTCCTTCTGCCTCGGCACGCACAACGAATACAGCTGCCAGTACTGCGTGCAGAAAATGCAGGCGCTGGGTATCGACCACAACGACCAGCATATTTACTTTGCGCAGCTGCTGGGTATGAGTGATAACATCTCGTACAATCTGGCAACAGCCGGATACAACGTGGCCAAGTACGTACCATACGGCCCTGTTGAAACGGTAATGCCGTACCTGTTCCGTCGGGCCGAAGAGAATAAGTCGATAGCCGGACAGAGCAGCCGCGAGTATATGCTCGTGCGCGATGAACTGAAACGTCGGAAAGGGTGCGAAAAGTAGCGTACCTACCACTGGTTCACAACAGATAGTCATTGCGAACACAGTCTGGAATAGCCTTTAGTAACTCTGGCCCGGCCAACTGGCTGGGCCAAATTTTTTTATGATCAAGAAAAATCCGTTCCCCTTTTTCCTACTGACTGTAGTGCTGATTGCTATCGATCAGGGATCGAAACTGGCCGTTCACCACTACATGGAACCGGGCTTCGCTGGTCAGGTCAAACTGATTGGCGACTGGTTTAAGCTGCATTATGTGCTTAATCCAGGAATGGCGTTTGGGATGCAGCTTGGCTACGAATACGGGAAGTTATTGCTGAGCGTCTTTCGGCTGTTTGCCATGGTCGGCATTGGCTACTATCTGGTGCATCTGGCCCATCGGGGAGCCCCGAATGGATTGCTTTGGGCGATAGCGATGATTCTGGCCGGGGCTGTTGGTAACGTTATCGACAGTACATTCTACGGGGTTTTTCTTCACAACGCCCCCTACGGATCACCGACGCCCTGGTTTCACGGGCAGGTGATCGACATGATTTTTGTCGATGTCTGGGAGGGATTCATCCCGGAGTGGGTTCCGGTTTGGGGCGGACAGTATTACTCGACCCCTATTTTCAACATCGCTGACTCCTGTATCTTTATCGGCGTCTGCCTGATACTCTTGTTTCAGCGTCGTTTTTTCGGTGGTTTCGATCCTGAGGATGGTATGCTGCCCACCTCCGGCCCGGACGCTACGCAAGCATCCGTTCTGCCAATGAGTGAAGTGGAAGAGGAGTCGACACCTACACCTGCCCACAGCGACCGGACGGACGAATCGACTGATGACACGCGTCGCAACGACATCCACGGTGTAAGTGCGACACCGACAATCCCCAAAGAAGACTGACTGGACTAAGCCATTTTTCAACACAAAGGCACAGAGCACACGGAGTTTTTCCTCGGTGATCTCTGTGCCTTCGTGTTGAAAATAAGACTTTTACTGCGCTTCTTCGAGCATAGTAAAGTCTTTGAACGTGCGCTTGACTGCTTTATCGGTTGCTTCCTTTTTTGATTGCCAGTTGGCGTCCAGTTCCAGCGCAACCAGTCCGCTAAGGCTCATTACCCCCCTGAAATCGTCGAGTTTTTTGACAAATTCGTTGCTACGCCGACTTGATTTGAGCGCAAACTCTCGAGCGAATACGTCGCCTTTGTTCTGCAATTCCGCTTTCTTTCCGAGTACATAGTTGTATCGATCGAGTAAGTCTTTCATGGACTTGCCGATTACTTCGGTGGCTTCCAGCGTGCCCATCGTCAACACGGCCGTGCCGCCAATAGCTGAGATAAGCCGCTGCGTATCCTGACTGCCATTACTACTCGTAATAGCAGGTGACACGCCTGTAACGGCACCTAATGATGCGTTGGCAACCGAGCGGTTCCGCTTGCCGCCTTTGGCTCGTTTGTAGTCGCGCTTCAGCTGTTCCTCTTTTTCGCCCAACTGCTCAATCAGACCCCAGGCCTGTACCAGTACCTGCCGGTATTGAGTATAGTAGTACCGGTCTTTCTCCGCTTCGTTGACGGTGTTCTTCACTACAAACGTAATTTGCCGTTCCTGCCGGTTCTGCGCCTTATCGAGCACGTAAAACGTTACGTGCGCTTCCAGTGAATCGTAGGGGTCTTTAACGAAGTCGAAACCGGGTTGCCAGATGAATTCGTACTGATTGTCGGTATTCTTAACCAGCGCCGTTTTTGGGATCTGCTGGTTGTCAGACAGAAAGTTAAATTCGTTGATATCGTCGTCGCCATTCGGGTCTGACAGATAGAATTTCAGATCGACGGTGGCGTTTTCGCGAAGCTTGTAGCGGGTTTCCTGCGGAATAACGGCGATATCGGGCGGCAGGTCCATCTCGGTCACTTCGACTTTGAGCCGTCCTTTCGAGCGGGTCTTGGCGGGTTGATCTTCCACCCAGAACTCAATGTATATCGGTGCCTGCTTGAGTTTCTTGAACTGATTGTACGACAAGGTCCAGATCAGTTCACCCTGTGCGGAGAGCTTGCTGCCCTCCGGCATCTGATCCGGGATTGAAATAAACACGATCGGGTCACCATCGTCGTCATGAACCAGTTCGGGGTCCATTTTATAGGTATTCTGCGTCTTATACTGTACGTAAAAGGGACGCAGTTCGCCAATCATGGGTGGACGGTTGACGTGCAGCACCGCGAAGTCAATGGTTTGGGTCGCTGAATGCCCGTGCTGATCGCGTACGTCGAACGTGATGGGCACCAGCTTACGCGTCTGAATCCGGTCGGCCAGGTTGTGAGCCGGTGTCCAGCTGAAATGGCCCAGCGAGTCGATTTCAGCCCCTTCCGGGATTTTGTCGCCCCGAAGTGAGAATGTCAGCGTGTCGCCGGTAGGCGCGTTGGCTTTTACGTCGAAACGAACGGTGCTGCCTTCCGGTACTACGCTCCAGTCGGACTGAGCAGGGAAATTAAGACGTAATGGTTTTGTATCCTGAGCGTGGGTTCTGCCCCAAAGCAGGCCGATCAGCAACCCCGCCAGTAGACCGGCCGTACGGTTCATAGATAACGTTTACGAGTAGTACTAACAGAAAGAACGCAAAAGTAAGGCCGGGAATTTTGTCGTGGGTCGTTTCTGCCTAACTCTTTGGCCAGATTGACCAACGTACGACGGGCAGCTTTGCACAAATTTCGGGATATACCCGGCATAATGCGAAACGAGTCAGCCCGGTTAGGGACTGACTCGTTTCAATAAGAATCAATGCTTATTCAGCCGACTTACTTGTTTTTCTTTGGCGTCGCGGCTGGAGCAGCGGCCGAACCCGTACCCGTCGTTGCAGGCTTATTGGCAGCCGGAGCAGCAATTTTCGACGGATCGATACCCATCTTGCGAAGCACCAGCTCCGTGATGTTATTTTCTTCAGGCGCTACCAGCAGAATCGGCGTCGTGTTGGCACCGGCATCGAGGTTGAAAACGTAGGTGTACGCGTTCTCCTTCGCTACTGCGTCGATCGCTTTCTGAATTTTCTGTACAACCGGGTTTACCAGCTGACCGTACTTGGTTTGCAGCGACTGCTCAGCCGTCCGACCAAACTCCTGAATGCGGGTTTGCAGCCCCTGCAATTCGGTTTCGCGGTCTTTGCGGATTACCTCCGACATCTGCTCAGCCCCTTTCTGGTAAGCGCCATACTTGTCTTCCAGTTCTTTCTGCATCCGCTTCAGTTCGTTTTCCGACTGCGTCCGCTGAATGGTCAACTGGTTTTGTATGTCTTTAGCTTCGGGTGTCTGGCCGAGAATATAATCGATATTCGTATAGCCCAGCTTTACGGCTGCCGAGGCCGTCGTGGCGGGGGCTGCCGTTGTTTGAGCCTGAGCGTTCAGACCACCAGCCAGCAAAGCGGCTGCGAACGCCATAACGAGTGTCTTGTTCATCTTCAGTTTACTTGGTTTACTACTACTGTTTTGTGGTTGGTTTATTGTCTGTACTGGTTCCGGCGGGGTTGGTAACCGCACCGGCAACGGTGTTGGGCTTACCTGATTTTGCGTTTACATCGAGCCCCAGTTCTTCCATAACATACTCCGTGTAGTCGTGGCGGGGGTTGGTGTACAGCATAACAAAATCAGATGCTTTATCGAACATAAAGTCCAGCTTCTTCTGTACGGATACTTTTTCAATGGCCCGAATCACCATGTCCATCGGCGTCCGCATCAGCTCCTTTTTTTTCTGGTAGAGCATACCCTCGTAGCCAAACACCTTGTTATTGTAATCGCGGGCTTCCCGTTCTTTCTCGCTCAGTAACCGCTGCCGGTCACGCTTCATCTCATCGGTCAGCAGAATCTCTTCTGCCTGGTAGGCCCGCTGCATCTTTTTAATGTCGGCGTACTTGTCCTGTATGTCTTTGGCCCACTTGTCGGTAAACTTGTCGATTTCGCCAAGGGCCTTCTGATACTCAGGCATCTTGCTGTAAACGAACTCCGTGTCGACGTAGCCAAACTTCTGAGCCGAAGCCTGAACAGTTGGCCAAAAGGCGCACAAAAGTACAAAAATTATCCCCTTTCTCATGACCCTGCGTCAACTTTTCAAGACAAACGAATTGACTGTCAGTTAGATTCCCCTGCCAATACCGGGCCAATCATCGGGCCGGTTCGTCGTTTATAAAACGCTGACGCGAGCTAAATCTTATCGGATCTGTTGACCAATCGTGAAGTGGAACTGGCCCGATGGTTTCTCTTTGATGCCCGGAATAGTGTCGAAACCGTAGCCGTAGTCGATACCGATCAGACCGAAGGCTGGCATGAAAATCCGCGCACCAAAACCAATCGACCGTTTCAGATCAAACGGGTTGTACTGCTTGTAGCTCGCCCAGTTGTTACCCGCTTCAAGGAACGTCAGCGCGAAGATTGTGGCCGACGGGTTCAGCGATACCGGGTAGCGCAGCTCGGCTACGAATTTGTTGTACACAACCCCGCCCTGACTGCGGGCAGCCGCTGACGCAACCTGGTTGTAGTCTGCCGTGTAGACGCTCCGGTCGTCGTAACCGCGCAGACCAATGATGTCCTGCGCCAGGGCAAACTGACCCTGACCCGCCAGACCCGAACCACCCAGTACGAATCGCTCGAAGGGGCCGATCTCGGTGCGCTTGTTGTAGCTGCCCAGAAAGCCCATGTGCGCCCGTGCGTTCAGCACCAGCTTACCAACAACAGTCTGGAACCAGCTCGCGTCGAACATCCATTTGTGGTACTCGACAAACTTGAACCGGTTTTCGATGCTTACGTTTTCCTTTTCGGTTTTGAAGGCCGAGTAGGGGGGCGTAAACGAACCGCTCAGCGAGAACGACGAACCCGACCGGGGAAACTGCGGGTTGTCGATGCTGTTCCGGGCAATGGTCGTATTGAAGGTGAAGTTGTTCGAGATACCGTTCTTGTAGCCGATGTAGAACAGGTCGAGGTTGTTCAGATCGTACCGCTGATACGACAGCGAGTGCGTCAGCGAGAAAAAGTCATCGGGTACTTTCAACTGACGACCCAGACCAACGGTGAAAGCCGTGTTCGAGTACGAACCCGTTGGAGTGCGGCCCGCCAGACTCTGGTACAGACTGGCCGGGTTGAGCGGGTCATAGTACGAGCGGTATACCGTGTGGCTGGCACTAACCGACAGGGCGTTGGGCTTGCGGCCACCGAGCCAGGGTTCGGTAAACGACAGCGAGTACACCTGATACTGCCGGCCGTTGGCCTGAAAACGAACCTGCACCCGCTGCCCGTCGCCGGCTGGCAGGGGCTTCCACGCGCTCAGGTGAGGGATGTTACGGGCCGAGAAGTTATTGAACGTCAAACCGAGCGTACCAACGAAGCCGACGTAGCCGCCCCAGCCGCCCGATAGTTCAATCTGGTCGGATGGTTTTTCTTCAACCGTATATTCGATATCGACGGTACCGTCGTTCTGCGGCACAGGCTGAATGCCGATTTTCTCCGGGTCGAAATAGCCCAGCGTCGACAGTTCGCGTTGCGTACGGATGAGCAGCGTTTTGGAAAACTTCTGCCCTGGCAGCGTACGGATCGTCCGCATCACGACGTGGTCGCTGGTTTTGGTGTTGCCATTCAGCACGATCCGGTTGATGGTCGCCTGCTTGCCTTCAAAGACACGAATTTCCAGATCAATCGAATCACCGTCGATCATTCGCTCAACGGGTGTCGCGTTGTAGTACAGATAACCGTCGTCCATGTACTGCGAACTCAGGTCCTGACCGGGGTTACCGTTCAGCCGTTTTTCAAGGTCTTCCGGGTTATATACGTCACCCTTCTGAATGCCAAGCACACCCCGCAGTTGCGCAGCCGTGTACAGGTAGTTACCCGAAAAGTCGATGTTGCGGTAGTAGTACTTTTTGCCTTCGTTGAGCGTGATGTTGAGCGACACCGTATTGTCTGGGTTGTGGATCAGCGTGTCACTTTCAATGCTGGCGTCGCGGTAGCCCAGCTTGTTATAGTAGGCGATCAGCTTCTGCTTATCTTCCTCGTATTTCTTGGGCACAAACTTCGACGGGGTGAACAGGCGGCCGAAGCGCTTTTCCTTCGTGCTCTTCATCTTCATCCGCACGGCCGACTCGTCGGCTTCGTCCATCCCCTCGAAGTTAATTTTGGCAATTTTTACCTTCTGCCCCTTGTCGACCAGTACGCGCATCGTCGCGTTGTTGCGGGCGCTGTCGGGTATCGTCGTGATCTTTACTTTGGTGTTCAGGTAGCCTTTGTCGACGAAGTATTTCCGCACGGCCATCTGTGTATTCTTGACAATCGTGTTGCTGACGATCTTACCCAGGTTCAGCTTGGTTTTGTCTTTCAGCTGATCCTGCTCGCCTTTTTTTATGCCCATAAAGCTAACCCGATACAGCCGGGGGCGCTCCTGCACTTTAAACATCAGCGCGACTTTACCCTCGCCCGTGTGGGTAGCGAACAGTTCGACGTTATCGAGCAGGCCCGAGTCCATCAGCTTACGCACCGACGAGCCAACCGCTTCGCCCGGAATCCGGGTTTTGTCGCCTACTTTCAAACCAGCCAGCGATACCAGCGAGTTTGGGTCGAGGTAGCGGGTACCGGTTACGCTCAGGCCGGTGATCTCGTATTCTTTCGGGCTGGCGTAATTGGTTAGTTCGTCGGAAGAAAATGGCGTTTCAGTAGCCGGACGGCCGACGCCTACCCGCACCTGACCCAGAACGGGGGCCAGCGCGGTTAGCAGGCAAACGAGTGCCAGCATGTACGTTATACGGTGTTTCAACGAAGTAAGTGGTTTACTGATCGCAGGCATTGATAGTGGTAAATCAGCCCGATAGTTGGCTTGCATGAAGTCGGCAGGCAAATTGATTCTTAGCAGTGTATGCACGAACAGGCACGCACGGTGGTATGAAAAACGGATGACCCGCTGCGAACGCTGAGGGTTGGTACGATCACTTTCTTTTTAGTAAGCACGTTATCAATAAGCAGACTGAGCGCAACCCGCATACCAGCCTTATTTGGTTAATTGTTCGCTTGTTTTGCCAAACCGCCGTTCCCGTTGCTGGTAGGTGAGGATAGCCTCATGCAGGTGTTCACGGCGGAAGTCCGGCCAAAGTACTTCGGGCATGTAAAACTCGGAGTAGGCCAGCTGCCACAGCATGAAATTGCTGATTCGCATTTCGCCACTCGTCCGAATCATCAGTTCCGGGTCGGGCATATCGGCCGTCGTCAGGTGCTGGTGGAATCGGGTTTCGTCGATGTCTTCGGGGGCCAGTTTGCCATCGCGCACCTGTATGGCCAGCTGACGGGCGGCTTCCAGAATCTCCCACCGGCCGCTATAGCTCAGGGCCAGTACCAGCGTCAGACCTGTGTTGTTGGCCGTTTCGCGCATGGCTTCGGCCAGTTCGCGCTGACAATCTTTGGGCAACGTTTCGGTGTGGCCAATGGTCGTCAGCCGCACGTTGTTGGTCATCAGCGTTTTGATTTCACCCCGGATGGTATGCACCAGCAGCGTCATCAGCGCGTCGACTTCGAGTTTGGGCCGGTTCCAGTTTTCCGTTGAAAAAGCATAAAGCGTCAGAAACTTGACGCCGAGTTCCGCGCAGCCTTCGGTTACTTCCCGAACCGCCTTAATGGCGTTTTTATGACCAAAAATGCGGGCGGCTCCCTGCTGTTTCGCCCAGCGGCCATTTCCGTCCATGATAACGGCTATGTGCTGAGGCAGATTGCCCGGATCAATATCTTCCTTCATCCCTGGGGGATTGTTTTAACAGTATTTAACAAAGGCTGCGAAGATACGGAAAAAAACGCAGGGGGCCGTGCAATAGAATCAGAACTACAGACGTGGTAATCAGAAAGGTGCTGATGGCCGAATAACGGCTTGTCGGCTGGCTGGTTCTATATTTGCAGCGTAAATTCCGGCGTAATGCTTGACCTGATGAATCGATTTATGACGCAGTGGCTACTCCGTGTGGCACTGTTTTTTATACTGGGCACGTCGTTGACGGGGTGTGGGAATGAGGACGAACAAGTGGCCGTACCCAGGACCATCGCTGACCGGGTGCAGGAAGATGATCAGTTTCAGCTGCTACGGGCAGCTACCAATTATGCAGCCTTCGGTGGCGCGTTTAAATCGGCTAACATGACGCTACTGGCTCCCAACAACGATGCATTCGTTGCGGCCGGTCTGGGCAGCGAAGCGGCAATCCGGGCGCTGCCGCAAGCGCAGGTGCGGGCCCTGCTCACCCACCACATGCTGTACGCACCGCTGTCGACATCGGCCATTCCGTCGGGGCAAACGACGGTGCAGACCGCAGACAATGGTGTCGTGTTTATCAACAAAACGGCGTCGACGCTGTACATCAACGGTGCCAAACTGGTGCAGTCGGATATTCAGACAGCCAACGGGCCGATTCAGGTTATCGATAAGCTGCTGAGCCCATCGCAGAGCAGTTTGCTGGCAACCATCGATGCGAACCAGGATCTTACGTTTCTGTCGGCGGCTGTAAAGCGACTTGCCGTAGCCAACCCTACTTTGTTAACGGCGCTGAGTAGTACGTCGTCGGGTAATCTGGTAACGCTGTTCGCGCCGACCAACGATGCGTTCCGGGCGGCTGGCTACAGCAGCATTAACGCAATCGAATCAACCAGTTCGCAGACGCTGTCGTCGTTGCTGTCGTACCACGCTGTGTCTGGGTCGCTGCTATCCTATCAATTCCAGACCGGTGTACTGACGACGCTGAACGGGGCTCGCCTGACGGTCTTTACCAACACGGGAACGGCCACGATCAAAGGCAACCGCAACAGTACGTCGGCCAATATCAAACAGGCGGATCTGATCTCCAACAATGGGGTCATTCACATCGTTGATCAGGTGCTGTTGCCTTGATTCGGTTGACTGGTTCTGACCCGCTATTCCAACGATTCGCCACGAAACCGGGTCGATTTGCGTAGTATCAGTACATTTCTCTTTTCAATTCATGCGTAACGCAACACAAACTTTACTAACCCTACTGGCGCTGACCGGGGTAATTACGGCCTGCAAGCAAACAGATATCAACGGTACCAATGACCTGTATATCGCTAATGATCAGGCTATTCTGAACTATGCGTCGCAAAAGGCGTATAAAGGTTCTAAGCTGACGAGCGGGCTTTACTTCTACAAAACGGACTCGGTAATCGGGGCGAAAAAACCCGCCGTCGGCGAAGAGGTTCAATTCAACTATAAGTCGTACAACATCAATACGGGGGTGCTCGTCGACAGTTCGGCGTCTACCACGCCGGTGTATTATCCCTACGGAATTCAGTCGATTCTGTCGGGCCTGGAACAGGGGCTGGGGCTGATGGGCGAGGGCGACAAAGCCATCATGCTGCTTCCGTCGTACATCGGCTATAACGATCGGGCGCTGACCAACCTGCCTGCGTATTCACCCGTTCGCTTCGACGTAACGCTGGTCCGGTCGCGGACGCAGGATCAACAGATCAGCGACTACATCAGCCGCAACAGTTTGCCGACGCCCGAACTGAGCACAACCGGGCTGCGCTTTATCCGCACGCAGACAAACACGGCAGGTACTTCGCCCACGACCGGGCAGACGGTAACGATTCGTTATGCTGGCCGGACGTTACGGTCACGGACGGCTTTTGACAGTACCGGCACTGGCACCTTCGATGCTACGCTGGGGCAGGGTAAGTACGTTGCTGGTTTTGAAGAAGGCTTATCGAAGCTACGCGTTGGCGAGAAAGCAACGATCATTTTCCCCTCAACGCTGGGTTACGGAACAACGGGGGTTGTGCAGAACAACACATACATCATTACGCCGTATGCACCACTTCGCTTCGATCTGGAAGTCGTATCGGTGAAGTAAGCACTACCGTTTTGTCAATTGAAGGGGTCCGCACAATCGTGTGGACCTTTTCTGTTTTAAGGAAGTCGGTTAAACTAACATTATCACAATCAAATAGTATTTTTTCAATAACTATAATGATCGTACTTATGACTGTTTCTGTGATAGTATGACTATAGGTAATTATTAAATAAAATTATTAATTGGCAAACGATCAAATACGTAAAATATAAGACTGCTATTTTGGCTAGTAGCAATACGTTGTTTTTATTTGCTGTTTAATTAAAATAGGACTCTATGATTAATCTGTATTTCTATAAAACTTCACGATTTGTATTTTCCGCAGTTGCCTGGCTCTTCGCGCTCTCGCTGGCAGCCGCGCAGGGTCTGACCGGACGCGTCACCGACAAGACGAGTGGTTCGCCGATTCCGGGCGCAACGGTCGTGGTGGTAGGCAGCAGTACCGGTGCCACCGCTGACGCCGAAGGTGTGTATCGGCTCAACGTTAGCCCCGGTACGTACAATGTCCGGTTCAGCTTCGTAGGCTACGAAGCACTTACGCTACCCGTTACGGTAACGACGGGAGAGGAGACTAAACTCAACGCGGCTATTCAGGAATCATCGTCGCGGCTCAACGAAGTCGTTGTCGTGGGATCGCGTGCTGCTACAGCCCGCACCAACATTCAGACGGTGGCCCCGGTCGACGTGATTAGCACGAAAGACCTCAAAGGCTACGCGCAAACCGACGTCAGTCAGATTCTGAACTTCGTTGCGCCGTCGTTCAACTCCAACCGCCAAACCGTAACCGATGGTACCGACCACATCGACCCGGCATCGCTGCGCGGGCTTGGCCCCGATCAGGTGCTGGTGCTGGTTAACGGCAAGCGTCGGCACACGACGGCACTGGTTAACATTAACGGTTCGGTGGGTCGTGGTTCGGTTGGTACCGACATGAACGCCATCCCGGTAGCGGCTATCGAGCGCATTGAAGTGCTGCGCGACGGAGCGGCTGCGCAGTATGGTTCGGATGCCATTGCGGGCGTTATCAACGTCGTGCTGAAAAAGAACTACACGGGCCTGACGGCATCGCTGACGGCCGGGCAGAGTTTCACCAACATGAAATACAACGTGCCGCTGATTGGTGGTGGCTCGGACCCCCGCAGTCAATCGCTGCGCGACGGGGGCGTGTTGCAGTTCGATTTTTCAAAAGGCTTCCGACTCGGTAGAAACGGTAGCCTGACGGTCGCCGGGCAGGTGCAGGAGCGCGGCCGGACGAACCGCAGTGGCCCCGACAACGCGCCGACGGAGTATCTGGGTGCGTCGGGTGGTTTTCCAACGACACCAACGGGCCAAAACGCAAGTGATTTTCGGACCAAACTTATCGCCGACGATCAGGCGATTATCGCCCAGCGGGGCTACAACCGGCAGAACATGATCATTGGTAACTCGTCGTCGCGCAACTACGGGTTGTTCGTCAACGGTACGCTGCCGGTGGGCGTCAACGGAAGCGTGTATTTCACGGCGGGTGCCTCGTACCGCACGGGTACGGGCTACGGTAACAACCGCGTACCGGCCTCGCGTTCGCAGCAGCCGCTCAACGCCGATGGGTCACTGTACTACGCCGATGGTTTTTTGCCCGCCATTCAGTCGATCATCAACGATCAGTCGTTGCTGGTGGGGTACAAGACGAAGCTGGGACAGTGGAACATGGACCTGAGCAACACGTTCGGCCGTAACTCGTTCCGCTTCGACGTGCTGAATTCGGGGAACGCGTCGCTGCCCAACAGCAACACGCAGCAAACGGATTTTTACGCGGGTAAGCTGAAGTTCAACCAGAACACAACGAACCTCGATTTCTCGCGGCTGTACGCGCAGGTTGGCGAAATTACGGGGCTGAACCTGGCGGCTGGTGCCGAATACCGGCGCGACCAGTTCCAGATCGAAGCGGGTGAGCCAAACTCGTACATCGGTGCCAGCATCGGCAAGACTGTGCCAACGGCTCCGTTTACCATTGGCGGTACATCGCCCGGTACGACGCTGGCTCTGCCCGGTTCGCAGGTGTTTCCCGGCTACCAGCCTACCGACGCCATCAACGCCACCCGGCACAATTTCAGCCTGTACGCCGACGTGGAGGGCGAACTGTTCCGCCGACTGCTGCTCGATCTGGCGGGTCGGTACGAGAACTACTCGGATTTTGGCTCGAAAGTGACGGGTAAGCTGGCGGGTCGCCTGCGGCTGATCGACGCGCTCAACATTCGCGGAGCTATCAGCACCGGCTTCCGCGCGCCGAGCCTGCATCAGCGGTATTTCCAGAACACAAGTACGCAGTTTGTGAGCGGCAACCCGTCGAATACGCTGACGGTGAACAACGAAAACCCGATTGCCCGGCAGTTTATTGGTGTCGACGCGCTGAAGCCCGAAACGTCGGTCAACTACACGCTGGGTCTGACGAGTCAGATCGGTCGGCAGTTCACGATTACGGTTGACGCCTACTTGATCGACATCAAAGACCGGATTCTGTATTCGGGTGCGTTCAGCCGGTCGGTGCTGGGCTTTGCCGCCAATGAGTACGTGGGAATCAATAACGTTCGCTTCTTCGCCAATGCCGCCGACACCCGCACGAAAGGGATCGACATCGTGGCGACGGAGCGGCTGAAAGCTGGTCCGGGTCAACTGACGCTGACGGCGGCTATCAACTTCAACCAGAACAAGGTGTTGTCGGTGAACCCGTCGACGCTGATCAATAGTGCGGCCAACAACGAGAACAAGGGCGGCAACCCCGATACGTGGTTCCGCAACATCTTCTTCGACCGCTCGCAGGTAGCACTGCTCGAAACGGGACAGCCGCAGAACAAGATCAACCTGAGCGCGTCGTACACGATCAACAAGTTCGATGTAACGCTGCGGACGGTACGCTTTGGCTCGGTGACGAACCGGACGAATCTGGACCCCTACGCGAAAAACGCCAGCGGTGCCTACTACAATTCGCAGTTTGCCCGCAACGAAGCCGGTGATCCGTACATCGATCAGACATTCAATCCGGTCTGGATTACGGACCTAACGCTGAACTACCGCTTCACGAAAGCTGTCAGTCTGTCGCTGGGTGCTAACAACCTGTTCGATATCTACCCCGATCAGATTTATATCGACCCTCGCAACGCGCTGGGCTCGGTCGATTACGCGTCGGGTCGTGATGCGTCGAACCGGGGCCGGTTCCTGTTTGGCTCGAACCAGGGTGGCTTCAACGGTCGCTTCCTGTTCACCCGCCTAACGGCATCTTTCTAAGGTTACGGTTTACAGATTACGGTCCACGGTGGTCACCGTGGCGCGGGCTGACGCATCACCGGACCGATCAGAAGACAGAACGACCATCCATTTGTGGGTGGTCGTTCTGCGTTTTGGCGGTAACTTGCTTATTCGCTCGACTGTGTGCCGACCCGTCAGACCGCCGAAAACTGTAAACCGTAAACTGAAAACCGAATACCGTGCTACTCCCTGATAAACTACCCCGCGTGGGAACGACCATTTTCACCGTGATGTCGCAACTGGCGACGGAGACGGGGGCACTGAATCTGTCGCAGGGCTTTCCCGGCTTCGACTGCGACCCCGCGCTGACGGCACTGGTCGACGAACATATGCGGGCGGGCCGGAATCAGTATGCGCCGATGACGGGTGTACCGGTGTTACGGGAGCGGCTGGCGCAGAAAACGGCGGAGCAGTACGGGGTTAGTTATGATCCTGATACGGAGGTCACGATTGTGTCGGGGGCAACGGAAGCGATTTTTGCGGCTGTTACAGCAGTGGTGCAGCCCGGCGATGAAGTGATTGTGTTTGAACCGGCTTACGACAGCTACGTGCCGACCATCGACCTGAACGGTGGCATACCCGTCTACATCACGCTAACCCCGCCCGACTACGCCGTCGACTGGTCGGTGGTGGAAGAGGCCATTACGGACCGTACACGGCTGATCATGGTCAACACCCCGCACAACCCGACCGGGCGCTGCTGGACCCGCGACGACCTCGATCAACTGGCCCGACTGGTGCAGGACCGCAACATTTGGCTGGTCAGTGATGAAGTCTACGAGCATATCCTGTTCGACGGGCGCACGCATCAGTCATTGATGACGCATCCGGTGCTGCGCGACCGCACGTTCGTGGTTGGATCGTTTGGGAAGACGTTTCACATCACGGGCTGGAAGATCGGGTATTGTCTGGCCTCAGCCCCACTGACAGCTGCGTTTCGTAAGATTCACCAGTATGTCACGTTTAGCACCGTTACGCCCATGCAATACGCCATTGCCGACTATTTGGCTGAACCGGCCCGCTACCAGCAACTCCCCGCTTTCTACCAGCGCAAACGGGATCTGTTTCTGGCTGGCATCGCCAATAGCCGGTTTCGATCCACACCCGCCGAGGGCAGCTTTTTTCAGTGCGTCGCCTACGACGCGATCACCGATGAGCCAGATTACGACTTGGCTATTCGACTGACGAAAGAGATCGGCGTGGCCTCGATTCCAACATCGGTATTCTACCACCAGCAGAACGACTACCACATTCTCCGCTTCTGCTTCGCTAAAACCGACGACGTCATCCAGGAAGCCGCCGAGCGATTGAGTAAGTTGTAGCTACGGATAGCCTGTTAGTTGTGTAGCCCAGACGTCCATATCTGAAAGGAGCGTCCGTGTAGCCTGGACCGGTGCGCCGGAGCGATCCACGTCCGGGTGCTCGTCAGGGTAACTATGCCAGGCGGTAGCTTTTTCGGTCGCTACGCGCCCACCCGGACCTGGAGCCGCGCCGGCGGGCCGGTCCAGGCTACACAACTACATCAGCACTATTTGGGCCCCATGCGGATAGCGCCATCCAAGCGGATGACTTCGCCGTTGAGCATGGCGTTTTCGATAATACTTTTTGCCAGTTGGGCGTATTCCGCCGGGCGGCCGAGCCGCGACGGGAACGGTACCTGCTGCCCCAGCGATAGCCGTGCTTCTTCGGGTAGCGACGCCAGCAGGGGCGTCTCGAACAAGCCGGGTGCAATGGTCATCACGCGAATACCCGACCGGGCGAGATCGCGGGCGATGGGCAACGTCATCCCGACGATACCGCCCTTCGACGCCGAATAAGCGGCCTGCCCCATCTGCCCGTCGAAAGCCGCAACCGAGGCCGTGCTGATGATAACGCCCCGCTCTCTTTCGGCATTCGGTTCGTTGCGCTCCATGGCCATGGCCGATAGCCGAATAGCGTTGAACGTACCGATCAGGTTGACGGCAATCACTTTCTGGAAAGCCGCCAGCGAGTGCGCCCCATACACGCCATCGACCTTGCCGAGCGTCTTGCGGGCTTCGGCTACTCCCGCGCAGTTGACGTTGATGTGCAATCCACCGAACGTATCGACGGCCCGGTTGATAGCCGCCTGTACGTCGCTTTCGTCAGTGACGTTGGTTAGGCAGAAGCGTACCCGCTTGCCCAGCTCGTCTGCCAAAGCGTAGCCACGCTCCTGATTCAGATCGGCGATAATGACGTTGGCTCCCTGCGCGGCCAGCATCCTGACGGTGGCTTCGCCCAGCCCCGAGGCACCCCCTGTGACGAGGGCAGTTGTGTTATCGAAAGTCATGCGTTGGCTTTTTGAGCGTGCTGATGCGTTATAGAATCGCCATCAGTTCGCGCCAGTGTTGAATGGTATAGGTCGGCGGCTCATCGACGGGTGTACCGGCCTGATTGTAGAACAGCGTATCGAGTCCGGCGCGTTTGCCCCCCAGAATGTCGGCTTCGTAATTATCACCGATCATCAGACTCTCCGACGCGTTGGCTCCGCTAATGTCCAGCGCATACCGAAAGATGGCCGGGTCGGGTTTTTTCGCGTTGACAATACCGTTGGTAATGACGTGTTCGAAGTAATGCGTGATGCCCGAGCTTTCCAGTTTGATTGCCTGAATGTCTGCGAAACCGTTGGTGATGATGTGCATCTGGTAGCGGTTGTGCAGGTAATCGAGTACGTCCTGCGCCGAGTCGAGGAGGTGTTTCTTGCGGGGTAGCAGGCGAAGGTATTCGTCGTTCATGGCTACGTGTATGTCACCACACTCGACGCCCATTGCCTGAAATACCATCGGAAACCGATTCTCACGGATGTAGCCGTGTGTAATCAGATTCTTGTCGTAGTCGGCCCAGAGCTGCTTGTTGATGCGGATAAAATGATTGCTGAACGTGTCGACCGATGAAATGCCCAGGTCGATCAGCGCGAAGGTGTCATACAATTCAGCAATCGACTCAGCGGAGTTTCGGTCGAAATCCCAGAGCGTGTGATCGAGATCAAAGAAAAGATGCTTGTATGGGGCAGGCATAAGATCGGGTTTCGATAGTCAGTTTACGGTTTACGCCACGCGGTGGTCGCCACAAAAGTACGTGTACACCCGGTTACTTTTTGGCTACTACCATCGCCCGGCCGGGGAGAGTGCGGTACCAGATGACTTTATGCTTCTTTAAACCCGCCTGTTGTTGCCACCCCTGTATTTCAGCGATAGAGTAATTTCCGGCAGTACTGCTTAGTCCGTAAAAAAGATCCGTGCTGCTGCCGATTAGTTCGGGTTTGCTGCCGGTTTCGGGCCGGATGAACTCGTTGACGATAAACACGCCACCCGGCCGCAACGCTTTTGCCACCTTGTCGGTCACGTGCTGATTCTGCCCGGCTGTGAAGTGATGAGCCAGACTCGATAGCAGGATAATGTCATAAGCATCGGTGCCAAAATCGTCGGTGAGCGCGTTGCCCGGCTGGTACTGTACCCGGTCGCCCATGCCCTGCCGTTCCAGCAGGGGTCTCGCCTGTTCGATGGCCGGGGGTAGGTCGAGGATGGTCGACGTCAGGGCGGGTATTTTTTTGCAGAGCACTACCGAATGCTGCCCGTGCGACCCACCAATGTCGAGCATCCGCGTGGCCGTTTTCGGAACCGGTGCTCGACGGCCAAACTCTTTGGCTTCCGTGCTTGTCGCGGCTACCATCGCTTCCTGGTAATACTGCCATTCGTCGGTCGTCAGGCTGTCGTGGTAGTGGATACCCTTACCTGTTTCGAGGTAGTCGCCCAGGTGATCGAGCCAATGCCAGGCCACGCGGTTGTTGAACACCATCATGCCGTGCACCGACATAGGGTCGTCGGGGAAGGCAAACCGGCGGGCCATTGGCGTCAGTTCAAACAGCTCGTTTTTGTAGGTGAAGTAGTGCATGGCCGTTAACAGACCCAACAGTTCACCGAGTGCTTTGCGGTTCAGGTTCAGAGCCTGTGTTAGCTGATCGAGCGTCTGCGGACCGGCTCCGGCGGCTTTGAATACCCCCTTGTCGGCAGCTTCCAGCACCGCTTTGGCCATCACGGGCATCACCTGCGCGTGCAACAGCGGAACCGGAGCCAGATTGGCCGTTTTGACCAGCCACTCCAGCGGATTTTCAGTCGAGATCGTTAATTGCATAGAGAAGAATCAACCCGTATTACGGCGTATCTGTCGGGCGTTGAATACAGACCTGTCGGACCGCGCCACGGTGGCCACCGTAAACCGTGATCTATAAACTGTAAACCGCCGATGCTGGTCTATTGATTTGCCGATTTTACCACTACGACCCGGTGTAATTCGCCCCATGCCTGGTTTAGTACGTGTTCGATGCGCTGCCAGTCGGCCTCGGTAGCACCACGCCCGGCTTCGTCGCACAGGCGCATGGCTTCGGCCCGTAGTTGTCCGTACCGGGTGAATGACGACGCCGGTTGTCGGTACAGCACGGCGGCCGTGGTGTCGAGGGCGTTGGCGAGGTCGGCATACGAATAGCGGTCGCGCTGCCGATGGACGATCCACCAGTTGAGCTCTTCGCGAGCCATGTCGGGTATTGTGAACGGTTCGGCCGTCAGTTCCTGAATGTTGTGGTAGTAGGTCGTCAGCTCCGGAAGGGCCTGCTGATAATCGGCGTTCGACTGACCGCGTTTGAACACGAAAGCCGCTTTGGTTGCCTGAAAACCCAGCCCGAACGACCGCCAGAATGGTGCGTGAAATTGTTGCCGTAACCCGCCCGCCAACTGCCAGAACAGCAATACCGGATTCTTGTCATAATACGACCGCCACATCGCCGTTTCGAGCCGGGCGACGGCCAACGGGTCAAACTGTCGGATGCTGTGTTTGCGGGGAACGGACAGATCAACGGCGATCCAGCCAATTAGTAACAGAGCGAGCGTCGGCCAAAGCCAGCGTTTTGGGGGCATATACAAAAAGTAAGGCGGAGCAGTGGCCCCGCCTTACCAACAACATACTGTTCGCTATTTCTTCTTTTTCGCCATCACCTTTTGTGGTGCTTTCGTAGCGGCATTTGTTTGTGTCATCGTAACCGGGTCCCAGTCAACGACTTTCTGCGTAAAGTAGCTTTCGTTGCAGGCCAGCACCGGGGCCGCGGCCCGGAAGCCGAAAACGGGGTCTTCGATCGTACCCTGACTGCCTTCGCGAACATTCTTGAAAAAATCGGCGAAGTGATTGGCGTGCGGATCGTCGTCCTTCGGCGACTCAAATTTGACCTCTTGTACGGGTTCAGCCTTACGCGTATCGGGCGGGTATTTGGCGTCGTACTGCTTGACGAATTCCTGCTGCACGGGTTCGGTGAACGTAAAGAAACTGTCGTAGCCGCCGTAGCCGGGCGCGACGGGCAGCTTCTTCTTGGTCAGGATCAGGTTGTTTTCCGAGAACTCAATCTGTCCCTCATTGCCGATGATGCGCGTCACGTCGTTAATACGTCCCGCGTTGGCAAAGTTGACCCGCAGCACCATCTGGAAGGCATTATGTTCTGCCGTTTTGGGGTAGTCCATAATGCTCGTCATGATGTCGGGCACGTCGCGCCCTTCCTTCCAGTACGCCAGATTTCCCGACGAAAAAATACGGGTCGGCCCCAGCGTATTCGTAACGTAATGTACGCCCGTAATCAGGTGAACGAATAGGTCGCCCGCGACGCCGGTACCGTAGTCGCGGTAGTTGCGCCAGCGGAAAAAACGGTTAGCGTCGAACGGACGTTTTGGCGCATCACCGAGAAACCGGTCCCAGTCGACGGTTTGGGTTGAAGCATCGGGTGGTACCGAGTAGTTCCAGGCTCCGATGGCGCTGAACCGATCGTTGTTGGATTCGATGTAATTAATCTCCCCAATGTCGCCTGCCTGCACCATACGCTTGGCTTCCTGAAAAGCTGCGCTGCTGATCCGCTGACTGCCCACCTGCATCGTCTTACCCGACTTCTTCCACGCGTTGATGACGGCTTTGCCTTCGTTAAGGTGCTGCACCATCGGTTTCTCGCAGTACACGTGTTTGCCCGCGTTCAGAGCCGCGATCGTGATGTGATCGTGCCAATGGTCGGGTACTACGACGATTACCGCGTCGACGTCGGGGCGGGCCAGAATTTCGCGGTAGTCACGGGTCGTAAACAGGGCTTTGTCTTTACCGAACGCCGTCTTGGCGTGTTCGAGCCGCCCGTCGTACAGATCGGCCACGGCCACCAGTTCGACGCCGGGCGTCTTCAACGCGGCCAGTGTGTCGAAATTTCCCTGAATACCCATGCCAATCGTCGCCAGTCGAATCTTGTCGCTGGGCGCAATTTTTTTCAGGTTCGGGATGTAGGCAAAGCCGGGGATGGCGGGTACTGCCGCCAATGCAGAAGCCGCCGAAAGGGTCTTGATAAAGGAACGTCGCGTTGAGGTCATGCTATCGGATGTCGTACATCCGTAAAAGCATCGTGCACCACTAACTTTACCTACGAAGTATTCTTTGGATAAAGCTACAGAGCAAAGTCAGGGTACGTATCCAGCCCAATTCAACGAATTAACGTTAATTCATTGAATGAATTCAACCAATTTAGGTTACAGTCAAAAACAAGCGAGTCCGGCTGAGCGTATCTATCGCTCTACTTGGCCCGTATTTCTGCGGATTTGACAGTAAACTGACTAATTATCCACTGAAATACACCCAGTACTTTTTCTAGTTCGGGATAGTATAGAATAGTCGGATCGGTGATGGCACGGTTTCCGTTTAGTTGTAGAAAAAGCCACTCGTTACCCGTTGTAACGCAGCCGTAAACAGCATCAAAATCAATATTGACTCGCTCATTCGTACTTCGGGCTGCCAGCATTTCACCTACGCACTGCGGAATACCGCTGTACAAGTCCTGACGCTTTGCTTCGACCAATACCATGATAGGTGGCTCTGGTAAAAAAGCTTTTGGATTGGCTGCAATGATGAAATCACAGATGCCGGATAGCTCACCCGGTAACGTTAGGGCTTCGCCGGAGAACAGCGCGATTTTGTCGAGATTGTTCTCTTTCACCGCCGACAGAACGGGCGCAATTAGCATCTCCGATACCGCTTTCTCGGATTTGGCCAGTGCTGGCGACAGTTGATTGATGGCCAGATAGGCGCGCAGCCAGTCAGGCAACGCAACTGGCGTGACCGGTGGTAGAAACGATTCGTTTTCAACGGTAATACCAAACCGATGACGTAGTTCCTGAAACGTTATCTGGCTGTAGATAAGCATGAATAAAGTAAGTTTAGCCTAAAGATACCAGTTCTTTCAGTTCGTCGTCGGAGAGGTCGCCGAGCCAGGTTTCGCCGGTTTTGACGCTGAGGTCGGCGAGTTCTTTTTTGCTGCGGATCATGGCGTCAATTTTCTCTTCCAGCGTTCCCTGGTTCATTAGCCGGTACACCAGTACGTTCTTCGTCTGTCCGATGCGGAAGGCGCGGTCAGTGGCTTGATTTTCGACAGCCGGGTTCCACCACAAATCATAGTGAATGACGTGATTGGCCTGCGTCAGGTTCAGGCCCGTACCACCAGCTTTGAGCGACAGAATAAATGTGTGGTCAGAGCGGTTTTTCTGGAACTGCTCGACCATCTGATCGCGGTCGGGGCGGGAGGTGCCGCCGTGTAGAAACAGCGGCTGCTGCCCAAATGCCTGCTGGATAAACTGTTGGAGCAGTTCACCCATTTCGCGGTACTGCGTAAAAATCAGCACCTTCTCGTGGTTGGCGTAGATCGTTTCGAGCAGGTTGAGCAATAGGGTCGCCTTGCCCGATAATGACGGTGTCGCGTCGCCTTCTTTCAGGTACTGACGTGGGTGGTTGCCGATCTGTTTCAGGGCCGTCATCAGCTTCAACACCAAGCCGCGCCGGGCAATGCCGTCTTTCTCCTCGATAGCCCGGATACTTTCTTCGACCACGCTGTGGTACAGGGCTGCCTGCTCGGTCGTGAGAGCGCAAAACTGATTGTTCTCGATCTTGTCGGGTAGGTCGCTGATGATCGTTTTATCGGTTTTGACGCGCCGGAGCAGGAACGGACTCGTTACGCGCCGGAACTGATCGAGTTTCTGGCGGTCGCGTTCCTGCTGAATCGGCTTGCCAAACTCCTCATTGAACTTGGTCAGCCCGCCTAGATAGCCCTTATTGACGAAGTCCATAATGCTCCAGAACTCCGACAGCCGGTTCTCGACGGGCGTACCGCTGAGGGCAATGCGGATCGGTGATTTCAGGGCTTTGACCGCTTTGGTCTGTTCCGTATCGGCGTTTTTGATGTTCTGCGCTTCGTCGATAATCACCACTGCCCAGGTCGTCTTCTTAAGCGATTCCAGGTCAGAACGTACCACGCCGTAGGTCGTCAGCAGCAGATCGTAGTTCGCGTCGTCGGGAAGCTTGCGGCCGGGACCGTGGTAGACGTGCGGGCGCAGGTCAGGGGCGAAACGGGCGATTTCCTTCTGCCAGTTGGTTAGCAGCGTAGTGGGCAGCACAACCAGACCTTTCTGCTTTTTAAACCGACCTTCCTGCTTGAATTTCAACAGCAGGGTAATGACCTGCAAGGTTTTTCCCAGGCCCATGTCGTCGGCCAGCAGGCTACCCATGCCAAGGGCGGTGTTTTTGACGAGCCAGTCATAACCGCGTTGCTGGTAGGGGCGAAGGCTGGCGTTGAGGGCGTCAGGAAGGGGTTGCGCCTGCGCGTCGGTAAACTGCTGGATGATTTCGCGCACATCAGGCGGAATCCCCAGCCGCCCGCCTTTGTATTCTTCCGACAGAGCCGCCCGGAGGAGGTCGGCACCGGTCAGCTCGGGCGGGGTTTCGAGTTGCTTATAGAGCTTGCTCAGGTCATTGGCATCGATCAATACGTACTGATCTTTGATCTTGACCAGCCCCGTCGAATCGTTGACCAGCTTCTGAAACTCCTTCACGCCCACCATCTCCTCGCCGAGGGCAATCTGCCAGTCGAAGGTGAGCATATCGTCCAGCCGCATAAACGCATTGCTGGCCGTGGCTTTCGCTTTGGCCCGCAGCCGCCCACCCGCCGACGGGCGTACCCAGTGCCGGAGTGATTTTGGGAGCAGCAGCGAAATGCCAAGTAGCTGCATCCGGGGCAGCGTGTCGAGCAGGATCTTGACGAAGTCGTCGGGTTTGTAGTAGAGGTACGCTTCACCGTCGGCTTTGGTTAGCTGGGCCAAGTCGGGGAAGTGCCGCGACAGTACCAGCAGATCCTGCAACACGGCCATGCGAATACCGGCGTGGGCTTTGTCGCGCAGGATGTCGGCCAGCGGTATCGGGGGAACGACGGTGGGTGTGGTTGCCCCCTTTTTCGTCGACCGGCCCGACTTCGGCGCAGGTTCCGGCGCGACGGGTTTGGCGTCGTTGTCGCGGATGAGTAGGCTAACCCGGAATTCTTCGCCCAGTTCGCTGTCTTCCACCGCCAGCACGGGTACGAACCGTTTGTGGGTCAGGAAAAAGTCGTTGAGCCAGAGCTGCATGGCCAGTGGCATC
Source organism: Spirosoma rhododendri (assembly GCF_012849055.1). Taxonomy (NCBI): domain Bacteria; kingdom Pseudomonadati; phylum Bacteroidota; class Cytophagia; order Cytophagales; family Cytophagaceae; genus Spirosoma; species Spirosoma rhododendri. Next base: position 1,174,718 of record NZ_CP051677.1, on the reverse strand, counting down.
TCCCGCTTGCCAAACCCCTCAAACCGGACTGTTTCGACCCCGAAAAAAAGCCGGTCGGCATCTTCCAGCGGCCAGCGTTCCCACAGTTCAACCGTGGCGTCGTGAACGAGTGGGCGCATCAACAACGAACAGAGCATCAGCGTCTGTTCGCGTCCGGTAAAGGCAAGCCAGTCTTTTTGCCAGCGCAGGGTGAGAAGCAATGGCGGTAGTTGCAGGGCCAGCAAATCAGTTTGCGTCCGTACGGCGTCGTTGAGCGTCGCTGGTAGCCACCGAACCCGATACTGCTCTTCTTTTACGCCCAAACACAGCAACTGCGGCACCACGGCTCCCCGGCGGAGCAGGGCGGCCGAAAACTGGTGCGCGAGGTACAGGGCCCGTACTGAATCGCTCATCTCCGCGAAGTCGGCTTCGGTAAGCGTGTCGAGCCAGTCGGTCAGATCGCTGATGTCGTAATCGGCAAAGGCGCGTTGTTCACCGTGTTCGGAAAACACGCCTACCTTTTTCACCTCCATCAACTCGTCGAGTTGTAGTTCGATGCTGTCGCTCGGGCTGGGCGTTTCGGGTTGCTCGGCGGTCGTTTTAGCCGTGACTTTGGCTGCGGCCCTGGGCTTTCGGCCACGCGCTGCCGCTACCGGACTGGTGGTTTTGGTCTGTTCGTTGGCCGCTTTGCCGAACAACGTGTACGCCCTGCTGAGCGACTTCAGGAAATCACTTTTTGTGAACGTAACGTCGGGTTGCAGCAGATCGAGAAGTTTCTCGGACAGGGGCGGAATGGTGGCAAAGTCGAGCTGTTTGCGGGCGTCGGTGTCGGGTCGCCAGTCTTCGTCGTCGGGCAGGTCGTCAGTACCCAGTTCGCGCAAAAGCAGTACGCTTTCCATCCCGCCAACCAGTACGTCGGCCTGCTGATTCTTCAACTCATCCAGAATGTCCAGCCCTTTTAGCTGAAACACCAGAAACGGATTCCGGTCGATTTCATTGGCAATGACGTAAATGACAGTCGCCAGGTGCTTACAGGGGACCGCGTAATCAGGACAGGAACAGCCCATTCCCAAATCATCGAAGGAAGCGGGAAACAGGGGGATTTTGCGGGCGTCCGCAAACTGTACCAGTTCCTCCGGCAACTGCCGGTTCAACAGCCGCGCCAGTATTGCGGGATTGTTGCTGATTTCCGCTAGCAGCGCTTCTTTTTCCGAACTGGTGAATAGGGGTACGGTCAGCTTTACCTTGTAAGGCCGTGGTTTTGTTCCCTTCACTGACGCGCTGATCAGATTGGCGTCAATTTTCAGGCTTTGAACGGCTCCTTTGTTGGCGTAGGTTTTACCACGGGGAATCCGACTCTCTTCATCAATCTGGGTCAGCGCGTTGAGCCACTGTTGGCCCCACCAGGTTTTGCCGTAGCTAATGCGTTCGGCCATGTAATACGGGATAATTTAGTTGATACGTAAAAGTAACGGTTTACCATTTAATGCTTGTCCGACACAGCCTGTACCCATGGTCGCATGGTGTACTAGTGGACGCTACTGATAGATAAACTGATAACCAGTAAATTTGTATATTGCTTTATGCTTACACCGCTGCAATTAGAATTATTAAAAACGTTCTCCCGGCCAATACCGGAGCATCAACTAGTTGAGATTCGTCAGCTACTAACGGATTATTTCGCGCAAAAAATCGACCAGGATATGGATCAACTGTTTGCCGAAAACGGCTGGGATGCATCCGTGGCTGAACAATGGGCTACTGAACATAATCGAACACCCTACCGGCCTGATTGATGCGAATTGTGCTCGATACGAACTGTTTGCTCGCCATTTTGCCTAAAGTGTCGGCGTATCGACCTGTTTTTGATGCCTATCGAAGTGAACGGTTTGAACTTGCCGTCAGTACGTCAATTCTTGCCGAGTACGAAGAAATTCTGAGTGCCCGGACCACGCCCGCTATTGCCCGCAACGTGTTGGAATTGATCAATCGTCAGCCCAATACTATTCTAAGCACAGTGTATTACCAGTGGGGGATTATCACCACCGACTATGATGATAACAAGTTTGTCGATTGCGCGCTTGCAGTTAGTGCAAACTACATTGTCACGAATGATCGTCATTTCAACCAGATTCGTGAACACGATTTTCCGGTTATCGCCTGCCTGCGGCTCGATGCATTTATGGCACTGCTTCCCTGGATAACCTTACACCAGCCACTTTTCCACAAACAAACCCTTCTCAGCTTCGCAGACGTCGCACGTATAGTCTGTTGCTAACTCCCCGAATGACGTGCCGGGCGTGATGCCCCGGTGCGGTTCGCCGTATTGCGCGTCGTAGCGGCTCAGGCAGCCGGGGCATTGATGGACCAGCCGTTTTGGCTGTTCGGCAGGTTTGTCATCGTCGGCGAAGGAAGGGCTGACGGGTGCGCTGAGTCGCTCGTAATATGCCAATGACAACTGCCGAATCGACTCGCCAAGCTGCCCCAGCGACTGGCTTTTGGCGAATAGCACGTACTGCGCATTGGTCGTGGAATGACTCGCCCGCTGATAGATGTCGAACGATTCAGGGCTACCGTTCTGCTGAATCACAACCTGCGCGGCTGCTTCCGAAAACGGTACTTTCACGGCAAAACTCAGCTCATCCGTCCGTACGTCGGTATCGTCCAGTTGGTTGAGAATCTGGTTTTTCAGCGCAATCGCGTGGTCGTCAGTATTGGGTAACTGCCAGTTCAGGTGCCACGCCGGAACGTTGGTGCGGATGCCGAAACGGCCTAGCAGCCGGTCCCAGGCGGGGCGGTCGGCGTCGCGGATTTCCTTGATGAGCAACGTCTTGTACGGCGTCAGATACAATTGCCCCACGCGGGTTTCGCGGCAGAGGTCGCAGAGGGCTTCTATGAACCCCAGTGGAAACGTAAACGATTTACGGAACAGGCCCAGCCAGTAGTTACCCGATGGTCCCCGGTGGAATCCTTCATAAACAGGCATGGTGCTGTCTGGTAGGATCAGTTCCTGCGACACCTTGCGGGTGTTGCCCTGAAAATCGGCCATCACCGCCCGGTAGAACGTTTCGGCTGTCGCCCGCACCCCCGTATCGACTTCGTTCTGAAAATAATACTTCTCAACTACCCGCACGAACGCGCCGATCGACTCACTTTCCAGCAGAATCGGCCACGCGTACCGGCGTACACTCCCCGACGGCCGCAGAAAGACATACCAGTATCCCGCTTCGGGCGACGCCACGAAATTGACATTACCCGTAAACGGCGAAACCAGCGACTGAGCCGGGTCGATGAAGTTGATTTTCAGCCGGGGGCTTACCTCCCGAAATTGCGCCAGCACGTCCAGATACACGCCCGCTGTCAGCCAGGGGGTATCAGCGAAAACGTCGGTGGCGGGTAAGGACGACACAATGTTCTGCGCCAGCGGATCGGCTTCGTCGGTGAGCAGTCCCAGCGCCTGAATACGCCGGGCAAGGTCTTCGCGAATCGTTTTCGAGGGCGGGTTGAGCAGAATTTCCTGCCGGTTGCTCACTTCCAGCGTTGTCAGGCCATAGTCCTGCGCCCAGCCAGCGATTTGCCGGAGGTCGTTGGGGGCAAGGCTACCGCCTTGTGTGAGAATACGGAGCGACGTCATGGGTTAGTCAATAGTTAGCAATCGGTCAGGCGAATCGATGAGAGACACAGGAAGAGTGGGAGGGGGTAATGGCGGATAGCGGAAGCCACGTTCCTGTTGAATAGCCACATTAATTCTGCCTGAAAGGGCCTTTCCCATGTCAATAGCTTTACTCAAAACTACGTAATTCTTGTCGGTCTACACCCCGACCGCTGCCTTCTTGCCAACCCGGTCGAGGATGGCTTTGACTTCGGGTTTGCAGGAGCCGCAGCCGGTTCCGGCACCGGTCGTCTGGCAAAGTTTACCGAACTCGGTAGCACCCCCTTTGATGGCTTCGATCAGGTTGCCTTCGCCGACGGTGTTGCACGAACAGACCAGCTTACCCAGCACGGGTTTGGGCGCCTGCCCCGACCGAAGCAGCGACAGCCGCTTGTCCGACAGTTCGGTGCGGTTGTGAATCAGGTCTTTGTACTCCAGAAACTCGTTTTTGTCGCCGATTAGAATCGCCCCAACAAGCCGGTCGCGGTGGATGATGCACTTTTTGTAGTAGCGTTTGGCCCGGTCGATGAACACCACTTCCTCGTATCCTTTGGCCCCCGCCGGTGCCGATGGAATGCCCAGCGAACACAGGTTCAGCCCGTCCATTTTCAGGATGTTCATCGATAGCGAACCGGCGTAGTGGTTAACCAGATCGCCGTTGAGGTGTCGGGCGATAACCTCGGCCTGCTCTTCGGCCGCTGCCGTGATGCCCCATAGCTGCCCGCTCATTTCGGCTACCTCACCGGCCGCGAAAACGCTGGGATCGCTCGTTTGCAGGTATTCGTTCACGACGATACCCCGATTAACAGTCAGGCCAGCCGCGCGGGCGAGTTCAGCGTTGGGCTGCGTACCGATAGCAAACACGACGGCTTTGACGGGAATGGTCTGCCCGTTGGCCATGTGTACACCCTCGACCGACTTTTCACCGACGTAGTAGCGAATGCTTTCGTTGTAGAGAATGTCAATGCCCCGGTCGGTCAGTTCCTGATACAGCAGTTCGCTGGCGACTTCGTCGAGTTGGCGGGTCATCAGGCGGTTTTCGCGTTGTACGACGTAGACCCGCACGCCAATCTCCCGCAGCGACGCGGCCAGTTCCAGCCCCAGCAGGCCACCGCCCACGATCATGCACGGGTCGCCGGGTTGAAGCTGAGCCAGCAGGTCGTCGGCATCGTGGCGGGTACGCATCGTCAGCACGCCTTGCAGGTTGGTTTTGTATTCGGCAGGCATAAACGCCCGGCTGCCGGTGGTCAGGAGCAGCACGTCGTAGGGGTGAACCGCGCCGGTTGAATCGGTGATCGTTTTGGCGTCGCGGTCGATGGTGTCGATGCTGACGCCGGTATGCAGCGTTACGTTCAGATCGGCCACGGCGTCGGGCGTGAGCTTCACCAGCTTGTCCCACGATTTGACTCCGCTGACGTAGTCGGGGAGCATGACGCGGTTGTAGAACGGGTTCACCTCCCGGCTGAAGACGTGGATGTCGTCGTCAACGTTGAGGGCGCGGTGGGCACTGACAAAGCGCGTAGCGGCAGCACCGGCCCCGACGATCAGGATGCGCCGGGCAGGCATGGCGACTTTCGCGACCTGCACGGCCGAAAACTTCAAATCCGGTTCTTTCGAGACGGGGTCGTAGAGCGAACTCGTGACGTTGTTGGCGCGGGCGAAGCCTTTGTTGAAGAGCTTGCCCCAGTGCATCGGCAGGAACACTACGCCCCGCCGGATGTCTTTCGTCACGGTCGCGTTGACCCGTACTTCGCCCCGGTGGCCCGTAATCACGACCGGGTCGCCGTCCTGAATGCCGCGCTCGTCGGCGTCTTTCGGGTGAATTTCCAGGAACGGCTTCGGGATGTGCGTGTTCAGCTTGGCGACCTTGCCCGTTTTGGTCATTGTGTGCCACTGATCGCGGATGCGACCGGTGGTCAACACGAGCGGAAAGTCGGGTGTGGTGGGTTCGGAGTGATTTTCGTCGGACACCGTTTTGATCTGCGCCCGGCAGTTGGGTGTATAAAACTGATGATCCGTGAACAGTCGCGCTGTACCGGTCGATTCAGTGGTCGGAACGGGCCATTGGATGGTGCCACCCGTGCGGAGTCGCTCGTGACTCAGGCCCGTAACGTCGATGTTCGTGCCCGTCGTCAGTCGTACGTGTTCGTCGTAAACCTGCGACGGATGCGTGTAGGGAAAAGCGTCGCCGAAGCCCATTTTCTGCGCGAACGTCCAAATGATTTCGGCGTCGGGTTTGGCTTCGCCCGGTGGTTCAGCAAATTTGTTCAGGTACGACACGCGCCGTTCCGAACTGGTCATTGTGCCGATTTTTTCACCCCAGCCAGCCGCCGGTAGCACCAGATCGGCGTAGGCGACGGTATCGGCCCGGTTCGAAATATCCTGTACCACCACGAATTTGGCGTTTTGCAGGGCTTCTTCGACAATTTTTGAGTCGGGCAGGCTGACCATCGGGTTCGTGCAGACGATCCAGACGGCTTTCATGCGCCCGTCGCGCAGGGCGGCAAACATGTCGGTCGCCGTCAGGCCGGGTTTGGCCGGTACACTGTCGACGCCCCAGAAGTCGGCTACTTCCTGCCGGTGGGCGGGGTTGGCCATGTCGCGGTGGGCTGATAGCAGGTTAGCCATGCCGCCCGTTTCACGCCCGCCCATCGCGTTGGGCTGCCCCGTCAGCGACAGCGGTCCAGCGCCGGGCTTACCAATCTGCCCTGTGATAAGCGACAGGTTGATGAGCGACACGTTTTTGTTGACACCGACCACACTTTGGTTCAGGCCCATCGTCCACATGCTCATAAACCCTTTCGAGCGACCGATGTATTCGATGGCCCATTTCAAATCTTCCAGCGAAATGCCGCAGATCGAAGCGGCTTCTTTCAGCGTCCGTTCGTGGACTTTTTCGTTGAACGAGTCAAAGCCGTCGGTGTGGTTGTCGATAAAATTCTGGTCGATCATCCCCCGGTCAATCAGGCCCCGCGCGATGGCGTGATAGAGCGTGATGTCGGTGCCGGGTTTGATTTGCAGGTGCAGGTCGGCCATCACGGCAGTCTGCGTCCGGCGCGGGTCGACCACGATCAGCTTGAAATCGGGGAAGGCCGCTTTGCGGGCTTCGACGCGCCGGAAAATAATCGGGTGGCACCAGGCCGGGTTCGCCCCCGCCACCAGCAGCGTATCGGCCAGGTCGATGTCTTCGTAGGAGCACGGCACCGAGTCTTCGCCCAGCGTCTGCTTGTAGCCCACCACCGCCGACGACATACACAGCCGCGAATTGGTGTCGAGATTGTTCGTCCCCAGAAACCCTTTCGTCAGCTTGTTGATCAGGTAATATTCTTCCGTCAGGCACTGCCCCGATGCGTAGAAACCGACCGAATCGGGGCCGTATTTGGCGATCAGGGATTTAAACACGGCAGCCGCCCGGTCCAGCGCGTCGTCCCACGACACCCGTTCGAGGGGCATACTCCGGTTGTAGCGCATCTGCGGGTACAGCAGCCGGTCCGACTGATCCATGACCGTGTAATGCAGGTTCATGCCCTTCGAGCACAACATGCCCTTACTGCCGGGGTGGCTGGGATCGCCCTGAAGCGTGAGCTGACCGTTACGGTCTTTATCAACCAACACGCCACAGCCGACACCACAATACGAACAGGTTGACTTTACCATAGGAGAGACTGTCTAGGTCTACCCCCAACCCCCTGAAGGGGGCTTCACCGCCGAGTGAGTAAAGCCCCTTCAGGGGGTTGGGGGTAAAATAAACCAACAAAAAAGTGTATAAGGGAGAGCGGATGAACGGGTGGAAGGGGCAGCGCAGGAAAGGCGTTACTAGCCCGACCCATGCTGTCCCCTTCCACCCGTTTCCGGTTTGGATTTATGCAAACTCAACGACCGATTCCTCCACCGGCTTTTTCTCGAAGCGCGTCACGGCGATAATCATCGCGACGACGGCCACGGCAATACCGATGTACAGAAACGCTTGTCCGTAGCTGATACTTTCCGACTTGAACAGGAAGCCCGCCAGCACCCCGCCGACGTTACCACCCGCCCCAACGATACCGCTGACAGCACCTACCGCCCGCTTGTTCACGAACGGTACGATGGCGTAGGTCGCTCCGTTGGCCATTTTCAGGAACATCGCGAAACCCAGCATTACCGCTACTGCCAGCGCGACGCTGGGCATTTGGGAAAACAGCATGATACCCAGTCCTTCGAGCAGCAGCATGGTTGCCAGCAGAATGCCCTTACCGCGCATGCCGTATTTCGCGCCTACTTTGTCGGCGACGATACCGCCGAGCGCACGGGCGAAAATGTTCATAAAGCCAAACACACCCGCCAACAGACCCGCCGTTGCCAGATCAAGTTTGAAGGTGTCGGTGAAGTAGAGCGCGGCCACACCGTCGAAGGTGATTTCGATACCGAAGCAGGCACCATAGGCCAGAAACAAAGCCCACACGCGCCAGTCGGCAGCGGCTTTACCAAAGCTAACCGGATTGGCGTCCGGGGTTTTGGCGCGGTTGATCTCCGAATAGTTGCCCTCCGGCGTGTCTTTCGTGAAGCGGTAATACACAAACGCCATTACCAGCAGCATTACGCCCGGTACCAGCATCGCCAGCCGCCACGCTTCGGGCTTGGTGTAGCCTGCCGCGACGAACGCGCCCAAGATCAGCGGCATCACCATGTTCGTGACGCCCCCGCCGAGGTTACCCCAACCACCGGCTACAGCGTTGGCCGTGCCTTTGATGTTGTCGGCAAACATGGATGAGGTGTGGAACTGCGTAATGACGAACGACGCGCCGATAACGCCAATCGCCAGCCGGAACCACAGAAACGACTCGTAGCTATGCGCCAGCCCGATGCCCAGCACGGGAATCGATCCCAGAATTAGCAGGGCCGTGTACGTAATCCGGGGGCCGAGCGTGTCGCATAACCGCCCGACGATCAGCCGCGCAAACACCGTGATCGACACGGCCGCGATGATCGCGTTACCGATCTGCGGTTTGGTCAGGTGCAGGTCTTCACGGATGATGGGCATCAGCGGGGCAATGCCGAACCAGCCGAAGAAACAAACGAAAAACGTCATCCACGTGATGTGGAACGTGCGCATCTGAATCCCCGATGCTGAGAAGATATTGAGCCTGGTTAACTTGCCGGTCGTCATGAGTACAGCCGTTTTATAGAAAGAAATTGATTATGCGATTACCACTTTTTGTAGCCGAGGAATTTGCCGTTCATCACGATCTTGACGCGGTCGCCTTTGGGGTCTTCCACCTTGTCGATGTCCATCGTAAAGTCGATGGCGCTCATGATACCGTCGCCCACTTTTTCGTTGATGATCTCCTTGATCGTAGGGCCATAGACGAAGCAGATTTCGAAGAACCGGTACAGCAGCGGATCGGTCGGGATGGTCGGGCCGAAGCCTTTGGTCGGGAATACCTGCAAGGCCGTAACAACCTCCGGGCCTAGCCCCAGAAAATCGCAGACCTGCTGTGCTTCCTCCGCCGACATGGTGTTCTGCCCCAGACAGGCCGAGGTGGTCCACACATCCGACCGGCCAATCACGGCCGCTATCTCCTGCCACTGCACACCTTTCGCGGCTTTGGCAACCACGATCGCTTCGGTCATTTCTACTTTGTTCATGCGTACTACGGGTATTGGTAAATGGGAATGAGTTACGGTGAGAGGTTGTGACGGTCGGCCGCTGCCGTGAGGTTTAGTCAGCAATCGACATTTTGTCGACCAGCAGGTCGAGCATACGGTCGCGAATTTGGTTGTAGACGGGTGAGTGAGCCACGTCTTTCTTGTGCCGGGGCCGTTCAATCGTGACGTTCTCGATTTCGCGGATGGTAGCCAACGGACCGTCGGTCATCACCACGATGCGGTCGGCGAGGAAGATGGCTTCTTCGATGTCGTGCGTAATCATGATGATGGTTTTCTGCCGGTTGTCGAGGTTCCAGAGCCGCAGCAGCTCGACGTGCATATCGGCCTTTGTCAGCGCGTCGAGGGCACCGAATGGCTCATCAAGCAGCAGAATTTCGGGGTTGATGGCAAAGGCGCGGGCAATGGCCGTCCGCTGCTTCATCCCGCCCGATATTTCGCTCGGCAGCTTGTTGCGGTGCTGTTCGAGGTTCACCGCCTTCAGAAAGTACTGCACGATCTCGGCCTTCTCGTCCGACGACTTGTCTTTCAGGACTGAGTCGACGGCCACGCGGATGTTGCGTTCAACCGACATCCACGGTAGTAACGAATAATGCTGGAACACCATGCCCCGGTCAGGACCGGGCCCTTTGACGGGTTGGCCGTTGATAAGCAGTTCGCCACCGGTGATTTTGTTCATCCCGGCGATGGCGTTGAGGATAGTCGACTTACCGCAGCCTGAGTGGCCGATAATCGCGACGATCTCGCCTTTCTGTATGGTCAGGTTGACGTTGCGAACCGCCACGAATCGCCCCTTCGCGCCCGTGAAGGCTATTTCGACGTTAGTGAGTTGTATCTGAGACATGGGTTCAGTTTTTGGTTTGTAGTTAGTAGTTCGTGGTTTGTAGTTCCTCCGGCAACAAAAGCTTGCGCCAGCAACTACGAACCGCCCGGCGGCCCGGCACAAACCACCAACTACGAACTCATTTTGCGTATGACACCTTGTTTTCGATGGCGGTGAAGACCCGGTCGAGGAGCAGGCCCACGATACCGATGATGAGGATGGCCGAGATGACTTTTTCCAGGCTCAGGGCGTTCCAGCTATCCCAGACGAAGAAGCCGATACCGACTCCGCCCGACAGCATCTCGCCCGCGACGATTACCAGCCACGCCACGCCAATCGACAGCCGCAGCCCCGTGATGATGTGGGGCAGGCTGAACGGCAGGAGAATTTTGGTGATGTACTGCCATGTCGAGAAGCCGAACACCTTTGCGACGTTCTTGTGATCCTGCGGCAGCGACGCGACGCCAAAGGCCGTGTTGATCAGCGTTGGCCAGAGCGAGGTAATGAAAATGATGAAGATCGTTGCTTTCTCCGCCGACTGAAACGACATCAGCCCGATGGGGAACCACGCCAGTGGCGATACCGGCTTCAGAATCTGAATGATGGGATAGAACACCTTGCGGCAGAAGTCGTTGGCGCCCAGCAGCAGTCCCAGCGGAATCGCGACTAGCGAACCCAGCCCGAAGCCGGTAAACACCCGCACAATCGAACTCCACAGTTGCAGGCCGATGCCCTTGTCGTTCGGGCCCGCGTCGTAGAACGGGTCTTCGAGCAGTGTTTTGAACACCTCCCACGTAGCCGCCGGGGTTGGGATTTCGTTTTTCGTGACGATGCTCACCAGCCACCAGATACCCACCAGGGTGAGCATACCGAGGGCGGCAAAGCCCAGCGATGCCAGCGACGATTTCAGCGAATCCGCCAGCGACGACATCCGGTCGCTGATGGCCGATTTGGGCGCTTCGTCCAGCGCGATAGCTGCCTGATTGCTTACTGCTTCCATTTGGTTGTGTGGGCCAATTCCGTTGCCGAAACCGGCCTGTTTTAGGTTGAATGCTTGTAATCAGTATCGCTTATTTCTTCGCCAGATAGCCCGATGGGTTATTAGGGTCGAACGTGGTTTTGTCAATCGTCAGTGAGAAAGGCTTCATGTCGTCGTTCGGAATCTTGACGCCCATCTTCGTCGCTACTTCTTTGTAGAGGTCCTGCAACACCAGCTTATCAGCGATGGCTTTGTAGTCGGGGGGCGTTTTCAGGTAGTCGAAGCGGACATACTGCGCCAGTGCCCAGATTGCGTGCGACTTGCGGGGGTAGTTGACCTGACCGCCCCGGAAGAACTGCATCATGTCGTCGCCGTAGATTTCCTGACCCTGATTGCAGCCCAGATCGTAGGTGCCGCTCATACGGTTCTCGATCACGTCGGCGGGTGCGTTGACGAACGGACCACGGCCAATTGTCGCTGCGGCTTTCTTGCGGTTGGCCGCGTTGTCGAGCCACTTACACGCTTCCAGCACCGCCATCATCACCTTCTTCAGCTTCTCGCGGTCTTTGGTTGCAAATTCCTTGTTGGCGACCAGCGCCTTTTCGGGGTGATGCTTCCAGATATCCTGCGTCGTGATTTCGGTGAAACCAACGCCCTGCTTCACCGCCACACCCGGCCAGGGTTCGCCCACGCAGAAGCCGTCCATATTGCCGACTTTCATGTTAGCGACCATCTGCGGTGGGGGAATCGTGATGATCTTTACTTTCTTCTGATCGACGCCCGCTGCTGCCAGCCAGTTACGCATCCAGAGGTCGTGCGTACCGCCGGGGAAGGTGATGGCGAAGGTCACTTCTTTCTCGGCTTTCAGCTTGGCGTTGACCGCTGCCGCAACCTTGTTGGTTTGCCGGAAGCCCAGCTTGCCGCAGAAATCATTCGAGAGAGCAATGGCCTGCCCATTGTTGTCGAGCATCATGGCGATAAACATCTCCGATCCCGCTTTGCCACCGATCCCGGTGTAGACCGACAGCGGCATCGAATACAGGCAGTGAGCCGCGCTCAGTTCGCCGGTCAGAATCTTGTCGCGGACGTTAGCCCACGACGCTTCCTTGCTGAGTTGTACGTTGACGCCGTACTTCTCGTAGAGGCCCAGTTCTTTCGCCATCACAATCGGCGCGCAGTCGGTGAGGGGAATAAACCCGATCTTGATTGGTTCCTCTTCTTTGGGCGCGAAGGCCATGAACCCAATCGCCGTGGCAACGACCGCCAGTGAGGAAAGCAGAAACTGTATAGTTGATTTTTTCATAGTGTCAGGTAGTTACGAAATGGGTTAGAACCGCAGGTTGACCATCAGGTACGCCCAGGTAGCTGTTTTCTTCGGAGTCGCTACGCTCTTGGCAGCGGCCAGAGCGTCGGTGGCGTTGAACATACAGTAGCCGCCTTCCAGTCCGATCTGCTTCGTTACGGCGTACTGCCCGATGAGGTCGTATTCCTGTCCGAAGGATGGCTTGTTCATCTCCACTTTATCCAGCCCCATAATCGGGTTGGTGCTCGTAAACTGGTGCGCGTCGAAGCTCAGCGTGAAGCGGTCGAGGGGTTTGTAGCGCAGTTTCAGGTACAGGTCCGACAGGCCACCCGTGCCGAAGCCATCGGCGACGTAGAAGTAATCCATGTAGCCCCAGTGCTTGTGCGGGGTGCCGTAGAGCGGGTCGAAGCGGTGACTCGTGCCGGTCGTGTTGCTGGGGTCGTTGCCGCTGCTGTGGTCGATCCCACCGAGCAGCGTTGTCCGGCGGCTGGTGGCGTATGACAGCACCAGCGAATAGAACGTCGCGCTCAGATCCCGACCATCGCGGTACTTACCGCCCTGGTAGTAGGCTTCGGCTTTCACACCCAGCTTTTTGAACTGCGCGTTGACATAAGCCCCGGCCGTCACCCGGCTCCACGTAGCGTCGGAGTAGGTCGTCGTGGCCGCTACCGTGCCGCTGGCGGGTGTCGTGGTGTACTGGCTGAAATCGTCCTTAATCGCTAGCAGCGAGAAGTTGCCCGCGAAAAACTTACGACCCAGATACACGAACTGAAGCGACTTGTAATCGGTACCGATACCGTTGGTTCCCGCCGAGTACGTAGTCGGGACGCCATTATACACCGTCCCCGCCTTCATTTCGCGGTTCTGGTTGTAGGCAACCCCGCCGTGGAGCATCCAGCCGTTGTTGCCCCATTTCAGCAGCGCCATGTCGTGCCGACGACCCTGCTGGAGCCAGTCGAGGTTGCCCAGCAGCCGCACATCGTCGTAGACCAGTTCCTGACGCCCGACTTTAAGGGCGAACTCCTTGCCGAGCTTGGTTTGGTTGGTGTCCAGCAGGCTGACCTCGCCCCAGGCCTCGTGGAGCATCAGGCCGTTCAGATCGGCGTTGGTCGTTCGGTTGATGGTCGATGCATCCTGTCCCCAAACGCGCACGTCCTGCACGGTGGCGAACGCCTTGATCCGATAGCCTGAATAACCCGCGCTGATGCGGGTGCGTTGTGAGGTGAAAAAGGCCGGACTATCGCCTTCCCTGAGCAGTGTGCCCTGTCCGTTCCGGTATTCCGTCCGGGTGCGGAGTTGGCCACTGAATGTAAATTGGGCAGTTACGGTGGGTGCTGTGAGAACCACCAGGCCGCAAAAACTTAGAATAGTTTTGCTACGTATGAATAATTTCATACATTTGACATGGTTTGAAGTGGAACACAAGATATTTTGAACCGTTTGCCCCGACCGGACCGCCATCCTGCCGGGGTTTTTTTGTCTGGCAAACCGCCATTCGTCAGACACGCTGATGCGTAGGTGAACCGGTAGTTTTTATACTGACTCAGCGGCAAGTGCCCGTTTATCTGGTCTGAGTAGTATTACTGAGTATTTATATCGTTAACGACAGAATAAAAGTAGGTATAAATTCTTATTGACAAAATGTATTGCCTGCTTTTTTATGTAAAACCATACTAAATTCTGATAAATTGCTATAATTAGTTTAAATAATTTGGTTTTTTCTGGAAAAAATCCTCTTTGATAAATGTACCGTATTTTCAGCAAATCGATGATATAGAGTGCATTGCCGCGTGGTCGGCCACACTTACGGGAATACTCACCTGAATTACCGTACCTGCCTGCGGTTGAGTAACCAGCCGAAACGTACCATCCAGCAGTTGTGATCGCTCCCGCATGTTGTGTAATCCCTGCGAACGGCTGGTGCTTACGGGGGTCGGGTAATGAAAGCCGCAGCCGTCGTCGCTGATGCAGAGCTGCAATTGATCGGCGCGCCGGTTCAGGCTGATCGTTACCCGGCTGGCCCCGGCGTGTTTGGCGGCATTGTTGACCGCTTCCTGCGCAATGCGGTACAGGCCAATCTCAACGGCCGGATTGAAGCGTATGTCGCTCCGCCGGGCGTCGATTAGTTTCGACTGGAAAACTACGTTCGTGCCTGTCTGCTCACGTTGGCTTTCTGTCAGTTGGCGCAGGGCCGCCAGCAGACCAAAATCGCTCAGTACGGGCGGCATCAGGTTGTTTGATGAGTGCCGGGTTTCCTGAATAATACGGATCAGCAACGTTCTTAGCTTGCCGAAATTGGTTTGATCGGCGGGTTTCAGCTGATCGACGGAGCGGATGTTTTCGGAGAGTAGCTTGGCCCCGGTCAGCATCTGCCCGATGCCGTCGTGCAGTTCACGCGACAGCCGCCGACGTTCATCTTCCTGCCCCTGCACTACCGCCGATAGCCGCATCCGCTGCTCGGCAAGCTGCCGTTTATGGCGAAGAGACGTTTCGCGCAGGAGTTGTTGCTGCGTCAGTTTCAGCGATTGATTCGTGTGTTGCAGGGCTTCATTGGCCCGTTCGGTCTTTTGTTGGGCTGCTGTTAGCTGATCGACTGCCTGGCGAATCATCTGCACGGCTGGCATAAAGATCAGCAGGGCTTCAAGTACCAGTACGAATAAAGTGACGAACAGCAGCCAGTTTTCGATGGTACGCAGCCGTTCAACTTTGTCGGTTGCTTCGCGGCTATACTGCCGTACAATGGCGTCCATGCGGGCCAGAAACAAAGTGTCGTGGGTCAGCATCGTCTGTAGAGTCGCCTGTTCGGCCGCTCTGTCGCGTACGGGGCGACTGGTCAGGTCGAGCAGGCGGTGGGCCTGATCCCGGATGGTCCGGAAATCCGGATCAATTTGCCGGAACAACGTTTGAACGCGGTCGCTGTTGGACACCGTCAAACCCAGGTCTGTCAGTTGCCCGCTCATCAGTTCGGTATGGTACCGTTCCCAGCGGGCCAGCACCTGCCGTTGCAGGTGGGCCAGCGCCTGCAACGAACTGGCGGGTATAGCCTGACCGGTCATCAGCAGTGCATCTTTCACGATCTGCTGACTCTGATACCGCTGCCGACCCGCGTAGTTGACGACGTACGAATCGCTGGTTTGCTGATCGAGCTGGCGGTGCACCAGCACCTGGCCAAAAATAGTCAGACCGGCTACCACCAATAGGGCCAGCATGTACCGTTGGGTGAACTGCGTCGTAACCATAATGAATCGATTGGGATAGCGAGAACTGACTTGTTTCCGGTTGCGGCACCGGCGGAAAAAAGACCGGGCGACCCCGTGAGGAGCCGCCCGATTCGTTACAAACCGACGTACACCATACCCGCGTCGACCCGGACGGGGTAGGTCTCGATGCGGTAGCTGTCGCCGTTGAGGTTTTCGCCCGTGCAGAGCGAGAACGTCTTTTTGTGGTACGGGCAGGCCACTTTTGGTTCGCCCTGCTGATCGCCGATCAGCCCCCGCGACAGGATCATCTGCATTTTGTGGGGGCACATATTCTGGCAGGCATACCACTCGCCGGTGTGGCTGAAGTTGAAGACGGCAATCTGCCGACCGTCGATCTTCACGCAGGCACCCCCATCGGCGGGGAACGCGCTGACCGGAGCCGCTACGTGCCAGCTTACGGTTTCTGGTGTTTCAAATTCGGTTGTCATAAGGCTGGGAAAATAAGGGTTACCACTGGGCCGGTTGCTTCTGTCCGCGACCATTCGACACGAAAGCCAACGTCTCGTCGGTGTCGCTGGCATTGACGAAGTGCTGATATTGACTACGCAGGTCTTCGTCGTCCACGACCGATTTCCATTCGCACTGGTACGTGTCGACAACGTGCTGCATTTCCTGCTCGAACTGCTCGTTCATGCCCAGCACATCGTCGATCACCACGCTTTTCAGGTACGCCATGCCACCTTCCAGCTTTTCGAGCCAGGGGGCGGTGCGTTGCAGCGGCTCGGCGGTCTTGACGTAGAACATCAGGAAGCGGTCGAGGTAGCGGATGCACGTCTCGCGGTCGATGTCGGTGGCCAGCAGCTGCGCGTGCCGGGGTGTTACGCCCCCGTTGCCGCAGACGTACAGGTTCCAGCCTTTGTCGGTCGCGATGATGCCGAAGTCTTTGCTCTGTGCTTCGGCGCATTCACGGGCGCAACCCGACACCCCACTTTTCAGCTTGTGCGGAGAGCGCAGCCCTTTGTAGCGGTTTTCGAGGTCAACGGCAAAGGCTACCGAATCCTGCACCCCGTAGCGGCACCAGGTCGAGCCGACGCAGCTTTTCACCGTTCTAAGCGACTTGCCATAAGCGTGGCCGCTCTCGAAACCGGCGTCGGTCAGTTCTTCCCAGATGTAGGGCAACTGATCGACGCGGGCACCGAACAGGTCAATGCGCTGACCGCCGGTAATCTTGCAGTACAGATCGTATTTCTTGGCGACTTCGCCCAGCACGATCAGTTTGTCGGCGGTGATTTCGCCCCCGGCAATACGCGGCATCACCGAGTAGGTACCGCCCCGCTGAATATTGGCCAGGTACTTGTCGTTGGTATCCTGAATAACGGCCTGCTTGGCAATCAGCTGGTTATGAACGCTCGCCAGAATCGACGCGACAGCCGGTTTGCAGACTTCACAGCCGCACCCTTTACCGTACTGCGCCAGTACGTCGCCGTAGGATGTCTGTTTGTTGATCCGCACCAGATCGTACAGCTCCTGCCGGGTGAGGTCGAAGTGTTCGCACAGCACCTTCCGCACGATCTTACCCTGCGCCTTGAGCGTTTCGGTAATGAGGTCGTTGAGCATCGGTACGCAGCCCCCGCAACCCGTTCCGGCTTTCGTGCATTTCTTGATCGCCAGAATGTCGGTCGCGTCTTTCTCAGTCACGGCCGAGCAGATCGTGCCTTTCGAGATCGCTTCGCAGGAACAAACGACGGCTTCGTCGGGCAGGGCCATCACGCCCGCACCCGCTGATGCGGCTTCACCCTTGCGGGCGGGCAGCAGCATGTCTTCGGGCGTCGGCGGCAGCACCATCCGGTTTTTGCTCGTTTGCAGCAGCATGTTATACGCTTCCGCGTCGCCGACCAGAATTCCGCCCAGCAAATGCTTACCATCTTCGGTAATGTTCAGCCGCTTGTAGACGCCTGCCAGCCGGTCTTCCCAGACGATGGTGCGGTGCGGAATCTGCTCGCAGAACGGATCGCCGAAACTCGCGACGTCGACGCCGATCAGCTTCAGCTTGGTCGACATATCGAAGCCCATAAACGTCTTGCCTGCTCCACCACTGACGATCTGTGTCGCCACGATGTCGGCCATGTCGTAGCCGGGTGCTACCAGGCCGTAGATCATGCTGTTGTGCAGGGCACACTCGCCGATGGCATAAATGTCGGGGTCGGAGGTTTGCAGCAGGTCGTTGACCAGAATGCCACCGCGCGGCCCCACCGTCAGGCCGCTTTGCCGGGCCAGTTCGTCGCGGGGTTTGATACCCGCCGAGATCACGACCATATCCGTTTCCAGCACCGACCCGTCGGCGAAGCGCAGGCCCGTTACGCGGTCGTAGCCTTCAAACTCCGCCGTGTTTTTGCTCAGGTGAATACGGATGCCGAGTTCTTCCATCTTCTGCCGGAGCATGTCGGCACCGGCCGTGTCGAGTTGCCGGGGCATCAGGCGGGGCGCAAACTCGACTACGTGCGTTTCCAGGCCCATGTCGAGCGCTGCTTTGGCCGCTTCCAGCCCCAACAGCCCACCACCGATTACTACGGCCCGCGTTGCCCGTTTGCCCCAGGCCATCATGGCTTCGAGGTCTTCGATGGTGCGGTAGACGAAAATGCCGTCTTTCTGCACGCCCGGTACCGGCGGCACAAACGGGGCCGAACCGGTTGCCATCACCAGCGTATCGTAGGGCACAACCGTACCCGTGTGCGTCGTGACGGTTTTGGCCTCCCGGTCGATGTGCGTGATGCACTGACTCGTCCGCAGATCGATCTTGTTGTCGGCGTACCAGCTGCCCGGAGCCATCGACAGCGCGTCGGCCGAGGTGCCGGAAAAATAAGCACTCAGGTGAACCCGATCATAGGCCGCGCGGGGCTCTTCACCGAAGACCGTAAGCGAAAACTGACCGCCATCAGTTAGTCCTTCCGTATGTCTTGCCAGCAGTTTTTCGCAGAACTTATAGCCAACCATGCCGTTGCCGGCGACCACAATGTTTTTCATAAACAACGGGTTAAAAAATGGAACACGTTTTACTGACTAAATTTAAATTGTATTATTTGACTAACAATTAGAAAAATATGGCAAAAGTCCGTTTAAGCAGACGAATATTTGTCTTTTACTATGTAAACTTATACTTAATTCTGAGAATAGAGAAATTAATTCTTATTTTTACTGAGTAATTATACTGAACAGAGTTTCTGCCCTATACCGTATATATTAATACCTAACCGGCGACAGACGATGGAAAAAATACCCAGGCTTACGCTGATCGGTGCGGGTCCCGGCGATCCGGAACTGATTACCTATAAAGCCGTTAAGGCGCTGCAAACGGCAGATGCTGTTTTGTACGATGCGCTCGTTCATCCCGATATTCTCCAGTTCGCACCTGCATCGGCTGAGTTAGTGTATGTTGGTAAACGGCCTTGGCAGCAGGGGAAGGGGGGCTGCGAATTTGCGCAGTCCGACATCAACCACCTGATCGTGCAATACGCCCATAGTCACGGTCATGTCGTGCGGCTGAAAGGGGGCGACCCCTTCATCTTCGGTCGGGGATTTGAAGAGCTGGTGTTTGCGCAGGACTGTGGCGTCGAAACGGCGGTCGTGCCCGGTTTGTCGAGCAGTTACGCCGTGCCCGCGCTGGCCGGTATCCCGCTGACCTGCCGGGGGGTGAGCGAATCGTTCTGGGTACTAACCGGTACGACTAAAGACCATCAGCTGTCAAACGACATTGCGGTGGCGGTTCAATCGTCCGCGACGCTGGTCGTGCTGATGGGTATGAAACACCTGCCCGAAATTGTCGGTTTACTGGCGAAGGCAGGCCGGGCTGATGAACCGGTGGCGGTGATTCAAAATGGCAGCCGCCCCGACGAGCAGGTGGCGCTGGCAACAGCCGATCAGATCGTCAAAACGGTGCTGGACCGGAAACTAAGTAATCCGGCCATTATCGTAATCGGTGCGGTTGTAGCCCTGCATCCTGACTGGGTGGCTTACAACCACATAGCCCGGCTGACAGACGCCCCGGTACTGACCAATAGTAGGTAGTCAGTACTGCCTGCTTTTATCTCGCTACTCGCTTACTCGCATGACCATGTCGACTGATAATCTGATTCTTGATTCGCCCACACAAACGGCTCTTGGCCGGGGTATCAAACACATCGGCATTGGTAAATATGGCAGTAAACCGCTCCCGCCCGACCTGCTGGCTGAGTGCCGCGCAGCCCTGATCGATCCAGCTACGCACCCTCTGCAACGCGGGGCTTTTCTGGGTGCGTTGATTGCCAAAGGGCCAACGCCGGAGGAAAAAACGCTGGAAGATGCCATCGGCAAAGGGGCGTTCGATCATCAGACGTTTTTTATCAACAAGGTATGTCCCGAACTCCCCGCCGGGCTGTTGCCCATCGCAACCAAACTGGTGCGGGGGCATAACCTACAGGTTAGCGAAGCCGAGCAACTGGGCGATTACCTGTTCGGAACTGGTAACTGCGAAACATTCCGCGGGCTAGCGGCCAGCATTATGCGGGTGCGGCACGAAACCAACGAAGAATATTACGGCCTGATGCGGTCGGCCGAACGGACATTTACGCCCGGCTTCGGCCCGATCAGTTGCGCCGACCGGCCGCTGGTGCAGCTCGCTGAACCATTTGATGGGGTCGAAAACAGCTACCTCATCACGCCGTTGCTGGCGCAGCAGATGCAGAAACGCGGGTACGGGGCTGTTTCGGTTGTGGGTCGGTCGGGTGGGCCTAAGTTCACGCTCAACGCGCTGGACCTGTACATGCATCTGGGCGTTCAATTTCTGCAAAGCAACCACGAACTCGACACACCCCTCGATGGCTACGGGTGGGTACTCGATCAGAAAGCGCTCTCGCCCGCATTGAACCGCTGGGTCGACCGGCGACGCACGATCATCAAGCGACCGTTTCTGGCGACGCTCGAAAAGTTGCTCAACCCCTGCCACGCCCGTATTCTGGTAACGTCGGTATTTCACATCACCTATCAGATGAAGATGGCGGAACTGGCGATGCTGGCCGGTTTTGATGCGGTGATGGTGCTGAAACGCGGGCTGGAGGGCAGCCTGGCTCCCTCGACAAGTCGGGCCTGCGGGCTCCTCTGTGCGGTCCGAACGCCCAAAGGCCATCTGTTTTTTCAGCAGTTTGAAGGTGATGCACCTGCTTTTGCCACCTACCGCACCGAATCCGAAACCAGCTACGAGCAGCCACAGGCGACAGATAACGCCCGGCTGGTACGGCAATTCATGGAAAAGCAGTATTCCGACGACGCTGACTTCGACAACCGGGTTCGGTTTGCACAGGCCTTGTACGGCCGTGGCCTCGACTGGATTGAAAGTCAGCTTGCCTGAGCAGAATCGCGTATCTTTACGGTTCAGAAACTAGTCCTACAGTCAACGGCGGGTTTCGATTCCATGACAGACGTATTGATTATCGGGGGAGGTATCGTCGGGC
The DNA here is from genome assembly GCF_012849055.1 of Spirosoma rhododendri. NCBI lineage: Bacteria > Pseudomonadati > Bacteroidota > Cytophagia > Cytophagales > Cytophagaceae > Spirosoma > Spirosoma rhododendri. The sequence goes on along the minus strand of NZ_CP051677.1, from coordinate 1,153,650 downwards.
TGGCTACGGCCCTGCGTATCAAACAGCAGCGGCCTGGGCTGAGCGTGTTACTGATCGACAAAGAACCCGCCGTGGCCCGGCATCAGACCGGCCATAACTCCGGCGTTATCCATTCCGGCCTGTATTACAAACCCGGCTCGCTGAAAGCGACCAATTGCATTCGTGGCTACCGGATGCTGCTCGACTTCTGCGACGCCGAAAATATTCCCTACGACCTGTGCGGCAAAATCGTCGTCGCGACGAAGCAGGAAGAACTGCCCCAACTCGACGTGCTCTACCAGCGTGGGCAGCAGAACGGCCTGGGTGGGCTGAAAAAACTGACGGCTGGCGAGATGCGCGAGATCGAGCCGCACGTAACCGGCGTCGCGGGGATGTTCGTGCCGCAGACGGGCATCATCGATTACAAACAGGTATCGGAACGCTACGCCGATAAATTCCGCGAACTGGGTGGCGATATCCGGCTGGCCGAGCGCGTCGAGCAGATAACGCCCGGCAACACGCTGACCGTTGTCGTGACGGATAAGAACCGCTACGAAGCCAAACTTGTCGTCAACTGCGCGGGTTTGTACTCCGATAAAATCGCCCAGCTAACCCAGCGCGACCCTGTCGATGTGCGGATTGTGCCGTTTCGTGGGGAATATTTCAAGCTGAAGCCGGAGAAAGAATACCTCGTCAAAAACCTGATCTACCCCGTCCCTGACCCGAACTTTCCGTTTCTGGGCGTTCACTTTACGCGTATGGTACACGGGGGTGTTGAAGCGGGGCCGAACGCGGTACTGGCGTTTCAGCGCGAAGGCTACACCAAGTCGGATGTCAACCTGAAGGAGTTTTACGAAACGCTGTCGTGGCCTGGCTTCCAGAAAGTCGCGGCTAAGTACTGGCAGACGGGGCTAGGGGAGATGTACCGTTCGTTCTCGAAAAGTGCGTTTACGAAAGCATTGCAGGGGCTGATACCAGCTATTCAGGAAGCTGACCTCGTAGACGGGGGCGCGGGCGTCCGGGCTCAAGCCTGCGACCGCACCGGTGGTCTGCTCGACGACTTCGCCATTCTGGAAAACGACAAAGCAATCAACGTCATCAACGCCCCGTCACCAGCCGCCACGTCTTCGCTATCCATCGGCCAAACCGTCTCGGAGAAGGTCCTGGCGCGGTTTGATTGATACACTCCCGACACCACTGAAATGCGTGCATAGAAAAGCCTCTGTCAATTTTGTCTGACAGAGGCTTTTTGTTACTCCGACGATAGGAGGATTCTTTGGTAGCAGGCAATTCGGACCTTGCCTAACGAAGATTCCTCCTACCGTCGGAATGACAGAAAATCGGTAACAGTTACCCTTCCTGTTCCAGCAAAAACGCTTTGATGAACGGGTCGAGGTCGCCGTCGAGAACAGCGTCGGTGTTTGAGGTTTGGTGGCCCGTACGGTGGTCTTTCACACGCCGGTCGTCCAGCACGTAGGAGCGAATCTGCGAACCCCACTCGTTTTTTTGTTTGCCCGCTTCCACTTCGGCGCGTGCCGCGTTGCGCTTCTGTACTTCGATTTCGTAGAGTTTCGACTTCAACAGCCGCATCGCTACTTCCTTGTTCTGTAGCTGACTGCGCTCCTGCTGGCACTCGATGACCAGGCCCGATGGCTGGTGATGGAGCCGGACAGCCGTCTCGACCTTGTTGACGTTCTGACCACCGGCTCCGCCCGATCGAAACGTATCCCAGCGAATGTCTGCCGGATTGACCTCGATGTTGATCGTATCGTCGACCAGCGGGTAAGCGAACACCGATGCAAACGACGTGTGCCGCCGGGCGTTGGAGTCGAACGGCGAGATGCGAACCAGACGGTGAACGCCGTTTTCCGATTTCAAAAAGCCATACGCCAGCGCCCCGTCAACTTCAATCGTCGCCGACTTGATGCCCGCTGTATCGCCTTCCTGATAGTCGACCTGTTTGAGACTGTAGCCGTGTTTTTCGGCCCAGCGCATATACATCCGGTAGAGCATATCGGCCCAGTCCTGACTCTCCGTTCCGCCCGCTCCGGCGTTGATTTCGAGCACTGCGCTGAGCTGATCTTCCTCGTTGCCGAGCATTTTCTTGAGTTCGAGGTCGTCCAGCGTTTCGGCCAGTTTCCGACCTTCTACGTCGACCTCTTCTTCGGTAACGTCGCCCGCTTCGTAGAATTCGAACAGCGTTTCGAGGTCGCCAAACTGACTGTTCAGTTTTTCATAGCCGGTCGTCCAGCCTTTCAGCGTCCGCACCTGCTTCATCACACCTTCGGCGCGGGCGGCATCGGTCCAGAATTCGGGCTGGAACGTCTGCTGTTCGAGTTCAGCTAGCTGTGCCTTTTTATTATCGTAGTCAAAGATACCCCCTCAAAGCCTCTACTCTGGCTCTCAAGTCGGTCAACTGGTCAGTTGTCATGAACTTGTCTTACTAGATTGAAAATGAGTTTTAAACACGGAGTAACGGAGGGTTCACGGAGAAAAAGGAGAAATAACTCCGTGGATCTCTGCGCGTATGCTTCGTGCGCTCTGTGTTTACGAATACACAAAGATAGAACAAAGCCAGCGGGCGAGTGCGTTTCCGGGGAATGGGTATATTTGTCTGAAAACAACAGGACTATGGAAGCGGTACAGCACTATTTCAAAACTATCGAGCGCACCGAAAATCCGCAGCTCATCATCGACCTGCCTGAGGGTGTCGACAAAGCCGAGGTAGAAGTCATTATCCGCCCGCTGCACGACAAGCCAGTAGAAGAGCCGAAACCATCGCGGCTGGAGATCATACAGCGGTTCAAAGGAGCATTGAAAGAGTCAGATTACGAAGTCACTAAATATGATGTCTATGACCAGTAAGATTGTACTGGACAGTTCTATTCTGGTCGAATATTTCAAACAGAACAAAACGGAGTTACTAGATCATTTAATTGCCCTTGGAACGGTTGAGTTGATGATTAATTCAATCGTACTAAGCGAGGCCGCTTATTATTGGCTGGCCCGTAGAGGTAGTAAAGCGCCACGAAGTTTACAGGAAGCGCAACTGATCCCAGGTATTTTACAGCAATACAATCCAACAGATTTTCTGAGCCAGTTTACGGTTCTGCCGTCCGATGACCGCATCGTGTCGCTTTACCTCGACCTGATGCAGCAGTACAATCTGCTGCCCAACGATGCACTCATTATCGCGACCGCCAAGCTGCATCAGATTCCGGCCGTAGCCAGTTTCGACGCCGATTTTGCCGGTGAAGGCATCCGGCTTGTGCGCGACGTAGCCGATCTGGCTTAAGCCGGGCAAATCAACTTTTCGGGCTACCTTTGCGTTCTCCAGACAGGGGCGTTGGCCTATTTGTACCGCTGACAATCACCCCAGGACTAACTAAAACCAATCAATGGCTTCACAGTACGACGTAATCGTTTTGGGTAGCGGACCGGGAGGCTATGTAGCCGCGATCCGGGCTTCGCAGTTAGGGTTAAAAACGGCCGTAGTTGAGCGCGAAAGCCTCGGCGGTATCTGCCTTAACTGGGGCTGTATCCCCACCAAAGCCCTGCTGAAATCAGCGCAGGTTTTTGAATATATCAAGCATTCGGCCGATTACGGGATTACCGTACAGGGCGACGCGCAGGCCGACTTCGGGGCCGTTATCAAGCGGAGCCGGGGTGTTGCCGACAGCATGAGCAAGGGTGTGCAGTTTCTGATGAAGAAAAACAAAATCGATATCATCAGCGGTGTCGGTACGGTAAAGCCCGGCAAAAAGATCGAGGTTAAAGACAAAGACGGTAAGGCAACAACCTACGAGGGTAAGCATATCATCATCGCTACCGGTGGGCGGGCGCGGCAATTACCAGCTGTACCCATCGACGGTGAAAAGGTGATCGAATACCGCAAGGCCATGACGCTCGAAAAACGGCCGGATTCGCTGCTCGTGATCGGGTCGGGGGCTATCGGCGTTGAGTTTGCCTACGTCTACGCCAGCATGGGTACTAAGGTGACGATCATCGAATTCCTGCCCAACGTGGTGCCGGTCGAAGATGAAGACATCTCGAAAGAGCTGGCAAAGCAATACAAAAAGATGGGCATCGAGATCTACACCAAGTCGGAAGTGACGAAAGTCGACACGGCCGATAAAGGGTGTAAGGTGTTCGTGAAAACGCCCGATGGCGAGAAAACCTTCGACGTCGACATGGTACTGTCGGCGGCTGGGGTAACGGCCAATATCGAAAATATCGGTCTGGAAGAAGTCGGCATCAGCGTTGATAAGGGCAAAATCGTAACCGACGATTTCTATCGCACCAGCGTGGAAGGCTATTACGCCATTGGCGACTGCACGAAAGGGCAGGCACTGGCGCACGTAGCATCGGCCGAAGCGATTATCTGTCTGGAAAAAATCGCCGGACTGCCGCACGTCGAGCCACTGAACTACAACAACATTCCCGGTTGTACGTACTGCACGCCCGAAATCGCGTCGGTGGGTTATACTGAGAAAGCGGCCCGCGAAGCTGGCTACGAGCTGAAAGTCGGTAAGTTTCCGTTTACGGCCTCGGGTAAGGCGAAAGCCGCCGGTACACCGGAAGGTTTCGTAAAGGTCATTTTCGACGCCAAATACGGCGAGTTCCTGGGTGCTCACTTCATCGGTAACAACGTCACGGAGATGATCGCCGAGGTGGTAGCCGCCCGCAAACTCGAAACGACCGGCGAGGAAATCCTGAAAGCCGTTCACCCGCACCCAACCATGTCGGAAGCGATCAAAGACGCCACCGAAGCCGCCTACGGCGAAGCGATACATCTGTAGGTTTAAGGTTTGTGGTTTGACGTTTAAGGGTGCCTAAGCGGAAAACCTTGAACATTAAACCACAAACCTTAAACTAACCAACTAGCCCCCACCCAGCGCAAAAAAACGCTGGGCGGGGGCTTCTTTTTTGGCGTAATTTTGTTGTACGATAATCCGGCCCCCTCTACCGGTCGTACCAGTTTTCCCGACGCCATGCTGAACGTTATCCAACTCCTGCCTGATTCGATTGCCAACCAGATTGCGGCCGGGGAGGTAGTGCAACGTCCGGCGTCGGTGGTGAAGGAGTTGCTTGAAAATTCGGTCGATGCGAAAGCGAAGTCGATTCAGGTCATCATCCGGGAAGCCGGTCGCAACCTGATTCAGATCATCGACGACGGTATGGGCATGACCGAAACCGACGCTCGCATGAGTTTCGAGCGGCATGCGACCTCGAAAATTCGCTCGTCCGACGACCTGTTTCGGATCAAGACGATGGGTTTCCGGGGCGAAGCCCTCGCATCGATTGCCGCCGTCGCGCAGGTAGAGATGCGGACGCGCCGGGCCGAAGAAGAACTCGGTACACTCATTCGTATCGAAGGCTCCGACATCAAGGCGCAGGAGTCTATTTCCTGCCTGCCCGGTACGAACCTGCTCATCAAGAACCTGTTCTTCAACGTGCCCGCCCGGCGCAACTTCCTGAAATCGAACTCGGTGGAGATGCGCCACGTCATCGACGAGTTTCAGCGGGTGGCGTTGGCGAATCCCGAAGTGGCGTTCTCGCTATTTCATAACGATCAGGAGATTTACAACCTGCCCGCCGGGAAGCTGAGCCGCCGGATCATCGATATGTTCGGCAAGAGCTATCGGGAGCAGTTAAATCAGTGCGAAGAACAAACACCCTACGTAACGGTGCGCGGTTTCATCGGTAAGCCTGAATCGGCGAAGAAGGCGCGGAATGAGCAGTTTTTCTTCGTCAACAACCGGTATATCAAACATAATTATCTGCACCACGCGGTGATCGGCGCTTACGAAGGCACTCTGCCCGAAGGAAGCCACCCGTTCTACGTGCTGTTTATCGATATCGACCCGTCGCACATCGATATCAATATTCACCCGACCAAAACCGAGATCAAGTTTGACGATGAGCGGTCGGTGTATGCGATTATGATGGCGGCCGTGCGGAAAGCGGTCGGCGTATATAACCTCGCGCCCTCCCTCGACTTCGACTCCGACGTTAATTTCCTGTCGGGTGGGCGAGGGGCTAAACCCGCAGCGCTGCCGGGTGAGGGTGCGGACGCCGGACCGAAACCAATTACGCCGTCGTGGATGTCGGGGACTAGCTCACCGGCTCCGCGACAGGAACCGAAAGCTGAAAAGCCTACACCGCTACGGAACGATACGCTCGATAAGGCCGCCGGGCGGAGCTTTGATATGCCAGCGCGCAAGTCTGACGTACCGCCCAAACCGTCGGTCAACAACTGGCAGGCTTTGTTTGAGGGAGTAACCGACAAAGCATCCGTCCCCGGGCCAGCAAACCAGACCGCTGCTGATTGGCTGGGGCCAGCACCGACTAGTACGCCGACGCCAGCAGCACCCGCGCCGGTTTCCGCGCCTGAGCCCCCCGCCGAACCGATTCGGATAGCTAGCCGGGCCAATAAGATCGACGACGCGATTCCTGATGTGATGGACGATGAAGCCATCGTGCAGATACAGAACCGTTACTTATTGGCCCCCGTTAAGTCTGGTATGATGCTGATCGATCAGCGCCGTGCCTACGAACGGATCTTGTACGATCAGTTTCACGCGTCGCTGACCCGGCGTAACGGTTCGTCGCAGCAGTTGCTCTTTCCAAAAACGATCACCCTGTCGCCGGTGGATTTTCAACTGGCACTCGACCTGCGCGATGAACTGACGAGTCTGGGTTTTCAGTTCGATGAACTGGGCCATCACACGTTTATCATCCGGGGTGTACCGACACAAACGACAGATGAGAAGGAGGAAGAACTGTTTGCTAACCTGCTGGCCCAGCTGCGGGAAGATACCGGACGGCTCAAACTCGACCGGCAGGAGTCGATGGCGCGGTCGCTCGCGCGTCGGTCGGCGCAGCGGCACGCAACCCGGCTGAGCGCTCCCGAACGACGGGCACTAGTCGATCAGCTGTTTGCATCGACAAACCCCAGTTATACGCCCGGTGGTGAATCCGTCATGACTGTTTTATCGTTAGATAAAATTGCGGGACTGTTCGCTCTGAAATAAGTTAAAAAAAGTAAATTGTCTTGTAATACGTAATGTTCAATATTACCCCGGTTGTTCGTGCTCTTCTAATCCTGAACGTGATCGCCTATTTGATCACGGCTGTCAGCCCATCCGTTTTAGAACTGTACGGACTTCACTCGTTTCTATCCGACCTGTTTAACCCAATCCAATTGCTGACCCACATGTTTCTGCATGGTGGGTTTAGTCATATTTTCAGCAACATGATCGGGCTGATCGTGTTTGGGCCGATGCTGGAGCGATACTGGGGGCCGAAACGCTTTACGTTTTTTTACTTTTTCTGCGGACTGGGGGCGGCTCTGCTGTTTTCGGGAGTTAATTATTACGAAATGTCGGCCGTGTACGAAGCCGTTCGCGACTACCGGGCTGCGCCAACACCCGATGGTTTTTCGGCGTTCATCACGGAGCACGCGGGAGCCTATTACGACCAGATGGCGCAGTTTATCGATAGCTATCAGGCGCAGCCGACTAACCCGGATTATGTGCAGGGAAGCCTCAGAATAGTCAACAAACTATTTGGGCAGCAGGTTGATCAACCGATGGTTGGCGCGTCAGGCGCGATATTTGGAGTATTAATGGCATTTGGGTTACTGTTTCCGAACACTGAGCTATTTTTGTTGTTTCCGCCTATACCGATCAAAGCGAAATACTTCGTTATTTTCTACGGGGCATTTGAGATCTACTCGGGCTTATATCAACAGGCGGGCGATAACGTGGCCCACTTTGCCCACATTGGCGGAATGCTATTTGCGTATATACTGGTTAAATACTGGAATTCACAACGGAAAACGTTTTACTAGGAATGAGCGGCTTGTTTGATGACTTTCGGAGCGAATTCAGTAAGCCCAACAATACGTTGGTGCAGATCATACTGGTCAATACAGTTGTCTTTTTGCTATTGCTACTGGCAAAAATCGGGTTTATGATGGCTGAGAATCAGGGTATGTATTACCTGATTCGGCAGCAGATCATGATCCCCGGCAACATACAGGCGTTTCTTTATAAGCCCTGGACGCTGTTTACGTATTTTTTCGCCCACGACGATATTTTCCATATCCTGTACAACATGCTGTTTTTGTACTGGTTTGGGCGGCTGATCGATGAGTACCTGGGCAATAGACGGCTCGTTGGCCTATATTTTATGGGCGGTGTTGCCGGTGGGTTGCTTTATCTGGCCATTTACAACACGGTACCGTACTTCCAGAGCCAGTCTGATACGGCGCTGATGCTGGGTGCGTCGGGGGCTGCGTATGCGGTAGCCGTTGGTGCGGCAACTCTGCTGCCAAACTACACCTTTCATCTGCTACTGCTGGGTGCGGTGCGGATCAAATACATTGTGTTCTTCTTTATCATCTTGTCGTTTGCCCAGACAGCGGGAGCTAATGCAGGTGGTCATTTGGCCCACCTGGGCGGAGCTTTTCTTGGCTTTGCTTACGTGAAGCTGCTGCAAAACGGTACCGATATTGGTCGGCCCATCTACTGGGTAATGGAGTCGTGGAGCAATCTGGTTCGGCCCAAACCACCCGTGCGCGTGTCGTATCGGCAGCGCAGCAGCGCAGGTACAACGGCTACCAGTTACGCAGCGGGGAGCAGCAGCACATCTGTTAACACACCCGATCAGGACGAAGTCGACACAATTCTGGATAAAATTTCCCGCTCCGGCTACGAGAGCCTGACCCGCGAGGAAAAGCAGAAACTGTTTCGGGCCAGTCAGCGCAACAGTTAGCCAATATCGAAAAAAGATAAGCCCTCACGTTGTCTGCGCAAATCCAGACGGGTGAGGGCTTCGTTTATTTATAAATTCCCGACATTTGTGCTACTTTCGTTACCTGAACGACCCGGTGTGTCCGGCATGGTGAACATTGTAAACCAACAGGTTGTTCTTGTCACACAGATACTTATCAGGCACGTATCATGCTGATTACCCCCGGCCCCTTGTTGGCCACCATCAACACACCCGACGACCTTCGCAAACTCGATAAATCCCGTTTGTCTCAGCTTGCCGATGAACTCCGTCAGTTCATCATCGACGACGTTTCCGTCTTCGGTGGGCATTTCGGGGCAAGTCTGGGGGTGGTAGAGCTGACAGTCGCCTTGCATTATGTATTCAACACGCCCGACGATAAGCTGATCTGGGACGTGGGCCATCAGGCATACGGCCACAAGATTCTCACTGCCCGGCGGGAGAAATTTCATACCAACCGATTCTATAAAGGGCTGTCGGGCTTTCCCAAGCGGAAGGAAAGCATCTACGACGCGTTCGGCGTGGGCCACTCGTCGACGTCGATTTCGGCGGCTCTTGGGATGGCTGTAGCCTCGCAGTTGCAGGGTAACGACGAGCGGCACCATATTGCGGTTATCGGCGACGGTGCCCTGACCGCCGGGGAAGCTTTCGAGGGCATGAACCACGCGGGGGCTACCGACAGCAACCTGCTGATCGTGCTCAACGACAACTGCATGAGCATCGACCCCAACGTGGGCGCATTGCGCGAATACCTGACCGACATCACGACCTCGCAGACCTATAACAAGGTGAAAGACGAGGTGTGGAACCTGCTCGGCAAGATGAGCAAGTTCGGCAAGAGCGCGCAGGAAATCGTATCGAAGGTTGAATCGAGCATCAAAACGTCGGTGTTGAACCAAAGTAACCTGTTTGAGTCGCTTAACCTGCGGTATTTTGGCCCGATCGACGGGCACGACATCGACCATCTGGTTAGCGTACTCGATGATCTGAAGAAGATTCCCGGCCCCAAGCTGCTGCATGTGCTGACAGTGAAGGGCAAAGGATACGGCCCGGCCGAAAAAGACCAGACCAAGTGGCACGCGCCCGGTTTGTTCGACAAGGTGACGGGCGTTATCCAGAAGAAAGTTTACGATACCCCGCAGCCGCCCAAGTATCAGGATGTGTTCGGCAATACGCTGGTCGAACTGGCTGAGCAGAACCCGAATATCGTGGGCGTAACGCCAGCTATGCCGTCGGGTTCGTCGATGAATATCATGATGAAAGCGATGCCGAAGCGGGCGTTCGACGTAGGTATTGCCGAGCAGCACGCCGTTACGTTCTCGGCGGGACTGGCCTCGCAGGGTGAAGTTGTGTTCTGCAATATCTATTCGACGTTCATGCAGCGGGCCTACGATCAGGTCATTCATGACGTTTGCATTCAGGAGTTGCCGGTTGTTTTCTGCCTCGACCGGGCCGGTTTCGCCGGTGCCGACGGACCAACCCACCACGGTGCGTATGACATCGCGTTTATGCGCTGTGTACCTAATATGATCGTAGCCGCGCCGATGAACGAGCAGGAGCTGCGCAATATGATGTACACCGCGCAGTCGGACCTGGTGCAGCAGGGGAAGCAGGCGTTCACAATTCGCTACCCACGCGGTGAGGGAACGATGCCGAACTGGAAAACACCGCTGGAAGCGCAGGAAATTGGCAAAGGCCGGTTGATTAGTGACGGCGAAGACGTAGCAATTCTGACGATCGGGCACATTGGCAATTACGCCGTCGAAGCAACGGCGATGCTGGCGAAAGAAGGTATCCGTCCGGCGCACTACGACATGCGTTATGTGAAGCCACTCGACGAAGCTCTGTTGCACCAGATTTTTAGCCGGTTCGACCGCGTTCTGACCGTGGAAGACGGTTGCCTGATGGGCGGGTTTGGTAGCGCAGTGCTTGAGTTTATGGCAAATCACGGCTACATGGCCCGCGTGAAGCGGCTGGGTATCCCGGATGCCATCGTTGAACACGGCGAACAGATCGAGCTTCAGCGTGAGTGCGGATTCGACGCGCCGGGTATAGCTGATGCCGTCCGTGAACTGCTCTATACTGGCCGCGCGATAGCGGTCTAAAACGAAGAGCGAAGGAGTGAATGAGTGAAAGAGCGCGTTTGCCGTATGGCTTTCGCTCTTTCACTCATTCACTCCTTCGCTCTTTAAAATTTCTGACCTATGAAAGTTTTCAAGTTTGGTGGAGCGTCGGTGAAAGATGCTGCGGGCGTGCGGAATCTGGCTCGGGTTGTGAAAGAGCAGGGACCAAAGTCGGCGGTGATCGTGTCGGCGATGGGCAAAACAACTAACGCGCTGGAAGAACTGGTCTGGGCATGGCTGGCAGACGATAAGCCGTCGATTCAGGCGAAAAACGCGCAGATTCGGGCGTACCACGAGGGAATCATGGCCGATCTGACGGGAGACTTCGCGCCAGTCCACCAAACGATTGCGCTATTGGAATCGATGACGCAGCAGCCCGCAACCGGTAGCCGCGATGAAGTATACGATCAGATTGTATCGCTGGGTGAAGTCCTGTCGACGCAGGTTGTCGCGGCTCACCTGCAAAGTGCGGGTGTTCCGACGCAGTGGCTGGATGCCCGACAACTCATCCGCACCGATGTTACGTTTCGGGAGGGGCGCGTCGATTGGACGGAGACAAAAAAGCGGGTGTGCGAGGCCATCGACAAACAGCAGGTGTCGATCATTCAGGGATTCATCGGGCAGTCGACTGATGGGCGGACGACGACGCTGGGCCGCGAAGGGTCCGATTATTCAGCGGCTATCGTTGCCTACTGCCTGAACGCCGATAGCGTGACAATCTGGAAGGATGTGCCGGGGGTTCTCAACGCCGATCCCAAATGGTTTGACGATACCGTACTGCTGCAACGTATTACGTATCAGGACGCCATCGAATTAGCCTATTACGGGGCAACGGTTATCCACCCGAAAACTATCAAGCCCCTTCAGAACAAGAATATTCCGCTGTATGTCCGTTCGTTTATCGACTCGGATGCGCCGGGTACGATGATCGGCGACACGGGGCAGCACCTGACCACACCCTCGTTCATCTTCAAAATAAATCAGTTAATGATTTCGCTGCACCCGACAGACTTCTCGTTTATCGCGGAAGATAACCTGAGCCGGATCTTCGGGCGGTTTGCGCAGGCGGGGGTGAAAATCAACCTGATGCAGAACACTGCAATCAGCTTTACCGTCGTCGTCGACAACGACCCGACCCGTGTAACTCCGCTACTCGACATGCTCCGGCAGGATTTCCGGGTCAGCTACAACGACGGGCTCGAACTGGTCACGATTCGCTACTACGACCAAAGCACCATCGACCGGGTGCTGGTCGGAAAGCGGCTGTTGCTGGAGCAGAAAAGCCGATATACCGTGCAACTGGTGGTTAGAGGGGTTTAAGGTTTTTGGTCTAAAGTTTAAGGTTGCTATCCGTGTCTGTTCGTTGACGCCGGATGGCAACCTTTAACATTGAACCTCAAACGTTAAACCCGAGCATCAAAACTTCGGACAGGGGAGTTTTTTGTCGCGCCGACGGACACCGGTACGGCGTTCGGGCTTCTCGAAGATGTACGATAGCGACAGTTCGTGCGAACCACCGCTGGCTCCCAGCGACGAAATAGTAGCGTCGTAGCTATAGCCAATCGAAAACTTATCGACCCGGTAGCCAGCCAGCAGCGCCACCGCGTCGTTGTTGTTGATCGTCTGATCGTACTTTTTGAACGGAATCCCCCGGTAGTACGCACCGACGGTAATGGGCGAATACGTCAGGTAAGCCCCGACATCCAACTGATCGTATTTGCCCTGAAACTTGTAGAGAATCACCGGCGAAATACTGATTTCGCGGTCCAGCTCGTCGGACAGACCAGTAACACCGTTGAGTGGAATCCGCAGCCCCGCCTGAATACTTCCTTTCATTGGCAGCCGGCTCCGGCCATTGACAAAAAAGCCCTGATCGGGGCGGTTGATATGGTGCGCCGAAACCCCCACCCAATACCAGTCGGAGAAGACCAGCGCCCCCGTCGAGAAGTCGAGGTATTTGTTTTTTGGGAAACCGCCCTGCGCCACCGGATCGATCGTGCTGCTGCCGGAAATGAAGCCCCGATCACTGAACTGATCGCCGAACGTCAGGCCGAAATAATTGATGTTGCGGTTAACATACGAACCCTGCAACCCAAGCCGTACGGTCGACGACTCACTAACCTGAAACTGGTATGCGTATTGCAGGCCAATCTCCGTAGCCTGAATGCGGCCCTGCCCCTGATTGTCGTTGCTGATGAGCAGCCCAACGCCACTGTTGATACGATCGAAATAATGATCGAACCCAACCATTGTCGTTACGTAGTTGGTGATGGCTGGCCATTGATTTCGATAGTTGGCCGTCAGCCGGGGCGCGTAAGCCGAACCGGCGAAAGCCGGATTCAGGTAAAGTGGAGCTGCGTAAAACTGCGTAAACTGCGGATCCTGCGCCTGCGCCAGCCGACCCAACGATAGCAACAGTCCTAAAAGCAGGTATTTCTTGAACATAACAAGTCGTAAAGCAACAGTTGGACCAACTTGGCGGTTGCAACACTATTCCGTGTTAGACGGTACAGATAATTGGAGATAGACGTTAAAACTAGGGGATTTTACGGTGCCGTTTCCGTTGGACGGCGGATAAAATTTTAGTTCGCCAACATCGTTTATAGTAACGTAGTGCTCCCACGGTCTGATATGTTTTGGAGCGAAATTGTGCGGGGTGAGCATTGGTAGCAGCCAGTTCCATGAAAGTCGGTAAGAAGTATACGTGTTTAGCGGGAATGGTGTGGCTGCTGTGCCTGTTTTTTGGCATTGGCGGTGCCCAGGCGCAGGGAATAAAAATAAGTGGAAAAGCCTGTGTGCCCGATCAGCAGTGTAAGGCCGATTCCATGCGGTTTGTGGATAGTGTGCGGACGGGCATAACCCGTCGGGTCTGGAACTTTGGCGACGGCAGCGCAGCCGTAACCAGAACGGCCGTCGGCGATTCGGCCGTGCAGCACGTCTTCGAGCGGGCGGGTACATACACCGTGACGCTGACCCGAACCACCAGCGCGTCGGTAACGACGACCTCCGAGCGGATTGTGTCGGTGTATAACCGGCCGCAGTCGTTTGCCAACTGGAAAACGGACACGACTATCTGTAAAGGCGAAAAAATTACGCTCGATCCCTACGCCAGCGGCCCACCGCAGTCGGGGCTGCGGTTTCTGTGGTACCCCAAAGGCGATACGACGCAGACTATTTCAGTTGACAGTTCTGGCTGTTATTCGGTCGAAGCCATCGATCCGAATGGGTGTACGTACCAGGATCGTATCAACGTCGACGTTTGCGGGGAAAAGAAAGAATCGCAGGGCGTTAAGTGGTATTTCGGGCAGAACGCGGGGCTGGACTTCGGCGGTGGCGGATCGCCCAAGCCAATCACCGATGGTAATCTGAGTACGATCGAGGGGTCGTCGTCGATTGCCAATACGAAAGGGCAGCTGCTGTTTTATTCGGACGGGATTACGATCTACGATAAGAACGGTAACCCGATGAAGTCGCTCGTGCCGGGCGACACCAGTGCCGTTACGATACCATTGGGTGGCAATACCCGATCGACGCAATCGGCCCTGATCGTACCCAAACCGACCTGCCGGGGCTGCGAATATTTGTATTACGTATATACCACATCGGAGATTCGGGGCAACAAAGTATTGACATACAGTGTGGTCGATATGCGGCAAAACAGTGGCAAGGGCGCAATTGTCGAAAAGAACGTTCCGGTTACGCAGAACGGCACCGAACAGTCGGCGTCAGTACGCAACGACCGCGATTCGACGTACTGGGTTGTCAACCGGAAATTTGATTCCAACTGTTTTGAGATTCGCCACCTGACCACGGCTGAAAACCCCATCGTGACGACTTACTGCGGTGGACAGAAAATCGATTCGCTGGCGCAGGCGGAAGGGTATATGAAGATTGGTCCGGCCGATACGAGCAGCGCGAACAAAGGCAATCGCCCGATGGCCGTTGTTATCCCCGGCCCGCCCAAAAACTCCGTCGATCTGTATACGTTCAACGACTCGACGGGTAAGATGACATTCAACCGGACGCTACAGCTGGGCAACGCTCCGCCCAAAGCCTACGGTGTTGAGTTTTCGCCTGATGGCAATAGCCTGTACGTAACCATGCTGGCTGATACCAACCGCGACGGTAGCCAGAAAGGAACATCGTACGTTGTCAAGTATGACCTGACACAAAAGGATTCGTTGTTGACCCAGTCCCGAACGGTGGTCGACAGTAGCACGACGCGGCAATACGGCTCGATTCAGATCGGCCCGGACGGGCGGATTTATGTGGCTGTCAAAGGCAGCCGGAATCTTGGTACGATTGAAAATCCGAACGGTGGCCTGCTTGACAGCCTGCAATTCAACCCAGCCGGTCAATCGCTGGGTGGCAAAACCAGTCAGCTTGGGTTGCCGAACCTTGTGTCGAACTTCAACGACCAGTCGAGCGGTCCGGGCTTTACGTATTCCGACACCTGTGCCCGGCAACCAACCGTGTTTCAGGGAAGCCCCAACTGCCCCAAGCTAAAGGAAACCTATACCTGGAACTTTGGCGACGGTAGTGTACCCGTGTCGACAACGGCCCTGCAACCCCAGCGGCATACCTACCAGCAACCGGGCCAATACTACGTCAGTTTTCACATCGTCACCCGGACCAGTTCGGGCGGTATCTGTAAAGACACGCTCATCAAAGA
The DNA here is from genome assembly GCF_012849055.1 of Spirosoma rhododendri. NCBI lineage: Bacteria > Pseudomonadati > Bacteroidota > Cytophagia > Cytophagales > Cytophagaceae > Spirosoma > Spirosoma rhododendri. The sequence goes on along the minus strand of NZ_CP051677.1, from coordinate 1,138,080 downwards.
CACGTTGACGATCCTGGAAACTCCGCAGCAGATGAATCTGGGGCCGGATACGGTGATTTGTAACAAACGGGGTATAACGCTCGATCTCAAAGTGCCCGCAACAAACTACGTCTGGCTGGTAAACGGTGCGGTAGCGGGTCGACAACGAACGATCACGTTTACCCGGCCCGGCTTTTACTACGCCATCGGATTCGCTGCCAACGGCGAGTGTTACAAGACCGATACGATCCGGGTGCAGATCAGGCCCGTGCCCTCGCTCAACCTCGGCCCCGATACGCTGACCTGTTACAAATCGACGGTAGAGCTGACGGTACCGCAACAGGTGTGGCGAACGTTCCGCTGGAATACGGGGGCCACGACCAAAACAATTACGGCGCCGGTGGCGGGTGTATACAGCGTCACGGCTACGTTCCCAACCGACAACGCAACCTGCGAAAATAGCGATACGATCCGCGTAAGCGAGCTGCCTCAGATTCGCTTGCAGGCGGCCCTGACCGGGCCCCGGTCCTGTACATCGGCCGACGGAGCCATTGCGCTCACCGTTACGCCAGCGGGCAGCTATACGTATACCTACGCCTGGACCCGAACCGACGGGGCCGTATTGCCGGGCCGTTCGCAACTGACTAACCTGATCGAAGGGCGGTACGCCGTGCAGGTTACCGATAGTATTCATGCCTGTAAGGTTGACTCGGCGTTCCAGCTTAAATCGACCGCTAATCAGTTGACGCTAACGCCGAATGTGCGTGATGCGTTGTGTAGTATACCCAACAGCGGAACGATCAGCCTGAACATATCAGGTGGTACCGCCGTAGCTTATTCGTGGCTCGATCAGAACAACAACCTGATTACATCGACGCCCGTCTTTGACAAAGCTGCGCCCGGCCGGTATAATGTGCAGGTGCAGGACGCCAACGGCTGTAGGGCCGGGCGGGACAGTATCGTTGTCAGGCTGGACAGTGCAGGTTTCGCCCGCTTAGCCGCTGCCCCGCCCAAATGCAGCGGGCAGGGGGTGTCGCTATCGCTGGTGACGGGCGACCTGACCGGCAATGTCTATCAATGGAGCAATGGCGCGACGACGCCCACGATCAACGTCAGTCAGCCGGGGTCGTACAGCGTAACCGTAACGAATACGCAGACCGGTTGTAAAGGCAGCAGCAGCGTACAGGTGGCTGACCGACCCGCGCCAAACTTCGCGGTAACCCAGCAGGCTGCGTTGTGCGTGGGCGATCAGGGACGAACCCAACTGGTGGCCAACGGGGCCAGTGGGCTACAGTTTCAGTGGATTGGCAGCGATGGGCGACCGTTGTCGGATACGGCTCGTGTGCTGGCGGTCAGTCAGATCGGCAACTACATCCTGCGCGTTACCGACCCGCTCGGTTGCACGGCGACAGCAACGGCGAGTGTTATTAACCAGTGCGAGCCACGCGTGAACGCACCGGATGCGTTTTCGCCCAACAACGATGGCGTCAACGATCAGTTCCAGGTGTTCTCCAACTACATCACCGACTACGAAATGCGGGTGTATAACCGCTGGGGCGAAGTGATCTTTATGTCGACCAATCCTGAGCAGAAATGGGACGGCACCTACCGTGGTTCCGACTATCCATCCATGCTGTACCCATACGTCATTAGTTATAAAAGTGAGTCGTTTCCCGAACGGGGCAAAATCGTCAGGCGGGGGTCTGTGCTGCTCGTGCGGTAGTGAAATTGAGTACCCGGTAAAGCCCTGTCGGCCAGTTTAGATAGACTGGTCGGCAGGGCTTATTTCGTTCAAAAAAAGGTGGTAATTCGCAGTTGGATAGCCGTGATTTACGCTGGATTTCTGGCTGTTTTTTTGTACATTTGAAGGAAGTGAATCCGCCTTTAATCAGCTGTTTAGGGCTTTTTTGAGTGAGATTCTGTACCAACACAATAGCCATGCGAAACGATATTATGAAAGGATCGGGCGAGGGCATGACCGCAACGGATAAAGAAATCGAACGGGCTTTACGCCCCCTGTCGTTTGAAGACTTTACCGGGCAGGCGAAAATTCTCGATAACCTTGAAGTTTTTGTGCGGGCGGCTATGCAGCGGGGCGACGCGCTCGACCACGTGCTGCTCCACGGCCCGCCGGGACTGGGTAAAACCACGCTGTCGCACATCATTGCCAACGAGCTGAACGCCAACATCAAGATGACGTCCGGCCCCGTTCTGGATAAACCCAGCGACCTCGCCGGTCTGCTGACTAATCTGCAACCGAACGACGTGCTGTTCATCGACGAGATTCACCGGCTCAACCCCATCGTGGAAGAGTACCTGTATTCGGCGATGGAAGACTACAAGATCGACATTATGCTCGACTCGGGTCCGAACGCGCGTACGGTGCAGATCAAGCTCAACCCCTTCACGCTGATCGGTGCTACAACCCGGGCCGGTATGCTGACGTCTCCGTTGCGCGCCCGCTTTGGCATCAGCTGCCGCCTTGAGTACTACGACGCGCAACTGCTGACCAGCATTGTGCAGCGGTCATCGGCTATTCTGGGTACGGCCATCGATGAGACGGGGGCGTATGAGATTGCCCGCCGGAGCCGGGGTACACCGCGTATTGCCAACAACTTGCTGCGCAGAACCCGTGATTTTGCGCAGGTGAAAGGCAACGGCTACATCAACGTCGACATTGCCGAGATCGCGCTGAGCGCGCTCGACGTCGATCAGAACGGACTCGACGATATGGACAACCGTATCCTGTCGACAATTATCGAGAAGTTCAAGGGCGGCCCGGTGGGGATAACGACCATTGCCACCGCCTGCGGGGAAGAGTCTGAGACGATCGAAGAAGTGTACGAACCGTTTCTGATTCAGGAAGGGTTTCTGAAGCGCACGTCGCGCGGTCGGGAAGCGACCGAGAAAGCGTACCACCACCTGGGTATAATGCCCCCCATGCGGCCCGGTGAGCTGTTCAACTAACTGAACCGGATAAACACACAGCCCGGTTACTGACCAGAACGTATGGTCAGTAACCGGGCTGTCTGCTACGGGGTGGTTGGCGCTATTGAATAATCTTGCTGCGGTAGATGCAGTCAATGATTTCTGCCACGGCCGTATCGACGAGGAAATAGAAAATATTCTTTCCACTCCGCCGAATATCGAGAATGCCTTTGTCGCGCATGTTGATCAGGTGGTGCGAAATCAGCGACTGCTCGGCGTTCAGGTTCTTGTAGATCGTCGACACATTCAGCTCGGTACTTTCGTTCAACATCTGAATGATCCGGATGCGTAGCGGGTGCGCAACGGCTTTCAGCACGTATGCTGCTTTATCAATTTGTTTGTCGTTTTCCATAACCATATCAGGTGTCATTAAGAGAGAGACAAGAAGAAGTCTACTGGTGAATTTAATAGCAAAAGAGGCATCTCTACCTCTGTGAACCCGATTGAAGTTATCAAAAGGTCCAATAACTTCTTATTTAGGAATGAAAACAGGTTGATAAATTGAAAAACGGCATTGTTGCCGATTATAAGCTCATAATCAGTTAATTGTATTTCTATACTTATTTGATGATATAAGTAGCTTTTTCGGAGTTTTCCAGCTTGTCAGAAACACACCGAGCAGGACAAGGCCTGTACCAGCAACCTGCTGCCAGGTGATAACTTCGTGTAAGATAGCCGTCGATAAGCCGATCGTGAAAATGGGGCCGATACTGGCAATGATCGACGTGTTACCTGCGCCAACACGCCGGATACCCTCGGCCATCATAAACGTCGGGACGACCGTTACGAAAATTGCCATAATCAGACCCAGGCCGTATACGGGCATTGGGTAATGAAACAGACCCTCGCCGTGCGCAACGACGCCGTGCAGTACAGTCGGGACAGTAGCCGCTACCATAGCGTAACACGTGAACCGCTGCGAGCCCAGCCGACGCATGACGGACTCACTACCGACCAGATACAGCGCGTAAACGAGCCCGCTCAGAATAACCCAGAAGGCACCCAGCATTACGTTTGTGTGGGCTGACGCGCCGATGTTGCCCACAAACGCCAGTAGGATGCCCGAATAGGTGAGGAGCAACGCAATTACCTGCTGTCGCGTCACCCGTCGGCTGAAGCCAACCGCGTTGAGCAGCAGTACAAAGGTTGGGTAGATAAACAGCAGTATCCGCTCCAGACTGGCCGATATGTACACAAGGCCGATGAAATTGAACAGGCTGGCGAAGTAATAGCCCGTAATACCTACGGCGGCTAAGGCTACCCACTCCCGGCGTGATAGCGATACCGGCCCTTCGATGCGTTTCAGATACTGGCCGATGGCCAGATAAAATGGCAGTGAAAAGGCCATGCGTAAGGTCAGCAACGCAATCGGGTCGACGGGGTAGCGGAACGCCAGCTTGATCAGAATACCCTTGCAGGCAAAGCAGAAGGCCGACAGCAGCACCAGCCCGGCCCCAACCCAATACCGTTTACGATCGTCCATAGGTTAATTCTGCTCCGATAAAAAAAGCACTGACGCGGGCGTAGTGCCGTCGCGTCAGTGCCAGATAAGAAAATACAGTACGGTTATTTCTGCCGGAAGAAAAGCGTCAGCGGTACACCCGTAAAGTCGAAGTGTTCGCGGATTTTGTTTTCCAGAAACCGCTGATACGATTCCTGTACGTACTGCGGCAGGTTACAGAAGAACACAAACGTTGGCGAGGGCGTCGGTACCTGAAGCATGTACTTGATCCGAATCATCTTACCCTTAAGCGATGGGGGCGGCAGCTTCTCGATTTCGGGTTGCAACGCGTCGTTTAGTTTCGATGTCGTTATTTTCTTGCCCCGGTTCTCATATACCTCCATCGCTTTTTCCATCACCTGAAAAATGCGCTGCTTTTCATGGACCGACGCAAAAATGATGGGCACGTAGTCGATCGGCATCATACGCTGAATCATCTCCTTCCGCAGCACATCGGCAGTGCGGTGGTCTTTCTCGACAGCGTCCCATTTGTTGACCATGATGACCACGCCCTTCTTAGCCTTGACGGCCTGCCCGATGATGTTCAGATCCTGCGCTTCCAACCCCCGCGTCGCGTCGAGCATGACAATGCACACGTCCGAATCTTCCATCGCCTTGATAGAACGCAGTGTCGAATAAAATTCGATGTTGTCCTGCACGCGGGCTTTCCGCCGGATACCGGCCGTATCGGTCAGGATAAAGTCTTTACCGTAGGCTTTGTAGCGGGTGTTGATGGCATCGCGGGTGGTACCGGCAATGTCGGTTACGATGCTGCGTTCCTGCCCGGTCAGCACGTTTAGAAACGACGACTTACCGACATTTGGCCGACCGAGAATGGCAATTTTGGGCACACCGGCGTCGGGGTCCTCCACGCCCGGCCCCTGAAAATGCCTGACGACCTCATCGAGCAGATCACCTGTGCCCGAACCGGTCATCGATGAAATGGCGTATGGATCACCCAGGCCCAGGCTGTAGAACTCCGCGGCCTCCTGCGACCGCTCGGCCGATTCAGCTTTGTTTGCTACGATGTAAACCGGCTTTTTCGACCGGCGCAGCACGTCGGCGAAGTCTTCGTCGAGCCCGGTAATGCCCGTCTGGGTGTCGACCATAAACAGCAATACCGTCGATTCCTGAATTGCGATTTCGACCTGTTCCCGGATCGATTCTTCAAACACATCTTCTGACCCGACAACATACCCGCCTGTATCGATAACGGAAAAATAAATACCGTTCCACTCGGCGGTGCCGTAGTGACGGTCGCGGGTAACCCCGCTTTGGTTGTCCATAATGGCCTGCCGCTGTTCCGTCAGCCGGTTAAACAGCGTGGACTTGCCCACGTTTGGGCGGCCAACGATTGCTACAATATTTGCCATGACTGAAAAAGGGAGAAAGAGTGAAACCACAGCCGACAGACTCTATCGTCGCTCGGCGCATCTGATTGCATCTTTCGGTTATTCGTCGTACCCCAGCCGACGCAGCATTTTGTCTTTCTGCCGCCAGTCGGGTTCTACCTTGACGAATTGTTCTAAAAATACTTTTTTGCCGAAGAACCGTTCCAGCTCTTCGCGGGCCATGATTCCCGTCTTCTTAATCATTTTACCGCCTTCGCCCAGCAGGATAGCCCGTTGGGTTGGCCGCTCAACCAGTATTTCGGCCTGAATAACGATGATGTCTTCTTTCTCTTTGAACCCAATTACCACAACCTCGCTGCTGTAAGGTACTTCCTTCTTGTAGTTCAGAAAGATCTTCTCCCGAATGATCTCCGACGCGAAGAAGCGTTCCGGCTTATCAGTCAGTTCGTCTTTGGGGAAGTAGGGTGGGTGTTGGGGCAGGCGGGTGATAATTCCGTCGAACACCTGTTCGATATTGAAACCGTTCAGGGCGGAGATGGGAATAATTGCTTCCGCCCGGAAGTGTTCCTGCCAGTAAGCGATCTTTTCCTGCACCTGATCCTGCGTAGCCTGATCGACTTTGTTGATCAGCAGCAGAATCGGCACTTCCGATTTTTGCAGCCGCTCGATGACGTCGTTTTCATCGTGCTGCTCGAAAATATCGGTTACGAACAGCACCACATCGGCATCCTCGATGGAACCGCGCACGAAGCTCATCATCGACTCGTGCAGCTTATACTGCGGCTTGATGATGCCCGGCGTATCGGAGTAAACCAGCTGAAATTCTGTTCCGTCGTGCGTACCATTGATGATACCCATAATCCGGTGACGGGTGGTCTGGGCTTTCGAGGTGATGATCGACAGGCGCTCACCGACGAGCTGATTCATCAGGGTAGATTTGCCGACATTAGGCTTACCGACAATACTGACGAAGCCGGCCTTATGGGCGGCCGGAAAATTTTCTATGACTTGTGTATTCATTCGTAGGTGATCCCGCTGACTGATTGTCAGTGGCTTTTGCAGACAACGGCCGCTTTTTTAAAAACGTTTCCAGTGACCGCAAACTTTTTTTTGACAAAGGTAGTTGTAATTATCGAAAGGCGTTGTACTTTTGCACTCCCAACATCGCGGGATGGAGCAGTTGGTAGCTCGTTGGGCTCATAACCCAAAGGTCGCTGGTTCGAGTCCAGCTCCCGCTACTAGTAAGCCCTCACTGAAACTCAGTGAGGGCTTTTTTTGTGCCATATATTCTTGCCCAATGACCGTGTCGCAACATAAATCCGGTCGTGGTAGTTTATGTCCTTTGATCTCACCTTCTGACTACAATGATCTTTTATGGCTTACCAATACGTCTGACCACGCTGCTGACGATCTGGCTGTTGGCGGCTGGCCTGTCGGCGCAGGGGCAGCGACGATTGGCACCGGCTGACTCGACCGCCCCCCGACCGTCGACCCGGCGGGTGCGGCAACCCCTGCCCGCCGACCACCCACGGGCTATCGAGCCGGGTGTGCGTCGGCCGGGTATCTACTTCCCGCAGGCACCGATTCCGGGGCGATGGCGCAAGTCGATAGGGGTTGTGTTCACGACGACACCACCTGAACTAACCGAAGAGATCCGGGTCAACGTACCGGCGATTGACTTTAATCTTCAGCGTGGTATAAGCAAAAACTGGTTCATCACTGGCCGGATACTGACGCAGGTCGTGCAAAGCAATGTGGGGGTTGGAGTACGTTACGCCCGCCCACTGACCGACCGGCTCTTTATCTCCGCCGGTGACGATATGCACATCTGGTTCGGGGCGCTTCAAATCAAGGATGTATTCAACAGCCAGGCCTACGGGCTACAAAATTTTCCAAATGTATCCGTTGGCTATCGGTTCACGCGCGATGTGCAGATGACTCTGAAAGGCGAAGCGATTCTGGATGCTTATTACAAGTCGCAGGTGGGTAATCTGACCATCGAACGCAACGCCATCCGGTACAACGGACTGGCTGTAACCGTGGCTATCGAGCAGCCGCTGTACGACAAAAAACACGTTACGCTGGGGCTTCGGGCGGCTTATTCCAATTTCAACTGGCAGCTCTGGTCGCTCTACGATACGTTTGACCGTAATCTGTTTTATCCTCAGCTTATTTTCGGCTTTATCCTGTGAACACGCGCTATCTGGTATTGGTCGGCCTGCTGGTAACCTTATTGATGGGGTGCCGGAAAGAATACGAGGCCCCCGTACCCTACAACTTTTCAAACCTGACTGGGTCGGGAAAATTCTCGACAGCCATTCGCCAGTCCATCAACGGGGTGTACACGGTTACCGACGGATCGGACAAATTCGGCGCGCAGGTGGTACTTCGCTGGACATACACGCATACCGGAGCCGACACATCGCACCATTTGTCGGTTTTTACGTCGAACGTGGGGTACTTTGATATGGAGCCGCAACCGCAAACCGGGGGGCTGGCTGTGGGTGGTTACTGGCGTCGTTTGCAGGATACCGAGATCGGCCTGGTGCAGCTTACCGTAAATGTGCGTCGGAGCGGGGCGGTGAGTCCGTTTACGGGGCGGCTTTCCACGGGCGATACGCTGGTCGTGAGCGGGGTGTATGGTGATGGCGACGTAACCCCAACCAAACGCCTAACGATGACCTACGCACGGCCGCTGAATGCGCGCCCGTTCTCGGTTCTGGCGCACCGTAGTGGAGGTCGAACGTCAGATCTGCTGCCCGCGTCGGAAAATTCGGTGGAAATTATCAAGATGGCGTCCAGGCTGGGGGCGACCGGCATTGAAATCGACGTGCGCTACACCAAAGACGGCGTTCCGATTTTGTACCACGACAACACGCTCAACCTGCGGCTGATCCAGAAAAATGGGCTGGCTGGACCCATCGAAGAGTACACGTATCAGCAACTGAATACGCTGGTTCGGCTGGTCAATGGGGAGCGGATTCCGACTCTGGAAGAAGCCCTGCAAACGGTGGTCGATAACACGGACCTGAGTTTTGTCTGGCTCGATACCAAGTACGTTCGGTCGATGACGCAGGTGCAGTCTATCCAGCGGACGTATCTGCAACGGGCGAAGGCTGCGGGGCGGTCGCTTCAGATTGTAATCGGGTTGCCGAGCGACGATGCGGTTTCGCTGTATCGCGACCTGCCCGAAAAGAGCAATACGCCCGTCCTGTGCGAACTTGATACAAGCATTACCCGAAGCATCAACGCGAATATCTGGGCACCCCGCTGGACACTGGGTGACCAAACGGCAGAGGTAAACGCCATGAAAGCCGAGGGACGGACAGTGTTTGTCTGGACGCTGGACGAACCGCAGTTTATCCGGGAATTCATCGACCAAACCCGTTTCGACGGTATTCTGTCGAACTATGCCTGCGTCGTCGCCTACTACCACTACAGTCAGCAGTAAGTTATGCGCTATTCACTGATATTTATTGCGGGCTTGCTGATCGCAGGGGCTTTGGTACTGCCGGCTTTGGCGCAGAATCGGTCGGCGGCCGATACGACGCGTAAGCGCGGCCCATACGCCGTAGTGCTTTCGGTAGGTGGTGGGTTATCGTATTATTCGACGCACCTGGGCGTTCCGGCTGCTTTGTCGGATGAGCAGGTTAGCCGGTTTGGGGTGCCGCTCACGATTCGGGCGTTATGGGTACCTGACCATCGGCTACGGCTGGGGCTGGAAACCGGCTGGACAACCATGTACTCGTACAAAGGCCGGGTCGATAACATTAACAGCCATGTATACGTATCGGCCATTCCGGCGCTGGTTGTATTTTCAATGCCGATGGCCTGGCTAAGTGGTGACGAGCGCAGTGTAGCCAGGCGCATATCATTGACAGGCGGAACGGGTGTGTATATCATCCATTCGCGACTTGACTTCGCCGGAACAGTACAAACAAACACGCTTAGCCTGGGCTGGATGGCGGCTGCATCGTATACACAGCCGCTGGGCCCCCGATTCCGGCTGTCGGGCGAATTAAAATGGTATGATGCGGTAGCGTCGGAGAACGCAGCTTTTGCGGCCCAGCTGCAACTGAACTACCGGCTGGTGCAATGGTGAAATTGATTGACGAATACGTATGAACGATACTGAACAACACCCCGATATTCTGTTTCTGAGCGATACGCAGGCCCCTATGCTCGTTGAGCGGCTGGTACTGCGAACGCACCAGAACACGAAAGCTACCCGTACAATTCTGGATCAGATCGTCAAACTGCACCCCACCGTGCTGTACTGGCTGGGCGACATTGTATCACTGGGATTTCGGACCAGCAAGTGGCGGACAATCGACCAGTTTCTGGAAAAATGCCGGTCGGTCGGTACGTCGGTGTATGCCATCATGGGGAACCATGACGTGATGGGTCGCCCCCGCAAGGGCGCGCGTAATTTCCAGCAACGCTTTCCCGAACACGTCAATACGGGCTACGTACAGGTGACCGACGGGATCGCGGTTGTAATGCTGAATTCTAATTTCAGTACCATGTCGGGCGACGAGATTGTGAAGCAGCAGTCGTGGTACGAGAACACACTGAAAACACTCGACGCCGACCCGGCTATTCGCGTTGTAATCGTCACCTGCCACCACGCGCCCTACTCAAACAGTAAGCTGGTCGGGTCGTCAAAGCTGGTGCAGCAACGGCTTGTGCCGGCTTATGTCGCGTCGACCAAGGCAAAGCTATTTATTACGGGACATTCGCACGCGTTCGAGCGGTACGAATTCGAGGGTAAAACGTTTCTGGTAATCGGCGGGGGCGGGGGCCTTCGTCAGCCATTAAACACGTCGCCCAGTCGCCTGCCCGATCTGGCGACTAGCTACAAACCGATGTTCCACTACCTCGCCGTCCGGCGCGAAGGCGACGGGTTGGTGCTGACGTCCTATTGTCTCAAACGCGACTTTTCCGGATTCAGCGTCGGCTATGAGTTTGGTATCGGCACGGAAGTGCCTTCGGCTACGGCGGAGTAAGGCTATTGCTCCTCCACGCTGGCTGCGCCCAGTTCGTTGAACAGCGTTTGCCAGTACTGCGTAACGGTCGGATTGTTCTGCTTCACGGAGGCATTGGGTTCAAAGGGCAAGATCATCGTGATGTCGGGGTTGCCGATCTCGTAGCGCTTCAGTTGCTTCGCGTCGGCTTTGGCCCAGTCTTCCGCCTGCCCATTGTCTTTTGGGGCAATCTTCTGAAAATCGCGCCGGTCGGGTCCGTTCACGCTCTCGACCATGTCGCTGAGGTAATACGCCTTCACCGTCGCGCCTGATTCGTTGGCTTTGGCCAGCACGGGCAGGCTTGCCCAGATGTCGGTTTTCTGATTCGACGCGCCGGTATTCTGCTCGGCCAATTCCTGCAACACGCGCTGTCTGATCTGCGCTTTCTCCCGGTTCAGCAACAGCGTAAACTCCGTTTCGGCGGCTTCCCGGTCGGTGGGGCTGGCGGCCGACACGTCTTCCATTTCGCTCCGTACGGTCAGGTTCAGGGCGCGGGCTTTGGCGGTGTTTTCGTGGATAAAATATACCTCCAGCCGGTCGCCTTTCTGATGGATGTTCTGCTCAATGATCTCGTTGATAGCCTGCTGGTATTTCCGGGCTACGAACGCTTTGTTGACGTTGACGGAGCGGGTTTTATCCAGAAAAATCACTGTAAAGGTTGGCTCGTCGGTTTTGGTTGCTTTGTCTTTGTCTGACGAACAGGCAGTTATGAATAGCAGGAGCAACAGGGGAAGAAAGCGCATGAGGGGAGTTAGTTAATGAACCGATTAGTGCATGAGCGTATCGCGCAGCACACTATCGGCGGGGGCGTTGTGGTTCCAATAGGCCGACTGAATGCTTGTTTTCAGCACGGCGCGGGAGGTCAGCAGGTTGTCTTTGCTTTTGTAGGTCTCCGTCCAGCCGACGATTTTGTACGGAAAGACGTTCTCGAAGACGATCAGCAGGTTACGATTGTCGGTTGGGTATTCCAGCCGGTACGCTTTCAGATTCCGGCCCGGAAACAACACACCTTCGTAGTCATCGAGTTTGGCGGTTGCCGCCAGCGGGTCGAGCCGTTTGTGGCGCAGGCGGGCGGTCATGGTGCCGGGGATAAGCTGAATATCGCCCGTCGGGAGTTTGGTTGGGTCGAGCCGGATGCGGTTCCAGAGTTCATCCTCCAGCATCGCTTTCGGTACGGAATACGCTTCGTGGGCTTCTTTTTCGAAATACGACCGCCCATCGACCTGATACCCGTTGTTGGCGTAGTCGATTTGCAGATAGCTATGCCCGCACCATTCCTGCCCCGACGTGCTTACTTTCAACGTGTTCGGAAACGTCGGGTTGCTGATGGGCGTGAACACCGACGTGAACAGCGAATAATCGTAAATGCCAGTCGTGAAGCGTTTGATCAGGTTCGTTTTCAGCACTGGTACGGCTTTGTCGCGGCTGTCGGGCGTTTCGGCTTTTACGTGCGTGTCGGTGCGAAAATCTTCCGTTACGAAAATCAATACCGCTTCACCGCGATTCAGCGCGCCGTACTGCGCCTGCTCCAGACTGTATCGGCTCAACTCCGCCTTACCGCCGAACCAATACTGCCGAAACTGAGCCGGGGGCTCGGTCATGGGCGCGTCGTTGCCTCCGGGGGTTTGCTGAAAAACAGTCGCCTTCATCGCGAAGGCAAACACAATGGCTACGATCAGTACAATGAGCAGGAAATGTTTCGTGACGAAGGATTTCATCGGAACCAGTGAAAAGATATAGTACCTGTTTGATCGACAATGTCTAACTCGTGATGATCGGAAGTGACGACGGTCGCATCAAGCAGTGTGGCTGGTTATGCTCCCGCTCTTTTTCGAGCTGATTTTCCTGTGCTAACATAGCCGAGGTGATCCCCATGTGAGCATACGATCCTCGTAGCAGTTGCCAATCCGTAGTTTGAGTCGGTGTCGGCTGCTCGTTTTCGACCGTTACATACGGCACTGAGCGAAGGAAGTTGATGAGTACTTCCTTCTTCTCATCGGGAACGTGAATGATGACTGTGGACATAACGGGGCTAATTTTTGTCAAATCTACTAGATGGCTACGTATCTTGCTGACTAGCTTATTCCTCTAACGCTGTCGGTAATGGTAAAGAATATACGAAAACGGGTCATTGGTTGTTTGGCACTGGCGGTCGCGGGGCAACTGGCGATGGCGCAGGTGCCGAAAGCGTCGCCCCGCACCGAGGGCGATGGGCCGTTCGGAAAACTCATCATCCGGGGCGTTACGCTCATCAACAGCACCGGGGCACCCCCGATGGGGCCGGTCGATATTGTAGTCGAGAAAAACCGGATTGCGCAGATCAAACAGGTCGGCTATCCCGGCGTACCCATCGACCCCAAAAGCCGTCCGGCGGCTGGCCCGTCTGACAAAGAACTGAACTGCGACGGTATGTACCTGATGCCCGGCTTCATCGATATGCACGGGCACATCGGTGGGCAGGCGCAGGGAGCCAGTGCTGATTACGTCTTTAAACTCTGGCTCGGTCACGGCATCACGACCATCCGCGACCCAAGCTGCGGCAACGGCCTCGACTGGGTACTCGACCAACGGGCCAAAAGCGACCGCAACGAGATCGTAGCCCCGCGCATCAAAGCGTATACAGTGTTCGGGCAGGGGGCGAAGGAGTCGATCACGACGCCCAAACAAGCCCGCGCGTGGGTGCAGCAAAACGCCAAACGCGGTGCCGACGGGATCAAGTTTTTCGGGGCCGAACCCGCCGTGTTCCGGGCCGCGCTGGAGGAAAACAAGAAGCTGGGCCTGCGGTCGGCCTGCCACCACGCGCAGCTGGAAGTGGCCCGGATGAATGCGCTGGCAACGGCGAAAGCCGGTCTGACGTCGATGGAGCACTGGTACGGTCTGCCGGAAGCGTTGTTTGAAGACAAAACGGTGCAGAACTACCCCGCCAATTATAACTACAACAACGAGCAGGACCGGTTTACGGAAGCTGGCAACCTCTGGCAACAGGCTGCCAAACCCGGCACTGACCGCTGGAACAAAGTGCTGGACGAACTGATCGTGTTAGACTTCACCCTCGACCCGACGTTCAACATCTACGAAGCCAACCGCGAACTGATGCTGGCCCGGCGCGCCGAGTGGCACGATGACTACACGCTGCCGAGTTTGTGGCGGTTCTACGGGCCGAGCCGCATTTCGCACGGGTCGTACTGGCACAACTGGGGCACTGAACAGGAAGTGGCCTGGAAAAAGAATTACCAGCTCTGGATGGCGTTCATCAACGAATACAAAAATCGGGGCGGGCGCGTCACGACGGGGTCCGATTCGGGCTTTATCTACCAGCTCTACGGTTTTGCCTACATTCGCGAACTCGAACTACTGCGCGAAGCGGGTTTCCATCCGCTCGAAGTCGTCAGAGCGGCAACGATCAAAGGGGCTGAAGCCTTGGGCATGGCCGATCAGATCGGGTCGGTGGAAGTAGGTAAGCTGGCTGACTTTGTCATTGTGAAAGAAAACCCGCTGGCGAATCTGAAAACGCTCTACGGCACGGGCGCGATTCACCTTAACGACAAAAACGAAGTTGAGCGCGTGGGTGGCGTAACCTACACGGTAAAAGACGGTGTAGTCTACGACGCCAAACAACTGCTGGCCGATGTGCGGAAAATCGTTGCCGACGCCAAAACTGCCGAAAAATTCGAGATCACCCAACCCGGCGTCGCCCCTAAATCCGGCAAACTTTCCGGTAGTAACTAATTTTTTTGACAGGATTACAGCCGGGCCGCCGTTGCGGATTGACAGGATGAGCATGTTAGTAGAAAAAAGAAAATCCTGTCAATCCGCAACGGCGGCCCGGCTGTAATCCTGTCTATACCTCTTTCATCAATGCCTTCTCTTTTCATCGATGCTGAGCGGATGCGTGACCTCAACAGTGGGTTGGGGCAAGTCTGTCTGCATCTGAGCCGCGAACTGGTTCGGCAACGCCCCGCCGGCTGGAATATGACGTTTCTGGTCCCGAAAGGACAGTCGGGCGTATTCGGGTCTGACGCGCAGTACGTCGAAGCAACGGGCCTGCGTAAGCTGTGGGTGCCGGGTCAGTACGACGTCTGGCACTGTCTGCATCAGGATTCGACCTACCTGCCCAGCCCCATCCGGCAGCGCAGCAGCAAGCTGATGCTGACGATTTACGACCTTAATTTTCTGGAACGCGCTGATTATTCGGTGGCGAAAAAGGCCCGCAAACTGGCCCGCCTGCAACGCAAAATCAATCGGGCGACGCTGCTGACGGCCGGTTCAGCGTATACCGCGTCGGTGGTTAAGTCGCATCTGAACGTGCCGGATGGCTTACCATTAGAAGTGATTTATACCGGCCTGGCCGTTGATCCGGCGAATGCACCGGCTGAGGTGCCGCCTGCCGTGGCTAGCCTGACCGACACGCCGTACCTGCTGTTTGTGGGGGTTATTCACCCGAAGAAAAACGTGCATACGCTGTTGCCGCTGCTCGAAGCCTTCCCCGACTACAAACTCGTACTGGCTGGCCCCGACAAGCACCCCTACGCGCAACACATCCGCGAACAGGCCGACAAGTTGGGTGTTACTGACCGCCTGTTTATGCCCGGTGCCGTTGATGAGTCGACAAAGCTGTGGCTCTACGCCCATTGCGAAGCGTTTTTGTTTCCGTCACTCTCGGAGGGGTTTGGTCTGCCCGTTGCCGAAGCCATGACGTTCGGCAAGCCCGTGTTTAGCTCGACGCTGACCAGCCTGCCCGAAGTAGGGGGGAAGGCGGCTTATTATTTCGAGAACTTTGAGCCAGAGACGATGGCACAGACGCTACACGACGGCCTACATGATTTCGGGCAGGATTCGCTGCGCGAATCGGCGGTTCGGCAACAGGCGGCTCTGTTTACCTGGCCCGCCGTTGCCGCCGAATACTGGAAACGCTACCAACGGCTGGTGTAAGGCGATGACGAACGGAGGATAATCTGGTTCGCTATGGTCGTACCTTTACTCACCGATGAAGACTTACCTCCGTTTACTGTCGTTCGCCAAACCGCTGGGCCGCTTCCTGACGCCGTTCGTGCTCACGTCGCTGGTTGCGAGCGTGTTTGGCGTACTGAATTTTACGCTGCTCATTCCGCTGTTGAGTATCCTGTTCGACAAAGTCAATTCGGCGCAGATGCAGGCATTGCTAAGTCGCCCGGCCCCCGCGCTGACCAGTTCGCCGACCGACGCGTTTCAGTACTACTTCGCGCGGGTGTTCCAGCAGTATGGCAACATCGGGGCGTTGCAGTTTGTGTGCATAGTCATCGTCGTGTCGGTGCTGCTGAGCAACGTGTTCAAGTACCTGTCGGTGCGGCAGTTGGAGGGGTTCAAAGCGCGGATGGTGTCGAAGTTGCGCGAAACGGTATTCGACAGAGCCCTCAATCTGCACCTGGGTTTCTTCTCAAACGAACGCAAAGGCAACCTGATTTCCCGCATCACCACCGACGTGCAGGAGGTCGAAAATTCGATTGCCAACTCGCTGTCGGCGGCTTCCAAAGAAGTGTTTTTGCTGATCGGCTATATCGTCGCCCTGCTCAGTATTTCGGTCAAACTGACGCTGTTCGCGCTGGTCGTGATTCCGATTTCGGGTGGGTTTATTGCGGCACTGGTTCGGCGGATGAAGCGCGACGCGCAGACCGGGCAGCAGCGGCTAAGCGGGCTGGTCAGTCTGCTCGACGAAACGTTTGGCGGTATGCGCGTTGTGAAGGGATTTGTGGCCGAAGGGTTTATGCTCGATAAGTTCCGGCGAGAAAACAACGGTTACCGCGATGCCGTGCGGTCGCTGGCGTACCGGCGCGAGCTGGCGTCGCCGTTCTCGGAGGTGATGGGTGTGACCGTCGTGGCCGGGATTCTGCTGTATGGCGGTACGCTCGTACTCAACGGGCAGTCGGACCTGACGGCGGCTCAGTTTATTGCGTACATCGCCATTTTCTCGCAGGTGACGCGCCCCGCCAAAGACATTTCCAACGCGTTCAGCGGCTCACAGCGGGGGCTGGCGTCGGGCGAGCGCGTCCTGGAACTGATCGATGCTGTTCCGGCCATTCAGGATAAACCCAGTGCCCAGGTGCTTACCGGCTTCCGGGATCGCATTACGTTCGACTCCGTTTCGTTTGCCTACACGCCCGACGCGCCCGTACTGCGGAACATTAATTTCGACATTGAAAAAGGAAAAACCGTCGCGCTCGTAGGTTCGTCGGGGGGCGGCAAATCGACCATTGCCGATCTGGTACCGCGCTTCTACGACCCCACCGCTGTCGACTCCACGACGGTCGACTCCACGAGGGGACAGATTCTGATCGATGGCGTCGACCTGCGCGACTGTACGCTGGCGTCGCTACGGGGGCAGATGGGCATCGTGACGCAGGAAAGCATTTTGTTCAACGATACTATTTTCAACAACATCGCTTTTGGCAGCGACGCGACGGAAGCCGAAGTGATGGAAGCCGCCCGCATTGCCAATGCGCACGCTTTTATCATGGCCCAACCCGACGGCTACCAGACCGTTATTGGCGACCGGGGCGGCAAACTATCCGGTGGTCAGCGGCAACGCATCAGCATCGCCCGTGCTATTCTGAAAAATCCGCCGATTCTGATTCTGGACGAAGCCACGTCGGCCCTTGATACCGAGTCGGAAAAGCTGGTACAGGAAGCCTTGTCCCGGCTGATGGCCAACCGCACGACGCTGGTCATTGCCCACCGGCTTAGCACCATTCAGCACGCCGACGAAATTCTGGTCGTGCATCAGGGGCAGATCGTGGAGCGCGGCCGTCACGACGAACTCCTGTCGCTGGACGAAGGGTTTTATCGGCGGCTCAGCACGATGCAGGCCGTGTAAGTACTACCTGTCTCTGGCTCATCAGCGGGTTGCCACTAGCTATGTGGTGACCCGCTTTTTTTTCTGCCAACATACCGACTGAGCGCAGGCAGCAGCTGTTGGATATATGTAAACTCCGGAGTCTAGGTACCCTATGGTCCAACCCTGAATTTACCAGCTCAGACATAATTTGCCGAGAATTTATTGAGTGAGCGGCTGTTTTTAGGCCGCTGGCTCGATTAGAACAAGTTCAAAAAGAAAATTTCATATTTCTCAAATCCTTTTGGGCACTTGGAGCGTAGTTATGTTGTCTGCTCCGAACCGGGCCAGTATCAAACCAAACTTTTTTTCTCAATGGAAAAACAACAAACCGACCCGATGGCCACCGTAGAGGGACTGTCCGGTAAAGCGTCGGCAGCTCTGGGGCGCCGGGTGTTCATGCGATATATTGGTGCAACGGCGGCTGCTGGTGTTGCTCTGAGTGCATGTCACAGCGAACTCGTTGACCCAACAGCTACGGGTTCGGCCCGTCCTGGCGATGCAATCGACCTGGGCGATATCGGTAGCAAAGACGTCAACGTACTGAACTATGCGTATGCGCTGGAGCAGTTGGAGGCAGCTTTCTATACGCAGGCTGTTATGACGCCTTATTCGGGCATTACGGATGCTGAACGTCAGATTCTGACCGACATCCGCGATCACGAGATCGTACACCGTGACCTGTTCAAAGCCGCTCTGGCTTCTGCCGCTATTCCTGGCCTGACGCCTGATTTCAGCAGCATCAACTTCAACAGCCGCGCCAGCGTACTTGGAACGGCCCGCGTATTTGAAAACATCGGTGTATCGGCTTACAATGGAGCTGGTCAGTACATCCGCACGCCGGATTATCTGGTACTGGCAGGTAAGATTGTATCGGTAGAAGCGCGTCACGCGTCGATCATTGCCACATTGCTGGAGCCAATGAGCGCACTGTTCGCTGGCGATCAGGTTGTGTTCCCGGCATCGGGTCTGGAGGAAATCCGGAATCCAGAGGAAGTACTGGCTATTGTTAGACCATACGTTAAGGAATTCCTCAACGGCAGAAACGGACGTCGGTAATCACTACCTTTAAACCACAACGGCAATGAATCTCCAAAATATTCTTAGTGAAATTGAAAAAGTGGACGGTGACGCTCTTGCGCGTATCGAACACATGTCACGCCGGAGCGTTTTTCAGAACCTACTGAAAAAGACGGTTGCTGGCGCAGGCGCTGCTGCATTCGCGGGCGTTCTTAACAAAACATACGCTCAGACGAGCTCGGTTGCAGACGTGCTGAACTACGCACTGACGCTGGAGTATCTGGAAGCAGAATTCTACAACCTGAGCCTTGCTGCACCGAATCTGATTCCATCGGCTGCAAGACCTTACTACGAGCAGATCGCCAAGCATGAGAACGCACACGTAGCCCTGCTGAAATCGGCATTGGGTAGCGCAGCCGTCCCCAAGCCAACGTTCGACTTCACGGCAGGTGGTGCTTTCGGTAACGTATTTACGAATGTAGATACCAACTACGCACTGGCTCAGGCATTCGAAGACACAGGTGTTCGGGCTTACAAAGGCCAGGCTACCAATCTGATGTCAGCACCAGCTATCCTGACGGTTGCTCTGCAAATTCACTCGGTAGAAGCCCGTCACGCAGCGCGGATTCGCTACATACGTGGTCAGAAAGGCTGGATCACCAACGCTGACGCGAGTGGTCTGCCACAGGCCATTTATTCGGGCGAAGAAAACGTAACGCAGGGTGGTGTAAACCTGGTGAACGCACTGGGTATCAGCGCAGCCCGCGTATCGGAAGCATTCGACGAGCCACTGGGCATGTCGGAAGTATTCGCGATCGCTGGTCCGTTCATCAAGTCGCTGAACCGCTAGTCGATAGCTACGAGTACATAAAAAAAGCTCCTCCGGTATCGGAGGAGCTTTTTTTATGGCTTTGTCATGGTAATACTGCGGATGCGGGCGATAGATCCTTTCTCAAACTGAGTCTGGTCGGGGGGCGCATTCAGGCTCAGCTGCGTAACGATACCATCCCAGCCCGACAGACCCGCCATATTGACGGTGTATGTCCGGTACTGCCCATCGCCGATAATGGGTATGTCGATATAGCGACCCGGTATGCCAAAGAAGTCTGACTCGTCGGGTTTGCGCCAGATCATTCGGATCGATGTCGCCTTCGTACTGAAAGCGCCCTGTAGATAGATTGTTGGCACGTCGGTCGCCCGCCAGTAGACCATCGGGCTGGCGACGCGGAAATCAGACTTTGTCGTGTCGACGCGCTGCCATTTGATTGCCAGTTCGTTGTTGATGGGCCAGCCCCGGTCGCGGGCGTTGAAATAATACCAGCCCTGCCGGTCCTGGGTAAAGCGGAAATTGGGGCCAGCCGCCGGGCGAGGCTGCGCGTAGGCAAACTGCCTGATGTCGCTTACCGAACCCAGCACCAGCGTGTACTCAAACTCGTATACGCCGTTGTGGTCGATAAGAATAAAGCTATCGCTGTTGGTATACGTGCTGGTAACGTCGAACTCGCCCCCCACACCCGGCTGGCCAAACCCGGCTGTCCGGTAGCGGAACTCGTTGGATCGGTAAAGGCCAACGCCCCGTCCTTCTTTGTTGAGCAAGGCAACCCAGTTTTCCGTAGCATACCGCGTAACAATATTCTGATCGGTATACTCAGAAACACTACCGTTGGTAAACGGCTGCAAGCCCGTGTACATAACCATTCGGTTCCAGGGGCTATTGACGTAGACACAGGGCGTTTCCTGCGTGCGGGCCTCGTACTGAGTCGTGTCCCGCCGGTTAACGGTTGTGCGGCTGCGTACGTGCACCGTGTTGTCTTTCAGCTCAAGCCAGTGTTCCATGACGCAGTCGGCTGGTTCGTTAAGCAGCGGCCAGATAAGCGGGACCGTTTTTACGTAAAGCCTGTTCTGGTCCTGCTGATAGCTGACGACCTGCGCCGGGTTGTTGAAGTAGTCACCAGTCTGCACGGGGTTCCAGCCCAGGTTGCGCCATTGATAGACTGGGTCTTTGCCGTTGACGGAGTAAGGAAACGGCCCCGCGTAGAGCGCCGTCTGAAGTTGCCGCCCCAGATCATAATTATTGATCATGTTCACGCTCGTACCCGCTTCGGCCAGGTAGTTGATCGCCCCGCCCATGTTCAGGTCGATACCAACCCGGACTTTGTCATTGGCCAGAAAAAGGCGTTTCTGGGCGGGAGCAGGCTGTACTTGTGGGGGTAGGCTACCGGGATTCGTCGGCTGAACAGGGGGGACGTAGGGCGCTGTTGCCGGGTAATCGCGGGCGCAGGTAAAAGCCAGCAGACTAACAATCGAGCACCACGAATACAGGAAAAGACGGCGTTTGTTCATGAGGGACAAAACGGTTCTATCAAAAATAAAGCAGGCCTGTTCGTTTTGCAAGCACAAGGAATACTACGGATCGTTAATTGGAAGTTAATCCGCGAATCCTGTAACCTGTGCCTGAACAAGTGGGCTTTGCGCTAGTTGATAGGCTGTCTATTTGTGTGTTAATGCTAACCTCCAGCTTCTCATGCTTACACTCCTGCTAACTGCCCTATCGTTGGTAAGCCAGCCCAACTCAACGGCCGAAACAGCGTCTACCGCTGCGGTTGGCCAATACGCCCAGCAGCCGCAACCCCGCCGGTCGGGGCGCCGTATTGATCAGACAAAGCCACTGCCCGACACGACACAAAAAAAAGGCAGACCAAAACAGCCTGCCTCCGTTGATTCATTGCGTCGGGGTGGTGCTACGCGGGTAGACACCGTACGGGCCTAACGTTTGGCCGGTACAAATTGCTGCCCGTCGAGTGTCGTGTACTTGAATTCGGTACCACCGTCGAAATGCGCATTATCGAAGCGGGTGCCGCGCGGAAAGTGCGTGTACTTGAAATCGGCCGTGTTGACGAAGCGAGTGCCCTGAAAATCGGTCGGCTCGTCGAACTGAGTGTACTTGAAATCAGCGTACTGCGCAAACTTCACCTGCTGAAACGATGACGATTCACTGATTCGGGCGTACTTGAAGTCAGCGTATTTCTTGAACTGTGTGTTGTTGAAATCGACAGCCGCTAGAAATTTGGTGTATTTGAATACGACATCACCGTTGAACTGACTGCCGCTGAAAACGGCCCGCTGCTGAAATTTAGTGTATTTGAAGCCTGCTTCACCGTCGAATGTGCAGTTGGTAAACGTTACAGGCTCCTGAAAGTTGGCCGTAAACGTCGTCCCGTTTTTACCTATTTGCTGGTCGTATTTACAGGCGATAAACTTACCGGTAAACTGACAGTTATCGAACAGCAGGGGCATTGCCACCAGCGACTCAAACTGCTCCGTACTGCCCCAGTTGCAGTTTTTAACCTGCCGTTTGGTGCTTAGCTCTGTCAGGTCTAAGTCGCCAACGATCGTCGCATTTTTGTACGAAATCGCATCGCCTTTATTGATGCGGGCGACTATTTCACTGGCGTTGATTGTTGTCGACTGCGCCCAGATGAGGGTAGTGCTGACGAGGACAAATACGAAGCTTAAGAGGCTGGTTTTCATAGTGCAAACTGGCTTACACCATAAAGATGCAACTTTATTCTGGAATGTTGCAAACCGTTCGTCTTAAAAATTGATGAACTGATTATCAGTTGTATATACAACAAAAGCTCGATTTACCTTTTGTTATCAGATAAGTCGAGCTTTTTGAATCAGTAAGTCGCTGTGATCGCCTTAATCGAGCCACATGACTTTTTCGTAGGCAACTTCGTAGTCCATTTCTTCGAGGGGAATCAGGCTTTCAAAGTGCCCGGTCTGGCTGGTCCTGACGGCATGCCACAGCCCGGTTGCATCGCGCAGTAACAGCCGGTAGCCATACAGCGGGTGAAGCATATGAGCATCCGTGCGATGATCCCAGCCGGTCTGTAGTTCGATCGCAAACGCAATACGATCCATTACGTCATTCATCTGACTGGCCAGCGTATTGGCCCCGTCCAGTTCTTCAATCCAGAGTACCAGTCCATCGGTGCCCCAGTCGAAATGTACCTCACTGGGCGTAAGCGTAATCAGAGAAGCATTCATAGGTGATACGTTGTTAGACTGAAAGTGGCCGCTCAATCGGTAAGCAAGGCTCAAAGGCAATCAGGCACTGAGTTGCCAGGCCGGAGCCTGCACCAGCCGGTGGCCTTCCTGCTCCTCCCGCCACTTGCGCAGCCAGAACCGATACTTCTTCCGGCCGTACTCAACAAAGCCCGGAATCGATGTGGGTTCAATGGCAAACAAGCGGTGAGGTCGCTGTTTCATCACGCCGACAAATACAAATTTGAACTGCCGCGTATCGGCCCACTCGCCTGACTCGGCGTGGCGCAGGCTGTCGAGGTAGAAAGCTGCCTGCCGGTCGTAGTCGTAGGTGTAGCACGACTCCAGAAACTGCGCTGGTGTGCGGGCTGAGGTTGTTTTTAAATCGATGATAAGCGCGTTCCGGCGTTTGGGACTGGTATAAACCATGTCGAGCCGGGCTTTGCAGGCCACCCCCGTAGCTGGGTCAGTAGACAGAACCACGCGCTCGCAGTCGGCCTGCCGCAGATACCGGCGACAGAACGCGTCGTTGCGTACGGTGTTCATCAACTCCTTAACCTGTTCCGGCTGATGCGCGTCCTGCGACACTGGGGCAGGAAGCAGATCGGGCATAAACTGCTGCATCACCGTACCAATGGTTTCGGGTTCGAGCAGGTGCTGATGAAACGCTCGGCCAAATACCTTGGCCCGGTCGGTACCAGTGCGGCCGTTCGTATCGCCCGCGCCGTAGCCCAGGTGTTCTTCTTTAAGTCGGGTCAGATCAGAATTCGACAAACGGGGCAACGCCCGGTACAGATCGTCAGGGGTAATCAACATAAAAAGCGGATTAGGTGCGAAAAACCGGAAACAAGTCTGTTGCTTCGACCAGCACTGACGCCGGCCGAAGCAACCTTCTCAACGTCTGTTACACCTGAACTGTCTCGGCGGTAAGTAACTGCTCTTCGTCAGCCATCTGCGCAAACGGGTTGTAGTAGTTCATCGCCGTTTTGATATTGGCAATGTCGGTCAGCGTTTCCTGACGGAATATCTTCACCGCACCGCCCTGCGCAAACTGTTTGAGTTCGGCCGTTTTGGCGGGGTCGCCCAGCTTGTAGGAGAAGTTGGCAATGTAGTACACGCCCTTCGGCTGGATCTTGTTGTTCTCCTTTTTTTCAGCCACCGCCGTGATCACCACGTCGGCCAGCGTCTGATCGTCGTAGTAGAGCGGCTCGATAAGCCGGAAGATGTTGTCGACTGAATAGCCATGAAACAGCACCGCCGACACGCAGTCTTTCTCATCGATGAAGAAAAGCTCCGCCCAGTTTTTGGTACCCATATTCAGGATATTGTCGGTGAAGATGCGCCAGGCGATGGGCTGAAACGTCAGCGTGCGGCCCAGCTTTTCCGACCCGTTGATATTGAACACGCCTTCCTTAGCGTCGAATCGATATTGGCGGGGGTGACCTTCGAGATACTTGTACCGCCGGGCTGTACCGGGCTGATTCGTATCAGTTAGTACGGGCAATTGATCCGCATTCGATGCGCTCTCGCTTTGATTTGTCGAAAGTTGGCTTTTGTTTTGTGTGTTCATTAGTATTTGTTGTTTACTGTTCAAGCAGGGGGTCCGTTTTACGGTCCCTTTTGCCTTTTAAAGGGGTGCTGTTTACTGTTTTAAAATTACACAGTTTCGCGTAAAAACAAAACGTTTTGGGCTGCTAAATGGGTCCTTTTTTACGCATTTTTGTGTAAAAATATCGAAGTATAAGGGGCTGCTTTCGTTCGCGCCGGAAAACCCCGTTTATGGCCGCGTACGGGCCGTTTTAGATTCGGTTCCGTTCGCCGGAATCTCCCCGTTCCCCACCTCCTCGTTATGATTGAATCCCGAATCCAACAATTGATCGAGGCACTGAACGTAAGTGTGCTCGAATTTGCCCGGCAACTGGGCGAACACCGGGGTGAAAAAGTGTACCATATTCTGCACGGGCGGATGAAGCCCCGCTACGACACGCTGGAAAAAATTCTGGTGGCTTATCCACAGGTCAACGGCGACTGGCTGATGCGCGGGGAGGGACTGATGTTCAAGGTGCTCGACTCACCCTCTGCTGCTATCACCGTGGAAGAACGCCTGCGCAACATGGAATTTCTGCTGTTTCAACTCAATCAGCGCATGGCGCTGTTGCAGGAAACCAATGACTTGTTACGGACTGATATAGAACAGATGCGGCAGGAACGAAACCACCGTTCGTAGTCTATGATGGTGGCTGAGGTCTGGAAAAACAACCGGCTTGTTTTTCCGGTTACTAGCTGAAACGAATCCTTACGACTATGGCAACTACATCACCATTCGACCCAGATAAAGTAGATCCCGACTTTTATTCGCGCGACCCAAACCAGCATGGTAACTCCTCGTATGGTCAGGAATCGGCGGGTGTAAGTGCAAGCATATCGGACCCCGACCAAGCCAACATATCGCAGCCCAACGCGGCCACTCCCGACCATAACAGTGGTGACGTGACCAGTGCATCGATGCCAAAGAACGATGGTGTCGGCAACTCGGTAAGCTCGACCGGTGAAGATTCGGCTTCTGTTCAGGAGTGGGACGTGCCGGAAGACGTTAAACCACGCTCGGAAGGGCACATGATGAGCGACGAAGCGGCTGCAAAGCTGAATTCAGTTGCCGAAAACCCGTCTGACGACGCGCTGCTGCACCGGGCGGACGCCACATACCTAGAGCAGGGCGACAATCCGAACGAAGGCTACGACCCGCACAACAAAGGGTATGACGGCAAAGACAAAGAAGAAGTGAAATAATAGTATCGTCCAACTGACGCAGAAAGCGACCGGAGCCACGTGTTCCGGTCGCTTATTTTTTTGAGTAAGTCGCGAGTCGTAATCGTCTTTGTTTGTAAACTTGACCCATTCTTTACGCTCCCACACTCGTTTTTTACGCTTCGCCAGTGCTGATTGAAACTCGTGCCTACGCCCGTGCCGGGCTGCTGGGCAACCCTTCCGACGGATTTTTCGGTAAAACTATTGCCGTGTCGGTGCGCAACTTCGGCGCATCGGTTACGCTCTATCCCTCGCCTGAACTGCACATCGAATCACAGCCGCAGGACGGTAACGTGTTTCGTAGTCTGCACCACCTGCGCGATGCCGTCAGCACGCTGGGCTACCACGGCGGGGTACCGCTGGTAAAAGCTGCGATCAAAAAATTTGCGGAATACTGCGAAGCGGAGCGCATCCGGCTACCGAATCATAACTTTTCGATTCGGTATAACACGTCCATTCCCCGGCAGGTCGGGCTGTCCGGTTCCAGCGCGATCATCGTCGCGACGTTCCGGGCGCTGATGCAGTTTTATCAGGTCGAAATACCGCTGCCGGTGCTGCCTAATCTGGTGTTGGCCACAGAGTCGGAAGAGCTGGGCATCACGGCTGGTTTGCAGGACCGCGTTATTCAGTGCTACGAAGGCTGCGTGTACATGAACTTCGACCAGTCGATCATGGACCGACAGGGATACGGCGATTACGAACCCGTCGACGCCCGACTGCTGCCCAAACTGTACATCGCCTACAACACCGATCTCGGAAAACAGTCGGGCCGGATACACAACGACGTGCGGACGCGGTGGCTGAAAGGGGAAGAACTGGTGGTGAACACGCTGGCTGAAATCGCTGATCTGGCCCGGCAGGGCCGCGACGCGATTGCTGGACAAAATCTGCCGCTGCTGAACGAACTGGTCAACCATAATTTCGATCTGCGCACCCGTATTTATACCATCAACGAGCGCAACCGCAGCCTGATCGACACCGCCCGTTCGTGCGGAGCGTCGGCTTCGTTTGCCGGTTCGGGCGGCACGATCATCGGTATCTACCGCGACGACGCCATGCTCAACCGCCTGTTTGTCAGCCTCAAAAAAATCAACGCCCGCGTTATCAAGCCATACGTGGTTTAATGTTGAATGATAGAATTATTGAATGATTGAATAGGCTGGCGCAAGGCATTCACTCATTCTATCACTCACTCATTCTATCACTCAATCATTCTATCATTCGACAATGATCAAGAAAGCCGTTATACCTGCTGCTGGGTTTGGAACCCGGTTTCTGCCCGCCACGAAGGCGCAGCCGAAAGAAATGTTGCCGATCATCGACCGGCCCACGATTCAATACGTGGTGCAGGAAGCCGTTGATTCGGGTATCGAAGACATCCTGATTATCACCGGGAAAGGTAAGCGGGCCATCGAAGATCACTTCGACCGCAACCACGAACTCGAAACCCGACTCGAAGAAAAGGAAGATCAGCTACTGCTCGATGAGATGCGTCGACTGTCGGACATGGCGAATCTGCACTACGTTCGGCAGCGTGAGCTCAACGGGCTGGGCGACGCCATCCGGTACGCCCGGCATCACGTCGGCAACGAACCGTTTGCGGTACTGCTGGGCGACACGATTATGGATTCAGTGATCCCCGTAACGCAGCAACTGATCGATACGTACGCGCAGTACGGCGGGTCGGTGATTGCAGTGGAGGAAGTGCCGCACGACAAAGTGAACCGCTACGGCATCGTCGGTGGTACGACGCTCAGCGACCGGATTCTGCAACTCGATACGCTGGTCGAAAAACCGGCTCTGAGCGAAGCTCCGTCGAACCTCGCTATTGCCGGTCGCTACGTGCTGACACCCGACATTTTCGATATGCTCGACCAGACACCCGCCGGGAAGAACAACGAAATCCAGCTTACCGACGCGATGCTGCTGCTGCTCCGGCGCGAAAATCTGTACGCCCACCGCATTGAAGGCAAGCGCCACGACATCGGTAATAAACTCGATTTCCTGAAGACAACAGTCGAATTTGCGCTCAAACGCCCTGAGTTCGCCGACAAGTTTCGGGCGTTTCTAAAGGAGATTCTAGCCGAATAGTTCTTATTGAGTTTAAGGTTTGTAGTTCAATGTTTAAGGTTTTTCGGCGAAATAGCTCCGCAACCTTGAACGTTAAACATCAAACCTTAAACTAATAATCTCAACCGTTAAACTACCATGAACTACCTCCGTTTATCAGCCGCTGGCCTGCTGGCCCTGGCACTCACGTTTAGCCAACACACACAGGCAACTTCGACCGCAAAGCCACCCAAGGGCAAGTGGGAAAACCTGTTCGACGGTAAAGACCTGAAAGGCTGGCATACCTACCTCAAAGCGGGTCAGCCCGTATCCGACAAGTGGACCGTCGAGGATGGTGCCATTCACTACGCCGGTGGCCGGGGTGCCGGTGACCTCGTAACCGACAAAGAATACGGTGATTTTGAACTCGAACTGGAGTGGAAAATCGCGGAAGGGGCCAACAGCGGCATTATTTACCACGTCAACGAAGACCCGAAATACCCGGCTACCTACCGCACTGGACCGGAAATGCAGGTGCTCGACAACGAGCGTCACCCTGACGCCAAGATGGGTAAGGACGGTAACCGCACGGCCGGTGCGCTGTACGATCTGCAAAAGCCCGTGACGCCCAACGCGGCCAAACCCGCCGGGGAGTGGAACAAAGCCCGGCTCGTTATCAGCAATGGCCACGCGGAACAGTACCTGAACGGTAAAAAAACCGCCGACTACCCAACCAGCGGCCCTGAGTGGGACAAGATGGTGGCTAATAGCAAGTTCAAAGATTGGGAAGGCTTCGGCAAATACCCGGTCGGCCACATCGCGCTCCAGGACCACGGGGATCAGGTGTGGTTCCGCAACATCCGCATTCGCGAGCTTTAGTTTTGAGTGATAGAATGACTGAATGGTTGAATGAAGTCAATGCAGCTTCTTCAACCGTTTCGTCATTCTATCATTCCGTCATTCAATCAGTCAACAGTATATGAAACCTTCCCGCCGTTCGGCTCTTAAAACCATTACCGGCAGCGCATTAGCTCTGCCCGCCCTGACAACCTCGCTGGCTACCGCCAATCCGATGGATACTGCACCGAAGCTGAAAGGCAACATCAACCATTCGTTCTGCCGGTGGTGCTACAGCAAAATCCCGTTTGAGGAGTTGTGCGTGGTGGCTAAAGGCATGGGCATCAAGTCGATTGAGCTGGTTGATCCGCAGGACTGGCCGATTCTGAAAAAGCACGGCCTGACGTCGGCCTTGCCGCAGGGTGCCGGGAAGGGGATTACGGAAGGGTTCAACGATCCGAAATACCACGATGAACTGGTAGCCAGCTACGAAGCCATTTTCCCGAAGCTGAAAGAAGCCGGGTACAGCACAATTATCTGCTTTTCGGGTAACCGCCGGGGGATGAGCGACGAAGAGGGGGCGAAAAACTGCGCCGTGGGTCTGAAACGGCTGATGCCCAGTGCCGAGAAGTACGGTATCACGATGATTATGGAACTCCTCAACAGCAAGGTCGACCACAAAGATTATATGTGCGACCACACCGCCTGGGGGGCCGATCTGTGTCAGCGCGTCGGGTCGAACAACTTCAAGCTGCTGTACGACATCTACCACATGCAGATTATGGAAGGCGACATCATCCGCACGATCCGCAAGTACAGCCAATACATCGGCCATTACCATACGGGCGGCAATCCGGGCCGGAACGAGATCGACGAAACGCAGGAGATCTACTACCCCGCCGTGATGCGCGCCATTGTCGACACCGGCTTCAAAGGCTACGTTGCCCAGGAATTCATCCCCAAACGCGACCCACTGAAGAGCCTGAAAGAAGGGGTTATGATTTGTGATGTGTAATTTTGGGGTTTAAAGTCTACCGTTCAAGGTTTAAGATTATTTGTTGAGCACAACCTTAAACCTTGAACATCAAACGTTAAACGCACCAATGCATCCCGTTGATAGCCATTTGTTTCTGATCGTGGGGGCGGCCCTGTTTAGCATTGGGCTGGCGGTGGTGCTGGTCAAGCGTCACGCTATCGTCGTGCTGATGGGTATCGAACTGATGCTCAACGCGGTCAATATTAACCTGGTCGCGTTTAGTCAGTACGACCCCAACCGCTTGCAGGGGCAGATGCTGAGTCTGTTTGTGATGGTGGTTGCCGCTGCTGAGTCGGCGGTGGCACTGGCGATTGTCTTGCAGGTATACCGCCACTTCCGAACCGCCCAGCTCGACGATCTGAACGAACTCAAGCAGTAACGGTCGCGTTCGACGGACGTATGACTCCTGATTTTGAACCCATCATCGACGGTATACTGGCCAACGGCTATGGTATCGTCGATAATTTTTTATCGGCCGACGAAACCGCTGCGCTGGCAACGCAACTGCGTACACGCTACGAAGCCGGTCAGTTTCGGCAGGCGGCAATCGGTAATCAGTCTGTCGTGGTTGAGAAAAGTATCCGGGGCGATGAAATTCTCTGGATCGATGAAGCTACCGCTACATCCGACGAAGTCGTCTTCCTCGACCGCATTAATCAGTTTATCGACTACGTAAACCGCACCTGTTACCTCGGTTTGCAGGAGGGTGAATTTCATTACGCGCTGTACCCGGCCGGCACGGGCTACCAGCGTCACCTCGACCGCTTCCGCAGCGACTCGCGCCGGAAACTCTCGGTCATCTGCTACCTCAACACCGACTGGCAGGATACCGACGGCGGGCAACTGGCACTATTCCTTCTCCAACCCGACGGCTCCGAACAAACCGAACTGGTCACCCCAATCGGTGGTCGGCTGGTGTGTTTTGAAAGCGACCGGCTCGAACACGAAGTCCGCCCCGCCACCCGCGAGCGCCTGAGCCTGACGGGCTGGCTGAAGACGAGGTAAGTCTCTGGTTTAACGTCTAAAGTTCAAGGTTTAAAGTTGTCGGATGATGGCAACTTTAAACCTTGAACTTTAGACGTTAAACTCACTTTTTCACCATCCGAATCAGGAAGCCGGGTACGAAGCGGCCGAGTTGCCGGATTTTGAGGGGTATGGTATACCGTTTGGCATAGCCCTCGGCTTCGTAGGCCAGCGATTGATCGAAATACTTATTGTCGACAGGCTGGCCGGTGGCAATGTTGGTGATTTTGCGAACGTAGAGTTTATCAATCGTTGCGTCGGAGCGGAGCGGGGTGTAGTAGACGCAGTTCTCGAAAAAGTAGTGCGTCACCTGACTGTGGCGGGTACTGCCGGGCGTCAGGATTTTTTCACCCCCGTGCAGCAGATTGGCCGACCAAATAATCGCCATGCCCTTTTTCATGTTCAGGATGGCTTTCTTCAGCCCCTGCGCCTGAATGATGGAATCGAGTCGCTCTTCGTATTCTTTGTACGTTCTGCCGTATATCTCCTCGACTGTTTGTGCTTCCGATCCTTTCAGGCCGAGATCGATTAGATCGTAGAACGGTAGTCGGTGGCTGCCGGGATAATAATGCAGGGGGCCGTTGCCATCGCTGACGTCTTCCAGCGCGACCCATACGCCACACATGAACCGCTGCGGAATGGAGTTGAAGTGGATGGAATCGGAGTGGGTGCGCTGCTGCGTGCCGACGGGAAAGTTGAGCGTCTGAAACGGAATTGGCTCCCGACGGTATAGCATCCGTAACGTTTCCATGATTCTCGGCGCGGCTGCAATCTGCTGCACGGCCGGAACCGTCCGCCACCCGTCCTGTAGGCGTAACTCACCCTTGTAGAGCGGATCGACATCGGTCAGCGCGGCCTCAAGAATGGTCGGGTCGATCTGCGGGTCGAAGATTAGAAAGCCGTCTTCGGAATACCGGCGGGCCTGTTCGGCCTGCTCCGGGGAAAGGGTAGTGTTCTGTAATTCCTGCGCGAAAAATGGTGATTCGGTCCAGGGAAGATTGATGGCTGTAGATGTACTTGTCATATGTTAGTAGGCTATTTGTGCGGAGGGATAAAAGTACAAAAAGTGGTGACTTAATGATGTTCGGTTCTGGGTTTGTTTCCCCACACTTGAATGGGGATATTTGCGGCCACATTTATCACCACTTATGCCGTTCGCTACTCAACCGCTGGTTCTGCTGCTGCTCCCCTTCGCGGGCGCGTTGGTGACTGGTATGGCGAGTCGGCGGCTGGCTGGCGGCTTGGCTATTGCCCTGACAACCACAGGTCTGGTGCTGACGGGTCTGCTGGCGGCAAACGCATTGGCCGAACCGCTGACCGTCCGGCTCGACTGGGCGACGTTCCCCAATACTTCGTTTGTTTTGTCATTCCGGCTGGACAGCCTGAGTCTGATGATGCTTGGGCTGGTGCATTTCGTGGCGCTGCTGGTCCAGATTTATTCGCTGTCGTATCTGCACGACGAACCCGATCAGCCGCGCTATTTCGCGTATCTGCAACTGTTCGTCGGGGCCATGCTCGGTATCGTGTTGGCCGGTAATCTGCTGGTACTGTACATCTTCTGGGAACTTGTCGGGCTGGCGTCGTACCTGCTCATCGGCTTCTACACCGACCGGCCGTCGGCCAGCAAGGCGGCCATGAAAGCGTTTCTGATGAACCGCATCGGCGATATGGGTTTCCTGCTCGGTATCTTCCTGACGTACATCTGGACGGGTTCGCTCGACCTCGATCTGGCGACCGCAGCCGGTCCGCTACCGACACTGGCGGGGCTGTGCCTGTTTATGGGTTGCGTGGGTAAGTCGGCGCAGTTTCCGCTGCTGACCTGGCTGCCCGACGCGATGGAAGGCCCCACGCCCGTATCGGCCCTGTTGCACGCAGCTACGATGGTCGCGGCCGGTATCTTCCTGCTGGCCCGCATTCACCCACTGCTCTCACCTGACGCACTGGTCGTCATTACGCTGGTTGGTACGATCACGACGATTTGGGGCGGTTATTCGGCTCTTTTTCAAAACGACATCAAGAAAGTACTGGCCTTCTCGACCGTCTCGCAACTGGGCCTGATGGTAGCCGGGATGGGAACGGGTAACGTCGGCGGGGCGATGTTCCATCTGCTGACCCATGCCTTCTTCAAAGCGGGCTTGTTTCTGAGTGCCGGTGCCGTCATCCACGCTGTGCATACGCAGGATATGCGGCAGATGGGCGGGTTGCGGAAAGCGATGCCGGTTACGTTTGCTGTCTATGCGATCTGCACGGCAGCACTGGCGGGATTGCCGTTTTTCTCTGGGTTTCTGTCCAAAGAAGCGATTATTGGTGGCGCGTTTGGCTGGGCCTCCGAGCAGGGTGGGCTCGCCGGACTGATTCCGGTGTTGCTACTGCTGTCGTCGGGGCTGACGGCTCTGTACATGGCGCGGCAACTGCGGCTCGTCTTCTTCGGTAATTACCGCCAAACGGAACTGCCGCTGTCGGGTGTTCACGACGCCGACTGGCTCATGCGCGGGCCAATGCTGTTGCTGGCGGGGCTGTCGGTGTTTATCTGGTTTTCGGTCAACCCGTTCAGCGCGCATACTAGCTGGTTCTGGACGATTCTGCCGCCGGTGGCCGAGCCGGAACTGGTCTGGCTGGCACCCGTATCAATCGGGCTGGTACTGGCAGGTGGCTGGCTGGGTTTCCGGCTGCGCGAACCGGCGCACGACAAAGGCTACGTGCTGTTGTCGGTGGAATACGGTTTTCTCGATACGATTTACAAATACGTGTTTATTAACCCACTGCTGAAGCTGGCGGCTTTGCTGAACCGCACCGATCAGCGGGCGGTCGATGGGGTTGTCAACGGGGCGGGCGTCAGTACGGTTGTGCTGGCCCACCTGATGAGCCTGACCGACCGCTTTGGCGTCGACGGCATCGTCAACGGTGCCGCCTGGCTGGCCGGCCGAACGGGGCAACTGCTGCGTTCGGTGCAGAACGGCCGTGTACAGTCGTACATCACCGTCGCCGTCGTTGGCCTGCTGCTGGTGCTGTGGTGGGTGTTGTAGAGGGGTTTAAGGTTTGTGCCGGGCCGCCGGGCGGTTTAAGGTTCAACGTTCTTCCGATGGCAGTGATCCGGGTGAGAGCAACAACCTTAAACGTTAGACTTTAAACCTTAAACTAACTTAAGGATGCTGCTTTCGTTACTGATATTTTTACCGTTACTGAGTGCGTTGCTGATTGCGCTGCTGCCCGATTCGCAGGCGGAGCGGTTTCGCTGGATTGCGCTGGGCGTGACGCTGGCCGAAGTCGTGCTGGCGGGGGCTTTGGCGGCTGGCTTCGATACGGCCCGGCCTGATTATCAGTGGCTCGAACAGGCCGACTGGATTACGCTGCCGCTGGGTAGTCTGGGCGTCGCGTCGATCGATTATCTGGTCGGTGTCGACGGGATGAACCTGCCACTGGTAGTGCTGTCGGCGGTGGTTATGCTGGTGGGCGTTATCTCGTCGTGGAACATGACGCACCGGCTCAAAGCCTATTACGCTTTGTATTTGCTCCTGACGGGAACGGTCATGGGTTGCTTCGTCGCGCTCGACTTCTTCCTGTTTTTCCTGTTCTTCGAGTTCATGCTCCTGCCGATGTACTTCCTGATCGGCCTGTGGGGTGGCCCGCGCCGGGAATACGCATCGATCAAATTTTTTCTGTACACCCTGGCGGGTTCGCTGCTGATTCTGCTCGTAATGATCGGGCTGTACCTGTCGGCGATGGACCCGGTCAGTACGGCGGTGCTGGCAGGTTTCGTCAGTGACCCATCGGAGGTGACGCCGGAGGTGGTACGTATCGTGCAGGGGCATATGCAGAACGGGCAGCTCAACCCCGCGCAGATCGTGCATACATTCGATATGCGCTACCTCGCCGACGGGGCTAACTACCTGCCTACCGCCTTTCTGAACCCGGCAGCTGAACCCATCGTGCTGGGTTTGCCCGCCCGGATGCTGGCGTTCTGGGCCATCTTTATCGGCTTTGCCATCAAACTACCCATCGTACCGCTGCATACGTGGTTGCCCGACGCGCACGTCGAAGCACCAACGCCGGTGTCGGTCGTGCTGGCGGGGGTGCTGCTCAAGATTGGCGGCTACGGTTTTCTGCGAATTGCCTGGTCGTTTTTCCCGGACGGGGCTGCGCAGTACGCACCCATACTGGCGGGGCTGGGTGCGTTGTCGATTGTGTACGGCGGGTTAAACGCGCTGGCGCAGTACGACCTCAAAAAGATGATTGCCTACTCGTCGGTATCGCACATGGGCTTCGTGCTGCTGGGCGTCGCGTCGCTGACGGCTGAGGGTGTCAACGGGGCCATTTACCAGATGGTAAGTCACGGCGTACTGTCGGCGATGCTGTTTCTGCTGACCGGCGTTGTTTATGACCGCACCCACGACCGGCGCATCGACTCGTACCGGGGTTTGCTTGAACCGATGCCGAAGTACGCCGTACTGACGGCTATCGCGTTCTTCGGATCGCTGGGCCTTCCGGGCTTTTCAGGTTTTGTCGGTGAACTGTTTACGCTGATGGGTAGCTTCCAGTCGGTGTGGTTGCCGGGCTGGATCACGGCCGTGTCGGTGCTGGGTATCGGGCTGGCAGCTGCGTACTTTCTCTGGACGATGCAGCGGATGTTTTTCGGCCGGTTCTGGTCGCGCCACGAAACAAGCACGACCGACGCGAAGCACATCCTGACCGACCTGACCGCCCGCGAACGGCTATTGCTGATTCCGCTAGGCCTGCTTTCGCTGGTACTGGGTCTATTTCCCAACATCATCTTCGCCGTTACCAACAGCACCGTTGGGCAGTGGATTCTGCGCTTCGCTATCGACTAGATTTTTATAGACGGGATTACAGCCGGGCCGCCGGGCGGATTAACAGGACTATTTCTCTTACATCCTGTCAATCCGCCCGGCGGCCCGGCTGTAATCCCGTCCAAGAAAATTCTGGCATTAGCGGTTCCGCTAAAATCCTGTTTATCCTGTAATCCTGTCACATACAGTTTCGTATCTTTAGGTTTTCCTACTCAAACCGCATGAACGAAACACATCCTGAACAACCGACTGGCAACTCCTCGCGCCGGTCGTTTCTCAAGACGCTGGGTATCGCCGGAACCGCTGCCGCTGCCGCCCCAGCTGCATTAGCCAGCACGCCTGTTGCTGCTCCCCAGTATCTCAATCTGATTCGTAACCACGCCAGTACGGCCGCCAACGATAAAATTCGCATCGCCCTGATCGGGACGGGCGGCATGGGTATCGGCGACACACAGACGGCCCTGATGCTCGACGGTATC
Source organism: Spirosoma rhododendri (assembly GCF_012849055.1). NCBI lineage: Bacteria > Pseudomonadati > Bacteroidota > Cytophagia > Cytophagales > Cytophagaceae > Spirosoma > Spirosoma rhododendri. The sequence continues at coordinate 1,102,261 of NZ_CP051677.1, read as the reverse complement.
GAGATGGTTGCCGCCTGCGACCTCTACGACGGCCGACTGCGCCGGGCCAAAGAACTGTGGGGCGAAGGACTGGCCGTGACCCGCGACTATCGTGAGATCATCGACCGGCAGGATGTGGACGCTGTTATCAACGCGACTACCGACCACTGGCACGAAAAGATCTCGTCTGACGCCATGCGGAAGGGCAAGCACGTGTACTGCGAAAAGCCGATGGTGCAGAAGGTCGAAGATGGCCACACGCTGATTAAGGTGTCGCAGGAAACGGGTAAAGTGTTTCAGGTCGGCAGCCAGTTTGGTAGTTCGATCATCGTGGCCAAGGCGCGTGAACTGCTGAAAGCGGGTGATATTGGTGAACTCGTTTTTGCTGAAGCGCAGTACGATCGGCATAGTGCAATGGGCGCGTGGCAATACTCGATTCCGCCCGATGCATCGCCCCAAACCGTCGACTGGGATACTTATCTGGGCACGGCCCCTAAACGGGCGTGGGATCCGCTCCGCTTCTTTCGCTGGCGCAACTATCAGGACTACGGTACCGGTATCGCAGGCGACCTGTACGTTCACCTGCTCACCTCGCTGCACTCGATTACCGGCTCGAAAGGGCCAACCCGCGTGTATTCGAGTGGCGGTACCCGTTACTGGAAAGATGGTCGCGACGTACCTGATATTCAGCTGAGCATCTACGATTACCCCAAAACGGCTGAACACCCGGAGTTTAACCTGACAACCCGCTCGAACTTCGTCGACGGTGGGGGCGGGGGCTACCTGGTGCGGATCGTCGGAACGGAGGGCGACCTGTCGCTGGGCTTCGACACGCTGACCGTGCGTCGGAATAAATTTCCGAAGGCACCCGGTTTGTCGGTCGATAATTTTCCGAAGGATCAAAAGGAATTGTATCTGAAAGAGTACGCGGCCAAGTATCCGCCACACCCCGAACTGGACGGCCCGAAGGAGTTCAAGTATACCTTTCCGAAGGATTACAAAGGCGACCGCTATGAGCACTTCGCCAACTTCTTTAGCTCGATCCGCAACAAGACGCCGAACGTGGAAGACGCAACTTTCGGCCTGCGCGCCTGCGGCCCAACGCAGTGCGGCAACATCAGCTATTTCCAGAAAAAGGTCGTCGGCTGGGACCCGATTAAAATGAAAATTCTGGGGTAGGAATAGTTTGTCATTCCGAGCCTGCGAGGAATCTTCGGCAACAGGCGGCTTACACTGCTACTACCGAAGATTCCTCGCAGGCTCGGAATGACAAAACGCTCACATTATCACCCATAATACGACTGAAGCCACGCTTTCAGGAAGGCGGGCTGGGTCAGGCTTTTGAGCTGGCTTTTGATTGACTTTACGTCGCGTTTCAGCGAATTGACCGCTTCGCCGATGCTGATGTCCAGCCCGAATGCCGACTGTACACTGCTCAGCGGTCGGCCGAGCAGCGACGCCATATACTGTTGTCGTTCCGTCAGTTCTTCCGTCAGGCGGTCGATCTGCTGTTTCAGCAGGTTGTTGTAATGGCGCAGCGGCTCGTCGGCGAGGTTGCTGACGCGGTCCTGATCGAGTTCGCTGAGCGTGAGTTGTAGCCGGAGTAGCGCCATTAGATCGCCCTTTTCATAGGCGTCTGTCACCTGCTGCATGATCGCCGTTTTGCGAATCTTTTCTGCTTCGTCCTGTTCCAGGTCGGGGTGGTACGCTTTCACCAGCTCGCGGTAAAGCGTCCTCACGGTTTTTGTGGTCTGTTGCAGCTTTGCGGCCTGTTTCGCTTCGTCGGCCTGCTGGCGACCCGACTTGGTTTGCTCCGTCCGTTCGCTGCGCCGTTCCTGCTCGGCCTGCCGCTCCCGCAATTGCTGCTCGATATACGCCATCAGGTCGTCGGGCGTATCGAAATCAACATCGTCCAGATCGAGGCCGTAGGTAGCCGCAGCCGTCTGTTTCATCTGCTCCAGTTGCTGCGCGGCATCGTCGGCCTCGTCCATATCCTGCTGACTGTATTTGCCGACAATAGTCCGCAGGTCAGCGAAGCCGTGCCGGAAAATAAGGTCCTCGCCCATGTCGACAATCAGCCGGGCCAGTTTACGTCGTTCGGGGCGGGTGGCGTCGGGGTTGTCGTAGAACCGGTCGAACAGCCGGACGAGATCGGCGCGGCACTGATTGTATGTGTTCAACAACGGTATGTAGTCGCCCTGAATGCGCTGCTGAACCGCGTCGACACTGGTGCGGTAGTCGGTGAGCAGTTTTTCCAGTTCCGCCACGCGGGCCGACAGCCGGTTGAACTCCTTCTGCGCCTTCGACAGCGGCTTCGCGTTCGGCCCCGACAGCGCAATCCTGACAAGTTTATTAGTGTTGGTCATGCACTGCTATAACCCCGCCCGCGCCGTTTTGGTGTCGTTCGTTCATACCCACCGTTCATCACTTAATCCAGACTAATTCAATGAGAATCGTGAATTTTTGCACCGGTTCTCTGGTTCGCTTCCCTAGGGGTTACATGTGGTTACTAACAAAGGTTAACGCAGTAAGCACAACGCATCGGTTCACTTGGAGTAATACCAGTTAGTGTCTGATTAATGAATTGATTATCAGATGATTGTCGTAGGGTGAATAATTTTGATCGTCTGCGTACAATATCCGTTGCACAAAACCGACAGACTATATACAGACGAACGGGTACGCTACTCGCTGAGCTGTGACCCGGCAGCAGGTTTCGATTAGCTGTGGTGTGGCCAACAGGCCGGGAAAGGAAAATGCATCATTTATAACGAGTACACGAATTGAGTAAACCAATACAACCTGATTGATTATGAACATCACGAGTACAATCCGCACGGCAACGCTTTGGCTGTTGACGGGTGGGCTGATACCCGCGTCGGTGGCGCAGGTGGCTACGCAGCCATCGGTTGGGCAGCAACCCACGGGGGCGGCTGCCAGCGGTCAGCAACCGGGTGCCCAGCAGCCAGCCGCTACCGGGGCCATTGTCGCGCAACCCGGCACAACGCCCGGCACTGGAGTCGCCGTACCCGGTCAGCCCAACACAACATCGGCCGCATCGACGCCGTCGCTGGACGGATCAACTGGTCCCGTCAATTTACAGCCCGGTGTGGTATCGACGTTTAATTCGGGACTGGGGCTGGCACCGACAGGACTGACGCCTGCGGGCGGAACGGGTAATGGTCCGTCGTTTACGCTGCAACAGGCCATTGATCACGCGCTTCAGCAGAACATCAATGTAAAAAACAGTGTACTCGACGGCGTCAGCGCAGAGGGGCGCATCCGGGAAGTGAAAGCGTCGGCCCTGCCGCAGGTGGCGGGGAGCGCGTCGCTGACAGACAACCTGATTATCCAGCGCGCGTTTCTACCCGCTAATTTCTTCGACCCAACCGCATCGCCCGATGCGCCCGCCGTGCCGGTGCAGTTTGGCGTGAAGTATTCGGGAAATGCCACGCTGAGCCTGAATCAGGTTATCTACAGTCCGGGCCTGAACGTTGGTCTGCGGGCGGCTGCCACTTACCGCGAACTGGCGCAGCGCAACCTGCAAGGCACCAAAGTGACGGTGGCTGAGCAGGTCGCGAAGGCGTATTACGGGGTGCTGGTGGCGCTGGAGCGGGCCAAGCTGCTCGACTACAACATTGGGCGGCTGGATACGCTGATGAACGAAACCCGCGCCATGAATAAGCAGGGATTCGTGGAGAAGCTGGACGTGCAGCGGCTCGACGTGCAGGCCAACAACCTGCGGGCCGAGCGGCAGAACGTGCAGAACCTGATCGAGCTGAGCTATACGCTGCTCAAATTCCAGATGGGCATGGGCGTCAACGACGAGATCACCCTGGCGGAGCAGTTGCAGGACCGGTCGGTGGATGACCTGCGCCCGCTGATTTCGCCCGACCCGACGTTCAGGTACACGAGCCGGATCGAGTATTCGACGCTGGAAACGCAGATTAAACTCGCCGAGCAGGATGTCGAACTGACGCAGAAAGGCTACTATCCGACGCTGGCTGGTTTTGTTAACTACGGTTACAACAGCGGGCGTAATGCTATCGGTCAGCTCGTTACGGCCCCCTGGCTCAACTTTGCTACGCTGGGGCTGAGTTTGCAGGTGCCCATTTTCGACGGTTTTCAAAAGCGCTACCAGATCGCCCAAAAGCGGGTGACGCTCCAGAAAGCTCAGAACAGCGGTGCCCTGCTTCGCAACTCCATCGACCTGCAAATCCGGCAGGCCAGCATCACGCTCAATAACGGCCTGCAAACGCTGCAAACCCAGCAGCGCAACCGCGAACTGGCGCAGGAGATTGTGCGGGTGTCGCGCATCAAGTACAAAGAGGGTGTCGGGTCGAGCATCGAAGTGCTGAACGCCGAAACCGCCCTTCGTGAAGCGCAGACCAACTATTTCGCGTCGCTGTACGATTTTCTGATCGCCAAAGTCGACCAGGATCGCGCCCTCGGACGGCTCTACATTGGATTATAAACCTGATTGAATACAGAAAAATGAAAGTAGTCTACGCAATTACGCTGACCGCAGGCCTGTTAGGGGCTTGCTCGTCGGAGAAGAAAGAGGGCGCTACCGACCTGGCCGGTAAGCGGACCGAACTGGCGGAACTGAAAACCCAGCAGGCGGAACTCACGAGAAAGATTAAGACGCTGGAGGGCGAAGTGGCCCGGCTCGACCCCGTGGAAGCGACGGAAGGCCGCACGAAAGACGTGACGGTGGCCCCGGTTGCGGCCAGCACGTTTAAGCATTTTGTCGAGTTGCAGGGTACCATCGACGCCAAAAACAACGTGCAGGTGTCGCCCAAATCGGGCGGGGTCGTTACGGCGGTGTACGTCAAGGAAGGCGACAACGTGCGGGCTGGTCAGGCGATAGCCAAAGTCGACGATCAGTTGCTGCGCGAATCGCAGTCTGAGTTGAAAACACAGTTGTCGCTGGCCAATACGATTTTCGAAAAGCAGGCGTCTCTCTGGAAACAGCAGATCGGCACCGAGATCCAGTACTTGCAGGCTAAAAACAATAAAGAAGCCCTCGAACGGCGGCTGTCGACGCTCAACGCTCAGATTGGGCAGTCGGTCGTGACGGCACCCATTTCGGGTGTTGTCGATCAGGTCACTGTGAAAATTGGTCAGTCGGCGGCTCCGGGCATGAGCCTGGTTCGGGTTGTGAATCTGTCGCAGTTAAAGGTCGTCGCGAAAGTGGCCGATACGTATTCGGGCAGCGTGCAGAAAGGCGCGCCCATCATGGTACGTCTGCCGGACCTGAACCGCAACCTGAACTCGACCATCTCGTTCGTGTCGACAACGGTCGATCCGCTGAGCCGGACATTCACCATCGAAGCCCCGCTACCGGCCGACAATAGTCTGAAACCGAACATGCTGGCGCAGGTAAAGATCAACGATCAGACGAAAGCCAACGCCATCGTCATCAACCAGAACCTGATTCAGAGCACCGAAAGTGGGCAACTGGTGTACGTGGTGGAGAGCGCCGGTGGTAAGAAAATTGCCAAAGCCCGGCCCGTCAAAACAGGGCCGTCGTACGGTGGGCAGATTGCCATTTTGTCGGGCCTGAAAGCGGGCGATCAACTAGTAACGACGGGTTATCAGGACCTAGTGGATGGGCAGCCGATCAGTTTTTAGTAGGATAGTTCAAGGTTTAAGGCTCCTCCGGCTAACGTTCGGAGTGAGCGTTAGCCGGAGGAGCCTTAAACCTTGAACCTGAGACATTAAACTCTCTTTCAAATGAAATTTGAACAGTACAAAACCCTCGGCTTTACCAACTGGTGCGTCGAGAACAGGACGGCGATTTACATCTTCACGCTCCTGATTACGCTTGGCGGGCTGTTCGTGTACAACAACCTGCCCAAGGAGCAATTCCCGGACATCAAGGTGCCGCAGGTGTACATCAACACGGTGTACGTGGGTACGGCCCCGGCCGACATTGAGAACACGATCAATAAGCAGATTGAGAAGCAGTTGAAGTCGATTTCGGGTGTCAAGCGCATCAAGTCGAATGCCTTGCAGGACGTGTCGGTGATTCTGGTGGAGTTCAATCCCGATGTGCAGACGGCCGAAGCCCTGCAACGGGTCCGCGACGCCATCGACAAAGCCAAACCCGATCTGCCGCAGAAACTCGACGCGGGGCCAACGGCGCAGGACGTCAACTTCTCGGAGTTTCCGATCATGAACATCAACATGGCTGGTAACTTCTCGCTCAAGCAGCTGAAAGAGTACGCCGAAGATTTGCAGGACGCCATCGAAGCCATGCCTGAAATCCGGCGCGTGGACATCGTGGGTGCGCTGACGCGGGAAATCCAGATCAACGTCGACCTGCCCCGGATGCAGTCGGCGGGGCTGGCTTTTACCGATATTCAGCAGGCCGTGCAGGGCGAGAACGTCAACGTGTCGGGTGGTGAACTGAACGTCGACGGGGTTCGGCGGACGGTACGCGTGAAGGGTGAATTTACGGACGTATCACAACTCGAAAACCTGCAAATCCGCACGGCAACGGGCGCAACGGTCCGGCTCGGTGACATCGCGCAGGTGCAGGACAGCTTCGAGGAGCAGCAGGATTTTGCCCGGCTCAACAACAAGTCGGTCGTTACGCTGAACGTCATCAAACGGGCGGGGGCTAACCTGCTGTCGGCAGCCGACAACATTGAAAAGACGATTGACGACTACAAGGAGACCCGGTTCCCGCAGGGGCTGGACATCAAAATTACGGCCGATTCGTCGGAACCGACCCGCGAGAACGTTAACGACCTGATCAACACCGTCGTGCTCGGCTTCATCTTCGTCGTGCTGATTCTGATGTTCTTTATGGGGGTTCGCGACGCCATTTTCATCGGCTTGTCGGTGCCCCTGTCGGCGCTGGTCGCGTTCGTGCTGATGCCCGTCGTTGGCCCGGCGGTCGGTACGGCGTTCACGCTGAACACCATCGTGCTGTTTGCCTTTCTGCTGGGGCTGGGGCTAGTGGTCGACGACGCCATTGTGGTTATCGAAAACTCGCACCGGCTCTTCAACGAAAACCGGGACTGGAACATCCGGCAGGCGGTGAAAGCGGCAGCGGGTGAGGTATTTGTGCCGGTACTGACGGGTACGCTGACGACCATCGCGCCGTTCTTCCCGCTGTTGTTCTGGCCGGGTATCGTGGGCGAATTCATGAAATTTCTGCCCCTAACGCTGATCCTGACCCTGTTCGCGTCGCTGTTCGTGGCCTACGTTATTAACCCCGTTTTCGCCGTCACGTTCATGCAACGGCATGACGAAGAGCACAAGGAAGCTGTGAAGCCGGGGTTCGATGAGATCAAACGGCCGCTGATTATCATGGCGGTGCTGGCGGGTATTGGCTACGTCATCGACCGGGGTATCGGCAATCTGTTCGTGCTGTTCCTGCTGCTGTACGTCTTCAACCACTACGTGCTGACTCCGAAGCTGATTCTGCCGTTTCAGGAACGCCTGCTGCCTGCGCTGAAGAACAACTACCGCCGGTTGATTTCGTGGGTACTGACGGGCTGGCGGTCGGTATGGATCGTAGTCGGTGCGTTTGTGATGCTGATCGCTACGTTCATCATCACGGGCATCGCCAGTCCGAACGTCGTGTTTTTCCCCAGCGGTGAACCCGATTACATCTACGTCTACAACGTGATGCCGGTGGGCACCGACGCCCGCGTAACCGACTCGGTGACAAAGGTGATCGAGAAGCGAATTTTCAAGGTATTGAAAGACAACAACGCCGACCATATCGTCAACTCGGTGATCTCGAATGTGGGCAAAAACGCGGGCGACCCCACCAACCCCGACCGGTCGGCAACGCCCCAGAAATCGAAGGTGACGATTGCGTTCAAAGGCAACGAAGAGCGCGAAGGTATTCCGACAGATACGATTCTGGCGAAAGTCAGAACGGCGATGAACGGCTTGCCGGGTAGTGAAATTTCGGTCGAGCGCGAATCCAACGGCCCACCGACGGGTAAGCCCATCGCCATCGAGATTGCGGGCGATGATTTCAAAACGCTCAGCACCATCGAGAAGCAGGTGCGTCAGCGGATTCAGCAGGCCGGTATCAAAGGGATCGACCAACTCAAAACCGACCTGATTACCAACAAGCCCGAAATCGTGATCGACATCGACCGTGACAAAGCCGAGCGCGAAGGTATTTCGTTAGGGCAGGTCGCGCTGGCGATTCGGACGGCCCTGTTCGGTACGGAAATCTCGAAATTCCGCGACGCCAAAGACGAGTACCCGATCATGGTTCGGCTGCGTCCCGACGACCGGAGTCAGATCGAGCGGCTGTTGAGCCTGAACGTCGTCTATCGCGACATGGCGTCGGGTGGGCAGTTGCGGCAGGTACCCGTTACGTCGGTGGCCAACATCAGCTACTCGACTACGTTCAGCCAGATCAACCGTAAGAATCAGCAGCGGGTCGTCACGCTTAGTTCAGACGTAGTACCGGGGTATAACGCCAACCAGATTGTGGGGCAGATTCAGGAGGTCGTTAACGACATGGACGTACCGAACGGCTACACGATCAAGATGGGCGGGGAGCAGGAAGATCAGCAGGAGTCCGCAAACTTCCTGATTTCGGCCTTCGGCGTCGCCATTCTGCTCATCTACCTGATTCTGGCTACCCAGTTCAATTCGGTCGTGAAGCCGCTGATCATCTTCGTTACCATCGCACTGTCGCTGATTGGCGTGTTGCTGGGCTTTGTTATCGCAGGTAAAACGTTCTCGGTTATCATGTCGGGCGTCGGTATCATCGCCCTGGCCGGTATCGTGGTGAAAAACGGTATTCTGCTGATCGAATTTATTGAAGAGCTACGCGGGCGGGGTATTCCCCTGCGCGAAGCGATCATCGAAGCGGGCGGTATCCGCCTGACACCGGTACTGCTGACGGCGTCGGCCGCCGTGCTGGGCCTGATCCCGCTGGCGTTCGGCCTGACCATCGACTTCGTAAGCCTGTTCCGCGACTTCGACCCGCACCTCGTCATCGGTGGCGACTCGGCCGTATTCTGGAACATCCTGGCCTGGACAATCATCTTCGGTCTGACCTTCTCAACCGTGCTGACGCTGGTCATCGTGCCGTGTCTATACTGGATCAACGAGCGGGTGCGGATGAAGTGGTTCGGTAAGAAAGACCCCGCCCTGGACATGCAAAAGCAGCCAGAACGTGAGGAAGAGTTAGTGTAAAAAAACGCGGCCCGTAACTCAGTTACGGGCCGCGTTTTTTTGTGGCGACAATAAGCCGGGTGTCGCAAAATCAGTGGCTTCGTGCTCGTTCCGCCTTTAACCGTCTTATGGGGCTGGCTTGTTATTGGGCGAAAGCATATCCCGCGTGATCTCTTTGTCGATGTCGATGTAGCCGGGGTATTTGACCTGCTTGTTGCCCAGCATCAGAGTCGGTCTGATCTTGAGGGTGACGCGTGCCGGGGCTACCTGATCGCTACCGGCCAGATTACGGACGAGGTCGACAAACGCATTTCGTGTCGATGAGCTGGAGATCAGCCCATACGCGTTCGCGTTTACAGGTATGGGTACAATCACTTTCCCTCCGTTCGCTGGTACTTCTACCCGCCGGTCAACGGTGCCCGATGCCAACTCATTACCCGCCAGTAATAAGCGGTAGTCGAACTGATTGATAGCCGCTATCTCATTCGTTGGGTTGGTAATTTCCACGTTGAGGTTGGCCCGGAAGGGAACATCCTTCTTGATCAGACCGGCGGCAATTCGGGGGTAGTTAAGCGGATTTACATCATCCAGACCCCGCATATCCTTGAATTCCCGAACGTCGTAACCAGCGATGGTAATACTGTCGGCCGAGTGAATGGCGTATTTGCTTTTGCTCAACCCTTTAGCCTGTTGAACCTGTCTGTTGATGCCGCACTGGGTGAAGAGCAGTGGCGCAGTGAGGAAAAGAACCAGTTTGGTAGCGTGTCGCATAAGAATAGGTGAATGACGTGTTGATTAGCGTAGGCGATAGGTGAGGAGTACGTTGAGCGTTGGCAAATAGCCGTACTGGCGGAGCTTGGTGTCGATTTCGTTGTCCAGGTTGGTGTACAAACGCTGAGTGACACCGAGGTCATCGATAAGTGGTCGATTGGACGCGAACGTGTTTTTGGTGGTTACGATCTTGCCGAGGCTTAACTCGGTATTCAGACCGAAACGGGAATTGGTAAATTGAAAGGAACGTCCCACGCGCAGACCGGCAACCCAGAAATTCGACTGGAGATTGAAAACAAAGGCGGGCGAGTTGAGCGGGCTAAAGCCGGAAAAGTCCCGATTGAAGTAAATGCCCAGTCCGTCGGCAGGGGTAATTGGCCCGGCTGAAAAGTGAACGTACTGGCCAAACAGCGTTCCGTACCAGGGGGAGTTGGCATGAACGGAAATTCCCAGACTTGCCGAACTACCCTGCCGGAACGAGCGGTCGATAACCCGGCTCAGGTTAGGGTCTAGCCCGAAGCCTTCGAGTAATTTCAAGGTATATCGCTCGAAAGGAGCCGCAATCAATCCACCCTGAACTTGTACCGACAGGCGTCGGCTAAACTGGTACCGGTAGCCGAGGGTGTAGTTGAGCGGAATTTGTACACCCGCAAATACGGTGTGACCAGCCCGAAAAGGTGTGGCCGCGGTAAGCGAATCCTGACCCAGGGTCAGAAGTGGCACACTGACCAGCAGTGCCGACAACGACAGCCAGTGACGTATCTTTTTCATAACTAACGCTGAGCTTAAGCTGGAGTGACCGCCTGCGCGTTGACCCCGGAATTGTGGTACAGTAAGTACTGCCGACGCCTGAGCAGTGGTCCAGGAGGACGCAAAAGGCTGGCCGATGCGTTATGCCGGACAGCTACCCGGTTGATGAGCAGCTGTCCGGCTGTGCCCACTGTCTGAAGGGAGAAACAGTGAGCGTATGTGATGAACTGGCTACCGGCTACTACTTCGATTCGGTGCCCATTTTAGCACCATAGCCGGCGGCTGCAACACCGATCAGCAAACCAAAGAAGCCGAAGATGGCCGCTTTGGAAGCCGCACCGGCAGCAGCGTCAGCCGCTTGCCGCGCTTTTTCAGCCGCTTCCTGCTTGGTTTGCTCAAATTTGGCCGCTGCCTGTTTGTAGGTGTTAATCCAGTTGTCGACTACTTTCTCCGACTCCGCCCGGCTCTTGCCGGTTCGCTTCATAACCACGTTTACCGCGTCGTCCCGGTCTACCTGGCTAATCGTTGCCTGACCCTGCTTGAAGAGTCGGTCGAACAGACCATCGGCCATTCCGCCAGCGGCCTGCGGATTCTCGGCTGCCTGATCAGCGGTATTCTCTGCCTGATCGCCCGCCTGCTTCGCTTTCCGCTCCAGGGCATTAGGGTTCAGGGCGGGGTCGCCCGTTTGCCGAAGAACCGTGTTAACTTCCTTTTGCAGATCACCCAAATCAATACTGTTTACATCAACTCCGTTTTTAGCCAGCTCACCTTTTACCATCTGACCCAGTTCGGGGCCAGCGGCCGACGCAACCGAACCCGCAGCCGACCCGGCCGTTCTGACCAGGCTACCCACCAGCCGACCGGCTCCGCCAATCAGGCTACCGATGGTTGTCGTCAGGAAATAAATGGTAATCAGCGTAACAAGGCTCCAGGTAAGTACGCCGTGAATAACGCCGTCGAACAGCTGGGGGCTACTAGCCAGCCGACCAGCAACCCAGCCGCCAGCAAACAGGGAGAGCAGGCTACTTACGGCATACCATACGGCACTACCCACGCCCAGCCCCGCTGTCGGGTTTTGCTCTGTCATGGGGTCGATGGTGCCCAGGCCGATGCCCAGTCCCAGCAGTGTCAGCAGGAGTTGGCTGACAATAGCAACCAGCACGCCAGCGAACACGGCGCTCCAGGCGATGCGTTTTACAAAAGTGGTGCGGCCGTAAGCCGAGTCGTTTGTGTATGAAGGGGTACGTTCCATTTTGTTTTGTAACTGGATAAGTGAAAAAATGGTGAGTCAGATGAGGCCCAACTCAACTAACCGAAGTTGGCTGAACCGCTTAAAAGCAAGACCCGGTTCATATCATGAATCGGGTCTTTTTCATGATCGTTGAGTAAATCAGTACGTGCTGATGAGCACCGGGGATGGCTGATGGCCTATTAGCCGAGTTTGCCGGTATCCTTGAATTTGTCGAGTGCGGATTTAGCTTCGTCTGACAGGCGACCCGCTTCTTTCACGGCCTCCGTACCTGCCTGTTCTGCCTTATCGGCTTCTTTGACAGCTTTGTCGGCGTACTTGTTGACTTCGTCTTCTACTTTGTCAGCAGCCAGACCAACGTTTGTTTTGATTGTGTCGACTGTTTCTTTGGCCTGCGCTTTTGTTTTGTCCCATTGGTGTTTAACCTCTTTGGTCTGATCGCCAACTGTACCGGCAATCTGCTTCCGCAGCTCTTTTCCAGACCGGGGGGCGAATAAGAAGCCAACTGCCAGACCAGTCAACAAGCCGGTCAGCAGACCTGATACGTATGGGTTCTCGGAGAGGTATTCCTGTGGGTACTTATGCTTCTGTAAGAACATAGTAGTGAGCGGTTAGTGATAATGTTTGCCGCTCACCGTTGAAAAACATGTGCCAGTACCGGGTCAAAAGGTCTAATGTGTTGTCTATTAGCGACTTATTTGTTCTGTCGTGTGTATAATATATGTAGCTACATGTTGGTAATTATACTCAAGATTGTGGCACTACTTTCCCAGTTTTTACGCATATTTTGCTGAATGGTATAGTAAATTTATAAACGCCTAATTGGCTGATAAAGACCGGTAGTCGTTCTGAACTGGAGCTAAATTAGTCGATAGGTAGTCTAGAGTACATACAATCTGTAGAGACATTTTTGTTTGACGCGTATCTGTATTTTTACTGGTTTATAAAATAAAATGCTCACCAGCATTCGCCGGTGAGCAGCTCGTGAAGTACACGTTGTTTTACTGCTTAACGCCGACCAGGTTCAGCAGTAAGGCGTATCCCAGAGGAATCCTTTCAGCGCTACGAGCAGGTCCGTACAGGCTTGTTTCGTGGCGTTGTTGTTTTGTTGCAAATCGGAAAAGCGGCAGTGTACCCTGTGGTGTGGACTGCCACGAGGTAAGACCAACTCGATATCGATAAAAGGGCCGTCTTTTTGCTGTAAGCTCACTTCGGGGTGGGTCATCGCCCATCACCGGTATAATAGGGTCTTTTCGGGTCTAGCTATGAACCTACTGTACAGAAAAACGGTACGTCTGATTCTATCTTTTGGGGGATTAGGTTGGCTGATCGGGCAGTCGTTGCCGGGTAACGCCCAGTCCACACCGATTAATCTCACTCAGTACGTCGATCCGGCAATTGGCACCGGGGGGCACGGGCATGTGTTCATGGGTGCCAACGTGCCGTTCGGAGCTGTGCAGCTGGGCCCCACGCAGATGTCGAAAGGCTGGGACTGGAGTTCGGGCTACCATGCCTCCGATTCGCTTCTGATTGGCTTTGCCCACACGCACCTGAGCGGTACCGGTATTGGTGATCTGGGCGATATTTTATTTATGCCCACTACGGGTCCCGTTAAACTAATCCGCGGAACCCAATAGGACAGCCGGAGTGGCTACGGGTCCCGGTTTGAGCACGCAGACGAAACTACCCGACCGGGTTATTATGCCGTAACGCTGAAACGCTACGGTATCCGGGCTGAGCTAACCACTACCGAGCGGGTAGGTTTTCACCGATACACGTTTCCGGCATCGACCGATTCCCACATCCTGATCGATTTGCAGGAAGGTATTGGCTTCGACTGGTCGACCGATACGTATTTGGAAAAAGTAAACGATACGACGCTGGTGGGTTATCGGTTTTCCAGCGGCTGGGCCGACCGGCAGCGCGTTTACTTTGCCGCTGTATTCTCCCGACCCATTCAGCAGGTGGCGATCTACGACGATCAGACGCTTGTAGCGGACACTAAGGCTCAGGGGGTTAACCTGAAGGGCGTGATTAGCTTTGCTACATCGGCAGGCGAACAGATCAGCGTAAAAGTGGGTATTTCGCCGGTCAGCACCGACAATGCGCTGGCCAATATTCGGGCGGAGGTGCCCCACTGGAACTTCGATACCGTAGCTGCGGCTGCCGATGCGGCCTGGAATCGGGAACTCAACAAAATTATCGTCAACACGCCCGACCGGGCCCGGCTTCGTACGTTTTACACGGCGCTGTATCACACGATGATTGCCCCCTCGGTGTTTAATGACCACAATGGCGATTACCGGGGTACTGACCAGAAGGTGCGCACGAACGCACCGTTTACGAATCTGACAACGTTTTCGCTCTGGGATACGTACCGGGCTGCTCACCCGCTGTTTACGCTGACACAGCCCCGGCGCGTGTCAGACATGATGAATAGTATGCTGGCCATTTACCAGCAACAGGGCCGGTTACCGATCTGGCATCTGATGGGTAATGAAACGTACACGATGCCCGGCAACAATGCCCTGCCTGTGCTGGCCGATGCCTGTCTGAAAGACGTGGGCGGGTTCGACCAGCAGCTGGCTTATGAAGCCCTGAAAGCGACGGCCATGCACGACGACCGGGGGCTGCATTACGTGAAACAAAAGGGATACATCCCGGCGGACCTGGAGAAGGAAAGCGTTGCCAAAGGGCTGGAATACGCCATCGACGACTGGTGCGTGGCGCAGGTGGCCAGAAAACTCGGCCGTAGCAACGACTACACCTATTTCCTGAATCGCTCGAAAAATTACCGGCATTATTTCGATCCGCGGGTGCATTTCATGCGTGGCCGGCTGACCGACAGTACGTGGCGGATCCCGTTCGATCCCATTCAGTCCGACCACCGGAACGACGACTTCTCGGAGGGCAATGCCTGGCAGTACACCTGGCTGGTACCGCACGACGTCGAAGGGCTGGTGGGCCTGCTGGGTGGAACTGAGGGCTTTCGGCAAAAACTCGATTCGCTGTTCATTGTGAAAGGCAACCTGGGTGGTGGGTCTTCGGCCGACATTACGGGTCTGATCGGGCAATACGCGCATGGCAACGAACCCAGCCACCACATCGCATACCTGTATCCTTATGCTGGCCAGCCCCACAAAACCGCCGATAAAGTGCGGTACATTCTGGATAGCCTGTATACCGACCGCCCCGACGGCCTGTGTGGTAATGAAGACGTCGGCCAGATGTCGGCCTGGTACGTATTCTCGGCATTGGGTTTTTATCCGGTCAACCCGGCCAATGGGGTGTACGTGTTCGGTAGCCCGGTATTTGACAACGCTACGTTGCAGCTGGCCGATGGCAACACATTTCGGATTGTAGTTCGTAACAACAGTGCGACTCATCGCTATGTCCAGCGCATGACGCTCAACGGCATGCTGTATACCCGGACCTATATACGACACCAGGATATAATCAACGGGGGCGAGCTGATTATTGACATGGGCGAGCAGCCGAGTCTGACCTGGGGCGCACAACGGCACGACTGGCCCCGCTCCGACTATGCTACCAGCGCAGCCCCACCCGCCGACCTGAGCGCTACGCTGGAAACAGAACAGCTGGTGTGCCGCGTCGGCGAACCGATGGTCGTACGATTGCGGCTCCGTAACCATACGGCGATTACCGAGCCGGTCAGCGCGCTTTGGGAGCATCGGCTGCCATCCCAGCTGGAACTGGTACAGGCAACGGGTATGAGTTATGCCAACGGTGTGCTGACGGGTGCTGTGAACCAACTGGCGGGCCAGACGGATACGACCTTCCGGTTTCTGGTGCGCCCATTACGGGGCGGTGTATTTAAACTGGGTGCCGAACTTATCAGTGCATCGGCTGATGATCCCGACAGCCGGGTTAGTTCGGGACTGGGCGACGGAGAAGACGATGCAGCGATCGTTAGTTTTCGGACGTCAACCGCCGATACCACTCAGTACGTATCGCCCAACCCCTACCAGTTACCGCTTCCGGCCCTGCAAGATAACCAGCCCCCGGCCGACCCCGAAAAGGCCGATCTGAGCCTGCACATGCAGGTTAGCAGCCGGGCACCCGCATTGAACCAGTTAATCAGCTACACGCTCACGGTTGCTAATGGGGGCGGACAGGAAGCTCGCGGAGTTGAGATCGTTCACGAACTGCCGCCTGTCCTGACGCTCCTAAACGGAACCGGAAACGTACTGACCCATACCATTGATACGATTGCGCCCGGCACGAGCCGGAGCGTAGTCGTATCGGCGCGCGTCACCAGCCGGGGGGCGGGGTTGAGCCGGGCACAGATCACGGTTAGCAGCAAACCGGACCCCGATTCGGTGCCGGCCAATGGGTACGGCAACGGCGAAGACGACACGGCCAGCGTAGACATCCGAATCCGCTAAGTTTCGTTGGCAACGGGCTAAAGCATCTGTCGGCTCAGATTACCGACAGATGCTATTTAGCCAATCGCGATGCTTTCTTCCCCCGGCGGACCGGGTCTATCCAGTTACTGCTGAATACCGACCAGGTTCAGCATGAATGCGTACTCCAGGGCGATTTCTTTCAGTGCATGAAACAGTTCTTGTGTACTACTTTTCATACGGTCAGAATCTGCTATACCAATGACAGATTCGGCATTTCATCGTAAGTGCGGCCATGTAGCATACGGCCAGACTTCTTCTTGTTAACTCCGCCCCACTGCTTAAAGAAGAACGCAACGTCAGCTTCGATACATTTTTGATGAATTTCCTCGACCCATTCTTCACGCATAGGTCGTGGCTTCCGGCCGCTTTCACCGCCAACTATGACCCAATCTATTCCAGTGAGATTCAAGTCAGGTAGAGGACCTATAAGTGGTTCACACGATAGAAACTTGATGTAAGCATCTGTCTGGATCAAGTAATCGATCCGGTCTGTAACACGCTCATCTTCGACGGAAACACCCATCCAGATATTAGGTGTCCATGTAAGCATGTCGTTGTACTGTAAGAGTAAATCTGCTCTCTTTGTCAGGAGTTGAAACGTATGTTGCTGATTATCATTCATCACTTTAAATACTTTCTGAATGAATGATAAGGGGACGTCTCTGTGAAACAGGTCACTCATTGAGTTGACAAACACCATCTTGGAGCCCCGCCACGAATAAGGAATGGCTAAGGCACCTTCGTGAACTGCCAGTTGAAAACCATGTTCATACTTAGGGACGCCCATAGCCTGTAGCCTTCTCGCCATAATTTCTGCATAGCAAAACTTACAGCCAGCCGTGACCTTGTTGCACCCTGTTGTTGGGTTCCAAGTCATCTCTGTCCACTCTATGCTTGATTCTGCCATAATTAAATCAGCGAAACGACAACGACGTCTTTTTTTGTTGAGTAATTGTCGTAGTTTATGTAAAAAGTACCTTTATTTAGCTTTTTTCCATCAGTTCTCTCTGCTTTTATAAAGCTTATATTTTGAAGTTTCCTTAAAACCTTCACTAAATGAGTGGGCCGAAAATTATTTTTTAAAGCTATTAAGTACAATTCGATATTCTCTACTGTTTTTTTGATTTTTAGCCTATCTAAAACAATATTCTCTAATTTTAGAAGCTCGTGCTCAAGTTCTATGTTTACTCCAATCATATCAAACAATGATTGATTCATGTCGTTAAGGCGAAACCCCTCTCCTTTCTTTCTATCAATATCCCACTTAATATCTATAATTCTCTCTAATCCTAGAATGTTGTTCGTGATGAAAAAAAGAGCGTAATAATTCGACTGATCTCTTTGTAGGTAAAAGGAAGTTGAATGAAACTTACTGCTCATGGAGAGCGCATCACACACATGTGAAATAAACTCTCTAGTTGATATTTTTTTAACTTTATTGATAGTTCTGATCGGATGTGATTCAGGAAAAAAATCATACAAAAAGTTGCGTAGAGATAAATATGCCTGCTTTTCTTCTTCTTGAACAACATCTTTGAATCTATGCATGTGTGAAGCTGGTAAAAATAAAATAATTTCTGTTTTTTTAGTATTCATTATTTTTTCAATAGTTTCCTTTTTTATTTGGCTATAACCATAGGGGTCCAGAAACATTATATTTCTTTCATTATAATCTTGTGTCTTTATTATTGATAGGGCTCTTTCTATCATATCTTGTGCGTCTAGATTATTATATTCTATATTTACTCCTTCTACACGCTCTTTTTCGTCCAAGTATTGCTTTACATTGTGAATATTATTCTTATTGATATCATTCACATATAAGATAGTGTCTTTTATTTTGGTATTGTTAAATCCTCTCAAAAAAGTATTTACCTTTAATATATTTTCATAGGCTAGAATTGGGCTGCCTACTCTTCCATCGTTGTATATCCCAGTTCCGCAGAAAATATCAAAAATATGTATCTTACTAATTTTTGGGGCTACACTCATTATAGCGAGGTATTTCTCCAAATAATTGGCATATAAACTAAGCTTGGCCCTAGAATGTGGAAATACAACCTTCTTTGCATTGCTTGTTTTCTTCTTCCTCCTCTGCTTTTTCGTTGTTACAATCAGATTACTCGTGGAAATATCTCCAAACAGTGACTGACTCGATACAATATTTTCCTTCATGTTGACTGCACAAGTTTATTCTGTAAGTGCACACATTCGCATGCACTTACAGAATATGGCTTATAGATGCGTGAATTAGTCTGTGAAGAAGGCAATCTCCTTCTTTCGAAAGAAACAACGAATACGATTTCGATCTGCTTGCAAATAATCAACTTCATTCATCACGGCGGCTTGAAGCGATTCCAGAGTTATGAAGACTCGGTTCTTCAAGGATCGCTTCAACTGGCTCCAGACTAATTCCACCGGATTGAGTGCGGGACTGTAGGCTGGTAAACGCTCCAGATGGACCCGCCCCGGTCGGCTTTGGAGCCAGTTCCGAACGGTTTGCGACCGGTGGATGGCCGCCCCATCCCAAACAACCACCATGTTTTGACGGCGATACTGCCAGCAAAGCTTGCTCAAGAACCAACAGATATCGTCACTAGTAAAGGGCTGATCCTGCCCCGCTAGATACAAACGGCCTGTTGGCGAAATGGCAGCAATCAGGCTGAGATGTGCGCGGCCAGCCTGTTCCAGAAGCAACGGTGTTTGACCACGGGGTGCCCAGCTGTGGGCCACAAAAGGCAACAAATAGCACGCTGATTCATCCACGTATAGAATCGTACGCCCCTCAATCTGCGCTTTTTTTGAGCGCAGGCAGTCGCTCGGCTTGCCAGTTGGCCACGGCCTGCGGGTCCTGCTGGCGAGCTTGCCGAGCCGGTTTCTGCCGACTCCAGCCTACTTTCTTAAGCAGCCGTCCAATTTGAGAGGGGTCATAGCTAACACCAAAAAGCTTGTTAATCACATCATTAATACGGGGCCGGGTCCACACTTGGCCTGAAAAACCGTGTTGCTCAGCCCCCTTGGCCAGTTCTTTTGTCAGTTGGTCGAGTTGATCCGCCGTCAGCCGGGACGGGGCTCCGGTGCGTTTACCGGTCATTAGGCCTGCTTCGCCTTGCTCACGGTAGGTTTTCAGTGTTTGGCTGACCCAGCCCTGTGTCAAGCCAAAGGCCCGAGCAATATCGGCCTGTTTCCAGCCTGCCTGTTTAAGTTCGACGCACCGCCGACGCAGCGCTTCGTAATCCGCTTGTTTATAGATAGCCATCAAGAGCTAAAGCATAAACCTTTATGGACTTACTCACGCATCAATAATCTACACGTAATGTAACAATTTACTGCTGAACACCGACTAGGTTCAGCATGAAGGCGTATTCCAGGGCGATTTCTTTCAGTGCCTGGAAACGACCCGATGCACCGCCGTGACCGGCTTCCATGTTGGTGTGCAGCAGCAGTTGGTTAGTGTCAGTTTTCATTGTCCGCAGCTTGGCAACCCACTTGGCAGGCTCCCAGTACTGTACCTGCGAATCGTGCAGGCCGGTCGTGACGAGCAGGTTCGGGTAGGCTTGCTTCGTAACGTTGTCGTAGGGCGAATACGACAGCATGTAGTCGTAATACGGCTTGTTTTTGGGGTTGCCCCACTCTTCAAACTCGCCCGTTGTCAGCGGAATTGACTCGTCGAGCATGGTCGTTACGACGTCGACGAAGGGTACGGCGGCTACTACGCCCCGGTACAGTTGCGGAGCCTGATTGATAACGGCACCCATCAGCAGACCACCCGCGCTGCCGCCCATCGCAAACAGCTTGTCGGCCGAGGTGTATTTGCTTTTGATAAGCTGCTCCGACACGTCGACGAAGTCGTTAAACGTGTTTTTCTTCTTCAGCATCTTACCGTCTTCGTACCACCGGCGACCCATCTCCTGACCACCCCGGATGTGGGCAATGGCGAAGATAAAGCCCCGGTCGAGCAGGCTCAGGCGGGTCGAGCTAAAGCCCGGATCGGTTGAGTAGCCGTACGATCCGTAGGCGTATTGCAGCAGCGGAGCCGAGCCGTCTTTCTTCGTGCCTTTGCGGTATACCAGCGACACCGGTACCTGCACACCGTCCCGCGATTTGACGTAAATCCGCTCCGATTCGTAGTTGTTCTTGTCGAAGCCGCCCAGCACCTCCTGCTGTTTGAGCAGCGTTTTGGCCTTCGTATCCATGTTGTAGTCGAAGGTCGAGGCCGGGGTCGTCAGCGACGAGTAGCCGAAGCGCAGTACGTTGGTGTTGAAATCGGGGTTGTTGCCGATGCCCGCGACGTAAGCCGGTTCGCCGAAATCGAGGTATTCGTCGGCCTTCGTTTTCTGGTTGATTACCCGGATGTTGGTCAGGCCCGCTTTGCGCTCGCCCAGCACGAGGTGATTCACAAACACGTCCATGTTGCCCAGATACACGTCGGGGCGGTGCGGAATCACTTCTTTCCAAGCGGTCTTGTCGGCGGTTTTGCCTTCGGGTACTTCCATCAGCCGGAAGTTTTCGGCCTGCCAGTTGGTGCGGACGTAGAACTTGTTCTGGTAGTGTACGATGTCGTACTCGTGCCCTTTCTGCCGGGGTAGAAAGGTCGTAAACGCACCGGTTGGTTTGTTTGCTTCCAGCAGTTGATACTCCGTCGCGACGCCGTTATGGTCCGACACGATCTCGACGTATTTCTTCGACTTCGAGCGGTGCAGCCCCATGTAAAACTGGTTGTCTTTTTCTTCGTAGACCAGCACGTCGGCTTTGGAGTCGGTGCCCAGTACGTGCCGGTACACCTGATAACCCAGCAGCGTCTGCGGGTCTTTTTTGACGTAAAACAGCGTCTTATTGTCGGCCGCCCACGCCACCGAACCGCCTTCCGTGTTCTTGATGGCTTCGGGGTAAAGCTGACCGGTTTTCAGGTTTTTCACCCGGAGCGTATAAAGCCGCCGGCTGACGGTGTCTTCCGAGAAAATCGCCAGTTCTTCGTTGTCGGAAATTTCGTAGCCACCCAGCTGGTAGTAGTTGTGGCCCTTCGCCAGGGTGTTACCGTCGAACATCACCTCTTCGGCACCCTGCATCGATCCCTTCCGGCGGCAGTAGATCGGGTATTCGCCCCCGGTGATGTAGCGGGTGTAGTAAAAGTAGTTGCCCTCCTTGTACGGCACTGATTCGTCCTGCTCCTTGATGCGTCCTTTCAGTTCGGTAAACAGCTTGTCCTGTAAGGTTTTGACCGGTGCCAGCACCTGATCGACGTAGGTGTTTTCGGCGTTGAGGTACTTGATAACCTCCGGGTTTTCGCGCTCGTTGAGGTAGTAATAATTGTCGGTGCGCGTATGGCCGTTGGTCGTAAGTTCTTTGGGTTTGACAGCCGCTTTGGGCGGCACGGGTGTCTGTGCTTGAGTCATGCTATGCAGCGTGAGCGTGGTGATGAGGGTAAAACAGAGGTGCTTCATCGAACGGTTCGGTTTGACGCAGGTAAAAATACGGCTTTAGCGCATCTTTGTAGGTATGAATCAACCCGAACTGGTGGTGGCCCGCTACCAGGAAAATCTGAACTGGCTCGCTAACCTGCCTGTCCGCCGAACGCCTGACGGCTGGTCGGCGGGGGTAACGATTACCGTGTACGACAAAAGCCCCGATCAGTCGGCGGGGGCGCGGGCGGTGGTGCTGCCCAACGTGGGGCGGGAAGCGCATACCTACCTGCACCACATCGTCAGCCAGTACGACACGCTGGCCGACTGGACGATCTTCTGTCAGGGCAAACCGTTTGACCACGCGTTCGATTTCAAGAAAACGCTGCGGACCTACATCGACCATACCGATGCCCTGATTGACCCCGTTGGGCGACCGTTTCACTGGCTGGGCCACCTGATCGACACCGACGATAATCAGGGGTACCGCCTGTTTCAGCCGTGGAGCAAGAACGAAGACGGGCGCGGTCTGGACCTGCTGGGTTTTCACCGTGCTCTGTTCGGCACCGACGGCCCTGACCTGTACACCTTTGTATTGGGGGCGCAGTTCGCCGTGCACCGCGACCTCATCCGGCAGCGCCCCGTCGATTTCTACCGGCACGCGCTCGACGTATCCGTCACCTTTCCCGACGCAGCTCATTGTTACGAACGAAGCTGGGACCGCGTCTTCGGCATCGTCGGTATCGACCCCAGTTGGCTGGCCGGTCGGGAGACGGTGCACCTAAAGCCGATCAAGCGGCTGGACTATCCCTCGGCCCCGACCCGTCAAGGATAATACCTATCAACGACAATTTGCGCTGGCTTCCGACGCGGTGAGACAGTGCATTGCCCCCTTTTTTCTATCTTTAGCCAGCTCAACACAACAGCCTCATACAGCCTCCTATGAATAACCTCTCCCTGTCCCGACTGGTGCTACTTTCGCTCGGCACCGCCGGTCTGCTTTCGTTTGCTTCGTTCGACGGGGCTCCGCTCGACAAAACCTTTGCCCGGATCAATACCGAAGTGCTCGAACACAGCCGCGCCTACGAAACGCTGGCCGATGCGTCGCAGAAAATCGGGCACCGGCTAACGGGAAGTGCCAACGGGGCCAAAGCCGAAACCTATGCCCACGACCTGCTGCAATCGTACGGTTTCAAAGATGTACAGTATGAACCGTTTGAGGTTGAAGCCTGGAGCCGCGACACGGTGACGCTATCGGTTGTGCCGAACCGTAGCGATAATTTCCGGGAGATAAAAGTCGTTTCGCTGGCGCATTCGCCGGTAAAGGCGAAGATCGAAGGCGAAATTATCGACGTGGGCAACGGGCTGGAAGGTGATTTTGCTGAACTCAAAGATCAGATAAAAGGCAAGGTCGTGCTGGTCAATATCGGGCTGGCGGCACCGACGAAAGGTGCTCGTAACCTGCACCGTTCGGAGAAAACAGCCCTCGCCATTCAGCACGGAGCCATTGGTGTCATCATGGTCAATCTGGTGGCGGGCAACGTGCTGCTGACGGGGACGGCGTCGGTGACGGGCAAGCTCATCCCGATTCCATCGGTTTGTATTTCGCTTGAGAGCGGGCAGGCGCTGCGTAGCTGGATGGCCGAAGAACCGAGTCGGCTGCACGCGCAGATCAACATGACCAACAAGAGCCAGAAGATTCGGGCGCGCAACGTGATCGCGACGTTGAAAGGCACCGATATGCCCAACGAAAAAATCATCGTTGGTGGTCACCTCGACTCGTGGGATCTGGCAACGGGCGCTATTGACAATGGTATCGGCTCATTTGCCGTTATGGATATTGCCCGGACGTTCAAAGCGTTGAAATTGAAACCCAAGCGGACCATTCAATTCGTGCTGTTTATGGGCGAAGAGCAGGGCCTGCTTGGCTCGCGGGCAATGGTCGTCAATCTGAAGAAAAAGAACCAACTCGATCAGGTGCGCTACGTACTCAACCTCGACATGACCAATGATCCGAAGGGACTGAACGCCTTCGGCCGCACCGACATGACCACCATGCTGACCGACCTGGGCGAAACGATGAAGCGTACCGATCCGGCTTTTGCCAATCAGCTGAGCAATCAGGCCGGGCTGCACTCCGATCATCAGCCGTTTATGCTGGAAGGCGTACCTGTCGTGGGGATGAATGGTCACCTCGACCGCAACGTACTCGATTGCTACCACGCCGACTGCGACAAACTTAATCTGGTCAATGCCGATCAGCTGAAGAATACCGTGCGCTACTCGACCATGCTGCTCTACGCCCTCGCCAACGCCGAAACCATCCCGACCAAACGCCAGACCGACAGCCAAACGCACGATTATCTGGTCGCGCAGGGCCTGCGGACGCCCCTTCAGATTGCCAACGAATGGCGGTGGAAAGATTGAGTCGCCAACTGCTGTACGCGGATGATTTTGTTACTTTGTAGTGCCCACTAGCCCGTCGTTGTCATGGCAAAAAACACCTTTGGAACACGCCCTAATTCCCGACCGGCAGGGCGTGGAAGCCGGGCAAAATCGCAGTTCTGGGCTTCGCTGGACCGATTTACGCACTGGCTGGTTGGGGAAGAAAACTCCTGGGCGTCGAACAACTTCTGGCGTATAGCCTGGGTAAGCCTGCTGATGGGCGTCTACATTTACTTCAACCTGCGGGCCGAAAGCCTGGTGCGTCGAATTCAGTCGTCCCGTCTGATACTCGACGAGAAACGGTCGCAGGCCACCGTACTACGGGCTGATTTTGACAAAAGCGGACGGCAATCGGAGATAATGAAGCGCGTCGCCGACCTTGGCCTTACCAACGGCACAACTCCACCCCACAAACTCATTATTGATCGTGGCGAACCATAAAGAACAGATCATCGAGCGGGCCAAACACGTGTCTTACCTGGTGTTTGCCCTGGCCCTCTGCGTTATCGGCCGGCTGATCTACGTACAGTATTTCGACAGCTATCAGGGCCGAAGCTGGAGCGACTGGAAGCAGAAAGACTTTCCGGTCGATACCATCCGTGCCATGCGGGGGAATATCTATGCCGTCGACGGAAGCCTGATGGCCACATCGCTACCGTCCTACGAAGTTGGTATCGACCCCACCGTTGCCAAGGAAGACTATTTCCGGTCTAAAGTCGATTCGCTGGGTTTGTTGCTGTCGCGCATTTACGGCGACCGTACCCCCCGCGACTACACGCAACTGGTGCGCGATGCCCGGCGCAAAAAGCGGCAGTACGTTTTGCTGAGCAACCGGTACGTTACGTTTGAAGAGCGGCAGGAAATGCTCAAATGGCCGTT
This sequence comes from Spirosoma rhododendri, assembly GCF_012849055.1. NCBI lineage: Bacteria > Pseudomonadati > Bacteroidota > Cytophagia > Cytophagales > Cytophagaceae > Spirosoma > Spirosoma rhododendri. The sequence goes on along the minus strand of NZ_CP051677.1, from coordinate 1,077,200 downwards.
TTTCCGGTCCAGCGGGCGGGTATCGGCGCGGGGTGGTGTGCTGCGCGCGCATTACGAACGCTATCATCCGTTTGGTACAATGGCCGAACGGACGATCGGTAATCTAGACCCGAAAACGCACCGTGGGCAACGGGGGCTGGAAGCCAGTTTTCAGACGGCCCTGGCTGGTCACGATGCCGTCGGCGAAGTCGAATTGCTGTCGGGTGGCGTGCGTAAACCCGTTTCCGATGGACCAGAGATGAAGCCCGAACCCGGCATGGACCTGTATACAACCATCGACGTCAACTACCAGGACATGGCCGAATCGGCGCTGCGGACGACGCTGGAAAAGTACAATGCCGCCAAAGGGTGCGTGGTGGTGATGGAAGTGGCTACGGGCGAAATTCGGGCAATGGCAAACCTGAGTCGAGTCGAAACCCGAAACGGAGCCAGATACATCGAAACCTTCAATCACGCGCTGGCGGGTGGCTCGGACCCCGGTTCAACGTTTAAGCTGGCAACGATGATGGCCTTGCTGGAGCGTAAAGCCATTTCGCTCAATCAGCCCGTAGCCACCGGCGACGGCATTGCCCGCTGGAACGGCCGCACCATCCGCGATGCACACCGGGTTGGCTTCGGCACGCTCACGGCCCGGCAGGTGTTCGAAAAATCGTCGAACGTGGGGGTTCACCTGCTTATGCGCAGTTACTTCTACTCCCGCCCGGCCGATTACTGCCGGTTGCTGCGGCAGTTTCACCTCGACAAGAAAACGGGTATTCACATGGTGGGCGAAGCGCAGCCGTTTCTGCCTAACCCTGATATGAAAGGCTGGAGCGGACAGTCGGCCACGTCGATGTCGATGGGGTACGAAATGCGGCAGACACCCCTGCAAATGCTGACGCTGTACAATGCCGTAGCGAATGACGGTTTCTGGGTACGGCCCATGCTAGTGCGGCAGGTAAAACTGGCCGATGAGGTCAAGATCGAAAACAAGCCGTTTGTGTCATCGGAGCGGATTTGTTCACTGTCGACCATCCGACAGGTGCAGAGTCTGCTGCGGGGGGTGGTAGAAAACGGAACGGCTAAAAAGATTGCCAGTCCGTACTACACCATTGCCGGAAAAACCGGTACGGCCCAGAAAATTGAGAATGGCCTGTATAAAGTCGGTAAGTACAACACCTCGTTTATCGGCTACTTCCCGGCTACCAAACCGAAATACAGCATGATCGCGATGGTCGACAGTCCGCAGGGCGATAACGTCGATCTGTTGTATGCCGGAGCCGTGTCAGCACCTGTATTCAAGGAAGTCGCTGATCGGATCATGGCCTACGACGTGCAAATGCAGAAGCCCATCCGCGAACGGTCGGCGGGCAAGACACCGGAGTTGCTGGCGGGTTACGCCGACGATATGCACACCATCGATTCGGTGCTGGGCGTGAAACAGCGGGTAAACGTGGAAGGCTGGGTCGAAGCGGGCGAGAAAGGCCGCTGGGCCGAGCGGGCTACCCGGGCCGGTCATGTGCCCGACGTGCGCGGCCTGACCCTGCGCGATGCGCTGTTCCTGCTGGAAAACCGGGGGCTGCGGGTCGTTGTGCAGGGTAGGGGCAAAGTCACCGATCAATCGATCAATCCCGGAACATTAGTAAAGCAAACCCCGGCCCGGCAAATTAGTTTGACGTTGAAGGAGCCCGATCTGCCGTCGAAAGCCGATAGTCTGACTACTAAACGCCGTTCCTCCTGACTTACACATGAAACGAATTCTGATTATCATCGGCGTCATCGCCGTCGTATTGCTGGGTGGTTACCTGACCCTGCGTAGCATTACCAAGTCGAAGAGCCCCGAAGCCGTTGCCCAGGTCAATCAAAATGGCCTGTCGATTCGGGTCGACTATTGCCAGCCCTACAAAAAGGGGCGCAAGATCTTCGGCGGACTGGTACCCTACGGACAGGTCTGGCGAACGGGTGCCAACGAAGCCACTGTCGTTGATTTCGATCAGGACGTGTTTGTGGCCGGTCAGCCGCTCGCCGAGGGTAAGTACTCGCTCTGGACCATTCCGTCGCAGGACGGCTGGATCGCCATCTTCAACCGCGAAACCGGGCAGTGGGGTACCAACTACGATCAGACAAAAGACGCCCTGCGCGTGCCGGTGCCGGTTCGTAAGCGGGCGCGGATGGCCGAGCAGTTTTACATCAGCTTCATGCCCGACGATCAGGGTACCGACATGGTTCTGGCCTGGGACCTGACCGAAGCCATCATCCCCATTCGTAAGCGCGACAAGTAATCAGCGGTGAAACTCCGTTGCAAAAAATTGGAGTACACCCGGTAAACTGCCGCGCCAGTAGGTCCAGTTGTGCGCTCCATCGCGAACGCGGTACTCGTGCGGAATCTGCCGCTTCGTTAGCGCGATGTGCAGGTTGGCATTGCCTTCGCTCAGTGCATCGTCGTCGCCACAATCGATATACCACCGCACTTTTTTCAGGTCGTTCACCGGGGCCGACTGCGCCAGAATAATCGGGCTGTTACGCTTCCAGGTCAGTGTCAGCCGGTCGGCACCACTAACTGGCCCGCTCAGTATCGGTGCCAGCATCCGATTATACAGTTCGCCCGGCATGGCCGTTAGTGTCTCATCGGTAACAGCCGCTGCGCTCAGGGCCGCGCAGGCACCAAACAGGTCGGGATGGTGCATGGCCAGCACGAGCGATCCAAACCCACCCATCGACAAGCCCGATATGGCCCTGAACTCGCGCTGGGTGCGGGTCCGGAACGTTGAGTCGATATGCGGAATCAGCTCCTGCACAAACATATCTTCGTAGCGTACCTGATTGTGGTAATCGTTGATGAAAAAGCTGGTACCGCCGTTGGGCATGACCAGAATAGCCGGTGGTAACTGCCCCGCCCGGACCCCGTCGTCGACCGTACGGTCGGCTTCGCCAAACTGCACCCAACTCGTTTCGTTGTCGCCGTAGCCGTGCAGCAGATACACCACCGGGTAGTGCCGATTCGAGGTGTAGTAATCGGGTGGCAGGTAAATCGAGTAGCGCACCGCTTGATTCAGAATCGAACTGCGCAGGAGCATACCTTCCAGCAGACGGGCCTGCGGAGCCGCCACAACCGGCACGGGCGTGTTGGCTGTCGATGGATTGGTAAGCTGCGCCCGGCGACGCGACTGTGCCGATGCGGGTAGCAGACTCGTCAATAAGAAGCTGACAATAAGTAGTAAACGGACAGACATGGCGTAGAGGAGACAAAAATTACCCAACCCACCGCGTTATTTTCGTCGGTGTGGGTAGTCATAAGCCGCGTATGGCTCTCATGACGGTGACTCTGAAAAGTAAACGTACATGGACGGTGAATGCTTACCTGAACAGACTGTTTTGGCCGATTTTTTCTGTTCTTAGCCCGAAAAGGCAACCATTACTTCCCAAATGGTGATTGGTATACACTAAGGCGAACGGCCTTTTACCAATTAGTGAACAAAATCTACAGGAACGCAAACAAATTTGCGGGTGGTATCTTACCAACCCGTTGTAAATATGCCTACTTTCGGGCAGCTAATCCAATGACAATCGGTGTGATATATGGCTAAACTGCTCATCGTTGACGACGAAAAAGCTATCCGGGCAGCGTTGCGTGATATTCTGGAATACGAAGGTTACGAAATCGACGAGGCCCGCGACGGCGAAGAAGGCTTGGGAATGTTGCAGCGGACACAGTATGATGTGGCGCTCTGCGATATCTCGATGCCGAAACTCAACGGGCTGGAAATGCTTCAAAAAGCGCGTGAGACCAGCAAAGGAACTCAATTCGTGATGATCTCGGCGTACGGTAACGTCGAAAATGCGGTCGAAGCTACCAAAAGCGGGGCTTTCGATTTCGTTACCAAACCACCCGATCTGAACAGGCTGCTCATCACCATCCGCAACGCCATCGAACGGGCTAAGCTGGAGCAGGAAACGAAAACGCTCAAGAAGCGTATCTACAAACTCAACGAGATTGTGGGCGAATCGGACCCGATCCGGCGGGTGAAAGAAACCATCAACCGGGTGGCGGCTACCGAAGCGCGCGTCCTGATTACCGGGCCAAACGGGTCGGGTAAGGAAATGGTTGCCAAGCAGATTCACGAGAAAGGCAACCGATCGGCGATGACTCTTGTAGAAGTCAACTGCGCAGCCATTCCCAGCGAACTGATCGAGAGTGAGCTGTTTGGTCACGAGAAAGGTGCCTTTACCGGTGCTGCGGCCCGGCGCGTGGGTAAATTCGAGCAGGCTGATGGCGGTACGCTGTTCCTCGACGAGATCGGCGATATGAGCCTGTCGGCGCAGGCCAAAGTGCTTCGGGCGTTGCAGGAAAACAAGATTACCCGCGTCGGTGGCGATAAAGAGATAAAGGTCAACGTGCGGGTGATGGCGGCAACGAACAAAGATTTGCGGCAGGAAATTGTCAATGGCAACTTCCGCGAAGACTTGTTCCACCGCCTGAGCGTTATCGTGATTCACGTACCACCCCTCGCCGACCGCCGTACCGATATTCCGTTGCTGATCGACAAGTTTTTGCAGGACATCGCGACCGAATACGGTGCCTCGCCCAAAGACCTGACTTCCGACGCTATGTCGTATCTGCAATCACTACCCTGGACGGGTAACGTTCGCGAACTCCGCAACGTAGTCGAACGACTCGTGATTATGTGTGGCGACGAAATCAACCTCGAAGACGTACGCGCTTACGCGTAATGATTGAATGAGTGAGTGATAGAATGATTGAATGGGCTGGCGCAAACTATTCAATCATTCTATCACTCACTCATTCAATCATTAAATTACACCCCCGAATATCGGAATTGTCGAACCGGCCGATGACGCGGAAATGGCCGTCGGTGCCGACGTATTGCCCGAGGTCCTGCGTTTCGATGAACGAACAGGAGTCGAGGTTAGCCAGATCAATCACGTTGATGCCGCCGGTTCGGGTGTAGCCATCGGGGTATTTGTAGAATGGGTCGTTGATATCGCGCAGCAGCACCTGCAATGTCGGGCTGGGGCTGAATACCCCTTCACCCGTTGAATAAGCCTGCGACAGCAGTTCGGTCATGCCGTATTCAGAGTGAATACGCGGCACACCAAGCCGATGAGCCAGGATCTGGTGTACCTCATCCCGCAGCAATTCCTTCCGACGTCCCTTCATTCCACCCGTTTCCATCACAATCAGATTGGGGTTGTCGCGCAGAAACGAAAAATCCGTGCCTGATTCTGCCCAGTCGAGCAGGCCAAACGTAACGCCAATCAACAGAACGCGGGGTTTATCGGGCCGGGTGCTCAGATGCCGCAGTCGGGCAGTTAGTTCGTCGTGATCGTTCAGGAAAAAACCCGAAAGCGGGTGCGCTGAGCGGTCCATAAATTGGCGAACCATATACACCAGCGACGAGTTATTTCGTTCAAGATAAGACGGTAACAGCGCCAGAATCGCTACGTTGTCGAGCGGGCCGTAGGTTTGCTCAAACAGACGGATACTGACGGCGTCGTACAGGGGTGGGTCAGCTACGTAATGCCGGCTGGTTTGCTCACCGGTTGTCCCGCTACTCGCAAACGTCAGCAACGAGTCGGCTGGTGAATCAACCGAACCCTCGTTCGACAAAACCTGCTGCGTTTTGAAGAAACCAATCGGCATGAACGGAATCTGACGTAGATTGGTAACCGAGTCGGGCCGGATGGTCAGCAGGTCGAGAAAGCGGCTGTAAACCGGGTTCGTAGTGGCCTGATAACGAAACACATCCAGTGCCAGCGGTTCAAAAGACCCGGCGTCGACATCGAGAAGACGCGCGCGAAGGGCTTGCCGCCGGGCTGCTGTTTCGGTAGAAAGCGTAAGAGGAAACGACAAAATAACGAATACGTTTTATAGCAACACGAGTACAACAGTATGCGCCGGAAACAAATTCAACCGTACGTGCTCACGATTGGCATAGCTCTGCTGATGATGGGCTGTTTCAACGAACCTAACTATTCCAACACGCCCGCCATCGACTTTCGCAGCATTTTCCCCTACGAAATTGCCGCCGGTTCGGGTGTCGGTCAGTCACGGCGCGATTCGGTAGTGGTTACGGTTGGCTTCAAAGATGGCGACGGCGATCTGGGTATTTCGCTACCTGTTTCGAAGGCCGATTCGGCTCTGTATTTCGGCAATGGCGGGTGGGGTAATTACCGTATCCGCACGTTCCGGTTGGTGCGGGGGCAATATCAGGAAGTGATTATTCCGGTCAACACAAGTTTGTATTTCCCTGATCTGGCGCGCAACAAGCCAAAGGGACCCATCGAAGGCACGCTGGATTTCAGCACTATTTTTCAGTACGGTACCAGCTACCAGCTCTACCCGGTCAAGTTTCAGATTCAGATTCGCGACCGCGCCCTGAACGTCAGCAACACTATCGAAACCGACACGATCTCCGTACCCTTCCCCCGGAACTAGAGTCGGTACGTAGTTTTCGGTTTACGGTACACGGTTTACATTGTCCCCGACAGCTTCCAGCTGTCGGAGCCGTAGGCTAAGTGCGATTACTTAATTAGCCGCTGACGCGGCTTCGACATCGGACCGCCGAAGCGGCTGGAAGCTGTCGAGGACACCGTAAAACCGAATACCGTAAACCCCTATCCGTTCAGTACAATACGGAAGGTGGTGCCTTTGCCGACTTCCGAACTCTTGACGAACAACCGGCCGCTGTGGTACTCTTCCACGATACGCTTGGCCAGCGTCAGGCCCAGACCCCAGCCGCGTTTCTTGGTGCTGAAACCGGGGTTGAACACCTTCTGCATGTTGGCTTTTGAGATGCCCTTACCCGTGTCGGTGATGTCGATAGCGATACGCTGATTGGGCAGTTGCTGCATGGTGAGTCGCAATTCGCCCACACCTTTCATCGCGTCGACGGCGTTTTTGCAGATGTTCTCGATAACCCACTCAAACAGCAACCGGTTGATCTGCACGGTCTTTTCTGTCGGCAACTGACTCGACAGGCTCATCTTTACTTTCGTTGAAATCCGCTTCGCCAGATAATCGGTCAACTGACTGACGACATCGTTGATGTTTTCGTCTTTCAACGTCGGAACGGAGCCGATACTGGAGAAACGGGCGGTAATCGTTTCCAGCCGCTTGACATCCTTCTCGATTTCGTCGGTAATCGACTCGTCATACTGTGCCGTGTCGGAACGCATAAACTCGACCCACGCCATCAGCGACGATAGCGGGGTGCCCAGCTGGTGGGCCGTTTCTTTCGCCAGCCCGACCCAGACCCGGTTTTGCTCGGCCCGGCGCGACGAACTGAATGCCAGATACGCCAGCAGCCCAAGGGCCAGCAGGATGGTCAGCAGGGCATACGGAAAGTAAGTGAGCTGCCGGAGCAGGGGCGAATTGTCGTAGTAAACCAGCCCCCGTTCGCCGGTGCCCATCTCGACCACTACCGGGCTGTGCCGTTCACGCATGTCGGCGATGATGCTTCGGAGTTCCCGCTGCGTTTCTTCCGCACTCAGGCCCGCGGTTAGGGTGATGTTGTTGGGCTTGGAAATTTCGTTGTTTGGGTCGACGTAAATAGCCGGAATTGTGCTGTTGGCTTCCAGAATCTCACTCGTCACAAACGTCAGGTCGCCGGAGTTGATGTGGTTAGGGTCGACGAGGTAGGCGATGCTCTTTGCGTAGAGTTGTACGTATTGCTGTTCGCGCTGTTCAAGCCGCTCAATCAGCCGGTTGGTGTACAGCAGCGAGCCCGTACCGACCAGCAGCAGATTGACTGCGACGATAATTTTGAGAATGTTGTTCTGGTTGTAAATGTCAAACGACTTCAGCATACGCTCACTGGGTTGAACGACCGGTTGAGTAGCAGACCGTTCACTAAAAATCAACAGCTGGGTTGTTACAAATCTACAGAGACTCGGCGACTAAGCCCATGCTTTCCAACTAGTCCCTGTAGAACAAGAACGACGAAGCACGGGTAAATAATGCGATTGACGAACGTCTGATCGTGCCCTGCTGTTGTCAATAAGAATAGGATTCTGTTTAGACAGGATCAACTAGTTTGGACGGATTCTAAATAGTTGAAACCCGTCCGCAACCAGTTACAATGTCCGGTATTTGTGGCGTAATTTTGTGTTGGCCAATGGCCATTTAGCGCGTTCTGTTACCATGTTAAATACCTTCCGCTCGATTAGTCTGTCGTACAAAACGGCACCGCTTCAGGTCCGCGACCTAATTGCACTGAACGAAGAGGAGGCCAGGCGTTTTATGCTTCGGCTGCGGGATTTCTTTGCCCTTACCGACCTGTTGGTCATCTCTACCTGCAACCGGACCGAGGTGTATTACGCTGTCGATCCGGCCAGCGCGGAAACCGATATCAGTACCGAAATTACCCGACTCCTGCTGATTGAAAAAGGACTGACGGACACGGCCGCTTACCTGCCTTACTTCGACGTATTCAGTACCCACGAAACCGCCGTTCGGCACCTGTTTGAAGTGTGCACCGGTCTGCATTCGCAGGTAGTGGGCGACATGCAGATTCCGAATCAGGTAAAGCAGTCGTACCAGTGGTCGGCGGATCTGGACATGGCCGGGCCGTTTCTGCACCGGCTGATGCACACGATCTTTTTCACCAACAAGCGGGTGGCGCAGGAGACGTCGTTCCGCGATGGGGCCGCGTCGGTATCGTATGCCGCCGTTGAGCTGATCGATGAGCTGATGAGTGTGCAGGTGACGCCAAACATTCTGGTCGTTGGTCTGGGCGAAATCGGAACGGACGTGTTCCGCAATCTCGATGCGCGTAAGCTGGGTAATCTGACGCTTATCAACCGTACCCGCTCGAAAGCCGAAGCCCTCGCCGAAGGAACCGAATACCGGGTAGCCGACTGGGCGGACCTGACCAGCGAGATTCAGCAGGCCGACGTTATCATTTCGTCGGTACAGCGCGACGAGCCGCTCATTACGCTCCAGTTGCTGAAGAACCTGAACGTATTGACGTACAAATATTTCGTTGACCTGTCGGTGCCGCGTAGCATCGATGCGGCCGTTGAGCAGATTCCGGGCGTACTGGTCTACAACATCGACCATATCCAAAGCAGGGCCGACGAAGCCCTTAACCGGCGGCTGGCGGCTGTTCCGCAGGTAGAATCGATCATTTCGCAGGCTGTCGCTGAATTTGGCGACTGGTCGAAGGAAATGATGGTGTCGCCGACGATCAATAAATTGAAGAATGCGCTGGAGCAGATTCGTCGTGACGAGATAGCCCGGCACATCAAGCACCTGACGCCCGACGAATCGGAGAAAATCGACCGTATCACGAAGGGTATCATGCAGAAGATCATCAAACTCCCCGTATTGCAGCTGAAAGCGGCCTGTAAGCGGGGCGAAGCCGAAACGCTGATCGACGTGCTCAACGATCTGTTTGACCTTGAGAATCAGACAGCCGACGAGCCCAAGCGGTTCTTCTAATCGGTTGTTTTGTACTCAAAACGGTGAAGCCCGAACCTGTCGACAGGTTCGGGCTTCACCGTTTTGAGTATACCCGTCTGTACAAAAAATACGCCCTGGATGTTTACTGTTCGGCGCGTTACTTTTCGTTATTATGCTATTCAGAATAACAACCCATTCGCAGGCCTGCACAAGGCTGTATTTGTACGTACCATGTCTCGTTTTATAAATACCCTGATCCGGTTATTCCTGATCGTGCTGGTTGTCGTTGGTCTGATCGCTGCCTGGGAGCAAATCCGGGGGTTTAGCCTGATGGACCGGTTTCGGCGCGACGGACAGACGACTCAGTACATCGTTCTGAAGGAAGTTACAGCGCTGGGGCGGCTCGAACTGGTCAGGTATACGTTCAAGGACATTGTCGAACACGAGCAGGTCAACGCGTTACTGCCCAACGCCAACGCCGTGCTGATCGTAGAGGGAGAAGCGACCGGCTGTATCGATCTGACCCGTGTCCGGGCGGAGGACGTGCAAAGTACCGACGACTCCATCACGATTCGGCTACCACAACCGGAACTGTGCGGCTGGAAAGTTAACCACGACCGTTCGCGGGTATACGATACGCATTTCGCTTTTCTGGACGAGTCGCAACTGGTTAGCGATGCGTACCGGCAGGCCGAGAAGCAGATTAAACAATCGGCACTGACTGGTGGTATTCTCATGCAAACCCGCCAAAATGCGGATCAACTACTGCGGCCACTGCTGGCGCGTATATCGGGCAAAAAGGTAGGACTACGGTTCGACTAGCGGATAGTGAATCCGACTGTATAGTGATTTCGTATAGTAATGACCTGGCTACCTGTCGCCGACAAGTGACCAGTTTACTCACCTCACCCATGAATGATAATCATACTGCCGTTTCGACGGGAAGCCTGCTGGTTGCCGAGCCATTTTTGGGCGATGGTAATTTCGACCGTAGTGTTGTATTGATCTGCGAATACAGCCCGGCCGGTTCATTTGGTCTGATCATGAATCAGGCTACTGATCTGCAACTCAGTGATGTCCTGGATGATGTTTACGCTGACCTGCCGTTGTTTGTTGGCGGACCGGTTCAACAAAATACGCTGCATTTCATCCATCGCCGTCCCGACCTGATCGACGGGGCCATTCAGGTCGATCAGGGGCTGTACTGGAGTGGCGATTTTGAGCAGGTGAAGCAGGCGGTCAATATGGGAACGCTAACCGAGAAGGATATTCGGTTCTTCCTCGGCTATTCGGGTTGGGACGGCGGGCAACTGGCTAATGAAATCAAGCATAAGTCGTGGATTGTTACCCGCGCTAACGCCGATTTCCTGTTCGACACACCCGTGATTGATTTCTGGCGCGACGTGCTGAAACGAATGGGGGGCATGTACCAGACGATTGCGCACTATCCCGCCGACCCCAGTCTCAATTAGGACGTAATCGGCGGGGTGCCGCGCAGCGGAGGCAACCATGTTAACGTTTTTTAAGCCAATTTTACGGGCTGAACGCGCGTTATCGGGAATAACTGCGTCTCTGAATCATCCCGTATGCACACATCTCGACTGCTTGTCATTGCCATTCTGTTTGCCTTTGCCATCCCGCTTGCTGCCCGCGCGCAGAGCAACAAGCTGTATGGTGGTCACTTTGGGTTGAAACTGGGGGCCAACCTTAACCGTATTACGATCTCTGGTACGACGCAAAATATCCCCAAGCAACGTCTCGATCTGGTGCTGGGTGGTATGTACCGCTACCGCATCAACAAATTCGTGGCGCAGCCGGAAGTATTGCTGTCGTTGAAAGGGGCTAACTTCCAGACCGAAGTAACGGGCGGTAACCGGGCAACGACCAAAATTTCGTACCCCTACCTGAGCGTTCCGTTGCTACTGGGGTACATTCCCACCGAGGGGCTAACGATTCAGGCCGGTCCTGAACTTAGCTACGCCATCACAGGCGGTCAATCGGGCGGGCCGGGTGCTACGACCGATATTGGTGCAGTGCTGGGCATTCACTACGACTTCCTGGATATGCTGGACAAGTTCAGCCTGAACCTGCGTTATATCTACGGGTTCAACAACGTGTCGCCCGAAGCCGGTGCCAATTATTACAACCGGGTGTTTCAGGCGGCTATCGTGTACAACCTGTATCCGAAAAAGAAAAAGTAAGGCTTACGGTACATAGTTTACGGTTTACGGCGGTCACCGTGGCGCGGTCTGTCGTACGGTGGCTGACCCTGTACCGCTACGCGCACTGTAAACCGGGTACCGGAAACCATAAACTGTCATTCATGCTATCTGATTTTGGCGCTATCCTGCTGTTTATAGTAGCTGCCTTCGCGTTTATAGCGGTGGTGCTGTTTGGTGCTCGTTTGCTACGGCCCAGCCGCCCTAATGTCGAGAAGAACAGTACGTATGAGTCAGGGGAGGAGCCTGTCGGTAATGCGAACGTGCAGTTCAACATTCGGTTTTACATCGTCGCACTGGTATTCGTCCTGTTCGATGTTGAGCTGGTGTTTCTTTTCCCGTGGGCCACAGTCTTTGGTCAGGCTCGGCTCATCGAAGCGACAGACGGACGCTGGGGCTGGTTCGCCCTGACGGAAGTGGTACTGTTCGTATTGGTGCTGGCGCTAGGGCTGGCTTACGTCTGGGCGAAGGGTTACTTGGATTGGGTGAAGCCGCAGCCAAAACTCCCCGTCATAGAAACTAAGGTGCCCGCCGACTTGTATAAACAAGTAAACGAACGCTATAAATCCAATGATTGAATGGATGAATGATTGAGTGATTGAATCGGAATCGTGGTACGTCAGCCCATTCAGTCATTTAATAACTCAATCATTCAATCATTCAGTTAACATGGAAAAGACCGGCGATACAGGGGTAATTTTGCTCCGCTCTGAAGAACTGCTTAACTGGTCGCGGGAGAAATCGCTGTGGCCGCTGACGTTCGGGCTGGCTTGCTGCGCCATCGAGATGATGGGGGCTATGGCATCGAACTATGACCTCGAACGATTCGGCATTTTCCCCCGGCCTTCTCCCCGGCAGGCCGATATCATGATTGTGTCGGGAACGGTAACCTACAAAATGGCGGACCGTATCCGGCGGCTGTACGAGCAAATGGCCGAGCCCCGCTACGTGATCTCGATGGGGTCATGCTCTAATTGTGGTGGGCCCTACTGGCAGCACGGTTACCACGTTGTGAAGGGAGTCGATCGGATTATCCCGGTGGATGTATATGTGCCGGGGTGCCCACCGCGCCCCGAAGCCCTGATCGATGGTTTTCTGAAACTACAGGAGAAAATCCGCACGGAACACCCGTTGCTGGGCAATAAAGAAATCGTACTTTCGGACGACAAACCTGCCGAACCCGACGATTTTTTGCCCCGCGCTTAATGAAGCACCTCGCCCTTGCGTTTCGACAAACAATAGCATCGCTGCCGATGGTGGGGCTGATCTACGCTCTGACGTTGGGGTTGGCACTGCTGGTCGCGCTGCCGCTGTACAGTACGCTGACGACGGAGGCTCAGGGGTCGCTGGCTTTTCTAAATCTGCTGTCCGGTTTCGATTATACCGTCGTCACCGACTTTATGAAGCGCAGTGGACCGGCGGTAAAAGCCGTCTTTGGCGCGGTACGCTGGCTGAACCTGACTTATCTGCTGCTGACCATCTTTCTGACGGGCGGTATTCTCCTGCGCTTCGCTCAGTTGACCAGCTTACAGGATCGCCCGCTGGGGGCGGGTAGTCGCTTTCGGGCGGGCCTGTTCTGGGAGGGCTGTAGTCATTATGTGGGGCGAATGCTGCGGCTGTTCGGCGTTACTCTGCTGTTTGTACTCGTCACGGGCATTATCTGGATCATCATCGGTATTCTGGTGGGTGGTGCTGTCAGCAGTGAATACAGCGAGCGGGAGGTGTTCGGCGTTAGCATACTGTTCTTCGGACTGTTCGCCGTCACGACTACGCTGCTGCTCTGCATCGGCGACTTCGCGAAAGTGTTGCTCTTCCGCGCCGACGCGCATGGAGCGTTCCGCGCGTTTGGGCAGGCCGGGCGGTTTGTTTTAGCTAATCCGCTCAGGACGTACGGCCCTTACCTGTTGTTTATTCTGATTGGAACGGGGTTTTTCGCGCTGTACTTCCTGCTGGAAAACATGCTGCCAGTCGACGGCTGGCTGATGATTGCCGTACTGTTCGTCATCCAGCAGGTGCTCATCGCCGTACGTGTCGGCTTGAAAGTTGGATGGCTTGGTACGGCTTACGGCATCGCGCAAACGCTACCCCAGCCTGCGGTACGGGTGCAGGAACCGCAGCCGATTCAACAGCCCATCCGCGAACAGCCCGACGAGTTGTAGGTCGCGTATCAGCCGCACGGATCGGCTACGAATATCCCCGTAGTAGTAGGGTAGCGATTTGTCTTTTACTGTTAATATGAATAACTTTGTATCAACATGCTCACCCCGCTTCCCTTCAGAACAGCGCGCTCAGGGTGAGCTTTTTATGTTTATAGGCCATGAGTAGAGTTGCTTATCGCAAACCGGCCCTTATCTATCAGGAGCAACTCGACCAACTAAAAAACCGGGGCTTACTCGTGCAGGATGATGCCAAAGCCATGCATTTATTGGCTCAGGTCAGTTACTACAGGCTAAGTGGCTATTGGTATCCACTCCTGTCTGACAAACGCACACATCAGTTTAAGCCGGGCTCAACGTTTGAAACGGCATTTCGGCTGTATTGCTTTGACCGGGAACTACGCAAACTGGTATCGGCGGAATTGGAAAAGATCGAAGTAGCTGTTCGGGCGCAGATGATCTACGTTCTCTCGCATACCTATGGCCCTTTCTGGTTTGCCGACCAAGCACTGTTCGCAAACGGAGTTACTCATGCGAAGACAATGGCCAGCCTTACAACTGAATATGGCCGGAGCGATGAGGAATTTATCAATGCTTTTCAGCAGAACTATACCGACCCGCTTCCCCCAAGCTGGATGCTACTTGAAATTGCATCGTTTGGCTCACTATCCATGCTCTACAAGAATCTTGTCGCAGGCCATGCCAAGCGGAGAATCGCTAACCAATTTGGTCTGGATGAAAAAACGTTCACATCTTGGCTGCACAGCATCGTTTACTTGCGAAATACATGTGCCCATCATGGCCGGTTGTGGAATCGGGCAATGAGCATTCAACCCCGGATTCCCCGAAAGCCCCAAAAGAAATGGCTGACCAGCCAAACAGTCAATAACGACCGTACTTATTTCGCGCTCTCGATGATTCTGTTTCTGCTACAAACAGTAAATCCAAAACATCGATTCCTGAAAAAATTGGATTCGTTGTTCAGCTCATATCCTGAGATCGATAAAGCGGCTATGGGGTTTGAAACAGGATGGCAGAAAGAACCGCTCTGGCAATAAGACTCCTGACGCAACCCCGGCACGCCTTTTTTGGAGCGGCTGGAATTCGCGGGACCGGCGCGGGGTTTTCTGTATATTTACCTGACGTACCGCCCGCACCCAACTTGTGGAAAACGCCGATCTCTCGCTCTTTTCAACCCTCGACACCGACGAAGTTACCGTCTTCGCCGACCTGATTCTGCCCATACCCGTTCCCCGGCTATTTACCTACCGCGTCCCGCGCGGCATGACCGATCTGCTGCGCATTGGTGCCCGCGTCATTGTACCGTTTGGCAAGAAAAACAGCCGCGTCCTGACCGCTATCGTCGCCAAACTGCACAACTCCCCCCCGACTGCCTATCAGGCCCGCTACATTAGCGAAGTGCTCGATGAATACCCGCTCGTGACCGGCTATCAGCTCGAACTGTTCCGGTGGATGGCCGAATACTACATGTGTACGATTGGCGAAGTAATGAACATTGCCCTGCCGTCGGGCCTGAAGATTTCGAGTCAGTCGAAGGTGCAGTACAACCCCGATTTCGACTATCCCGAACTGCTCACCGAGTTTGAAGCGGTGTTGCTTGTCGAACTCAAAAAACAACCCGCCCTCTCGTATGATGAACTTGGTCGGCTGGCGGGCGAAGGCACCAATGTACCGGCCCTGATTAAGTCGCTGGTGGGGAAACAGGCGGTAATCGTGTTTGAGGAAGTCAAGGAAAAGTACATCCCGAAGATGGTGCGCAAAATCCGGCTGCACCGCAACTACGAAGAACGGGAGCAACTACTGGTGCTGCTGCAACGGCTTGAAAAGCTGCCCAAGCAGCAGGAGGTGGTGATGCGCTACCTGAGCCACGTGCCGATGCAGCGCAACCCCGAACTGAACCAGAAAGGACTCGACAAAACAATTCTGAATCAGGATGATGAACTGTCGCAGTCATCGCTGGCGACGCTCGTCAAGAATCAGGTGTTCGAAACGTTTGAGGTGATTCAGCCGCGCTTCGCCGACGATCACGCGCCACAGGTGGAGATCCGCCTGACGGAGCATCAGCAGCGGGCGTCGGACTCGATCATGGCGCAGTTCGAGAGTCAGAATGTGGTGCTGTTGCACGGTATCACGGGCAGCGGTAAAACGGAGGTGTACATCAACCTCATTCAGCAAGCGCTGGCCGGTGGCTCGCAGGTGCTGTATCTGCTGCCCGAAATCGCCCTGACCACCCAGATCGTCGTGCGGTTGCAGCGCGTATTCGGTGACAAAATGGGCATCTACCACTCCAAATTTTCGGACAACGAACGCGTCGAAGTCTGGAAGGGCGTCGTGTCGGGGCGGTATCAGTTCGTGGTTGGCGTGCGCTCGTCGGTATTTCTGCCGTTCGACAATCTGGGGCTGGTGATCGTCGACGAAGAGCACGAAACGTCGTACAAGCAGCACGACCCCGCGCCCCGCTACCACGCCCGCGACGTAGCGATTATGCTGGCCCACTGGCAGCAGGCTAAGGTGCTGCTTGGCTCGGCCACGCCCGCGCTCGAAACCTACTATCAGGCGAAGCAGGGGCGGTATGGGCTGGTCGAACTGTTTAACCGCTTCGGCAACGCAACCCTGCCCGACATTCGGTTGGTCGATACGAAGCGGGAGAAGCAGCAGAAAAGCATGAAGCAGGAGTTTTCGTCGGTGCTGTTGGAGTCGCTGGGCGCCAATATGGATCGCCGGGAGCAAAGCATACTGTTTCAAAACCGGCGCGGCTATTCGCCCTACATGCAGTGCGAAGACTGCGACTGGACGGCTGAATGCGACAACTGTGCCGTTAGCCTGACCTACCACCAACGCGACGCCGAACTGCGCTGTCACTATTGCGGGCACAAAGAGCAGGTGCCGCGTACCTGCCCGGCCTGCGGCTCTACGAAGGTTAAAACGATTGGGTTTGGTACCGAAAAACTGGAAGATCAGCTCCAGATTTTCTTCCCCGACTCGAAAATACTGCGGATGGACCTCGACACGACCCGCGCCAAAAACGCCTACCAGCAGATCATTCAGGAGTTCGAGACGGGTGGCATCGATATTCTGGTCGGGACGCAGATGATTACCAAAGGACTCGACTTCGACAACGTCAGTCTGGTCGGTATTTTCGACGCCGACCGCCTAATTCGCTTCCCCGATTTCCGGGCTACCGAACGCTCGTTTCAGATGCTGACGCAGGTCAGCGGGCGGGCCGGGCGACGGGCGGGGCGGCAGGGTACGGTGCTGATTCAGACGGCCAACCCACAGCAGTCTATCTTGCAGAAAATCATCCAGAACGACTACATCGGCCTGTACGAAGAAGAGATTCAGGAGCGGCAGAATTTCAACTACCCGCCCTTCTGCCGCCTGATAAAACTGACCATCCGCCATACCGATAAGCGAATCAGTCAGCAGGCAGCCGACCGGCTCGCGGCCGAACTCACCGACGCCCTCGGTAGTAGCCGTGTCCTCGGTCCGGAAGAACCGCTGATCGAGCGCATCCGCAACCAGTTTCTGTTCGACATTCTGATCAAACTCGAACGCGACAAGGTGAACGTGAAAGCCGTGAAAGCCTACATTCAGGACCGCATCAACGATATTCTGACCGACAAAGGCTTACGGCAAGTCAGCATCGTCGCGGATGTCGATTGTTTGTGATCAGTATGGTCTCAAGCAGCATCCTTGCTGTTTACTTTCCTCAGCCAACAAACAGCAAGGATGCTGTTTGAGACAAGTTACAAACCCGCGATCAGCGGCCGACCGGCCAGGGCTTCAAGCAGCACCCAGCTAACGGCCCCGACGTAGACTATCGCGAACAGAACCGTCTGGAACGGGCGACGCGCGATGTAGTAGCCGAACAGGGGAATCAGTTGCAGGGCGTGCATCCCGAAAAAGTGAGCGATACGCAGGTCGCCGTGCTGCGTACTCCAGTTGATGCCCGGCAGGCCCGCCCCGCCGTCGGGTGCGCCTACCGTGTGGGCCAGCCGGGCCGCCATCATCCCACCCTCGAAGGCAAACACGATGAAAATCAGCATGCCCAGTCGAATACCCCACAGGTAGGTACCGCTTAACTCGTCGGGTCGCTGTAGCAGGAACAGTATAGCAATGTACAGCGTCCACAGTATGGCGATAGTGATAGCGACACCCATCAGCGAAAACAGGATGCCACCCGTTGCTGACTTTACGTTGAAGTGCGACAACTGACCCAAACCCGCCTTCACGACAACAACTACCAGTTCAAACGCCAGAATCAGCGTAATTGCCCACGAGTAAATCCGCACGCTTCGCTGCTGACGCAGATAACCCATCAGCCAACCCATCGTCCAGACAAAGATGCTGGATGACAAAAAAAACTTGACGGGTTTGACAAATGCATTGATACCCAGCACCTGCACATTGGTAATGAGCATCAGCCCCACGCAGACGACGGCACTGATTAAGCAAATCCAGCCAAACGCCGATAGGATGGGGTTGCGTTGTCTGAGCGTTGTAAAAAATGAGTTCATCGGTTCAACAGCTAGTGGTTGATCGTCCCCGGCAGCTTCCAGCTGTCGGAGCCGTCAGGCTAAATGGCCGGAGTTCTGTTAGCCGCTATCGCGGCTCCGACAGCTGGAAGCTGTCAGGGACATAGTTGCTCAGTACAGTCAGGTCAGAGCGCGTGTGCGAACGGTACGAATGATCCAGTAGAGCAGCAGCCCGACCGGCCCCAGCATAAAGCAGAAAAACAGCGGTACGATAACCAGCCAATGCGGTATTTGCCGGGCCTGTGCGTCGCGCACCACCACCGACCCCGCCACCAGATCGAACGCCAGGTAATGCACCCAGCCCGCCAGCATAACCCCGTCGCCCCCGTTGGCGAACAACGCTTTTATCCCCGCCAGCGAACCAAACGACCCAAAATCGACCGGTCCGCCCTGAAACAGATAGCTAACGTAAATGACAGCCAGGCAAACCGGAATCAGGTATGAATTCATCAGCCAGCGCGTCACCGACCAGCGCGGAGCCACCACCATTAGCAGCCACTGCGGCAGCACCAGCATATTTGCCAATTGGAAGACCTTTTCGGGAGACATAGAATTTTCAACACGGAGGCACAGAGAACACGGAGAAAAGTTACTCAAAAACGGCTTGGTTCTCTATGCGGCTAGTGTTGAGAAAAATTATTCCGCCTTCGCCTGTCCGAGTACGCGCAGCAGGTTGCCACCCCAGATTTTGGCGATGTCGGCTTCCGAGTACTTCCGGCGTACCAGTTCGGCGGTCAGGTTCTCGATCTGACTGACGTCTTCCAGGCCGTTGACACCCCCGCCCCCGTCGAAGTCCGAACCGATACCGACATGGTCGATACCTACCAGTTTGACGATGTGGTCGATATGGTTGGCTATGTCCGACAGGCTGGCCCGTTCGGGTGCAAATACCTTCGCCAGCGAATCACTTTCGGCCTGTAGGCGGGTCTCCATCTCCGGCGTCATCACCTTCCCGACCCGCGCCATACGTACTTTCGTCTTGGCCGCCCGAAACGCGTCCGACGGCTTTTTCAGGTAGTCGCTCACAAAATTGACTTGCACCACGCCCCCCTTTTTAGCAATGGCCCGAATCATATCGTCGGTCATGTTGCGGGGGAAATCGCAGAGGGCGCGGCAATTGGAGTGTGACGCAATAACGGGTGCTTTCGATAGCGCCAACGCATCGTAAAACGTGCTGTCGGCTACGTGCGATACGTCGATCAGCATTCCCAGCCGGTTCATTTCCGGCACAACCTGCTTACCAAAATCGCTTAGTCCGCCGTAAATCGGCCCATCGGGGTCGGTCGACGAATCGCCGATCAGGTTATTGGCGAAGTGCGTCAGCGTCATGTAGCGGCAACCCAGATCGTAGTACGTTTTCAGCATGGCCAGATCACTACCGACCGGGTAGCCGTTTTCCATCCCGATAAACACCGCCCGTTTGCCCGCCTTCTGAATCCGGTAGGCATCGGCCGGGGTCGTTGCCAGTTCGGCCAGATCGGGGTACTTCTTCAGCGCTTTGTGGATCAGGTCGAACTGGTTGAGCGCGTTGCGTTTCGCTTCGGCATGACCCTCCGGCGTACGCGGCCCCTGCGAGGTGTATACCGCAAAAAACATCGCATCCATACCACCCTGCTTCATCCGGGGGAAGTCGATCTGCGAATTGTCGCGTTTCGTGTCGTGCGCTACACCAACGTCGAAGCCCGGCTTCTGCATGTTAATCGGCGCATCGGCGTGGGTATCGAGCGTCAGTACGCGCTGATGAAGTTTCTGAACAGCCGGGGTCGGTTTGTCGGGCGTCTGCCCGTAAGCAACTGAATTCAGTAACAAAGCCGGTAAAACAAAGCGAAGCATAATCGATCAGGTTGTAAGTAGGAAGGGGTTATTGTCGAAACTACGCACCGCCCCCCGCAATCGCAAACTTTCGCGCCCAACGTGCTGTTAGGCAGTGATTGAATGACTGAGTGACGGAATGATTGAATAGGCTGGCGCGTCTATGCCACTTAATCATTCAATCACTCTATCAGTCAATCATTCAACCATTTTCCCCATGCCCGTCGTCCCGTACAAAGACAAAGACACCTCCAAGCGCGAACAGGTCGCGGAGATGTTCGACACTATTTCGCCTAAATATGACCTGCTCAACCACGTTCTGAGTGGTGGTATCGACATTCTCTGGCGCAAGCGGGCTATTCGTGAGCTGCGCAAGGCACTGGCTCCCAAGTCGCCCAGACGCATTCTCGACATCGCCACCGGCACGGGTGATTTCGCGCTTGAAGCACTAGCCCTGAAGCCGGAGAAAATCGTTGGCATTGATATTTCGGAGGGTATGCTGTCGGTTGGTCGGGAGAAGATGAAGAAGCGCGGTGTCGACAACGTGATCGAAATGCGGTCGGGTGATTCAGAAGGTTTGCCCCTGCCAGACAATGATTTCGATGCCGTCATCGTTGCCTTTGGGGTACGTAATTTCGAGAATCTGCTCAAAGGGCTAACCGACATGTACCGCGTAACGCGCCCCGGTGGCGTCTGCGTGGTGCTGGAATTCTCGAATCCGCGCCAGTTTCCGTTTAAACAACTCTACGGTTTTTACTCCCGGACGATCCTGCCGCTGATCGGACGCGTAGTGAGCAAAGACGCATCGGCATACACCTACCTGCCCGAATCGGTGCAGGCGTTCCCCGATGGTCCCGACTTTCTGCGCAGTTACGAAGCAGCTGGCTTTACAAATACGAAATGGATACCGCTTACCTTCGGCGTTGCGTCAATTTACATTGGTCACAAACGGGCCTGATTTCGTTTCGGCAGTTACCGCTACTGCTTGGAATCTGTCTGTTGCTTTTTGCTGCTTCTCCGGGAAAAGCGCAGGGTTCGTACAAATACGTTGTCAAGCACCTGGAGCACTACGATGATAAGGAAATCCACTACGGTTTCTTTTTCGCCATGCCTGTCAGCCGGTTCAGCGTGGGCCACAGCCCGGCGTTCCTGACCGCCGACTCCGCCTACAGGATTCAGTCGCCGAACCGCCCCAACTTCCGGGTTGGGTTTGTGGTCAACGCGTTTCTCAACGACCGGTTTGATCTGCGTACGACACCATCAGTAACGCTGATGAGCCGCGAAGTACAGTACGACTACCCCAACAGTGCATCGCGTACCGAGGTCCGTGAGTCGACCTGGCTCGACTTCCCGGTATTATTGAAATACAAGTCAGAACGGCGCAACAACTCACGCATGTATTTCTTGGCGGGGGGCGCTTTCAGCGTCGAAACCAACGTACGGCGTAACGAACAGCAGAGTGCCAGCCGGCTCAGCACCGGCACGATGGACTTAGCAGTTGAGTATGGAGTAGGCTTCGAGCAGTTTTTCGAGTTTTTCAAGTTCGCCCCCGAAATTCGCTTCTCCCACGGCCTGATTAACCTTTATCGCCCCACCACCAACGCGGCTGGTATAGGCATCAACCGCCTGACAACGCACAGCGTGACGTTGTATCTGAATTTTGAGTAGGCTAAGCGGTGCTGATTCTTAGTGACTTGCAAAAAAGTCCGTTTTTTTTCAGTCTAACGCTTGCAAAACCCGCCAGTACACGCCTATATTTGCACTCCCAAACGACGACAACGGGCGGGAAATAAGAAGGGAGTTTAGCTCAGCTGGTTCAGAGCATCTGCCTTACAAGCAGAGGGTCGGCGGTTCGAACCCGTCAACTCCCACTACTAAAAGCAAAGCACTTAGCCTCATACGCTAGGTGCTTTTTTCATTTCTACTGATACGTGTCCTGACGCAAGTAGTTGAAGTCCCCTGGCCATACGTAGATATTCTACGACCTCTCTCGGAAAATTCTATAGTAGTGAATCGCGGTTATGGCCAGACCGATGCATATCAGCTTTGCCAACACTGCACCAATCCAATGAGCCGAAAAGGGTTCTGGACTGTGGGTGTCTGGTACAGGGTGAAGAAATTTGGTAATCGTATCATCGGCCACGCTAAAGATTATAAGCCAGCCAATAAAAGTCAGTGCACTGCCTAATCGTTTTCTTTTACGATCATTTGGTTTGGCCTGTAAGTGTACGCCTTCACACGGAGTAGACCTACCTCTACACTTCTTTTCGATCGGTAAACGAAAAGCCCCGCTCAGTAGCTGACGGGGCTTTTCGTTGGAAGGTGTTCTGATCCGTTCCGCTTCCTTCTGTTCATCGCTATAGCTACAGCTTAGACGGTTGACACTGCACGGGATTTATCCGTAGGCGGGCAGTGTGGTGGCTTACCGGGCGATGTCGTTGGTTTGGCCTGGCTTTACTGTTTCGTAGGTGGCCGTGGCTTTGCCGATCGTTACGTCGTCGTAGTACAGAACCCGCTCAGCGTACTTCGACTTGCCCGTCCAGGCGTAGATACCGGCTTTCCAGTAAGGCTTGTACTTCTGTGGGTAGCCGATGTTGATGTTCCGCTCGTTGGCTACCTGCTTGCCGTCCTGCCAGATCTCCAGGATGCCCGTGTTGCCGCTTGGATCCCACTTGATGTGCACTACGTAGTCAACCCATTTATCGTAGGTGGCCGTGCCTAAACGCAGGATGGTCTGGGCGGTTGGCATCTGCTGGGCTTTGGTGATGGCTACGTTTGACGAGCGGTAATAAGCTTTGATCTGGTTGCCCCCTTCCAGGTAGAAGGCCAGTGGAGGAAAGGTATCTTCTTCGCCGGGGTTGGCCACACCGTGCCACTGGCTGAAAACGATAGGCTCATTGTCATTGGCCATCTTAGCCGCTGGCATGTAAACACTGTAACCGTACCAACGCTCAACTTCACCATTCTTCAGCGCGTCGGTGCCCAGTTCCGAGTGAGCCGAGGGGTTGGTGCCGTCGTACTGAGCGGGTGTCCAGCTGAAGCGCATCGATTGCTTGCCCGAGCGGCTGTGGTCGGTGCTGATCGTACCGGCGGTAGCGGTGCGCAGCTCAGGAATCCAGAAGTTAGAGAACCAGCTGCCTTCGAAACCGTCGTTGTTGATAACCGATGAACCGGGGCGGGCCGACGCGTCGGCGGTGGTGATTTGGCTTTGGGGAGCAACGTTTTCCGACTGTGAGCAGCTCATCAGACCTGCGCTTACGACAACCAGCAGCAACAGGGTGCGGAGGGTGTTCAGCAGGGGGGCGGTAGCGGTGTTGAGGAGCATTTCTTTGGTCGTTTTTGCGTTTGCTTGACCAAAGTTGGCTTCTCAACAGGGGGTAGGAGGGGATCATTCGATGAATGACCGACAGCGGGGGGTAATCAACCGAAAATGGGGTGTTTTTGTAATTGGGTAAATACCGAATTAGCTAATGTGCACTTTTAGGTAACAAAAGGTGGTATTTGGTGAATAAGCGGCACTAAAATGGTAGAGTAAATACGTAAGCACCACTTTTCCTTGACACCAATACGAGCAATGACACAACTTAGCCCGTTCCACTGCCTGAAGCAGCTGGTTTATCATACTACTGCCGAGTGCATTCATGCAGCACTCATACCGGTCGAAGAACGCCGTTTAGGGACGGGCCAAAAGGTGGCCTGCCTGTGCTGCCAGCGGCTTATAAAGGGTCGATCGATCAAGCGTACCTAGCCACCCCTACAGAAACATCCGTTAGTTTACGTGAGCCAGCGATACGAGCTGGTCAACGACGTTTACCTTTTCGTCGGCCCGTCCCAGTTGCTGGCTGATCGTGTAGCGGTCAGAATCAACCAGGATACCTAGTTCGGCCAATAACAAAGCCGGAGCCGGAATGCTGACAAGCTGAAAGCCATTCACCGTACGAACAACGACCCGGTACACACCATCTGAGCGCAGTTGGTGGGCCTGATAACAGGCCGTACCGGGACTGGCGAGATTGAGCAGTATCTGGATGAGCTGTCCAAGTGGAGCCTGCGTTGGAATCGCTGATGAGTTGGTGGAAGATGAAGCGTGCATAGGTTCGGGGGTAATTGAATTCGTAACCAACGGATCAAAAGTAGGCGCTCCGGAAAGTGATGTGCCCCAGTATTCGATGAATGGTAATGTATCGAACCAGTTCGGCCGAAAAAGGAAGGTCGATGTTACAACCATGGCCAAATCAGGAGTCGAGACGGTACTCGTTGCGACTTGTATTGATGAACGTTTGGGGTTGGGTTTCCAACTAGCTGGTAGCCGGGAATGTGTTAACAGAAGCTAGGGATAACATTACCAGGTCATGCAGAACGGCTGCTGGACAGGCATTCGAGGAAAGCGGATTGCCCTGCCTTGTTTTCGGAAAAGCGAAATAACATTGCCGCTATGTATCGGTTTCTGTTAGTATGACAGATCTATTCGAGTATATACAAACGCGGAAGAACGAGGGTGGGCAAGTGCTGGGGTCGTATACGGTGAGGGATCTGAACCTGATCGTGCCGCAGCCACAGACGTTTCTGTTCACCACAGAGGGGAAGGGCGAACGAGCAGGTAAACTGGCGACGGTAGCTATCCGCGAGGTCAGCGAGGACGCCTACGAAGTCGATTTTACCGATACAAATGCGGCAAAGACTGTTTCGTATGGTTCGGTGTCGCGGCAGGCCGTCGAACAGTTTCTGCAAACGGGCCTGATGCCGGGTGCTGCCGAGTCGGTGTAGCCTTTTCGGTGCTATTCAATCCGCCGACGGGCGTAGTAAAGCACGTAGCCGTCGGGGTTGCGTGCTTTTTCGGTTTGGTAGTCAGTAAGCCGCGTTAGATTTGCTCTTCTGTTGTCACTATGAATAAACTACTGACGATCGTTACGTTACTGATCGTACACACGCTGGGGGTAGCGCAGACTACTACCGGCTGGAATGGAAAAAAATGCGCGGTGGTGCTGACGTACGACGACGCGCTTGATGTTCACCTGACCAACGTTGTACCGCTGCTCGACTCATTGGGCCTGAAGGGCACGTTCTACCTGTCGGGTTATTTCCCCGGCTACGTAAGCAACATCGATCGCTGGCGGGCCGCTGCGCGAAAAGGCCATGAATTGGGTAATCATACATTGTTTCACCCCTGTCTGGGCAATCAGCCGGGCCGGGAGTGGGTCAACCCGAACAAAGACATGAGCAAGTATACGGTGCAGCGCATGACCGACGAAATCGGTATGATGAACGTGCTGTTGCAAACGATCGACGGCAAAACGGAGCGCACATTTGCTTACCCCTGTGGCGATACGAAAATCGGGGGTGTCGATTATTATAAACCCATCGAGAGCAAGTTTGTGGCGGCTCGTGGCGTACGCTCCGAGATGAAACCAATAGGTCAGCTCAACTACGCGGATATTGGTTCGTACTCAATCGTCGATCAGACGGGTGAGCAGCTTATCGAACTCGTCAGGCAGGCACAGGCGAGCAATTCGCTACTGGTTTTCCTGTTTCACGGCGTCGGCGGTGGGCATTCGCTGAACGTGGCGTTGCCTGAACATAACAAGCTAATACGCTACCTAAAACAGCACGAAGCCGATGTGTGGGTTGCGCCCTTTATCGACGCTGTCAAATACGCCAAAACGCATTCGCCCACAACCCGGTAACGGCTGTAGGCGAAGGTACTGGTGGTGGATAGGCAGTGTCGTTAAAACCGGTCGGGGTTGAAAGCGTCGATAGCCATGCTGTCGACCTTTTCACCCACGGCTTCGCTGACGAGTTTGCCAGTGGCAGGTCCGAGACTCAGACCCATCATGCCGTGGCCCGTTGCCAGAACGACGTTATCGAACCGGCCTGTACGCCCGATATACGGCAGTCCGTCGGGAGAGCAGGGGCGCAGGCCACGCCAGACAGCCTCAACCTTCGGCAGGCTAACTTCAATTTCAGGATAGTAATTGTTGATCGACTGTACGATACCCCGCACGCGGTTCATATTTACGGTCATGTCGGTACCGGCCACTTCGAGGGTACCCGCAA
Source organism: Spirosoma rhododendri (assembly GCF_012849055.1). Lineage (NCBI taxonomy): Bacteria > Pseudomonadati > Bacteroidota > Cytophagia > Cytophagales > Cytophagaceae > Spirosoma > Spirosoma rhododendri. The sequence continues at coordinate 1,051,003 of NZ_CP051677.1, read as the reverse complement.
AGCGTAGGTCCTGGCCCATTGGGGTTGCCGTGGCGCGGGCTTCGAGCATAATAGCCGGTACGCGTACGTTGTTTTTTAGTCCCCGCACCATAAAGCTGTACCCCTTTCCGCCCTGCAACGACAGATTCAAACCCAGCTGCTTGCTGATGCCCGGCGACCAAGCGCCACCCGCTACGACAACGGTATCGACCGACACGGCTCCCTCCGCCGTTTGAATTGATGTGACGTGGTTACCCGTTTTGCCAAAGCCCGTGACAGTGCGGTTTTCCAGTATCGTTACGCCGTTGGTCCGTAGGTAGGCTACCAGCGACCGAATCAGTTCGGTGGGATTGAGGTGGGCGTCGCCGGGGTAGAAAATGCCACCCCGCACGTTGACCTGTACGTCGGGCTCCAGATCCTGCACCTGCTGCCCGTTGAGCAGTTGCGCTTCGATGCCCGCCCGGTTGGCAACGTCAGCTTCTTCGGCCATTTCGTGCTCGGCACCCGCCGTTTTATAAAGCATCAGCAGGCCGCGCTCCTGCCACTCGAAATCGAGGTCGCCGTTGGCGGCCAGATCCTGATACAGCGTTTTGCTGAGCAGACTCAAATCGCGCAGGGCCGGAATCGACCGCTGCACGTGGGCATCGTTAGCATGGCGGTAGAACAGCCATCCCCAGCGCGCCAAATCCAGATCGAGCCGGGGTTTGACGTAAAACGGGCTGGTCGAATTAAGCATCCAGCGCATCCCTTTCGAGATCATGCCGGGCTGCGCCAGCGGGATAATGTGGCTGGGTACGATCATCCCGGCATTGCCAAACGAGCAACCGTCGGCAATGGTGTCCTGATCGAGCAGCGTCACGCGGTGCCCTGCCTTATGCAGGTAATACGCCGAGCAAAGGCCAATAATGCCCCCGCCAATAATACCGATGTGCATGGTTTGCAATGATTGAATTTTGAATGATAGAATGATTGAATAGTGCTGGCGTCAGCTCATTCATTCAATCATTCTATCATTCTATCACTCAAAATTAAATCACCTGAAACCCGTGGACGTATGGATCGTCGTCGTTGAGGATGAGGTGGTTGTAACCGTGTATTTTGGCCCAGCCTTCGATACTGGGGATAATGGCGGGCGTAGCCGCCAGCTCCGTAACTGCTTCGATACGCCCGTTGAAAATCGAACCGATGATGCTTTCGTGAACAAATACGTCGCCGGGCTGCATCCGCCCTTTGGCGAACCACTGCGCCATACGGGCCGACGTGCCGGTACCGCAGGGTGAGCGGTCGATGGCTTTGTCGCCGTAGAATACCGCGTTGCGGGCCGTCGACGTTTCCTTCAGCGGCTTACCCGTCCAGAGTACGTGGCTCAGGCCGTTGATCGTCGGGTTTTCGGGATGCACGAAGGTGTATTTTTCGTTCATCCGTGTCCGCATCGTGCGCGCCCAGCCGACAAGCTGATCGGCGGTGTAGTGCTCCAGACCGGGGAAGTTGGGCTGCGGATCAACGATAGCGTAGAAGTTGCCGCCATACGCCACGTCGACCGTTAGTTCGCCCAGGTCGGGGCAGTCGACGGTCAGGTTTTCAGCGGCCAGATACGATTTGATGTTCGTGATCTTCACCGACTGTACCTTGTTGCCTTCCTGCACGTATTCCGCCCGCACCAGCCCAGCCGGTACTTCCAGATTGAGCACGCCCGGCGTTTTGGGTTGAATCAGGTTCTGCTCGATAGCGACCGTGACGGTACCAATCGTGCCGTGCCCGCACATCGGCAGGCAACCCGACGTTTCGATAAACAGCACACCCGCATCGTTGGCCGGGTCGGTGGGTGGGTACAAAATACTCCCCGACATCATATCGTGGCCACGTGGCTCAAACATCAGCCCCCGCCGAATCCAGTCGAATTCGCGCATAAAGTGCTGCCGTTTCTCGCTCATGTTGGCTCCTTGCAGAAACGGAATGCTACCGCCCGTCACAACCCGAACCGGGTTGCCGCAGGTGTGGGCATCAATGCAGAAAAAATGATAAGTCATTTTTTGAATGATTGAATTGTTGAGTGATTGAATGATAGAATAGGGCTGGCGCACGAACAGAAAACTGCGCGCCAGCCCTATTCTATCATTCAATCACTCGATCATTCTATACTAACACCGGCCGCTTGGCCAGTGCAGAGTTGATAACGTTCAGAACCTGCTCGCGCTCGGTGCCGATCAGGGGCAGGCGTGGGGCACGGACGTGCTCCGAACCGATGCCGGTTGCCGTTGCCGCCAGTTTGATGTACTGCACCAGTTTGGGGTGAATGTCGAGTTCGAGCAGGGGCATAAACCAGCGGTAGATGTCCAGTGCTTCGGAAACCTGACCCGCTTTCGCCAGATCATAAATCGCCATCGTCTCCTGCGGGAAGGCATCGACCAGTCCACCAACCCAGCCGTCGCAGCCGAGCAGGATGGCTTCCAGTGCCAGCGTATCAACGCCACCCAGCAGTTTGAAGCGATCACCAAAGGCGTTGCGCATTCGGGTGATGTTAGTCAGGTCGCGGGTCGATTCTTTGACGGCCTGGATGTTGTCGTATTTCGCCAGCTCTTCAAACATGGCTACCGTTGTCATGATCTTGTAATCGTACGGATTGTTGTAGATCATGATCGGCAGGCTCGTTGCTTCTGCTACGGCGGTGAAGAACGCGACGGTTTCGCGGGCGTCGGCGGGGTAGCGCATTGGCGGCAACACCATCAGGCCATCGGCTCCGTTGGCTTCCGCTTCCTGTGCGCGCTTGATCGCCTGCTTCGTGCTTTGCTCGGCGATGTTGAGCAGTACGGGCACCTTGCCATCGCATACCGCCAGTGCTGATTTGAGCAGGGCAATCTTCTCATCGGGCTCCAGCGTGCTGGCTTCACCCAGCGATCCGCCAATGATAAAGCCATGCATACCCGCGTCGAGCTGGGCACGCAGGTTTGCTTCGAACAGAGGCAGATCGAGTTGATCATCGGCCGTAAACGGAGTCAGCAGCGCGGGATAAACACCTTCCCAACGAACAGGTACATGCATGAGAATATCGATTTAATACTGTGTAATTAGTGTATCAAAATTATCACGTTATCCCGTTTGGCATTAGCTATTGGTGCGCTATCTCTAATACTATTTTCACCAGAAAAAGGTTGATAGTGTGTATCTTTGTGCAAAAGATGCGCTATGAAGCCACTCCTGTTCAAAGTTCCGACGATTGATGACCGTTCGTTTCGTATCGAACAGGACACAATGCCGCATTTTTACGGTCACCTGCATTTTCACCCCGAAATTCAGCTGACGCTTATTCTGGAAGGGGAGGGCACCCTGATCGTCGGCGATAAAATCGATCGGTTTGCACCCGGCGACGTGCTGATGCTGGGGCCGAACCTTCCGCACGTACTGCGCAGCGATCCCGATTATTTTCAACCGGAGTCGACACGTCAGTCGGTATCGGTATCGGTTCTGTTTCGGCCGGAACAGCTCGAAATGGGTGTGCTGAGCCTGCCCGAAACGGGCCACCTGCGGCAACTACTGACGGAGTCGCAGCATGGCGTTCGACTCCGTTGTCAAACCAATCCGGCATTCACGGGCAAACTTGAACAGCTCCCCAGCCAGCGGCCGTTCGAGCAGTTGCTGACGTTGTTGCACATTCTGGACGAATTGACGACCCGCACGGACCGGGAAGTACTGTCGGTGACGGCCTACGTACAGCCCCAGCGCCCCGACGATCATCGGCGGCTGGAGCGGGTATTCTCATACATTCTGGACCAGTATCACACGCAGATTACGCTCGACGATATCGCAAATGTCGCCAGCCTGACACCGGGGGCTTTTTGTCGATTTTTCCGCCAGCACACCCGCAAAACGTTTTCGACGCTGCTCAACGAAGTGCGTATCGAGCATGCCTGCCGCCATCTGCGTGAGTCGAAGCAAAGCATCAGCCAGACGGCCTACGTCTGCGGGTTTACGAACCTGTCGAATTTTAACCGACAGTTCAAAACCATTACCGGTCTGTCGCCGAGTGAGTATCTCCGGCGCTACAACAGCTAACGGTCGATTAATTTTGTCTCAAACAGCATCCTGCTGTTTGACTATCCGTGTTCAAAACTATACCGGAACTATTCAATTCATATATCCAAACAGCAGGATGCTGTTTGAGACTATTGTTGCGCAAACATTCATTTGGTACAGCCGGTTAGCCCATCTCAATCAACCAACTCAACGAGATGCGCAAGGGAACGAAAGTACGCTGGAAGTGGGGCAGTAGCCATGCCGAAGGGAAAGTGGTCGAAGTCCACAAGGAAGAAATCGAAAAGACGATCGACGGGAAAAAGATCAAGCGCAAGGGTACCGACGATAACCCGGCGCTGGTCATTGAGCAGGACGACAAGCAACTGGTATTGAAGCTGCAAAGCGAAGTTGAAACCGACTAGCCCCAATCGATTATGGATAACGACGAGAAAAAAGACATTTACGATGCCTTCAGCGACCTAGCAAACATGTCGGTTTCCGAACTGGAGAAGTGGCTGGATACCGACGAATCGAAGTCGGTTGGGCAGAAAAAAGACAGCGATGAATCAGTCGGCCACAAATCGGGCGAGCGCATTGTCGAGATCAAGGGCAAGAAAAAAGGCGACCTGACCGACGATGATTACAAACACATGCAGAAGGTTGTCAGCTATATCAAGCGGCACAGCGCCCAGCGTCCGAAAGAAGTAAAAGGCAGCGACTGGGAATATTCGCTCAAGAACTGGGGCAACGATCCGGAGAAAAAGTAAGCTTAGCTATTTGCGCCAGAATTTGTCATTCCGAGCCTGCGAAGAATGACAAATTCTGGAATGACAAGAAAACACTAGTTACCCTGTCGCTCGAAGAAGCGGAGGGCTTCCAGATGCACGTCGATGTCCTTAGGGTAGTCGTGCTTTCCACCGATCACTTTCAATAGTACCACCTCCGGTTGCCCCTTAGCTTTGTACGTGTATCGCTCGATGGTACGTCCATCGCCGGGGTCGGTATTGGGTAGCGTTTCCATCGACGGTTTACCCTCGTAACGAGCCAGACTAGCCCAGTACGCCAGTGTTTGATCAGTCGAGCGGACCCGGCCCATCTTCATGTTCGGCCCCAGGTTGACATCACCCCCGTTGTACGGGTTAATTGGGTCTTCGGTACCGTTAATAATCATGATCGGTATGGCCTTGCCCGATGCAACACAATCCATATTGGTCGAGTCGGGAAGATTGGCGATGATGGCCGTAACGGCCCGGAACGCAGCGGGCATGGTCATCGCCAGCTTGTAGGCCATGTGCCCCCCGCCCGATGTGCCGACGACGAATACCTGCCGGTCGTTGATGCCGTACCGCTTCTGGAAATACTGAATCATGCCCGCGAAAAATCCCTGTTCGTTGATGCCGATTTTGTTGGCTTCGGCAGGCGACGACTTACGACATTCGTTCCAGTATTTTTTGTAGCCGTCGGGGTAAACGGGCAGTATATTGTCGGCGGTGGCCTGTTGCTGCATGGCGGTGGTTTCGCGCATCATCCCCTGTCCGTTACCGCCCGATCCGTGTAGTACGAACACCAGGCCGGTGGGTTTGGCCGTGGCTGCCGGTTTATTGAAATGGAATGTACGCCAGTAGCCATCGACCTTAACGGAGTCGGTTACGACCTGCGCCTGGGTCAGCAGTGTAGTCAGGTAAAGTAGGGTGAACAGGAAACACGTTTTCATGTACAGGGTCAGTTAGTCGCCGGTTGGTATCGTTGCTTTTGTGGTAGGCTGGCGAGCCATCGATTCGCTCAGGAATCCGGCTTTCAGGTGTTCGTAAAACGATTCGGGGTCGACCAGCGACGCGGCCCCCTGCGCCAGCAAACCACCCAATAATAACTGAAAAATAACCGAATGCCGATCCGTCATTTCCAACACAAGAATGGCGGCTGTGAACGGCGAACGTACAACTCCCGTCAGGAAGCTGACCATGCTGACCAGCACAATCAGATTGTGGTCGGTGGCCGGAATACGGATGAGCCGGGCAATGCCGTCGCCCATGATCGAACCAACGCTGAGGGAGGTTGCAAAAATGCCCCCGGCGGCACCACTGCTGTAGCTTAAGGCCATGCCTACCCAGCGCACAGCCGCCAGATACCAGGGCGTGTGATAAGTGCTTTGAAACAGCAGCCGGTTGATGATTGGCTTGCCCGTCCCGACGGCGTCATTACCAATCCAGTACGCCAGTCCACCCATCAGTAATCCGCAACCGAGCACCCAGCCAGCCTGTGCTTCGAGGGTGCGGAACTCCTTACGAAACTGATTGATCCAGAGCAGCGATTTAGCGAACAGAGCCCCGGCCAGCCCGCAGACAACTGCGACCGTACCGACGCCCAGCCAGACCATCCCGCCCGACATCACGACATTTGGGTAACCCAGATACAGATACGGCCCGAGCATACCCTGCGCCGTCAGGCCAGCGATGATGACGGCGGTGAATACAGCCGTGCGGAAGTGAGTGATATGCGTTTGCGTCAGCTCTTCGACGACGAATACGATACCGCCCAACGGCGTATTGAACGCGGCTGCAAGCCCTGCCGCGCCCCCGGTGATGAGGGCGATCTGCCGCGATAGCTGCGGCCACCCGACGGGTTGCAGCCGGTTGATCGCCCGAAAAATTGCCGCCGATACCTGAATGGTTGGTCCTTCGCGCCCGATGACGCCCCCGCCCAGCAACAGTACAACACTGCTGAGCACTTTCACGATGGCTACGCGCATACTGAGCAGCCAGCCCGCTCTGCGGTGATTGACGGGTGTCGATAGTTCGATAGCCGCCATAACCTGCGGAATACCGCTACCCCGCGCAGCCGGAGCCAGTTGGCGAACCAGAATCCAGGCCACCAGAAATGCCAGGGGAGTCAGCAGAAACGCCAATAGGGGCTGAGCGCGGAGCCACGTGAAGCTGGTTTCTTCGGCCCAGACAAATACGCGCTCGTAAGCGACGGCTGCTATACCCGTGAGCAGCGACGCAATCCAGAAGGGCAGGCTTTGCAGTACCGTTCGCCGGACCCGCGCCGAATAAAGAAACCGAAACACCCGCTGATCGAGCAGCGACAAAACCCGCTGGTAAAACGAGGGCTGCTGCTCGGGTGGTGGCTGGTTCTCGGTGGGTGACTGCATTACAGGCATCGCGGCAAAGCGCCGGGGTCAGAGTTAGCGAATATCGGCCTGTGGCAGGTTTTTCTCGAGCACTTTATTGATCGTATAAATTACGCCGTTCGTAGCCCGAACGTCGCGCTGAATGACATCGGCCACCGTGCCACGTCCGTCGGTAATGGTGATGTTGTCGCCTTGCTTGTGCACGACCAGAATCTGACCGGTGAGGTTCGTCAGCGTCTGTCCGTCGCGCAGTTTGTCGGAGGTGTAACGCCCTTTCACGACGTGGTAAGCCAGCATTTTCGCCAGTCGGCTTTTGCTGGACGGCAGCAGCAGTTCCTGCAACGTCGCATCACCCAGTTCATCGAACGCCCCGTTGTTGGGCGCGAAAACGGTGTACTGACCGGCGGCATTGGCCTGTTTGTCCAGGCCGGAGGCTGTTAGCAATTTCAGCACAGTTGTGTAGTCGGCCTGTCCCTGTGCGCTGGCCAGCATGGTTTTTCCGGTAGCCACGCCACTAGCTTTAAGCGTAGACTGCGCGTGTGTCAGCGTGGCCGACGTGATTGCGAGCGAAAACAACAGTACAGCGGCACGGAGGTGTTGAGTGTTCATAGGTATAGAAAAACGGAACGGACGTTTGCGGGGGCGATGTATACCCCACACTCTCAACTATCGGCCCCGCGAATAGTTTGCCCGACCCACACCCGGCCTCAACGCGTGTACTGGTAAGCCCACCAGATGAGCAGGCCCTGCAAGGGAAGCCGCCCCCAGCGTATCCAGTCGGGTATTTGGGCAAACTGGTCGGACATTGCCATGTGTACGTTGGCGGGAAATACAGCGATCAACAGCAGGATAAGGCCCCACGCTGCCCAGACCCGCGTCGCAGGGATAAGCAGCCCCAAACCCAGCACCACTTCGGCCACTCCGCTCAGGTCGACCAGTAGTTGATGGGCGGGCAGGTATGGCGGCATGAGTGCCAGATAGATCCGTGGCCTGATGAAATGATTGATTCCCGCAGCCATGTAAACGAGTGCCTGTATGTACAATCCTGCTTTGTAGAGCATACGTCTTTAGCGTCTAAATCCAGCCGATCGGTCGTCCGAAACCGGCATTCCATCAGCAACCCGACAGCCGGGCTTAAACCCGAACCGGGCATTACCATCAAACCGGCAAATTCAAACGAATTCCTACACGAAACAACGTAAAATCATGAACACTAAGTCCATCTTCGTTGCCCTGCTGGGCCTGTTTCTTTCGGTCGGTGCCTATGCCCAGGTACAGACGGGTGTGTATAAAGTGAAGCCCCGCCGGTCGCCGGAAGAGCGGGCCGCCCACCACGCGCAGATGAAAGAGAAGCTGGCACATATGTCGCCCGCCGAGCGCAAAGCCTTCAAAAAAGCCCGCCACGACAAGCATCAGGCCCGGTTCAACGCCATGACCCCCGAACAGCGAGCCCGCTTCCAGGACCGTCATCCGCACGGCAAGCGGAACAGTTAGTAGTTTGGGGTTTAAGGTTTAATGTTCAAGGTTAGCACGTGGCGTCAACCTTGAACATTAAACCTTAAACCTTGAACCCTATTCAACCACATGCCCGACGAAGCTGGCGGTGTTGTTGAGGATGGCACCACCACGCCGGAAGCCGAGGCCACAGGCGGCACCCGCGTAGAACACGCCCGCCTGGTAGCGACGGCCATCGGCGTCCTGCGGGAAGTCGACGTATTCCTGGTACACTTTCGGGTAGTCGGCGTAGTCGCCTTCCACCGCGTCGCGTTCGCTGCCGTCGGCGTTGAGCACTCGTACGTTGGCCCCTTCCCGGCCGAAGATCACCTTCTCGACACAGGCTTTGCCCGACAGTGGTTTGGCGTCGGTTTCGAGCAGTAGCGGGTGATTCGGGTAGAGTTCCCACAAAATTTTGAGAATGTGTTTCGACTGGAACAGCAGCGTATAGGCCGGGTTCAGAATCAGGGCGTGCCGTCTGCGGACAATCTCGGTCAGTATCTCGATCAGATCGGGCTCTTCGTCGGCGATAACTTCCCACGGCACAAGCCGGAACCAGAAATCCATTTTCTCGAACTGGCTGTTGCGTGGATTCTGCCAGTAGATGCCGTCTTCTTCCGAAAATTCGACCTCGTCGATAAAGTCAAATTCGACCTCGAAACCGGCTTCGCGGGCCGCTTCACCAATCAGGGCGACGTTGGCGTCGTCTTCGGGGAAATTGCGCATTGCCGATAGCAGCAGCGATGGTTGCAGATCGGGGTTGACGGCCAGAATCTCCTCAAACTGAGCCGTCAGTGTTTCAAATACGCTGTTGAACTGCTGGCTTTCGTCGCGCTTGTTGGCTTTCAGATGGGCAAACTGCACGACGGCCGTTTCGGGCAGGCAGGTAGCCGTGTCGGCGTTGAATTCGATGAGTTTGATCGGCTTGCCGTCGATACCCCCGGCCAGATCGAAACGGCCGTAGAGGTGGATGTTGCGGTCGTCATCCCAGGTTAGCTTGATAAGCTCAACCAGACTGTCGGGGATGCCCAGCTCGGCAAACCGGTTCTGATCAATCACCAGCTGACCAGCCGCGACGAACATATCGAATAACTCCTTGGCCGCTTCTTCGTAGGCGTCGACTTCGGCTACCGTCAATACAACAACTTCATTGGTCAGATAAGGTAATGTGTCCTGCCCCAGCATCCAGTCCCAACCGAGGTTTCGGAGTTGGTCGTCGGGTGCTTTTGGCAGTGAAGTAAGCGTAGGCATAATTTATCAAGTGTATAGGGAGTGCTAGGCAAACGAACGGGCGTCGGTTGGCATACCGGCCTGTTCGCGGAAAGCGGTCAGCAGCGACAGGTAGTCGGATAGATAACTATCGCGCTGTCCGGTGGTCCAGCCGAGCGACTGCGCCATCAGATCGGCTACCTGCGGAGCCGCCTGTGCGGTCAGCTGCCAGTCGGCCAGTTCGAGCCGCCAGCGCCGGGCCAGTACGTCGCGCAGGGTGACCGCCATTTCGTGCTCCACCTGATACAGTACTTCCGCCCGGATATACGGTTGCCCATCGAGAAGCCGGTCGGCCAGCGACGCATCGGTACGCGTCAGCGCGGCTACCCGGTCAGCGCGGTTACCGTAGGTGCGCAGCAGGTGCTGACACACGTCGTCGGGCAGGTTATACTGCTGCTGTAGTTTCGCCCAGTCGGCAAAGTGGTAGCCCTCACCCCCGACCAGGTAATGCGTCGCCGTGGTGCAGGCTACTGGTTGGTTTAGCTGCGCCCCCGCCCGGTCAATAGCGTCCTGCGCCATCAGGCGATAAGTCGTCCACTTACCACCGAGCAGGCTCAGCAGGCCGGATGTTTCGTCGTGTTCGACTTCGTGGTCGCGCAGCAGCGTCTTGGTGTCGGCCCGGCTACTAACGATCAGGGGCCGAATCCCGCCGAATCCCGCCCGCACGTCCGATCGTTTGGGTACTTCCGCTACGTAAGGGGCCAGGGTTTCGAGCAGGTAATCGACTTCGGCGGGTTCCAGCACCGGCTCTTCGCTCAGCGAGTGATAATCGTCGTCGGTCGTACCCACAAATACGCTGTCGCCGAAGGGGATGGCAAAAACCACCCGGCCGTCGGGTGTTTTCGGGATGAGGATGGCACTGTCGCTGTTGAGCACCGACCGGGGCAGTACGATATGAACGCCTTTGCTGGGCCGAATGCGCGGTTCAAGCGCGGGGTTCGCCATCAGCCGGACCGCGTCGGCGTAGGGGCCGGTACAGTTGAGGAAAAGTTTGGCTCGTACCGTAAGTGAGTCGCCCGTCAGTTGATCAGTCAGTGTCGCCTGATTAACACGGCCTGTGGTATCGTGCGAAAAGCCGGTGAGGGCGACGTAGTTGGCAACAGTTGCCCCTGCTTCGGCGGCCGACTGCGCCAGTGCCAGCGCATAGCGGGCGTCGTTGAGCTGCCCGTCGTAGTACTGCACGGCACTGTGCATCCGGGGTGTCAGCGTCGGCATGGTCGCCAGTGCCTGTTTCCGGCTCAACCACTGCCCTTTTGGAAAGGTACTGTCGTGGGCAAAAAAATCGTACAACGCCAGGCCGAAGGAAATATAAAGCCCTTCAAACCGACTGAAGACGGGGGTCAGCAGGCCCAGCGGATGCGCCAGGTGGGGCGCGTTGCGGATAACGGTCCGGCGTTCGGCCAGTCCGTGCCGCACCTGTTTCAGCTGCGCCAAATCAAGTTTTTTGATGGCCTGCTCCAGGTAGCGAACGCCCCCGTGAATGAGCTTGGTCGACCGCGATGAGGTTTCGCCCGAAAAGTCGCCCCGGTCGATCAGGGCAACCCGATAACCGCGCAGGGCCGCGTCGAGGGCGGCACCGGCACCGCTGGCCCCAGCACCGATAATACAGATGTCGAACTGATCGGTTTGTAATTGTCTCTTGGCAGCGTCCCGGTTCATAGTGTAAAGATACGTCAAGCTAGCTACGACAAGTACGCTGTAAGTCAACTCTATTTGGGAAGCCAGTAACCGGCTTACTGCTAGGACGAAAAGCCACCGCTACGGCTGCGACCAAAAAAGCCACTACGCCCACCCGATGGCCGACTGGTACGCACGACCCGCGACGAGCGGACCTGTTCGCCGACCTGGCTGGAGCGTTCGTATAGCCCACGGTTGGCGTATACGCCTGCGCCGTACCGCCGTTCATCGTCGCGAAATTGCGGGGCTGTCGACCGGCCAAGCATGTACCCGAGACTACCCCACATTAGCGCACTCGACAGGCCGCTATGATGCATGCCGTGGTAAGCGCCCGGATTGTTAAGGTAGGTTCGCGTCGACGAGTCGGTGTCGACCAGCCGTTTGGCCGCTGCCACGCTCAGTGTGTCGCGGTGTCCGTCGGCGTAACTGACGATAGCCCCAGCTTTGTCTGGCCCGACCTGTACCTCATCCGTGATTTTAAACGTGCCCGGCTGGGTTTCGGTAATGTAGGTGCGAACGCCCCGGTCGAACCGGGTTTCCGTCCGTTCGGCTTCGTCGTCGCTGCGGTCGTTGCCACAGCTTTGCAGCAATACAGAGCCGTTCAGCAGGGCCAGCGAAAGCGTGGTGCTGAGGGTAATATCTTTGACGCGACGGAGTACGGCACGTTGGCGAAGCGGAGTCATAGCAGCAGTGTTTACAGGCCGAAGCTACGATACGGACTCACCTGCTGCAAGTTGCCGGGGATAAACGGTTGGGAGGGTGGCTAAAAGGGCCGATTGGCGTTGACGAGCAGGATCGTAAGGCCAACGGATGCACTAACGACGCAGATCTGTCGATCGCTGCTGTAAAAAGGTGTTTCGGAAACCCCGTTGGCGCTCCAGGCCTTCGACGACAGATTGGCAAACGTCAGAACAGCGTAACTGAAATCGGCGTTGGCGTGGGCCGATAGCCAGGGGTTCAGCCGGTATCGAACGGTAGTGCCTGCCCCGGCGGTAAGCGCCGAGCTTTGCGACCCGATCGTCTGCATCGTTACGGGCGTGCTGCCGTACGTACCGCTTACCTGGGTGTCGGGCATGGTAGCCCGCGCCCAGCCCGCCAGTATCCGTCCGTCGAACGAAAAGCGGCCTTTCGGAATGGTGACGTACGGACCGGCCATGAATGTTGTTACCGACCAGTCGCCGGAGTTTACCGACCAGTCGGTTGAGTGGGTGGCGTCGACCGACTCGACCAGCGCGCGTGTCTGGATCGTGTTGCGGTGCTGTTCTACTTTCGCCATCAGGCCAGCATGATCCAGTAGCCGGTACCCTGCCGATAGACTGACGGCCAGACCCGGCCCCGCCATACTGGCCCGTTGCGTACCCGCGACCCCGCTGCCGTATTCGCCAACTGGTAGGCTAACCCCCGCTGATACCGCTACGAACGCTTTTTTATCCTGCATTGACAGAATAAACGTCTTCTGACCGAACGACGCCTGGACCAGCCCGAGCAGCAGTATAGATACAAAAAGCGCTTTCATAGACACACGAGTTTATCAACAAAACATGTTGACAAGCTCGTGTGCAATTATGGTACCATATTTGGAAAATTTGATTACTTGGTTATTTCACTTGTTAGCGAATTTATGAAATCGTAAATAAACGCCATTTGTCCAGCCGAAACCGTCCTGATTCGGGTATTCCCCGCCCCCCGTTCTCAGCGCGGCATCGACCACGTTATACTTTTCCATCATCTTGCCTGTTGCCCTGAAAACGCGGTCGTTCAGGTCCAGCCAGTTGTCGCGGCCGGTATCAGCCGTTTCGGTAAAGTGATAGTTGGTCAGCCCTTTGTAAACGATCCATTGCAGCGGTGCCCAACCGTTCGGCCAGTCCCACTGCTGCCCGGTTCGCTGAAGCGTTGTGACCCAGCCACCTGCCTGTAGAAAGCTCGCTTTCAGGTGGTCATGGACAAAATTCGCCTGTAAGTCAGTTGCCAGATTGAAGAAAAGCGGAAACGCGCCCGCCAGTGTCAGCTCCGGGACGAGTCGATCGTTGACCAGGTCGTAATCGTAGAAGAAGCGGGTTTTCTCGTCCCAGAACAGCGTCATGATGGCTTGTTTTCGGGCGTTGGCCAGCTGCTCAAACTGCGCGGCCTGCACCTGTTGCCCGGCGTATCCGTAGGCTTGCCGGAGCGTATCTTCCAGCGCATACAGCAGACAATTCAGATCGACGGGGACGATGTCGGCCGCGCGAATGGTGGCCATCGTCGACGCGTTTGCCATCCATCGGCTGCTGAAATCCCAGCCCGATTCGCAGGCTGCCCGGATGTGCGTGTACAGTTCACCAGCCCGCGGCCCCGCCAGTTTCAGCGCGTCCGACAGGTGCAATTCTTCCCGATAAGCTTCGGGTCGGGGTGTGGGCGTATCGTCCCAGTACCGGTTCAGCACGGTACCTGGCAGCCTGCTGAGACGCACCGTACGGCGGTTTACAGGTTGGGCTGAATCGCCCGCGCCATCCATCCAGAAATCGTATTCGCGCTGAAGCTGCGGCAGGTACTTCGTCAGTACGTCGGAGCCGTCGACCTCGGTCAGTAAACCAATCATCAGGGCGAAATAAGGCGGTTGCGACCGGCTAAGAAAGTACGTTCGGTTGCCGTTGGGGATGTAGCCAAACTCGTCAATCAGGTGGGCGAAGTTGTCGATCATATCGCGCATCAGGTCGTGCCGATTCGAGTCCATCAATCCCAGCATGGTGAAGTAGCTATCCCAGTAGAAAATCTCGCGGAAGCGGCCACCCGGCACCACGTAGGGCTTCGGCAGCGGCACCCGCGAATCGTAGGGCACGGCTTCGTCGGCGGGGCGCGTCAGGCGGTCCCACAGTTGGTGAATATGCGCAACGGTACCGGCGGCAATATCGCTTTCAAACTTGTCGACAGCGGGAGTTGGTATAATGAAATGCTTCAGTACGAACGCCTTAAGGTCGAAGTCAGGCTCATTTTTTTCGACTTCGTACAGCGCCATAAGCTGATCGGGGGCTGTGTGGGGGATGCAGTCGACAAACGTTTTCGAGTCGGGAAACAGCTTGCTGGTCTGCACCGCGATGAACAGATCACCAAACAACTGATCGGGCGACAGGGGGCGGGTTTTGGTAGTCAATGCAGTACGTTTTTTTTAGTAACCAGGTCCGTTTGTATTTGTCCCGGCGCGTGATAGGATTTAGTCGTCAAACTTTGACAATTGTTGAACTTTACCAAAGTTGCAGGACTAATTTTTAGTTCTTCACCCTACCGAACTTGTCTGTATGAATCATTGGCGCATCAAACTGTCTTTGTTGCTGAATTACTTTGTTTTTGCCATCCTGCTCAATAGTGTTGGCACCGTGATTTTGCAGGTTCAGAACAACTACGGCGTATCGGCCTCGTCGGCCAGTGTGCTGGAAGCGTTCAAAGACCTGACCATCGCGTTTGTGTCGTTTCTGGTGGCTTCCTACATAACCCGGATCGGCTACAAACGGGCCATGCTGATCGCGCTGGCGATGGTTGCGCTGGCCTGCCTGCTGATGCCGCAGGTGCCGACGTTCTGGACAACCAAGCTGCTCTTTGCCGCTACGGGGGCCAGCTTCGCGCTTATCAAAGTATCGGTCTTCGCCACGATCGGCCTCGTCACCGAAGACCGGAACGCGCACGCCAGCTTCATGAATTTTCTGGAATCGTTTTTCATGATCGGCGTACTGTCGGGCTATTTTCTGTTCAGCGCCTTCGTCGACGATACCAATCCCAAATCGACCGCCTGGCTGACGGTGTACTATGTGCTGGCGGCTATCGCGGGGCTGGCTTTTCTGCTACTGCTCAGCACGCCGGTCGATGAGTCGAGTGTGCAGCACGAAGCCGGTAAAAACCTGACGGATGATTTGGGCGATATGCTTCGGTTGGCCGTCACACCCGTTGTGCTGGTGTTCGTTATGTCGGCCTTTATTTACGTGCTGATGGAGCAGGGGATTATGAGCTGGCTCCCGACCTTCAACAGTCAGATTCTGAAACTGCCGACGTCGCTCAGTATTCAGATGGCGAGTATTCTGGCGGCAAGTACCGCGCTGGGTCGGTTTCTGGCGGGGCTGGTACTGCGTCGGCTGTCGTGGTACTGGCTGCTGATGATCTGTCTGGTCATCGCGGGTGGGCTGGTGCTGCTGGCCCTGCCGCTGGCGGCTTCCGTCGATGGGCGCAGCGTAACGGGCTGGAGCAGCGCACCGCTGGCGGCTTTCGTTTTTCCGATGATCGGACTGTTTATCGCGCCCATCTACCCGGCTATCAACTCAGCCATTCTGAGCAGCCTGCCCCTGCGGCAACACGGCCCGATGGCAGGGCTGATCGTGATTTTCTCGGCCCTCGGCGGCACCACCGGTTCACTGATCACGGGACACGTGTTTGAAGCGTACGGCGGACAGACGGCCTTCTATTTTTCGCTTGTTCCCATCGGCCTGCTGCTTGTTCTGCTGACTCTCTTCAACCGGATGCAACCCGCTACCAAACTCACCGTGACCAGCTCGGCCGGTCACTGATTGCGTCCCGTTTTTCATCGCCCGACCGTTGGCTCAAAGGCTGTTTCCGGACTCATTGGGTGTTGCGACTATACCGCAGTGGTCGTTGCAACACCCGTTAGTCAAACATCCTAAACAACGCATGGAGTCATGAAAAAACAAGCTAACCCCGCAACCGACGAGTCGTTGGCCGCCGGGCAGAGTGTGCTGGTCGAGATCAAAGTACCACAGGCAGGCTTGCAGGCCGGGCTACAATTTGAAACGACAATTCGGGCCACAACCGTAGCCTCAACGCTGGGCTTTGTCGTTGATCCGTCGTTTAATCCGGTGCCGGTTCGTCCTTCCAATACGCAGCGGGAAGCGATGCTCGCGGCCAATGAAGACAATCAGCATATCGTCGTCAAGGCGACGCTGACTGATGCGCAACGGGAAGCCGCCAAAGCAAGCCCCGATGTAATTGAAATCTGGTCGGACCCGGAAATAGAACCCATTGCCTGCCCCATTCCACCCTGCGATTGTTCGCCCGGTACGCCACACGGTACCATTGCCGACGTTGCTACCTATTTGGGCGTCAACCAGATCTGGAACGCAGGCAAACGGGGCGAGGGTATTGTGGTCGGTGTGGTCGACGGAGGAATCACGGCCACGGGCCGGACGCTGGCCGGTGGCGAAGCACCGGCTCGTACGATCAATAACGTCATCGGCGGCTGGCCGACCGATAGCTGGGGTACGCGCGGCTCGGGTTGGAACTACCACGGCAACATGTGCTCAACCGACGTGCTGGGCATGGCTCCCAACAGCCGGATCTACGACCTGCGAATTGCCGATGCCGCGAACACGACGGGACTGCTGTCCAACGCGTTGCAGGCATTTCAATGGGCAATCAACCAGCATGCCAGCAACGGAACGCCCCACGTCCTGACGAATAGCTGGGGTATTTTCAACATTGCTTCTGCCCCCGATTACGTCAGCAACCCCAACCACCCCTTCACGCGCAAAGTCGTCGAAGCCATCGACGCGGGTATCATCGTCCTGTTTGCCGCCGGTAACTGTGGCGACACCTGCCCCGACGGGCGCTGTGCCAGCAGTGGGCCGGGGCAAAGCATCTGGGGAGCCAACGGCCATCCGCGCGTGATAACCGTTGGTGCCGTCAACAAAGACGAGCAGTTTGTGGGCTACAGCAGTCAGGGCCCCGCTTCGCTCGATCCGCACAAACCCGACTTTTGCAGCATCACGCACTTCACCGGTTATTTCAATTCCGACAGCGGTACATCGGCGGCAACACCTATCGCGGCCGGGGTATGCGCCTTGCTGAAACAGGGGAAACCTTCGGCGTCGCCCGATAGCATCAAAAATGCGCTCATCGCTACGGCGAAAGATATTGGCCCGGCCGGTTGGGACCAGCATTCGGGCGCGGGTATTATCGGCGCCAAACGCGCTTACGATCGACTGACGAAGCTGCTTATCAAAGAAGGTAAAGGCGAAATCAAGGACGTCAAGGAGATCAAAGAACGCAAGCTGGAAAAGGTTGAAAAGCTGGAGATTAAAGAAATCAAGGAGCGCAAGCTGGAAAAGAACGAGGTCATCGAAACTGGTAAGCTCCAGAAAGACCTGCGCGATACGCGTAAGCCAATCATCGAGGTGCCCGTTCCTATTCCCGACCCAATCCGCGATCCGGTCATCAATCCCATCCAGCCCATTGGCCAGGGTGCAGCCACCGGTATCGACCTGCAAAGCCGAATTGATAACCTGGAGGCCGTTGTGCAATCGTTGAGCACATTCATCAGCACCGACGCCCGGCCCGATCTGAGTCAGGGAGCGCTGATGAACGAAGGTGATTTGCAGGCGGGCGACGACACGGCCAGTCAACTGATGAAAGACGCCAGCGACGCGATGATAAACAAGTTGACTTTCGACAATTCACCCCGCTAGCCGAACAGGCCGGAACCCTGCCGGTGCGGGGTTCCGACCGCTTGATCTCCGTCGTCATGATTCTGATTCTCTGCCACCTCCACGACGCCGACGCCATCTGGCTGTATCAGCGGCTAAAACGGGCCAGTCCGCCCGATTCGGTCCGTATCGTCAGCGTCGACGAATTGCTCTACGCCCGTACCGTCCGGCACACGCTGGATGCCGACAGTGTCGAGTTCAGGATCCAGCTCCAGAACGGCCAAACGCTGACAAACGACAACATTTCGCTGGTTATCAACCGGCTGTACTACATCGACCCCGTCGTCTGGAAGCAAACCAGTCCGGCGCAGTATCAGTACGTGTCGCAGGAAATCAACGCGCTGTACCTGAGTGTGCTAACGACGCTGGATAAGCGTCGGCTCTACAACCCGCCTTCGGCTTCCTGGCTGGGCGGGCGCAACCTGACCCCGGCCGAATGGCAGCTGCTGGGCCTGCGGTCGGGCCTGTCTGTTCCGCCCGGCTGGTCTCCGGTTGCTTCGCCGGTTCTGCCCGACAGTCGCGTGCTGGTCATCGTCAGGCAGTTGCTGGGGCAGTTGCCCGACGGTGTTTCGCCGGATGCCTGTCGGCTGGTGGCGCAGCAGGCTGGGATGCCGTTGCTGGAGTTGCAGTTTGTGGAAAACCAGTTCGTCGCGGCTACTTCCTTCCCGGCGTTTCACCACTACGGCGACGATCTGATCACTCATTTTCTAATTGCTACGACCAATGGTACTGATCTGGGGCATCCCGAGCGAATCGCCCATCCAACGTTTGCTTGACGAACTCGACACGCTCGACCAACCGTATCTGGCTGTCAGCCAGCGGCATTTTGCCGAAACGAATTTACACCTAACCGTCGACGCATCGGGTACATTGGGTGGAGAACTGGCGTATCAGCAGCGAACCTACCCACTCGACGCCTTCACGGGTGTGTACCTGCGCCTGACCGACGAAAACACCCTGCCCGAGTACCGGTGCCTTGCCGCCGACGATCCGCTACGTACCCACGCCCACCAACTAATACAGTCACTGACGCTATGGACTGAATGGTCGGGTTGCCGGACCGTCAACAAACTATCAGCAATGGCGTCGAACAACTCAAAACCGTATCAGGCTCAGTTTATCAGGCAGTGCGGCTTTCTGACACCCGACACGCTGATTACCAACGAACCCGCCGAGGTAACGGCCTTCTGCCAGCAGCACAACGACCGGATCATTTATAAGTCGATCAGTGGCGTTCGGTCCATCGTGCAGACGTGGCAGGCCAACGGCGACGCCGACAAGCTGGCACTTGTCCGGCACTGTCCGGTGCAGTTTCAGCGGCAGGTAGAAGGGTTCGACGTGCGGGTTCACGTCATCGGCGAACTGTGTATTGCCACGCGCATCACGGCTCAGGCCACCGATTATCGCTACGCGCTTCAGCAAACCGGCGAATCGGCCCAACTCTCCCCGTACGAACTGGACGATGACTTATCGGCGCGCTGTGTTGACCTGTCGCGGACGCTCGACCTTGATTTTTCGGGCATCGACCTGCGGATTGCGCCCAACGGATCGGTGTACTGTTTCGAGGTAAACCCCTGCCCAGCCTACACCTACTACGAATCGCACACGGGTCAGCCCATCGCGGCCCGGCTGGCCGAATACCTCAGCGGGCACGATAACTATTACCGGCGCGTTTGGCAGCTATAACCCTTCTATCAACATGGCCCAGACTACGTTTACCCTGACAAAGAAAGATGGCTCCCAGACCAGCCACGCCGAAACGACCGTCGACATCGGCCCCGACGAGCTGAAAAAACTAACCACTGATCTGAAAGCCAGCCAGCCCCAACAGTTCGGCGAACTGGCTACGATCTACGTCGCGCCGGAATCGTATGCGCTGCACGTCGACGGTCAGGACATTCCGGTTCAGCCACAGTTTTTCCCGGCTGAATACGGCTACATCATCAATGACCTGATGAGCAAACTAAAACCCGCCGACCGGTAACAGACGGGCCGGTTTTGTGGTTGCTGCCAGTGGACTCTGACGAATAAGCCCGGCTTGGAATACAGCCCGTTTTTTCGTAAATTAGCCAGATTCCAAACGCAGCTAATGAACTTTAAACTAACCTCTGAATTTCAGCCCACCGGCGATCAGCCTAAAGCCATCGAGCAGTTGGTAAAGGGCATCCGGGAGGGCGAACCGGCGCAGGTTCTGCTTGGCGTAACGGGGTCGGGCAAAACCTTTTCCGTGGCTAACCTGATTGCCCAGACCAACCGCCCGACGCTGGTGCTGAGCCACAACAAAACGCTGGCCGCGCAGCTCTACGGCGAATTCAAGCAGTTTTTTCCCGAAAACGCCGTCGAGTACTTCATCTCGTACTACGACTACTACCAGCCGGAAGCGTATATCGCCACGACCAACACGTATATCGAGAAAGACCTGGCCATCAACGAGGAAATCGACAAGCTGCGGCTGGCGGCAACCTCGGCCCTGATGAGCGGTCGGCGCGACGTGATCGTGATTGCGTCGGTGTCGTGCATCTACGGCATGGGTAACCCCGAAGAATTTAAGCGCAACGTGGTGCGGATCGGGGTGGGTGAGCAGATGAGCCGTAACAACTTCCTGCATCAGCTCGTCAGCATTCTGTACAGCCGGACGGAGGGCGATTTTCAGCGGGGTAACTTCCGCGTCAAAGGCGACACCGTCGACCTGTACGTGGCCTACGCCGACTTTGCCTACCGGGTCATTTTCTTCGGCGACGAGATCGAAACGATTCAGCGAATCGACCCGTCGACGGGCAAGAAAATCTCCGACGAAAACCTGGTCACGATCTTCCCCGCCAACCTGTTCGTAACCGGCCGCGATACACTCAACGGCGCCATTCACCAGATTCAGGATGACATGGTGGCGCAGGTGCGGTACTTTGAGTCGGAATTTCGCGAACAGGAAGCGACACGTATTCAGGAACGCACCGAGTTCGACCTCGAAATGATGCGCGAACTGGGCTACTGCTCGGGTATCGAGAACTACTCGCGATACTTTGACAAGCGGATGCCCGGTCAGCGCCCGTTCTGCCTGCTCGACTATTTTCCCGATGATTACCTGCTGGTAATTGACGAAAGTCACGTTACGATTCCACAGATTCGGGCGATGTGGGGGGGCGACCGCTCCCGCAAAACCGCACTGGTCGATTACGGCTTCCGGCTTCCCTCCGCGATGGATAACCGCCCACTGACGTTTCAGGAGTTCGAGGATTTGTCGGGTCAAACGATCTACGTATCGGCAACCCCCGCCGACTATGAATTACGGAAAAGTGAAGGCGTTGTTGTGGAGCAATTGATTCGCCCAACGGGTCTGCTCGACCCCGAAATCGAAGTGCGCCCCAGCCTGAACCAGATCGATGACCTGCTCGAATCCATCGACGGCCGGGTTAAGAAAAACGAACGGGTGCTGGTCACAACGCTGACCAAGCGCATGGCCGAAGAACTGACCAAGTACTTAGAGCGCGTTGGTATCAAAACTCGCTACATCCACTCCGAAGTCAAAACGCTTGACCGCGTCGAAATTCTGCGCGATCTGCGACTCGGCAACTTCGACGTGTTGGTCGGTGTCAACCTGCTGCGCGAGGGACTTGACCTGCCCGAGGTGTCGCTGGTGGCGATCATGGATGCCGACAAGGAAGGCTTCCTGCGCGACATCCGTTCGTTGATTCAGACCATCGGCCGGGCCGCGCGAAACGCCAACGGCAAGGTGATTATGTACGCCGATACGATCACGGGTTCGATGCAGAAAGCGATCGACGAAACTAACCGGCGCCGGGCGGTTCAGATGGAGTACAACACCGACAACGGTATCGTACCGACAACGGTACTGAAGTCGCGCGAAGCCATCCTGGGGCAGACGAAAGTAGCCGATTCCAAGCCGAAGCACTTCTATGTCGAGCCGGAGGAAATTCGCATTGCTGCCGACCCGGTGGTGGCGTACATGGGCAAGGGCGATCTGGAGAAAGTCATCAACGAAACGCAGTCGAAGATGGAGCGTGCCGCCAAAGAACTCGACTTCCTCGAAGCTGCCCGCCTGCGCGACGAACTGTTCCAGCTACGCGACAAACTGAAGAAGGAGACGGCGTAAACGTTTGTCAAACGTTTGCTATTTTGATTACATTTGATTACGTTTGTGACGGTTGGGGTGAGAGCCTCGACCGTTCCTTGAGGTGATGCAACCGGCCGGTACTAGCATCACCTCATTGTATTTTACGGCTTATCGTTCCGTTGAATATCTCTTTCCGCTTCAGGCGAATCAACTCACCCCGCCAGATAATCCACAGTTCCCTGACGTTCGGTGCGGCTTTCATCCGGTTAATCACACCGCTACATAAATCGCTTTTCCTGATGTTACTCCGAATATCGAGCAGTACGTAATCTGCTTGCCGACGGGCATCGCGAATCTCATTGTCGATTGCCGATGCTGTTGCTCGCTGATTATGCTTGAACTCGATTATGATCTGTTCGCGCAGCAAATAAGCGTCTGGATTTTTCATTCCCTGACTGTCATCAATCGCCAGCAGGCGGACTTGAAAACCGAGTTTAGCCAGCACAATAGCTGTTTCGATATTTAGTTCTGTTTCGTGAGAATCGTGTGATAGATGCACTTCGACATACCCGCCGGACGGTTCTACTTCGTTGGTGCGGGGATCGGGGTAAACAAGGCGGTAGTTACGGGTATCAGACATTAGGCAGGACGGCGTGGTACAAGTCAGCAAGTTAGCCAATTGCTGTCACATGACCGCGTCGTCATTAAACAGCGTGATAGCCCGCCATAAACGACGGAGTGTCGGCAGGGGCGATCGAAAACTCCGTTCGCTCCGTGCCGACACTCTGGTACCACTGTGTTTAGAATAAGCCTATTTCTGTACGAATTGAATCGCGCAGCCGCCCCCTTTTGCCAGATGCAGGTTTAGCTTTGTTTTGGCCGTTACGGTCTTTTTCTCGATCACATACGCTTCTGGGTTCGTGTCCCAGTCGGCGGTGGGGGCGTCGCGGTAGATCGTCGCTTCGTAGGTTTTGCTGGGTTCCAGAAAACTCAGATTCAACGGTAAATCGCGGGCGGCTTCGTCAGTGATCGCGCCGACGTACCAGTTGGGCGATTGCTTGTCGCGCCGGGCGATCAGCACGTAGTCGCCGGGTTCGGCCGCGAGTACGTTGGTCTGTGCCCAGTCGACGGGTACGTCGCGGATGAACTGGAAGGCGTCGAGGTGTTTCTCGTAGTTTTCGGGTAGGTCGGCGGCCATTTGCAGCGGGCTGTACAACGTCACGTACAGGGCCAGTTGCTTCGCCAGTGTCGTGCGGACGCGGGTGGTGCGGGTACTGTCGAACTGATTCAGGCGCATGCGAAACAGGCCGGGCGTAAAGTCCATCGGGCCACCGAGCAGGCGGGTGAAGGGCAGTACGGTCGTGTGTTCGGGCGTGATACCCAGCGTCGGGGCGTTGTTGAATTCGCTGCCCCGCGCTGCTTCACTTGCCATCCAGTTTGGGTAGGTGCGGTGCAGGCCGGTCGGGTGAATCGACTCGTGTGAATCGACCATGATTTTGTACTGAGCGGCCTTCTCGGCTACGCGCTGAAAGTGGTTGACCATCCACTGCCCGTCGTGGTGTTCGCCACGCGGGATAATCCGCCCGACGTAGCCCGTTTTGACCGTGTTAATGCCTTCCTTCACCATGTACTGAAAGGCTGCGTCCATGCGTCGTTCGTAGTTCGTGACCGACCCCGACGTTTCGTGGTGCATGATCAGCCGGACACCCTTGCCCTGCGCGTAGGCCGTCAGCGAGTCGATGTTGTAATCGGGGTAGGGCGTGACGAAGTCGAACACGTCTTCTTTCCAGTTGCCAAACCAGTCTTCCCAACCGACGTTCCAGCCTTCTACCAGCACGCCGTCGAAGCCGTATTTGGCGGCAAAGTCGATGTACTTTTTCACGTTGGCCGTGTTAGCGCCGTGCTTGCCGCCCGCCAGTGGCCAGTTTGCTTTACCGACGTGCATCTCCCACCACATGCCCACAAATTTCTGCGGCTTTATCCACGACGGATCGGCGATGACCGACGGTTCGTTGAGGTTCAGAATCATCCGCGACGCCAGCAAATCGGTGGCCTTATCGCTGACCAGAATCGTGCGCCAGGGTGTTTGCGTGGGTGTTTGCAAATATGCCTTGTTGCCGACAGCATCGGGCGTTAGCTGACTAGTCAATGTCAGCGTTTTCTTATCCAGTTGCAGCGCCATAACCGGGTAGTTCAGCACGGCGGCTTCGTACAAACTGATGTATAGCCCGTCGGCAGTTTTGACGAGCAGGGGCGTCTGTACGGCGTTCGGTCCGATGGGCGACTGGAGGGCGATATCTTTCTCTTTCGCCAGTGCTGCCGCTGCGTCGACCTCGGTTAGCTTGGTGAAGTTGTAGAGGTACTCGTTTGAATCGTAGTCGCCGGGCATCCAGAACGTGCGGTGATCAGCGGAAAAGCGGAACTGACTCAGTTCATCGGCCACGATAAAATGGTCGAGTTTGGCCTGCTTCGGAAATTCGTACCGGAAGCCGACACCGTCGTTGAATATTTTGACGTGCAGACGCATACCAATCCCCGACCCACCCTTATCCTGTAAACTGACGATCAGCTCGTTGTACTGATTCCGGATCTGACTTTCCTCACCCCAGACCGGTTTCCACGTGTCGTCGACCTTTGCCGAATCGACGGCTGTAATCGTAAAGCGGTTCAGCGTCACCTGCGGGCGACTCAGCTTGATTCCCACACCCGACGGCTCGATGACTGGCTTGTTTTTGTAGCGAATCTGGTAGGTAACTTCGCCCGCCGGGTTGTTCTGCACGGTTAGTCGGATAGCCTGATTTGGCGAACCAATCGACGTAGCGGACTGGGCATGCAGTAGTGCCCCCGTCAAACCGGTTAGCAGTGCGGTTAAGAATGGTTTGTACATGTTTATAGGTATCATAGGTTTTTCTTATCGGGGCACCATTCGTCCACGACAGCATCCCTGCTGCCGCTGACAGCTATGGCACCTGCGTCAGTTGCAGCACGACGCTGGTTCGGCGGGCGCTGACGTCGGGGTTTAGGCCAACGGTCATCAGGAAGGCACCGCTATAGGTTTTACCGTCTTCGAGCGTCGACTTCGTACCCGGATACAGATTGATCTCGCTGACGCGGTATTGTTTGGCAGGGTCCAGACCGGCTAGTTGAATGGGTCGGTTGGTGTTTGTGTCCACCACCCGACTGTCGTGGAAGTACGTGAACATTACTGCCTTTGCCTTGTCTTCGCTGACGTATGCCATCGACATTACTGAATTGTCGTACGGGCTGGCGAGTCGATATTGCTCACCGTGCCAGACGATGTCTTTGAAGCTGTCGTAGTTTTTGAGCGCCTGCTGGCAGAAGGCCAGATCGTTCGGACTGAGGTGGCTAACCACGATGTCGAAGCCGAGTTTGCCCATACTAGCCACGTCGGTGCGGAACTTGATCGGCTGTTTACCCCAGTCGGTGACGTGGCAGTCGGTGGTGATGGCGGGGAAGAAATACGAGTAGTTCCACTGCTGGAAAATGCGCTCGACAGGTTCGGTGTCGTCGCTGGGCCAGAATTCGGTGAAGTATTTCAGCATCTCGTAGTCGCCACGGCCGCCCCCACCCGAACACAGCATCATCGGCACCTTCGGGTACTTCGCCCGGATACGCTCCAGCACCTTGTACAGCCCCCGCACATACTCGACGTACAGGTGCGACTGCGGCAGTTTCTGCTTGTTGAGCCACGCCGAATACGCGTTGTAAATGACTGCGTTGCAATCCCATTTGATAAACGCTAGGTCTGGATTTTTGGTAAACAACCCGTCGACTACGCCGAACACAAAGTCCTGCACCTGCGGGTTGCTCAGATCCAGTACGAGTTGGTTGCGGTAATACTTCTCGGGCCGGTCGGGTTGGTGGATGACCCAGTCGAGGTGTTTTTCGTACAGTTCACTCTTCGGATTAACCATCTCCGGCTCAATCCAGACACCAAATTTCACGCCTGTTTTGGTGGCTTCTTTCACCAGATAGCCAAGCCCGTTGGGCAGTTTCTTCCGGTTCTCCTGCCAGTCGCCCAGCCCGGCATTGTCGCTGTTGCGCGGGTACTTGTTGCCAAACCAGCCGTCGTCCAGCAGAAACATGTCGGCACCCAGCTTTTTCGTGTCGGCAATCAGCGAGGAGAGTTTGGGTTCGTCGAAGTCGAAGTACGTTGCTTCCCAGTTGTTGAGCAGCGTCAGCCGACTGCCGTTGCCGTCGAGTACGCGGTAGTTGCGCGCCCACCGCTGCATTTGCCGACTTGCCTGCCCCGTACCACGATCCGACAGGCTGTAGATCAAGCCAGGCGTTTTGAACGACTGACCAGCGGGTAGCGTGTAGGCCGACGCGTAGGGGTTTATGCCGGCGATAAGCCGGAGGGTTTTGTAGGAATCGATCTCAAAATCAAGCTTATAGTTGCCGCTCCACGCCAGTTGACCCAGCATCACCATGCCGCTGTTTTCCTGCGCGGGCTGATCGAAGGCCACCATGAAATTGGGTGTACCGAGCAGCATCGCCCGCGTACCCAGTTTGGTATCGATCGTCCGCAGGCCCTGTTGCAGCTTTTCTTCCATCGGCTGCATCTCTTTCAGATACGTTCCCTGAAAGCTGGTCAGGTAAAATGACTTGTTCGGAAAAAACAGATTGGCCGACGCGTATTTCTGCAACACGACCGGCCCCTTTTCGGCATTGCTGATCTCCGACCATTGCTCGATCACGTTCAGCTTCGGCCAGGTTTTGTAGAACAGCGTCACCGTCAGCTTATACACCGGATCGGCCAGTTTCACCATCGTCAGCGTGGAATTGGCGTCGGGGCGGGTGGTCTGGTGTGATACGTATTTGAGGTCGAGTGAGGGGTTGCCGTCGGAGTGCGTCACCTGAATCGCGGGTTCGACCAGATTCCAGGTGCCGGCGGGTGTGTAGGCGTTGTTGTAGCTGCCGCTGTTGTCGCTCGGAAATTGATAGCCGTCGGCAACGCCGGCATAATCGGCTGACTGCGGCAGCTTTTTCCCGCAATAAACCATGTTCAGGTAATTGCCCTTATCGGTTTGTAGCACCACCGCGAAGTCAGCGGTTTCGATGGGTATAGTGGTCTGGGCGTAACTGTGCGCACCGATCAGCAGCCAAACGGTCAGCAGGCGGTAGAGGAGGGTCATGTGTAGGCGTCAGGGTTATCGTAGAATTACCGGCAATCTACGACTTCGGTGACAACTCGCGCAACAACCAGATAGCTGTCTACCGACAACCGGCAGGATGTATACCGTTGCCCACTGGGCGCGGCACATTTTTCAATTTATTAATACAGGTGTAAGTAATTGGTGGTTATATTTGTTTACACTGTTTGTAGCTAATGGAGTCCGTCTTCAGTGGCTGGATCGTTAAGCGCTACCATTATGCAAAAGGACAAATGGATCAGATCGCTTTTTAGACTAAAGCGCAACCATCTCGCCGAAGTGCTGACCTTTCATGCAGATGAAAAACATCTTCTGTGTGAATTAGTCCAGCGCCATCGCGTCAGCTTGTCCGAGGCAGACAGCCCGGCTTCCAGAGCATCCCTTGTTCTGAAAAATCTCCTGGACATCAAGCGATTGCAGACAGAAAGGAGCCTGCGGTTCATTGCCATGAAGCATCGTCACGAAGAGGAAGTCGCTAACCTGTTTCGTTTTCAGAAGCTGACTTCAGCCGTAATGACCTGATAGCGGTTGTCGGAGAATCCCGGTTTATTCTTCCAGATAATCGAGGTCTTTACCGTGGGTTTCGGGGATGGTCAGGATGGAATAGAAGCCCAGTATAAAACTAATCAGGCCCACGACGGCCCCGGCGTTGACGGTGGCCAGCGACGGTTTGAGGGCCTGATAGGTCAGCGTCATTGGAATAACCAGCCCACGTACCATGTTGGGAACGGTGGTCGCGGCTGTAGCGCGCAGGTTGGTGCCAAACTGCTCCGCGCCGATGGTTACAAACATGGCCCAGTACCCGATGCCGAAACCCGCAGCCAGACAAAGGGCATACAGCACGGTTGCGCTGCTGACACCGGAGTACAGGTAAAGCAGGCTAAATACAAGTGCGATGCTCATGAGCAGGGCGACGCCCCGCTTTCGCGACGCCAGCGCGTGACTGATAAAGCCGCTGGCCAGGTCGCCGGTTGCCAGACCTACGTAGCACCACATAATGGCCAGGCCGGGCTGAATTTCTTCGGCGATGCCCAGCGCCTTACCGAACTCGTTGCTGAACGTTGCCAGAATACCGATCACAAACCAGGTGGGCAGGCCGATACCGATGCACTTGAGGTAACGCCCCAGCCGGTTGGCGTTGGTGAAGAACGCAAAAAAGTTGCCCCGGCTGACATGCGACTGTGTGCTGAGGTCTTTAAACATTCCCGACTCGACAACCCCGACGCGCATCAGCAGCAGCCCGACGCCCAGCCCGCCACCGACCAGAAAGGCCGTTTGCCAGTCGAACAGTTTGACGGTGAAATACGCCACGACCGCCCCCGACAGGCCAACGCCCGCTACCAGTGAGGTACCAATCGCCCGCTTCTCGGTCGGCAGCACCTCGCTGACCAACGTAATGCCCGCGCCCAGTTCGCCCGCCAGCCCGACACCGGCAATAAACCGCATCAGCGCGTAGTACATCACCGGGTCCATAAACGTAACCTGCTTCACGAAACCACAGGCAATGTTGGCGATTGAGTAGGTAATGATTGATCCGAACAGCACTGACAACCGGCCACGCTTATCGCCCAGCACCCCCCACAGGATACCACCGATCAGCAGACCACCCATCTGCCAGTTCATAATCGAGGTGCCGACGCTGGAAATCTGCTCGGCGTCGAGGCCCAGGTCTTTCAGGCTCGGCACCCGCACGATACCAAACAGCAGGAGGTCGTAAATGTCGACGAAGTAACCGAGCGCGGCCACGATGACGGGCAGGCTAAACAAGCCGACCGGGGTCGACTGAACAGGTGATTGATGGGTAGGAACGGCCATAAAGTAGCTTCTGACCCGTAGCCAGAATTCGTTTTTACAATAATACGCAATGACCAAATTTTCCGGCACAATCTGATCCTTTTACGCCCTAATCCCTATTGCCCTTATGCCCAGTCAGCCAACTCGTCGTCAATTCATAGGGGCTACGGCCGCCCTCGTTTCCGGTCTGGCTATCAGCCGCACCAGCCTGTTTGGGGCGCCCGCTCTTGTGCGTCGCCTGGGCGACAAACCCAATTCCCGCATCAACGGTGTACAGATCGGAACCATCACCTATTCGTTTCGCGACCGGCCCGACCAAAGCGCCGGTGCTACCTTGCAGTATGTGCTCGACAGCGGTATCAGCGCCATTGAACTGATGGGCGGACCGGCCGAAACGTTTGCGGGGGCGCCGAAGAATCCGGTAGATATGCAGGCTGTGTTCCCGCTCATGCGGAAGCGCCGGGAAAATCAGCCGCTGACCGACGACGAACAGAAGCAACTGGCCGAAGCGGATGCAAAAACGAAGGCGTACCGCACTGAACTGACCAAGTGGCGGCTGTCGGCCCCGATGGACAAGTTCGACCAGTTACGGAAGCAGTACAATCAGGCCGGGGTGACGATCTACGGCTTCAAACCCGACGCGTTCGGTATGGACAGTTCCGACGCCGAAATCACCTATGGGATGCAGGCAGCGAAGCGGCTGGGTGCGAATCAGGTGACGCTGGAACACCCCGGCAACGACGAACACACGCTGAAGCTGGGTAAGCTGGCCGAGAAAAACGGAATCCGGGTGGCGTACCACGGTCATGAACAGCAAACGCCGACGTTCTGGGACACGGCCCTGTCGCAATCACCCGCCAACGCGATCAACTTCGACCTGGGCCATTACATCGCGGCTGGTCAGCCCGACCCGCTGGGGTTCATCCGCGAGCACCACACCCGCATTGCCAGCATGCACATCAAAGACCGGCAGGGTCCCGACCACGGCAAGGGTAATCTGCCGTGGGGGCAGGGCGATACGCCGTTGAAGCAGGTGCTGACACTGCTGCGCGAACAGAAATACACGTTTCCGGCCACGGTCGAGCTGGAGTACAAAGTGCCGGAGGGGTCAACATCGGTGGCCGAAGTGAAAAAGTGCCTGGACTACTGCCGGAATCTGCTGGCCTGACCCGGCAGGCTGCATCAACACTAATGGGATCGGTTTCGGCCGATGAAGCGTCGCGCAAAACGCTGCCGGTGGAAATTGTGTACTACGCCTAAACCTTTGTAAACGCACTGATTGTTATCTGGTAGACAGAACTAGACAACTGATTGACTTGTCGATGGATAACAAGCATATATACGACGTAATCATAGTAGGCGGTGGCCCCTGCGGGCTGGCGGCTGGTATCGAAGCCCAGAAAGCGGGGCTGTCGCACCTGATTCTGGACATGGGGAGCCTGACCGAGTCAATTCGGCAGTACCCGCGCCGGATGCGCTTTTTCTCGACGGCCGAAAACATCGAAATCGGTGGGTTGCCCTTCCCGATTTCGGGTGTCAAAGCCGGGCGCGACGAAGCCTTGCAGTACTACCGCAAAGCAGCGGCATACTACCACCTGAACTTCAAGCTGTTCCAGAAAGTCGAAACCGTTACGAAGGCCGATGACGTCTTTACCGTGACAACTGCGACGGGTGAACAGTTCTTTGCCAGCAAAGTCATCATGGCGACGGGCTACTTCACCCGCCCCCGCTGGCTGGGTATTCCCGGTGAAGAACAGGCCCACGTATCGCACTATTACGACGAACCGTTTAAGTATTCGTTTACGAACGTCGTCATCATTGGCGCATCGAATTCGGCGGTCGAAGCGGCTCTGGAACTGTATCGGCACGACGTCACCATCACGGTCGTACACCGTGGCGACGACTTCCGCAGCACGGTGAAATACTGGCTGATTCCCGACGTGAAAAACCGGGTGAAGGAAGGTAAGATCAAGACGATGTTCGATTCGGTCGTCACGGAAATCGGTACGGATACGGTGACAGTCAATAACCTGAAAACGGGTGAAGAAACCAGCCTCCCCGCCGACTTCGTGCTGGTGCTGACGGGCTACATCCCCGACGCCGACCTGCTGCGCCGGTGCGGTATCGAACTGGACCCCGTTACGCAAGTGCCGGTCTACAACAAGGAAACCTTTGAAACGACTGTGCCGGGGCTGTACGTCTGCGGAACGGTGATGGCGGGAATTTACACGGAAAAGGTGTTTATCGAAAACGGCCGCGAACACGCGCAGGCGATCATCGATCATATCATGGGTCGCGAGATTCACCAGGTCAAAGAGCTTATCCAGCGGATCTGACGAAATCGCTGGGTGAAGTAGGGAGTAGGAATGATGGTATATTTGCCGTCGTTCCTACTCCTTTTTCTATGCCCGTTCGCCTGCTCTTCGTTTGCCTGCTACTGTCGCTGACCACGTTTGCCCAGACCCCCGCCAACGACTGGACGAACCGCTACTGGACGGCGAAGTGGATTGCCTGCCCCGGTGCGCCCGCCAAACAGTACGGCGTCTATCACTTCCGCAAAACGATCAGCCTCCCGCAGAAACCGACGCGCTTTCTGGTACACGTATCGGCCGACAATCGGTATCAACTGTTCGTCAATGGCAAGCGGGTAGCCCTCGGCCCGGCCCGCAGCGACCCGCAGCACTGGTATTACGACAGCATTGACCTCGCGCCGTTTTTGCAGTCCGGGGCCAACACACTGGCCGCGCTGGTCTGGAACATGGGCGAGGGGATGCCGGTATCGCAGACGAGTTATCAGACCGGTTTCATCGTGCAGGGCGACACCGACGCAGAGAAGTCGGCCAACACGGATAGTGGCTGGAAAAGCTACCAGAACCGGGCATATTCACCGATCAAAAACGACATTCCCAAACTCCGTACCTACATCGTTGTGGGCGACGGCGACCGGGTCGATGCTGCGCAATATCCGTGGAGCTGGGAGCAGGCAAACTACGACGATGCCGCCTGGAAACCGGCGCAGCAACTCTGGTTTCAGGCCAAACCACGCGGTTTCGGTACCGATGGCAACTGGCAACTGATGCCCCGCCCGATTCCGATGATGGCCGAACAGCCCGTGCGGCTACAGACCGTCCGGCGCACGTCGGGTGCGCCCATGACCAATGCCTTTTTGCAGGGAAACGCCCCCGTTAACATCCCCGCCAGTACGACGGCCACGTTCCTGCTCGATCAAACTTACCTGACTAACGCCTATCCCGAGCTGACGGTCAGCGGTGGTAAAGGGGCGGTCGTGACGCTGTCGTATGCCGAAGCCTTAATCGATCAGGCGGGGAAGAAAGGCAATCGCAACGAAATCAACGGACGGCACATGCTGGGTTTCGACGATCAGTTTATCGCTGATGGTTCGGCCCGGCGTACGTTCCGGCCGCTGTGGTTTCGCACCTACCGCTACCTGCAACTGACCGTTGAAACGCGAGAACAGCCGCTGGTGCTGGACGATCTGAGTGGGCAGTTTACGGGTTATCCGTTCACCGAAAAAGCGCAGGTTAGTACGAATGATTCGACGCTCAAAAATATCTGGAACGTCGGTTGGCGCACGGCCCAGCTTTGCGCGGGCGAAACCTACTACGACTGCCCGTACTACGAACAACTGCAATACACCGGTGATACACGTATTCAGGCCCTGATTTCGCTCTACGTCACGGGTGACGACCGGCTGATGCGCAAGGCGATCACCGACTACGACCACAGCCGGTTCAGCGACGGCCTGACGCAGAGCCGTTACCCGTCGTCGGATTTTCAGGTGATTCCAACGTTTTCGCTGTTCTGGGTGTGTATGCTGCACGACTACTGGATGCACCGCCCCGACGATGCGTTTGTAAAGTCGATGCTACCGGGGATGCTGGCCGTGCTGAACTGGCACGAGCAGCGGCTGACACCAACGGGCATGAACGGCCCACTCTCGTGGTGGAACTTCGTCGACTGGTCGGACTGGAAAGGGGCGAAGGATGAAGCCGCTGGCGGTGTGCCCAACGGCGCGCGAACGGGCGGTTCGAGCATCCTGACGCTGCAACAGGCGTACACCTACCTGCGGGCGGGCGATCTGCTGGCGCATTTCGGGCAAAACGAGCGGGCCGAACACTACCGCGAACTCGCCCGCCGACTGGCCAAAGCAACCGTAGCGCAGTGCTACGACAGCAATCGGGGCCTGTTCGCCGATACTCCTGCCAAGACCAGCTACAGCCAGCACGCTAACATTCTCGCCGTACTAACCGACGCCGTACCGGCAGCGCAGCAGGCGGCCTTGCTCCAGAAAACCATCAGCGATACCAGCCTGACGCAGGCCACGTTTTACTTCAAGTTCTACCTGTTCGAAGCCCTGCGCAAAACCGGTATGGGCGATCAGTTTATTCCGCAGCTAAAACCTTGGCGCGATATGCTGGCTATGGGCCTGACAACCTTCGCCGAAAACCCGGAGCCTACCCGCTCCGACTGCCACGCCTGGAGTGCGTCGCCCCTGTACGAGCTACTGGCCACAACCTGCGGCATCCGCCCCGCCGAACCCAACTTCAAAACCGTCCGCATCGAACCCAGCTTCGGCCCGTTGACGAACATCAGCGGTAAAATGCCGCACCCGAAAGGTGATATCGCCGTCCAGTTTCAGAAGACGGCGACAGGCGGTTTAGCCGGCACCGTCACGCTGCCCGCTGGCCTGACGGGAACGCTCCGCTGGAAAGGTAAATCGCTGCTGCTGAAGAGTGGCACACAACCGGTGAGTTTGTAGGAGTGCATTCAAATCCAAAAGCACAATCGAAAGCCCCGTTTAGTAAACGGGGCTTTCGATTGTGCTTTTGGATTACGCAAATACCCGTTTAAGCCATAAAGCGGCTGGTCAATCGCCCGCATCACTCCCAAAAGCGGGCAGGTCCAAAACCTCATTTTTCTTTCGGATTTCTGACTACCTGACTGGTAAAAGAGTCTTCTAGGGGTAAATCGACGGCTTGACACAGGCGATGGAGTCGCTCGCTAAGCAAATCCATAAACGACTTGCTGGTACAATCTGAACGATGCTGGTAGCCGATGCTATCAGAACAACCGCGCACGGCCTACAGCGGAATAACCACTCTGCTGTAACAGGCAAATGGACTTGTTTGCGACCCGTACGACCGGTCTGCCAGACAAGCCTACGGTGAACTGATGTTGCTCAGCCTGAAGGGAAAACGAATCATTCCGTGTTGACTGGCTTGCCCGAACCACACGATAGGCCCTTCTGAAAACCCAAACGCTTCGCTCCACGAGCGGGGGCGTGGGTACCTGTGACGAAAATAAGTCTCGGTGGAATCTGCGCCTTTGCAGCCTACGCTTCCGGTAGGTGTCTAGACATGTCCTCGTTAGCGCGGCATGGCAGCTTGATGACTTCAGTCGATTCGTTTCATCATCCCTAACCCCAGCTTACTATGTTAGCCATGAATTTTCGCGGGCCTCGGCAAATCCGGCTAGACCGGGATAAGCCTGAACCCGAGATCAAGCATCCTTACGATGCCATTGTCCGGGTTACCCGATCCCTGATTTGCGGCTCCGACCTGCACCTGTACCACGGTCGTGTGCCCGATACCCGGGTGGGTATGACCTTTGGCCATGAGTTTACCGGCGTCGTCGAAGCCATCGGCTCGGGCGTGCAAAAGCTCAAAGTGGGCGACCACGTGCTGGTGCCGTTCAACGTTGCCTGCGGCACTTGCCCGCACTGCAAGCAGGAACTCTACGGCAACTGCAACGAGTCTAACCCGGAAGCCACGGCCGTCGGCGGCTTTTTTGGCTATGCACACACGGGTGGGGGCTACGATGGCGGACAGGCCGAATACGTTCGGGTACCCTACGCCGATGTGAGCCCCACCGTAATCCCCAAGGAAATGGACCTGGAAAACGCCGTCCTGCTGACGGACGTAGTGCCTACGGGCTACCAGGCTGCTGAGCAGGGGGGCATCCAGAAAGGCGACACCGTGGTAGTGTTTGGCGCCGGACCGGTGGGGCTGATGGCGGCCCGCTTTGCCTGGTTTTTCGGGGCTACCCGCGTCATCGTAGTCGACCACGTCGATTACCGCCTGGAGTTTGCCCGCAAGTTTGCCTTTGCCGAGGCTTACAACTTCCGGGACATGAAAGATCCGGTGTTGTTCCTGAAAAAAGCCACCGACTACTTTGGGGCCGACGTATGTATCGATGCGGTAGGCTGCGATGGTACCGGGAGTGCGCAGCAAACCATCACCGGTAAAGGACTGCTTTTGCAAGCCGGCGATGCCACGGCCCTGCACTGGGCGATCAACTCGGTCAAAAAAGGCGGTATTGTGTCCATCATCGGGGTATACGGTCCTCCCTGGAATCTGGTACCCGTTGGCAGCCTGATGAACAAAGGGATTACCGTACGGGCCAACCAGGCTTCGGTAAAACGGCTGCTGCCCAGGCTGATTGACCACATCATGAGCGGCCGTATCAATCCCAAGGAAATGATTACGCACCGGATACCACTGGAAGAAGTGTCGGATGCGTACCGCATGTTTTCTAGTAAGCTGGATCACATCATTAAACCCTTACTCATTCCACCACGCGCCAACGCGGCCTAACCCCTTGTCTTATGCAGCCCGTATTAGAAGATACAATAGACGAATTTGAGGACCGCAAAATTGCGGACCGAAACCGGGATACCCGCACCAAAGACATTCCCGGCTGGGGCATGGATGCCGATCCGGAGAATGATCCTACCTACCCCATGAAGCATTGGAACGGGGCGGATCACGAGCGGCTCAATTATGTAAAAGCCCCCAGCAGCGCGTCGACATGGAGATTCTGCATTCGGTGGAGCGGCCGGGCATTACCCGGGTCTTCGGGACGTCAACACCGCCTTCGGGTCTGAGTGGGGCTATCCGTCGCTACGCTTATAAGTACAGCGAAGCGACCGCCACGCACTGGATGACGCTCATATTGGCCGACCGGGTCAACGCCATCGAGGGAAAGCTCGACGACTTAAGACACGGCATTCTACCCAACCCGTGGGTTGAGCGGGGCTGGGGAGCGGAATGGAAGTACAACCGCCCTGCTTTTGTGCGCAAGGCCGCGACCACGGCTTTATTGATCACA
Source organism: Spirosoma rhododendri (assembly GCF_012849055.1). Classification (NCBI taxonomy): domain Bacteria; kingdom Pseudomonadati; phylum Bacteroidota; class Cytophagia; order Cytophagales; family Cytophagaceae; genus Spirosoma; species Spirosoma rhododendri. The sequence continues at coordinate 1,014,811 of NZ_CP051677.1, read as the reverse complement.
GCCGGCGTCCTGCTGTTGAAGCGGAAAAACAAGCGTGGGTAACATGAACGTTTTTGTCATGGCTCCGGCCACCCGGCCCGACGTAGGAGGGATCCTCGTTAACAGGCGGTTTTGCTTGCTTTTGCCGAAGATCCCTCCTGTCGTCGGGATGACAAAGAGGCCGCTTTGAATGACTCAAAGTTGTCCCGAAAACAACCTCTCTACGGGTACCCTGTCAAGTAAACCGATCCGAGCATGAGCACGAGCAGTCAGGAATTGGAACAAGTCTTTTCCGATGATACCTACCAGTTAACCGGTGTGGCGATCGCGAAAGACGGGCGTTTGTTTAGCTGTTATCCGCTATGGCCCGGACCCCATCGGTACAGCGTTGTCGAAATATTCCCCAATAACCAGGTGAAACCGTATCCAGACGAGCCATGGAACAGCTGGCAGGAAGGGGACGACGGAACGAACAAATGGGTTTGTGTGCAGGCCGTCTATGTTGATGCGGAGAACAACCTGTGGGTGGTAGACCCGGCCTGCCCGAACATGGAGCAGGTGTATGACGCTAGTTTTAAGCTGGTCAAGTTCAACCTGGCTACCGACAGCATCGAAGCCGTGTACCGGTTTGAGGGCGTACTGAGCAACAAAAGCTACATCAACGATGTGCGGGTCGATACCCGTAGACAGGTAGCGTATCTGACGAACTCCAATGAAGGGGGGATCGTGGTGATTGACCTGTCAACGGGAACGATCCGGGAGGTACTGCGCAACCATCCGTCGGTGAAACACGACCCTTCCTTTACCCTGATCGTGGACGGGAAGGAGTTTAAAAAGCAGGGGCAGCCGGTACACCTTCAATCGGATGGCATTGCCCTGACGCCGGATGGTGAGTGGCTGTATTACAAACCACTCACCGACAATAAACTCTACCGCATTCCAACGGACTATCTGCGAAACGAAGCCTTGCCGGACGATCAGCGGGCGGCTGCGGTGGAAGATTTGGGCCGGTTTGCGGTCACGGATGGGATGATCTTCGACACCAACGGCAACCTGTATCTGGGCGATTACCAGAACTACAAACTGGTCCGAATAACGCCTGCGTACAAGCTGGACGATGTGGTGGCTGACGAAAGGCTGATCTGGCCGGATAGTTATTCCATTTCGACGGATAACTATTTATATATCAGTTGCTCCCAGATCAACAAGCAACCCGATTACAACGAAGGCGAAAACAAACGGACCAACCCGTATGCCATTTACCGAATGAAGCTGCCCGACACCTAAAAACGGCCCTTTCTCAGCCCTGACTTAGAAAAGGCTGGCGAGCGGAATGACCAATCAGGCAGGAAAACAACCCTTAATCTCCCCAAAACTATGGCAAACAAAAAACAGCCCGTGTCGAGCTTACTGGGCATGGGACCGATTGAACCAGATACCAGCGGGTCCAGTCGAATCAACGTTGATAATACGGAGCGAATCTGGTCGGCGGCTGGTGGCGCGCTATTAGCGACGTACGGCTTACGGCGTGGTTCGTTGGGCGGGCTATTGCTGGCCACGCTGGGCGGATTTATGGTCTACCGGGGCGCGTCGGGCTATTGCCCCATGAACAAAGCGCTGGGGCGAAATACGGCCGAGCCGAAGTCTGACGATAAGGCGATGGATTCGATTGAAATCGCCAAGAGCCTGACGATTAACAAACCTCGCAAAGAGGTATACGCCTACTGGCGGCAACTGGAGAACCTGCCCCAGTTTATGTTTCACCTGAGCGAAGTTCAGCAACTCGACAACAAACGGTCGCATTGGGTCGCGAAACTCTCGGATGGTTTGCTTGCGAAAACACTGGGAACGGTGGAGTGGGACGCGGAGATTCTGGAGGAGGTCAAAAACGAACGATTGGTCTGGAAATCAGTCGCCGACGCCCGGATTGACAACGCGGGCGAAGTCCGTTTTGTCGATGCGCCCAATGGCCAGGGTACGGAAGTGCACGCGGTGATCAAGTATCGTCCACCAGCCGGGCAACTGGGCGGTGCGATCATGAAACTGTTCAACCCGGCTTTCGAGGAGATGATCAAACAGGACTTGCGCCGGTTCAAGCAATTGCTGGAAACCGGCGAAATCACGACCATCGAGGGGCAACCGTCGGGTCGGAAAAGCGAGCAACAACCCGGTAAGAAACCTATATCTGAACAGGCCAAAGTAGACGAAAAACATGAAAGCGCTATGTTATAACGGTGTTGGCGACCTGCGCACAGAGCGGGTTCCCGATCCAACAATCATCAACCCCAAAGATGCGATTCTGCGGGTCATCCTGTCATCAGTCTGCGGCTCCGACCTGCACCTGCTCAATGGCTATGTGCCAACGATGCGCGAAGGCGACATCATCGGCCACGAGTTTATGGGCGAAGTGATCGAGATAGGCTCCGAGGTGAAGAATCTGAAAAAAGGCGACCGCGTAGTGGTGTGCTCGATTCTGGGGTGTGGCGAATGTCAATATTGCCAGAGTACGCAATGGTCGCTCTGCGACAACTCCAACCCCCACGCCTGGATACCGGAAAAAGCCTACGGTTATTCGCCAGCCGGAATTTTCGGGTACTCGCACGCCTTTGGCGGCTATGCCGGTTCTCATGCCGATTACATCCGCGTACCGTATGCCGACCGGGGCTGCTTTGTTATTCCCGAAGGCTTGCCCGACGAGGCCGCCGTATTTGCGTCGGATGCCCTCCCAACGGGCTTTATGGCTGCGGATTTAGCAGACATCCAGCCGGGTAACGTGGTGGCTATATGGGGTTGCGGAGGAGTTGGTCAGATGGCCATTCAAAGTGCGTTTCTGCTGGGCGCTTCCCGCGTGATTGCCATCGACCGCGAACCCGATCGGTTGCGAATGGCGAAAGAGATCAGCGGAGCCGAAGTGCTGGATTTCTCGAAAGTCGACGTTCAGGAAGCGTTGCGGGAGATGACCGGCGGGCGTGGCCCCGACCGATGCATCGACTGCGTGGGCATGGAAGCGGTTAGCGAAGGGTTGGATTATTACTACGACAAAACCAAGCAGTTTGTCCGGCTGGAGTCCGACCGGCCGATCGTGCTGCGGGAAGCCATCATGGCCTGTCGGAAAGGCGGCACCGTGTCGATTATTGGCGTTTACGGCGGCCTGGTAGACAGCATCCCGATGGGGGCGGCCATGAACAAAGCCCTGACCTTCCGAATGGGTCAGCAACACGGGCAGCGCTACATTCCCCGGTTGCTGGAACACCTGCAAAAAGGAGAGCTTAACTCAAGCTTCATGCTGACGCACAAAATGTCGCTCGATCAGGGCATGGCGGGTTACGATCTGTTCAACAAGAAAGAAACGATGCGGGTCGTTTTTGCTCCGCAGTAGTGGGTTTGATTCCTTATAAAACGGGTGGTCCGCCGTTGCGCGAGGCCACCCGCCTTGTATGCTGTTTGGTGAACCATTAACCGTGTCAAAATGGCATTTTTTGTCATCCCGACGACAGGAGGGATCTTCGGTATAAGGCAGTTTTCTTGTTTTTACCGAAGATCCCTCCTGTCGTCGGGATGACAAAAACACTTTCCCAAACAACCTCTTACAAGGAGTCAAATCTAATCGAACATGTCTGTCTTAGTCACCCCCTCCAGCAAACCCACTTCCGCAAGAAATCCGGCTGAGCACTATCTCACTCGTTCTACAACCGTACCGCCCCGACGATCTGCCCGCTGTCGGTACGCTGTATGTAAAGTAGCACGGCCGTTTGCTCTGTGCGGAGACCGGGCGGTACCGTTAGCAACACCTGACCGGAGCGGCCGGGTTTTTCGAGCGTTTTGAAATCGCGCACGACGTTGGTATTCGTCAGGGTGCGACCCCCGTTTTCGCCGTTTTTTACAACCGTTTGCACTTCTTTCTGCACCAGCGCAGCATTGAGTCGGTAAGGGCCGTCGCTGCCCAGTTCGTACTGAACAGCTATTTGCCCGTTGGCGCGGTCGGTGACTTTACCGTCGATACCGACGAAGGCTGCTGCGGGCTGTTGCTGTATTGCACGGATGCTTTGCTGAATCCGGCCGCTTTGACTGCCGACTATGTCCTGTCGCCCGTTGATGATGAGTTGTGGAGTGTACGTCTGCGTGTTCAGTGCGCGGTCGTACTGCCGTTGCCGGTTGGTAAAGGATGCGCTGCTGAACGGGTCGCGCCAGCCCAGCCGGTTCCAGTAGTCGACGTGGAACGACAGCCCGTAAACCGCTTGCCCCGACGCGTTGGCCTGATCGGTAATCTGCTTCAACGTCTGATCGGCCGACGGGCAACTTGAGCAGCCCTGCGACGTAAACAATTCGAGCACGACCACCGGGCGGGCCATCGGCTTGCCGGGATTTTTTGGGCCTGCCAGCAGGCTTGTCAGGAGAAGGAGGGTGAGCATAAGTGAACGCGTTTTCGGTATACAGTTTACGGTACCGTCTGGCACAACCGAAAATGGTATACCGTGAACTGAAAACGGATTACAGTCCTACATAATAGTCATAGCCGCGTTCGGTCCAGAAGTCGCGGGGGCGTTCGTCGGCGAAGAAAATCCGGCCGATGCGCTTCAGGTTCTTGACACCGTATTTCACCGGGATAATCAGGCGGACGGGGGCACCGTGCTGTGCGTTGATCGGCTCACCGTTGTTTTCATAGGCCAGCAGTGTCTGTGGGTGCAGGGCGCTCGCCATGTCGATACCCACGTAATAGCCTTTGTCGGGTGTTTCCATACCGACGTGTTTAAACAGGTCGTCGGGCTGATCGGGGTTAGGCGCGTTGCCGCTGCGGGTGCCGAGTTTGTAAGCCGCCATGAAATCCGACAGCCGTGCCCCGGCCCAGTTCTGTACCTGACTCCAACCCTCAATGCACTTAAATTCGTAGGTGATTTCGTGCTTCGGCAAGGCTTTGATCGCGTCCATCGAGAGCATAAGCGGCTCGGCGTTGGGCCGGTCGATCTGAAGCTGCCAATCGTCGGGGATGGGTTTCTTTATGCCGTCGTAGCCGTTGACGCGGGCGGGTCGGGCGGCTTGTTTCGGGTCGAACGTCGGGACAAGGTGATTGTTGCTGAAATAGGTCCGGGCAACCGCTTCGTTTTCGTTCAGCACCAGCCGCAGCGGGCGTTTAACCCCCAGCGCGTTTTTGCTGTCCGCGATGTACTTGTACAACCCCGTCGAACCGGCAGCAGCCAGCGCAAATACGCCGAACGAAATCAGCGTTTTTCGGCGCATGGCCGATTCGGGAACGTTTTCTTCGGGTAGTTTTGGTTCTGTTGACTGACTCATGACAAGGCGGGTTGAGAAGGTGAAACCGGATCGGGTTCGGGCATTGGCGCGGGTGCCTGACTTACCGGCCGTTCGGGATCGGATGGTTTGACAACTTCAAAGCCGGTTACCATCGACTGGAAGTTGTGCCAGCCCGCCCGGATCACCTGCGCGACGTGAATGAAGAAAAACAGTACAAAGCCGACCGTCAGCACGAAATGCTCCAGCCGGGCCGCTTTGTAGCCGCCGAGCAAGGTCGTCAGCCACGCAATCTGTACTGGTTTATAGATGGCGAAGCCCGTCAGTACCGAGCCGATTCCCATCAGTATGATGGTGAAATAAGCGATCTTCTGTGCGCCGTTGTACTTCACAAACGGCGGCTGGGTTTTGCGCAGGCCGAAGTCGTACAGAGTCACCTGAATGGCTTCCCGGAACGAATTTCGGTCGGGAACCAAATGCCGCCATTCGCCCGACATAAACGTGTAGCCGACGTACAGGATGCCGTTCAGAATAAACAGCCACATAAATACCCAGTGCCACGCCATGCCTTCGGCCAGCCGGAATGGCACGCCCAGCGCTTTGTAAAAACCATCCGGGAAAAACGAGAACAACACATAGTCACCGATCTGAATCTTGTACGGGTCGTAGGCCCAGTAGATCAGCAGACCACTCCAGATCATCACGAACAACACCGGGAAGTTGATCCAGTGAAACCACCGGATTGCCAGTGGGTGTTTATGCACAATACGTTTCATGCGCGGTAGATGAGTATATAGCGATAACGATTTTTACCCCATAGCGTTCAGTCCCTGTGGTATGCGTCGGCGGGTATTTGTCTGCGCGCTCAGCTCTTTGGTCTCTAAACAAGCAGTCCGTGAAGTTGTCAGAACCGTCACTACTCAGCGTCATTCGCCAGATCGTCCCGGTCAGTTCGGCCGACGAAGACTGTATCAACCGGTTGTTCGAAACGCATACGCTCAGCGCGGGCGATTTCTTTCTGCGGGCGGGCGAGGTGTGTCGGTACGTCGGGTTCGTTGAAACGGGCCTGCTGCGGTATTACGTGCTCGATGACGGGGAAGAACGAACGTACGATTTTTCGCCTGAACAAACGTTTACCTGCAACTACGAAAGTTTTCTGCCCCAGCAACCGTCAACCCGCTACATCGAAGCCCTCGAACCAACGACCCTTCGGCGGATCAGCTACGATAATCTGCAACTGCTATACGCTCAGATGGAGCACGGACAGGCGCTGGGCCGATTGATAGCGGAGCAGCTATTTCTGGTAACACTTGGTAAATTAACTTCTTTCTACCGCGAAACCGCCGATGAACGTTACGATTCGTTTATGCGGTTGTTCCCGAATCTGGTTGAGCGCTTACCGCAGTATGTTATTGCCTCGTACATCGGCATCAAGCCGCAGTCATTGAGTCGGCTTCGGGCGCAGCGGGCGGGCAAACAGTATTGAACGGAACGCAAGACGATCTTCACCCAGGTGAATGTGGGCGCGTTGGGGGTGGGAGACCTTTGTATCGTTAACCAAAACAAACACAACGATGCAAACGGAACAACTGCCCCGCTGGGCCAAAATCGCAGGTTATACGTTCGGTGCACTGCTCATGTTTATCGGACTCCGGTTTTTGATTATGCCGCAAGCCGCCGAACGCGGGTTTGGCCTGATCTACGACCAATCCGCTTATTCATTTCACTACATCAAAGGCATTCGGGACATATTCTCCGGCCTTATTCTGGCGATATTCACGTACATGAACTGGCGGCTACCGCTGGCGGTCACCTTGCTGGCCGGTTCGCTGATTCCCACCGTCGATATGCTGGTGGTAATGACGGCGGCCCGGGCGGTGCCGGGCGCCGAATGGATTCACGGCAGCACGGCACTGGCCATCTGGGTGACCACTTATTTTCTACTGCGTCGTCGGCGATAGGTTACCGTTCGGTAGCTGGCAGAACGGCAACAGCCCGGCTTTGGGTTATTGCCGTTTTTTGCGATTCTTTACCCGCAAAACCCGAATGCTTTTCCTATGCAACTCAAAACCATCGACGTCGGCCCGTTTAAACTCGACGGGGGCGCTATGTTTGGCGTCGTTCCGAAAACCATCTGGCAGCGTACCAACCCCGCCGACGATCGTAACCTGTGCGATTGGGCGTTGCGCTGCCTGCTCATCGAAGACGGTAACCGGCTGATGCTGGTCGATACCGGTACCGGCGACAAACAGAACGACCGTTTCTTTAGCTTCTATGACCTGCCTAACGGCAAAACCCTCACGGGCGAAATTGAGCGGGCGGGATATTCTACCAACGATATAACCGATGTATTGCTGACGCACCTGCACTTCGATCACGCGGGTGGGGCCGTCAGTTACGCCGACGCGGCCCGCACCCGATTGGCTCCCACTTTCGCCAACGCGACGTACTGGGTGCATAGCGGGCAATGGGACTGGGCCATGAACCCAACCCCCGCGAACGGGCGACCTACCTGCGCGAGAACCTGCTACCCTTGCAGGAAAGCGGCCAGCTGGTATTTACGGACAAACGCGATCACAGCATTGGCGGACTAGACCTGCTGTACGTCGATGGGCACACCGAAAAAATGACGTTGACGAAAATGCAGTACGCCGGTCGGACGTTATTATTCTGTGCTGATCTGATTCCGTCGACCTCGCACGTTCCCATTCCGTACGTGATGGGTTACGATATCCGGCCGCTGGTGGCGATGAGCGAAAAAGAACAGTATCTCGAACAGGCCGTCGATGGCGACTGGATACTGGTGTTCGATCACGACCCCTACGTCGAAGCGGCTTTGCTGGAACGAACCGAAAAAGGCATCCGAATTAAACAGAGCGGTAGGCTGGCCGAGTTATTATAGTGTCCGGTCTGTTCGCCAGACGCGGCCATTAGCTTGCATAGTATGAAAATTGGACTGGTATTGTCGGGGGGCGGTGCGCGGGGCATCGCGCATCTGGGTATTATCAAGGCCCTTCAGGAAATGGGCCTGACATTCGATCAGATTTCGGGAACGAGTGCTGGTGCCATCGTGGGCGCACTTACCGCACAAGGCTACTCGCCCGACGAAAGCCTGAAACTGCTCGAATCGTCGTCGTTTATGAAGCACCTGCGCCCGGCCTGGAACCGCATGGGCCTGCTCCGGCTCGACACCGCCATCGACCTGTTCCGCAAATACATCCCCCACGATTCATTCGAGGGGCTGCACATTCCGTTACACGTTGTCGCTGTCGACCTGACCGACGGTGTGCAGGTGCTGTTCGAGAAAGGGGAGTTGATTAGGCCGGTGCTGGCGTCCTGCTGCCTGCCGGGCATCTTTGAGCCGATGCTCATCAACAAACGACAATACATCGACGGGGGCGTGCTGAACAACCTGCCCATTGAGCCAATCGAGGACAAAATAGATATCGTTATAGCGTCGCATTGCAATCCGTTCGGGAAAGACCGGCCGGTGCGCTCGGCACGAGGGGTTATTGAGCGCAGCCTGATTCTGGCGGTGCAAAGCAAGACCCGCGATAAGTTTAGCCGTTGTAGCCTGCTGATCGAGCCGCACGATCTGGTTGGCTACGGCCCTACCGATATCAGCAAGGCGCGGGAGGTGTTCCGGATCGGGTATCAACACACGATTGCCATGCGGGCTGATATCGAGCAGGTTTTACAGGGCTGTAGTTAGTATTGCATGGACTCATAGTAAGACCGTTGCCCCGCAAGGCAGCGGTTTTTTTATGGGCAACGGGGTCAGCATGCATCGACATTCCAGCCTTATCGCTCCCGGATATGATTCAGTAATGACTACCGACTAACCGCCGAACAGGGGCGCGCCCATCGCTGGGCAAGCTGGTTTTGCGACAAATAGCATTATGAGTATAATACCATTGTGCAAAAGCCTGTTAATCCCGTTTTCATGGTATGATAAAGCGATAATTCAATAGAATATTCGCCCATACGTCAAAGGATTGAAATAAATTATAAACTCATTAAACTTAATCAAAACATAATATGGTCTTTTCGCTGGGGGTATATTTGTAATTGTACTTATAGCTTACCTAACGCAAATTACCTTATGAGAAAAGTTCTATGGATGAGTATACTGTTGGTATGCTCACTGTTGACTATTGTGCAGGCGCAGGATCGACGGGTCGTTGGCAAGGTTACGGCGGCCGAAGACGGTGCCGCTGTTCCGGGCGTATCGGTCGTTATCAAGGGAACCAATAGAGGTACCGTAACCGATGCCGGTGGTACGTATTCGTTGGCTGTACCGAGCGGCAACAACACCGTGCTGGTTTTTAGCTTCGTTGGGTTCAAAACCCAGGAACTGACCCTGCGGAACGACACTGAATTGAACGTCAGTCTGGCTTCCGACTCCAAACTGCTGACCGAAGTCGTCGTGACAGGTAGCGGTATCGCCACCAGCAAGGCCAAGCTGGGTATTTCGGTCGAAAGCGTATCGGCCAAGAACCTGCCCCAGACGCCGACGGCGTCTATCGATCAGGCGCTGATCGGTAAAATTCCGGGTGCACAGATTTCGTCGGTCAGCGGTAACCCCGGTGCGCCGGTCAACATTCTGCTGCGCGGTATCAACTCGGTGCAGGGCAGCACCAGTCCGCTGATCATGGTCGACGGTGTGCAGGTAGCAGGTACCGACATCAACTCACTCGACCTGAGCAACGTCGACCGGGTAGAGGTAGTACAGGGTGCGGCTTCGGCGTCGATCTACGGTGCGCAGGGTGCCAACGGCGTTATTCAGGTATTTACCAAAAAAGGCAAAAAAGGCCGCACGTCGGTTAGCTTCTCGACCAGCTATTCGTCGAACGAATTCCTCAACACGGGCAACGTACGCAAGGCCGACAAGCATTCGTGGCTCACCGACGCCAACAACAACATCATCAGTGGAACGACGGGTCAGCCGCTGGCCTACAACGAAAACGGCTCGATCGTTGGTCTGTCGTATCAGTACGGCGGGGGAACACGCTATGCCATTCAGAACATCAACAACGACAACAACAAAGCGTACGACGCGAACCTGAAATACTACGATCACTTCAAGCAGGTGTTCCAGACGGGTAGTACGACCAACAACACTATCACGATTTCGGGTGGTGGCGAAAAGAACGATTACAGCATCACGGCGTCGAACAACCACACCGTAACGCCGATTCTGAAAAACGGGTACCTGGATCGCAGCAACCTCTCGGCTAACCTGGGTACGGAGATTTTCAAGAACTTCACGATCCGCTCCAGCACGCAGCTGATCTACACCAAAAACACGCTGCACCCAGGGCTGGGCGCTACTTACGCCGTTGGTACGGGCGGTAGCACGGGTCCGGGAACCGGTGCCACTTATGGCTTCCTGAACACATCGCCGTTCTTCGACCTGACCCGCCCCCTGGCTGACGGTACCTACGCCGTTCACCCGCTGGCCGACTTTGTCAGTGTTAACTCCAGCAACCCCTACTACGTGCAGGAGTACACCGACGGGCTGAACAACAAAATCGAGGTACTTCAGAACTTCGACGCCAACTATAAGGTCAACAAGTTCGTGGAACTGGACGCCAAATACGGCATCAACTACCGGAACGAAGCAGCCCGCTGGACCTACTATAACCAGTCGGCCAACGTCAGCTCGAACTACTATAACAACTGGTCGGGCAATAACGCGTCGGATAACAAAGGGGAAATCGACAATTTCCAGTACACCAATACCTTCCAGAACTTCCTCGGTACGGCCTACTTCCGCACCAACTTTCAGGAGGATTTCCGCAGCAAACTCCCTATCGAAACCAGTACGCAGGTATCGTTTGACTACCGTAAAAACCGGTCGACCGATTACCGCACCTACGGACTGGGCCTGAGCATGGCGCCACCGTACAACATCAGCTCGACGGCGTCGCAGGCGGTATCGTACGATTATGTTACGCCGTTCATCACGTATGGTTATCTGGTCAACCAGAAAATCACGTACGGCGATCTGTTTGGTGTAACGGGTGGTTTCCGCAGCGACTGGTCGTCGGCCTTTGGTGGTGGCTCGAAGCCATTTACCTTCCCCCACGCCGACGTGTTCGTCAACCCGCTGTCGTTCTTCAAAAACAGCAGCATTGCTAACGCCCTGCCGTATTTCAAACTCCGGGCAGCCTATGGTGAAGCCGGTATTCAGCCGGGCGCCTTTGATCGCTACCCCGTGCTGAGTCAGCAAAACCTGGGTTCTGGTCTGGTGTATTCGATTCCGACGACGACCAACAACCCCAACCTTCAGGTTGAAGTATCGAAAGAACTGGAAATTGGTACGGACTTTACGGTTGGCGGTAACGCTGGCCGGTCGTGGCTCAACTCGATCACCGGTTCGTTTACGTACTGGAAGCGCAAGAGCGAAAACGTGATCTACTCGGTAAGCGTACCACCGTCACTGGGTTCGACGGGTCAGCTGACCAACGCTATCAATATGTCGTCGAATGGGGTGCAGTTCTCGCTGTCGCTGCCGGTCTACACTTCACCGGGCCTGAAGTGGAATTTTACCACCAACTTCGGTCATCAACTGTCGAAAATTGACGCCATCTCGGGCGGTGCCGACATCATCCTGACGACGAGCGCTGGTAGCACCGCACTGGTGCTGACGCCGGGTCAGCCAATTGGGCAGGTGTATGGTTATAAAGCCCTCACGAGCCTTGATTACGTAAACCAGTCGGGGCAGCGGTATATCACCCCGGCCAACGAAGGGCAGTACCAGATTGTCGATGGCCGTGTTGTGAACAAATCTACATATCAGATGCAGTTCACCAACGAAACGTACCCGCTGATGAACCCGAACCCCAAGTTCAACATGTCGTTCATCAACGGTATCTCGTTCAAAGACTTCCTGACCTTCAACTTCCAGTTCGACTGGGTCTACGGCAGCCACCTTTACAACCAGACGAAAGAGTGGATGTACCGCGATGGTATCAGTGGCGACTTCACCAAGCAGGTAACGATCGACGGCAAAACCGGTGCCTTCCCCGCCTACTGGTCGAGCGCTTATTACAACCTGTGGGGTAGCCTGCGCGGGGCCGGTAACAACGGTACCAAAGACTTTTTCGTAGAAGATGCCTCGTTTGTCCGGCTGCGTAACATATCGCTGGCTTTCGACATCGCCAAAGTGGTGAAGATTCCGTACCTGAGCCAGGCACAGATCGTCTTTACAGGACGCAATATCCTGACGTTCACTAAGTACACGGGCTACGACCCGGAGATCAGTTCGGGTGCGTCGAACTCGTCGTTCGACCGGGGTGTCGACCACAGCACATTGCCCAACATCAAGTCGTACCAGGTGGGTCTGAACATTGGCTTCTAATTTTCTAATGTCTTCACATATGAAATTCATATCGAATCATAAATTTATTACGGCTGCTTGTCTGACAGTTGCTTTGCTGAGCGGAAGCGCCTGCAAAGACCAGCTCGATGTCGGTAACCCCAATGCACCAACATTGTCGGCCAACGTAAACACCGAAGCCGGGCTTATCTCTTTCGCGCAGGGTGGCGTATACATCAACGGCTTCGCCAACGGCGACGGCTGGCTGGGCGACAGTTACTTTTCGCTGCCCTGGGGGTACAGCGCGCTGATGGCTGATATTGTTGGGGCCGATGCCTCCAACAACCAGGTGACGACGATCGGCGTACCCGACTATATCATTCTGGACGACGGTACGAAGCAGACCAACCCGGCCCCACAGATCGGTATCATCCGGGCGTACAACAGCCGGGCTGCCACGGGGGCCGGTAACAACCCGCTTTACTATCAGTGGCTGAATATGTACGCGCTCAACAACGCCTGTAATCAGGTGCTGGCGACCGTCGACAATATTTCGTTTTCAGGCGATGCGACTTCTAAGAAGAACACGGTGAAAGCCTGGTGTTACTGGTGGAAAGGCTATGCCTACGCGTCGATCGGGTCGATGTATTATGCCGGTCTGATCGAAGATCAGGCGGGTGCCACAAACGGGAATTACGTGTCGCACGATGCGATCATTACGCAGTCGAATACGTACCTGAACATGGCCGCTACGACGCTGAGCAGCATCTCCAGCACGACCGATTATCAGTCGATGCTGGGTCAGCTGATTCCGGCGGTCAATCAGGTGGGTCTGGGTGGTGTACCATCGGTCGATGTATGGAAGCGCAACATCAATACGATGCTGGCCCGTAACATCATCGCCAACAAACTGGCTCCGTTCGTCAACGGAAACCCAAGCGCGACCATCGCCAAATCATCGACCTCGACCATGACCGCTGCCGATTGGAACAGCGTGCTGACGCTGGCGACGAATGGTATTCAAAAGGGTGATATCGTGTTCACGGGTCGGAGTACGTCGCAGAACTCGTTCTTCACGCCTACGGGGGGCACCGTATCTGCGCTGACGACTAACCCCAACACGGCGTCGACGTTCAAGGTTACGGAACGGTTTATCCAGGCGTTCAATTCGGGCGATAAGCGGTTGTCGAACAACTTCGACACGAAGACAATGTACAAAAACAACTACACCTACACCACGCGCTACAGCATGGTAAACGGCGGCAACGGCGCGTCGGGTGTATATGTATATGGCAACCGGACGGCTGGCGCGTACGAACTGTACATCGCCGGTAGCTATGAAGAAAACGCCCTGATTCTGGCCGAAGCCAACCTGCGGCTCGGCAACATCGAGAAAGGGCTGGGCTACATCGACGACGTTCGCAACTACCAGGGTGCGGGTGTAGCGGCTGTAACAGGTACGAGCCTGACGCTGGCAAAAGCCCTGACCGAACTGACCAAAGAACGGCGGGTAGCCCTGTTCAGCCGGGGCCTGTCGTACTACGATAGCCGCCGGTGGGGCTGGATCTATGACATCGCCAACGGCGGAGGTAGCTACGGCAACACGGTTGTAACGACGGCTGGAGCGGTTAACAAAAACGTAACCATCAGCTATAACTTCCTCGACTACTGGGACGTTCCGGCGGATGAGTCGGTGTTAAACCCGTCGACATCCAGCGTGGCGACAAAAAACCCCAATTTCTAGGAATACCCTTCCGATTGGGGCTGGTCAGACAGCACAAAAACCGGGGTACTGCTTTCAGCGGTACCCCGGTTTTTGTTTGTAACGCCTGACGCCGGGATAAGGTCAAGGTGATGTCGACGCGAGCAGTGAAATCCTGAACACGTGTTGAAAGTTGACTTAATCCGCAGGTAGGATTGTACAATTTTGCTAAGGTGTTCGTTAACCAAATTTTAAGACGTACTTTGGACAGTAAACAGATCAATAACGTCGCTCATCTATGAGACAACATTTATCTAAACTAACGATTCTGCTATGCCTGCTGCTGACGCTACCGGCATTGGCGCAGAGCCGACGCGTAACCGGGCAGGTGACGTCGGCGGAAGATGGGACCCCCCTGCCAGGGGTGTCCGTTGTTGCGAAAGGAACAAGCCGGGGTACGCAGACGGATGCAGGCGGAAATTATTCGCTGGAGTTGCCACCGAACATCAACACACTGGTATTCAGCTTTGTCGGTGTTACTACGCAGGAGATCTCGGTCGGTAACCGTACGGCGGTGAACGTATCGATGAGCAATGATACCCGCGCGCTGGACGAGGTTGTCGTAACGGGCTATGGCGCGCAATCGAAGCGGAACCTGACCGGTAACATCGCGCAGGTGACCTCACGCGAAGTGGCGAACATTCCGGTACCCAGTGCTGAGCAGGCCCTCGCCGGGCGCGTAGCCGGGGTGCAGATCACGTCGCTCAACGGTAAGGTAGGGCAGGGGCTGCAAATCCGGGTGCGGGGTGCGGCTTCGCTGACGGCCAGCAGCCAGCCGCTTTACGTGGTTGATGGTATTCCGGTTACATCGTCGGATCAGTCGTCGACAACGGCCCCGACCAACCCGATTGCCGATTTGAACCCGAACGATATTGAGTCGATCGAAGTCTTGAAAGACGCATCGGCCGGAGCTATTTACGGCGCACGGGCGGCAAACGGCGTTGTGCTGATTACCACCAAGCGCGGTAAAGCCGGTAAAACGACCTTTGAAATCGGCGCGCAGTATGGTATGAGCACCCCAACCCATTTGCGGACGTGGCTCAATACCAATCAGTACGTCGAACTGCTTCAGGAAGCACTGGCCAACTCGATTAGCCTGGGTTATTTGGCCCCCGGTACGTCGCTGAACAACCGGTTTACGCGCTATGCCGCCGGTGACGCTTCGGGCTGGCAGGCGCCCAACCCGAAGTACAATACCGACTGGCAGGCTGAAGCGTTTCAAAAGGCACCTTCGCAGCAATATGATTTCAACGCTCGTGGTGGCGACGCCAAAACGCGTTTCTACGTATCGGGCCAGTACTTCGATCAGAACGGTATCCTGATTAAAAACCGATTCCGGCGGCTGAGCGGTCTGGCTAACCTCGACCATACGGCGTCGGAGAAGTTGACCATTGGCGTCAAGCTGAATCTGGTGAACTCCGTCAACGACCGGGTATCAAACGACAACGCCTTCTCGACTCCGATGCAGATTGTGGCGCTGCCGCCGATGACGCCCGTTATCGACCCCCGCACAAATCAGCTGAGTGGTAACTATACGCTGTACTACAACCCGTTGCTGAACCGCGACTTTGCGGCCTTGCAGGCACGGGTATTTCGGGTGCTGACCAATGCGTATGCCGAGTACAAAATAGTGCCGGGCGTGACGTTTCACACCGATTTCGGAACCGATATTATCAGTCAGCAGGAGGAGGAATATTATGGGCAGGAAACGGCCCGCAACACGGGTGCGCCGAACGGTCTGGGTGTTAACAGCTTCCGGCAGGTGGTCAACTACACGACCAATAACTACTTCACGTTTGGCCGGACGATCGCCGAAAAGCACGACATCGATGCAACATTGGGTATGTCGTACCAGCAGTCGCGCAGCAACTTCTCGTCGGTAACGGGACAGCAGTTTCCCAGTGATGCCTACAAACAGATTTCATCGGCGGCCCGGGTTACGGGTGGTTTGGGTAACGAAACGGGCTTTAGCTTCCTGTCGTACTTTGCCCGTGTAAACTACCGCTTCGCTAACAAGTACATTCTGGGCGCGTCGGCGCGGGTCGATGGATCGAGCCGTTTCGGAGCCAACAACCGGTACGGTGTGTTCCCGGCTGCATCGGCAGGCTGGATCATTTCGGATGAATCGTTCATGCGGTCGGTACCGGTTATCAGCCTGCTTAAACTGCGGGCCAGCTACGGCCTGACAGGTAATGCTGAAATCGGTAACTTCAACTCGCAGGCTCTATACGCTGCTTCAGGAACTACTGGCTCATATGGGTACGCCGGTATACCAGGGCAGGCTCCGTTGCAGATTGCGAACCCGAACCTGACCTGGGAGAAAACCTTGCAGGCCGACTTCGGCCTTGAGTTTGGTCTGTTCAACAACCGGCTGTCGGGCGAAATCGACTATTATCAGAAAAACACCACGGCCCTGCTGCTAAACGTGAACGTGCCGGGCTCGACGGGCTACCGAACACAACTGCGTAACGTGGGTAAGCTCGATAATAAAGGCGTTGAGGTACTGCTGAATTCGCAGAACCTGACGGGTAAGTTCAAGTGGAACACCTCGTTTAACATTGCCTACAACACCAACCGCGTAACCGATCTGGGCGGTACGACCATTACTGGCTCGTTCCTCAACCGGGCGCAGGAGGGGCAGCCGCTGGGCGTGTTCTACGGTCCTGAATACGCGGGTGTCGATACGCAGAACGGCGACGCGCTGTACTACACCAACACGACCAACGCTGATGGTAGCCTGAACCGCACGACAACCAACGACTATAACGCGGCTCAGTACGTAGCGCTGGGTAGTCCGACGCCGAAATTCATCGGTGGTCTGACCAACAACTTCAGCTATGCCGGTATCGATCTGAGCGTGCTGTTTCAGGGGCAGGCCGGTAACTACATCTACAACGGCGGTGGTAAGTTTCAGTCGGCCAACGGCGATTTCTTCGACAACCAGTCGATCGATCAGCTGAACCGCTGGCGTAAGGCGGGCGACGTTACCAACGTACCGCAGGCCCGCCTGCTGGGCGGCAATGGTACCGGCGAATCGTCGCGGTACCTGCAAAAAGGCGACTACGTCCGGCTGCGGACTGTTTCGCTGGGTTACACGCTGCCGCAGTCGGTTGTTAGCCGGGTGAAGCTGAATCGAGTACGGGTGTATGTGACGGGACAAAACCTGCTGACGTTTACCAACTACACCGGCTGGGACCCTGAGGTTAACTCAGATGCCTACAGTGCTAACCCCGTCAACCTGGGTATCGACTTTTATTCTGCGCCCCAGCCGCGTACAATCGTTGGTGGTGTGCAAATCGGTTTCTAACGCCATTCTTATCTGACAGTCATGAAAATCAACTCTATAGCACTGGCTTCGATGCTGGCAACGGGGCTTTGGCTCACGTCATGCACGGGTAAGCTGGATATTAAACCGGTGACCAACGTGTCGGCCGGACAGGCTCTGTCTACCGCTTCTGACCTGAACGCGCTGCTGGTGGGTGCCTACGACGCCATTGGTAACGTTAACGTGTACGGGGGCGATCTGCAACGCGACGCCGAACTGCTGGGCGATAACGGTGAGGTAACCTGGACGGGTACCTTCGCGGCTCCGCAGCAGATGTACACCAAACGGTTGCTGATTAACAACGATCAGATCGACGTTACCTGGACCAATGCGTACCGGGCTATCAACATCGCCAACACCGTGCTGGCTAACCTGAGCTTGGCCGCATCGGCCGACCGTAACCGCATTGAAGGTGAAGCCAAGTTTATCCGGGCGTCGATGTATTTTGAACTGGTGCGGGTGTACGCCAAGAGCTGGGGCGATGGCGATAACAACGCGAACCTCGGCGTACCCATCGTACTGACGCCGACAACGTCGATCGATGCCAGTAACAACGTCGCCCGCAGTACGGTAGCCGCCGTGTACACGCAAGTTATTCAGGATCTGGTCGATGCCGAATCGAAACTGCCAGCGACTAATGGTTTCTTTGCTACCAAAGGGGCTGCGGCTGCGCAGGCGTCGCGGGTGTATCTGCAAAAGCTGGACTATACCAACGCTGCGGCTGCCGCCAACCGCGTCATCGCGGGTGGTCAGTATGAATTGGTACCTATTGAGCAGGTATTTGACCTGCGTACAAACGTCAGCGGGGGCAATACCAACGAAACGATATTTGCTATTCAGATAACTGATCAGGATGGCACGAATGACCTGAACACGTTCTATGGCGCGTCGGAATACGGTGGTCGGGGTGATATTGAAATCAACGATAAACACCTGGCACTGTACGATGCCAATGATAATCGTGGCGCACTGTTCTACCAGGATGAGATTGGGGCTGTTCGTACGGCCAAATTTATCAATCAGTATGGCAACATCCAGATACTCCGACTGGCCGAAATGTATCTGACGCGGGCCGAAGCCAATTTTCGGGCTGGTACAACGGTTGGCGTAACGCCACTGGCCGACATCAATACGGTGCGGGCGCGGGCCGGCGCTACGGCACTGACGTCCGCTCAGCTGACGGCGGCTGCGATCCTGAAAGAACGGCGGCTGGAGCTGGCGTTTGAGGGTACGTTGCTTCACGATGTCAAGCGCACCCGTCAGAGCATCGTTGCCGGTACGACGACGGTAGCCTGGAACAGCACCCGGCTGATTTACCCGATTCCGCTGCGGGAGATCACGACCAATCCCGCGCTGTTGCAGAACGCCGGGTATTAATCAAGCTGCTTACCCCACAGAAAAAGTGCGCCAGGTGCAAACCCGGCGCACTTTTTTTTGAAAAGTACCACACGATTAAACCCTGAACCCGGCGTTATAATCCAACGTTTTAGGGATGTAATTCCCTGCCAAACAACGACTATGAACCGCCATTTTCTCTCCTTTCTGCTAGGATGCCTGCTGTTGGCTTCGGCTCTGTCCGCACAGGCGCAGTACGTAACGGTAGCCCCCCGCGTCGACGATATAAACGACAAGGACGTGTCTATCCGGCGCGTTGAACTGACCAGCGAATACACGATTATTTACATGACTCACCTGTCACCGGCAGGGCCTGGTTCGACGGGTCGGCGTCGGAATCCGTTTACTATTCCGTTGCCGGGCGGGGGGAGCCGAAACACGTGGACCGAGAGTACGATCGGCTTTCAGCCATCGTCCCGAATCTATGTCAACCAGGGGGAAAAGTCGTATAAGTTTATCCGGGCAGAGAATATTCCGCCCGAAACGAGCCGGGTTGTTGAACCGGGCGAACGGGTTGATTTTGTGGTGTATTTCGAGCGTATTGAACCCGGCTATACCGTATTCGATCTGTACGAGTGCCGCGATCACGGCTCAGTACGTTGCTTCAACTTCTGGGGGGTTCACATCACGAATCCGAAAAAGCAGCAAACGTATGCCCAACGTCGGCCGACGACGCCTGCAACACCCCGCGCCCAGACGCAGCCGCGTACCACACCGCGCACGACCCCCGGCGTTGCGACACCTGCCCCCAAACCCGCGCCAGAACCGGTACAGCCAGCTGAGCCAGCCGTGTCAGAAAACGTAGCGATTACGGGCCTGACGCGCGACGCCAAAACGCGTAAGCTGATTGGCGCGACGCTGACATATCAACTGCTGTCTGGTGCTGAATCAGACGGAAACACGACGTCCGATTCGGTGCGGAGTGGCGACCTGACAGGGGCTTACTCGATCCCGGTGGATACGCGCGGGCGGTACGTCGTAACGGCGTCGCGGCCGGGTTATCTGAGCCGGACCGATACGCTGAACGCCAGCAGCCGCAGCGTAGCCCGCGATTTCGATCTGTTACCCATCGAAGCCGGTACGAAAGTGACGTTGAAGAACATTTACTTCAACGTGTCGAAATACGATCTGAAAGCCGAGTCGTTCCCCGAACTCGACCGGCTGGCCGGGATCATGCAGACTAACCCAACCATGCACATCCGACTGGAAGGGCACACCGACACCGTCGGGGATTTCGACGCGAACGTTGAGCTGTCGCGCAACCGGGTCAATGAGGTGAAGCGGTATCTGGTATCGAAAGGCATCCGTGCCGACCGCGTAGACACGGTAGGTTACGGCCCCTCGCGCCCCATCAACACGAACCGTACGTTGAAGGAACGGCCGGAAAACCGACGCGTCGAGATGGTCATCACGAAAGTTTAAAAACAGTTTGCTTCGATTCGGTGTCAGGTTACGAAACCCTGACACCGATGAAGCCGAACTTTGACCTTGACGCCGTTCTGTCCCGCATTGCCGACGCGGTTCGTCCGTTTCCCAAAGCGGCCATGTTCGATCTGTTCGAACGCGGTTACGATACACTGTTCGAGCAACTGATCTCGTGCATCATTTCTATTCGCACGCTCGACGAAACAACCATTCCGGTATCGCTGCGGCTGTTTGAGCAGGCACGCACGCCCGAACAACTACTCGCGCTCGACATTCCGACGCTGACGGATTTGCTCTACGGCACGACGTATCCCGACCAGAAAGCGTATACCATGCGCGGTATCGCCGAGCGGATTGTCAATGAGTTTGGTGGTGAGCTACCTGCCGATTACGACATGCTCACCTCCCTGAAAGGCGTCGGGCCGAAGTGCGCGAACTTGGCGTTGGGGGTTGCAACGGGGCAGGCGGCTATAAGCGTCGATATTCATGTGCACCGGGTGGTCAATCGATGGGGATATGTGCAGACGACACAACCGGAGAAAACGCTGAAAGTACTGGAAAAGCAGGTGCCCCGCGAGCGGTGGGTCGATATCAATCGGCTGCTGATGCCGTTTGGCAAGCACATTTGTACAGGCACACTGCCCCGCTGCTCAACCTGCCCCGTCCTCGACTTCTGCGAACAGGTCGGCGTCGAAAAGCACCGGTAATGTTTTGTCTCAAACAGCATCCTGCTGTTTGCTGTAACTACAGAAGGATGCTGTTTGAGACAGGTCTAACCCTGCAATAGCGTCAGCCACGCTTCTTCGACCTTGTTATCGGCCAGCAGCTGTTTTGCGCGTAAATGCAGCAGATCGGGGAGATACTGGCAACCGTTTTGCGCTTCATCGAACGTGTCAGTCAACACTCCCGACTGCCTGTACTGCTGCACCGCTTCCGGCGTGGGCAGTGCCGAGAAGCTACCCAGCTTGCCCAGATCGTTGCCCGTCAGAATCGCACTGTTGCGGATCGGTTCGGGCATTTGATCGACACCAATACCTACTTTTGGGCGGGCCAGCGAAAATAGTGCCTCGCCATTGGCACGGCAGTACCAGTCGCCACCGAGTCGCCCGATCAGATCGACACGGCGCGGGTCGATGACGCCCTGCTGATCGAAAATGTCGTCGCGAAAGTGGCCCCGCACGACCTCGCAGATAATCAGATTGCCTGCACCGGGCTCGGTTCCCGTTTCAATGATCTGCTTCACCCGACACTCAAACGAAGCGGGTGCTTCGGCCACGCCCGGTGGTCGCACGACTTCCGACGGGCGTTCAGCGAAACCCGCTTTCTCGAACTCATTGACGCCTTTCTCGAACTCGGCACTCGCCAGCGACATCTGCTCGACCATGCTGTGGCTAACCACGCTGATCGTGACCTCACCGACTTCGCGCAGGTTTTGCAGGGTATGTTTCTGCGTTCCGTGACGGGTTACAGCGGTTGAAAAAATAAGTGTGGGTGGGTTCGAGCCAAAGACGTTGAAGAAGCTGAACGGACTCAGGTTGGGTCGTCCGGCCGTATCGACTGTACCGGCAAAGGCAATCGGGCGGGGGCCAATCGTGGCCGTCAGCAGCTTATAAAATTCAGGCGCAGGTACATCCGCCGGGTCAATCGTTTTCATAGCATTGGTTAAGTGTTCGGCTGAATTGTACCGACTACATCGCCCAGCGTCAGCTGATGCCCGTCGATGTAGCCGTAGCCACGTAGTGTAATGGTGTCGCCGTCCTGCAAGAATGTTCGGCTCGAACTGTCGGCCAGCATCAGCGGTCGGGCTCCGTTCCAGCTTAGTTCGAGCAGTGAGCCAAATGAGTCGCGCTGCGTTCCCGAAATCGTGCCGGTCGCCAGCACATCGCCGACTACCAGATTACAGCCATTGACGGTGTGGTGGGCAACGAGTTGGGCAAACGACCAGTACAGGTGCCGGGCATTGGTCTGACTGATACGCTGCGGGGGCAGGTCGCCGGTTTGCAGCCAGATTTCCAGCGTCAGATCAAAGTGGCCGGGTCTGGTCGAGCGCAGGTAGGGGAGCGGCACTGGTTCCTGCACTGGCCCATCAACCCGAAACGGTTCCAGCTCATCAAACGGAATGACCCAGGCCGAGAGGCTCGACGCAAAATTTTTACCCAGAAACGGGCCCAGCGGCTGGTACTCCCACCGCTGAATGTCGCGGGCCGACCAGTCGTTGAACAACGTGATACCGAAGATGTAGTCCTCCGCTTCACCGACCGGTACGGCCTTGCCCTGTGGGTTCGCTTTGCCAATAATTAGGCCCAGTTCCAGCTCTAAATCGAGCGCCTGCGTTGGCCCGAATACCGGTCGCTGATCCGGCCCTAGAAATGGCCCTGTCGGTCGGTGGACGGGGGTTCCCGATACCACGATCGACGACGCCCGGCCGTGATACCCAACGGGCAGATGCCGGTAATTGGGCAGGAGCGGCTCGGCATCGGGGCGAAACAGCTTCCCCACATTTTCGGCGTGATGAATACCCGCGTAAAAATCAGTGTAATTGCTGATCTGAACGGGTAGATACAGCGTGGTTCGGTCGAGCGGAATCAGCACCTGATCGTGTACGTTGACCAGCGTCGCTTCGCTGTCGGCCAGCAGGTCGCGGATGCGCTGCCCGACCAGCCGATGAACCGACCGGCCCAGCGCGATAAA
Source organism: Spirosoma rhododendri (assembly GCF_012849055.1). Lineage (NCBI taxonomy): Bacteria > Pseudomonadati > Bacteroidota > Cytophagia > Cytophagales > Cytophagaceae > Spirosoma > Spirosoma rhododendri. The sequence continues at coordinate 991,663 of NZ_CP051677.1, read as the reverse complement.
GGCGTTGAGCGTCGGCTGCGCAAAAACGGACGGGTCGAGATCAAGGTCACTGAAGAAGCCGAGCAGGGCCACCACCTCCAGATCAAGAACAGCGTTGTTCCGTTTGTACCCTAACCGGGGTTGTGCGATGTCGTAGCTGAATATGCCGTACATGCGGGGAGTTCAAAGTTTGTGGTTCAACGTTTAAGGTTTGTGGCGATGCTCTGTTTGGTTGTACGACTAACCTTAAACGTTAAACTACAAACCTTAAACTTGTTCACCTACTCGCTCATATTCTGGTAGATCGAGTCCATGATCTTGACGAACTGATGGTAATCGTCGTCGCTGAGGTTGCCCCAGCCTTTTCGGCGCATGGCCGACACGACGGGTAATACTTCGTCGTATTTAGCTTGCCCGGCGTCGGTCAGGAATACCAGAAACTTCCGCCGGTCGGTATCCGCCATCCGGCGTTCAACAAGCCCTTTCTGGCTCAGCAGGTCGATGATTCGCGTCACCGTGGGCGCATCTTTGACGGTTATCTCCGAAATTGAATTCTGGCTGATACCGGGATTACGGGCAATGTGATCGAGCACAACCCACTGATCCACGGTCAGGTCGAATCCCGCATCGTTGAACTGCTTTTGCAGAGCGTTGCGGATCTTCTTGATCGTGGTGTCGATTTTGAAAAAATAAGCCCTTGCGTCCGAGGGGTGCGTCATAAACAGGGAGTGAGCAGCCGGTTAACCGGCAAGTTAACGCCTGCCGTTCAACTAACCAGCAAAGCCTCCAGCCGGGCTTCGATTTCGGGTATCGATGCGTACAACTGCTCATACGAATCGATCACGAAATACTGCTCCTGAAACCGGTCGATCACATACGGCGTCTGCAACAGCGTATCGACATCGTAGGGCCGACGCTGCACGGCGGGGTTATACAGGCTGTGACTGGTTTCGCCCGCCGACGACAGGATGCCCCCGCCGTAAATGCGCAACCCGCCCGATCCGAGAGCGGTATCTTCCTGAATCAGGCCGAACTCGACGGTGTACCAGTAGAGCCGCGAAATCATGGCAATGGCGTCTTCGCTGTCGATATGCGTCAACGCAATTCGACTCAGCGACGCCAGAAAATCGCAGAATGCCTGATTCGACAGCAGCGGTACATGGCCAAACGTGTCATGAAACATATCCGGCTCCGGCAGGTAATCCAGCTGATCGCGCCGACGCAGCCAGGTAGTCGCTGGAAACTGCTGATTGGCCATTAATTCGAAAAACTGCCGGTTGTCGATCAGCCCCGGCACGGCCACCACCTGCCAGCCCGTAAGCTGGCGGAGACGGGGGTTCAGGTCGTGGGCAAAGTCAGGAATACGGTCTTCGCGAAAGCCCGTCGCTGCGATACCCGCCAGAAACGTTTCACTGGCCATACCGGGCAACTGCGCCATCTGCCGTCGAAACAGCATCGCCCACATCGCCTGCTCGTCGGGGGTGTATTGGGGATAGGATTGGTGCATAGCTGTGATAGAATGATTGAATGATAGAGTGATGGAATGATTGAAAAATGTTCGCGTCAGCCCATTCAATCATTCTATCACTCCATCATTCACAATTAATCATAACGTCCCCCTAAGCGCCTGTTCGCGTTCGATGGCTTCGAAGAGGGCTTTGAAATTGCCTTTGCCGAACGAGCGCGCCCCCTTGCGTTGAATGATCTCGAAAAATAGCGTTGGGCGGGAGCCGACAGGGCGGGTGAAAATCTGCAACAGATACCCTTCCTCATCGCGGTCGACCAGCACGCCCAGCGGGCGCAGCGTGGCAATCTCCTCGTCGATCGGACCGACCCGCTCGGCCAGCGTGTCGTAATACGCGTCCGGTACCGTCAGAAACTCGACGCCCCGCTCTTGCAGCGTCAGCACCGTTTCCACGATGTTGTCGGTCGCCACGGCGATGTGCTGAATACCCGGACCGCCGTAGAAGTCAAGGTACTCTTCGATCTGCGATTTTTTCTTGCCTTCGGCCGGCTCGTTGATCGGGAATTTCACGCGCCCATTACCGTTGCTCATGACTTTGCTCATCAGGGCCGTGTATTCGGTCGAGATGTCTTTGTCGTCGAACGATACCAGTTGCTGAAAGCCCATGACATCGTGGTAGAAATCCATCCAGTAGTTCATGCGGTTCCAGTTGACGTTCGCCACCATGTGATCGACGTACCGCAGCCCCGCTTCGGCTGGCTGGTAGGCTGGTGTCCAGGCGGTAAAACCGGGCAGAAAGAGACCATCATACGCTTTGCGTTCCACGAACAGGTGTACAGTGTCGCCGTACAGGTGAATCCCCGACCGCACGACCCGCCCGTGTTCGTCCTGCATGGTCGTCGGTTCAATGAAGGGCTTGGCCCCCGCCTGACTGTTTCCTCAAAGGCCAGCGTTGCATCGTCGACCCACAGGGCCACCACCCGTACACCATCGCCGTGCTTGTCGACGTGCTCACCGATCTGGGTATAACCGTACAGCGAGGAGGTAAGTACCAGCCGGATCTTTCCCTGCTGCAACACGTACGATTCCCGATCGCGCAGGCCCGTCGTCAGCCCCGCGTGAGCTACCGGCTGAAAGCCGAAGGCCGTCTGAAAATAATGCGCCGACTGTAGGGCATTGCCCACGTACAGTTCAATGTAATCGATGCCGTTTAGTGGCAGGAAATCGGCAGTCTCGGTTTGATGAAGCTCGAGCGTTTCCATGATGAGTTGATGTATGTTTTTTGTTGACCCCACCCCGTTATGGTGGGGTCACTCCAGCCACGACTGGTAATAAATACCGTCGTCCAGTTTCAAAGCCTGCTCCGTCAGCATCAGCGGGCGGAACGTATCGACCATCACCGCGTATTCAACGGTTTCTTTCTTGCCAATGCTTCGTTCCATGGCACCCGGTGCGGGTCCGTGCGGAATACCACCCGGATGCAGCGTGATGTGACCCGGTTTGATGTCGTTGCGGCTCATAAAATCACCGTCGACATAGTAGATCACTTCGTCGGAGTCGATGTTCGAGTGGTTGTACGGAGCCGGAATCGCCAGCGGATGGTAATCGAACAGGCGCGGTACAAACGAGCAAACAACAAACGAATCGGTCTGGAACGTCTGGTGTACCGGTGGCGGCTGATGGACGCGGCCGGTTATGGGTTCGAAATTCTGAATGTTGAACGCATACGGATAGTTGTAACCGTCCCAGCCCACCACGTCGAACGGATGACTGGCGTAGACCAGCGAATGCAAAGACCCTTGTTTTTTGATCTTGATCAGAAAATCGCCCGTTTCGTCGTGCGTTTCCAGATCCTGCGGTCGGCGGATGTCGCGTTCGCAGAAAGGCGAATGTTCCAGTAACTGCCCAAACTGGTTGCGGTACCGTTTGGGCGTGTAAATCGGTGAATGCGACTCGACGTACAGCAGCCGGTTTTCGCTGGTTGCATCGGCAGGCTGGTCGAACTCGATCTGGTAAATCACTCCGCGCGGAATAATCAGATAGTCGCCGTAGCCGAATGGCAGTGTGCCGAACAAAGTCCGCAGCCGCCCCGCCCCCCGATGCACAAACAGCAACTCATCGGAATCGGCGTTTTTGTAGAAATAGTCCGTCATCGACTGACGCGGAGAAGCAAGCCCCACAATCAGATCGTTGTTGAGCAACAACGGCGTGCGGCTGTCGAGAAAATCATCGGCCGGTGGAACCTCAAACCCTAACAGCTTCCGCGACAGCATATTCTTATCGACGGCCAGCTTCGGCGTCATGTCAACACTGTCAGATACATGTTTGACCATCGTCGGGCGATGCGCGTGGTAGAGGAGCGATGACATGCCCTCGAATCCGATTGTACCGAACAGCTGCTCATAGTACAGGTTTGCCGACGGTACCGGGCTGTCGGTGCCGGTTGCCGGTTTGGCAAACTGCGTGTGGCGCTTCTGCGGAATCTGACCGAGTGTGTGGTAGAACGGCATAGCTTGTGCCGTCGCGCCGACGTTCTGCAACCCCGGCGCGACGGACTTTATTGATGAAGTGAATTAATTGCCAAGGCAACTATTGCTTTGCCTACAATTATACTAACAACAACTCTAAATAGAATATTGTTGAGAAAGAATTTTTATAATTGAAGATTAATGAGTGCGAATAAGCGTAACGCTGGGTTTAGTAACCAAAAGCGGGAAAGGCAGACGGCTATTTTTCTCAGTAACTAATGGCCGCTATCGTTTTTGGCTACTTTTGGGACGCTGAACGGAAGTGTTCGTCGGCGCAACCAATTACATTCCTATGAAACCAACACTTCTCCTGCTGGCAGCCGGAATGGGCAGTCGATACGGGGGTATCAAACAACTCGATCAGTTTGGACCGAACGGCGAAACCATCATGGACTACTCGCTGTTCGACGCTATCCGGGCTGGCTTCGGTAAGGTCGTTTTCATTATCCGAGAAGAGCTAAAAGCTGATTTCGAGGAAATCTTCGGTGCGAAACTGGCCGGAAAAATTGAGGTCGACTATGCTATTCAGGCGCTGAACTCCTACGTACCCGCCGACATGGGGCCGATCGACCGGACCAAACCCTGGGGAACGGGCCACGCCATGCTGTGCGCCTGGGAGCAGACAAAAACGCCGTTTGCCGTTATCAACGCCGACGACTTCTACGGCCCTGAATCGTTTCGGGTACTGGGCGAATTTCTGCAAACCGATCCTGATCCCGCGCTGCACGCGATGGTCGGTTATGAGGTAAAGAACACGTTGTCTGAGTTTGGGTCAGTGTCGCGCGGGGTATGCACGGTCGACGAGCAGGAAAACCTGACGTCGGTAGTTGAGCGCACGAAAATCTACCGGAAAGAAGCTGGCCTGACGGGTAGCGTTATCGGCTTTGAAGAAGGCGACGTGTTCGAGACGCTCGACCCCGATACGCCTGTGTCGATGAACTTCTGGGGCTTCAAACCGGCGGTATTTCCGCTGGTAAAGGATCAGTTTGAGGAGTACGCCCGCGCGAACTTCGACAAGCCCAAAGCCGAGTTTTATATCCCGTCGGTTATGGAAAAGCTTATTCAGCGGGGGCAGGGCCGGTGCCGGGTGTTCCGCAGTCAGTCGGAGTGGTTTGGCGTGACTTACCCCGACGATAAGCCGACTGTACAGGCGTCGCTGCGTCGGCTGCACGAGCAGGGTGTGTATCCCGAAAAACTCTGGTAACGGTACAATCCAACCAACAAAAAGGGGAAGCTGACGATCAGCTTCCCCTTTTCTATTTAGTCTTAAACAGCAGAATGCCGCTTCGGCGGTCCGATGTTTGTTTAACCTATCTCGCTTAGCTGTTACGATCCGGAAATTTGTCGACAATTTCCTGTACCTGCTTGGTGAGTCGGTCAGAGATGTTAGCCGGGTTGTTAACTGCATCCTGGATAGAACCGCGCCATACCAGCTTTTTGGTATCAGCATCGACCATATCAACGACTACGGTGCCGGATTTGTACTGCTCCTGCATGTACTGCTGTGTACCGCCCCAGCCACCCCAGTAACCGGGTCCCCAGCCGCCATAACCCCAGCGACCCCAGCCCCCAAACGGACCATAAAAGGCCGAGTTTGGCGTCGATACCGTGCGCGTTTTGTCTTCAACGAAGAAGTGATAACCTACCAGCAGGTCCGGGTTCTTCGTGTTTTCTTTCAGCCCCTTGCCCTTCAATACCTGGCCTACCGTGTTTTCGACATTGTCGGTAGCGATCTGATTGTAGTAGAGTGGATTCTGCCCCGCTTTTATGTCGGAGTCCATCCAGGTAAACGTACGGTACTTGCTGTAGTCAACCTTGTTGTTGTAGTCGACGGCAACGCGCGGTGCACAGGCGTACAGCAGCGGAAATAAAGCCATCAAAAGCATCAGACGTTTCATAACGTAGTTGTTGTTAGTGTTCCTGTAAAGAACGTCTGATGCTGCTGAAAGGTTTGTGGAAACCGGGCAGGCGTAAGGTTACATCGACGGGTGCTTCCTGTGCCATTCCGTAGCCTGCTGATAGGCTCCGGCCACGGCCAGTACATCGCCCTCCGCAAACAGCTGACCCATGAATGTAATGCTGGACGGGGTTTTCTGCGCGTTGAATCCGTTGGGTACAACCACGCAGGGATGGCCGGTCAGGTTGGTTAGCGTCAGGTTACCGCCCGCATAGGTCGGGCTGATGTACACGGTCAGCCGTTCCTTTTTCAGCAGAGCGGCCATGTCGTTGATGAGCCGGGTACGGGCGCGATTAGCCTGTACGTATTCCACCGCCGGTACAAACCGCGACGAGCGGAACTCATTCGGCCACGCATTTTTGATCTGCCGCACCATCTCGTCGTCGCGCCCGGAGCGGGTCAGTTCATCGAATGAGGCAGCCGCTTCCACGCCCAGAATAAAACCGATTCGACCGGAAGATATGGTAGTTGGCAGATCAATTGGTACCAGCTCGGCCCCAAGCGAACGCAGGGATTGAAGTGTCAGCGAATCGTTGCTGCGGGTGGGGTAGTTGCTCTCGAACGCTTTTTTTACGTAGCCAATCCGCATGCCTTTCAGTGAGGTTTTGAGCGCGTAGCGGAACGGAGCGGCCATAACGGTCAGGTCGAGCCCGTCGGGGCCGTGAATAGCGTTGAACACCAGCGCACAGTCGTTGACCGACCGCGTGATGGGACCAATTTTATCCATGCTCCAGCTCAGTGCCATAGCCCCGTGCCGGCTTACCCGCCCGAAGGTGGGCCGTAAGCCAGTCGTGCCGCACACCGTCGACGGCGACACGATCGACCCTAGTGTTTCAGTGCCAATGGCAAACGGCAACAGCCCCGCCGACACCGCCGATGCTGATCCCGCCGACGAGCCACTCGACCCCGTTTCGGGCTTCCACGGATTGCGGGTCATACCGCCAAACCAGACGTCGCCCCACGCCAGCTCACCCACCGACATTTTTGCGCACAGTACCGCCCCGGCCGCTTCGAGCTTACGGATCACCGTTGCGTCGTCGGTCAGCGTCTGATTTTTATACGGTACCGAACCCCAGGTCGTTTTGTAGCCGCGCTTGGTTAGCAAGTCTTTCGCACCGTAAGGAATGCCGTGCAGTGGCCCCCGGTAGTTGCCCGCTTTCAGGTCCGTGTCGGCTTGCCGGGCCTGCTGCATGGCTAGAGAATCGGTAAACGTAATCACGCAGTGCAGCGTAGCATCGTGTTTGTGCAGCCGGTCCAGAAAAAAGCGGGTCAGTTCTACCGAGCTGATCTGTTTGGTTCGGATCAACTCGCCCAGTTGCGCTACGGTGTAAAACGCCAGATCATTCAGTTGCGCCGGACGTTTAAGTCCCGTCGATGCGGGGGCGGGTATAGCCGACGCGCCCGTGGGCAGTTTAAAGCCGGTCGGCAGGGGGTTGAAATACAGGGCTGGGGCTACGTCGTTGGGCAGGTCGACTTTGCGGAGGGCTTCGTAGTCGGGCCGGAAGTCGTTGAGGTTGTCGAGCATGGAGTCGCGCTCGGCGGGGGTAAATGTTAGCCCGAACACCCGCGACGCCACATCGGCCATTTCACTGGTAATTGGTTTTTGAGGGTCGTCGGGTGCCATGACGAAGGCACCGAGCAGGAAGCTGCCCGCATAGGCCAGCAGCAGACGCGTAGTCGTTTTTTTCATTGCTATCGATGAGCGTGTATCTGCTAAAAATACGCGACGGATTTGATTTTGCCGCCTGAGATAGCGCGATCGTTCACGCCAGACCGATCTGGCGTCTCAGACGTTGTGTACGAATCTTTTTCTGTCATCCCGACGTCAGGAGGGCGGCCGGTGCCGAGGGATCTTCGTGAGAAGCTAATGAAATAGCCTATTAGCGAAGATCCCTCGGCACCGGCCGCCCGGCTGCGTCGGGATGACAAACTCGCCGTTTTTGTCATGGATGATTGAATGCCCAATAACCTCTCAGGGAGACACCTCAGGGTTAATTGTTAGCTGGTTGCGCCTGCGCTAGAAACTGCTGGTGCAGTGACCAGATTTGGGGTAGCAGCAACTGCGAATCGTCATTGACCAGTATGTGATCCGCGAACTGTCGACGCTGTTCATCGCTGACCTGATTGGCAATGATGCGCTGAATATCGTCCAGTGTGCGGTGTGTATCGCGCTTCAGGATGCGTTGCGTACGGATAGCCAACGGCGATTCAACGACGATTACCTGATCGATACCTGTTTCCGGGCTGGCGGCTTTCATCAGTGCGGCTTCTTTGATGACGTAGGGCGCGTGTGTTTGCTGCGCTACCCAGTCGGCGGTGTCGGCCCGGACGCGCGGATGAATCACGGCGTTGAGCTTTTGCAACAGGTCGGGATTGGAAAATACCTGACTCGCTACCCAACTCCGGTTGTAATGCCCCAGGGCGTCGTAGGCCATCGGGCCAAGCACCCGCACAATGTCGGCCTTCAGGATTGGGTCATGTTCGGTGAGCCATTTTGCGCGGTCGTCGGCCAGATACACTGGCACGCCCAGCGATTCAAACACCCGACAAACGAGGCTTTTCCCCGAGCCAATTCCTCCCGTAACCCCAACGCGAAACACAGATCTCATTCGTGAACTATCATTGACACGTACAAACACAATACCCTGACACAAAGCTACAGTGCCTTTGTGTCAGGGTAAAGCGACTAGCTAGAACAGTGGTAAACTGGTAGCTGATGTGTGGTGTGGTAACTGGCTAGGCGTTGCCGCGCATCAACTGATTACCGGACTTAGTTAGCCGAAGAAGAAGCCGGAAGCGATAGCAACTGACCAACTTCAAAGCTGATGAGCACCCGGTTGGCCGACGTCTGCAATTGAGGGTGCCGAAACTGTGTCAGCGGCACCTCGTCGTCGTAATTGTCGGCGATACGCTTGCGGGAAATTTTGAGTTGGAGCGTGTCGGGCAGGCCACGTACCAGCCGCTGTGGACCGGTGACGGTTACACTGCCTGGGGTCACGTTGATAACGCTCGACACGGCATAACCGGGGGCCAGATTGATGCTTGTACTATCGGCCCGGAGCCGGATCGTTTTTGTAATACGCCGGTCGAACGCGATGTCGACGGTATCAGCTACGACGTAGTTGACTTTCAGTCGTTTGATCTGCTCGGCCAGGGCCGCCGTCAGCGATGAGGTGTTGATAACCGACGCCCGCAGCGGAGCCTGCACGGGGTAATCGACCGGCTCGACCTGAAAGGGAAGCCACGAATGGCGTAACAGTCCCCAGCCGTCGCCCGACACGTTAACGCGTACGGTACGGGGCAGCGGTGTTACGGGGACGTAGGCCGTATCGTTGTAAACGAAATGAATCGGGTAATCGATGTTGAGCGAGTAGCCGGTTTTGTTCAGCGCATTCAGGAGCCAGAACAAGGCAGCAGCCAGCAGGCAAAGCAAGGCTTTGGTCGGTTGAAACGACGTCGTGTTGGGTGTATTTGTCAAGAGCGAAATCGGCTAGCGCGGCCCTACTTCTTTTCTTCTTCGACGGGTTTGGCCGTGGCCTCACGCGAAATCGACGACTTCTCGAAGGTCAATTTCATCCCCCGATCAACGTCGAGCTGTACCGTTGTGCTGTCGACGGAGGCAATGCGTCCGTGCAGACCGCCGATCGTAACGACGTTGTCGCCTTTCTTGAGGTTGTCGACAAAGCTCTTCTGGTCCTTCTGCTTTTTCTGTTGCGGGCGAATCATGAAAAAGTAAAAGACGATGATGATACCACCCCAGAGCAGGATGTTGGCCAGCATCGACGAGTTACCTCCGGACAGTTGTAGTAATAAGGCGTACATAGCAAATGGGTGACTGGATTAGTTTTTGGCCGTAACCTCCTTCGAGTTGACGAGAGCCTTGAATTGCAGGTCGGTCATCGACGGTTCGGTGTTGGCAAATATCGTGACCGTTTTGTTCTGTTCGCCACTTTTGCCCCGGCTGTTGAACCGAACGCGAATCGTTGAACTGGCACCGGGGGCTATCGGCTCGCGGGGCCACTCGGGCGTGGTACAGCCGCACGACGCCGTGATGTTATTGATAATCAGCGGAAACTCACCCGTGTTTTTAAAGGCAAACGCATGTTCGACCGTGTCGCCTTCGGTCAGGGTGCCGAAGTCGTAAACACCTTTTTGCTCAAAGGTGATTTTCGGCATTTTAGCCGAAACGCTGGCTTGTGCTTCCTTCGCCTGCTGTCGGTTATCGCAGCTGCTAAGCCCAAGACCGGCAATAGCCAGTACGAAAAACCAGTTCGATACGCGCATTGGTAAGTGGCAGTGGTATAGTGGCAGGAAGCCGGGCGCTTAACCCGGCTTCCTGTTCGATCAGGCGTTCTGCTGTTTGATTTGTGCCATCAGCCGATCGACGTCGGCCAGCAGCTGCTCTGCTTTCTCGCGCGCATTGTTTACAACGCGTTCGCCCTCATCCCGCGAGTTGTTGTCCGGTTGTTCGCTGGCGTGCAGCAGATCATCAAGCATTGATTCAACCTGCTCCCGGTATTTCGACAGCCGGTACGACAGCCGGTCGCGGGTTACTTTCCCCCGGTCGGGGGCATAGAGCAGGCCGATTGCCGTACCCGTGGCGGCACCGATGAGCAGAAAAGTTAGGTCGCGGCTTACTTTGTTCATTGGTCAAGAATTTAGGCGGTTGATCCGCGCTGTAGTGTAGGATAAACGAACGGCCTACCCCAAACTGACACGCCCAACCAGCAGAAATAACAATCTATTTATTATCCAGTAATCCCCGGCCACTCTTGCGCAGGCGACCCGACGCCATGAGTTTTTCGGACAGATTATCCAGTATTCCGTTGACAAACTTACCGCTTTTGGGCGTACTGTACGCTTTGGCCAATTCGATATATTCGTTGATCGTGACCTTGACGGGAATGTTCGGAAAACTAAGCAGTTCGCAAACAGCCAGTTTCAGAATGATCCGGTCGAGGATAGCTACCCGTTCAACGTCCCAGTTCTTCAATTGTTCGGCCAGCAACTGCTCGTAATCGGCATCGTTTTTAAGCGATTGCTCATACAGCGTGTTCAGAAACAGTTCGTCTTCCTCCCAGTCGTCGGTGAGCGGTTCGAGCTGCAAACCCGCCACGCTTTGTACTGATTTCAGCGTTCGAATGGCCAGTCCCCGTACAACTTCGCTGTTTTCGGCCCAGCTCAGGTCGATTTCGGCCAGGTGATCGCGGATGATTTCGTGTTTGAAAACCAGCGTCCGCAACACATACTGTACCAGTGCCTGATCTTCATCAGCGGTGTGGGTGCGCTGCTCGCAATACGCCCGGTACGTTTCGTCGTTCTTCAGCACTTCTTTCAGTGCTTTCCGGACGAAGCCCATGTCGTCGGTCCAGGAAATACTGTGCCGAATGGCTTCGTCCTGCAACGGCTGATGGGCCGTCAGTGCCTGCACGACGGTATTTTCGCTGAAATCGGATTCAAATGGGAACGGTGCTTCGTCGACGTCGCGGTACCGACGGTCGCGGTCGGTGCGGGCAGCTTGTCCAAGCGCGACGAGCAGCGTCATCACGCGGAGGTAGTCGTCGTAGATGCCGTTTACCTGCCGGATCATCAGCTGGGCGAGGTGCTGGCGGTCTTTCTGGGTACGGATTCGGTAGAAAACAAGGCCGTCGTTGGCGGCTTTCAGCACGGCTTTGGGCGCGTCGTCGTCCTGCGCGGGCTGATTGGTCTTAATCGCTTCGTCAAAGAGGAGCGCAGCCAACTGGCGATTTCCTTCGAGTTGCCGCTTATCCTGCGGCAGCATCGAGTTGAGGTCGGGTTGAAACAAGTCAGCAATACCGTCGTGGGCCAATTGCTGATTGGAAAATTCGGCCTGCCGAAGCGCGTACAACGCCTGCATGACCTTGATTCGGAGTAGTCGCCGATTAAGCATACCGCCAGAAGTGATTAAGCACCGATAAAGTAAAGAACGAGCTGTATAGAACCGCAAATTTACGGATTTATGGACAGAATTACAGGATTAACCGGATTTTAGTCGCTAGTAGAGGGCTAGCTCACGTACTACCAGTATTGTTACTACCGTCAGCAGATGAAGAAAGAGGAATCATTTTAGCGTCAATCCAGCGATCGGATACAAAAAATCCTGCTCATCCGCCCGGCGGCTCGGCTGTAATCCTGTCCACACCCTTATCTGCAACTTTTCGCGGGGGGGCGGGGTTAAAAATCTGACGCGAACCGGTTCCCTGTGAAAGCACTTTCCTACCTCAACAAATACCTCGTTAAGTATAAATGGTACCTGATCTGGGGTACGGTCTTTACGGCCATTTCCAACCTATTCGGTATCTTCCCTGCCCAACTCGTTCGGTACGCCCTCGACCTGGTGCGCGAAACACTCGACACCTACCATCTCTACGACGGCTCGACGCTGCAACCGGCACTGTACAGCATTTTCGCATTTAGCCTGCTGCTGTTTGCCGGGGGTACGCTGGCATTGGCCCTGCTGAAAGGTTTTTTCCTGTTCCTCGTCCGGCAGACGCTGATCGTGATGTCGCGGCACATCGAATACGACCTCAAAAACGAGATTTACGATCACTACCAGACCCTGCCGCTGAGTTTCTACCGGCAGCACAACACCGGCGACCTGATGGCGCGTATCTCGGAAGACGTCAGTAAAGTGCGGATGTACGTCGGGCCGAGTATCATGTACGGTGTCAACCTGATCGTGCTGTTTATCCTGGTCATTACGTACATGGTCAGCATCAACGCCCGGCTATCGGCCTACGTGCTGTTGCCGTTGCCGATTCTGTCAGTGCTGATTTATCTGGTCAATAACATCATCATCCGTAAGTCGGAGGAAATTCAGGCGAGCCTGTCGAAGATGTCGACTTATGTGCAGGAAGCGTTTTCGGGGATTCGGGTGCTGAAAGCCTTCGTTCAGGAACAACAATCAGCCGCGCGTTTTGAAGTCGAGAGCGACACGTACCGGGCTAAATCACTGAGTCTGACAAAAGTCGATTCGTTGTTCTTCCCCATCGTGGCCATTCTGGTTGGGCTGAGTAATATCCTCGTCGTGTATATCGGTGGTCAGGAAATCATCGCCGGTCGACTGACGCCGGGTAACATCACCGAGTTCATCCTGTACGTCAACATGCTGACCTGGCCCGTCATGGCTCTGGGCTGGACGACAAGTCAGACGCAACGGGCAGCCGCGTCGCAGGCTCGAATCAACGAGTTTCTTAATATCAAGACCAACATCGTATCGAAGAAGGATATCAACCGGTCAATTCAGGGCGAGATTGACTTTCGTAACGTCCGGTTTGTATATCCTGATTCGGGTATCGTCGCCCTGCACAACTTCTCGATGCATGTGAAGGCGGGCGAAACCGTCGCCATTCTTGGTACAACAGGTTCAGGAAAGACTACCCTCGCCAACCTGCTCACCCGGATGTACGATGTATCGTCGGGCGAGATCCGCATCGATAACACGCCCATCGTTGATTACAACCTGACCTCGTTGCGGAGTCAGATGGGCTACGTGCCGCAGGATGTTTTTCTGTTCTCGGAAACAATCAGCAACAACGTTCGCTTTGGCCGACCCGACCTGCCGCAGGCGCGTGTCGAGCAGGCCGTTCGCGACGCCGACTTGTACCAGAACGTGATCGATTTCCCCGAAGGCTTCGATACGGCCGTGGGTGAGCGGGGCGTTACGCTGTCGGGTGGACAGAAGCAGCGGTTGAGTATCGCCCGTGCCATCGCCCGCGACCCGCGCATCCTGATTCTGGACGACTGTCTATCAGCGGTTGACACGAACACAGAAAATATCATCCTGAACAACCTGCGCCGGATCATGGCCGACCGTACGTCGGTTATCATTTCGCACCGTGTATCGTCCGCCAAACTCGCCGACTACATCATCATGCTCGATGAGGGCACTATTGTTGAAGAAGGTACGCAGGCCGAATTGATGGCCCGCAACGGTGCCTTCCGCGAGCTGTACGAGAAGCAGTTACAGACCGAGGAGGTGTAAGGGATTATGAGATGTGCGTGAAATCACGGCGAATCAGAAAGCTTATTTGCTTGTGAACTCATATCGCTTTTCTGTCTATAAATTGGAATAGAATATATTTTTTACTTCTCGAAACGCTCAAGCCTGTATTCTAAAAACTCTTTTCTTGGTTGATACGATTTTGGAATCGTGATGGCTTGATTTTCAAATTTCTCAAAAAAGCGGATATAGTAATCCTTATTCTTTTTCTCTTTCAACTGTTTGGAAATGAGTATTCTATGATCTGTATCGATGCATATCAATCCCTTTTCGTACGCTCTGTCATACAGGTTTGAAAGGCAGATTCCGTTTTCGGGATTTAATCGCTCCTGTTCACTCACTGACCACGGCATTATATGCCCTGCAACTAACAACTCTGGTATGTCAATGCCGGAAACAGCACACCGGTTCTCATACGTTTTCAGAATCATTTGCCTGAAAACACTTTGATTGATACGAACTTTGACAATCCTGTCTTTGACTTCCCCTTTCAATCCGGTTAGGTCAAACGTTAATTCTGAGTAAGCTTCTTCAATTGTTTCGTTTTTGTAATTGGCTAAAATCTGTTCGCTTTCGTATACTAGATTTTCTCGATTGCTATTGAACTCATTCCATATCGGTTTGACTTGATTATATCCTCCAGTCATTCCTTTGACACCACGTTTCTGATGATAAGGATCGACACTAGCGAAGTTGGTGAGCCGCATTGCAACAGAGTCAGGCGTTCGACGTCCTAAAATGCCAGCTAATTTTATTACTTCGGGATTGCCTTTATGCATTTTTCCGAAATCCAATTTCAGATATAGATTAAAGGCCAGGATCAATTCTTCGCGTGTCCAGTTGGGCGATTTTGTCATGCACGAAAATAACGCTTTTGTCAGGGGAGGCTTACCAGATCAGTTCCACTACATCCCGGTAGCGCGTGAACTTCTCGTCGGCCGAAACAACTGGCATTTGCTCGGCTAGTGCCGTTGCCAGAATCAGCCGGTCGAACGGGTCGCGGTGGTCGTCAAAGAAAGGAATTTTTTCGTAAGCCAGAAGATGATTGTCGGTAATTGATAGTACATGTATGGCTTCGCTGCGGCAGTCCTGAATCAACCCATCCAGTCCTCTTTTAAGCGTCAGACGGCCACCGATCTTCAGCTTTATGGCTATCTCAAACAGACTGATTTGGCTTACGCATACCTCGTTGTCGGCATTGGTAATTAGACTCTGTATGTTGGCAGGGAGCGATTTATTTCCTTCGAAGAACCAAATCAGTATTTGTGTGTCAATTAATACACGCATCACATGTAGTCGCTCAAATCGTCTACAGGAGCATTGAAGTCATCTGACATCCAGACTTCTCCACGCATACTACCACCCCGCCGGGTAGCATTTTTTTTCTCGTTTGTCAGGAATGTAACAATCACTTCGGTCTGTTCCTGAACAGGTGGGGTTTCGTGGAGAATGATTTGGCCGTTTTGGTAAGTCCCTTGTACTGTGGTCAGCATGGCGGTTGTGGTTTACAGCTAGTAAAGCTAAACAAATTGTACCGGGAAATAATGCCGTTTCATAGCCACCGTTTTACCCCGCCATGACGCGAGCAGGTGCCCCGGTGCGACTGACTGAAACTGTACGAACCGTCGCGACATTCGGCCGTTGCGCCCGCCGGGGGAACTGAATAGAAGGTTGGCGACTGGACCCGACTACCTGCGCTGTTTCGGTAATAGTGGTAAGCACTTGTGCGCGTACTGCGATGCCGAATGTGCCGGGGAGAAGGCCGGTGAGCAACTATGTGGACCGGGTTGGTAACGGCTATGTTGGCCGATGATGGATCAGTGAAGCCGAGTAGAAAAGTGGTGAGATAGAGCAGATGACGCATAGCTTATTAAAGTGAGTCGCGGTTCTGAATTAACTACTATCGCCCCCTAAATCCGGTTGGGTCTGAGGAAACTACGCGGTGTCCGTTTACGTTGTTTTTTAGAATAAGCCAACCCCAAGCGTGACGACCGAAGAAACGACTCAACTGAACGATATTGACCTGACCGGCTACGAGCAAATCGAAGTGCTGGGGGCTCGCGAACACAACTTAAAGAACATTGACGTCACGATTCCCCGCAACAAGCTGGTGGTCGTGACGGGCATCAGCGGTAGCGGCAAATCATCGCTGGCGTTCGATACTATTTATGCCGAAGGCCAACGCCGGTACATGGAGAGCTTCTCGGCTTATGCCCGCTCGTTTATCGGTGATATGGAACGGCCTGACGTCGACAAGATCAACGGCCTGAGTCCGGTGATTTCGATCGAGCAGAAGACGACCTCGAAAAACCCCCGCTCCACGGTCGGCACCACGACCGAGATTTACGACTTTCTGCGATTGCTCTACGCCCGCGCCGGGGAAGCGTTCTCGTATATAACCGGCCGGAAGATGGAGCGGCAGTCGCAGGATCAGATCATCGATACGATTCTGGAGCAGTACAACGGGCAGAAGCTGACGCTGCTGGCACCGGTCATCAAAGGACGTAAGGGGCATTACCGCGAACTGTTCGTGCAGATCGCCAAGATGGGCTACACCAAAGTGCGCGTCGACGGGGTGGTGCAGGACATCGTGCCGAAGATGCAGTTCGACCGGTACAAAATCCACGATATCGAAATTGTTATCGACCGCATCGTGCCCAAAGCTGACGACCGCTACCGGTTGAGTCAGTCGGTGCAGACGGCGCTGAAGCAGGGCAAAGGCGCGATGCAGATGCTCGACGGGGATGGTCAATTGGTGTATTTCTCGCAGAATCTGATGGACCCCGAGTCGGGCATCAGCTACGACGAACCGTCACCAAACTCGTTCTCGTTCAACTCGCCCTATGGAGCCTGTCCGGTCTGTAACGGGCTGGGTGTGATCGAAGAAATCACAGAAGATTCGGTTATTCCTGATAAGTCGCTGAGTGTAAGCCGGGGTGCTATTGCACCGCTGGGTGAATACCGCGAGCTGTGGATTTTCAAGGAGATCGAAGCAATTCTGAAAAAATACAAACTGAGTCTGAGTACGCCCGTCAGCAAGTATCCCGATGATTTGCTGTATGCGCTGATGTACGGTACGGAAGCGGACGTGGTCGACCCATCGAAGAAGCAGTACGAAGCAGACCACTTCAGTTTCAAGTTCGAGGGGATTGTCAACTTTCTGAAGCGGCAGCAGGAGAACTCCACCGACAAAATTCAGGAGTGGATTAAAGACTTCATGGTCGTCAAGACCTGCCCGGAGTGCCACGGTGCCCGGCTGAAAAAAGAGTCGCTGTTCTTCAAGATCGACAAGAAGAACATATCGGAACTGGCCCGCATGGACATTTCGGAACTGACCGCCTGGTTCGATGGCGTGGAAACTCGCCTGACCGACCGGCAGAACGTGATCGGTAAGGAAATCCTGAAAGAAATCCGTAAGCGCATCGGCTTTCTGGTCGACATCGGGCTGGATTATCTGACGCTCGACCGCTCGTTACGGACGTTGTCGGGTGGGGAAGCGCAGCGGATACGGCTGGCCACGCAGATCGGTACGCAACTCGTCGGGGTGTTGTACATCATGGACGAACCGAGCATCGGTCTGCATCAGCGCGACAACGTGAAACTGATCGATTCGCTAAAAAACCTGCGCGATCTGGGCAACACGGTGTTGGTCGTGGAGCACGACAAAGACATGATGCTTGAGTCCGACTTTATCCTCGACATTGGCCCCGGCGCGGGTCGGCATGGCGGGCAGGTTGTCGGTATCGGTACACCCGATGAGTTTATTCAGAACGGCAGCACCACCGCCGACTACCTGAGCGGTCGCCGGGCGATTGCCGTACCGGCCGAACGACGCAAGGGTAACGGTAAGTTTTTGCTCATCAAAAACGCGACGGGTCACAACCTGAAAAACGTGACACTGAAACTGCCGCTTGGCCGGATGATCAGCATCACGGGCGTTTCGGGTAGTGGTAAATCGTCGTTGATTCACGAGACGCTGTTCCCAATTCTGAACCGGCATTTTTATAAGTCGAAGCGGGAGCCGCTTGCGTTCAAAACCGTCGACGGACTAGAGCACCTGGACAAAGTAATCGAGGTCGATCAGTCGCCGATTGGTCGGACGCCCCGCTCAAATCCGGCCACCTACACGGGTATGTTCTCCGAGATTCGCACGTTGTTCGCCGAATTGCCCGAAGCCAAAATTCGCGGATATAAACCCGGTCGGTTCTCGTTCAACGTGAAGGGTGGCCGCTGCGAAGATTGCGAAGGCGCGGGTATGAAAAAGGTCGAGATGGAGTTTCTGCCCGATGTTCACGTGCTGTGCGAAACCTGCAAAGGTAAACGCTTTAACCGCGAAACGCTGGAAGTGCGCTTCAAGGGCAAGTCCATTGCCGATGTACTCGACATGACCGTTGAGCAGGGGCTGGAATTCTTCGCGAGTCAACCCAAAATTCTGCGAAAAGTAACGACGCTGAATGACGTGGGGCTGGGGTATATCACGTTGGGGCAACACGCGACAACGCTGTCGGGTGGCGAAGCCCAGCGGGTAAAACTGGCCGAGGAACTGTCGAAGAAAGACACTGGTAAAACGCTGTACATCCTCGACGAACCAACCACCGGCCTGCACTTTCAGGACATTGCTCACCTGCTCGACGTGCTGAACAAGCTCGCCGACAAGGGCAACACCGTGCTGATTATCGAACACAATCTGGATGTCATCAAAGTATCCGATCACGTTATCGACCTGGGGCCGGAAGGCGGCAACAAAGGTGGTCAGATCATCGCCGAAGGCACGCCCGAAAAAGTCGCTGAAGCGAAAGGCAGCTATACTGGCAAGTTCCTGAAACTGGAGATGGCTGGTTGACAAGTTACACGGCATAGTTTTGTCATTCCGACGACAGGAGGAATCTTCGTTACCTGTGAAAAGTACCAGACAGTGACGAAGGTTCCTCCTGTCGTCGGAATGACAAATGATTCGAAAAAAGGCTCAACTAACGATAGTTGGGCCTTTTTAGTAGCTGTATAGCTGTCGACGGGCTGTAAAAAACTATCTTCGTTTCGATTAACTAACCTGATTGATACGGTTCATGCGTAGCCCATTTTTTTACGTTGTCCTGCTGGTGCTGGTCGTTCTCGACGGCTGGCTATTGTCGCACCCCAACCTGATTGGTCGGGCGGGCGTCCTTTTTTTTGATTACAACTACCTGGAAACGTTCCCCAAAGCACTCGGTACCGTTGCCGCCGTTGCCGTCGTTGCGGTATTGATTGCCGGTCTGGCTGGGCGACTCGGTCAGGCCATTGGTATCGGTATAGTAGTGGCCCTGCTGGCCCTGTCTGGCTACTGGCTCATTGATAGTTTTACCCTGTACAATGGTGGCGTGTATAAACTGACCGGCGCCGGTTTTCGGGCGGGGGCTATTCTGCTGCCGGGCATCTGCGTCCTGATTTTCGGCGAAAAACTACTAACGCTCATTCAGGGTAAGTCCACGCGCCGATGATAGTTTGTCTCAAACAGCATCCTGCTGTTTGTTTCTTGCGTCAGCTATATTGCCGGTGATAGAGCAAACAGCAGGATGCTGTTTGAGACAAAATAGCTGAGGCAAAACTTGATGCTCCACACCGACTTTTACCGCTCCCGTTTACCACACATCCAACCATTGGGCGGTACGTTTTTCGTGACTACACGGTTATATGGTTCTGTGCCGCAGATCGAAAAGCAGCGTCTGTCAGAAGATTTTTTACTCCGTAAACAACAGATCATCGCTCGACGCGACCACACGCCTGACGAACTAGACAGATTGACCAGACAGTACTTCGCTGCTTACGAAACGATACTTGAGAAATCGAACTTTGGCCCTAAGTGGTTAGCTGTTAATGCGATAGCGGAACAGATTGCTAGGGCACTTCACTATTTCGATGCAAAACGGTATGAGCTGATCGCGTACTGCCTGATGTCGAATCATGTTCACGTTGTCTTCACGCTCAATGATGAAGCAGTGTCGCTGCAACAGGTAATGCACAGCCTGAAGAGCTTTACCGCCAGTAAGTGCAATGAACTGTTGGATCGAACGGGCGCATTTTGGGAGCACGAGAGCTACGACCGGCTTGTGCGTGATCGCGCCGAACTACATCGCATTGTACAATACGTTTTGCATAACCCGGTCAAGGCTGGTTTGTGCCAATGTTGGCAGGACTGGAAGTGGACGTATATCAAACCCGAATACAATGATTTTACATAAGTTGTGGTTGCTCGTTGTTGTCTCAAACACCATCCTTGCTGTTTGTACGGGGCAGTCTATTCCTGCCAGAGCAACAGACAGCAAGATGCTGTCTGAGACATACCTGCTCAAGCCCGACCGCGTGTTTGATGGCGAGACGATGCACGAGGGCTGGGTCGTTCGGGTAAATGGTGATAAAATTGACGCGGCCGGACCAGCAGCCAGCGTACCGGCAAATGGCGCGGAAGTCGTTGAGTTGGCCGGGCAGACGCTGTTGCCGGGGCTGATCGAAGGGCATTCCCACCTGTTTCTGCATCCGTATAACGAAACGCCGTGGGACGAGCAGGTGCTGCGCGAAGCCCGATCACTCCGCACGGCGCGGGCTACCAATCATGCCCGAAAAACGCTGATGGCTGGTTTTACCACTGTGCGCGACCTGGGCACGGAAGGAGCCGAATACGACGATGTTGGGCTGAAACAGGCCATCAATCAGGGCATTATTCCGGGGCCGCGTATGGTCATCGTGACGAAGGCCCTGATCGCATCGGGTAGCTACGGACCGAAAAGCCCTAGCCCCGACATCCAGTTTCCGCAGGGGGCCGAAGAAGCCGACGGGCACGATGCACTGATTCGGGCGGTACGGTCGCAGATTGGCAAAGGGGCCGACGCGATAAAAATCTATGCTGACTACCGCTGGGGCCTGATGGCCGAAGCGAAGCCGACGTTCACGCTCGACGAAATTAAACTCATCGTGGAGGTGGCAAAAAGCAGCGGTCGGGCGGCAGTGGCACACGCCAGTACGGCCGAGGGTATGCGTCGGGCCATTCTGGGCGGCTGCGAAACCATCGAACATGGTGATGCCGGAACACCCGAGATTTTTGCCTTGATGAAACAACATGGTACGGCGCTTTGCCCCACGCTGGCGGCTGGCGACGCGGTGAGTCAGTACCGGGGGTGGAAGAAAGGGCAAGAACCCGAACCCGCCCGCATCCGCGAGAAACGCGTGACGTTCAAACAGGCCCTCGGCGCGGGCGTAACCATCTGCGCGGGGGGCGATGTTGGTGTGTTCAGTCACGGCGACAACGCCCGCGAATTGCTGATGATGGTCGACTACGGGATGAAACCGCTGGCGGTGCTGCGCTCCGTAACCTCAGTCAATGCCGACGTGTTTCACCTGGCCGATCGGGGGCGCGTCAAAGCCGGATTGCTGGCTGATCTGGTGGTGGTTCAGGGAGACCCGCTTGCTGATATGAATGCGCTGCGGCAGGTACGGCTGGTGGTCAAAGGCGGGAGTCGGTACAAGCCGTAAAAACTTAAATGCGCGACAGCCGGTTAGTATCCTATTAAGGAATCGCTTTTTTATGACGATTTCGACTGACTATTGGGTTTTTGGGCTAATTTCGCCCCGCTACCCCCATTGGGCTGTTAATCCTTTACTACTGAATATACTACCCTGATTTTCTGTATGGCAAACACTGCTGAACTCACCGTCGATGGTAAATCATACTCGTTTCCCACGCTGGAAGGGAGTGAACAGGAAAAAGCCTTCGACATTTCTAATCTGCGCGATCAAACAGGTTATGTAACGCTGGATCGGGGTTACAAAAATACCGGTGCTACCAAGAGCGCCATTACATTTCTAGACGGTGAAGAAGGCATTCTGCGCTATCGGGGGTATTCAATCGAAGAATTAGCGTCAAAAGCGTCTTTCCTGGAGGTTGCTTATCTGCTGATTTATGGCGAACTGCCTACGAAAGAGCAGTATGCGCAGTTTGAAGGAGCAATTCGGCATCATACGCTGGTAAACGAAGATATGCGTAAGATCTTCGACGGCTTTCCGGTTAAGGCTCACCCAATGTGCGTACTGGCGTCGCTGGTAAGTGCCATGAGTGGTTTCTACCCAGAATCGTACGAGGGCAATGGCGACGAAAACCTGGACATTGTTCGGTTGATTGCCAAGCTGCCAACCATCGCTACGTGGTCGTACAAGCGGTCGATGGGACACCCGCTCAACTATCCCAAGAATAAACTGGGTTACATCGAGAACTTCCTCAACATGATGTTTGCCCTGCCGGTTGAAGACTATACCGTCGATCCGGTAGTCGCCGAAGCCCTGAACATCCTGCTTATTCTCCATGCTGACCACGAGCAAAACTGCTCGACCTCGACGGTACGGCTCGTTGGTTCGTCGCAGGCGAATCTGTACGCGTCGATTTCGGCGGGTATCAGCGCCCTTTGGGGGCCACTGCACGGTGGCGCCAACCAGGAAGTAATCGAAATGCTTGAAGAAATCAAAGCCGGTGGTGGCGACGTAGCCAAGTACATTGACATGGCGAAGAACGCGAAAACGACGGGCTTCCGCCTGTTCGGTTTCGGGCACCGCGTGTACAAAAACTTCGACCCCCGCGCCAAGATCATCAAGAAAGCGGCCGATGACGTACTGAGCAAGCTGGGTGTGAACGACCCTGTGCTTGAAATCGCGAAAGGGCTGGAAGAAGCGGCTTTGAACGACGAATACTTCGTGTCGCGCAAGCTGTACCCGAATGTCGACTTCTATTCGGGTATCATCTACCGCGCACTGGGCATCCCGACCAATATGTTCACGGTCATGTTCGCCATCGGTCGTCTGCCGGGCTGGATTGCTCAGTGGAAGGAAATGCGCGAGACGAAGGAGCCAATCGGTCGTCCCCGTCAGATTTACACCGGCTCAACCCTCCGTGAATTCGTCCCGATGGAAAACCGGTAGTCGACGCTGCCAACATACAAAACCGCCCCGGTCGCTCTGATGCAACCGGGGCGGTTTGCTTTTCAGGTGGTAAGCATTGGCACTTACATACCCGTGTTGCTTTGCAAGGCAGCGAATCTTTTGTTCTGCTTCGCTTCTTCCAGCGTCATCACCTTCAGTTTGGGGCGGGCACCAAACAGGCCGAAGCGCGTTTTGTATTGCACTACGTACGTCTGGCCATCCTGCGCATTGATCGTCACCGCTTTGTTAGGATTGCGGGGAGCAATCGTGTGGGAACCCGGTGTCAGCGTCGTCGTGTAGATCGACTTATTTTTCAGTTTTGTCTGCTCCTGATTGTCGATGTTGACCCGGTATTTAGCCATGCTACCGTATATGCAACCGGTGCGGTACACGATTAGATTAGCAGCTTTTGGGCCTTCGGTGGGGGCTGCGGCAAACAACGAACCTGCCGACAGACATAGGGCAACGAATAACGATTTCATAGCGTGTGTAGCTTACGAGCCAGTCAACTATCGACCGGCTTCGTAACTATGTACGCATTGACGTATGTGTCTGGATTGAATGCTACCTTATAACGAGTTTGCCGACAGCCCGAGCACAACGATCATAAAGAGCATTACCGTAACCAGATAAATGCCGGAGATCAGTACGAATTTACCCACCGTACGCAGCCACGTCTGATTGTAGACGCGCTTGAGCGAAAGAAGAAAATAGCCAAAACTGACGACGACGGCCCAGAACAGAATCTGCGTTACGACGGATTCCGGCACGTAATGCTCCAGGTAAATGGCGATCAGCAACGCAATTGATAGAAACAGAAACAGCACCGTGTGGGCATGAATTGAGAAGACCAGGTGCTCGTAATAATACCGCCGGTACTGCTTCCGCCGGACATAAAACAGCCATAGCAGAAAAGCCACGAACGGCATCAGCACAAACATAGTCGTCGACAGGCTCTTGATAAACACGTGGCTCAACTCATCCGATACTGTATGAATATCATCAGCCTGGGAAATCTCGGTGATGCGGTTGGCTTTGCGCAGGGCCATACGACCGAAATACCCCGTTTTCAACCTGTTTTTCGTAAGTGTTGAATCGAGCTGCTCGTCGGAGAACAGGCTGATCTGATGGAGGAAATGCCGCCGTTCGCGCTCGGTTGGAAACGAAAAGGAATTCTCGTTGACATTACCGATCAGCACCAGTACCGGATACGTTGTCGGCTCGTCGCGGATCAGCGTCAGCAACCGGGTTAGCTTCGCCCGGTTATCACCCGTAGCCGGCAGTTTCTGTGTCCGGAGCAGCGAATCCAGACCAGCCGCAGGCAACGAAGTCAGGCTTTGGTAAAACAGTTTATGTTCGGCCGGCTGTCCCACTTTATCGACTTCGATAGTCGCGACCTTATCCAACCCCTGACTGGCCAGCAGCGAATCTTTTTTCTGACCAGTTTCCCCGCCGAGTGCCTTTTTGGATACATCGTCGGCCAGTGTCGTCAGCAACACTTCCCGGCTTGTGCTTTCGATCTGATGACTGGCGAATTTGCCGACCAGGAAAAAGAAGAGCACGCTGACGAACACATACAGCCGGGCGGGGGGGACGTAGCGGGCGCGTTTGCCTTCCAGAAATTCGGCCGTCATCTGACCGGGGCGGGTGAAAATGGCTTTCAGCGAGTTCCAGAGCTTGTTGTCGAAGTGGGTGATACTCTCGACAAACTCGTACCCGATGTGACTGAGCGGCAGTTTTACCTCGTGGTTCTCCTGACCGCAGTTGGGGCAAAAGTTAGCGTCGTGGCCGAGGTGGGTACCGCAATTTGGGCAAACGTCGAGTTTGTGATGAGCAGACATGCAGGCAGTGGTCGTTGGCAGGCGAAGCGAAAACACAAAAATAAAAAAAGAGGTGGCCGGACAATGCCAGCCACCTCTTTGTGCAGAAAGATAACGAGTGCTTAATCGTCGATTTCGCCTTCGTCATCGGCCTCGGTACCTTCGAGAACAGGATCGAGCAGGGCGTTTTCGTCGTCGGCGATTTTAGCCCGGATTTTCGTCTCCAGTTCGTTCATCAGCTCCGGGTTGTCGAGCAGCAGTTCTTTCACCGCGTCGCGACCCTGCGCCAGGCGGCTGGTGCCGTACGAGAACCACGAACCCGACTTCTTCACAATTTCCATTTCAACGGCCAAGTCGAGCACTTCGCCCACCTTTGATACACCCTGACCATACATGATGTCGAACTCAACGACTTTGAACGGAGCCGCCAGTTTGTTCTTCACCACTTTCACTTTCGTGCGGTTACCGATCACGTTGTCGGCACCTTCCTTGATCTGCCCGATCCGACGGATGTCGAGTCGAACCGACGCGTAGAATTTCAGGGCGTTGCCACCAGTGGTCGTTTCGGGGTTACCGAACATCACGCCGATCTTCTCACGAAGCTGGTTGATGAAAATGCAGCAGCAGCCCGTTTTGTTGATCGTGCCGGTCAGTTTCCGCAGTGCCTGCGACATCAGGCGGGCTTGCAGACCCATTTTGCTTTCGCCCATTTCGCCTTCGATCTCGGCTTTCGGCACGAGCGCGGCAACAGAGTCGATAACGATAATGTCGATAGCACCCGAGCTGATGAGGTGCTCGGCAATTTCGAGCGCCTGCTCACCATTGTCAGGCTGCGAGATCAATAAGTTTTTGGTATCGATACCCAGCTTCTCGGCGTAGACGCGGTCGAAGGCGTGTTCGGCGTCGATGAAGGCAGCAAGACCGCCGTTTTTCTGTGCTTCGGCGATGCAGTGCATCGTCAGCGTGGTTTTACCCGACGATTCCGGCCCGTAGATTTCAACGACCCGGCCACGGGGTACACCGCCAATGCCGAGTGCAAGGTCGAGGCCCAGCGAACCAGTCGAGATAACCGGAACGTCGACCACTTTACTTTCGCTCAACCGCATAACGGTACCTTTGCCGAATGCTTTGTCGAGCTTCTCAATGGTCGTTTGCAGCGCTTTTAGTTTGTTGTCATTAGCAGATGCTGTGGCTTGCGCCGTATCTGATTTCGCCATGTTGGGATGGTTGTTTTAAACAGATAAAATTACCCAGAATGGGGCAGAATATCAAGCCTTTTTTCAAAATAGATGGTAGGATTTGACGGGTTTTTTTGCTGACTACCAAGCTAGCTTAACGGCCTGTAAATGAGCATATAAAAGACGATATTCGGTGCCAGAAGATCGGGTGGCTGGCAGCGGTTAGTAGTCCGGTCAAAAAAGTAGGCGCTCCGGTACGAAGCGCCTACGTTGAGAGGGCAAAAATGAACTACCAATTGCCGGTTACAGGACTGAGTCAGCCGGGGCCATCGTGGGCTCCTGCATGGGCTGTTGCTGTTGCTGCCCCTGCTGCTGGTACTGCCCCTGCTGTGGATAACCCTGTTGCTGTTGTGGATAACCTTGCTGCTGACCGGGATAGCCATACGCGCCCTGAGCCGGGCCGACGGCTTCGACATTGGTGATGTAGTACTTGGTTTCGCCGTTCCAGGGTAGCCGAAGGATTTTTTCTTCGTAGTGCAGCGTCACGCGCTGACCCGTCTTGACGGCGTCGGTGATTTGCTTGGCGACATTGTCGTCTTTCACCGAAAAGTCAAAGTACTGGGGCGTCAGCGAACCGGTTTCGCCCGAAAAGCCGCCGACGTTCAGTACACCTTCGTAGGTTTTGAACACAAAGCCCCGGCGGCTAAATTTCGACACGGTGCCGGCCCGTTCGCCGTCGCTGAAACTCCAGCCGGTGAGCACGTATAGGATGCCGAGAACAACAAATAAGAACAGTAGGAAGTACAGTAATCCGCGCATGAATGTGGTTGTTTAGTTGCGGTTGAGACGCACAAATAGACGATTTGTTTGCCAGACCGTCAACAACTAGCAACGACTACCCTCACAAAATGTTTGACCGGACCACCCGACGGAATAGGTGAACTATGTACCTATTTGGCACGAATGGCGATGACGGGATCGAGTCGGGAAGCTGAGAAGGCCGGGATGATGCCAGACAGAATGCCAATGACACTCGACACGCCCAACCCCAGCAGAACGTTGCTAAGTGTGAGTTGCAGTTCCAGGCTGCCAAAGGGAATCAGCGACAGCAGATATACCAGCAGAATACCGCCCAACCCGCCAACAAGGCTGAGCAGTACAGACTCGAACAGGAACTGGAACAGGATAAAGTAATTCTTGGCACCCAACGATTTCTGAATACCGATGATGTTGGTACGCTCCTTCACCGACACAAACATGATGTTGGCGATACCAAACCCGCCAATCAGGATCGAGAACCCGCCGATGACCCAGCCCGCCAGCGTCAGGACGGTAAAGATGGCGCTGACAAACTTGACGGCGGCTTCGGGGCGGTTGACGGCGAAATTATCGTCCTGCGTCGGGCGTAACCCCCGCCGGGCGCGTAATAGTCCCTGAACTTCGCTTTCGAGTTCAAGCAAGCCTTCGTCGCTTTCGTATCCTTTAATGGCCACGTCGAACGTGGGAACGCCGGAGTTAAACAGCTTGGAAAAGATCAGGTAGGGGATGATGCACTTGATATCCGGCTGATTGCCGCCTACGCTGACGAGGCTTTTGCCCTTGGCCTGCTGCACA
The DNA here is from genome assembly GCF_012849055.1 of Spirosoma rhododendri. Taxonomy (NCBI): domain Bacteria; kingdom Pseudomonadati; phylum Bacteroidota; class Cytophagia; order Cytophagales; family Cytophagaceae; genus Spirosoma; species Spirosoma rhododendri. The sequence goes on along the minus strand of NZ_CP051677.1, from coordinate 964,156 downwards.
CCGATCACCAGAAAGTTAGCCCCGCCGATTTTGATCGTTTTGCCAACCGCTTCCTGCCCGTTGAACAGGTCTTCGGCTACGGTCGCGCCGATGATTGTTACGGGGCGACCGACAGCCATTTCCTGCGGGGTGAAATACCGGCCACTGGCGATAGACACGTCCGAGATGCGGTTGTAGTCGTAGGTCGTACCCTGCACCTGCGACGACGTGCTGTTGTTGCCGTACTTGACAACGGTGCGCTTAAAATCCAGAATCGCCATTGCCTGCGCGTTCTCCAGCTGATCGTTCAGGTATTTAAACTCGCTGTATTTCGTTTCGGGCCGCTGAAAGTACTTCCACCACTGGTATTCACCGCCAAATGCCCACGGCCATTTACTGAGATACACCACTCTGTCGCCGACGAACGACAGGCTGGTTTTCACGCTGCGTTCAAGCGAATCGACTAGCGTGAAAACGGCGATAATGGCGAAAATGCCGATGGTGACGCCCAGCAGCGAAAGCAGCGTACGCAACAGATTCGAGCGCAGCGCCTGCCACGCGAAACGAAAACTTTCCAGAATCTGACGCAAAAAAAACATACTGCCGATGGGGTATACGAATCAAACAAAGAAACAAACAAAGGCGTTGCTGCCAAACGGGTTTTCGATAAGCTTAGCGCGTAAAGGGATAGACGGTCGAAAGAACATACGGCCAATGGAAGCGCGGACAAAATGGGGCCACTGCTTGATGCGAGCCCGCCTTTTCGTAGTTTAGAGGTTTCCAACAACCTGTACTACCTGCTACATGATGAAAAACGTATATCAGTATGCTGCCTGTCTGCTCGTCGGTGGGCTCATTGCCACGGCCTGTAAAACCACCAAATCGCCCGACAGTAAAGTGGGTAGCGTTCGGCAGGGGCAGGGGGTGTACCAGTACAGCGAGGAAGGCGCGTTAACGAAGCCGTTCTATTCCGACCGGAAGGGTGTGATCGGTCGTAACGGCATGGTCACCTCGGCGCACCCCGAAGCCTCGCAGGTCGGGCTAGCTATTTTGCAGGCGGGGGGCAATGCCGTCGACGCGGCCGTGGCGGTGCAGTTTGCGCTGGCTGTCGTGTACCCCAACGCGGGGAACATTGGCGGGGGCGGCTTTATGGTCTACCGCAGCCGCGACGGTAAATCGTACACGCTCGATTATCGCGAGAAAGCCCCCGGACGGGCAACGGCCAACATGTACCTCGATTCGGCGGGCAACGTACGGCCCGGCCTGAGCACGAGCGGCCACCTGGCGAGTGGAGTGCCGGGTTCGGTTGATGGGATGGCGGAAGCGCACAAGCGGTTTGGGAAGCTGACGTGGGCGCAGGTGCTGCAACCCGCCGTCGACCTGGCTACCAACGGCTACTCGCTGACCGAACGCGACGCGACGGGACTGAACCGCATTCGCAAAGAGTTACAGACCATCAACCCCGGCAAAGCGTATTTCCTGAAAAGCACCACCGATACGTCGAGCCGCTGGCAGCAGGGCGACAAACTCGTGCAGGCCGATCTGGCCCGTACAATGCAACGCATTCAGCAGCAGGGCCGGGCGGGCTTCTACGAGGGTGAAACGGCGCGGCTGCTTACCGACGAGATGAAGCGGGGCGGTGGTATCATCAGCGAGGAAGACCTGAAAAATTACCACGCTGTCTGGCGCGATCCACTACAGGCGACGTACAAAGAGTACAACGTGATTACAATGCCGCCAACCTCCAGCGGTGGTATCGCGCTGATTCAGTTGATGCGTTTGTCGGAGCAATACCCGCTGCGCCGGTGGGGCTGGAACCGCGACAGTACGGTGCAGGTGATGATCGAAGCCGAACGGCGTGTCTATGCCGACCGGGCGAAGTTTCTGGGTGACCCCGACTTTCTCAAAATCCCCGTCGCGCAACTGATCGACCCGGCCTATTTGCGCACCCGCTGGCAGGATTTCTCGTTTGCCCACGCGACCGACAGCCGGGCCATCAAAGGCGGTACGCTGCCCGGCTACGAGAGTCTGGAAACGACCCACTTCTCGATTGTCGACAAAGACGGTAACGCGGTCAGCATTACCACGACACTCAACGGCGGCTATGGTAGCCGGGTTGTGATTGGCGGGGCCGGGTTTTTCATGAACAACGAGATGGACGATTTCAGCGTGAAGCCGGGTGTGCCGAATATGTTCGGATTAACCGGCAATCAGGCCAACGCCATCGCGCCCAACAAGCGGATGCTATCGTCGATGACACCGACGATTCTGGAGAAAGACGGTAAGCTGTTTATGGTGGTCGGTACGCCCGGTGGGTCGACGATTATTACGTCGGTGTACCAGACGATTCTGAACGTGATCGAGCACGGGATGACGATGCAGCAGTCCGTCAATGCGCTGAAATTTCACCATCAGTGGCTGCCCGACAAAACGATTTTCGAGCAAAATGCTTTCACCGAGCCAACCACGCAAACGCTCGTCAACCGGGGCTATGTTCTCGAAAAACTGACCAACACACTCGGTCGGATGGACTGCGTCCTGATCCGCCCGGACGGCTCCTACGAAGGTGCCTCCGACCCCCGCGCCGACAACACAGCGAGAGGGTATTGATTGGTAGAGGAAAGCGAAAAGAGGTGAGCAGAAAGATGCTGGCGTAAACCAGTCTTTCTGCTCACCTCTTTTCGCTTTCCTCCAAAACCGTTAGTCCGCTACGGCAATCGTCACCATGCTGACGACTTCGCGGACGGTACTGCCGAGTTGCAGCACGTGTACCGGCTTGCGGATACCCATCAGTACCGGACCGATTTTCTCGATCCGGCCGATTTCTTTCAGCAGGTTGTACGCGATGTTTGATGCCGACAGGTTCGGAAAGATCAGCACGTTGGCGGGTTGCTCGGCCAATGACGAGAACGAATACGTTTCGCGTAGTAACTCCTGATTAAACGGCAGGTGGGCCTGCATTTCGCCGTCGATAATCCAGTCCGGGTGTTTTTCCTGCAAAACAGCCGTGGCTTGCTGCATCTTCTCAGCGTCTTCGCCGGGCGCACTACCGAAGGTCGAGTAGGAGAGAAGCGCCAGCCGGGGCTGAATATTCAGCCGCTGCACTTCGCGGGCGGTCGTTTCGGCGATCTCGACAATTTCCTCCATCGTCGGGTTGACGTTGACGGTTGTATCGGCCAGAAACAGCGGACCGAAGCGCGACATCAGCACGTACATGCCTGACACTTTTTTGATGCCCGGCTGCCGACCGATGACCTGCAAGGCGGGTCGGAGCGTTTGTGGGTAGTTGCGCGTCAGACCCGAAATCAGCACGTCGGCTTCGCCCGTTTCGAGCATTACGGCCCCGAAATAGTTGCGGTCGCGCATAAGGGCCTGCGCTTCGGTCAGGGTCAGTCCCTTGCGTTTGCGCTTTTCGTACAGTACCTGCGCGTAGCGTTCTCGTACGTCCGCCTGCTCGTCAGATCGTTGGTCGATGATGCGGACGTTGCCCAGGTTGAGCCGGAAGTCGCTGAGCATCGTGCGAATGATGTCGGGGTTGCCCAGCAGAATCGGGACGGCGATACGCTGCTCCAGCACGTCGGCTACGGCGCGGAGTACGGTCGGGTTTTCGCCGTCGGTGAAGACGACCCGCTTGGGCGACCGCTGCGCTTGTGCCAGTAGCCCCCGCGTCAGCGAGTTATCCTGCCCCAGTCGGCGCGACAGTTGCAGATCGTATTCGTTCCAGTCGGTGATGGGTTGCTGCGCCACGCCCGATTCGATGGCGGCTTTAGCCACGGCCGGGGCCACGGTCATCAGCAGGCGCGGGTCGGTAGGTTTGGGCAGAATATAGGTCCGGCTGAAGACCAACTCCTGTCCGTAGCTGCGGCTGACGCTCTCCGGTACGGCTTTCTTTGCCAGATCGGCCAGCGCGTGGACGGCTCCCAGTTTCATCGCTTCGTTGATTTCCGTTGCCCGCACGTCGAGTGCCCCCCGGAAAATGTAGGGGAAACCCAGCACGTTGTTGACCTGATTCGGATAGTCGGACCGGCCCGTTGCCATGATGATGTCGGGCCGGGCGGCCGTGGCGATGTCGTAGCTGATTTCCGGATTTGGGTTCGCCATCGCAAACACAATCGGGTTATCGGCCATCGTTTTGACCATCTCGCCCGTCACGACGTTACCGACCGAGAGGCCCAGAAATACGTCGGCCCCTTGTAGCGCATCGGTCAGTGTCCAGTTGGCGGGGCAGCGGTCGGTGGTGTACTTGTACTGATTGGGGGCCAGATTGTTGCGGTCTTTTGTCAGCAGGCCGTCTTTGTCGAACACGATGATATTGTCCGGCGACACGCCCAGGCTGACGTACAGGTTCATGCACGAGATAGCCGCAGCCCCCGCCCCGTTGACCACCAGCTTGATCTCCCCGATTTGCTTCCCGGCCAGTTCGAGCGCGTTGAGCAGCGCAGCCGCCGACGTAATGGCGGTGCCGTGCTGATCGTCGTGCATGACGGGAATGTTCAACTCCTTTTTCAACCGCTGCTCAATGGCAAAGCAGTCAGGCGCAGCAATGTCTTCTAGGTTGACCCCGCCAAACGTTGGTTCCAGAATCTTCACCGTCCGGACAAACTCATCGATGTTGGTCGTGTCGAGTTCGATGTCGAAGGCGTCGATATCGGCGTAGAGTTTAAACAGCAGGCTTTTCCCTTCCATTACCGGCTTCGACGCTACCGGGCCAATGTTGCCCAGCCCCAGCACGGCCGTGCCGTTGCTGATAACGGCGACGAGGTTGCCTTTGGCGGTGTAATCGTAGGCTTTGGCGGGTGTTTCGGCGATAGCCAGACAGGGTTCGGCGACGCCGGGCGAATACGCCAGCGAGAGGTCGCGCTGATTGGCCGTTTCTTTGGTGGGTGTAATTTCAATCTTCCCCGGTCGACCTTTGGCGTGATAATACAGCGCGTCTTCCCGAAGCTTATCCGTAGGATTCGTTGTCATTGTCAGGTAATTGCGTTCAATTCCACCAGCGGTAGTAGCTTCAACTGGTAGCTATCCTGCAAACCTAACTGATTCTATTCGTCTTTCGAGACTGGCCGTACAATCTGATTGGTATCGCGCACATCTTCCAGCTCCGGTGTCTGCGCAAACGCCCGTTCCATCTGCGCGCGGTCGAGTGCGTTTTCGTTGTTTGAGAGCCAGATCGTCGCTACGCCGTTGCCGATAAAATTGGTGATGCTCCGCGCTTCCGACATAAACCGGTCGACGCCCAGCAGTAGCGCCAGCCCTTCGAGTGGAATGGCTTTCACGGCCGTCAGCGTACTAGCCAGCACCACAAAGCCGCTGCCCGTAACACCCGCTGCCCCCTTCGACGTCACCATCAGAATCCCGATGATTGTCAGCATCTGGGTCAGGTCGAGGTGGACGTTGAAGACCTGCGCCAGAAAAATCGTTGCCATCGACAGGTAAATCGTTGTGCCGTCGAGGTTAAACGAATACCCTGCCGGAACCACCAGCCCCACAACCGATTTGGCGCAGCCCATCCGCTGCAATTTGTCGATCAGCGAGGGCAGGGCCGCTTCCGACGATGAAGTACCCAGCACGATCAGCAACTCTTCACGGATGTAGCGCAGAAACTGCATGATATTGACCCGGCAGGAGCGCAGAATCAGGCCCAGCACCCCGAAAATAAAGATGGCCATCGTGGTGTAGACCGTTCCCATCAGCTTGGCCAGTGGCAGCAGCGTACCCAGCCCGTATTTGCCGATGGTGTAAGCCATCCCACCAAACGCACCGATCGGAGCCAGGATCATCACCTTATGCAATCCCCAGAAAATGTATTTCGACGCGATGTTGAACCAGCCGATAACGCGGTCGCGACCACTGTAGCGGCTCAGCACGATGCCCGTCAGAATGGCCAGCACGAGCACTTGCAGCGTCACATTGTCGAGGAAAAACTGCCACCAGCTAAATTCCGTCGCGCCTTTGGTGTATTTGGAAATGTCGCCCCCTTTAGCTGCGACGTCGCGACCCCGTCGCCGGGACGGATGATGTTAGCCACGATGACGCCGATAATCAGCGCTACCGTCGTGATGATTTCAAAATAGAGTAGGGCTTTTGCTCCAACCTTACCCACTTTCTTCAAATCGCCCATGCTGACGATGCCGAGCGTGATTGTCAGAAAAATAATGGGGCTGATAAAGAGCTTCACCAGACTGATAAAAATGCCGCTGAGAAATTCGCTGAACGTCGCGCCGATGGTCAGTTCCTGCCCGATAAAGCGCGTTTTGATGGGCCCGTCGAGTACGGGCATCAGGGCCAGGTCAGGGCGGAAGTGGCCCAGCAGAATACCCAGCGTGATCGCCGTCAATACCCAGAAAGTGAGGTTGGTAAAGAGCCGTTTCATATTAGCCGTTCAGCGCAGTTTTCAGGTTGTTGAGCGTATCCCGGCAAACGGCATCGAGTGCTTTGTATAACTCCGCCTGCTGGTTGGCCACCGTTTCAACAACGGCAGGATTGGCGATCTGAGTGCCCCCCGCCCGCTGCATATCGTCGGCCGTAGCGTTGTTGGGCTGGATAGGTGCCAGCAGGCCGTTGTTTTCCGCAATCAGATCCGTGATAGTCGCTCGGTAACGGCCCATTTTCGCTTCGATCAGCATGGTAAACCGGACAAACTGCTCACCAATGGGGTAAACGCCCCGCACAAACAGAACTCCGTTGGCCAGATCGGGCTGTACCTCCGGTTCGTTGGCGGGTTTGAAATACCGCTCCGCCCACGCCTGACTTTGCGAAAAAACCTGTTTGGAGGGTCGGGTTTTGTCGGTCAGCCGAACCAGTTCCTGAAACTGAACCTGCCCATTGGCATCGGTGGGCAATTGCACCTGTGCCAGCGCCGGGTAGGCCGCAATGAAAAATAAGACTATAAGAAGACGGGTCATAACGCGAGAGGACTAAACATCGAAAGCTGCGACAATATAACCACAGGAAGGCAACCGGTGGTATGGTGTCGCAGAAAGATGCTTACCCGATCGGGCTAGACCAGCCGGTTCGGCGACTTGTCGACCAGTTCGAGCAATTGCTGATAAACCGGCGCGTGATCTAACGTATGCACAGTTCGTTTGGCCCACAACTCAACATCATACTGCCGCAGGTATTCCGCTACGGACGTGCGTACATCGACGTTTTTGCGCAGCAGTTTTTCCGCCAGCACCCGGATCGGTCCGGTTTGTTTGTTGAGGTAAGGCAGCATCGGCATGAGTTGATACAGTACCGTCTGGGGCAGAAAATGACAGCCGATCACTGTGTCCTGCCGGTAGGTGTGTACGCTGGCGTGCCGATCGACGGTTTCGGGAAGCCATATCTTGATGTGGCTCGCCGTTTCAACCATCAGGTAGCCTATTTCAAGGAAGCGTTGCTGGGTACTGTCCTGGCTGATTTCAATGAGTGCCCATTCGCCGGGGTGCATACGTTGCCAGGTCGTGTCGAGGGGGGCGTTGGCAGGCTGGCGGGGGGCGTGTTTCGCTGTTGGGCGTGCTGCTGGCAGGTGGCCGAGCAATAGACGGGGTTTAGATCAAAGGAGCGGAATCGTTTGTGGCACTGTGAACAGGTATAGGTACTATAGGCCATACGGGAGGATAAAGCGAATGAATGGGGGTGGCGGGGAAATTGCCATATTGGCAACGTCCGGAGCAAACATATCAAGAACAGCTAATATCAGGCCAGAGTAGGGGCTGTTTTTTTTGCGAATTCGGCAATCTGGTTACTAAACGGTTTGAAACAGGGCCGAGCGGGTAGCCGTAGCGCTGGCTGGCGCGATAAACCGTCGTCTGAAATACGCCGTTCAAATACAAAAGCGCCCTGATCAGTTATATGATTGCCTGCATCGCTCATCTTTGGCGCTAACCTCAAATCAAAACTACGTATGAAGCTTTCTTCCAAACGTCTATCGACCGTTTCGATCATCAACACGGTAGCTGCCCTGTCGCTGGCCCTGGGCGTGATCGTAAGCTGTAAAAGCGATGATCCGACAACAACCACTACCAACCAGTCTATCCAGGGTAACTGGCGGATATCGGCCATTAACATCAATCCGGCTGTCGTGCAGAATGGTGTCTCCTTTTCAGAAATTGTCTCACCGCTGAATCTTCTGGAAAACAACTGTATTGGTAGTACTACATTGACGTTTTCGAACGGGACAGTTACCAATAATGCGACGTCTATCTCGGCCTGTACAAGCTCCACTAATTCGAAGCTGTTGGTCAACAACATCTTTGGATCTTCTACGTCGTACACGGAAACTGATAATCAGCTAACAATCAGAGGTCCACAGACGGTGACGGCTACTAAAACGATCACGGGTAGTACCGCCATGCTTGTTACATCGTTGTCGGTCAACCCCGCCAATCAGCCAACGCCTACCTCGTACACAATGGTGCTGACTAAGCAATAGCTGATGTTTAGCTAGCTGAGAGTCAGTCTTGCTCGATACGACCGTATTAGTCTGAATTTTACCAAAAAAGCCCGATATGATCGGGCTTTTTTGGTGAGAAGAGAGGTGTATCTACGGGGGGTAGACAAACCGATATTGGTGATCTGTCCTGCGCTATCAGGCTGCCCGGCGTTGATCGGCATTCCATTGAACCGCTACGCCAATTGGTTGTAACAGTTCCCTTAGTTCGGTAATGTAGCGTTCGCGCAGTTCGGCGAACTGGTCGATTGCCAACTGATTAGGTATGTCGGTAGCCACATGACGGGCTATAGCTGCATTCATGCGCTCAATCATTGCTACACTGTGCGAAACCATTGCTGCCCGTTCTTCCGCAGTCCTCGGCTGATCCTCGTCGTCAATCACGTTATAAGGCTCCATGCATCAGATAGTTATTTCCAGAAATCCTTTTGACTCATGCTTTCGGGTTGTACCAAATTGGTACTGCCATTCAATCAGGTCACTCTGGTAGTCGTTATACAAACGATGGGTGTTGGGGTAAACCTTAACAAAATAGCCGTCGATACCAAAACTACGGTCGAGTCGGATACGTCTTAATTCATCGAACGCTGATTCGTGATTTTCGTACAACTGGTAATCTACGAATGTCAGGAAGTCGATATCTCGCGGGTTTAGTTTGCGGCTGATGAAACTCCCATCAACCCATTGTCTGAACCCCGCCGGGATCAACTGTCGTAGCGTGTCATTGTATTGCAAGTATCGCTCAAACAAGGCTCGGCGGGTAGTCGATTCACTCAACCCAAGCACAAATACCTGTTCAAGCGTAAATACGTCGCTCGTAAGTATATTATGTGGCAACAGGTAGCCGCTTGCATCGAAATCCATACTGGCGCGTCAGGCTACTTTTCTTAACTCACAGAGCCGAAAGGTGGCCGGCGGATGTACAGTAATCTACTTGCAAAGTGCATCAGTAATGATCTAGTAAGTGGTGGTCGCGACGGGAATCGAACCCATATCAAACGTTTAGGAAACGTCTATTCTATCCGTTGAACTACGCAACCAATTTTTCAAGTACTCTTTACCAACTCCTGACTTCAACCAGATCTCGCGCTTTCTGGCTTCTACGCGGTTTAGTGCCTGTTCGGTGTAAACTAATCGCCAGGGTCTGTAAAACGCAGTCGATTGGGTTTTGCCCAAATTATGTTCATGCAATCTATGTGTCACATCACCGGTCATCCCCACATAGATGCGGTTATCTTGCTGACTTTGAATAGCGTACACGTAAAACATACTAACTGTTTATGATCGTGACGGAAATCGAACCCATATCAAACGTTTATGAAACGTCCCTGCCTGCCGGCAGGCAGGTATTCTATCCGTTGAACTACGCAACCAAAAAACTGACCGGCAGAATATAAACCCTGCCGGTCAGGCTGTCAGACAAAAATACCGCAATGTGCTTAACCCGCCAAACCGTCGCCAAATTCGGCAGACTCCGATAGGGGGACGTTTACCCAGTTTGGGTAGATGTAGTAATGCTTCTCCCGAACCAGCGAATAAAGTAGTTCGCGCAGTTCGCTGATGTTCTCACCCGTCTCGGCCGAGATGAACACAACATGGTCGGCACGCTGCGCCAGATACGTCTTACGCAGGAAGTTTAGCGCGGTCTGCCGCTGTACAGCGAGGGGTATTTCGGCAACCTGCATCGGCTGATCGGCGTCGAAGTCGTCATCTTCCGCTGGCAGAACCGTTTCGAGCCATTCTGCCTTCGGTTCAAAGCGGTCCATCTTGTTGAAGACCAGCACCGTAGGCTTATCGGCGGCACCGATATCCGCGAGCGTCGATTGCACGACACTGATCTGTTCTTCAAACAACGGGTGCGACACGTCGACGACGTGGACCAGAATATCGGCTTCGCGCACTTCGTCCAGCGTCGATTTAAAGGCTTCGATCAGCATGGTCGGCAGCTTGCGGATGAACCCAACCGTATCCGTCAGCAGAAACGGAATGTTGCCCAGCGTTACCTTCCGAACGGTCGAATCGACGGTGGCAAACAGCTTGTTTTCGGCAAACACGTCGGTTTTGGCCATCGTCCGCATCAGTGTCGACTTGCCTACGTTGGTGTAGCCGACGAGGGCCACCCGCACCAGCCGGTCACGCTCTTTCCGTCGGGTCTGACTCTGCCGGTCTATCTTCGACAGTTTTTCCTTCAAAAAGGAGATACGGTCTTTTACGATCCGGCGGTCAGTCTCCAGCTCGGTTTCACCCGGCCCCCGCATCCCGACGCCCCCTTTCTGACTCGTCAGGTGGCTCCACATCCGGGTCAGGCGCGGGTACATGTACTGGTACTGCGCGAGTTCGACCTGCACGCGCGCCTGCGCCGTCTGAGCCCGCATAGCGAAGATGTTCAGAATGAGCAGGCTGCGGTCGAGGACTTTGACTTCCTTGAAACTGTTTTCCAGGTTACGCACCTGCGAGGGCGTGAGGTCGTCGTCGAAAATAACGATGTCGACGGGGTGCGCCAGGAGAAACTGTTGAATTTCCTCCAGCTTACCCTTGCCCACATACGTGCGGGTATCGGGCCGGTCGAGTTTCTGGGTAAAGCTTTTTATCGTCTTCACACCCGACGTTTCGGCCAGAAACGCCAGCTCGTCCAGATATTCGCGGGTCTGATCGGCGGTTTGTTTCTGGGTTACCAGCGCGATCAGAACAGCTGTTTCGGCTTCTTTATGTGTATCGTGTAACAAAATAGTGTGTCGTTAAAGGTTCGTGGTTTACGGGTCGTACCTGTCGGGCCGGTGCCGTTTTCGTGTGGGCCAACAGGCCGGAAAATCACGGGGCTTACCCCATCCAGCGTAAGCGGGATAGTCGGCCGTACCGGCTTTCGCTCGGCAGATCGACCAGCGGTTACTTCACTGAAAATACCTAACCGGCTGAAAAATAACGCCCCCCTGTTGGTAAAAGTTTCGGGGATAAATAAGCCGGAATCGGGCCTGTATTTCACACCTGAACGCCTTTCCAGCGCCCTCGCCGGAAGATGATAATAGCCAGCACGGCCAGCAGCGACTGACTGATCGCCACCGACCAGAACACACCTGGCGGCCCCCAGTTCAGGCTGTGGGCCAGTGTGTAGGCCAGCGGAATTTCAACCAGCCAGAAACTCACAATGTTGATGATTGTTGGGGTCCGGGTATCGCCAGCACCGTTTAGCGACTGACTCAGCACCATGCCGTAGGCGAAAAACACGTAGCCCGCGCAAAAAACCTGCAATGCATCGACGGCAACCGCGACCACCGCCGGGTTGGTGTTGAACAAGCTAACAATGCTCGTAGCGCTGAGGAAGAATACCAGCCCCACCACCGCCAGAAACACCATGTTGCCGACGGCCGCCCGCCAGGCCGACGCTTCAGCCCGGTCGGCCTGCCCCGCCCCCAGATTTTGCCCGACCAGCGTTGCCGCTGCGTTGGCCATACCCCACGACGGAAGAATCGTGAAGACGATAATCCGAATGGCAATCGTGTACCCCGCGACGACATCGCTACCAAACGTCGATAGAATGCGGGTCAGGAACACCCAGCTGGCTGATGAAACCAGAAACTGCCCTGTCCCGCCAGCCGCCAGACCCAGCAGGCTGCGGATCAATCCGGGATTGGGCGTTATGTCGGCGCGACGAATCTGTACCGTAGTGCCGGGCCGTGTCAGGGCACGCAGCTGATACAGCACGCCCACCGTGCGGCCAATGGTCGTAGCGACGGCGGAACCCATAACGCCCAGTTCGGGCAGTGGCCCCCAGCCAAAAATCAGCACCGGACATAGCACGATGTTGACGCCGTTGGCCAGCCACAGCGACCGCATTGCGTCGGACGCTCGCCCGGCCCCGCGCAAACAACCACTCAGCGTGTACAGCAGCATGATGGCGGGAGCACTGGCAAAGATCATCCGGGTAAAACCCGCGCCACTGGTAACCAGCCGGGCATCGCCCCCCATCAGCCGCAGAATCTGATCGGCAAACAGAAAGCCGGTTATGCCCATCAGCACCGCCAAGCCCAGCGATACCAACAGCACCTGACCGATAGCCGCACTGGCTCCCGATCGGTCGTTTTCGCCCACGCGCCGGGCAACCAGCGCGGTTGCGGCTGTGCTGAGACCAATCGCTACCGAATAGACCAGGGTAAGCACCGATTCCGTCAGGCCAACGGTAGCAACTGCCTCGGTGCCGATTTGGGCCACGAAAAAGATATCGACGATGGCGAACAGCGATTCCATGACCATTTCAAGAATCATGGGCACAGACAGTAGAAACAAGGCCCGGTTGATACTGCCGGACGTAAAATTGGTTTCGGAACCGCGCAATGCGGCTACGAATAACCGGATAAGTCGGGTCATTTGAACAGACAGATTTGCCGTGGTCAGATGCCACGGTATGATGAATAGACTGAATATGGGAAAGAGCCACCGGGCAAACCGGAGCGGGGCGGGTGGCTTACTGAAAGAGAAAAAGACCAGCGTAGGGTCTTAGCAGAGGAAAATCATCGGCGTAGGTGGCCTGCCTGTGCAAGGCGCTAATGCGGTAACAAAGGTAGTGTGAATTTGGTCGAAAAATCAAATGCGCCTGATAACCAGCAGCCTTATTCCCGTACTATAGTTGGCCGAGCACTAAACTCTACCGGTTGCCGACGGGTTATCTATGCATCACACTGGCCCGGCCAGTCAATCGAACCAATGAATACGACGACGCTGTCACTTACCGATATCAGCGATTTTTTACATACGCAGTTAGCGGCCGGCCGTTACCCGTCCGACGAACAGGGGGGCATCTACCGGCCCGGTACCCGACCCATCGCCCGGCTGGGAATAGCCCTGGAACCGTTTCCGGGCCTGGCCGACTGGGTTGAGCAGGAGCAACTCGATGCGTTGTGGCTGCACCGCCCGTGGCACCTCAACACCGATGCGCTACCGTCTGATGTGGGGGTTCTGTACCATCATTTACCATTCGACGAAACACTGACGATCGGCTATTGCGAACCACTGGCATCTCAACTCGACGCAACGGGTGATCTGGAGCCGATCGGCTACAAGCAGGCTACCACGAAGACGGGGGAACCCCTGCCCAAACGCGCGATCGGTATGCTGCTCGACGTCAATGGGCAGGAATTTGATGAATGCCTCGACCATGTGAAGGGCCTGCTCGGTAATTACGACCGGGCCGAAGCCGGGCGTCAGTTCGGTGTCGACAGGATAGCCGTTGTGGGCGCGATGACCGACGAACTGGTTCGGGAAGCCGCCGAACGGGGAGCCAACGTGTATCTGACCGGCCAATACCGAAAACCAGCCCAGGACGCTGTGAACGACACTGGCATGGCCGTTATCGCCGTTGGGCACCGGCGGAGCGAGGAGTGGGGCCTTCGGGCGCTGGCCGACATGATTCGGGCGGAGTGGCCGCAGCTGACAGTGATCGTAAACGAATAGCAGACTGTCAGCCCGTTAAACCATTTTTGTGTTCATTTGTCTTTATGACAGATTGGCCCAAACGGGCCGTCTGCCACGACAACCATTCAGCATAAAACTATGAAAACGAAAGTAAATCCTCTGCTTCTGGGTGCATTTATCATCAGTTTGTCGGCGGGGTCGCTGGCGGCCTGCGCACAGGCAACTACGGGGGTAGCCACTACCAGCCAACCCGTTACCGATACAAATAAGATCGCCGTCATCACCCCCATGCGGCAGATGATGTCGCGCCTGACGAAGCTCGAACCGACCGGCGATCCTGACTTCGACTATGCCTTGCAGGCGCGGGTGCAGACGCAGGGCCAACTGGACCTGCTGAAGCAGGAAGCGCAGAGCGGTAAAGACACTTCGCTGCGGAAAATGGCGCAGTCGATGATCCCTGCCGTGCAGGCCGATATCGACATGATTAACAATCTGGCGCGCCAGCTACGCCCATCGCGGCCTAACCAGGCGTTTATGCAGGCGCAGAATCAGAACATAAAAGCGATGGCGCTGAAGTTTCAGGCGGGTGGGAACACGGAGAACAAACTGACCAGCAACTTCGACAACAACTTCGTAACGGTTATGCTCGATCAGCGGCAGGATGCTATCGATCTGGCAAATACGTATCTGAAGTACGGCAGCAACGACACGCTGAAAAAATACGCCCAGGACCTGACAACGAAGGCGCAGCAGCAGATGAGCAGCATCAAGCAGACCATCAAGTAAAACAAATTGCCTGGATCGCGTGTAGCAATCGGAGTATACCGGTACTACACGCGATTTTTTTATGGAGTTGTCCGAAACATTTATCCCGACGGCGGGCACGGTTGGGCTGCTGCCCATGCTAGTCTACTACAGCTTGATCGTAACGAGTCTGGTGTTTCTGGCGCAGGCGGCCTTTACGTTTACGACCCGCCCGCTGGCTGAACCGGAGCACCAGGTATCGCACATCATAAGCGGGGTCATTGCCATTGTAGCGGGCTATGCTTATTTCCAAATGCAGGGTTTTTACCACGACATGCTGGCCGAACTGGCAACCGTCGCTGACCCCACCGACCGGCAAACCCTGATGCGCGAATCATACCCGGCTATCAGTCAATATCGTTACATGGACTGGGCCATCACTACGCCCCTGCTGCTGCTGACGATGGTGCGGTTGCTGAACGTGCCGCTGCGGGACGTTGCCCGCCCGATTATCCTGATGCTGGTTGCTGATCTGTTTATGATCGTGACTGGGTACATCGGCGAACAGCAGCTGACCTTCGATCAGGAAGCCATTGTGGGGCCGAAGCTGATCTGGGGAGCCGTGTCGACAGTTGGTTATGTTCTTGTGCCGTGGACGTTGTACAAGCTGTATCGCCAGTACGGCGCGTCTCCGAAACTCGACCGTACATTCCAGCTCGTAGCGCTTACGACAGTGACGTTCTGGGGTATTTACCCGATTGGCTACATCCTGTCGGCGGTGGGCGTCGACACAAACATCATTCACATCGCGCTCTGTTTTGGCGACGTAGTCAACAAAACGGGTGTGGCAGCTCTGCTATTTTTGTCGACGCACCAGCAGAAGTCAGCGCAACTGACACCCGACTAAACTGATTTTGGTCATAAAAACCCCGCCTGACAAACAATTGCCGGTGGAGGCTGTTCTAATTGGCAACTACCATTTATTGAAACTCAACTATCATGATTAAGAACGAAGAAATCGTTGACGATCTCAACGACCTGGTAAAAATCAACAACGACCGGATTCAGGGATACGAAAAAGCAATCGAAGACACGAAAGACGCTGATCTCGACTCGCTGTTTCGCCACAATATCGTCCAGAGCCAGAAGTTCCGCAGTCAGCTCGCCGAGCATATTGTCCGCATCGACGGATTGGCCGTGTCTGACGCGACGACCAGCGACATCTCGAGCAAAATTCACCGCGCCTGGATCGACATCAAAGCTGCGGTAACGGGTAAAGACCGGGCTACGGTACTGAGTTCGGTTGAATTCGGTGAGAATGCGGCCGTCGATGCGTATCAGGATGCCATCGAGAAGGATCATATTCCGGCTTACATCAAGGAAGATTTGCAAGCACAGCTCAGCGAACTGAAGGCCACCGCCGACAAGATGAATGCGCTGAAATAGTTAATTAGTGAATGATGGAGTGATAGAATGATTGAATAAAAGACGCTCGCGCCAGCCCATTCAATCATTTTATCACTCCATCATTCAACAGTTACCGAAGTAAGAAAAAGTAAGGGGGTAGAAACAACGTTTCTACCCCCTTACTTTTTCTTACTTCGGTAACGGCATATCCTGAAAATCTTCGTCGGTTAGTTTGAGCGTTGCGCCCAGCACATTCTCTTCGAGGTGCTTCACCGATGATGTTCCGGCGATGGGCAGCATCACCGGCGATGCGGCCAGCAACCACGCCAGCGCCACCTGATAATCGGTAGCGCCGTGCCGCTGAGCTACTTTGCTGATGGCGTTTTCGGCACTCAGATTACCACTCGCCAGCGGATACCACGGGATAAAGGCGATTTCCTCTTCCTCGCAGAATTTCAGCACATCATTCCACTTCTGCTGGCCGAAGTTGTACATGTTCTGCACCGATACCACTTCGAAATACTGCTGCGCCTGCCGAATCTGGTCGACGCCAACTTCCGACAAACCAATGTGTCGGATTTTACCCGCCTGCTGCGCTTCCTGCAAGAAACCGAGAAACTCTTCCGCTGGTACTTTATCGTCGAAGCGGTGAAGCTGGTACAGGTCGATACGCTCCAGTTTCAGGCGTTTCAGGCTACCGTTCAGGGCTTCTTCCAGATGCTTGCGGCTACCGTCGACTGGCCACTGATTCGGGCCGGTACGCAACAGCCCGCCTTTCGTACCGATAATCAGCCCATCGGGGTAGGGGTGGAGTGCCTCCGCGATCAACTCTTCCGATACATAAGGGCCGTAGCTGTCGGCGGTGTCGATAAAGTTAATGCCCAGTTCGAGCGCCCGCTTCAGTACCCGTATCGCTTCGTCGTGGTTCTTCGGCGGACCCCAGATACCGTCGCCGGTGATACGCATGGCACCGTAGGCCATCCGGTTAACGGTCAGGTCGCCACCCAATGTGATTGTACCCGCGTCGAGCGCAGGCTGTGCTGTGTTGGCTTGCATATGTTTTGTGTACTGTTTCCACTTCTATGACTAGGCAGACGGGCATTGTGTTCAACTAAGCTGGTAGATACATCAACTAAATGGGCCGTGTGTCAATCGGACCAGTACCCGCGCTCAGGTTAGCCCTGCATTTTCTAGTAAATCCACTGATTTACTTAAGTTTACCTTAGTAAAGAAAAGTAAATTTATTTCTTCTTTTTTTCGATGTATGGCAATCTATTTGACCTGAATGGAAGTAAATGGTCTGTAAATAGTAAGGGGAATACTACTTATGAGAAAATTACTACCTGTTTTTCTACTAGTACTTACAGCAGCGCTGGCTCAGGCACAAACAGAGGAAGCGATACAGCGCGTGTCGGTAACGCCCAGCGAGCAGACAGGGCAGAGCTATAAACCCTGGCTGAACGACAACGTAAATGACCTGATCGCTAAAGTGTGGCAGGGCAATATGAAATACATCGACGTGACGCTCAAACTGGGTAAAACCGCCAAAATCACGCGGCTGTCACTGTACGATTACGAGGATGTGTTTACCGCCCAGCCCGCCGAATTGTACGCGCTCAACGGAACGAAGAAAACCCTGATCGGTACGTTCGACGGGCGGGAGTACATGAAGTGGGTAGAGATGAAAGCATCGACCCCGTTACAGGCTGACGCCATTGTCGTACGGAAGTTTGGCAATAATTTTCCGCAGAAAATCAAAGTGTTTGGCATAAGTGTTGCGCCCGCGCCCGTCATCACTACCCCTGCCCCGGTAACGACTTCACCGCCAGCAACAACTGTAGGGACGCCCATCTCCACGACGCCCGTTGCTGGAACCGTAGCGCAGGCCCCAAAAATACCCGTTGATGCCAGTCGCTGGTATCAGGTCAACAACGTCAGCAACGGGCTTGGCGGTTTGTTCGATGGCCGCACGGATCAGGCCGTCAACACCGGCTGGGGAAAAATCCTGACCAACTACGACGCGTACTACCCGTTGAATTCGGGAGAAACGATGGTTATCGAGCGGGTGCGGTTCTACGACGGGCCGGGTACGAACGTCGATGCCCCGCTGACGCTGTCGGTGATTACCGACGACTGGAAGCGTGTTCAGATTGCCCAGTTTACCGGTACGCAGTATAACGCCTGGGTCGGCCCGGACCCCAATCAGCCCACCGATTACAATGTCAAAACGATTGTAAAGAACGCGCGCTACCTGGTCATCAACACGTCGGGCGCTTATCCCAACGAGCTGGAACTGTACGGTACGTATTCGGCACCGATCAGTGCCCAGCGCATATCGGCGCGGGCCGCATCGCCCCTGGCGCAGCAGTTTGGCGTAAACGCGTTTGAATGGAATATCGAAGACGCCCGGTCGCCCTGGCAGGTGGATGAGCCAAGCGTGAAGGCGGTGAAAAACTTTTCGGCCATCCGGCACTATATGGATTGGGAAAAGCTGGAGTCGGCGCGGGGCGAGTACACCTTCAACCCGACGCTGAGCGGCAGCTGGAACTACGACGCCATCTACGAGCGGATGAAGGCCGAACATATAGAGGTGCTGGCCTGCCTGAAAACGATTCCGAAATGGATGGAAAACACCTACCCCGACGGGCAGCGTGACTACGAAAATATTCCAACCGTCTATGGGCGGGACCTGAGCAAACCGGCGTCGTACATCGAGCAGGCGCAGGCTGGTTTTCAGTACATGGCGCGCTATGGCTACAACAAGTCGGTCGATCCGTCACTGGTTAAGGTAAGCAGTGTAAAGTCATGGGCTGGCGTCAACACCGTTAAGATCGGGCTGGGGCTGATTAAGTACATCGAGTGCGACAACGAGCGCGACAAAACCTGGAAAGGCCGGAAGGCGTATCAATCGGCCCGGGAATATGCCGCGAACCTGTCGGCGTTCTACGACGGGCATAAGGGCACGCTGGGTGCGGGTGTTGGCGTCAAGAATGCGGATCCGTCGGTGAAGGTAGTTATTGGTGGAATCGCTTCGTCGTCAACGGATTACGTACGCGCCATGATCGACTGGTGCAAGGAGTTCCGGGGTTACAAGGCCGATGGGTCGGTGAACCTGTGCTGGGATGTTATCAATCAGCACCTGTATTCCAACGACAGCAAATCGTCTCAGGATGGTGGCGGATCGCGCGGGGCCGCTCCCGAACTGTCGGGCACGGGCGAGCAGGCGGCTGCGTTCGTGGCTATCGGTCAGCAGTACAATATGCCAGTTTGGATTACCGAAGCGGGCTACGATCTGAATCAGGGCAGTCCGTTCCGGGCGATGCCGATCGGCGGTAAAACTGCCGAGCAAACGCAGGCCGACTGGATACTGCGTACGGCACTGATGTATAGTCGGGTAGGTATCGATCGGTTGTTTTTCTACCAGATGCACGACGACAACGCGGCCGTTCCGGTTCAGTTCTACTCGATGGGGCTCATCAACGACAACAAATCCCGCAAGCCAGCCGCCGACTATCTGTATCAGGTCAACAACCTGCTGGGAGCATACACCTACAAGGAAACACTCAACAGCGACCCACTGGTTGACCGCTACGAGCTGAGCAGCAACGGACAAACCCGGCAGGCATATATGCTGGTTGTTCCCGATGAGCGCGGCCGCACGGCTACCTACGACCTATCGGTTGGCAGTGGCATGGCGGTGAAGCTGTATACGCCGAAGATTGGCAGCGATGAGATGAGTGTAACGACATTGCTGCCGGGCAGTAACGGCAAGGTACGGGTGTCGGTGAGTGAAACGCCGGTATTCGTACTGACGACACCGGCAACGGGGGGGCGGACGGCGGTCGAAGTCGTTGAACCGGCACTGGGTTCGCTACAGGTGTTCCCAAACCCTACAAGCGATTACGTTGAACTGACGATTGACAACGACGACAGCCGTCCCGTAACGGCCCTGCTCTACGACGCATCGACCGGACGCGTACAGAAGCAAACCGATTTCGCCAAGCCAGCGAAACAGCTGCGCGAACGCATCGACATCAGCACGCTGCCTGTCGGGATGTACATGCTCGACGTTCGACAGGGTGCAGAACGGGCCGTTCGGAAGGTGATTAAGGTGCAGTAGATTCCCTCACCCCCAGCCCCTCTCCCAAAACGGGAGAGGGGTGACGACTAGCGGTAAAAACCGTCGGATACGTGGGTTTTTGATGAATATCACACAAGACCGAAACGCCGAAAGCACCATGCTTTCGGCGTTTCGGTCTTGTAGAGTACCGGTAAGAAGAAGGTTAGTATATAGAACAATGGTTCATGATAGCATCCCCTCTCCCGTTTTGGGAGAGGGGGCAGGGGGTGAGGGAGCAAGGGAAGCCTCACTTCTTCTCAATCCCATCCAGCACCCGCCGAATGACGTTGGCCTGCTGCATGAATTCCAGCGAAGCGGGGACATCCTGCGCGTCGATGACTTTTTTGAATTGCTGGAGAAAGTCGATGTACGCGGCCAGGGCGTCGGAAACGTTGGCGCGGTTCTGATCGAAAATGGGGGCCCACATCTGCGGGGAGCTTTTCGCCAGCCGGACGGTGCTGCTGAAGCCCGTACTCGCCATGTCGAAAATGGCCTGCTCATCTTTTTCCTTTTCCAGCACCGTCAGCCCCAGCGCAAACGCACTGATGTGGCTCAGGTGCGATACGTAGGCCAGGTGCAGGTCGTGCTCCTTCGGTGTCATGTAGAACAGCCGCATGCCCGCATCGCGGAACAAACTTTCGACCAGCGCCAGACTGTCGGCATTGCTTTTCTGCCGGTCGCAGATGATGAGGTTTTTGCCGGGTAGCAGATCGCGGAAGGCGGCACCGGGACCGGAATTTTCCGTACCTGCCATCGGGTGCGCGGCTACGAACTGACTCCGGCGCGGGTGCGCGTCGGCTACGTCGCAGATCAGCCCTTTGGTCGACCCCAGATCAACGACCGTGGCCGATTCGGGCAACTGGTCGAGGATCGTTGGCAGCAGGTTCATCAACACGTTGACGGGCGTTGCCAGCACCACCAGCTCGCTTTGAGCAACGGCTTCGTTCAGCGGCAGCACCTCATCGACAATTCCTTTCGCCAGCGCCAGCTGCCCATTGACAACCGACGTATCGACGCCGATAAACCGCATTTTGGGGTATTTCTCGCGAAGAATCAGGGCGAAGGAGCCGCCCAGCAAGCCAATACCAATGATGGAAACGGTCATGCGCGTAATCGGTTAACGGCTTCTTCAATACGTTCTTTCGGAACACAAAGCGAAATACGGATGTACCGTTCGCCTTTGGGGCCAAAGATGAAGCCAGGAGCAATGAAAATATGTTTTTCGTACAGTAGCTGGTCGACAAGGGCTGCGGCTGACTCGACCGAATCCGGCAGTTTGGCCCAGATAAACAACCCTTCTTGATCGGTGGCGTAGGTACAGCCGAGCGTGTCGAGCAGGGCGTGAACCGCGCTGAGCCGACCCTGATAGACGGCGTTGCGGTCGCGGTGCCAGTCGTCGGAGTTAGCGAGGGCTTCGGTGGCGGCATCCATCAACGGCTTAAACTGCCCCGAATCGACGTTGCTTTTGATGGTCAGCACGGCATCGATATACGGTTTGGCACCGGCCAGCCAGCCCATGCGCCAGCCCGCCATGTTGTGCGACTTGCTCAGCGAATTCAACTCAACCGCCACGTCTTTTGCGCCGTCGACCGACAGCAGGCTGATCGGGGCTTTCGTATTCAGAATCAGGCTGTACGGATTGTCGTGACACAGCAGGATTTTGTGGTCGTGCGCAAAACGAACGGCCTGCTCAAACAACGCTTTGGTGGCCGGTGCGCCGGTTGGCATGTGCGGATAGTTGAGCCACAGCAGCTTGGTCGGGTTTGGCGAACCGGCGGGTTGCACCAGTTCGGCCATCTGCGCCCAGTCGGGTTGCCAGCCCGCGTGTTCGAGCAGCGGGTATTCCTGCACCTGCGCCCCCACCATCTGACTCACGGCGCGGTAGGCCGGGTAGCCCAGTTCGGGTACCAGTACGCCGTCGCCCTCGTTCAAAAACGTCAGCGAAAGGTGCGTTATGCCTTCTTTCGACCCGATTAAGGGCAGTAATTCCGTTTCGGGGTCGAGGGTTACGCCGTAGGTATGTGCGTAGAACCGGGCAATGGCCTGCCGCAGGGCGGGCGTGCCCTTATACGACTGGTATCCGTGGGCGGTGGGTTGCCGGGCCGACGCCGTCAGAGCGTCGAGCGTTGCGGTCGACGGGGCCATGTCGGGGTTGCCGATGCCGATATTGATTACGTCGTGGCCCTGCGCCAGTAATTGCCGTACTTCGGCCAGCTTCACCGAAAAATAGTATTCCTGCGTTTGGTCGGCGCGGTGCGCCAGTGGGATAATCATGCACTCAACTGATTGCCGGTATGTGGGGCCGGGCAGATGATGAACTAGGTGTCAACGTGTCGATGAAACGGCAAAATTACGAAGCAGGCGGGGAGTTTCGGTATAGAGTAGCCGGTTTACGGTTTTCAGTTTATGACTTACATTGGCGCTGGCAAGACCACGCGCTGGCCAGCCGTTTTCCGAACATATGAAACTGCAAACCGGATATCCGAAACTGGCCCGTAGTTTGCAGTTTTTTAGTAAGCCTCAGTTCTCTCTTTATGCGATCAAATTTACTAAGCCGTATACTACTCGCCGGTTGCTTTTTGCTATCGGGGCAGTTGGTCGGACAATCTATTCTGCCGACACCAATCAGCGACCCGATCTGTCTGGGAACGTCGGTTGCGGTGCCGTTTACCCCGCAGGGGCGGTTTGCTGCCAACAACGTATTCACCGTACAACTGCGGAATGCGTATACCAGCGAGATTGTGCTGACCTCGGCTTCGGTAACCGCCAGCCCGGCGCAGATTCAGGTACCAGCCAGCCTGACGGCCTACACCGACGCGGCCCGGTATCAGTACCGTATCGTCAGCTCAAATCCGGCCGTCATCGGTGACTGGCAGCGATTCGGCCCCGTACAATCAACGGCGTCGGTTACGTTGGCAGGCAGCCCGGTGCCGCAGGTCAACCCCGGCCAGCCGTATGATCTGCGATTCACGACGGTGGGTTCGTCGCCGGTCAGTGTTACGCTCAGCGATGGAAGTCGCTACACACTGACCAACTGCTGTTCGGATTCGTTCGAGCAGCGTGTCAAGATCAACCCACAGGCATCGGGAACGTACACTATTCGGGCCGTACAAAACAGTTGCGGTTTGGGAAAAAGCACCGGTACTGCGTCGGTGTCGGTCAATGCGGCTTCGTTTAAAACCGTATCGGTTACGCCGGAAACCGTCTGCACAGGCGGGACTATTTCGGTTGCGTACGCGCAAACGGGTACCGCATTCAGCAGCGGTACGACTTTCAAAATCCGCCTGACGACGAGCAACCCGTTTTCGCAATCGTACACCACGGCTGGTCGGTCATACGACCTCGATGCTACGCCCGTTGTGGGTGGGCTGAAAGCGACTATTCCGGCCAGTGTCAGCGCGGATGCTACGACGGCTTATTTCGTGCAGGTTGTTGCGGGTGATCTTGTTAGTGATCCCGGTACGGCTACGGTGCGTGTCTCGTCGGGTATCACGGCGCAGATTACGACGCCATCGACCGCGATCAACATTGGGCAAACCGTACCGCTGCGGTTGCTTCTGACGGGTCGGGGACCGGCGGAGGTCGTGTTGAACGACAGCCTGTCGGTTCCTGTCAGCGACTTCGGTACCGCTACCAACGAAGCGATGATTCAGGTACGCCCGCTGCAAACGACAACCTTTCGCGTCACGCGGGTGCAGAGCGTGTGCGGTACGCAGGTCGTGACCGGCGCAACGGGGCCGACGATTAGCGTACGGCCGGGCATTGCCATAGACTCTCTGCCGGGGTCGGGTTTTGTGCGTGGGCCAGTATGCGAAGGGCAATCGGTTTCGCTGCCCGTCCGGTTGAATTTCACCCCCACAACCGATACACAGGTGTTTGTCGAATTTCGGTACGGCACCGCCGGAGACGTTATCAAGTTTACCCCGGCTACCGTACAGACCGGTAATAAGCTGGTGTTTACGGTGCCGGAGCTACCGTCTGACACGGCCAATTTTTTCGGGCGTCGGCAGTACGGTATACGCGTGCTGACGCTTAACCCAACAACCGCCAGCGTTGCCGATCCGAACTACGTGTTGGCCGTCAGTACCACACCCCGGCCAATTTTCGCTGCGACCGATCGGCAAACTACGCTGGCCAAACCCGGTACGGCTACCGTACGGATTCAGCGCGTAGGCGGTGGCCCGTACGAACTGAAGCTGTCAGACGGGCAGGTACTTTTCAACAACTGCCTGGATTGCGACGATGTCAACGCAACGATCTACGCCAGCCAGACAAAAACGGTGCGGATACTGTACGCGCAGAACGGTTGCGGACGAATTGACAACCCAGCCTCGGGAACGGCCACGCTGACCGTGCAGAACCCGGCCACGACGGGTATAGAAATCGATTCGGTCGAACAGAACAAATGTAATTCCGACAGTATCCGGGTGTTTTTTCGCACAACGGGCCTGAGTTCGCAGACTGTGGTCGTACAGGCTACGTCGGCGGGGTACGGCGCGGGCGAAGGCTGGACTACCGCACCGATCGTCGGGCGGGGTAGCGGTAGCCCGCTGCGGATCAAACTGGACGACATCAGTAAAATCCGCATCAGCGGGAGTGGACAGGTCAGCAACGAGGTTCGGGTCGAGGTAAACAAGAAGCCGACGGCCGAAATCAACTACATGGCACCCGTCACGGCGTTCTTGTTCGGAGCCGAGCCGAACACCATCCAGCCCGGTACGGCCGTAACGTTGAGTACCATCTTCGCGTCGGGCCAGGGACCGTACCGCACCGTGTATACTGATGGGACGACGGATTACGTAGCGCCGAACGGAGGGACGAGTGTTACTGTAACGCCTACGCAACGCACGACCTATCGGCTCAAATCAATTTCAAACGCGTGCGGTGCCGGTACCGTGTCGGGCACCGGGATTACGTACACCCCCATGCCATTCGCGATCAAAGTGCCGGCGCAACTCACCGACCTGTACTACTATTCGCTCTGTGCTGGTACCACGCAGACGATTCCGTTCATCGCCAGTCCGGCGGCACCGGCGGGCATTACGTACGCGCTGCAACTGACCTCGCGCCGTGACTCATCGTTCACAGACCTGACCACCACGACCGCATCGCCCTTTGTCGTGACCATCCCGGCGTCCCTGTCGACGGGTGATTACTACCTGCGAATTGTTGCCAAAAACACCGACGCCCGCACCGCTGCCCTGCTGACCCGTATATCGCAAACGCCAACGGCCGTGCTGACCAGTGCGGGCAGCGGAACGACGGTCGATGCGGGGAGCGCGGTTCCGTTACAACTTGCGCTGACGGGTTCGGCACCGTGGCAGGTGCAGTTTTCAGACCTGACTATGCAGACGTTTACCAGTGCAGCGGCTACCTACGAGGTGCGCCCAACGGCCGGACAAACGTACAGCATTCGTACGGTGGCCAACGCGTGTGGGTACGGCACGGCTACCGGTAGTGTCAGTGTGCGGGTGAAACCGCAGTTAGTCGTGGCAAATGCTGTGTCGGCGGGGAAAGCGGTTTGCGTAGGTAGTACGCTGCCCGTTTCGCTCACGGCCAATGGCGACTTTGCCACCGCTTCGACCGTTCGGCTGGCTCTGATTCCGCAAGCTGGCGGTGCCGATGTTGCCTTGCTGACGGTACCGGCCGCCAGTAGTGTTATGTCCGTATCGGTTCCGGCGGGTTTGTCGGCGGGTTCGTATCGGCTGCGGGCAACAACGGGCGACGGGCAGGCAGAAACGACCAGCCAGCCGTTTGCGCTCAGCGCCCCCCCGGTATACACGCTGTCGGGCAGCACAACGGTCAACGCGGGCGGAACGACATTCCTGACCCTGCGCGGGCCAAACACCAATACGCTGACAACGACATACACGCTTTCGGACGGGTATCAGGGTAGTTTCTTCACCAGCACCGGGCAGACGGGCGTACAGGTTGAACCGCTACAAACGACAACCTACACCATTACGTCGATCAGCAACGGATGCGGCACCGGAGTCGCATCCGGCAGCGCGGTCGTGACTGTATTGCCAGCCACCGAAAAAACCATCGAACTGACGGGGCTGGGCGACGGCTTTACTTGCTCCGGCTCGTCGATAACTGTGCTGTTCAACACAAAAGGCAGCTTCCCCACCGGCAATACGTTTACACTCCAGGTATCGGATTCGACGGGCACGACATTTCGAAATCTGGCCACCGCAGAAGCGGTTAACGCTATTCAGGGAACGCTTCCGGCAGACCTGCCCGCCGGGTATGGTTATCGCCTGCGGATCACCTCGGCGGATGGTACGATCAGCAACACCATCCCGTCGCCGTTCACCATCCGCACCGGCGCAACGGCTACCTTCAGCGCGGCTTCCTACACCGTACGATCGGACAAGGTTGTACCGCTGACCGTAAACTTTACCGGGCAGGGGCCGTGGGTTTACACCATCCAGAACGGGTCGACAAAGCAGGATTTGCAGGCGACGACCAGTTCAGCCACGATCGAGTTACCGTTCTCCGGTACTACGGCCTTTACGCTGACAATGGTAAGCAACGGCTGCGGTACCGGGCAGATTGGCGCTATCCCGACCGCGCAGGCACTGGTCATTACGGCCGAAGAACCACTTGTAGAGCCCGCGATCAGCGTTTATCCCAACCCTGCCGTCGACCGTGTGCAGGTTGATCTGACGAACTGGACGGGTGGCCCCGCCCGGCTGGAACTGATCGATGCGAGCGGACGACTGCTGAGTGAACAAACGATTAGCGGGGCATCGGGTGAGGTATGGCTGAACAAGTGGCCCGATCGGCTGTTTTTTCTACGAGTCAGCAGCACCCGTACCAACTTCCGGGCGACGTACCGGCTCCTGCGGCAGGCTCCCTAACGTCGATTTTAGTGTCGGTATATTGGCGTCCTGTCCGGATTCGTTCTGTTAGGGCCTGCCATCTATGCGCTATCTGTATCAACTTACCCAATGAGAAACCGGATTACTGCGTTCATTGCCTTTTTCTGCCTGACCCTTACGGCCTGTCAGCGGCCCGTCGCTTATTTTCTGCGGACGCCCCACGCTCCCGCTGCCCGTCTGACTGCATTGGTACCCTCAACCTCAGCGGATGTCAGGAGCGATACCGAACTAGTTCGCAGCGAACCTGCTAACCTACCCGAACCGGTGATGACGGTATCGACTGCTGAGCCGCTGCTAGTAGAGACGAGTTCGCAGATCAATCAGCGGGTAAAACATATCAATCGGTTGTTGACCAGCGCGGCAAACGAATCGGCCAGCGTGATCGATCAGCAGCCGAAACCAAAACCCAAGCCAAAGATGAAGCTGGGCAATCGCATTCGCGATGCGTTGGGTATGCCGCTGCGGGAAGAACTGAACTGGTGGCAGCGCATCAGCTGGAAACTCAAAGCGTCGGTGATAATTATTCTGGTCGCCGTACTGTTTGCCATTCTGCACATCACCATTCTGGCCATCATCTTCGGTATCGTCGCGGCATTCCTGCTTATCAGTGGCCTCCGCCGTTCGTTCAAAGTCCGCCGGCCGTGGTTTTAGTTATTAGGTTTAACGTTTTTGGTTCAACGTTTAAGGTTTGCTAACCCTCTGAACGAACTTTAAACGTTAAACCAAAAACTTTAAACCAGACGTCAGTCCGGCTGGGAGGGGAGTTGTTCGGCGGTGTTGCCTTTGCGGATGATGCGGTAGATGACCGACAGGACAAGGTTGTTTTTACCCGCCGAGACAATGGGGGAGAATTGATTCTGGTTGAAGGATGCCGGGCTGTAGTTCGTCTGATTGACCCAACCGATCTGCCCCACCCAACGCGGACTGAACTGGTAGCCAATCCCACCGTATAGCCGGTTTCGCTCGAAGGCTGGTCCCTTTGGGTTCAGAAAAATCTCGTCGTACACCGACGCGAATACCGTACCCGAGCCAATAGTCGGGGTGTTGAGCGGAATGAACAGGTTCAGCCGGTAGCGGAATCGATTGCGGCACTCCGATGTGTTGCCCCGAAAGTCGAACCAGCGCTGCTCCAGCCGGTAGCGGTGCTCAAACCGAATCCGGTTGAGGTATTGATTCAGAGATAGTTGCTCCCAGACGCGTTTCTCCAGGTTTAACGGCCCTGCTGACAGATCCTGATAATCGTTGGTCTGGTAGCGTCCACCCACTACCATCACCTGCACGTTGCGGTCAAGGTCGTAGCTGACACCAGCTTTTAGTTCGTTATAGAAATACTGGTCAAACAAGCCGTTGGAGCGGGCCTGAACCTCTACGTAACCACCCCAGTGCGTGGTGGGCGAAGATGGCATTAGCACCGTCCCGATAAACCAGGTTCCCCAGGTATTCGTAGGCTGCGAAACAGTCTGCGCAGCAACGGTTGCTGTGTACAGGAAGCCAGCGAAGAAAAGCCAGAGGTAGCGCATACGAATCATACCTGCAAAAATAGTCCCCGGCTCACACACGCGTGCGAACCGGGGACTATTTACTTATTGACTGTGTAACCCCGACCGGCCTGCACGGAGTACCCGTTTAGCCTTTCAGGTCGACTTTCCGGCCGGTTTCGGCGGCTTTGTAGATCGCTTGCAGCAGCGTCACGTCGCGTAGACCCTCGGCCCCGGTGATGTGGTCGGGGAGGGGTTTGTTTTGCAGCAATACCTCGCAGACGCCGTCCATGTGCATCGCCTGATGATTCACGATGGGCTTGTCGATGGGGCCTTTGCTGGTGCGCCCTTTCAGCGGGCCGTAGCCGAAAGCGGGCGCCAGTTCAAACCAGCCGTTCTCACAACTGGCGTAGAGCCGTTCGACATTCGCCGTATAGCTCGTTGTCGAATTGCTGACGGCCCCGCTCGGAAACTGAAACTGCCAGAATAGCGTCTCTTCGACGTCTTTAAATTTCTGCGGCTCGGTTTTGGGGCCAAACTGCGCCGTTACCGAAATCGGTTCTTCGCCCGTTACGTACCGCGCGCCCTGCACGGCGTAGATGCCTACGTCCATCAGCGGACCGCCCCGGCCATCTCCTTTTTCATACGCCACTGACCCGGATCACCGATGCGGAAGCCGTCGCTCGATTCGATAAACTTAATCGGTCCGAACACCTTCTGCTGACCCAGTCGCATCGCTTCCTGCGTGAATGGCTCGTAATGGAGCCGATAGCCAACGGCCAGTTGTTTGTTGGCTTTTTTGCAGGCGTCGATCATATCCTGACATTCCTGCGGCATAATCGCCAGTGGCTTTTCACAGATTACATGCTTCCCCGCCTGAGCCGCCCGAACGACGTATTCGCGGTGCATCGAGTTGGGCAACACCACGTACACCACGTCGATGTCTTTGTTGTCGGCGATACGGTCGAACGTCTTGTAGTCGTAGACGTTGGCTTTCGGGATGTTGTATTTCTTCATCCACTCCTCCGCCTTCGACGGGGTGCCGGTTACGATACCCGCCAGGCGGCAATTGGTGGTTTGTTGCAGAGCCGGGGCCAGTTGGTTTTTGCTGTAACTGCCCAGGCCAACGAGCGCGATACCGAGTTTGCGGCCGGGCTGCGCCGTCGGGAGCGGGTTGCCAAATACATCAGTCAGCGCGGGCAACGACAGGGCGGACGCACCTAAACCCGCCATAAACTGGCGACGTGAAAAAGACGAAAGTTGGGTCATGGTAAAACGAAGTAGTCAGTCGAAGTAAGGTAAAGCCATAAAACCCCATTCACAAAAAAACCTACTAACCAGACTCGGCTAGTAGGTTTGGCGTTGCGATAAGCTGATCAGCGAATAATCCCGACCTGTACCTCGGTTACGCACTTCGCCGGGTCGTTCATGTCGACCACGGTATGAATCTCCCGGACGATGTTGCCTTCGGTATAGCCATCGCGGTAAAACTGAGCGAATACCCGATCATAAACGGCGGGCATATCGGTCCACGGGCCGGTGTATACGTGACTTACGCAGCTAAAGCCCGGTAACTCTTTGTAAGAACAAACCTCAGAAGGGGCCCCGGTTTGCTGAATGGGTAGCACAACGTCGAGTTGAAACTCCTGATTATCGTCGCCAGACGCACCGGTGTAATGCCATTGCGATGGGCCGTTGATGATCAGGTTTAGCCGGGCTGCTTCGCCATACAACGCCTGCATAACAGGTTCGCACTCGTGGAGTCGTTTCAGCGTGGTTCGCAGGCTGCTGACCAGTGCTGTAAAGGGCGGAATGGTTTTAGGGACAAGCGTCAGGGGTTGAACTTGTGCGTCGGTTGTCATAAACGTAGGGGGTTTGAAACGTACCCTACAAAGATCAACGCACCCACTGACAGCCCTATGTCAGCAGGCGGGGGCGAGTTTGACGTTTGGGGTTTAAGGTTTGATGTTTAACGTTTAAAGTTAAAGACCGGGAACAACCTTAAACGTTAAACATCAAACCTTAAACCCTACAAATAATGCCCAGTTATGTCCTGAATAAAATGCTGCATGATTGAGCGCATGGATGACGGACTTTCAATGCATACCGACCGGCCGTACATCAGCAGCCAGCGGCCCAGCGACTTTGGGCACTGCGTCAGGAACGTCATGCGAACGCCATCGGGTGTCTCCTCTTCCGACACAAACCCGAATTCGTACCGCTGATCCTGTGCAAACCGCGCCATGTCCCGACTGAATACGATAACGACTTCCTGCAAATCCTGTTCCTGCGTCAGCCGATTCAGGTAATCCTGCAACGACAGCCTCGATTGGCGGGAAAAGGGCTCGGTCAGTTCGGTCAATTGCTCAATCCGGTCAACGCGGAAGTCGCGGTAATCGTGGCGAAGCCGGCAGTAAGCGATCAGGTGCCAGCCCACGCCGTAGTGGCACAAGCCGATGGGTTCGATAGTACGTTGCGTCTGCGTGTCGCTGTAGCCTGCCCGGTAGTCAATCGTCAGCCGGTGGCCCCGTACCAGCGCGCCCTGAATAGCGTAGAGCAACTGCTCGGAGTAGGGGCGGGGCTGCATGGGTTTGATAATTTCAATTTGCCCGGCCAGCTCATCCAGGTGGTCTTTTTCGGTCCGCGATAGCACCGCCTTGATTTTGAACAGGGCCGATTCGTACGGCGTCCGGATGGACTCGTCGGTCATCTGCGCCAGGATTTTGCCGCCGATTAGCAGGGCCGACGCTTCGGCGTTGGAAAACATCACCGGCGGTAGCTGATACCCCGTCAGAAAATAACCGATTCCGGCTTCCGCCCCGATCGGGACACCGGCTTCTTCCAGCGCCCGAATGTCGCGGTAAATCGTACGCAGGCTCAACCCAAACCGATCTGCCAGTTCCTGCGCTTTCACCACCCGTTTCGATTGCAGGTGAATCAGAATAGCCGTTAGCCGATCGATGCGATTCATGAGCGGAAAGCTGGTTTTCTACGCAAGTTAAGGACTTCGTCCCGCCCACAAAACCAGCTCTACAACGCTGTAACACTACAACTTTTGTCAAAACAAGAAAGGCGGCTCTGACCCAGAGCCGCCTTTGCACCAATCATTGTTGTTGGATAATTTGTTTCAGGCTTCCGACTCGCCTTAGAAAATGTATTTGTTCTCCGCAATCATGGCGTCGGCAATCGACCGGCGGGCATCCTTGAGGTTCATTGGTTCTATTTTGGTGAAGCGCTTCAGGCCCATCAGCATACCGCGTAATTCGTCGCCTTCGGCAAACGATGTAACAGCCTGCCGACCCACGTTGTTGATTTTTTCGACGGCTTCGTGCAGGTAAACAAGCGCAATCTGCTTTTGCAGGCTTATTGCTTCTTCGCCCTGCACCCCGATTAGTTTCTCGACGCGCAGCAGCACCGATTCGGCCACGTAGATTTCGATAACCATATCGGCAATGTTCATCAGAATCTCCTGCTCGTTGGAGAGGGTCATCATGAACTTCTGCACGGCGGCACCAGACACCATCAGGGCGGCTTTCTTCAGGTTTTTCAGTACCTTCTTTTCTGCCACAAACAAACCTTCTTCCTCCTCCGTGTTGAAATCAGGAATAGCCATGATCTCTTTCGCCACGGCCATCGCCGGACCCATCAGATCGAGTTCGCCTTTCATCGCCCGCTTCAGCATCATGTCGACCACCAGCATCCGGTTGATCTCGTTGGTGCCTTCAAAAATCCGGTTGATGCGCGCGTCACGGTAGGCCCGGTCCATCGGGGCGTCGGCCGAGTAACCCATCCCGCCGTAGACCTGCACACCCTCATCGACTACATAGTCGAGGGCTTCTGAACCGTGTACTTTCATGATGGCGCACTCGATGGCAAACTGCTCCAGCGCCTGTAGCTTGGCGGGTACGTCGGCGATGTCCTGACTTTTCAGATCCTCGATCATGTCGTCGATATTCTGACCCGCCCGGTAACTCGCCGACTCCGACGCGTACACTTTGATCGCCATCTCAGCCAGCTTGTGCTTGATAGCCCCAAACTGCGAGATCGCCGTTTTAAACTGCTTGCGTTCGTTAGCGTAATTAACCGCGTTGTTGATAACTTCCTTGCTACCACCCACAGCCGCCACGCCCAGCTTGATCCGGCCAATGTTCAGGATGTTGACCGCGATCTTAAAGCCATTTCCACGCTCTGATAGCAGGTTTTCGACGGGTACCTGTACGTCGTTGAAGAAAATCTGACGCGTGTCCGATCCTTTGATGCCCATCTTGTGCTCGGGCTCGTTCATCGTGATCCCGGCAAAGTCTTTCTCGACAATAAACGCCGACAGATTCTTATCGACCTGCCCGTTCTCGTCAATTTTGGCGAATACGATGTAAACGTCGGCAAACCCGCCGTTGGTGATCCACATCTTCTGCCCGTTGAGCACGTAATGCTTACCATCGTCCGACAGTTTTGCGCGGCTCTTTCCCGAGTTAGCGTCTGAGCCTGAATCCGGCTCAGTCAGGCAGTAGGCGGCTTTCCATTCGCCGGTTGCCAGCTTTGGCAGGTACTTTGCTTTCTGCTCGTCGTTGCCGTAGTACACGATCGGCAGCGTTCCGATACCGGTGTGCGCCGACAGGGCTACCGAGAACGAATGCCCGGCTCCCGTTACTTCGGCTACCAGCATTGAGGTATTGAAACTCATGCCGAAGCCGCCGTACTCTTCGGGTACGCCCGTACCGAGCAGCCCCAGTTCACCGGCCTTGTCCATCAGCGACGAGATCAGTTCGGGCGATTTCGCCTTGTCGATTTCGTCGAGCCGGGGCCATATTTCGCGCTCCAGAAATTCGCGGCAGGTGGCCGCGATCATCTGTTGCTCTTCAGAAAATTCTTCGGGTATAAAAACCTGCGCTGCGCTGGTTTCTTTGATCAGGAATTCGCCCCCTTTGATCGATGCTTTTGGTTCGGTCGCAATCATGACTCGTGGTTTGTTATGCTTGCATACTAATTTACACAAAGTAACACGACTCGGAATTAGTATGCAAGCATACTAATAACAAATTTTTCTTTGTAAAGTGCTGACGTCTCGTATACAATTTGCGTCATAAAAAATGGTTAGCTAATTGCTACAATCGTCAACGGTATCCGTTTCGTCCCGAAGCGGCTTCCTGCTCATGAACGGCGTTTGGCGGGTAGCTGGGCGTGTAATATGGCTTACCTATAGTTTTAAAGGTATCAGGCTACTATTTATTGATATTTTTGGTTGTCGACCCGACAGGGTTGGCATAACCCACCATACATGGAACAAGGATTGTTGAAACGACTGGTAATTGGTTGTCTGCTGTTTGCAAGCTGGGAAATAACCAATGGGCAGGCCGTTCCGCAGGTTCCGTTTGACGTGGAGTTTGCGGGAGTTACGGTGCACATCAACGAAGTAGCCCGCCAGCTGATTCAGCAGGAAGTCAACGGCATGTACGCCAACCGGGCCGTGTTGCTACGTGATCTGGAAACGCTCCGGCAATTGAGCCCCCTGCTTGAAGCCCGGCTGGCGGAAGATAAGCTACCCGCCGACTTTCGCTACGCGGCCATGCCGTTTTCCGATCAGACTGGTACCGGCTACTGGGGGCTGACAATCGTTGATGCGGGTCCGTTGAAGCTGCGTATTGATCCGTCGGTTGATGAACGGTTCCACCCGGTTCTGGCGACTAACGCCGTTGTAGATCGACTATCTGATTTGCAACTGCAATCGGGCAACTATGCCCAGACGCTATTGCAGTATCTACAGAGCATTGCGCCGACAGACCGGAAACCAGCCAGCAAATACGCGACCTATCTCCTGCTGACGGAGAAAAATCCACCGCTACTCTGGAAAATACTGGCGCGTAAGTTCGCCGTCGAACGCGAGGAGCCCACGTTTCGACCAACGCAGGTATTTGTGCTGTTTGAATATGCCAATGCCAGCGGGAAGACGCTGGCATCCATCGCGCGGCAACTTAATCTGGGCGAAGACCGGTTTTCGCCGTTCAATCAGTGGCTGAAAACGACGGTTATCCCAACCGACAAGCGGTACCCGGTGCTGATTCGGGTCACGAATGAAGAGTTCACGCAGGCAAAGACAAGTACCCAAAATCAGACCCGGCTGAGCGCTGCGCAACCGGCTGACGTTGGTTTCCCCGTGCTGGTCAAGCGACCGCAGGAACCAGCCAGTATCTATAGCCCGGCGATGTACTACACGATCAATGGGTTGCGGGGGGTACAGGCTCAGCCCTGCGACAATGTGATTACGATGGCCTATTACGGCAAGATGCACGTTGAAGCCTTTATCGCCGATAACGACCTCACTACGCAGGATGTAATCCGTCCCGGACAGATCTATTACCTGGAGCGGAAAAATCGGCGGGCCATGGTTCCGTTTCACGTTGTCCAACGCGGACAGACGTTACGGGATATCGCCAACATGTACGGTGTTCGCCTGCGGTCGTTGCTGAAATTCAACCGGCTTCCGGCTAATCAGCGCGTACAGACCGGCCGAATTATCTGGCTGCAACGGAAACGCCCCCGAAGCCGGCCTGTCGAGTATCAGCAAGTGCCAGAATTACCCGCACCGATCGAACCGTCTGTTGATACACCTGTGCTGACACAACAGGAAAGTGATGTAAAGGCTGATACGATTGTCAGCTCGCCGTTGCCTAAACCTGTGTCAATACCCCCCAGTCGGGCTGTTGCTGTTGCGCCCCCGGCCCGTACGCCAACACCCACACTTGCACCTGCACGTACGAAGCAAAACCCGGCTACGATAGTCACACCAGTGGCCACACCGTCGGTTTCGGTTCAGTCAACCGTGAGTAGTCAGCGGCCCGCCAAAGTATCGTCTGACTCGGGAGCTATTCGCACTACTGCAACCACGC
The DNA here is from genome assembly GCF_012849055.1 of Spirosoma rhododendri. Classification (NCBI taxonomy): domain Bacteria; kingdom Pseudomonadati; phylum Bacteroidota; class Cytophagia; order Cytophagales; family Cytophagaceae; genus Spirosoma; species Spirosoma rhododendri. Next base: position 928,814 of record NZ_CP051677.1, on the reverse strand, counting down.
GCCGGGACACAGTGCAGGCTGAGCCGCGCGAAATTGTCAGACTGCATGTTGTGAAGGCGGGCCAGACGTACTATTCCATTGCGCGGCAGTATGGTGTTGCCGTGGGCCAGCTCTACACGTGGAATAATCTGTCGGAGCGTTACCCGCTGGAAATTGGTCAGGAAATTATCGTGAGCGTCGTGAAAGTACCTGCCTCGATAAAGGCCAGAACGACTCCCGGCTCGCCAGTACAGGCTGCGCTATCGGCGCAGGCCGCTGCCCAGTCAAATTACTACTACTATTTTGTTCAGCCCGGTCAGACAGCTTACCGCATTGCGCTGATTAACAAGGTATCGGTCGAGGATTTGGCTCGCTGGAATAACCTGAAAAACTACAGTGTCTCCGTGGGGCAACGGCTGATCATCCGTAAGAAATAATAAGACGCCCTTATAAAAGCAAGGCCGGACTGCTGATTAGCGGTCCGGCCTTGCTTTTGTGGAAAAGCTGTTGAACGCCCTAATTGAGCCGCTCGAAAATACCCGCTACACCTTGTCCACCACCGACGCAGGCAGATACCATACCGTATTTTTCGTCCTGCCGACGCATTTCGTTGAGGAGCTGTACGGTGAGCCGGGCCCCGGTCGATCCCAGCGCATGACCCAGCGCGATAGCTCCCCCGTTCGGGTTGATCTTGCTGCGATCGAGGGCGAGTTCCTGAACAACAGCTAATGCCTGCGCAGCAAAAGCTTCGTTCAGTTCGATCATGTCGATATCGTCCTGCTTTATACCCGCTTTTTGCAGCGCGATGGGGATAGCCGCTACCGGTCCAATGCCCATGATCTTGGGTTCAACACCCGCTGATGCATACGACATCATCCGGGCGACGGGTTTGAGATTTAATTCGTTTACCAGCCGTTCCGACATAACGATCACGAAAGCCGCGCCGTCTGACGTTTGCGACGAGTTACCAGCCGTTACCGAACCGCCAGCCGTAAAGACCGGCTTCAGCTTTGCCAGCCCTTCCGCGCTCGTGTCTTTGCGGGGGCCTTCGTCCTGAGTAACCGTCCACTGACGGGTTTTCTTTTTGTTGCTTTCCGCGTCGAAGTACGTTTCCGTTACGTTGATCGGTACGATCTCGTCGGTGAATTTACCATCGCGCTGAGCCGCCAGTGCCCGCTGATGCGATTCGAGAGCAAACTCGTCCTGTGCGTCGCGGCTGATGTTGAACTGCTGCGCAACCTGCTCAGCCGTGAGCCCCATTCCGATATAATAATCGGGGTGGGACTTGGCTATTTCGTAGTTCAGCGCGGTTTTCCAACCCATCACCGGCACCATCGACATCGACTCCGTACCACCGGCAATGATGCAATCGGCCAGCCCAGCGTGAATCTTGGCGGATGCAATGGCGATGGCTTCCAGCCCAGATCCGCAGTACCGATTGATGGTAAAGCCGGGCACACTGTTTGGCAATGAAAGCAGCGCGATATACCGGGCGATCTGCATGCCCTGCTCTGCTTCGGGCACTGCATTGCCCACGATCAGATCTTCAACGCGTACGGGATCCAGCGCCGGTACCTGACTGAGCAAATGCTTGATAACTTCAGCCGCCATATCGTCGGGGCGGGTTAGGCGTAAGCCACCGCGAGGTGCTTTACCTACCGCCGTCCGATAACCGGCTACGATGTATGCGTCCATATATGAACCAGGTTTATTGACTTATTCGATGAACTATAGCGCAATAACCTACTTTTCAGTCGAAAAATTACACGTTCGGGCGATATTATTATGCACGCATACTATTATGGCCTGAATGAAATGATTTGCTGGTGCAGGCCATAAAAAAAGCCACCCAATGGGTGGCTTTACTAATTGCTCAGGTGGTCAGGTTTAAAAATGGCGATCGCCAGCTTCGCGCTTACCCAGCATCACCGCGCCGACCATCGCGATCAGGAACAGGACCGAAACCAGTTCGAACGGCAGGATATAGCTGCCGTAGAGCAGATGACCAAGATTCTCGACCATACCGGTCTGCGAATCAAATCCGACGACGCTACCGGTCGGCATTTGCGACGATTTAGCCCGGAAGATCATAATCAGCATCACCATCAAGGTGCCTCCCACAATGACCGACGCTATCTTCGTCAGGTTCGTTTTCGACTCTTCGTCATCTTTCCGCAGGTTCAGAAACATGATCGTGAAGAGAAACAGTACCATGATGGCTCCTGCATACACGATAATGTTAACGGCTGCCAGAAACTGGGCATTAAGCAAAATGTAGTGCCCCGACAGGCAGAAGAACGTGGCAATCAGCGCCAGCACACTGTAGATCGGGTTGCGGGCTGTTACAACGCCCATGGCACTGATAAGCGTCAGCGCGGTAAGGATCAGAAACAGATAGCCGGTAGGCGTCAGTGATTTGATAAACGTTAGAAATTCGGTCATAGCTTGGTTATAGCAGAAGCGAACAGGCTGGGAAAGCAGTCAATACTAGGTGGCTGAGCGAGTCAGGCTAGGTTCGGTTGGCGTCGTTTTGACTTCCGAGTTCTTCCGAATATAGCGGTCGTCCATTTTTTCCACCAGCCGGTCTTTACCGTAAATCACCTCGTCGCGCTCCAGGAATACGGGCACCATCTGATCGTGCCGCAGATATACGGCCTGCTTCGGACAGGCTTCTTCACACAGGCCGCAGAATATGCAGCGCAGCATGTTGATCTCGTAGACAGCCGCGTATTTCTCTTCCCGGTAGAGTGACTCTTCTCCTTTTTCGCGCTCGGCGGCTACCATAGAAATAGCTTCGGCCGGGCAGGCAACGGCACACAGACCGCAGGCCGTGCAGCGCTCACGCCCCTGTTCGTCGCGCTTTAGGATGTGGTGTCCCCGATAGATCGGTCCGAGATACTTTTTTACTTCCGGATACTGAATTGTCGGCTTCTTACGGAAGAAGTGTTTGATGGTGATGGCAAGCCCACTCACCACCGCTGGCAGATACATCTTTTCCGCCAGCGTCATTTCTTTATTACTGACCTGCTTGGCGCGATTGGTAAGTTGCATGAGGTTTATAGTTCGTGGTTTGTGGTTTGTAGTTCCGCTGGTTGAAGCAACCACGAATTACAAACTACAAACTGGTTAACTTCTCTGTGGTACGACCTGCTGCTTTGGCGCTTTGGCCTGCGATGTAACGGCCAGCACAATCATAACAATTGCGATTAGCCAGGACGAGTACTTGAAATTGTACAGCAGGCCAGCACCCGTTATAACAACGTTCAGAATCGACAGAGGAATGAAAATTTTCCAGCCCAGATTCATCAGCTGATCGTAGCGGAAGCGAGGGAGCGTCCAGCGCACCCACATGAAAAAGAAGATGAAGAACAGAATCTTGCCGAAGAAAACAAGGAATCCGAGTGCTGTAGCCAGGTTATGACCAGTGATAGCCCCCAGCGAATTTTCCAGTGCACCGTTCACTTCGTTCATAAACGGATAGTGGAAACCGCCGAAGTATAGCGCCGAGATAAAGGCCGACGACACGAACATGTTGATGTACTCCGAGAACAGATACAGACCCAGTTTCATCGAGCTATATTCGGTGTGGTAACCGCCAACCAGTTCGGTTTCGCACTCGGGCAAATCGAACGGGGTGCGGTTACACTCCGCAAACGAGCAGGTCAGGAAGATGATAAAGCCCAGTGGCTGCGTGAATACGTTCCACTCGAAAAAACTGGCTTGCTCATTAACGATCTGCCGCACCGACAGCGAACCCGTCATCATCAGAATCGTGATGATCGACAGACCCAGCGCGATTTCGTAGCTAATGTTCTGCGATGCCGCCCGGATGGCACCTAGCAGTGAGAACTTGTTGTTCGACGCCCAACCACCGACCATAACGCCATACACGCCCAGCGATACGACGCCAAAGATGTACAGTACGCCAATGTTGATCTCGATGCCCTGTACGTTGATGTCGTAGCGAACGTTGTCCCACATAAACCGGATACTGTCTCCGAATGGAATGACCGCACTCGACATCAAAGCCGTGAACATGGCCAGCGAGGGGCCGAGAATAAACAGCCATTTGCTTGCCTGCGACGGGATGAAGTCTTCTTTGAAAAACAACTTACCGGCGTCGGCAATCGGCTGAAGCAGACCCCACGGACCCGCCCGGTTCGGACCAATACGGTCCTGTAGAAAAGCCGCTACTTTCCGCTCGGCATACGTCGAGTAGGTAGCGATCAGGAGCGAAATCCCGAAGATGACCAGGATAATCAGTCCTTTGGTTAACAGAATGGGTAAGGCCATTACTACTAGTTAGTTGATTCGTTATGCCGACCTCGGTCGGTCAGGATCAGGGCTCAGGTTCTACGGCTGAAGGCAGTGTTTTGGCAAACCGGTCGGCCGGAAGCGGCTGAATGCCGAGCTGCGACGTATCCCGCTCATCATGAATCGGCTTGTACTCAGCCGCAGCCAGTCGTTTGCCGAAGCTTGGCTTTTCCAGATCTGCGCGGTACTTGTTAGCCGAAATAACCGACGAACGCGACACTTTCGTCGGCCCTTCGATTACCCAGTCGCTGGTTTTCTTTTTCTCAAACCGGCAGGTGTTGCAGATAAACTCAGTCACCTCGTTCCACTCGTTCTTGCGAGCTGTCACGCGGATTACTTCCTCGCCCCGATACCATACCGTCACCTTACCCGAACAGGTTGGGCAATCCCGGTGCGCATCGACGGGTTTGGTAAACCACACCCGATTTTTGAAGCGGTACGTCTTATCTGTCAGCGCACCAACAGGGCATACATCGATGACGTTGCCTGAAAAGTCGTTGTCGATTGCCTTCTCGATGTACGTTCCGATTTCTGACGCATCACCCCGGCCCAGCACGCCGTGAACGCGCTTTTCGGTGATCTGATCGGCGGTGTACACGCAACGGTAGCACAGGATGCAACGCGTCATGTGCAGCTGAATGTACGGCCCGATGTCCTTCTTCTCGAACGTCCGGCGATCTTCTTCGTAGCGCGTCGTTACCTTGCCGTGATCGAACGCAAAATTTTGCAGATCGCACTCCCCCGCCTGATCGCAGACCGGGCAGTCGAGTGGGTGGTTCAGCAGCAGAAATTCCACGATACCATTGCGGGCGTCGATCACCTGCGGGTTTGTGGTGTTTTCTACCACCATCCCGTCTTGCACGGCCGTCAGGCAGGAAGCGACCAACTTGGGCATCGGACGCGGGTCTTTGGCCGATCCGGCCGCTACCCGCACCAGACAGGCCCGGCACTTGCCACCGCTACCCTTTAGAGGCTGGTAATAACACATGGCCGGTGGGGCCACGTCCGGCCCGATTTTGCGGGCCGCCTGTAGGATCGTTGTTCCGGGTTCGACCTCAACGGCAATTCCGTCAATGGTGACGGTCAGCAACTGCGGTTTTGTATCTTCCATGTATCAATTCAATTCTTAAGGTCTGTAAGCCATGATCCGGTCGAAAGCGTCCTGCTTGATCTGATCGGTATCAATCATTGCAGCGAGCTGATCGGATGAGTGAGTACCCTCAAACGCTTCGTAAGATGCATTACGAATGGCCGATGGAAATGCCTCATCGATCAAAGCGGAAAGCTCTTCGGGTCGTAAATAATAGCCCCCCGCGCTTCGACGCTTGTTTGACGTGGTAATACCGTCCAGCGCATTTTCGATAGATCGATTCCACGACTTTGTCACGCGCTGTTCGGCTTGTTGCTTGATAAGGTGGATCAGTAAAATGCCCAAAAACGATCTGATTTTATTGATTTTATCGTCTTTGGCCATCTCATCCAACTCGCTAATTATGGAGAGAGCACCTTCGTAGTCGTGTTCCTCGACCATTTTTCGTAGCAGCGTTAACTCTTCCATGTTACTTTACATTTAGATTACACCAACGCCATTTCGCCCCGATATACAGCACCGGGCTGGGTGGCTTCAGTTGGATGATCTATGTGCCACTGGAATTCGTCGCGGAAGTGCCGGATCGCACTGGCAACCGGCCAGACAGCCGCATCACCTAATGGGCAGATGGTGTTGCCTTCGATCTTCTTCGACACGTCAACCAGCAAATCGATATCCTGCTGATGCCCGTGCCCGTGTTCGATGCGGTGGAGTACTTTCTCCATCCAGCCGGTACCCTCGCGGCAGGGGCTACACTGTCCGCACGATTCGTGGTGGTAAAAGCGGGAGAAATTCCACGTGTTCCGTACGATGCACGACGTTTCGTCGAACAGGATAAACCCACCCGAACCCAGCATTGTGCCCGTCGCGAATCCACCGTCCGACAGGGATTCGTAGCTCATCAGACGCTTCTCACCGTTTGCCAGTGTCAGTGCCAGATTGGCGGGAAGAATTGGGACGGACGAACCACCGGCAACCAGTGCTTTGAATTTGTGGCCGGGCCGAATGCCGCCACACCATTCATCAGCGTAAATAAAATCTTCAACCGGCAAGCCCAGTTCGATTTCATACACGCCCGGCTTACGCATGTGTCCCGACGCCGAAATCAGCTTTGTACCCGTGCTACGGCCGATACCGATGGCCGCATAAGCATCTCCACCGTTGTTCACGATCCAGGACGTCGTGGCAATCGACTCAACGTTATTAACAACCGTAGGGCACTGGTAAAGTCCTTTGACGGCGGGGAACGGCGGCTTGTTACGCGGATTGCCCCGCTTGCCTTCCAGCGATTCCAGCAGCGCAGTTTCTTCTCCGCAGATATACGCGCCACCGCCGGGCTGCACGACCAATTCGAGATCGTAGCCGCTGCCCAGAATATTTTTGCCCAGAAAACCCTTCGCTTTCGCTTCAGCAATCGCTTTTTCGAGGATTCTGATGACGTACATCAACTCACCCCGTACGTAGATAAACGACTTGTTGGCCCCCAGCGCGAACGACGAGATAATCATCCCTTCGATCAGCAGGTGAGGCAAGTTCTTCATCAGGTGATGGTCCTTGAACGTACCCGGCTCCGACTCATCAGCGTTGCAGACGAGATAACGGGGAACACCTTCCGGCTTGGCCAGAAAGCTCCACTTCATACCCATCGGGAAACCGGCACCACCCCGCCCCCGAACACCGGCTTTCTTGACTTCCTCAACAATCTCGTCGGGCGTCATGGTTTTCAGCGCCTTTTCAACCGCCGTATAACCACCCTGCTGCCGGTAAACATCGAAAGTCTCGATGCCCGGCACGTCAATATGTTCTGTTAGGATTTTAGTCGCCATGGCTATGCTTACTTCGACAGTTCGTCAATGATTTCGTCGACCCGATCGTTGGTCAGGTGCATGTAATACTTCTCCCGAACCTGAAAAACAGGGCCCATTCCGCACGCGGCCAGGCATTCCACTTCCTTCAGGGTAAACTGCCCGTCGACGGTGGTTTGGCCGGTGTCGATGCCCAAACGTTGCTTGAGGTGACCCAGTACGTCTTCGCCACCCATCAGGCAGCACGGACCCGTCCGGCAGTATTCGATCACGTGTTTCCCGACGGGCTGCACGTGATACATGGTGTAGAAGGTGGCTACTTCGTACACTTCGATCGGCTGGATGTCGAGCATTCGGGCAATGTAATCCATGCCTTCGGGGCTTGTCCAGCCTTCCTGCTCCTGCATCAGGTGGAGGAGCGGAAGAAGCGCCGATTTCTGCTTCCCTTCCGGGTATCGGGCGATAATTTCAGTGGCTTCAGCCAGCCGTTCCGGCGTAAACTGTATGGTGGATTCGGTGGTCATAAGTTGACGGAAATGGTCAATCGGGAAAAATTACCCGTCTAGTTCACCCGCGATTACGTTCATGCTGCTCATGATGACAATCGCATCCGACAGCGTCAGCCCCTTACACATTTCGGGGTATGCCTGGTAATAAATGAAACACGGCCGCCGGAAGTGCAACCGATACGGAGCGCGTCCGCCATCGCTGATCAGGTAGAAGCCCAGCTCACCGTTTCCGCCTTCGACAGCGTGGTACACTTCGCCGACCGGTGCGTCGATTTCGCCCATCACAATTTTAAAGTGATAGATCAGTGCTTCCATATTTTTGTATACTTCCTGCTTGGGCGGGAGGTAGTACTGGGGGGCATCGGCGTAGTAAGAACCCTCCGGCAGGTTATCCATCGCCTGACGGATAATGCGCATGCTCTGCCACATCTCTTCGTTTCGAACCATAAACCGATCGTAGGTGTCGCCACTCTGACCGACAGGAATGTCAAACTCGAAATCCTGGTACGACGAATACGGATTCATCACCCGAACGTCGTAGTCGACACCCGCAGCCCGAAGGTTTGGGCCGGTAAAGCCGTAACTCAGGGCGCGTTCCGCCGAGATACCACCAACCCCTACGACGCGGTCCATAAAGATCCGGTTGCGGTTGAACAGATTCTCGAACTCACGCAGCACGCCCGGAAACCGGTCCAGAAACTCGTTGATCTTGCGGATCGCAGTCGGGGAAAGATCGCGCTCCATACCGCCAATCCGACCCATGTTGGTCGTCAGTCGGGCACCACAAATCTCTTCGTAAATTTCGTAGATGTTTTCCCGCTCCTGATAGATATACAGGAAGCCGGTAAAGGCACCGGTGTCGACACCAAGAATACCGTTGCAGATAATGTGGTCGGCGATCCGGGCCAGTTCCATCAGGATCACCCGAATGTATTGGGCCCGCTTCGGTACTTCGATACCCAGCAGCTTCTCGACCGTCATGTGCCAGCCCATGTTATTGATCGGCGATGAACAGTAGTTCATGCGGTCGGTCAGGGTGGTAATCTGGTAGAAGGGCCGACGTTCAGCGATTTTCTCGAACGCCCGGTGTATGTAGCCGATTGTCTGCTCACCCGATACGATCTTCTCCCCATCCATTTGCAGCACGTTCTGGAAAATACCGTGCGTGGCGGGGTGCGTCGGTCCGAGGTTAAGCGTAGTCAGTTCGTTGACGTACTGAACAGGTCCCTGCTCGGCGGGCAGGTTTTGCTTCGTTATATCAAGTTCTTCGGAAACCATATCAGAAAGAGTGAAAGAGCGAAAGAGTGGAAGGGCGAAAGCAGCAATATCGCTCTTTCACTCTTTCGCCAGTTTGTTACCGGCCAAACAAAGCGTCGATCTTGTCTTCACGGGTGGCGTCTTCCAGCGGGTACTCTTTGCGCATCGGATGGTAATCCATCTCTTCCATGTTCAGGATTCGGCGCAAGTCCGGGTGCCCGTCGAAGAGGATACCGAAATAATCGAACGTTTCGCGCTCCATCCAGTTGGCGCTGGCAAACAGCGGTACCATCGTCGGAATATGCAGGTCGTCGGCCGTAAGGAACACTTTGATGCGCAGCCGGAAATTATGAACGAAGCTGTGCATGTGATACACCACGCAGTATTCCTTACCCGGCGAGTCGGGGTAATGAACCGCCGTAATGTCGGTCAGGAAATTGACCTGTAGGGTAGGGTCGTTCTGTAAGTAGCTGATGACCGAAACGATCCGCTCCCGGCTGGTTGAAAACGTGAGTAGGTCGTATGGGTCGTCGAAGTCACCGACGGTATCGCCAAACTGATTGATGATATGCTGCGCAAGTTGCTCGTTGGTGAACATGGCGGACGGAAACGAACTGGTGAGCGATAGCTAGTTATGGTACAAAGCTATCGTTCACCGATTCTGTTATTGGATACTGTATGAGTTCAGCAGTTTTTGGTACTCTTCGGTATTGCGACGACGCAGCGACTCATTTTTCGCCAGTTCCTGCACCTGCATCACACCTTCCAGAATCTGTTCGGGACGGGGCGGGCAGCCGGGTACGTAAACGTCAACCGGAATAATCCGGTCGATACCCTGCAAAACGCTGTACGTGTCGAAAATACCCCCGCTCGACGCGCAGGCACCGATGGCAATTACCCAACGGGGCTCGGCCATTTGCAGATACACCTGCTTAACGACGGGACCCATCTTCTTGGCAATCGTACCGGCTACCAGCAGCATATCGGCCTGCCGGGGCGAAAAGCTGGGACGCTCCGACCCGAACCGGGCCAGGTCGAATGTCGATGCCATCGTGGACATGAACTCGATGCCGCAACAGGAAGTCGCGAATGGCAGCGGCCAAAGCGAGTTGGCCCGTGCCAGGCCAATTATTTTATCGAATGAAGTGGCCTGAAAACCAGCTCCGTCGTAACTCTCAGGACCTTCTACTACCTTGATATTACTAGCCATAGTAAGCGAACGAATTGTCTACTTATATAACAGACAAAACTGTATTATGATTCGACTGTAGACTATTCCCACTTCAAAACACCCTTGCGGATGATGTAGTAGAAACCAGCCAGCAGCAGGCCCATAAACAGCACCATTTCGATGAAACCGGTCATGCCCAGCCCTTTGAAATTTACTGCCCACGGATACAGGAAGATAACTTCAACGTCGAACAGAACGAAGAGGATGGCAATCAGAAAATATTTGATCGAAATTGGTGTACGGGCATCGCCCTGAACGGGAATACCACACTCGAACGGATCGTCTTTCTTGACGCTGTTACGCTTCGGACCGATTGCGTGGGTAACGAGCATCGTTGTGACGATAAACCCCAGCGCCAGCGCCATCTGAATCAGAATGGGCAGGTAATCGGCAGGCACATATGTAGCATTCATCTACTTATCGGAAAATTATGCGATCAAAGGTAAGGATAAAACCGATTGGCCTTCGTCTATATGCCAATGCGCTGGTCGAACCTTATTCAAAAATACAAAAAACAGCGCAGTCGAGCAACATAGGCGGGTGGGGTTGCCCATGTACACCGTCATCAAACAAATGAAGCCTTCCCAGAGAGAAGGCTTCGAGTAGCTAGAGAGAGCGAATCGATGTTAAGGATTAACAAGGATGCGTCGCGAAATATTGAAACTGGCCGATTTAACCTGAATCAGGTATTCGGCCGGTGCTAGCCCGGTCAGGTCAATAGCCTGCCGGTTGTTGAACGTAGGAATCAGGTAAGTTGCCAACTTCTGGCCCGTCATGGAAAAAATGTTAACCTGCGCATCAGCGAGGTTTTCGATTGTTTCGATCGTAACGACTCCATTGGATGTCGGGTTGGGGTAAACACTCAATCCACCCAGGGTGGCGTCGAAGGCGAACGATTGGGGCGAGCTATATGCCGATGCACACGTCAGGTTGCTGCCGTCACCAAGCGTAAAGGTCGATTTAGTTCGGGCCGTGTAGTTGGCCGTGACCACCACTTTTATCTCGGCTCCGTTTTGGGGGATCAGCTCGCCAGACCGACGCCAGTCGAATTGATCAACCTGCGCGCCCGTTGCGCTGGGCAAGTTTGCGCGCAAGGTGTAGGTACCTACCTGCTCGATGCTTGGTGTTGGTAGCCGGGGGCGAACCGTCAGATTTATGGCGCTCGACTGACCCGATCGGCACCCATACACGTTCAGCGTCCGGGCCGAGTACGTACCGGCTGTGCTTACTGCTAAGCTTTTTCCAACAAATCCATTGCTCCACTGCAACACACTGTTCGACGGTAGGTTGGCTGTTAGGGTGAGTACCGAATCGGCGCAGATCTGTTGCTGGGTGGAAGCCGCCTGATTGGTTTGGCTACCCAATGTTAGCGTTGGCGTCGTAGGCTGAATAGCCGACTGAACATCGATCGTGGGCGATAAAAAGGTGTTGCCATAATTATCTTTCAGCGTAGCCTGATACGTCCCCGTCGAATTAACCGAAATAGACTGGGTCTGCTGCCCTGATTTCCAGCTGTAGCTCTTGTACAGCGACGGCAGCGTCAGGGTCAGGCCGGTGTTGCTGGTGTTACAGGCTACCGTGATGCTGGGCTGTATCAGCGGGCGCGAGGGCTGCGAGATGCTGAAAAACACAGCATTGAGGCTGTTGAACCAGGCTTGACCCAACTGATTCAGTCCTTCGTTGCCCGGTGCATTTCCGAAGTGAACTTCGCCTTCGAAGCGGGGTATCTGAATGTTGTCGGTATAAGGACCGGCAAAGACGTTGTTGTTGTACGTGTTGATGACGTCGTTCTGGGCCTGAATAATATCCTGACTGGTCTGCCCCGCGTTGTACGACGAACGGGCCAGCACCCAGGCCGGGTACCGGTTCAGGTCGGAGCGGGTTTTGTTGACCAGGTACTGCATGTCGTTTCGGTACGTCTCTCGTGTTGATCGCAGCGGGATGTTATCATTCTCACCCTGCTGCCACAGTACCGCCCGCAGCCCCTGCAAAGACGCGTAGTAGCGCAGCGCAATCACCAGGTTGGCATAAGGCATACCCACCGGGAAATTTTCGTCGGGGGTGCCCAGTGCAAAGATGTTTTTCGTGATCTGACCGTCTGAGCTTTCTTTCCAGTTACGGATCACGGTACCCTGCCAGGCCGTGTTGATGAACAGCACCGGTACGTTGTACTGTTTGGCGATCAGATCGCCCAATACGCCCCAGCACCAGGCGCTCTGCCCGCGCGGACCAATTAAGGCATTGGCCGTTAACTGCTGAAAAGAAGGAGCGGATGGGTCGGCCAGCGAGTTGGCCTTCGAGTTATCGTAGGTAACGCAGTTGACCCGATCGTCGGCCGCACCAACGGCACCGAAGCCCTGAAAGCCCTGCGCGTTCGACTGGCCGGTGATGATGAACACTTCACCAACGCCCACTTTTCTAACGACATCGGTGCCTAAAACTGCTCCCCCGGCAAAAACCTGCACCTCGAGACGGTACCAGCCCCCCTGTACGCGAATCGATCCCTGGAAGATGCCGCCTGTTGGATTGCGCTGAACCGTTGCCCAGTTTGTGTTAAGGCCCTGTCCGGTTACTTCGGCAACCACGCGAGCCTGCACGCTGTCGATGGGCTGGTAGTAATTACCCGACAGATACAGAATCGATGTGTTGTCGTTCTCGCGCTGAAAAACCGCCCGGCTACCGGGGTACGTAATGCGAACGGGCTGTGAATTGTTTTGGGCAAGTATTCCGGCAGGGGCAATAAGCCAGCCCAGCAGAAAAAGCCCAACCAAACGACTGTATATATTCTTCATAAATTCTTGAGAAAATCGGTTTATGAGCAGTAGTGGCTGAGTCTGGTGGGTACTCACACAATACCGATTTTAGTTGGTTAAAGTATTGCTCAATATGGGCACTTTCCCGGTATAATACAAATTCTGAGCAATGCTTTTATTGACTGAACGGTGGAATGACGTTTAAATTACAAGCCGAGTAAAATTCGTCTCGATACATTGTAATCACTTGCCTGAACCGTAATGACGTACACACCACCTGCGAGGCTGGTCAGGGTTAGTTGCCGACGAGCATCAAACGTTGGCACGACAGTCGAGTAAAGCAGTTGACCGGTCAGGGAATAGACCGAAACGGTTGCATTCGTCAAATTTTGCTGTGTTTCAATGGTGATGACCTTATCGGGGCTGGGGTTTGGGTACAGGCTAAGTCCCTGAAGGGCGGCATCGATGGTGTATGTGTAAGCCGCCGAGGGCAGCGAATAGCACGTCAGCGTATTGGAATAGACGACGGTTGCCTGCGCTGTGTACACGCCAGCCTGACTAGCTTTAATGACCGACGTCGTCGTGCTAAGCGTGTCGGCACCCAGCCGCCAGCGGAACAGCGGGCTGTTTGTCGAGCTTACGGCCTCTAACGTAAATGTACCAATGGCGTTGATCGACGGAGATGGCGGTAGCGGACGTAACTCAACTGTTGTAGCCGCCGACTGTGGCGACAGACAGCCATTTACATCCCGCACACGGGCGGAGTAATTACCGACAACGCCCGTTACGATGCTGCGGGCCGTATCGCCGGTTGACCAGTATACGGTGTATGGGCCAGGAACCGTAAACGTTACCCGGTCGCCTTCGCACAAAATCGGCGATTTATCCGTCAGCAGGGTAGGGGCAGCAGGCAGCGGGTTGACCTGTACGGCAATGACGGATGAGTAGGGCGATAAACAGCCGTTACCATCCTGCGCCTGCGCGGCATAACTCCCCGATTGATTGACGGTTATCGTTTTGGCGGTTTGCCCGCTCGACCAGACTACATTTTGCGTGGTCGTGGCCGATAGTACCACCGTATTGCCAGCGCAGAATGTGGTTGCACCGGCGGCTGAAACCGTCGGGGTTGCCGGCAGCGGATTGACCGTGATCGCCAGTACATCGGACTGGGTCGACTGACAACCAAACTGGTTAGTGACACGGACTGAAAAACTACCCGACTGGCTGATCGTGAGGCTACGGCTGGTCTGCCCGGAGGTCCAGGCGTACGAGGTGGCTTCGGGAGCTGTCAAGGTAATCGTACGGTCAGCGCAGAAGGTCGTTGGCCCGTTGGTGGCTATGGCAGGCTTCGCCGGAACGGGATTAGCCGTTACCTGAACAGTATTTGAAACCGCCGACGTACAGCCATTCTGATCGGTAACCGTCAGGTTATAATTGCCCGATGAGCCAACTGTAACCGCCTTCCCCGATTGGCCATCACTCCAGTTGTAGCGAACATTATCGGCTGAAGCACGCAGTACCGTGTTATCGCCCTGGCAGAATGTGGTCGGTCTGTCGGCGGCTACCGTTGGCGTAGAAGGCAAGGGGTTAACGGAAGGCGTTACTACGTTCGATGTAAACGTACAGCCACTCACATCGTTGTAGCGGAAGAAATAACCGGCGGGTGTATTGACGTTGATCTGTTTTGTGGTGGCGATGACCGCGTTGGTCTGCTGATTCACCCACGACACCGCGTCATAGTTAGCCGTCAGCCCCAGCGAACTACCGACGCAGATTGAGGCCGGACCACCCCCAACAACCGAAACCTGGGGCGCATCGCTAACGCGGACGTAACTGGTGAAGGCCGTATTACCACTAGCGTCTTTCACCTTTGCCCGATATAGACCGGCTCCCTTTGTAATGCTCCGGCTCGTTTCGCCCGACTCCCACTGGAATGAGCTGTAGTTTCCGTTGACGCTGATTGTCAAATTATTACCAGAACAGGCGACTGCTACGGTAGGCGAAGCGGCACCTGATTGTGGGGTCGACTGCTGAAAAAACGTGTCGTTGAGGCTGCTGTTCCAGGCGTTCGCTACTTCGACCAGACCGTCGTAATCGAAGTGGAAACCTTCGGGATCGTACAGCGGGGCACGCGTACGAGGTATTTGAATATTGTCGGTTGATGGTCCAGCAAATACGTTCGGCCCGGCGCTGATAACATTGTTTTGACCAGCAATAACATTGGCATCGGTCAGGCCGGGCACCCGGTCGCCGTACGTTGCCCGCGCCACCACCCAGCTCATATTACGCCCAAAATCCTGCCGGCTCTGGTTGATAACGAACTGTAAATCGCTGGTGTAACTGGCGGCTGAGGTGTTGATCAGATTGTCGGCTTCGCCCTGATGCCAGAGCACAGCACGCACCCCAAGCGTATTGGCGTAGAATTGAAGGGCCAGCTTCAGGTTGATATACGGCTGACGGGGTGCATACGCCAGGGTTGGGTCGTACACACTATTGGCTACACCGCCTGTGGGGGCACTCTGCCGCCAGTTCTGAACGGCAGTGCCCGTGAAGGCACCGTTGAAAAACATGATCGGTACGTTGAGCCGACTAGCCAGCAGGTCGCCCAGCCGTCCCCAGCACCAGCTCCCCACACCTCTTGGGGCAATGGTAAAATCGGTTGAATTGTCGAGATGGGAGAAGACCGGCGTAGGGGGGTCATTCGGGAAACCGTCGTTCGGATAGCGGTAGTTGACACAGTTCACTCGGTCATCGGTCGATACCGGGGCGCTCTGGTGAACGCCCTGTGCATTCGACTGACCCGCAATAACGAATACTTCGCCAACACCAACGCGCTCAACGGTATACGAACCAACCTGCTGATCGCCGTTCATGGCCCGTACTTCGAGAATATACCAACCGCCGGAAGCCGTCAGATCACCGGCAAAGACGCCACCAGTTGGGTTTGTCTGAATTGGCTGCCAGTCGACCGTTGTACCCTGCCCGTTACGGGCTGTCAGGCGGGCATCGATGCGGGTAACTGTGGTAGTATAATAGCCGGTAATGCGAAAGGTTGCCTGATTGGCATTGTTACGCTGGAACACCGCCCGGCTGGTTGGAAACGATACCTGAATCTGTGCTACGGTCATTATTGGCAACAATAGACAGACCACCATACCAGCAGCCAGCAGAACGTGTTTCATAGTGACTAAATACTAAATCGCTTCAAGCGTGATAATCAAAACAGGTGTATAGGTAGTATTAAACAACGGCTGCTGGAGTCTGCGTCAGGTGCTGCCAGATCTGATCTTTCAGTTCGCTCAATCCCTTCTGGCTGACGGCGGAAATAAACGTCACCGGCAGTTTTTCGGGTAACTCTCCCTTTATACGTGCAAGATCGGCTTCATCGACCGTATCTATTTTCGAGATGGCCAGCAACCGATCCTTGTCCATCAACTCGGGGTTATATTCCCGCAATTCATTCAACAGCGTGTTGTACTCCTGTTTTACGTCAGGACTATCGGCCGGAATGACGAAAAGTAATACGGAGTTACGTTCGATATGACGCAGGAAACGCAGGCCAAGCCCTTTACCTTGCGATGCGCCTTCGATGATACCCGGAATGTCGGCCATTACGAATGACTTATAGTCCCGGTATGCTACGACCCCTAAATTGGGGACAAGGGTTGTAAACGGATAATCAGCAATTTCGGGACGAGCCGCCGAGACAACCGATAACAAGGTCGATTTGCCCGCGTTTGGAAAGCCAACCAGACCGACGTCGGCCAGTAGTTTCAATTCCAGAATCACCCATTCTTCGCGACCGGGTTCGCCGGGCTGCGCGTGTTCGGGTGCCTGCAAGGTTGGCGATTTAAAGTGGTCGTTGCCCAGTCCGCCCCGCCCGCCTGGCAACAGGATTGCCTCCTGCCCATCGGTCGTGATTTCCTGCAACTGCTCACCGGTGTCGGGGTTGCGGGCTATGGTTCCCAGTGGTACATCCAGAATCACATCTTCACCCTGGGCACCGCTGCGCCGACCGCCATCACCATTGCCGCCACTATCGGCTTTTACGTGTTTGCGGTATTTCAGGTGCAGCAACGTCCACATCTGCGCGTTACCGCGTAAGATGATATGCCCACCCCGACCGCCGTCGCCCCCGTCGGGGCCACCTTTCGGAACGTGCTTCTCCCGACGAAAATGTGACGATCCTGCCCCGCCCGCACCCGAACGGCAGTTGATCTTGACATAATCAATAAAATTTGAAGAAGCCATAACGTTGTGTTAAATACGAGAATCGAGAAGCGTGGCCTAGTTTGTCTGACCGGTTGCCTGCTCGATCTGTTTGGTAATCAAATCAAAAATAGTCTCGATGTCGCCGATTCCATCAATCGTCGCCAGCTTCTGCTGATCGGCATAATAACTGGCAACAGGCGTTGTCTTTTCGTTGTATTCCGTCACCCGACGACGAATCAGTTCTTCGTTCTGATCGTCAGGGCGCCCTGATGTTTGACCCCGAAGCAGCAAACGGCGCGTCAGTTCCTCATCATCGACCATCAAAGCCACCATCAGATCAATACCTGTCCGGTATTGGCTGAGCAGTTCATCAAGGGCTTCCGCCTGTCTGACCGTGCGCGGAAAGCCGTCAAAAATAAAGCCGGACGCATCCTGGTTTTCGCGCAGCTTACTTTCAATCATGCCGATTACTACCTCATCGGGTACCAGCAAACCTTGGTCCATCAACTGCTTGGCCCGCAAACCCAGCGCGGTACCAGCGGCAATCTGCGAGCGCAGCAAATCGCCTGTCGACAGATGTACCAGCTTATACTTCTGAATGATTCGTTCACTTTGTGTGCCTTTACCGGCACCCGGTGGGCCAAATAGTACAAGATTGAGCATTGTAAGAATAGAAAGCGTGTAGTGGGTCAGACGTTTGCACCTGCAAAGGTATAATACGGCTGGAAATAATAATGCGTGGCAGTTAAAGGCCTAGTTACTGGCTCTGTATATCGCAAAAAAAGCACCGAGGGCTATCCTCGGTGCTTTTTTACTGGTCAGGCAAGCCTTACTTCTTGACGGGCTTCTTCGGAGCCGCCTTGGCTGGGGCCGCCTTAGCTGGCGCCGGGTTCAGCGCCTTCTGAACATCGGCGTCGTTCGGGTCAAGCTCAAGCACTTTGTTGAAGTATTCTTTCGCTTTTGCATCGTCGTTCTTGGAACCGTAGTACGAAGCCAGGAACTTGTACGACGTGATCAGCGGCTTTTTGTACGAATCCTTTACCTTCTGGTCGGTCTCGGCAGTTGCCTGCGCGATAAACTTCTCGTAGTAAGGAACGGCTGTACCACGTGCCAGCGAAACGGCTGATGGGTAAGCGTAGTAGTTCGACTGACCTTCGTAGTAGTAAGCAAGTGGGTACTTGCTGGTTGCTGCGGTGTCGGCCTCAATCTTCGCTGCCATTTTGCCAAAAGCTGAGTCAGCACGCATAAAGTACATCTGGCGAGCCATCCGGATCTGCGCGGTATCCATCGGAGCTACCGTTGAATCGCGGCCTACACGGAAACCATACTGGTAGTTAGACAGACCCTGATATAGGAAGTCGTTGTTCAGCGGCTTCTTGTCCGTCGAAACTACTTTGGCGTAGTAATCCGCTGCCTTGTTGTACTTCTTCATATCGTAGTACTTCTTGGCGATATCACGGTACAGGTTCTCCGTCGTGTCGAGCGGGGCTGCTTTCTCCAGATACACAATGCTCATCGAGTCAGCCTGTGGGGTGTTGACCATGCCATATGCCCGGCCCAGGTACTTGTAATCGTCATAGATTACTTTGTCGGGAGCCGACGAGATGAACTTGTTCAGTGCGTCAACCGACTGCTGAGGCTGGTTCAGACCGTAGTAAGCCCAACCATACATCCGGTCCATGATCGGGTTGTTCACCTTGCCTTTCAGTTGATCGAGGTACGACGTTGCACCCTGATAGTCTTGGGCCAGGAAGCGATAGCGCGCTACGTCGAGCAGACGCTCAGGATCAACAGTGCCACTTTTCTGCACGTACAGATCGTAGTTCTGAGCGGCACTTTTATAAGCCCGCGAGTTAGCAAGTGCATCGGCGTAGGCCAGATAGGTAGGAGCGAACTCAGGATCGTTCTGAATGGCTTGCTTGAAATACTCCTGTGCTTTCAGATAGTTCTTACCACGCAGGTACAGCCGACCGATCTTATAGTTAGCTTCTGCCAGATTTGGCTTCATCGCCATCGCGTTTTCGTACTTGGTGATGGCGTTACCACCATCATTTTTCAGAAAGTAAGCGTCGCCCAATGCCATCTCGATTTCGGCATTTTCGTTCTTCTTATCTTTTTCGTCGGCCATTGTCAGCAGCCGAATCGCTTCCGCCGGATCATTTGTCTTATCCGAAAGCGTGTACATTTCACCCGCGCGGATCAGCACATCCTGATTCTTGCCTTTGGAAGCACCAACAGCACCATCGATCAGCGTCTTGGCCGTAGCCCGGTCGCCTTTCATCAGCGCGACACCAGCCAGACCGACGTTATTCAGCTGATTTTTACCGTCAGCAGCAACGCCTTTTTCGAAAGCCGCTTTCGCCTGATCCAGTTGACCGGTTTTCAGGTAGTAATAGCCGAGATAAAACTGATTGTCGGCAGACGGCGAACTGTTAGCCAGCTGCGTAAACGTTTGGCCAGCCTTCGTAAACCGCTCAGCCTCCAGGTCTTCCAGACCTTTCTGCACGTCCTGCGCATAGACCTGTGTGGTCATTGCCGCACCGACGAACAAGATGGTCATCAGCGATTTTTTCTGGTTGTTCATCATGTATTTAGGTTGGAATTGAAAAAAGGTTATGTACTGGTTAAACAATGCACAAATTTAAAAAAGTGCCGCTAAACCAAAAAATCTACCTATTTCTGTAGGTTTATCTCCCGATTATAGCGTACAGAAGGCCATAGACCTACTTTGTAAATAATGAGCGAACCTGCGTCCCGGATCAGGTAATTCAACAGTCCACCACCCAGTCCAGGGTGCGCTTCGCGGCTTAGAACGTATACGGGCCGGCGCAGTGGATAACGCTGCATACCGAGGTCCTCCTGGAACGGCTGGAAATAATCAGCCCGACCAACCGGATTCGACTTTGCCGACACTCCCATAACTCGTAAGTCGGCTGATAGTTCAGCCGTCAGCGGTTCGTCGCCATCACTGATCCAGTTTACGCCGATAAAACCCAAAGCAGACCGATTTTTCCGCACGTAGTCGATCACTTCACGATTCGACCGGGTTGTAAAAATGCGCAACCCTGCCATCGATTTCACGCCGAACGTACTTAAAACGAAATCCAGGTTGCTGGAATTGTTATTGTCGAACACTAGTGTAATCGGCTCTGCCTGGTTGCCCTTTAATTGCGACCAGTTTTTGATCTTTCCGCTGAATATCGAGCGTAGGGCGTCCATCGTGATCAGGCTGTCGGTATTTGCCTTGTTTACGATAAGGGCTACACCATCCGTCGCGATCTTTACAGCTCCACCAACAATCTTACGCTGATCCAGCGCACGATGCTCGTTTTTCGTCAGCTTACGCGTCGTAAAGGCTAGCCGGGCACTGTCATTGAGCATCATGTTAATGGCTGCCTGCTCGGGCCGGAACACTAAATTAAACTTTACGTTCGGGTAAATGCCTTCGTAGGCAGACGTGATTTGCGTCACCAATGGCTTGAACGACTCGTCGGCGGCAATCGTGATCGTACCCTGCGATGGAGTATCGAGCGGAGCTTTACCCTGGCCACAACCGAGCATCAGCCCGGCGACGGCCAGCATTGCTACAGGAAGGAGGCTACGTTTCATCCCGAATCTGTTGATAAGCCCGGAACATCCGGAAACTCCCATATACGATCAGCATGGCGGCCATGCTATACCGTAATAGGCCCGGTTCTGGGAACACACCAAAAGACTGAGAGGAGGCTATCAGTGCGATGCCTCCTCCCAGATAAGCCAGCGACGCCAATACTGCGATAAACAGCGTCAGACGAGCTGGTCCTCTATTTTGTCCGCGCATAGAAACTATTCCAGCGTGAAGTTGATCGGCAGGTTGTATTTCACCCGTACCGGACGACCCGACTGTTTACCTGGCCGCCATTTCGGCATCGCTTTCACTACGCGCTGTGCTTCTTCATCCGTTCCGAATCCGAGACCTTTCAGTACAGCAACATCCTGGATACTTCCGTCGGTGTTAACAACGAAGCTAACGAATACACGACCCGAGATGTTGGCACGCTGAGCAGCGGCAGGGTAACGCAGGTTCTTTTGCAGATACTGACCAAGAGCGGCCATGCCTCCGGTGAACTCAGGCTGCTGTTCTACCACGGTGAAGACTTCTTCAACCTTCGGTGCGGCTTCTACAGCTACCTCAACCTTCGTTGGTCCAACTGATGCTTCAGGGGCTGCAATAACCTCTTCTGCGTTCGGGTCACCTTCCTGCGTCTTTTCAGCTGCAACGGCTTCCTTCAGTTCTTCAACGGCCGGTGGTGGCGTTTCCTCTGGTACTTCCTGGTCCGGCTTAACTTCCGGCGGCAGGAATTTCACCGTATTCACCTTCGGTGCTTCGACCGGTGGTGGTGGCGGTGGTGGCGGTTCGTTCGGATCAATGGGTGGTGGTGGGAGCTTCATCAGGTCCACCTCTACCATCGCCTGTTCCTCTTGTTCCGGTGTCAGGGCAGTGATAATCGTCGGGGTCAATACACCCAGCGTAAACAGGATACCGCCGATAATAAGGGCGCGGGTAACTGTTTTGGGGTACGTCTTCCGCAATTCATAAGCACCATACGCCTTGTTCCGGTCGGCAAACACGATATCATCGAGTGTCGCCTTAGAATCGAGTTCTGCCATGGTGTTAGATTTGTAGTTTTGCTTTGTCTTTCAGCAGCTTCTCCTCGTCGGGAGTCAGTGCATCTACCAGTGCGTAGCGCTTCGTTTTGGTAATCGCCATTTCGTCCAGCACATCGACCATATTCTTGTAGTTCGACACTTTGGTAGGCTTGATTACGACAACGAATTTGTCGGCGGGTACTTTACGAGCATTGTCCTGGATCGCCTTACGAAATTCATATCCGTAACCAACTGTTTCCAGCTTCGGATCTTCGTTTGCGGCTTTCCCGAATATGTAGTACGCCTTGTTGTTGTCACCGAGGAAAACCGTCATTACGTTTGAGGCTTTGATCGGTTCAGTTTCTTCTTTCTGCGTTTTATCTGGTACGTTGAGCGTCATCGATGATGGTTTGCTCAAGGTGGTAGCCAAAATAAAGAAGGTGATTAGCAGGAATCCCAGGTCAACCATGGGCGTCATGTCTATACGAGTAGACGCTTTTTTCGACCGTACCTTACCACCCTCACTTTTGCCACCACCGCCACCAGTGTTAATTTCTGCCATGGCTTTTTTGGTTTGTCTTTAATTAGGGTGAGCTAATTAAAGTTGTGGATTAGTCAGCTTTCCAACCAGCTGGCGGAGCTTCTGTACCCGTGATGAGGTTGAACTTGTTGATGTTCTGCGCCTGAAGCGTAGCCAACACGTTCTTGAACTCAGGAAACTTGGCCAGGTTATCACCTTTCAGCGCGATACGCAGGCCGTTGTTAGCCTTCCGCGAGTTGAATACCCAATCTTTAAGCTCGTTAGTAACAGCTGCTCCCGTCGAATCCGTGGGGATACCAGGCTGCTTTACTTTTGCTTTTTGATCGTCAGGTAAAGCCAGATACGCTTTCAGCTGACTGATGGGTATGCCGAAGTTCGACATCAACGAAAAATCTTTCTTTTCCTTATCAGAAAAAGAAATGCCCTTTATAGCGGCTACGTTGTCCAGCATCGTGATACGATCCTGCTGGCTGTCAACACCGAAATAAACTTTTCCGTCTTTGCCTAGCGCAATAGTCATGATGTCCTTGTCAGGGACTTTGATACCAGAGATAGAAGACGGCGTTTCGATTGCCGCGGCATCCTGAGACTTAAACTGAGCGGTCAGAATAAAGAACGTCAGCAGCAGGAATGCAACGTCAGTCATCGCGGTCATATCTACCGAAGAGCTGGCGCGTTTAACTTTAACTGCAGGCATGAAATAGTCTGTTTCTGCCTGCCCAGTCCGAGAACTGGGCAGGCGGGTTGTCAACTAAAAGAAATCTAGTAGTGAGCAGCAAAGTTCTGCTGGATGCTCAGACCGATTTCGTCGATGTTGTACGTAAGAACGTCGATCCGGCTAGTGAAGTAGCTATACATGATCGTAGCGATAGCCGCTGTACCGATACCCAGAGCCGTGTTTACAAGGGCCTCAGAGATACCCGTCGACAGAGCACCTGTGTCAGGCTGACCACCAGCACCCATGGCCGCGAAGGCACGGATCATACCAAGTACAGTTCCAAGCAGGGCGATCAGGGTAGATACCGACGCCAGCGTAGCGATGATCGTCAGGTTCTTTTCCAGCATCGGCAGTTCCAGCGTAGTAGCTTCTTCTACTTCCTTCTGGAGAGCGGCCAGCTTCTGCTCTTTGTCGAGGTTGGTGTCGGTAGCCAGTTGCTGATACTTCAACAGGGCGGTTTTAACGACGTTACCAATCGAACCTTTTTGCTTGTCGCACTCCTGAATAGCTGCGGCTACTTCGTTCCGGTCGAGTAGCGATTTGATCTTACGAACGAAATCGTCGATAGAACCCGTACCGTTAGCACGGCCGATGGTGATGAAACGCTCGATGGAGAAAACCAGCACCGTCAGGAAGCAGGTGAACAGAATTGGTACGATGAAACCACCCTTGTAAACGGTACCGAAGTAATCGCCGGGCAGGGGCTCTTTTGTGTTGTCTCCATCCTGGAAGTGGCTGCTATCACCGAAGACGAACATGTACGTCAGGATACCGATGACAAGTAGTACGGGCAGAACGAACGCAGGGTTCAGACCACCTGACTTCTTTTGTGCTGCTGCCGCTTTGGCTGGTGCTGGAGAAGGAGTTTGTGTTTTCATTGGAACTGGACTGTAGGGTTAAAATGAAAGTTGGTTTGCCCGGTAAAAAAAGCGAAAAATCTAACTGTTTCAGTTTATACCAGTCAAAATTTGACGGAAAACCACTGAAACCTCCACAAAACTATGGTTTTTCTGATGAATACAAAGCAATCAGATTTGCCAAATTTTACGCCTTTATTGGAGTTGCCCGCTAATTTGTTGGATATAAACGGCTGTGTTAATAAGCCATCAATAGCGCGAAAAGGCAACCCGACCGGTAAACGCCTGTCTGTCAATCAACCAAATAGTACCTTTCTTTCTGAAATACCCACAGAATAAGTTACTGGTGCTGGGAGGGGCCTTGTTCATAAAGTAAATATTAAGTTTTACTGATTGACTGGCATTCACATCAGAATGCTTTCTGCCTGATAGATGCCGCGGCTCACCTTATTCCATAAAAATTCTCTGGAGAAATTTGAGAGATAGTAAATCCAAGATTTGTGTACAGGAGTATATAGTCGCACTCAACGCCTAAATCTTATGCGAACCTTCCTCATCCTATCAACATTTTTCGCCGTTATCGGCGATGTCTTTTGGCAACTGTCCGAAAAATTGGCCGACCTCGCGTTGCCTATCCGTGTACCGCTCTTACTTGGGGCTGTACTCTTTGCCATATTGATTGGCACATTAGTAGCTCACACACTGTTGTCCCTGGTGCGCGGCACGAATTTGTTTACAGACCTTGTTCAGGAGGAGCCTGTAGAGCAACTTGTCAAGTAGTTGGGTTGGTTGACTAGGAAACAAGAAAGCCCGGCTTGAGTAGCCGGGCTTTCTTGTTAGAAACAAAAAAAGAGCAGCCTGTGCAGACTACTCTTTCTGTCGGGAAGGCGGGATTCGAACCCACGACCTCTTGCACCCCATGCAAGCACGCTACCGGACTGCGCTACATCCCGAATTGGTTTGCAAAGATAGTGAGTCTTATCAAATGCACAACCGACACCGAATGAAAAAGTGCCGGTTGTGCATTTTCAACACATAGCTAGCTATACTTAGTTTCGACCACCACTTTGCGTGGCTGGTGGCTGCGTACCCCGGCGCTGTTGCTGCATTGGGTTACCAGCCTGGGGCGCGTTCTGGTTTTGCCGCTGCCGGAACAGCTGGAAACGCGATGGCTGCGACACCCGCGGAAACGAGTTGTTTTCCGTATCGATATCGGCGATTTCGTAGAACGGATCAAGGGTCCATTGGGTCACCTTCTTGTTCGTGACAAGTACCTTCTTGATCGCTACATCGTTGAAACGCCATATTTCGGCCGGAAAACGCGCAACGGAATCGGTACCGTCTTCGAACTGCATGCGCAGAATAACCGGCATCGGCACACCGCCCTTATTTTTCAGCGATATCGTGTAAAAATTGTTTTTATCGGCGGCTTCGATGCTCTGCCGTTCGCTTTCGCTCAGCGTAGCCAGATAATCCTGATAGCGCTTCCTATCGGTGTCGGTGACTGTATTGGGGTCGTAGCTGTTGTAGAAATCGCGCATAGTCGAGTCCTGCGCTACCACCGATGAACCCTGTGTACCGGCGTCGCGCTGTTTGCTGATCGTACCTGCTTTGCGCTTCTCTTCGGCGCGGGCCGCAGCTTTCGTGATCTCTGGATTGCCCGAATCGATCTGGTACCAGTCAACTTCTACCAGATCCTGATCAACGGGTTCGACACCGTAGAACCAGCCTTTCCAGAACCAGTCGAGATCAACGCCTGATGCATCTTCCAGGGTGCGGAAGAAGTCGGCGGGTTCGGGGCTTTTGAAGGCCCACCGGCGGGCGTATTCCTTGAAAGCATAGTCGAACAGGTCTCGACCCATTACCGTTTCGCGCAGGATGTTGAGCGCCGTAGCGGGCTTGGCGTAGGCGTTGGCCCCCAGGTTAATTACGTTGTCCGAAGAGGTCATAATCGGCGACAGCACGGCTTTGTCTGACTTCATGTAGTCGGTGATGTACTGCGGCTCACCCCGGCGGCTGGGGAAGTTATAATCCCACTCTTTCTCGGCCAGATACTGGCAGAACGTGTTTAGCCCTTCGTCCATCCAGGTCCACTGCCGCTCATCGGAGTTGACGATCATGGGGAAGAAGTTGTGGCCCACTTCGTGGATAATTACGCCGATCATACCCGCTTTCGTGCTGGCCGAATACGTACCATCAGCTTCCGGGCGACCACCGTTGAACGAAATCATTGGGTACTCCATACCGCCACCGGGTGTAGCATGGCACGAAATCGCGACAGGATACGGGTATTTGATAGTCCGGTTGCCGTACGATTTCAGTGTGTGCTCAACAACGCGGGTCGAATACTGACCCCACAGCGGGTTTCCTTCCTTCGAGTAGAACGACATGCTCCAGATCTTGCGTCCGTCGCCGTAGACGTCGGTCTGCATGGCGTCCCAGATAAATTTGCGGCTACTGGCGAAGGCGAAATCGCGAACGTTGTCGGCTTTGTACACCCAGGTTTTGGTGGCCTTCACGTCGCCCGCTTTGGCTTTCTCGGCAGCAACGGCTTCATCCTGCGTGACGATGACGATTGGGTTTTTCGAGTTAGCCGCCTGCGCCATGCGCTTCTGCTGCGTCGCCGTCAGTACCTGTTTGTAGTTCTGGCACTCGCCCGTTGCACCAACAACGTGATCGCTTGGTACGGTGATTGCGACGCGGTAGTTGCCGAAGATAAGGGTAAACTCGCCCTGGCCCAGAAACTGCTTGTTCTGCCAGCCGTTGACGTCGTTATAAGCGCAGAGACGGGGAAACCAGTGAGCGATGAAGTAGTTGTAGTTGCCGTCTTTGGCGAAAAACTCCATCCCGCTCCGACCATAGTACTCCGTGATAAAGTAATTCCAGTCGACTTTAAACGAGTAACTCGCGCCGGGCCGGAGGGGCATCGGCAGGTCAACCCGCATCATGGTCTGGTTGATCGTGTACTTCAGCGCGCTATTCGACTTGGCGTCTTTGATCGAGAGGATCTTATAGCCGAATTTGTCGGTTGCCTGCTGACTGCTGCGTTCCCGAACCGAAGTCAGGTTCTGTAGCTGCGAAAAACTCATCCCGCTTTCGTTGATGCTGCCCGTACGGGTCAGGCTACCCGTCGAGCCTTTGGCAAACAGGTTCTGGTCGAGTTGGAGCCAGATGAAGCGTAGTTCGTCGGTCGAGTTGTTGTGGTACGTAACCGTTTCCGAACCGGTAATTTTCTGGGTGGCATCGTCGAGCGTTACGTTGATGTCGTAGTCGGCGCGGTTCTGAAAGTAATCACGTCCGGGCGCTCCGGCGGCTGTGCGGAAGGTGTTGGGCGTTGGCAGTACGGGGCCGAGCTGTTCGAACCGCGTGTTGGCGTTCTGCGTGGGCGGCCCTTGCTGCTGAGCGAGCAATGACGACGACCACAGGGCCACGCTAACCAGAAACACTAGTTTTTTCATGGTAGATTGAGTTGTTGATTGTTGAGTTAATTACGACCAGTACTTTGGCGGGCCGGTGCCTGCTGCCGCTGTTGCTGCATGGGGTTGGGCGCACCGCCAGCGCGGTTTTGCTGCTGCTTGAAGAGTTGAAAACGGCTGGGCTGAGCCACACGCGGAAACGAATTGTCTTCGGTGTTGATGTCGGCAATTTCGTAGAATGGGTCGAGCGTCCACTGCTTGACTTTCTTCGATGTAGCAATCACCTTCTTAACCGAAACGTCGTTGAATCGCCAGATTTCGGCCGGGAAACGGGCTACCGAATCGGTACCGTCTTCAAACTCCATCCGGACGACGACTGGCATTGGCATACCACCCTTGTTTTGCAGCGAGAGGGTGTAAAAGTTGGTGCCCGCTTCGGCCAGCAGACGCTCTTCCTGAGAAAGCGAAGCCAGGTAATCCTGATACTTCTTCCGATCGTCGGCAGTGACGGCGTAGGGGTCGTATTGATTGTAGAAGTCGCGCATAGTGCTATCCTGCGACACAACCGTCTGATCTTTACTGAGCGCGTCGCGCTGCCGGCTGATGGTGTTGAGTTTTTGCTGAGCCGCAGCCCGTGCTTCCGATTTGGTGACGTCCGGATTTTGCGAACTGGCCTGATACCAGCCGACACTGGTCAATGTCTGATCGACGGGTTGAACGCCGTAGAACCAGCCTTTCCAGAACCAGTCGAGGTCGACACCCGATGCGTCTTCCATAGTGCGGAAGAAGTCGGCGGGTTCGGGGCTTTTGAAGGCCCACCGACGAGCGTATTCTTTAAAAGCATAGTCGAACAACTCGCGGCCCATCACCGTCTCGCGCAGAATATTCAGTCCCGTGGCTGGCTTCGTGTAGGCGTTTGGCCCGAACGTACCCGCCAGAATATTGTCGGAGCTGCTCATGATGGGTACCTGCTGCGTCGAATCAATCTGCATGTACGGTACGATATACTGCGGGTCGATGCCGTGGGCCGGGAAATTAGCATCCCACTCCAGACAGGCCAGTCCTTCCAGAAAACTGTTCAAGCCTTCATCCATCCACGACCATTGACGCTCGTCGGAATTGACGATCATGGGGAAGAAGTTGTGGCCCACTTCGTGGATAACGACCGAAATAAGAAAGTTCTTGGTGCCTACCGAATACGTGCCGTCGGCTTCGGGGCGCGCGCCGTTGAAGCTCATCATTGGGTATTCCATGCCGCCCACCGGGCCGTGTACCGAGTAGGCCACCGGGTACGGGTAGGCGATGGTCCGGCGGGAGTAGGAGTGGAGCGTGTGCGCAATCAGGCGGGTTGAGTACTGCCCCCACAGTGGGTTGGCCTCCTTGGGATACAGCGACATGGCCCACACCCGCTTGCCTTCTACGTTTGGCTGCATGGCGTCCCAGATGAATTTACGGCTGCTGGCGAAGGCGAAATCGCGGACGTTGTCGGCTTTGTAGATCCAGGTTTTGGTGGCTTTCACGTCGCCTGCTTTGGCTTTCTCAGCCGTTTCAGCTTCGGCCTGCGTAACGATCTGCACCGGGTTGTCCCCGCGTTTGTCGCCCCAATTTTTGGCTTCGTTCCACCGCTTTATCTGCGTGGCCGACAGCACCTGGGTTGGGTTCTGCAATTCGCCCGTTGCGCCGACGATATGGTCGTTCGGTACGGTCAGTGCCAGTTTATAGTTGCCGAATATGAGGGTAAACTCGCCCTGACCCAGAAACTGCTTGTTTTGCCAGCCCGTGACGTCGCTGTAGGCACACAGGCGCGGAAACCACTGCGCCATTTCGTAAATGTAGTTGCCGTCTTTCGGGAAATATTCGTACCCCGACCGGGCACCCGTCTGTCTGGCATCAACGATTTTAAAATTCCAATCGACTTTGAAGGAGTAACCTGCGCCGGGCTTTAGCGGGGCGGGCAGGTCGATCCGCATCATCGTTTCGTTGATCGTGTATTTCAACGGCTTCCCGGCCTGATCGAGCACCGCTGTTATCTTATACCCATAGTCTTTACCCGTAAGGGCTGCACTGGGGTCGATCTGGCGGAGCGATGCACCCCGCTCGGCATTGATGCTGCTCGTACGCGTTATATTGCCGGTAGCGTTGGGCTTGAACAGGTTCTGATCGAGCTGGAGCCACAGGTAGGGCAACGCGTCAGTCGAGTTGTTGTGGTAGGTAATTACTTCTGACGCCGTAACCGTCTGATTTACATCGTTGAGCGTAGCCTTGATGTCGTAGTCGGCGCGGTTCTGAAAGTAATCGCGGCCGGGCGCTCCAGCCGCCGTGCGGAAGGTGTTGGGCGTGGGAAGTTTGGGACCCAACTGCTCGAAGCGGGTGTTGGCGTGCTGCGAAGGCGGCCCCTGCTGTTGTGCCCGGGCGCCAAATAAGAGGGCACTAAATCCGGCTGTCAGCAAAAGTATCTTTTGCATAAATGCGTAGAATGTTGATAAGTCGAGGGCTAAAGATACAGAACAGGCCAATTTATACGAAATGAGACTTCGTCAGTCCGACAATTAGTCTACTGATTCGATACTACCGTTCGCGGGGCACTGCGGGCTAGTTGCTCGTATTGCGTGTGCAGATAGTTGGAATACCGTACTGATTCGTCATACAGCAAATGAATGCCGTCGGAGGTGCGAAACGAGTCGGCAGGTAGGGCGATGTGCTGATAGGCGGGGGCCGGGAAATAGCGGTCGGCGTATTGCCGAATCGTGCGGGGGGCCAGCAGATTTTCCAGCCGCGCGTTGATCGGCATCTCGAACAGTATGACCGTGGTACCCTGCTGACGTAGCTGACTCAGGTACGCCAGCGCTTTTTTGAACGGAATGGCGGTTCCTTCCGCCGAAATCGGTCGGCTCATTTCACCCTGTAACTGCCGCACCATCCTCTGCTGAAGCGTCGTGTCGAGCCGGAAAGCCGATTCGGGGGCTACGGTCTTACCGGCCCCCTGTTGCCAGTCGCGCAGCACCGCCTTAAATACGCCCACGGGCTGGTATTTCTGCCGCAGGAAGGGGAGCCACTTCTTGATCCGGCGTTCGGCCGGGTCGGTGAGCTTGGTCAGGTCAAGGGTAGTCGGCGTTTGGCGGGCAATCGAGTTTATTTCAACGAACAGCACGTTGGGAACATGGCCGCTTTGCTGAATCAGGTACAATCCTTCAAGTGCCGATAGTCCGCTAAAACTCAGGTTGTAGCCCTGCGGAGCGATCTGCTCGGTATGCAGACGTTCACTCATCGACGAGCCAACGATCAGCGTGTCGGCGGTAGCGCTGGCTTCGTACAGGTATTCTTCGGCTTTGACCATATTGCGCTGCGCCGTAGTCTGCGCAGTGCGGTTGATCGACGAGCCGTATTGGTTGATGAAAAGCGTGTAGGCCAGCAGCAGCAGACCAGTGATGGCGACGGATTTCCAGATCATCTGAAACGGGTTGCGGAACTGACGTTAGAATTGGAAGTAAATGAATGCCCCGCCCGATCCGCTGTTGGTGATAATCAGAAACAGCAGCAGGCCGTAGGCGAGAGCCATCCGGGTCGAGCGACCCCGCGATAACGTCAACTGATAGGAAGCCGACTGTTGCAACAGGTAGTGCAGGTGATACAGAACGACGGGTATCGAATACAGGACGATAAAACTGATCGCCAGCGTTTCGTGGGGTTTGTTGATGTTGGCGACGATGGCCCGCAGGTAAGCCAGCACGTGATCGAAGTTGGGCAGGCGAAACAGCAGCCACGCCAGCGTGATGTAGCTAAAGACAAGAAGGCCGCGTAGTAGCCGGAAACCCCGGAAAGCCGCTTTGCCGATGGTGTCGCCCGCGAGTCGTTCGAGGGCCAGTGCCAGCCCGTGCGCGAGGCCCCAGACGGCGTAACTCCAGGCCGCTCCGTGCCAGAGCCCCCCCAGCACCATCGTCAGCAGCAGGTTGGTGTAGGTTCTGAACTGACCGTGCCGGTTGCCGCCCAGCGGGATGTACAGGTATTCGCGCAGAAAGCTGGAGAGCGAGATATGCCAGCGACGCCAGAAATCAGCGAACGACGTGGAGACATACGGAAAGTTGAAGTTGATGGGAAACTGATAGCCAAACACAGCCGCCAGCCCCAGCGCAATCAGCGAGTAGCCCGCGAAGTCGGCGAAAATCTGCATCGAGTAGCCGAGCAGCAGCGTAATCAGCGTGACCGACGAGAACGCTTCAAAGTACGGGTACGTCATCAGCATAGTGTGGTCTTTCAGGTTGTCGGCCACGACCATTTTCAGAAAATAACCCAACACCAGCGTACGGAAGCAGTACTCCCATCGCACGGCCTGAATTGGCTTATAGCCGATCTGGGGCAGGAAGAAGTTGGCTTTGACGATGGGGCCAGACACGAGCTGCGGAAAGAAACCCTTGAAAAACAGTACGGTCTGCGCGTGCTTCACCAGGTTGCGGGCAATCAGCGAACGGTATTCCGCTACGTGACGGTATTTGTACGTATCGACAACCAGACTAATGCCCTGAAACGTGAAGAACGAGATGCCGATGGGGAGCGGCAAACTGGCGAGCCAGGCCCCGGCACCACTATCCGATGTGGCAAAGGTTTGCCCCAAGAGCGGCCCGTATTTGAAGAAGATCAGAATCAGCAGGTTAAAGACAACCCCCAGCACGGCATACAGATGATGTCGGTCGGCCCGGCCGTAGATGACCAGGTAGCTGGAAGCGATGTTGATACTAACCGACAGCAGCAGCAGCCACAGCAGATCGGCCTGCCCGTAGGCGTAGAAGTACAGACTGGCGGCAATCAGAATCGGAACCTGATACCGACGCAGGGGCGGCAAATAATAAAGTACGAACGTGCAGATAACCAGAAGTGCGAACTCCGGACTGGTAAAGAGCATGAATGCAGAATGGTATAAGTAGTTGAATAAATCGAAGTGGGCTTTCAGCCAAAGATAGAAAACAGCGCGCTTTTACCTGCTCGCGAACCGGAGAACAGCTAAAAATGGAGCGTTGCCAGGTACTCGTTTTCGAGAAGCAGTGAGATAGCCATGCCAGCTACGATTCCCGAAACGGCCAGCACCCAGCGCAGTTGCGGTACCCGCAACGTGTTGACAATCAAGTAAGAAAGTAGTAGTACAAACGACACAATCAGCAACTGCCCCAGCTCCAGCCCGACGTTGAACGCCAGCAGGGGCGACAGGATGTCGGCTTCACGGCCCAGCAAGCTGCGCAGGTAGTTGGAAAAGCCCATCCCGTGAATCAGGCCGAACGCCAGAGCCAGGCCGTACCGCCATCGCTGGCTGTTGATAACCCCCGCGGAGCGACTGACCTTCTCCCGAAAAAAGAAGTTACTAAACGCTGTGATCAGAATGGTTATGGGAATCAACAGTTCGATTAGATCGGTGCTGTAGTGAATCAGGCGGAGCGTTGCCAGAGCGAGAGTGATCGAGTGGCCAATGGTAAAGGCCGTGACCAGAATCAGTACCTGCCGCCACTGCTGCAACTGGTAAACGGCGCAAAGGGCAATAACGAACAGAATATGGTCGTAGCCGCTGGGATCGGTGATATGGTCGAAGCCCAGCCGAAGGTAAATCAGAAAATCGCTCATTTGAACCAGTCGGCGTACATGACGTAGTTGTTGGCTGTTCGCATGAACACCTCAGCCTGTTCGTCGGAGACGGCCTTGAGAAACCGGGCCGGGTTGCCTGCGTAGATCGAGCCGGGCGGCACAACGGTATTCTGCGTAATGATAGCCCCGGCGGCAATGATGCTGCGCGACCCGATCACGGCCCCGTCCATGACGATAGCGCCCATACCGATCAGCACTTCATCTTCGATGGTGCAGCCGTGAACAATGGCGTTGTGCGCGATAGATACGTTGTTCCCGATGGTGGTTTTGGTCCGCTGATAGGTGCAGTGAATGACGGCTCCGTCCTGCACGTTGCAACGGTCGCCAAAGGTTATCGCGTTGACGTCGCCCCGTATGACGGCGTTGAACCAGACTGTACAGTCGCGCCCCATCCGAACATCGCCAACGACGGTTGCGTTGTCGGCCAGCCAGCAGTTTTGGCCAAACTGAGGCTCAATACCTTTAACCGATTTGAGTAGTGCCATAGCACAAAGATAACCGGTTGGGCGCGTTTGGCCTTGTATAAAACAAAAGGGAGTCGCCCAGACTGAGCAACTCCCTTTCGCTGATGGGTCTGTCGACCTTACATTTTCTTGTCGATCTTGTCGCCCATTTTGTCCATCCAGTCTTTGACATCATCGAGCGACTTGTCAGCGTCCTTCTTGACTTTATCAAAATCGTCGCCGGTAGACCGTTGCACTTTGTAGTACGAATCCATCAGGTCGCTACGCTTGTCTTTCAGTTCGTTGACCTGTTTTTCGCGATTACGTTTGTCTTTGCGACTTTCGTTTTTCACGTCCTGCTTCGCGTCATCCAACTGCTTGTCGATTTTGTCGAGCTGGTCAGAAATACGGTTGCTCAGATCACGTTTTTCACGGTCGTTGTTGCGGTTGTCCCGATCGTTATCACGGTCGCTCATTCGGCGATCGTCGTTCCGGTCCCGATCATCCATCCGACGGTCGTCGTTCCGGTCCCGGTCGTTCATCCGGCGGTCATCGTTACGGTTCCGGTCATTATCGCGGTCATTCATCCGGCGGTCGTCGTTGCGGTCACGATCGTTATCACGATCACGCATACGATCATCGTTTCGGTCACGGTCGTTGTCCCGATCACGCATGCGATCATCGTTCCGGTCCCGGTCGTTCACGCGGTTATTCCGGTCGTTGTCGCGGTCGTCCATCCGGTCATTGCGGTCGCGATCCCGGTCGTTCCGGTTATCACGGTCGTCGTACCGGCTGTTTGAATTCCGATCGTCGTTCCGGTCGCGCATCCGATCGTCATTCCGGCGGTCGTCATTACGATCATTGTACGAATCCCGGTTGTCCCGATCATCATACCGACTATTCATGTTCCGATCATTGTACGAACCGCGGTTATCCCGGTAGTTGTAGTCAGAGCGATCGTTCCGGTCCCCGTACGAATCGTTGTCGTTGTTGCGGTTGCTATACGACCCGCTGCCCATCCGGCCCGACCGGCTATAATCGTCGTTGCGGCTCCGGTAGGAGTATGCGTCCTGGTTTGAGTCGTATGAATCGTTATTCCGGTTTCGACGACCGCTAAACAGGCCCGGTTCACGGTCGCTGTCACGATCATTGTTGTTGTCCCGGCGATTGCCGAACAGACCCCCTTCGCGATCATCACGAGTTGAGTTCCGGTCGTTGTTCCGGTTCCGGCCGCTGAACAGGCCACCCTCCCGATCGTCCCGGCTGTTGCGGTCGTCCCGGTTGCGATCGTTCCGGCTATATCGCTGATCGTCGTCCGACCGGTCCCGGTCAGTCGTACGATCGTTCTGTACCATCTCCTTGCGGCTCGCCTGCGAGTCGCCATATAGCCAACGTTCTGTTGTTGCACAGGAAGAGAGCCCGATTGTAGCCGCCAGCATTGCTCCGACTACCCATGTTCTGCGTTTCATAACGTTGTATCGTTAGGTCGTTGTAGTGATTACCAAAGAAGGCCCAAAAAGCGTACCAGTGCCCTTTTAAGCCATTCAGTACGGATTGTAGCTGCCCGATGGGTATTCCTTTCCCTGAAAACTGTGGAGTAAATTCCCTATTGGCTGTAGCCTTTCTGCCAGATATGTGCTGGTCGACGACTAATCGATTACCAGCGTAGCCTGTAAACCGCCTGTCGACACAAACCGGCTATGTTCGGGGTTGGTGCGCCCTCCGGTCGTATGGGTAAATAGCCGACTGTTGTATCGATCGGCGTAACCCGCACAGACTGGCGGGGTCGCTCGTTTGGTAAAAAAGAGACCGTCAGGACGCATAGTTGCGTTGGTCGTTCCATCTTTACACATTCCTAAATCCACCATTTCACATAGTATACTATGACTATTCAATTTTGGGGTGCCGCCCGCACCGTAACGGGTAGTAAGCACCTGCTGACCACGGC
This sequence comes from Spirosoma rhododendri, assembly GCF_012849055.1. Lineage (NCBI taxonomy): Bacteria > Pseudomonadati > Bacteroidota > Cytophagia > Cytophagales > Cytophagaceae > Spirosoma > Spirosoma rhododendri. The sequence continues at coordinate 893,481 of NZ_CP051677.1, read as the reverse complement.
CTCCGGCAAACGAATCCTGCTCGACTGTGGCTTGTTTCAGGGTATCAACACCGACGAGTTGAACCAGCAGTTTGGTTTCAACCCGGCCGACATCGATTACATGGTGCTGTCGCACGCTCATATCGACCATACGGGGCTGATTCCCCGCCTGGTCAGGCAAGGGTTTACCGGGCCCATCTACACCACATCGGCAACGATCGACCTGTGCGAGATTATGCTCATGGATAGCGCTCGTATTCAGGTGCGGGATCTGGAGCGGGTCAACGCCCGGCGCAGCAAGCGGGGAGAAGCTGAACTCGAAGCACTCTACGACGAGGACGACGTGAAACAGGCGCTATCGCAGATGAAGCCGGTGGCATACCGCGAGTCGTTTGTTATCTGCGACGAAGTGACCGGCCTGCTGACTGATGCCGCCCACCTGCTCGGTAGTGCCGCCGTGAACCTGACCATCCGCGAGAACGACAAAACAACCAATCTGACGTTCAGCGGTGATATTGGCCGACCCGACGACAAAATTCTGCGCATATTCGACCAGTTTCCGCAGGCCGACTACATCATCTGCGAATCGACCTACGGCGACCGGCTGCACGAACCCGAACCCGACGTGAAAGCGCACCTGCTGCGAATCGTGCAGCAAACCTGCGTTGAGCAGCGGGGTAAGCTCATCATTCCCGCCTTCGCCGTCGACCGTACGCAGGAACTGATTTACGCGCTCGATCAGCTGGCGAGCGAAGGTAAACTGCCCCGCATCCCCGTTTATATCGATAGCCCGATGTCGGTGCTGGCAACGCGGGTGATGCGTCGGCACGAAGAAGACTTCAACCCGGCTATTCTGGCGTACATCAAAAAAGACGGCGACGCCTTTGATTTCCCCAATCTGTACTACATCGCTGATGTGGAAGATTCGAAGTCGCTGAACGATAGCGACGAGCCCTGCATCATCATTGCGCCATCGGGTATGGCGGAGGCCGGGCGGGTGAAGCACCACATCAAAAACAACATCGAAAAGGCAAGTACAACGATTTTGATGGTCGGGTACGCGTCGCCAAACAGTTTGGGGGGAGCCTTGAAGCGGGGCGATAAGCAGGTAACGATTTTTGGCGAGCGCTACACGGTAAACGCCAATATCGAAATTATGGACTCGTTCTCGGCCCACGGCGACTACAGCGAGATGCTGGGTTTCCTGAGCTGTCAGGACCCCGCCCGCGTAAAAACGATTTTTCTGGTGCACGGCGACTACGATACGCAGGTAGTCTGGCGCGATAAACTGCTGGCGGCTGGTTTTCCGGCTGTGCAGATTCCCAGCATGGGCGATGTGGTTACGCTGGCCTGAGTGCTGCTGGGGTAATCGGTAGAAAAACAGAACCCCGGCGGGTGGGCCGGGGTACATATCGATAAGCCAAAAAAGGAAAAAGTCTACGTAAAACTCGCCCGCGAAAAGCAGCGGTTCAGCACAACCCGGTATATCTTACCGAACTGCGCATAGCACCAGCGTCTGAGTTGTTTAACTTCGTCAGGAATCAGCAGCTTAATGGCTTTGGCCAGTTCTTTCTCGAACAGACCTTTATCAAAACTTACCTTCTGAAGGATCGTTTTGATGTATTCAAGCATCGAAAGCATACCACACGTTGCGTTTGGAGTTATAGGGATTTATTAGCTGTGACGTAAGTGGAAAAGAAGATTTACATTCGTACTAATACCACTGAGCCGTATATAGCGAGAACGGCCTGTTTACTTTATTGTTGCCCAAAAGTACGGATGATAATAGTAATATTCCGAAAATTGTTTGTATTATTTTTTCTATGTTTTACAGAGGTTTTCGCGCAACAGTCTGATAATCTGATCGCCATTGAACTGGGTCCGACTAATTTTTCGATTGAACGGCCTTACACGATTTCGGTAACTGTTCGTAACAGCGAAGACCGCCCCGACATTCGATTTCCTGATATTCCGGGACTGTTGAAGAAAGGAATTTCGACCAGCGTAACGAGTCCCGAAGCCGATGGAAAAGTCACGGTCAGTCAGGTAATCACGCAGATTTATCAGGCAAAGGCTCCTGGTCGATACGTGGTGGCCCCGTTTACTGTCAGCGTAGGCGATAACGTAGCCCGTTCGGAAGGGGCCGTGCTCATTGTGAGGCCCACCGCGGGGGCTTCAGCGCCGGGTAGTCTGTCAGTGACAGCCGCCGGTCCGCCACCGGCTGGCTCAGCGTTTTTACAACTGACAAGTTCAAAATCGCAGATTTATGCCGGGGAAGGGGTGGCGCTAAGCCTGTCTTTTTTTATTGCCGACAACTATCCGTACGCCCTGAACTTTACGGCGCTTGATCGTCAGATTCAGCAAATTGCCAACCGTATCCGGCCGGTCAACGTGTGGGAAGAAAACCAGAATATTACGGAGCTGAAGCCTGTCGCGGTCAGTATTGGGAATCGGAAATTCCGGCAATATCGGCTGTACCAAGCCGTCTTTTTTCCGGTGGCTGCCCGCCCGCTGGCTATTCCGGCCGTAACGCTGCAACTTGCCCGGCCCGGCAACGTAGCCGGTGCACCTGCCTACGTTGCCTTTACCAGCAAACCACTGACGATCGACGTACGGGCATTACCACGGTCGGGGGGGCAGGTGCCGGTTGGGCGGTTTCAGCTGGAAGAGCGGCTGGACCGGCGACGGGTACCGGCGGGGCAAAGTGCGCGCTTCGTCTTTCAGATCGTCGGTGAGGGTAATATTGCTACCCTGCCCGCCCCCGTTACCCTGCCTGATTCGAGCGGCACCGACATCTTTCCGCCGGAAGAGCAGCAGCTTATCAATCGGGATGGCAACCGGATTACGGGTCGAAAGAGCTTTTCTTATTTCATTGTGCCACACCGAAATGGCGTCGTTTCGTTGGCGAATCGGTTTCAATGGGTTTACTTCGACCCCCAATTGGCCCGGTACGATACGTTGCGCCCCGGGCTCAGCCTGCGCGTAGGCGGAACACCCGATTCTACGGATGTTGCGGCTGCGGTGGAGTCAGACGAGCTACTGACGGGCAGTGGCAAAGGAACGAATCTCGCAGCCAAGTCGATTTATGCCGGGTTGAAAACACAGGACAGCCAACAGCAGCCTATCGACTGGGCGGGGTTGATTCGATTGCTGGCGAGCAGTCTGATTGCGGTAATGCTGGTTGGGGTGATTTTTATAATCGTAAAAAAATGAGCAGTACATACGGTACACTTTTCAAAATTTCCACCTTCGGCGAGTCGCACGGCCCCGCCATCGGCGTCGTGATCGACGGTTGCCCGGCGGGTTTGCCCTTCGATACCGACTTTATCCAGCAGGAACTCGACCGGCGCAAACCCGGTCAGTCGCGCATTACGACGCAACGGCGCGAAGCCGATGAGTTTGAGGTGCTTTCGGGCGTATTCGACGGTCAGACGCAGGGTACACCCATTGCGCTGGTGATTCGCAATACCGATCAGCGGAGTAAAGATTACGGCCACATCGCCCGGCAGTTTCGCCCGTCGCATGCCGACTACACTTACCAGACCAAGTACGGCTCCCGCGATTATCGGGGGGCGGACGTTCGTCGGCGCGGGAAACAGCGGCCCGCGTTGCGGCCGGGGCGGTGGCCAAGCTGCTGCTGACTCAACTGGGCGTGCAGATTCAGGCGTATGTGTCGCAGGTTGGTACGCTCCGACTGGCAAAATCTTACACTGAGCTCGATCTGGCAAAGGCCGAGGATAACGCCGTTCGTTGCCCCGACCCCGAGATGGCGGAGGAAATGTTTGCCTACATCGATGACGTACGCAAGAAAGGCGATTCCGTCGGGGGCGTGGTCGACTGCGTAATTACCGGGGCTCCGGCAGGCTGGGGCGAACCGGTTTTCGATAAGCTACACGCCGAACTGGGCAAAGCCATGCTCAGCATCAACGCGGTAAAAGGCTTTGAATACGGTAGTGGTTTTGCCGGTGCCGAACTGTTCGGTTCGCAACACAACGACGAGTTTTACACCGATGAAACCGGTGCCGTGCGGACAAAGACGAATCAGTCGGGCGGGATACAGGGCGGAATCAGTAACGGCGAACCGATCTACTTCCGAACGGCGTTCAAACCCGTTGCCACAATCATGCAGGATCAGGACAGCGTCGATGTTGATGGGCAACCTGTCACGGTATCAGGCAAGGGGCGGCACGATCCCTGCGTTGTGCCACGCGCCGTCCCGATTGTTGAAGCAATGGCGGCACTGGTACTGGCCGACATGATGCTTCGCAACAAAGCCGCGCGGGTTGAAACGCTTCAACCCGTCGGTGAGAAAAGTCACTGATACGTTTCGCCCCGCTCCAGCAGAAAGGAGCGGGGTTCATTTTTTCTTCGAGAAAACGGCCTGCATCAGCACATAGCCGAAAAAGCCAAAGCCGATAGCCTGGGCCGTAATACCAATCGTAAACAACAGATCGGTAAACGACCACTGCTGCGATTTTCCAGCGGCCCCCAGCAACACCAACACCAGCCCGGAGAGCCAGAAACCACCGGCCAGCAGTAGGAATTTATTCTTAATTGTAACCATGCGATTGCGGGTCAATGTCAGGGTAATAACGGTAATCAGCCCCATTTTGTCGTCACGAACGCTTTTTTTACTGATAAGCCTGTGGAGCTGGGCGGGGCACTCGCCCGCGTCGGCGCAACCGATGGGCCGGTATCAGTTTCGGCGCGGGCTGATGGGTACGCAGTTTACGCTGACCATGTACGCGCCCGATAGCCTGACGGCCAGCCGGGCCAATGCCGCCGTGTCGGCGCGGATGGACACGCTGAATCAGGTGATGAGCGACTATCTCGACGGATCAGAAATCAACCGGCTATCGGCGACATCGGGTAGCGGAAAATGGGTACCCGTGTCCCGCGATTTGTTCAACGTACTGGCAAAAGCTCATACGATTGCCCGGTTGTCAGGTGGCCGGTTTGACCCAACCGTTGGCCCGCTGTCGTTGCTTTGGCGACGGGCGGTTCGACGGGGTGAGTTTCCGGCCCGGCAGCAACGCCGACAGGCACATCGGGTTGTTGGCTATCGCTTGCTGGAGCTGGATAGTGTGACCCGCTTGGTACGGTTGCGCCGGGCCGGTATGCGGCTCGACGTTGGTGGTATTGGTCAGGGGTTTGCCAACGATGAGGCCATGCAGGTACTCCATCAGCTCGGTATTCGATCCGCGCTGCTCGATCTGGGTGGTGATATTCTGGCCGGCGATGCACCTCCCGATCAATCGGGATGGCGCCTGGGTATTGGTTCCCCTGAAACGGGCGACACGGCGACCTTGCTACTGCATAATCAGGCCATCACGACCTCCGGCGACCTGTACCGGCATCTTGACTACCGTGGTCGGCGGTATTCGCACATTATGAACCCACGATCCGGGCTGGGCCTGCGGCATTTTGTCAGCGCAACCGTTTCTGCCCCCGAAGGCTGGCAGGCCGACGCGCTTACGAAAGTGTTCAGCGTAGCCGGTCTGCGCAAAAGTCGCCGACTGATACGCCGATTTCCGTATGCCAATGTGCGGCTGCTGGAACGTAAGAGCGGTCGGCTGCACCGCTGGCAGTCGACCGCTTTCTGAGCGTAAAATGCTGGCTAATAAACAGCCTCGGAAAGACTATTTGGCCGGTCTGGTTTTGTAGTATCGCTGCACGAAACCAACTCAGTCTCTCTCCGTTGTGGGAATGCGGACGTCGGGCGCAAACCCTACGTTATCGATACGAAACTGGCGCGTCCAGCCGGTTCGTGACCAGGGAACGGCCAGGTTGAATGTACCGTCGCAGAGGGCTTTGTTTTGATCGCCCCCGTAGTCCATGACGCCGTGCGTGTTTGTGCCGAAGGTTGTCACCTTGCGGCTTTGTTTTCCTTCGTAGACAAAATATTCCGTCGAACTGCCGCAGTCCTTATCGATCAACAGAGCAACACGCTGCGGATTGGCCGTCGGCGATACGTCGGCTGTTCGCGTCAGGTCGTCGCCATAACGGACCATGCCGCCCGGGTTCGCTTTCAGGTCCTGTACCAGTTTTTTAGCCCGCTGGTAAAAGAACGCATTACTGACGGTGTCTTTCCGGTAGGATCGCACTTCCTTTTCGGCATCCTCTATCCGCTCCTTGCTCGACCGTTCGTCCTGCGCCGGGTAAATGATCGGGTTCGTGTAGATGAGCTTAATCATTTCCTCCGACGTGCTGGTGTTGCCTCCGCCGTTTCCGCGCAGGTCCAGAATAAGGTTGGGCGTCCGGGCAATCAACGCGGCATTGGCCCGCAGCAGACTGTCTAATTCGTTGACGTCGCGTTCGTTGAAATGGGCCAGTTTTACGTAGACAAAGTCGGGATTCAGCTGGTTGAACTCGACCAGATTCGTTGCGTTTTTATAAGCCTCCTTGGCCGTTTGTAGCTTGTCCCCCGATCTATTCCAGATCGCAAACACATGGCTATCCCGGAAAAACGAGGTGTAGGCTGTCAGAACCTTACCGCAGTCGTCCATTGTGCGAGCCTGCCCGGCATCGCTCCTGACCCGTTGCAGCAACTGGCTGTATTGCGAACGGGTTTGCGCCGTGACTTTGTCGTCGAAGCCAGCGTACATACGACTTACCTTGTCAATGGCTTCGTCGAGTACGGCAGAGCAGGGGCAGGCGACAGGCAGAGGCTTACTCGCCGAACTGGTATTTTGGGTAAAGGCCGAGCCTGCGACGAGACTGTATCCCATCGCCACGGCTACTATCGATTTAGAGGTGATTCTGGGAAGTATTTTCCATGTCGAAAACGTTTTTTTGTCATCCCGAGCCTGCGAGGGATCTTCGTTAGCAGGCGGTTTTTCTGCACCTAACGAAGATCCCTCGCAGGCTCGGGATGACAAAAATGCGTTCTCAAAAAACCTCTTGAAAACCATATTGTAAACGTCGTTCGTTAGACCGTCACCGTTTTGCCGGGTACGGCTATCGGGTAAAAACCGTCCTTGTCGGGGAGCACTTTGGGCATGGCGTCCCAGGCCAGTTTTTCAGGGAACAAGTCGATCTGCGAGTTCAATGCTTCGTCCCATTTGACGACTTTGCCGGAGTATGTCGCCATACGGCCCATAATTGCGGTCATCGTGCTTTTTGCCACCCGTTCTGCGTCGGCAAATTTGTAATCGCCCTTGGCAATAGCCGCGAACAGTTCGTCGTGCTCGATCTGATACGGGTTGCCGTCCGCTTTGGCGTCATGCGTGTAAATAGGCTGGCCATTGTATCCCATCAGGGCACTGGTCCGTTTCTCCATCCCTTCAACTTTGCCTTTCGTACCCAGGAATAGTTCGTCTACCCGGCTAAAGGTGCCCTCGTAGTGTCGGCATTGGCTGTTGATGGTTGTCCCATCGGCGTAAACGAAGTCTACGATGTGGTGGTCGAAGATTTCGCCGTCGTCTTTGCCATTCCGGACCTGCCGCCCGCCCGTTCCCTGACAGGATACCGGATAACTGTTTTTGACCCAGTTGGCTACGTCGATATTGTGAACGTGCTGCTCGTTGATGTGATCACCGCACAGCCAGTTGAAGTAGTACCAGTTGCGCATCTGATAGTCCATTTCGGTCTGTTGGGGCTGGCGTGGCTTGTGCCAGACCCCCCCGCTGATCCAGTACACCTGACCACCCACAATATCGCCAAGGGCTCCGTCCTGAATCCGCTTGATCATCTCGCGGTAACTGGGCTGGTAGCGCCGTTGCAGGCCAACGACGACATTGAGTTTTTTCTTTTTAGCTTCTTCCGCAGCCGCCAGCACCCGCCGAATACCCGGTGCGTCGGTAGCGACCGGCTTTTCCATGAAAACGTGCTTGCCCTGCCGAACGGCCTCTTCGAAATGGCTGGGCCGGAAGCCCGGTGGCGTTGCCAGAATAACGACGTCGGCCAGCGGAATGGCCTGCTTGTATGCGTCGAAGCCAACAAACTTATGATCTTCCGGTACGTCGACCTTTGCTGATCCGTCGGCGGCTTTGGCTCCCCGGCCAGTCAGGGCCTTGTAGGACTCATCGAGCCGGTCGCGGAAGGCATCGGCCATCGCTACGATTTTAACGTTCTGCTTGGTGCTCAGTGCCTGCTGAGCGGCCCCGGTACCGCGTCCGCCACATCCAATCAGCGCAACCTTGATAACGTCGTTCGCCGAATTATGATAGCCGGTGGCAAACGCTGCGCCCGGCAGGCTGCTCAGCAGTGTTCCTCCGGCCAGCAGCCCCGATGTTTTCAGAAACGAGCGACGGCCGGTCTGATCCAGTAAATTCGATAGGGGAGTAGAGTCGATTGAGTGCTTCATGGTAACCGAAACAGTTGAGAGGTTTGGGAATACAGTTGAAAGGAAAAATATCGGCTGGATATACTAATCGACTGATCGTGAATGTAAAATGGCGGCAAAATCATACCGTTTGTTGCGCCGTTTACTGTATGCTTGCATACTGTTTTTGTGACCACCTGTATACTTATAGTGTGTTAATAGTCAGGTAGTTGACTTAATTAGGTAGAAAATTTTTTTATAAAATGCCAAGAAAAAACAATATAAAACTTATGCTTATCCGTATGTTTACCCAATAAGAGCCATTTACACCTGATGTTGACCGTTTACTAACGAATTATGCAAAAAACCACTACCTACGCACTTTACCTGACCTGCCTTTTAAGTTTGTTAAGTCTGGCCGCCGTGGCTCAGACGCGTGTGTCGGGCCGGATCACCGATGAATCAAAACGAGAGCCGCTGGCGGGTATAAGTATCGCCGTCGTCGGAAAAGTTGTCGGTACAATCACCGACCAGAAGGGACAGTTTTCGCTGTCTGTCAACACCCCGCCCCCGTTTACGCTGGCCATATCGGGCGTTGGTTTCCAGACCCAAACGATTGCTGTCAATGGCAATCGCACCGATCTTGACATTGCCCTCAAAGAGCAGGTAATGCTGGGGCAGGAAGTCGTTGTATCGGCGTCACGGGTTGAAGAGAACGTGTTGAAGTCGCCCGTTACGGTGGAGAAAATGGACATTCGTGCCATCCGCGAAACACCATCGGCTAACTTCTACGACGGATTAGCGAATCTGAAAGGCGTCGACGCGGCTACGCAGGGCGTACTGTTCAAATCACTCAACATGCGCGGTTTCGGCGCGACGGGTAACCCGCGTACGGTGCAGCTTATCGACGGTATGGATAACTCGGCACCGGGTCTGAATTTCCCGGTCGACAACATCAACGGTATCCCGGAGCAGGATGTGGAGAGCGTCGAGATTTTGCCCGGTGCAGCTTCGGCGCTTTACGGCCCCAACGCCATTCAGGGCCTGATTCTGCTGAACAGCAAAAGCCCGTTCCTGTATCAGGGAGTGAGTGCCAACGTGAAAACCGGCGTGATGAACGCCAGCAACCGGACTACGCCGACGACGGGTTTTTACGACGCATCGATCCGCTACGCGAAAGCATTCAACAATAAGCTGGCGTTTAAAGTCAACCTGTCGTACATCAGGGCGCAGGACTGGCAGGCCACCAACTATTCCAACCTGAACGCCCTGAATGGTAATTTCGGTAACGCCGACCCAAACCGGGGCGCAGGGACGGCACTCAACTACGATGGCGTAAACGTTTACGGCGACGAAGCGCAGGCGAACATGCTGACGGTAGGTCAGTCACTGGTAACGGCCGGCCGAATTCCGTCGTCAGCACTGGCGCTGATTCCCAACGTCAACGTGAGCCGGACGGGTTTTGCTGAAGCCAATCTGGTTGATTACAATACGAAAAGCCTGAAGCTGAATGGAGCCGTGCATTACCGGCTGTCGGAAGGGCTGGAACTGATTGGGCAGGCCAACTACGGCTATGCAACGACAGTATACACGGGCAACGGACGGTATGCGCTGCGGGATTTCAGTCTGACCCAGGCCAAGATCGAACTGCGGGGTACCAACCTGACTCTGCGCGCCTATACCACACAGGAGCGGTCGGGTAAGTCATACACGGCGGGTCTGACCAGCATTCAGATGAACGAAGCCTGGAAGACAAGCCCGAACTGGTTCGGCCAATATGTGGGTGCCTACGTAGGCGCACGGGGAGCGGGGCAGGGCGACGACGCGGCTCAGCTAACCGCCCGTGGTGTAGCAGATCAGGGCCGGCCGCTGCCGGGTTCCGATGCCTACAACACGTTGTATGAGCGTATCCGCAACACGCCCATCTCGCAGGGGGCGGTGCTTTCTCCGACAAGTCGAACCTGTATCATTTTGAGGGGCTGTACAACTTTAGAAACATCATCCGCTTTGCCGAGGTACTGGTAGGGGCCAACTACCGGATCTATCAACTCCGCTCCGACGGTACGCTGTTTGCCGATAAAGTCGACGGCCGCAATGGCAGCATTCCTATTCACGAGTTCGGCGGGTTTGCGCAGGCCAGCAAGTCGCTGTTCAGCGAACATCTGAAACTGACGGCGTCAGTTCGTTACGACAAGAACCAGAACTTCCAGGGCCAGTTTACCCCCCGCGTATCGGCCGTGGCTACGTTTGGGGAGCAAAATTTCCGCTTGTCGTACCAGACCGGTTTCCGCATTCCGACCACGCAGAACCAGTATATCGACCTCGTTACGCCGTTGGCGCGCCTGATTGGTGGTCTGCCTGAAGCGTATAACCGTTATGGGCTGGAAGGCAACGCCTATTCGCGCACCGACGTCGCTAACTTCGGCGCGGCTGTGTTACGCACGGCTGCGGACCCGGCTACTGCACAACAGGCGATTGCACTTATCACGGCGCAGGTTAGGAATCAGGTTACAGCCGCCGTAAACGCGGCTGTTGCCGCCGGGCAAGTTCCGGCCGCAGCAGCGGCAGCCTTAATTCAGCAGCAGATTGCGGCTGCGCTGCCGGCAGCACTTCAAGCCAACGGCACCGCTGTTGGGCAGGCAGTGGCCGTTAATAACAACATAAGTAGTCTGCAACCGTATCAGCGCAAAGAGTTTAAGCCAGAGCGCGTAGCCAGCTACGAAGTTGGCTACCGGGGCGTCATCAACCGGCGGTTGTTTGTCGATGCCTACTACTACTATAGTATGTACAAAAACTTCATTGGTAACGTCGTGCTGATTCAGCCAACCGCATCGCTGGCACCGGGCCTGTTGCCTTTGCAATCGGGTGTGCTGAGCGGCAACACGCGGAACGTGTACTCGATGCCCGCCAACAGTAGCGAGCGGATTACGACGTCGGGTTGGGCAATCGGGCTGAACTATCAGCTGAACAAAGGCTACGGACTGTCGGGAAACATTGCCAACAACACGCTGAATAATTTTACGCCGTCGGCTGAGCTGCAAACGTCGGGTTTCAACACGCCGAAATACCGCTGGAACGTTGGGTTCAGCAAGCGGAGTCTGGTAAACTCGAACATCGGTTTTGCCGTGACGTTCAAGCATCAGGACCAGTTTACCTGGGAAGGCTTTGCAGTGCCGTCGGAAGCGGGCGTACCTTTATATGACAACGCCATCGTACCAGCGATCAATAACTTCGATGCGCAGGTCAACTACAAAGTGTCGAGCCTGAAGTCGATTGTAAAAATTGGCGCTACAAACCTGTTCGGAAAGCCCTACTATCAGGCATACGGCAGTTCGTACGTCGGCACTACCTATTACATCGGGCTGACATTCGATCAATTGCTGAATTAAGCGGCCAATAAACCTTGTCTGTTTTTGGAAAACCGGTTCGCCAATGGTGGGCCGGTTTTTTGTTGGCCAATCGATTGGAAACGCGGTCTGCGCCAGCTACCGGCGAACTTTTAGGCCAGTTCCAGCCTTACACGCACAGGCCAATGCCGGTCTGTTTTCAACCCGTACCCCTTTGTCGAACGCTGCATCGACTGGCTCGTCCAGTCTACCGGATGCCCCGGTTCCCGAACATTTGCCCCGTCGGCTGAATCTGCTTCAGGGAACGGCGCTCAACATGATCGACATGGTCGGTATCGGTCCGTTTGTGGTGTTGCCACTGGTGATCAAAACGCTGGGTGGCGGGCTTTTTTTGTGGGCATGGGTGCTGGGGGCCGTTGTTTCCCTGATCGATGCCTTCGTTTGGTCGGAACTGGGCGCGGCCTTTCCGCAGGCGGGGGGTAGCTACAACTTTCTCAAGATTTCGTATGGCGAACAGCGCTGGGGGCGACTGCTATCGTTTCTCTATGTCTGGCAGACGCTGATTCAGGCCCCGCTCGTGCTGGCATCAGGCGCGATCGGCTTTGCCCAATATGTGTCGTACCTGACTCCGCTCGATGAGTGGCAGCGTAAAGCGATTTCGGGCGGTATCGTCCTGCTGATTATCGTGCTGCTCTACCGCAAAATCGATTCGATCGGCACCATCGGTGTGGTTATGTGGGGAGCTGTGCTGCTGACGCTCGGCTGGATCATCGTTGGCGGATTAACCAACGTCAGAATTCCGCTATCGCAGACGCTGTCATCGGTAAGTTCGATCAGCGGGGGTGTGTTGGCCGTTGGGCTGGGGCAGGCTACCGTCAAAACGATCTACTGCTATCTCGGCTATTATAACGTCTGCCATCTGGGCGGAGAAATTCAGAAGCCGACCCGAAACATACCCGCCAGTATGTTTATCTCCATCGTCGGTATTGCCGCACTTTATCTGCTGATGAACCTGAGCGTGGTCAGTGTTGTACCCTGGCAGCAGGCGCAGCACAGTCAGTTTATCGTCAGCACCTTTATCGAAACGTTGTACGGCCCGGGTGTGGCCCGGCTGGCTACGATACTGGTCCTGATTGTCGCGTTTTCGTCGCTGTTCGCGGTGCTGCTCGGTTATTCGCGGGTACCGTATGCCGCTGCTGTCGACGGGCAATTTCTACGTGTGTTCGCCAAACTCCACCCGACCCGCCAGTTTCCATACGTATCGCTGCTGTTTCTGGGTGGATTGGGGTTCGTGTTCAGCCTGCTCTTCAGACTCAGCGACGTGATCGACGGTATTCTGGCGATGCGGATCATGGTGCAGTTTGTGGGGCAGGCCGTGGGCTTGCTGCTGTTGCACCGCCGTCGGACGGCCGAAACTTTCCCTTTCCGAATGCCGCTGTATCCCATACCGGTTCTGCTGGCCATCGCCGTTTGGCTGCTAATCTTTGCCTCGACCAAAGTAACGTTTATGCTTTCCGGCCTGGCTGTGCTGGCGCTGGGCGTCGTCGCATTCCTGCTCTTCAACCGCTACCGGCGGCAGTGGCCGTTTGGACAGTGATTGAATGATAGAGTGATAGAATGACTGAATGCGTCAGCCTATTCAATCATTCTATCACTCTATCATTCAATCATTATTCAGCGCGTCAAACAAGATCTCGGCGGGGTGTTGCGCTTTGCGGGCGGTGCCGTCTTTGATCTGGTGGCGGCAGGAGGTGCCCGGTGCGGCAATGATAACGTCGTCGGGTTGTTGCCGGACGGTCGGGAACAGGACCAGTTCACCGATTTTCATCGATACATCGTAGTGCTCGGCTTCGTATCCGAACGAGCCAGCCATACCGCAGCAACCCGACGGAATCAGCTGTACCGTGTAATTCTTCGGTAACGACAGGGCTTTCTTACCCGGCACCAGTGACGATACCGCCTTCTGCTGGCAGTGACCGTGTAATTTAATCAGCCGCGTTTCCTGCGTGAACTGCTCCGGACGTATGCGTTTGGCGTCGAGTTCGCGGGCGATAAATTCTTCAAACGTCAGCGCATTTTTCGACAGGGCTTTAGCATCGGCAACCAGCGATTCATCGACCAGATCGGGATATTCATCACGGAATGTCAGAATGGCCGACGGCTCCAGCCCGACGAGGGGTGTGTCGGTGGTGATGACGCCACGCAGGCTGCGAACGTTATGGTCGGCCATCTGCTTCGCCATCTTCAGCATACCTTTCGACAGAGCCGCCCGCCCACTTTCGCCGTGTTTGGGTATGATGACCGTGTATCCCAGCCGCTCGAATAATTGCACGGCTTTCTGACCAACCGGTACATCGTTGAAATTGGTAAACTCGTCGCAGAACAGGTAGACGGTTTTCTGCGCCTGATTGCCAGCCGTGGCTACTGTCGACCGGCGCGACGTAAACCATTTTTTCAACGTCGTTTTGTCGAGCAGTGGCATCGTCCGGTCGGGGTGGAAGCCGAGCGTTCGGTTCGCGATCCGGCGCAGGGCAGGGGTTCCGAGTACGCCATTGTACGCCCAGGGTACCAGCGACGCCAGACCCGACAGCCGCCCGAAGTTGGCGATCATGCGCGACCGAAGTGGTACGCCATTAGCATCATAGTAATGCTGCAAAAACTCGGCTTTTAGCTTGGCAACGTCCACGTTCGACGGACACTCCGATTTGCATCCTTTGCACGATAGACACAGGTCGTAGACTTCCTTGATCTCCTTGTTGTCGAAGCGGTTGTCTTTGTCGGAGCGCGTCAGCATTTCGCGCAGGATGTTTGCCCGCGCCCGCGTCGTATCTTTCTCGTTGCGGGTTGCCATGTAGCTGGGGCACATCGTCCCGCCCGACCGCTCCGTTTTCCGACAGTCGCCGGAGCCGTTGCACTGCTCGGCATGCTGGAGAATCGTCTGGTTTTCGTAGCGGAAATACGTCTGGAAGTCGGGCGTCTGCTGACCCGCTTCGTAGCGCAGGAACGTATCCATCGGTGGCGTCTCCACGATCTTGCCGGGGTTGAAAATGCCGTCGGGGTCCCACGTATGCTTAATCTGCCGCATCAGCTCATAATTGTGCTGACCAACCATTTGCGGAATGAACTCGCCCCGCAGTCGCCCGTCGCCGTGCTCACCCGACAATGACCCGTCGTATTTCTTAACCAGCGTGGCAATCTGTTCGGCAATTAGCCGGTACTGCCGGTGCCCTTCGGCCGTTTTCAGGTTGATAATCGGGCGCAGGTGTATTTCGCCCGAACCCACGTGGGCGTAGTGAACCGCCGACATCTGATTTTCTTTCAGGATATCGTTGAACTCGCGGATAAAGTCAGGCAGGTCGTGCACATCGACGGCCGTATCTTCGATAACGGCTACGGCTTTCGCATCGCCGGGCAGGTTACCCAGCAAACCCAGACCCGCTTTGCGCAGCGTCCAGATTTTCTTGGTGTCTTCGCCGTACAGCACCGGGTAATGATAGCCCATCGTCGCCGTCTGCATCTCGGCAATCATCGCATCGGCCAGTTCCTGAATCTCCGCTCTCGTATCGCGCGATAAGTCAACGACCAGAATGATCGGGAAGGTGTCGCTGGCTGTTTTCTGGACGAAAAAGCTGTTTTTGCGCTGCTCCGGATTTTCGTCGGCCCGTTCCAGAATGATGTCGTCGATCAGTTCGACGGCATACGGCTGATACTTCAGTGCCACCAGCGTTGCCCGCAGTGCTTCGTCGATCGACCGGCAGTGAACGCATACCAGCCCACCTTCCTTCGGCGGCAGTGGCACCAGGTTGAGTTTGATCTCCGTCAGGAAACAAAGCGTTCCTTCCGAGCCGGCAATAAATTTAGCCAAGTTGAAAGCCGCCCCATCGGCGGTATAAGGCGCCATGTCGAGCAGCGCGTCGAGCGCGTAGCCCGTGTTACGCCGTTCGATGGTCTGCTTCGGGAAGTTGCGCCGAATTTCTGCCTGATTGGCTGAGTCCGATAGTATCGCGTTCGTGGTCAGTAGAATCCGGTCCACCAGTGAAGCCGTGCCGTTTTTGCGAGTGGCCGTAGCAAGTTGCTCCGCAAAATCTGCCGACGATGTTGCACCAAATTCGACTTCGCTACCATCGGCGAGCAGCGCTTTTACCGACAATGTGTGCTCCCGTGTGGCCCGGTACACAACCGAATTAGAGCCGCACGAATTATTGCCGACCATACCCCCGATCATGGCCCGGTTTGCCGTCGATGTTTCCGGTCCAAAATACAAGCCGTATGGTTTCAACGCCTGATTCAGCTCATCCCGAATTACGCCCGGCTGCACCCGCACCCAGCGTTCGTCCGGGTTGATTTCCAGGATTTTTGTAAAATGCTTCGATACATCGACCACGATACCATTGCCCACCACCTGCCCGGCCAGCGATGTTCCGGCGGTTCGCGGGATGACGGGTAACTTATGATGCCTGGCAAAAGAAAGCAGCGTTTTGAGATCGTTTACGGTTTTGGGCACAGCTACGGCCATGGGCATTTCCCGATAAGCCGATGCGTCGGTCGCGTATAGCGTACGCTGTGTCGTATCGTCATACAGCTCTCCGTCCAGTTGAGCGGCCAGTGGCTGAAAAAAAACAGAATTCATACGGGCAGGTTAACCGGCCTGTGTAAGTAGAACCGGTACAGTTTATACAAAAATAGCCTTTAAACGCACATTCTCCCGGTATACGGGGGAGTTGATAAGTAAAAAGTGAGCGTATGCCGTTGCAGCAGTAAATGGGCGATAGTTGGCTGATTTTCAATTAATTATTGAAATAGGTATAGTTTTGGCTGACCAATTTCGCTTGGAAAAATGAAATTATACTTATACCAATAGTACAATTTTAACCCTCATTGTGCAAATTTTGATATTATCCCTTTGTATTATTAGGAGTAATTCTATTAGTTTTGCCCACTGGTCTTGATATGTTTTTCTTTAATCTGGAATAAATGCATGGGGCTGTCGAAGAAAATAACCTGGTTAAACTAGTGTGATTTCGTCAGTGTATGCGCTGTTGCAGAAGACAGTGAGTAGTATATCAGCCAATTAATAAACCACCCTCCAAGTCTTATTCATTAAATTTTACAGAACCTATGATGGACAAATCCTACTTAGTAGGTCGCACCGATGCAGTTCGGTGTAAGCAATCCGGCCATATCCTGACTCGATTGGGTATGCTGGTTGTCTTGTTGTGTGCATTGCTGAGCACACAGGCTGTATTTGCGCAGGGTACGACAATCTCTGGTAAAGTAACGGACGGTACTGGCGCTGGCCTGCCGGGTGTTACAGTGCAGATTAAAGGTACCACGAAAGGAACGACGACCGACGGAAACGGTACCTACCAGCTGGCCAACGTGCCGGGTGGTTCGACCCTTGTATTCAGCTCGATCGGCTACACGACGCAGGAGATTGCCGCTGGTTCGCGGGCTTCGGTCGATGCCAGTCTGGTTGAAGACAACAAGACGCTGAACGAAGTTGTCGTCGTCGGTTACGGTACGCAGAAAGTAAAAGATGCGACCGGTAGCGTATCGACGCTGAGCACCAAAGAATTCAACAAAGGGGTCATTGCCTCGCCCGAGCAGCTGTTGCAGGGCCGGGTTGCCGGTGTGCAGATTACGCCTGCCAGTGGTGAGCCGGGTGCCGGTATCAACGTACAAATCCGTGGCGCTACGTCGTTGCGGGCTGGTAACAACCCACTGTACGTTGTTGACGGTGTACCTCTCGATGGTGGTGACTTCAGCAGCGGTGGTGTTGACGTCGGTGCGGGTGGCACTTCGACGCCCCGTAACCCGCTGGCGTTCCTGAACCCCAACGACATTGAGAATATCTCGGTACTGAAAGACGCTTCGGCTGCTGCTATCTACGGAGCGCGGGGTGCCAACGGCGTAATCCTGATCACGACCCGTAAAGGTAAAGTAGGTCAGTCGCAGCTGAACATTTCGGCTTCGACCGCTTTCTCGAGCCCGTTGAAGCGGTACAACCTGCTCAATGCCGCTGATTTCGTTAACGGCGTAAAGGCTGCTGGTGGTAATGCATCGGATGCCGCTGTAAACGCTGGTGGCAACACCGATTGGCAGGATGTGCTTTTCCGCTCGTCGGTATCGCAGATCTACAACGCCAGCTTCGGTGGTGGTACGGAAACCACGCGATACAACTTCTCGCTGGGTTATCAAGACCAACAGGGTGTTGTTAACAAGACCGGTCAGAAGCGGATTACAGGCCGTATCAACGCGTCGCACGATCTGTTCAACCACAAAGTAACACTGGCCGTTAACGCGACGACGTCGAACATTCAGGATCAGTACACGCTGAACAACAACAACGCTGGTTATAACGGTAACATCATCGGCGCCATGATTTCGGCCAACCCGACCTACCCCGTTCGTAATGCCGATGGTACGTACTATCAGCTGGCGGGTGGTGGCTTCCGTAACCCGGCTGCGATCCTGGAGTACTACAAAGACAATGGGGTAACGAACCGCTCGTTGGCAAACGCCAGTGCTACGTGGCAGGTACTGCCCAGCGTATCGCTGAAAGCTAACTTCGGTATCGATAACTCGGTACAGACACGGAGTACGAGCATCGATTCGCGGTTGAATGCACAGCTGACGGGAACGATCATCCCGAACGTTGCCAGCGCCAACATCTTCGCCGATCCAACGACTGGCTTGGGTGGCTATGCGTATGTAAACAACCTGAACCGGTTGTCGAAACTGGTTGAATATACGGCGAACTACAACGGAACGGTTGGTCCGGGTACACTGGAAGGACTGTTGGGCTTCTCGTACCAAACCTTTGGTACACGCTCGAACTACCAGGTTGCCGGTAATTTCCCCTACAACGAAGCTGACATCAGCTATCTTGACAATATAGGCGCTGCTGCTACCAAAAACCCCGCTACGGGCGCTGCTATCACCTCGTTCGGTTCGGGTTCGGGCCGTAGCCAGAATGACCTGCAATCGTACTTTGGTCGATTGAACTACAACTTTCTGGAGAAGTATCTGGTAACGGTAACGGTTCGGGCCGATGGTTCGTCGCGTTTCGGTGTCAACAACAAGTACGGTGTGTTCCCTTCGGTTGCCGGTGCGTGGCGTCTGTCGCAGGAAAGCTTCATTCCGAAGAACATCTTCAACGACCTGAAGCTGCGTGCTAACTACGGTATCACGGGTAACCAAGATTTTGCGGGTGGTGCGTCGAAGATTATCTTCACGCGTAACGCCGACGGATCACAAACGCAGCAGAACAACCCCAACCCTGACCTGAAGTGGGAGCAGAATGCAACTGCTGGCATCGGTCTTGATTTCTCGGTTTTGAAGGGCCGTTTGGGTGGTTCGATCGACTACTATCACCGTGAAGCGACCAACACCCTGTTCCAGGTATTCTATGCACAACCTGCTCCGGTACAATACCGCTTCGTAAACTTGCCGGGCTCGATTGTCAGCACAGGTGTCGAGTTGTCGCTGAACTTCCAGGCCGTACAGACCCAGAAATTCACATGGGAAATCCAGGGTAACTTCACGACGCTGAAAAACGAGGTGAAAAACATCGGAACAACCGTAACGGTCGGTGCTATCGACGGTCAGGGTCTATCGGGCGCTTACGCCCAGCTGGTGACGAACGGCTATCCTCCGTTTGCGTTCTTCACACCGACCTTCACGGGTTACGACTCGAACGGCTACGCGACCTACGCTGACGGTGGTGCTTCGGCATACCAGGGAAGCCCCTTCCCAAAAGCTCGTCTGGGTCTGACTAACAATTTCACGTACGGTCGGTTCAACGCCAGTATTTTCTTCGACGGTCAGGTGGGTGGCTACATCTACAACAACACGGCTAATGCCCTGTTCCTGAAAGGTTCGTTGAAAAATGGCCGGAACGTAGACTATGCTGCGGCTAACTCACCAGAGAACGGTCTGAACCCCGGTTCGGTATCGTCGCGCTTCCTCGAAAAGAGCGATTTCCTGCGCCTGACGAACCTAAACATCGGTTACACGTTCAACCTGCCACAGGGTGGCTTCGCCAAGTCGCTGAACGTATCGCTGACAGGTCAGAACCTGTTCATTCTGTCGCCATACACGGGTCTAAACCCGAACGTAAACACGGTGAAAGTGCTGAACAACGTTCCATCGCTGGGTATTGATTACACGCCGTACCCAACGCCACGCACGTTTACACTGGGCCTGAACGTAGGTTTCTAGGACGTTCGGCTGTAGAGTTAAACTTTGCCTATGGCTGATCTTTTTGCTATCGGCAAAGTTTAATCTCCTCGCACTAAATCAAAACGCGTTTTGTACACGTTTTACCAATAAAACACAAAATGAACTTCTCAAAATATAATACAGTAGGTGTGCTGGGCGCTGCTCTGATGATGAGCACAATCAGCTGTACCAATCTGGACGACAAGGTTTTTGGTCAGCTGTCGTCCACCGAGGCATCTCCAGATGCTGTAGTACTTGATCCGCAGGCTACTCTTCAGGGGGCTTATGCGATTCTGAATAATATCGCCACGAACCAGGGAGGCACGTACGCTATGGAAGAGCACCCATCTGACGAAATGATGGGTCCAACGCGTGGTACTGACTGGGACGACTTCGGTACATGGCGGAAACTGCACCAGCATACGTGGGATGCATCGCACCAGCGTATTCTGGAAGCATGGAATGACCTGAACACGGGTGCATTCCGGGCAACACAGGCACTATCGGTAGCGGGGTCGAACACACAACGGGCAGCCGAATCGCGCTTCCTGCGTGGTTTCTTTACCTCATACATTGTTGACCTGTTCGGTCGGGTTCCCGTTCGGCAGGTATCCGATGCCGCCGATGCTAACCCACGCGTGCTGAGCCGTACGGAGGCTACCAACTTTGTTATCAGCGACCTGCGCTACGCATTCAACAACCTGGCAGCAGGTTCGGCGCCGAACGTAGCAACGAAGGAAGCGGCAGCAACGATGCTGGCCAAAATGTACCTGAACAAAGCGGTATATACCAACTCGTCGAGCCCGGCGGGACCGTACACCTTCGCAAAGTCGGATATGGACTCAGCGGTGTACTTCTCTAACCAGGTTATTTCGTCGAGCAAAGGTTTTGCGCTGACGTCGAAGGGTAAGTATTTCGACAACTTCCACTGGGAGAACGATTCGCGCTCGAAGGAGCTGATCTTCACGATTGCCAACAGCTCGGCCGCACAGCCTGGTAACGTGCGGAACCGCTACTACATGACGATGCACTACAATCAGTACGTCAACGCATGGAACGGTTTCACAACGCTGGCGGACTTCTACAATAGCTTCGAAAAATCAGACGAGCGTCTGAGTTCGCAGCCGTCTGACCTGACATCGAAGACGGGTCTGAACGCCGGCTTCCTGGTTGGTCAGCAGTTTGTAGTGAAGCCAAACACGACGGCTGCCGTTGCAGCCACTGATCGTAGCGGTAACCCGCTGGTATTTACTCCGAATGTGAACCTGGGTTTTGCCAATGAGGTACAGGGCATCCGGGTTATCAAATACCTGCCGCAGCCAGGTGCTGTCGATGCTCCGGCCAACGACTACGTATTCCTGCGCTATGCCGACGTACTGCTGATGAAAGCCGAAGCTATCCTGCGTGGTGGCACGGATTCGCAGGGGCAGACGGCACTGGCCATCGTGAACAACCTGCGCACCACCCGTGGCGCATCGAGCCTGAGCAGCCTTGATCTGGCTGGTATGCTGGCTGAGCGTGGCCGCGAAATGTATTGGGAAGGGTGGCGCCGGAGCGATCAGATTCGCTTTGGTACGTTCCTGGCCCCGGTCGATCAGCGGTCTTCGACATCGCCCGCAACGGCTGTTTTGTTCCCGTTCCCGCAACAGGCTATCGACAGTAACCCGAATCTGGCTCCCCAGAACCCAGGGTACTTATAACAGCTGATTTTTCGATTATAGTACCAAACAGCAGCCTGCCCGCAGGCTGCTGTTTGTAGTTTAAAGACCTACCAATTAAAATTGGCTAAAAGCCTGACGGATTGTGATGTATCACGGCTGTCTGGCGTTGTTTACTTAATGAAATTCTGGCTCGCTGTACCGTTCCTCCTTTCCCTGTACGCCTGTAATCAGTCGACTCCGCTGTTCACGCGGGCTGATCCGGCCAGGACGGGAGTGCAGTTTACTAATCAGCTTCAGGAAACCCGAACCGAGAATATTCTGGCCTTCGAGTACTTCTACAACGGAGCCGGTGTTGCGGCTGGCGACCTGAACAACGACGGTCACGTCGATCTGTACTTCACGGGCAATCAGGTCAGCAATAAGCTATTTCTGAACAAGGGTAATGCTTCGTTCGACGACGTGACGGCAAAGGCAGGCGTAGCTGGCCGGGCGGGGGGCTGGAAAACGGGCGTCACGCTGGCCGACGTCAACGCCGACGGCTGGCTTGACATTTATGTTTCCTATTCGGGGCTGCGCCCTGATTCACTGCGCCGAAACCAACTATTCATCAACAATAAAAATCTGACGTTTACCGACCGGGCAGCTGAGTATGGGCTGGCCGATTCAGGGTATTCGGTACAGGCTAACTTCTTCGATTACGACCGGGACGGTGACCTCGACTGCTTTCTGATTAATCATAACCTGAAAAATTACCAGCGTAAAGAAGCCTCCGTCATGCGGACCGAACGCGACTACAACGCGGGCGATAAGCTGTTTCGGAATATGACCGTTGAACGGCAGAAAGGAGACATAGCAACCGGTCCGCTGTTTGTCGACGTGTCGGAGCAGGCCGGAATAAAAGGCAATCCACTGGGGTTCGGGCTGGGTGTATCTGTCTCCGACGTGAACGGGGATGGCTACCCGGACGTGTACGTGTCCAATGATTTTGTCGAAGACGATTACCTGTACATTAACCAGAAAAACGGCACCTTTCGCGACGAACTCCGCGACCGTGTCGATCACACGTCTTACTCCGCAATGGGTATGGATATGGCCGATGTCAATAACGACGGTCGGTCTGATATCATGACGCTGGATATGCTGCCGGAAAGTAACGCCCGGCAAAAGCTGCTGCCCTGGCCCGACAACTGGAACGTGTATCAGGCCCAACTGCGTAACGGATTCTGGCACCAGAACATGCGCAACATGCTCCAGATTCAACAAACCAACGGTCAGTTTGCGGAGGTCGGCCAGCTGGCGGGCGTGTCGGCTACCGATTGGAGCTGGGGCGTGTTGCTGGCCGATTTCGATCTCGACGGTTATAAGGATATTTTCGTCAGCAACGGTATTTTACGCGATTTCACAAACGCTGATTTTGTGAAATTTTCTGACCAGATGCCGGGTACCGATGTGCTGGAGCAGATAAAGCAGATGCCGACGACGCAGACGAAAAACTATATTTTCCGCAACAACCAGAATCTGACGTTTACCAACGAACAGAAGGCGTGGGGCTTCGATGAACCAACGACATCGAACGGATGTGCCTATGCTGATCTCGACAGCGACGGCGATCTCGATCTAATCACGAACAACTTAAACGAACCGGCCCGCATCTACCTCAACCAGGAGCGCGAAACCAAAGCGACGCCCTATCTAGCCGTTAAGTTGACTGGCCCCAACACTAATCCGTTCGGTATCGGCGCGACGGTTACTGTTGCTGTCGACGGGAAAGCGCAGCGGCAGGAGCGGTATCCGACGCGGGGCTACGAATCGTGTAGCCACGGTGATCTGGTGTTCGGGTTGGGGGCAGAACCGAAGCAAATCAGCGTAACCGTACAATGGCCGGATGGCCGTAATCAGACGATAAGTGTGGTGAAGCCAGATCAGGTTCTGGTGCTTGACTATGGTAAGGCATCGGATATTGCACCAACGGTGCCGACGACTGCTAACCCACTTTTCTCGTCAGCCAATGGCCCCGCCTACGTGCACAAGGTCGATTCGACCAGTAACTTCGATCGGCAGGTGCTGTTGCCAATGCAATATTCGGCATCCGGGCCACGCATGGCGGTGGGTGAAACGAATGGTGAGCAACTGGTTTTCGTAGCCGGTAATGCTCAAAACTCAGGTCAGCTATTCAGACAAACGGCTAATGGTACGTTCCAGCCTGAACAGCTGGCAGGTGTAGCGGATGCCACTACGAATGATGCTTGCTTCGCTGACTTTAACGGCGATGGCCGGGTCGATCTGTACCTGGCCAATGGCGGGTACGGGGTAGCCGAAGCCGCCCGACGGCAGGATCAGCTTTGGCTCTGGACACCTGCCGGGTTTGTTCGGCAACCGCTGCCAGCGGAGTCGCTGAACAGCAGTTGTGTAAAAACGCTCGATGTTGACCTTGACGGTGATCTGGATGTGTTTGTCGGGGGCGGCATCCGGCCGTTTCGTTTCCCCGCCGATGATGAAAGTATGTTACTCGTCAACGACGGGAAAGCGCACTTTACGGCGCAGTCGCTGGGGCGGCTGGGGATGCTCACCGATGCCGCTGTTTTGGATGTCGACAAGGACAAGTTTCCTGATCTGGTGCTGGTTGGCGAATGGATGCCCGTCACCGTATTGCTGAACCAGAAGGGTAAACTCAGTGCGGATAGCAGAAAAGTGTACAACGAACTGGCTGGCTGGTGGAACCGTGTCGAACCGGCCGATCTGGATGGCGACGGGGACCTCGATCTAGTGGTTGGTAATCTGGGCTTGAACACGCCAATCCGGGCGAGTGCCGACCAACCGGCGCGACTGACCTACGACGACTTCGATCAGAACGGTACGCTCGACTTTTTCATGAGTTACCTCATCGACGGTAAGCGCTACCCGGCGTACTCCCGCGACGAAATTTGTGAACAGGTGCCGTCGCTGCGAAAAAAGTTTACCAATTATCAGAGTTTCGCCGATGCTACGATAGAAACCTGCTTCGATGAACAACAGCTGAAACAAGCCAAAAATTGGGAGATAAATGAGTTGCAAACGATGGTGCTGGAAAACAGAAACGGCACGTTGATTCCGCATCCGCTCCCGACGATCGCGCAGGCATCGCCCGTTTATGGAATTCTGACCGATGACTTCGATCACAACGGCACCACCGACTTGCTGTTGATGGGTAATAATTCCCGCATGCGGTTACGCATTGGTAAAGTCGATGCGAACCACGGGTTGGTGCTGAGCAACAACCGAAACTGGCAGTTCAGCGAGGTGCCGACCGACAAAACGGGCCTGTTCGTCCGGGGCGATGTGCGCGACGTGAAGCAAGTGAGAAATACTGTGCTGATTGGCGTTTGCAACGGAACCGTACAGGCCAAGCGGTTAGGTGGCTCTAGCCAATTAGTAGCATCGAAACACTGAATTTGTCATTCCTGACTGACAATGGCGATTCCTGAAAGGTCCAGCGTATCAGAATAACTATCTATAACCTATAGCGCGGTTGCCGTAGCCGCCAGTGACGAACAATCAATGAATCATCAGTATAATCGAAAAGCCAGTTTGCTCAGCGCGGGTTTTGTGCTGACTATGTTACTGGTAAGTAGTTGCTCCGGGCCGAAAAAGGATACGCTGTTCGAGCGTATGGACAACAAAGCCATCGGCGTCAACTTTGAAAATACAGTCAAAAACCGGGAGGACTTCAACATATTCAACTACCGTAATTTCTACAACGGTGGGGGCGTAGCCGTGGGCGACATCAACGGCGACAGCCTGCCCGACATTTATTTCACGGCCAATATGGGCTCGAACAAGCTGTACCTGAACAAAGGCAACTGGCAGTTCGAAGACATCACTGATAAGGCAGGCGTTGGTGGCAAGGGCAAGTGGGGTACGGGTGTCGTGATGGTCGACGTCAATCACGACGGCAAGCTGGATATTTTCGTCAGCAACGCCGGGTATCAGAAAAACGTCGGGCAGGAGAAGGACCTGTACATCAATAACGGTGATCTGACCTTTACCGAATCTGCCAAAAAATACGGCCTGAACGAAAACGGCTACACGACACAGACCGCGTTCTTCGATTACGACCTCGACGGCGACCTCGATTGCTACATCCTGAACAACAGCTTTATTCCCGTCAACTCGGTCAATTACGAAAGCAGCCGTAACCTGCGGGCGGAAGACTGGCCGGTAAAGGATTTTTTGAAGGGCGGGGGCGACCGGCTAATGCGGAACGACAACGGCGTTTACCACGACGTCAGCAAGGAAGCTAACATTTTCAGCAGCCTGATTGGCTTCGGGCTGGGCGTGACCATCATCGACGTCAACAACGATCAGTACCCGGATATCTACGTATCGAATGACTTCTTCGAGAAAGATTACCTGTACGTCAACCAGAAAGACGGCACGTTTAAGGAGGACATCGAGTCGCGGATGAAGCACCTGAGTATCGCGTCGATGGGAGCCGATATGGCCGACATCAACAACGATGGGCACCCCGAGATTTTTACGACCGAGATGCTGCCCCGCGACGAAAAGCGACTGAAAACGACGACTTCGTTTGAGAGCCATTACCTCGCTAACCTGAAGCGCGACAAAGGCTTTTACAATCAGCTACAGCAGAACTGCCTGCAACTGAACAATCAGGACGGGACGTTCAGCGAGATTGCCTGCTACGCCGACGTTGCCGCCAGCGACTGGAGCTGGGGCGCGCTGATGTTCGACGCCGACAACGACGGCTATAACGATATTTTTGTCTGTAACGGCATTTACCACGACGTAATCGACCAGGATTTTATCGACTTCTTCGCCAACGACATGGCCCAGCGGATGGCTCTATCGGGCGAGAAACAGCGGTTCGATGAGATCGTGAAAAACATGCCGTCGAACCCCATACCGAACAACTTTTTCCATAACAAAAAGAACCTCAAATTCGACGAGCGGGGCGACGATTTCGGGCTGGCCGATCCGTCGTTCTCCAACGGTGCCGCCTATGCCGACCTCGACAACGACGGTGATCTCGATCTGGTTGTCAACAACGTCAATCAGCCGTGTTTTGTGTACCAGAATCACGCGGAACGCAACCCGGCCAATAGCTTCATTCGGATCAAACTGACCGGTGCCGGGCAGAACACCTACGCCATCGGCTCGAACATCGAACTGTTTGGCGGGGGGCAGATTTTCAGTCGGTACGTAGCCCCGTCGCGCGGGTTTCAGTCGGGGGCCGAGTACACGCAGACGATTGGCCTGGGTAATCTCGATAAGCTGGATTCGGTTCGGATTACGTGGTACGACAAGCGCGTTACGGTTATCAAAAACGTAGCGACCAAAAAGACCTACACGTATTCGGTGGCCGATGGTGTAACCGCTCCGGCCAAAGCAAGCATTGTAACGCCTGCTCCTGCATTTGCTCTACTAACGGCATCGCCGATTCAGCTCGATAAGCACGTGGAGGACGATTACGAGGACTATTTCAATGAACGGAATATCCCCATGAAACTCTCGTCGGAAGGGCCGAAAGCGGCCATTGGCGACGTTAACGGCGACGGTCGGGCCGACCTGTACGTAGGTGGGGCGAAGGGGCAGGGGGGGCAGCTTTATCTGCAAACCGGCGCGGGCTTTACCAAAACAGAGCAGTCGTTCTTTTCGCGGTTCAGCGGCTTTGAAGATACTGCCGCGCAGTTTTTTGATGCCGACGGCGACGGCGATCTTGACCTGTACGTGGGCAGTGGTGGCAACGAACCCGCCACCGACCCCCGCGACCGGCTCGACCGGCTGTACGTCAACGACGGCAAAGGCGGCTTTACGTTCAACAGCCGCGCCCTGCCGCCCAACGATATGAACACGTCGGTGGTGCTGCCCTACGATTACGACAACGACGGTAAACTGGACCTGTTCGTCGGTAGCCGTAGCTACCCGCAGCAATACGGTGTCAGTCCGCAGAGTTTTCTCTACCATAACGTCGGCAACGGCGAGTTCGACGACGTGACACAGCGCATTGCGCCCGATTTGCTCGAAATCGGTATGCTTCGCGATGCCGCCTGGACCGACCTGACCGGCGACGGGCGTAAGGAACTCGTTGTGGTGGGCGACTGGATGGCCCCGCAGGTGCTGCGCTTCGACGGAGGCAAACTCCACAAAACCACGACCGGGCTGGAAAACGTCAATGGGTTCTGGGGCAGCGTGGGCGTGATGGATGTCGATGGCGACGCCCGGCCCGATCTGGTGCTGGGCAACATCGGCGAAAACTTCTCGCTGAAAGCGTCGGAGCAGGCACCGCTCAAACTATGGGTCAGCGACTTCGACAAAAACGGCATTCTCGACAAGATCATGACAAAAACTGTCGACGGGCGGGATATGCCGATTTTCCTGAAGCGCGAAATGGCCGATCAGTTTCCGTTCCTGAAAACCAAGATTCTCAAGCACCACGACTACGCGACCAAGTCGATTCAGGATCTGTTTGCGCCCGATGTGCTGGAGAAAGCGCAGGTTAAGACGGTGAATTACCGCAAGTCGGTGGTGGCGCTGAACCGGGGTAACGGGCAGTTTGGGCTGGCGCAACTACCATCGGTGGTGCAGCTGTCGTGCGTCAACGCCATTGCCTGCGAAGACGTTAACGCCGACGGGCGTAAAGACATGATTCTGGGTGGCAACTTCACCCATTTCCTGCCACAGCTCGGCATGATCGACGCGTGCCGGGGCCTTGTGCTGGCCAACGAAGGGCGCGGTCGGTTCCGGGTGCTGTCGACGCAGAAAAGCGGCTACGTTGTCAATGGCGAAGTCAAGCAGATCAGCCCAATCACGATTAACGGTCGTAACTACCTGATTAACCTGGTCAACAACGACCGCCCCAAACTTTTCGAAGTAAGACGGTGATGCAGAACTGTGTAACCCAGACTCGACTGGCAGTCGGCCGTTGCTGCGGAGTACTCTGCACCCTGCTTTTAGTTGGTTACCTGACCGCCTGCCGAACCGAACCGGCCGAACCTGAGCTGTTTCAGTCGCTCGACTCGACCAAAACCGGTATCGGCTTCATCAATCAGTTGCGCGAAACGGATAGTCTGTCGATTCTCGATTACCTGTATTTCTACAACGGCGCGGGTGTTGCTGCTGGCGATCTGAACGGCGACGGCTTGTCGGATTTATATTTCGTGTCGAGTCAGGGGCCAAACAAGCTGTACCTGAACAAGGGCAACATGGCCTTCCGCGACGTTACGACAAAGGCAAATGTAGCGGGTAAGGCTGGCTGGCAGACGGGCGTGACAATGGCTGACGTCAACGGCGACGGTCGGCTCGACATCTACGTCAGCGCAGTTAGCAAGTTTCGGGGGCTGACGGGTACCAACGAACTGTACATCAATAACGGCCCCGGTCCCGATGGTGTGCCGACGTTCACCGAGCAGGCTGCGGCTTACGGACTGAACTTCGCGGGCTTTTCGACACAGGCCGCTTTCTTCGACTACGACCACGACGGCGATCTCGACTGCTTCCTGCTCAACCACGCCGTACACACCTCGCGTAGCTACGACAACGTATCGGCCCGGAGCGTCCGTGTCCCCGAGTCGGGTGATTATCTGTTCAAAAATCAACTCGTTGAAACGGGCAAGCCGACCTTTACCGACGTCAGCGAACAAGCGGGCATCTTCGGCGCGGCTATGGGTTATGGGCTGGGCATTGCCGTGGCCGACCTGAACAACGACGGCTGGGAGGATATGTATGTCTCCAACGATTTCCACGAAGACGACTACTACTATATCAACGATCAGCACGGCCATTTTCGCGAGAGCGTCCGGCAGGCGTTTGGGCATACGAGCCGCTTCTCGATGGGTAACGATGCCGCCGACGTCAACAACGACGGCTACCCCGACCTGATGACGCTGGACATGTATCCGGCCGACGAGGTGGTCGAAAAATCGTCGCAGGGCGAAGATGCGCTTGACGTGTACCGCTACAAGCTGTCGTACGGCTACATGGATCAGTACAGCCGCAACTGCCTGCAACTGAATCTGTCCGGCAAGCAGTTTATGGACGTCGGCTTATTGGCGGGCGTAGCGGCAACCGACTGGAGCTGGTCGCCCTTGCTGGCCGATTACGATAATGACGGGCAAAAAGACCTGTTTATCGCCAATGGCATTGTCCGGCGGCCCAACAACCTCGACTACGTCAAGTACATTTCGAGCGATTCGGTGCAGAGCCGGATGAACACCTCGGCCGGAACGTTCAACGAGCAGGATCTGGCGCATATGCCGAGCGGGAAGGTGCATAACTACCTGTTTCGGGGTGGCCGTAATCTGCAATTCACCGACAAGTCGCTGACGTGGGGTTTCGAGACGCCGACCTTTTCCTGCGGTGCTGCCTACGCCGACCTCGACAACGACGGCGATCTCGATCTGGTCACGAACAACATTGCCGACCCGGCGGGTGTCTATCAGAATCAGGCCCGCACGCTGTTTCCGGCCAATCAATACCTGAAAATTAAGCTGGCAGGGCAGGCACCAAACACGTTCGGCGTCGGGGCAAAAGTTATTTTGTATAGCCGTGACACGGTGCAGGTACAACAGCTTATGCCGACGCGGGGCTTTGAATCAGCGGTGGAACCTGTGCTGACGTTCGGGGTGGGGACGCACAAAAAGCTGGACTCCGTAGCCGTTATCTGGCCAAATCAGCAGGTCGAGGTTCGACGTAATGTAGCCGCCAATCAAACACTGACCTTGCGGCAGGCCGACGCTCGGGCAATACCGTTTTTGTTTCCCAAACCAGCTGCGGATCCGCTGTTTACGGTGATCAATGACACAACGCTGATACTATACCGGCATCGGGAAAACGTCGACTATTACGATTTTACCCGTGAATCGCTAATGCCATTTAAGCTATCAACCGAAGGGCCGAAGCTGGCAACCGCCGACGTCAATGGCGACGGACTACTTGACGTGTACATTGGTGGTGCCCGTCGGCAGGCGGGGTCGCTGCTGCTGCAAACACTCGACGGACGCTTTACCAATTCGGCGCAACCGGCATTTTTGGCCGATGCTGACGCCGAAGATACCGGGGCAACGTTCTTCGATGCTGACGGCGACGGCGACGCTGACCTGTACGTGGTGACGGGCGGGAACGAGTTTTACGGTCCCGCGCCCGAACTGGCCGATCGACTGTACATCAACGACGGCAAGGGTCAGTTCACCCGTCGCCCTGATGCTTTGCCGCCCATGTTCAGCAACAAAAGCTGTGCGCGCCCTGCCGACGTTGACCATGATGGTGACCTCGATCTGTTCGTTGGGGGTCGTGTCGTTGGCTTCGCATACGGAAAAACGCCCGACTCATACCTGCTCATCAACGACGGAAAAGGGCGATTCACCGATCAAACCGCGTCGGTAGCCCCGGCGCTCAAACAAGTCGGCATGGTGACCGATGCCGTCTGGGCCGATACTGACAATGACAAAGACCTCGACCTGATCGTAGCGGGCGACTGGATGCCGGTGCGGGTATTTGCGAACGACGGTGGTAAACTGACTGAGGTTGAAAATCCGTTCAACGGTACACCTATGAATGGTTTCTGGCAGTGCCTGGCAGCCGCCGATTTCGATCGTGATGGCGACATAGACTTGATAGCTGGTAACCTGGGCCTCAACACGCGTCTGCGCAAGGGAGCCGATATAAAGCTGCACCTGTGGGTCAAAGACCTTGACAACAACAAAACCAACGACCCTATTCTGGCTTACAACGTGCTCGACCATTGGTACCCGACGGCCACGAAAGACGAGCTGGGCAAGCAGGTGCCAAGTATCATCAATCGTCGGTACACTAACTACGCCGACTATGCCGGGCAGACCGTCGAGCAACTGTTTTCGCAGGGCGAACTGACCGATGCTGAAGAGCGGGACGTGAATCAGCTGGCGTCGGTATACCTGGAAAATCAGTACGGAAAATTCGTCGTGCATACGCTGCCAGTACAGGCTCAGGTGTCGAAATTATTTACCCTATTGCCGCTCGACATCGACCACGACGGCGACCTGGATGTGGTAGGGGGCGGCAATTTCTACGGGGCCAGTATGTATCAGGGCCGGTACGACGCCAGCTACGGGCTGGTGCTGCGCAACGACGGTAAAAGGTCGGGCAGTTCCCCGCAGTTCACCAGCTTATCACCAGTCGATACGGGGCTGTTGCTGTCCGGTGAGGTGCGGGACATGGTGGCTATTCCGGCCACGTCGGGAACACGCCTGATCATGGCCCGAAACAATGCGCCGGTGCAACTCGTGCGGCTGAAACCCGCCGGAAATCAGTAAGTAGTAACCGACGTTTTTTCTGCGATTTGTCCGGTATTTTCCGTTAATTTTGTAAGATCAATCAGCCGGTTTACACACGACAACCGGATGCTCAATGTCCCTGCCGTATGAAACGTTTTGCTCACTGGACGAGCTTTTTTACGCTGCTGGCCCTGCTGGCAGGCTGCAAAAAAGAAGCTACTCCCGCTGAATATAATGCGAAAGCTGCCAATCCTGAACGCTATAATTCAGCGCTCAACAAACTGACGGAAGTCGTCGTCCACGACATTTTTTCGCCCCCCGTGGCCAGTCGGATTTACGCCTACGCCAACCTCGCGGGCTACGAAGCGCTCGTGCCGTTCGACCCCAATTATCAGTCCCTCGGCGGTAAGCTGAAGCGGTTTCAGGCTGGGCCGCAACCCGAGGCCGGGCAGCAGTATTGCTATCCACTGGCCAGCGTCCGCGCTTTTATGACTGTCGCCCGCGCGCTCACGTTCAGCGTTGAATTCTACGATGAATTTGAAAAGCCGCTCTACGAGCAATACAAGGAAGATGGCGTGCCCGACGACGTTTACGAACGGTCGATGGCGTATGGCGAAGCGGTAGCCAAACACGTGCTCGACTATGGCGCCAAAGACAATTACAAACAAACCCGTGGCTTCAAGCATACCGTAACCAACGCTGAAGGAACCTGGGTACCAACGCCCCCTGCTTACATGGATGCCGCCGAGCCGCAGTGGAACAAACTGCGCTGCTGGGCTATGGACACCTGTAATCAGTTTATGCCAACCCGCCCGACACCGTACAACATGACTGCGGGTAGCCCCTACCGAAAGGAGGTCGATGAGGTGTACACCATCGGCAAGAATCTGACGAAGGAGCAGGAAGCGACCGCCTACTTCTGGGACGATAATGCGTTCGTGATGAACGTAGCCGGTCACGTTATGTATGCGTCGAAAAAAATGACCCCTGGTGGGCACTGGATGGCAATTGCCCAGACGGTCGGGCGGCAGAAGAAGCTGTCTATGATCCAGATGGTTGAAGCCTACGCCCTGACGTCGTTTGCCCTGACGGATGGCTTTATTTCCTGCTGGGACGAAAAATACCGTAGCAACATGGTCCGGCCAGAAACGGTCATCAACAAGCTGATGGACCCGAAGTGGACACCTTTTCTACAGACCCCTCCCTTCCCGGAGTACCCCAGTGGGCACAGCGTAATTTCCACAGCCGCAGCCACAGTACTGACCAATCTGATCGGCGACAATATCGCCTTCACCGACTCGACTGAGTACAAATACGGGCACGGTGTGCGGTCGTTCAAGTCGTTCCGTGATGCCGCCAACGAAGCGTCCATCAGCCGGCTGTACGGTGGCATTCACTATCGGTCGGCACTGAGCAACGGGCAGATTGAAGGCGAAAAAGTAGGGAACTGGGTGGTGCAGAAAGCAACGGCCCGTCGCAAGCCCGTCGCTGCACGCTAGCTTTAATATGGCTTTAATGCGCCTAGCCCGCGAAACCGGCACTTTGGCTGTTTATCTAAACTCAACAGCTTGTGAAAAATCGTGTTTGGTTAGCCTGTACGCTTGTACTGCTTGCAGCCAGGTCTCTGCTGGCACAGCAGACGTACTTCAACGTGCCATCGTCCGACATTGTCGATAAGAAAAAGTTTGCCGTTCAGCAGCAGTTCAACATCGAATCGTCGTACCACTCTGCGACAACAATCAATTACGGACTGGGGAAGGAATTTGAGGTAGGCGCGAACCTGTACAATCTCATCTACGATCCCGATCTGCGGCAGATCTCCCGCAACGATACCAGTGTGCAGATGCCCTACGGCCCGCTGGTACTGTTCAACGCGCAGAAATCATTCGATCTTACCGATCATCTGGAAATCGGCGTCGGCACGCAGATGGGCTTCAATCTGTCGCCCAGTCACCGGACCCGCTTTGTTTCCTACGGCTACGGACAGTTGGCTGGTTCGTTCGAAAATAAGCGGTACAAATGGTCTTTGGGTGGCTACGTGGGCAATCAGCCCTATCTGGGCGAAGGGCGGGCCTATGGTTTTCAGGGTGGTTTCGATGCGGGCGTTTTCAAGAAACTGCACGTACTGGGCGACTGGATTTCGGGCCAACACGTGCAGGGGCAGCTTGTGGTGGGTGTTGAATATTACCTGACAAAGCAACTGCCCATTGCGCTCGGCTGGCAACGCACAAACGTCGACGGTAGTCAGTCATTCGTCGTTCAGTTCACCTACGCGCCTAACTGACCCCCGTATTTTCTCGGCAACGATAGTTTAGGTGGCGGGCTATTGTTTTCCAGTGTCGGATAGAATTATTTTGATAACTAATTTTTCTATACCCACATGAGAAAAACGTTACTACTGACAGGTTTGCTGGGCGTCGTTGCCTTCAGCCAGCCTGTCTGCGCACAAACTACCTCACCCGACTGGCTGATCGTGGGCCAGAATATCAATCCCGCCAATTATTACGGCATCACCGTTGCCAACGGTATGGTCGGGCTGGTGTCGTCGCCGGAACCGATGAAAGTAAAGGATGTCGTGCTCAACGGCGCATTCGATACCTACGGTCGGGGGCGTGTGTCGAACATTCTGAAAGTGTTCAACTTCGCCAATATGAACCTCGACGTCGACGGTACGCGGGTTGGGCCGAAAGACATCAGCAACTACCGGCAGACGCTCGACATGCAGAAGGCGGCCCTCACCACGACCTTCGATTACAAGGACAAGGTAAGTGTTCGGCAGACGATGATGGCCCTGCGGCACCTACCTTTTTCTGAACTGACGATGATGGAAATTACGGCCAAAAAAGACTGTGATATCATCCCCGCCAGCGTCATCGAAACCCCCGACAATCTGCGGGAAGTAAAAAACCTGTACTCCGAAATCGACCGATCTCACGTTACGATTCGCCTGCTGACCTCGGTCGCTAAAAGCCCGACGGGTCGGCATACGGTAGCCGCGTCGACCAGCTTTATTTTCGAGGAACCGCACGGGCAGGAGCCTGATGTGATCCACGAAGACTGGGACTACAACATGCATCTGGCGAAATTCAAGAAGCACCTGAAAGCGGGCGAAACCTACCGATTCAGCGTTGTTGGCTCAGTATCCTCGACCGCCCACACCGCTGATCCACTCAACGAAGCTGAACGCCTGACGCTGTTTGCCGCCCTCGAACGCAACGACCGGCTGCTGACCCGCCACCGCGCCGAATGGGACAAACTCTGGCAAAGCGACATCGTCATTGACGGCGACCCCGACGCGCAGCGGGCCGTGCGCTCGGCTATTTATCATCTGTATTCGTTTTCCCGCGCTGGTACGGCGTACAGTCTATCACCGATGGGCTTGTCGGGGCTGGGCTACAACGGTCACGTGTTTTGGGACACCGAACTCTGGATGTACCCACCACTGCTGACGCTAAAGCCCGAACTGGCGAAGTCGTTGCTGGAATACCGTTTTGAGCGGATGAGTATGGCCCGGCAAAACGCGTTCAGTCACGGCTACAAGGGGGTGATGTTTCCGTGGGAGTCTGATTCAGATGGGCAGGAAGCAACGCCCGTCTGGGCCTTGACAGGCCCGTTTCAGCACCATATCACCGGCTGCGTCGGCTGGGCGTTCTGGAAATATTATCAGGTAACGGGCGACAAAGAATGGCTGCGCACGCGTGGTTACCCTATGCTAAAAGAAGTGGCCGAATTCTGGGCGAGTCGCGTCGAGCGGGAGGCCCCCGGTAAATACCACATCAACAACGTGATCGGGGCGAACGAATGGCAGGAAAATATCGACGATAACGCCTTCACTAACGCGATGGCAAAAACGTCGCTGAACTACGCCATACAAGCTGCGCAGACGCTCGGTATAACCCCTGACGCCGACTGGAAGCTTGTGGCGGATAATATTCCAATTCTGAAATTTCCAGATGGTGTGACCAAAGAAAACCGTACCTACGACGGCGTGCAGATCAAACAGGCCGACGTAAATCTGCTGGCTTATCCGCTGCGCGTCGTGAGTGATGAAGCCGCCATTCGGCGCGATCTGGATTATTACAGCCCCCGGTATTCACCCGAAGGTCCGGCCATGGGCTGGTCGGTGCTATCGACGCTGAATGCCCGGCTGGGCAACACTGATAAAGCTTACGAATGGTTTCAACGCAGCTATAAGCCGAATGAGGTACCGCCGTTTGGCGTGATGGCTGAAACGGCGGGCGGCACAAACCCCTACTTCGCCACGGGCGCGGGTGGCATGTTGCAGTCGGTGATGAACGGCTTCGGCGGGCTGGAAATTACCGACGCCGGAATCGTTCAGCAGAAAGCCCGCTTGCCAAAGCAATGGAAGTCGCTGACAATAAAAGGGTACGGTCCGCAGATGAAAACGGTAGTAGTGAAATAAGAAGAAGCGGCCGGGGTTTAACTCCGGCCGCTTCTATTAATACGAGTTAGTTAGTTAGTAAGGTAGGGGGAACTACCATTGTGCCATCGGCAATTGCGCCGACTGCAATTCAAGATTAACTTCTTTGGCCTGACTAGCCATGCGGTTCAGGGCAATGTAAATCGTTTTAATCGCGCTCTCAACCCGCTTCCAGCCTTCTTCGCTGCGCAGATCAATGCTGATCATCGTGCGATCGTTCTGGGCCATGATGGTCAGATAATTCATGGCGCCCAGGATGACGGCTGAGATAGCCTGCGTGTCGGCTCCCTGTACAAATGACAACTGCTCAACCAGCCGGGTCATTTCCTCGTCCTGTGCGCGGGCAGTTGTTTCGGCGATCGAATCATTTTCGATGACACTGGCTTTCAGCACTTCGCGGGCTGCTTTGAACGTGCGGAAGTACCGGTACGTCTGAATAACCTGACGGTACCAGATACGGGCAACATCCGAATCGTGCAACGGACGAATCTGATCCAGAACAGCTGGGTTGAATACCGGGAAGAGTTTACCCATCTTCACATAGTATTCCATCAGGCCTTCCATGCCACCGAAGTAGCGGTAGATCAGGACTTTGCTTACATTAGCTTTCTCGGCCACCCGGTTTACGCCCACGCCCTCCAGACCACGTTCAGCAATCACCTCTTCAAGAGCTTCAACGATACGTTGGGTCGTTTTCGCGCGGTTCCGCCTGACCTTCTCGTCCTTCTCCATACAACAAATATGAATTAAAATTCAGAACATTATATTAGTCTGACGTAATTCTTAAAACACGGTCACATCAGGTTATTTACTGTTTTATTCAATCAGTGCGGTTTTTCGTCGCTTAGACAGAATAAGCTTAGTACTTAAACGAATTCAGAATGTTTACCTATACATATATCACGAAAACAGTACGATAAATTTTCAGCGGTAACCGTAGGTCAAGAATTAACCAAGATCAGATACATAGTTGCGCAACCTGAGCGCCTACAGCTCTGTATAGCAGTAAACGGGTAGCGGTTCATACAGCGTTCCTGGCTTCTTCTCTCCTTGTACCAAGGCCGCAGAGTACATCATGCGCCCGGTTGACTGTGTGGGCGACATGCCGTTGCCGGAGCGTTCTAAAACAGTCTGTTGAAAAAATGTGTACGAACTGGCAGATAAACAGAAAGGCCGCTAAGTGTGAGCTTAGCGGCCTTCTTCTGTTGCCCGAGAAGGATTCGAACCTCCACAAACAGAACCAAAATCTGTCGTCCTACCCTTAGACGATCGGGCAATTGCGAGTGCAAATGTAAGGCGTTTTGTGCCTCATAAGCAAGCACACATCATAAAAAATGTGCCAGAAAGGTCTAAATAGCGCCTTTCTGGCTGACAATCAGCGGTAAAAAAAGTTAGATCGCCCGCGCTGGTACTGTCGGTACAATCTTTTTGATCAGGCCTTGCAGCACTTTTCCGGGGCCGCATTCGATAAATTCTGTGGCGCCGTCGGCAACCATGCGCTCGACCGACTGAGTCCAGCGAACTGGCGCGGTTAGCTGCGCGATCAGGTTGGCTTTGATCTCGTCTGGATCGGTGTGGGGCTTTGCGTCGACGTTTTGGTAAACCGGGCAGCGAGGGGCCTGAAACTTCATGTTGGTCACAGCTTCTGCAAACTCGGCCCGGGCCGGTTCCATAAATGGTGAGTGAAACGCGCCACCTACCGATAGTTGCAACACCCGCCGGGCACCAGCCGCCGTCAGCTGCTCGCCCGCCAGCCTGATCCCTTCCATGCTACCCGATATTACGACTTGGCCGGGGCAGTTGTAGTTGGCCGGAATAATAATTTCGTCCGTGATACCGGCGCAGATCCGTTCGATTACATTGTCAGCCAGATTGGTCACGGCAGCCATGCCTGATGGGGCCAGTTCGCAGGCCCGCTGCATCGCCGTAGCCCGAATTGAGGCCAGTCGCAGCCCGTCGGCAAACGACAGGGCTCCAGCCGCTGTCAGTGCCGACAGCTCGCCCAGCGAATGGCCAGCTACCATGTCGGGGACAAACGAGTCGGTGGTCAGCGCCAGTGCCACACTGTGCAAGAAGATGGCGGGTTGGGTGTAGATGGTTTGTTTCAGTTCCTCTTCGGTGCCCTCAAACATAATCTGGGTCAGGTTATAGCCCAGAATGTCGTTGGCCTGATCGAAGAGTTCTTTGATAGCGGGCGAGGTTTCGTACAGGTCGCGGCCCATACCGGGCGACTGCGAACCCTGCCCCGGAAACACGTATGCGTTCATAAATAAATCGGTTTCGCCACTACCCAATGAGCACGTTATTGGGTCGGCGGATGTTCTTACAAAGGAACGGGCCTTTTGGGGTTTATTCAAGATCGGGTTGGAATCCGGCCGGTGATGGTCTATGGATAGACGGGGCGGTGTTGTGTCACCAATTCTACAAAGATCTACCACTATACGCACAAACAATCCTGACGAACAGCCTGTTGGGAAACCATTTCACCTGTATGTATAAGGTACGTAGATAAGGTCTAAATACATGGCGAAAAGGAAATTCAAAGTTGTTTGCATGGGCTTTGTGAAGTAGCTTTGACGCGTCGCAAAACGCGGCTTTTGTCTATATTTTCCCACTACAATTTCGTGTCGTTTTTTATATGGTTTGGATAACGCAGGCATTGTCCAGCTCCCTCGGCCGCAAAGTAATCATGTCGCTGACGGGGCTTTTTCTGAGTACGTTCCTGATCGTCCACATGGCAGGTAATCTGCAATTGTTCAAGGCCGACGGCGGGCGGGCGTTCAATGAGTACACGTACTTCATGACGCATAACCCACTCATTCTGACGGTATCGTACCTGTTGTACACGTCGATACTGGTGCACGCACTGATGGCGTTCATTCTGACCCGCCATAACCGTGATTCCCGTCCGGTACAGTATGCGTATTCGAAACCCGAAGCAAACAGTGACTGGTCATCGCGCAACATGGGCATTCTGGGTACGGTCCTGTTGCTGTTTATCATCATTCACATGCGGACGTTCTGGTACGAGATGCACTTCGGCTCGGTTCCGATGGCTGAATACGATGGTAAGCAGTACAAAGACTTGTATGCCGTAGTGAAAGTGGCATTCGGGGAGTGGTGGTACGTGCTGCTGTACGTCGTGTGCATGGTGGCGCTCGGGTATCACCTGGCGCACGGTTTTCAGAGTGGTTTTCAGTCACTTGGCATTCGGCACAAGAAATACACGCCAGCTATTGAGCTGCTCGGCCGTTATTTCTTCGCGCTCATCATTCCGCTGGCGTTCGCTGCCATGCCGGTGTATGTGTTTTTACAGGTTCACGGGGTTATTTAATAGGTGAAGTATGGATGTATGAACACGGCCATGCCGGTCATGCATTCGCTCACAGAAGTGTCGGACTATCACTAATTCACAATGAATTATGAAACTCGAATCTAAAATTCCTGCGGGGCCGCTGGCCGAGAAATGGGCGCGGCAGAAGTTTGGTTTGAAGCTGGTCAACCCGGCTAATAAACGCAAATATGATATTATCGTTGTGGGAACAGGGCTGGCGGGTGCTTCGGCAGCTGCTTCGCTGGCTGAGCTGGGCTATAACGTAAAAGCATTTTGTTTTCAGGATAGCCCGCGTCGGGCGCACTCGATTGCGGCTCAGGGGGGAATCAATGCCGCCAAAAATTACCAGAACGACGGCGACAGCGTATTCCGGCTATTCTACGATACAATCAAAGGGGGTGACTACCGGGCTCGTGAAGGGAACGTACACCGCCTGGCCGAAGTGAGTGTCAACATTATCGACCAGTGCGTAGCGCAGGGCGTACCGTTTGCGCGGGAGTACGGCGGTCTGCTGGCCAACCGTTCGTTTGGTGGTGCGCAGGTATCGCGTACATTCTATGCTCGTGGTCAGACCGGTCAGCAACTGCTGTTGGGTGCTTATTCGGCGCTGAGCCGGCAGGTGGCCAATGGTAAAGTGAAACTGTATACCCGTACCGAAATGCTTGATCTCGTGGTCGAGGGCGGCAAAGCACGGGGTATCGTGACACGCAACCTGATTACGGGTAAGATCGAATCGCACTCGGCGCATGCGGTGCTGCTTTGCACGGGTGGCTACGGCAACGTATTCTATCTGTCGACCAACGCGATGGGCTCGAACGTGACGGCCGCATGGCGGGCGCACAAAAAGGGTGCCCTGATGGCGAACCCCTGCTTCACGCAGATTCACCCAACCTGTATTCCTGTATCGGGTCACTATCAGTCGAAGCTGACGCTGATGTCGGAGTCGCTGCGGAATGATGGGCGGGTGTGGGTACCTAAGACGAAAGAGGATTCCATGCGGATCCGGGAAGGCAAGATTAAGCCGACAGATCTGGCTGAAGATGCCCGTGACTACTTCCTGGAGCGCCGTTATCCATCGTTTGGTAACCTCGTACCACGCGACGTAGCGTCGCGGAATGCTAAGTATGTCTGCGACGAAGGTCGTGGCGTCAGCAAAACCGGCCTGGCTGTATATCTCGACTTCGCCGACGCCATCAAGCGCGACGGGAAGAAGACGATCGAAGCGAAGTACGGTAACCTCTTCGAGATGTACGAGAAAATCACCGGCGAGAACCCCTACGAACTGCCGATGATGATCTACCCCGCTGTGCACTATACAATGGGCGGCCTATGGGTTGATTACAACCTGATGACGACCGTACCGGGCTGCTACGCGCTGGGTGAAGCAAACTTCTCTGATCACGGTGCCAACCGCCTTGGTGCTTCGGCACTGATGCAGGGCCTTGCCGACGGTTATTTTGTAATCCCGTACACGGTCGGCGACTATCTGGCGACGATCGGTCCGGCCGATAAAATTGCTGTCGACTCACCGGTGTTTAAGGAAGCCGAGCAGAAGGTGCATGACATGGTGCAGAAACTGCTGTCGATCAAAGGTGACCGCCCGGTCGATGATTTCCACCGCGATCTGGGCCACATCATGTGGGAGTACTGCGGCATGTCGCGGGATGCGGAAGGTCTGAAAACGGCTAAGCAGAAGATTCAGCAGCTGAAGAAAGACTTCTGGTCGAATGTGAAAGTGCTGGGTGATTCAGAGGAAATCAATCAGGCGCTGGAGCAGGCATCACGCGTGGCTGACTTCATCGAACTGGGTGAGCTGATGGTCGACGACGCGCTGAACCGCGAAGAGTCGTGCGGTGGTCACTTCCGCGAAGAGCATCAGACGGAAGATGGCGAAGCCCTGCGCGACGACGCCAACTTTGCTTATGTAGCAGCCTGGGAGTTTCAGGGGGAAAACCAGCCTGAAATCCTCAACAAGGAAGTGCTGGAGTTCGAAAACGTGAAGTTGACGCAGCGGAGTTATAAGTAGTTCAAGGTTTGATGTTTAAGGTTTAAAGTGGCATCGCTATCCAACCTTAAACTTTAGACCTTAAACTCTAAACTTATCAAGAAGATGAAGATTACACTCAAAGTCTGGAGACAGAAAAATAATAACACAGCCGGTAAGCTGGTCGAATATCAACTGGATAACGTATCGGAAGATATGTCGTTTCTGGAAATGTTCGACGTGCTCAACGACTCACTGACCCGCAAAGGCGAAGAGCCGGTGGCGTTTGATCACGACTGCCGCGAGGGTATCTGCGGTATGTGCTCGATGTACATCAATGGCCGGGCACACGGACCACAAACGGGCGCAACGACCTGTCAGCTGCATATGCGTTCGTTCAGCGACGGCGATACGATCGTTGTTGAACCCTGGCGGGCACGGGCGTTCCCCGTTATCAAAGACCTGATGGTTGATCGGTCTGCGTTCGAC
Source organism: Spirosoma rhododendri (assembly GCF_012849055.1). Taxonomy (NCBI): domain Bacteria; kingdom Pseudomonadati; phylum Bacteroidota; class Cytophagia; order Cytophagales; family Cytophagaceae; genus Spirosoma; species Spirosoma rhododendri. The sequence continues at coordinate 851,513 of NZ_CP051677.1, read as the reverse complement.
CGCGTCATTCAGGCGGGCGGTTACGTATCGGTCAACACCGGTTCGGCTCGCGACGCCAACGAAATCCTGATTCCGCGTACGATTGCCGACGAAGCGATGGACGCAGCCGCCTGTATCGGTTGCGGAGCCTGCGTAGCGGCCTGTAAAAACGCGTCGGCTATGCTTTTCGTATCGGCGAAAGTATCGCAGCTGGCTATTCTGCCGCAGGGGCAGTCTGAGCACGTCGAGCGGGCTGAGCGGATGGTTGCGCAGATGGACTCAGAAGGTTTTGGTGCCTGTTCGTTTACGGGTGCCTGCTCGGTTGAGTGCCCGAAGTCGATCTCGCTCGATCACATCGCCCGTCTGAACCGCGAATATCTGGGTGCAAAACTGACGTCAGACAACGTTCAGTAAGCCTGATCATTTCAGCTTGCGAAAGCCTGATTCTCCGGTAGAGAATCAGGCTTTTTTTGTGTAGCAATGTATAGATGCCGAACCGTTCGCCTTCTTACAAGAAACCAGTTAGTTTTTAGGCTAGTCTAAAAAATAAATTTAGAAAAGCAATTTTTGCGTTTGATTATGCCGTTACTTCGCTGTTGAATAACGGTTGAGACAGCTACGGTTTGCTGACAAGAACAGACATACGACGATATACGGCGCGGGGGCTGATGCTACTTTGGGGGTTGATTACCCTCAACAGCATGATCTTTATCCACGCCCACCGGCTGTCTGACGGTCGCATCGTTATTCATACTCACCCGTATAAACTAACGGGTAAACAGGGGCCGATTTCCAATAATCCGCACACGTCTTTCGAGCTATTCTGGCTGGACATGTGCAGCCATGCCCCCTTCGTTCCCGGCGTCGAACCGGTAGTTACACCGCCTGTTTTCTGGACGATTACGCTGCCCGACGGCATTTTCTCGTACATCGTACAGACGCTTGAGCAACGTATTGTGCTCTCCCTGCTGCGCGGCCCGCCCTGCCTCGCTTAGCTATTCTTCACGCTTCACGTTCAGGCATTTGTCTCAGACGGCTTCCAGCTGTCTGCGCGTCAGCTACAATGCCCTGGCTTATCCAGAGACGCCCTGTTTTCTGTCAGCCAATAGCAATCCCATCCGCTGGGATTAACGGACAGTATCCTGTTCGGTCATCAGCACACGTCATTCTATGTTATTCCGGGCCTGCCCTGCGGTAGGCGCTATCAACCTCTTTATCATGCGGGTACCGCTTTTACTTGTCTTCTACTTCGTAGTTGCTACATCACTTTTTGCCCAGTCGGTCAGCTCATCAACCATTCGCGGAACGATAACCGCCGGCGAGCAAGTCCTGCCGGGCGCGACGGTTACGCTCATTAACACCCGGTTCGGCACGGCCACCGATTCGGCGGGCGTGTTTCAGCTAGCCGACGTTCCGACGGGGACGTATCAACTTAGCGTATCGCTCGTCGGGTACGATTCATACCGTAAAAGTGTGCGGCTGATGGCTGGGCAGTCCGTACAACTGTCAATTTCGTTACGGGAGGCAGCCAATAATCTGAACGAAGTGGTCGTGACAGGTGCGCGGGCCACGGAACTGCGGAAGAGCCCGGTGGCGATTGCGGTCATTACCCGGAAGGAAATGAATCTTAACGCGAACACCAACGCGGTCGATGCGGTGCTGAAAGGTGTGCCGGGGTTGAGCGCCGTAACAACCGGCCCCAACGTCTCGAAGCCATTTATCAGGGGGTTGGGCTACAATCGGGTGCTGACGCTTTATAACGGTGTTCGACAGGAGGGGCAGCAGTGGGGCGACGAACACGGTATCGAAGTAGATCAGTATGGTATCGAGCGGGCGGAAGTGATCAAGGGACCGGCTAGTCTGATCTACGGGTCGGATGCCGTTGCCGGAGTAATCAATTTCATCCCATACATCCCGCGCGGGGCCGAGGGCAAAGTAAACGGCGACGTTGTTGGCGAATACCACACGAACAACGGCATGATCGGCACATCAGCGGGGCTATCGTACACGAAAAACGGCTGGAAAGCTGCTTTTCGCGCATCCAACAAGCTGGCGACGGCCTACACAAATCCTGTCGATGGGCGGGTGTACGGCACCGGATACCGCGAGTTGAATCTGTCGGCCATGACGGGGGTGGAAAAACGCTGGGGCTCGTCGTTTCTTTACGCGACGCTGTACAACAACTTGCAGGAGATTCCCGACGGAAGCCGCGACTCGCTGACGCGTCGGTTTACCCGGCAGGTGTTGGAGAGCGATCAGGATGATATCAGACAGCGCCCGCTGGTGCCCGAAAATGAATTGCGCACGTACCGTATCAACCCGCTGCACCAGCACATTCAGCATTCGCGGCTGTTCACGCGAAACCGGTTTCTGATCGGTAAAAGTGATCTGTCTGTACTGGCCGGTTTTCAGCAGAGCGTTCGCCGGGAGTACAATCACCCAACGGTTCCTGAGCAGCCGGGGCTGTACGTGCGACTCAACACAATCAATTATGAGGTGAAATACAACCTGCCGATCTGGAGAGGCTTCGAGCCGACGTTGGGTGTGAATGGTATGTATCAGACAAACAAAAACCTGAACGGTACTGATTTTCCCATTCCTGACTACGCCCTGCTGGATATTGGCTCGTTTCTGTTTGTCAAGAAAACAATCGGAGCCGTCGACATCAGCGGGGGTATGCGGTACGACACGCGCTCCGTCGACTGGGGGAATCAATACGTGCAGAACAATCCTGCAACGGGGTTTGACCAGCTGGTTTACTCGCCCACGAGCGCGACGGCAACGCCCCAGTTTGCGGCCTATAGCCGGTCGTTTACCGGTATGTCGGGTAGCCTGGGCGCGACCTACAATATTTCCGAACGGTTGCTGGTAAAAGCGAACCTGTCGCGGGGATACCGGGCGCCAAATATCACCGAAATTGGCTCCAACGGGCTTGACCCCGGTGCGCGCATCGTGTATCTGGGCAACCGTAATTTTCAGCCGGAATTCAGCCTGCAAACCGACATTGGCTTTATCGGTTACCTCAACGACATGGACGTTAGCGTTGAACTGTTCAACAACGTCATCGACAACTACATCTATCAGGCTCGGCTGTACGATGATGCCGGGCAGCCGGTTGTGATTGTGCCGGGCAATTTCACGTACCAGTATCAGCAATCGAAAGCGCAGTTGTACGGAGCCGAATTCAGCCTGAACCTGCACCCCCGCACAAGCCGGTGGCTGACGATTAACAACAGCCTGGCTCTGATCCGGGGGCTAAATCGTAACCCCCAGTTAATCGAACTGGAAGGCGACGCGGCACGGTACCTGCCGTTTATACCCCCGTTGCATGGTCGTTCAGAAATCCGGGCGACGTTTGGGCGGGAAAAGGCGCGGCTGTCGGGCCTGTATGTCCGGGCCGAACTCGACTACTATGGCGCGCAGAACCGGTTTTACGGTGTCGACAATACGGAAACGGCGACGCCCGGCTACGCACTGGTCAACGCGGGTTTTGGCGGTACAATCAACAACCGCCAAAACCGACCGCTACTCCAGCTCTTCTTCCAGGTCGACAACCTGTTCAACGTAGCGTATCAGTCGCACCTGAATCGACTCAAGTATTTTGAGTACTACACGGCGTCGCCAACGGGCCGGTTTGGTATCTACAATGTGGGTCGAAACGCGAGCGTCAAGGTGATCGTGCCGTTTTGATGCCTAGCGCATCGTGATCTGACGCTGGGGGAGCGTTTCGCGGATGCCGGGCGTACTGATGCGGAAGCTGCGCTCCTGAATTTGCTTACCGTCGCTGATGGTGAAGGTATACAGGCCGTCGGCGAGCTGGCTCATGTCGAAGCATTGCCGCCCTTTGTCGGTCTGGCGCGAAACGTAGTCGTCATACATCTCCGTGTTTTTCGCGTCGCGCAGGGTAATGTGCAGCGGTTTGGTGCGGTCGTAACGCTCAAAGTTGAGCCAAATTTTGGTCTGGTCGGGGTTGGGAAACATGCCGATCTGGAACGTCGGTTGTTCGTAGTAATCGGCTTTCTGGGCGAACGTGAGCGACGAAACCGTAAGGCTTGTCAACAGTAGCAGGGCAGACAGGAGGGAGGCATAACGCGTTTTCATTCTCTTTTCAACGTTTCCGATCCGAGGTGTTTCGAATCTGACCAAGAGATGTGCGTTCGTTGGGCCAAGTTGCACCGACTGGACAAACGGCCGATTTTTGGGATGGATGGAAGTTTGCCTGTCACACTAAAAACAAAACGAGCGTCGTTTTGCGCGACGCTCGTTCTGACTTATCTGTTATTACTTCACTGAGAAACAGGCTTACTTCATCAGCTTATTCAGCTTGCCGGACGCCTGCATGGTGTTCATTTTCTTCATCATCTTCCGCATCTCGTCGAACTGCTTCAGCAGATTATTCACCTGCGTAATGCTGGTGCCGCTACCGGCGGCAATGCGCTTCTTACGACTACCGTCGATGATTTCCGGCCGACCGCGCTCTTTCGGGGTCATCGAACTGATGATTGCTTCGATGGGCTTGAACGAGTCGTTATCGATGTCGAGGTCTTTGATCATCTTGCCCATGCCCGGAATCATACCGAGCAGGTCTTTGACGTTACCCATCTTCTTGATCTGCTGAAGCTGCGACAGGAAATCGTCGAAGTCGAACTGGTTCTTGCGCATCTTGGCGTTGATGCGCTTGGCTTCGTCTTCGTCGAACGCCTGCTGTGCCCGCTCGACCAGCGAAATAACGTCGCCCATGCCCAGAATCCGGCTGGCCATCCGGTCGGGGTAGAACACGTCGAGCGCTTCCATTTTCTCGCCCGTGCTGATAAACTTGATCGGCTTGTTGACAACCGTCTTGATCGACAGGGCGGCTCCACCGCGCGAATCACCGTCGAGCTTGGTCAGTACAACACCGTCGAAATTAAGCCGGTCGTTGAAGGTTTTGGCCGTGTTGACCGCATCCTGCCCGGTCATCGAATCGACCACAAACAGCGTTTCTGCGGGGTTGATGGCTTTCTTTACTGCTTCAATTTCCTGCATCATCGCTTCGTCGACCGCCAAACGACCGGCGGTATCAACGATCACGATTTTTTTGCCGGTCTTGCGGGCGTGGTCGATACCATTGCGCGCAATGCTAACAGCGTCTTTGTTGTCTGGCTCCGAGTATACGTCTACCCCAACCTGTTCGCCCAGCACTTTCAACTGGTCGATAGCGGCTGGGCGGTAGATGTCGTCGGCAATGAGCAGCACCCCGCGACCCTGCTTTTTCAGGTGGGCAGCCAATTTGCCCGAAAAGGTTGTTTTACCCGACCCCTGCAACCCTGAAATCAGGATAACCGCCGGGTCGCCTTTCGTATTAATCTGCTGTGCTTCGCCACCCATCAGCTCGGTCAGCTCTTCCTGCACGATCTTGACAAACAGTTGCCCCGGTTCAACCGAGATCAGTACTTTCCGGTCGAGAGCTTTGTCGCGAATACGATCGGTAATGTCTTTGGCAACTTTATAGTTAACGTCGGCGTCGGTCAGTGCCCGGCGTACTTCTTTGACCGTGGCGGCCACGTTGATTTCGGTAATACGGCCCTGCCCTTTAAGGGTCTTAAATGCCTTATTGAGTTTATCCTGAAGGTTCTCGAACATAGTCTATGGCAAACAGTGCTACAAAGATAGTAGTTTCCGGTGGGCAACCGTCACGTATATACCCGGCCGGTCAGGCATCAATCAGATCGCCACAAACTGCCCTGAAACGGGTATCGATGAATTTATAAACATTGTTTGCGCGAATTGGCAATAGGGTAGCGTAAATTGCGTTAATTCCAAACAAATCAACACTAAGTCTCGCATCGGCCGTATATAAATTGGTCAACTTGGTTGATTAATTAAGAATGTTTGGTGGGTGCTTAAAATTTTAATGTGGCTATAAGTAGCACAAATTAGATTATTTTTATATGTTTGTTGTGGGCATACTATTTGCCCGCTACTGCCTAACCGATCTCCTGCAAAAGAATGAAAACGAACCGTGTGAAAGGACTGGCCGTGACGGCTCTGATGCTGGTGACGATGGCCCTCCCGGCTGTATCAGGTAGCATCGACAAACAGGTACCGCTAAGCCGAAATACCGTGCTGAACAAAGCGGATATGCCGGGCAGAAACGCCGTACTTGTCCGTAACACGACTGCGAAAACCGAGTCATCAGCACCGGCTGCCGCACCCGCAAAAACGCACGATAAAAAGGCCGTTGGACGTTGCTGGGGCCGTCTGATGGGTATGTTCCGTGAGATCAACCTGGCTCATCGCAGCCGTACGAAATAATTGGTTTAAGGTTCAATGTTTATGGTTTAAGGTTAGACCGCGATAGCAACCTTGAACATTAGACATCAAACCTTGAACTACCCTTTACAACGCAACAGGCCGTGCAATCACTATGATTGCACGGCCTGTTGCGTTGTAAAAGCTAAACTACCGTTGGCCTGACGTCGCTTTTTTCAGATCGGCCTGCTGATCGTCGCGCAGGGTAGGGTACTTGATACCGAGTTGGTCGAGGTAGGTTTTGTATTTCGTGGGGTCGTAGTAAAACGTCTCCAGCTTTGGCTTGTACTCAGTCATAATCTTCTGGTTCAGGTAAATGGCCGGGTACTCTTTCGGCGAAATCAGCGGGGTATACTTCTGATCCTTCGTCTGCTCGTCTTTGTAGTACGCCCACGCCTGTTTGATTATTTCCGGTTTCATCAGCATATCGATCAGCGTCATGGCTTCGGCTTTGGCGCCGGCTACGATGCCTTTGTGCGCGATGGGCGTTGCCATCGAAATGGCGTTGCTCCAGTGGTGCCCCGGCAGTCCCGGAATGTTCGACGGGTAGTACAAAACCACCGTCGGCAGCGACCACGAAATATCGGCGATATCATCGGAGCCACCCGTTAGCGGAACGAACGTTTGCCCGCCCATCATCATCGTTGGCTGCGTGTTGGCGGGCAGGTCGATGCTGTCGAGTTTCATGGCCAGCCCTTCCACCTTCGGGGCCTGTAATTCTTTCTGCGTCGCCTTAGCCAGCGTCTGATCGTCGGCCGACCAGGTGGGCAGGCCGACTTTTTTGATGTTCATGTACATCGTTTCGGCGATGGGCTTATTGAAGTGCCCCGGCCATGCCGACCCCAGAATTTCGTAGGTCATCTTGGTGTCGGTCATCATCGCGGCACCTTCGGCGATCTTCTTCCCGGTTTCAAACAGCTTCGTGATTTTGGGATAGCTGCGTTCGCGGAAATAGTACCAGGCTGATGCTTTGGACGGTACAACGTTGGGCTGATCGCCCCCGTCGGAAATGACGTAGTGCGAGCGTTGGGTTAGTTCGAGGTGTTCGCGCCGGAAGTTCCAGCCGATGTTCATCAACTCAACGGCATCGAGCGCACTCCGACCGCGCCAGGGGGCACCCGCTGCGTGAGCCGCTGACCCTTCAAAGTTGAACTTCACCGACACCAGTCCGTTGTTGCCCGCGTCGCCGTAGCCGACTTTCAGGTTGTTGCCAACGTGGGTGAAAATGCAGGCATCGACGTCTTTGAAATAGCCATCCCGTACGTAAAACGCCTTCGCCCCGACGAGTTCTTCGGCGACGCCCGGCCACAGCATCAGCGTACCGGGAATCTTCTCCCGCTCCATGAGTCTCTTGACCGATAGAGCCGCCACGATGTTGAGCGCCTGCCCGGAATTGTGTCCTTCGCCGTGGCCCGGCGCGCCCTCAACGATCGGGTCTTTATAGGCCACACCCGGCTTCTGACTCGCTTTCGGAATACAGTCGACGTCGGAACCGATGGCGATAACGGGTTTGCCGCTACCCCAGGTCGCAATCCAGGCGGTAGGCATCCCGGCGACACCTTTCTGCACCGTGAAACCTTCTTTTTCGAGCAGGCTGGTCAGGTACGTAAACGTTTCCTGTTCCTGGAAGCCCAGTTCCGAAAAGCTAAATAGCATGTCGTTGATCTGCTGCGCCTGATCTTTTCGCGCATCGACAGCCGCCATCGCTTCGGCTTTCAGCTTCTCGATCCGGGCGTCTGGCTTTGCCGCTTTTTTCGACTGCCCAAATAGGAGGGTAGGGGCAAGCAGCATGGCAATCAGTAGATTCGTGTGTTTCATTGAGGAAGCAGGTTGTAAGTAGGTTGATAAAAACTGTGTTCGACTGACTAGGGTCCGTCGCGATGTACGTCGCCGTTACCTGCGGTAGTCCAGGGGTGGTTTGCGGTCGCCAGCGAGCGATTTATAGGTGAACGCTTCACCGCCCCGCGCTTTATAAAGTTCGGCTTTCGCGTTGGCGATTAGTTCGGGGTGCTGAAACAGGTCGATGGCAGTTATCGCTAATGTCTTGGCGGCTACCATCATGCCCTTAAACCCGATCGACATACCGTCGCAGGCAACGGCCTGCCAGCTATGGGCCGGTACGCCGGGCACCCATGTCGCCGTCGACAGACCGGCCGTGGGCACTACCCAGCTAACATCGCCCACGTCGGTCGAAGCAGGCGCAATACCACCCAGGGCGTAGGTGCGTATCTCGCCCGCAGTGCTGACCGGCGGTATCGTCTGACTCACCAGCGACTGGCGAAGTTTGTTGGCAAAAGCTACTTCGCCGGTGGTCATTTGTACGCCACCCACCTGTTGCAGGCTGCGCTGCATGGTTTTCGCCAGTGTCTCGTTGGGTAGCAAGTTGTACAGACCGGCCATTACCTCGTGGGTCATGGTGGTTTCGGTGCCGAGGGCCGCTGCCTGCGCCGTTTTCATGATTCGTGCCCACACCTCTTCCAGCCCCTGGGCCGTCGGGTGCCGAACGGTGTATTCCACTTCGGCAAAATCCGGGACGATATTGGACGTCAGCCCACCGTGTTTGATGACGTAGTGAATGCGCGTTTCGGGCGTAACGTGTTCGCGCATCAGGTTGACCATGTAGTCCATGGCTTCCACCGCGTCGAGGGCCGAGCGACCTTTTTCTGGGGCTGCGGCTGCGTGGGCGGCCTGCCCGCTGAACCGAAACAGACCCACCCGATACGCCAGCGACGATGCCGGGCTGGCGCTGTTGTTATCGCCGGGGTGCCAGTGCAGCACTGCATCGACAGATTTAAACGTACCGGCCTGCACCAGATAAGTTTTGCCGCCACCGGCTCCTTCTTCGGCTGGGGTGCCGATGAGCTGAATCGTGCCGGGCTTTCCTGACTGTTTAAGCCAGTCTTTGGCAGCAATGGCAGCTGCTACGGACCCCACCCCAAACAGGTTGTGCCCGCAGCCGTGCCCGTAGGCATTGGGTACCAGCGGTTTCCGGGTCGGCAGTGAATCCTGCGACAGGCCGGGGAGTGCGTCCATCTCGGCCAGCAGGCTGATGACTGGCGCACCCTGCCCGTATGTGGCCACAAACGCCGTCGGGATGCCCGCTACGCCCTGCGTAATGGTAAAGCCGTGCTGCTGGAGTTCGTTCTGCAACAGTCGGGTAGTCTTTTCTTCCAGATACCCCGGTTCAGCCAGTTTCCAGATTTGCCCGGCCAGCGCGGCATAATGCGGATATTGGCCATCCAGTTGGGTAATAACTGCCTTTTCTGGCTGAGCCAGCAGCGGCAAACTAAGTAGAAGCGTGATCGTTAGATGTATAAAGCTGCGCATCAATGAACCCAAATTTTATAACAACTATTTTTGGTTTAGCCGTATAAAGATAGGGTACATTGTGAAAAGACGATGTTTTTTTAGGGTCTATGGTGCGATTAATACCGTTTTATGAGCGGTATGTTGACGTTCAGCTGGTACGAATGAGACGTCGCTATGTTCGTTACGCCATCCAGCACGGCATGGGGCATCGCCCGTGCTTCCACGTAAATGGGCTGGTTTTTTCCAATTATAAAATTGGTTCCTACACCGGCGAGGTACCCGATACCTATGTTTGTGCGATTCAGAATATCAACGGGAATCGTCATGCCCAAATCACTCGATACGAAGTTGGCGTCCCGGATGGTCGTTAGCGTTGGCCCCAGCCCCGCTTTGACATACCAGCGCATACGCTTGTTTATAAAGACGTAACGGGCCGTGAATGGCAGTGAGATATATGACTCTTTAAATGAGTAGAGCCGAGATGCTTTTTTAGCTGGTTCCAGTGGATCGGTAAGGGGGACGTTGCGATTACCCGAATACCAACTGGCGGTTAGTTCGACGCTGGCCGACAGCCGTTTGCGGGGCGCAATCGTGAAAAAACCGCCGACGGCAGCGGTGTAGGTTGGGCTGTAGCTGCCGCTAGGATCGTAATAGGTTGCATTTAACTGGCCCGATCGCCCGTACGCCCAGTGATTTCGGGCTATACCTGCCGACAGGCCAAGTTCGTAGCTCATTTTCTTTTTCTTGGTCGATTGCTTCGCCACCTGATCGGGTCTGACGCAGGCATTGTACGCACTGACGATACGCTTCAACGTAACGTCCGACACGTAAAATGATTGGGGGCTAAGCAGTCGGGTAAAGCTGGGATTGCTGCATTCCTTCAGGCTATTGGTGAGCATCAGCAGCGACAGCTTGCCCCGCAGCGGTACGAACGTTTTGTCGGGTAGACGAAGGGCGTGTGTTAGCCGGCCTTCCGGGCTGAAGAGTCGATACAGACTGACATAGCCATCGAGAAGTTCATACATGAAATAAGAGCTAACCTGTCCGTTTTCTTTCAGATGGACCGCAACCCGGTTGGCATTGTCGGCGAAGTAGCTGGCGAGCTGTGCCGGTGTGTAGTCCTGAGTAGCCGATTGTTCGTTCTGGCGAAACTGAAGCAACTGGCTGCTTTGCTCCCGCAGTTCACCCTTGAGGGTATCGCCGGTAGCTGTCACTACGTAGCCGGGTGTGAAAAAAAGCTGGGCGAAGCTTTGGCTGGTCAGCAGAAAAAAGCAGGCAAGCAAGACGGCGATGCGTCTGGTAGGGGATAGTGACATACAGGCTACGGTGATAAACGATCGGCAAAATACCACGACTGCTTTGTATATCAATCAAGTAACAGCGGTATACATTGCTTTTATGAGCAGATGGTCGCCCGCCTGGTCAGTTGCTCAATTGGTATGGGTAGAATCCGGCGGAGACAGGGTTTTTTACTACTTTTGCCCCCCGAAAGTTGTATCGTTTTCAATCGCTTATACCCAAGTCCAATGGAGAAAATTAAAGTAGCCAATCCGGTAGTCGAACTGGATGGCGACGAAATGACCCGGATTATCTGGAAGTTTATCAAAGACAAGCTGATCCTGCCGTACGTCGACGTCGACATTAAATACTATGACCTCGGTATTGAGTACCGCGATGAAACGAACGATCAGGTAACGATCGACGCGGCTAACGCGATCCGGGAACATGGCGTCGGTATCAAATGCGCTACCATCACGCCCGACGAGCAGCGCGTGGAAGAATTCGGCCTGAAGCAGATGTGGAAGTCGCCCAACGGCACGATCCGTAACATCCTCGACGGTACCGTATTCCGCGAGCCAATCGTGATGAGCAACGTACCGCGTCTGGTTACCAACTGGACGGCCCCGATCATCATCGGCCGTCACGCGTTTGGCGATCAGTACCGCGCTACGGATTTCGTCGTACCCGGTCCCGGTAAGCTGACGATGAAGTTTGAAGGCGAAGACGGTACCGTGATGGACTTCGACGTATTCAACTTCAAAGCGGGTGGTGTTGCTATGGGTATGTACAACGTTGATGAGTCGATCCGTGGGTTTGCGCGGGCCTGTTTCAACGTAGCCCTCGACAAAGGCTGGCCGCTCTACCTGTCGACCAAGAACACGATCCTGAAAAAATACGACGGTCGGTTCAAAGACATCTTCCAGGAGATCTACGACGCCGAATACAAAGGCAAGGTTCATTACGAACACCGCCTGATCGACGACATGGTAGCGTCGGCCCTGAAGTGGGAAGGTAATTTCGTATGGGCGTGTAAGAACTACGACGGCGACGTACAGTCGGATACGGTAGCGCAGGGCTTCGGTTCGCTGGGTCTGATGACGTCTGTACTGGTTACGCCCGATGGCAAGACGATGGAAGCCGAAGCCGCGCACGGTACGGTTACGCGTCACTACCGCGAATACCAGAAGGGCAACAAAACCTCGACCAACCCGATTGCATCGATCTACGCCTGGACGCGTGGTCTGGCTTTCCGTGGTAAACTCGACGGTAACCAACCCCTGATCGATTTCGCCAACGCGCTGGAAGCGGTCTGCGTAGAAACGGTTGAGAGCGGCAAAATGACCAAGGATCTGGCCCTGTCGGCGTTCCCGGCTGGTACGAAGCTGGTAGCTGGTGAGCACTATCTCTACACCGAGGATTTCCTCGAAGCACTGGACGAAAACCTGCAAGCCAAACTGGCGTAAGCGGGTTTTATCCGGATAAAAGCGGGTTGGTTTCTTCGGGAATCAACCCGCTTTTTTATCGGCAAATCGTTACCTTCGCCCTTCACCGTTACCGCCTATGCAAGTTCAAATAGACATTGGATTCAGCCAGTTGGTACAGATCGTCAAAGCGCTGCCGCCAACGCAATTGAAGCAACTACGGGTCGCGATCGACGAAGAAATTCAGGCAGAACGGCCACCGACGAATCTGGAAACGTTGCTATTATCGGGGCCAGTTGCTACCGAGGAAGAGATAGCCGTTATCGAAAGCAATCGAAAAGCAATCAATCAATGGCGAATCAAGTAATGCTGGTTGATACGTCGATTCTAATTGATTACTACCGCAAATCGGACAAGAGTAAATCGATATGGGTTGAGCTGGTAAGGCAAGGATACACATTCGCCGTATCGGCCGTAACTAAGTACGAGATTTATTCGGGAGCCACTGATAGCCAGTTGGTCTTTTGGGATATTGTATTTAGATCGATAACGAATTTACCGTTCGATGAAGCCTGCGTCGATACAGCTGTTCGTATCAATGCCATTCTCAAACGCAAGCGAAAACAGATTGGTATCGCCGACTTGTTTATTGCGGCCACCGCAATGAGTCATCAGCTTCCCGTGGCGACGTTAAATCGAAAGCATTTTGAGCGCGTCGACGACTTACGAATTTTAAACGAGTGACCTGCTTATAATCAACTGTTCCTATGAAACGAATTCTTTCCCTGCTGATGGTTGGCCTGTTGCTGGCTGTCGGTACGTATGCTAAACCGCCTAAGAAAGTCATGAAGAATGCCGTCGTGCAGCACATTGTCCTGTTTAAATTCAAGCCGGAGACGACGCCCGAAAAGCTGAAGGAAATCCTGACGGCGTTTGAGGCTTTGCCGTCGAAGATCAAAGAAATCAAGGGTTTTCAGTGGGGAACGAACAACAGCCCCGAAAACCACGCCCACGGCCTGACACATGCGTTTATCCTGACGTTTGATTCGGAAAAAGACCGGGACGCCTACTTGCCGCATCCGGCTCACAAAGAGTTCGGAACCATCGTCGGTCCATGGCTGGCCGATGTCACGGTCGTTGATTTTACCAATCAGGCCAAGTAACTCGTAACCGGGTGTAAGGAGGGCGGTTGCAACGGTCTATTGATTAGATTGTTGCAACCGCTTTCTTTTTACCACATTAGATAGTCGATAGCCCGAAAAGAAGGGTAGAAAGTCGGCTGTGCATGTTGCAGTAAATACAAATATTCTGCTTAATAATAGTACTTATTGTATTGTGTAGATTCTACACTATATATTTGTTTGCCTGATTAAACCACCGCCTTTCTCTGACCTATGAATCTATACGAAAACAGTCATCGAATATTAGTCGCGTTAGACTGTATTATCTTCGGGTTCGATGGGAAGGCGCTCAAGCTATTGCTGATCAAGCGAAATTTTGAGCCCGAGTTTGGTAAGTGGTCGCTGATGGGTGGGTTTCTGGAAGAAAACGAGGCCTTAGAATCGGCGGCTTCCCGGATTCTGTTTACGTTGACCGGCCTGCACAACAACTACCTGGAGCAACTGCAAACGTTCGGTGCCGTTAACCGGGACCCCGTTGAACGAACCATATCGGTGGTCTATTACGCCCTGGTTACGATCGACGATCAGGACCCGGTTACGCTACAGGCCCACAATGCGTCGTGGATCGACCTCGCCGACAAGCCCGCTCTGATTTTCGACCATGATCAGATGGTGGAAACGGCCCTGCGCCAACTGCGCTACAAAGCGGCCATGTACCCCATCGGTTTCGAATTGCTGCCCGAAAAATTCACGGTGCCGCAACTGCACAAACTCTACGAAGCGATATACGGCGTTCAACTCGACCGGCGGAATTTCAGCCGGAAAGTGATCGCTACCGATCTCTTGCGGGGTACTGGTGAAAAAGATGAGACATCGCTGACCAAGAAGGGGCAGTTGTACGCACTCAATACGGAGAAATACCAGGCTTACCTGAACGGCTACGCGACGTTTATGCCCGAGCTGGCTGAACTGGCGAAACCGTAGCAACTACCTGATGAGTCGCCCTGCTGATTGCTGGCTGACGCGACATAAAAGCGATGCGCTGTGCCGCGTCATTACGATAAGCTAACCACCCAAAACTAGTCTAACAGACGCATGCACGTAGTAACAAAGACGGTTGCCCTGTTGCTGGCAACTGCCTGCCTTGCCCTCGCTCAGCCCGCGCCCGTACTCCGGGTCGACGTGGCCAGGCCCGTCGCGGAAATTCAGCCGACGATGTGGGGTGTATTCTTTGAGGATATCAACTTCGGCGCCGACGGCGGTATTTACGCTGAGATGGTCAAGAATCGCTCGTTCGAGTTTTTTAAGCCGCTGATGGGCTGGAAAGTCGACGGGAAAAAGCGCACCGAAGGCGACGTGCTGGTGCAGAACCGGGGCGATGAGAAAAGCAGCAATCCCCGATACCTACGCGTGACAACCAACGGCGCGGTAGCTGGCGACCTGAGCCTGACCAACGAAGGGTTTCGGGGAATGGGTATCAAAAAAGGGCTGCGCTACGATTTTGCCGTTCTATACGGTTACCCGTCGGCTGGCAAGGTGACGATGCAACTGAACTTGCTCAACGCCCAAAACGAAGTCATCGGCACGGGCACGCTAAGCCCCGACGCGACCGCATCGGCGGACCGCGACGGCCAATGGCACAAAGCACAGGTCAGCTTTACGGCGACGGCCACCGAGCCCAAAGGCAAGCTGCGCATCGGGCTGGAAGGAACGGGCGTGATCGATCTCGACATGATTTCGCTGTTTCCCGAAGATACATGGAAGGGGCGACCCGGCGGGATGCGGGCCGATATGGTGCAGATGCTGGCCGACCTGAAACCCGGTTTCGTGCGTTTCCCCGGCGGCTGTATCGTGGAGGGCCACGACCTCGAACAGCGGTACCAATGGAAGAAAACGCTTGGCCCGATTGAAGACCGGCAACTGCTGATCAACCGCTGGAATTTCGAGTTTGGTCACCGCCCTGCACCCGATTATTTCCAGACGTTCGGCCTGGGCTTTCTGGAGTATTTTCAATTGTGCGAAGACATTGGTGCCGCCCCGCTGCCGATCCTGAACTGCGGCATGGCCTGTCAGTTCAACACCGCCGAACTGGTGCCGATGAGCCAAATCGACCCCTACGTTCAGGACGCTCTTGACCTAATCGAGTTTGCCAACGGCGATGTGTCGACCCAATGGGGGAAAGTGCGGGCGGGTTTGGGCCATCCCAAGCCGTTCAACCTCAAAATGATGGGTGTGGGTAACGAAAACTGGGGACCGCAGTACATCGAACGGTTGGCCGTTTTCCAGAAAGCCATTAAAGCCAAATACCCCGATTTCAAACTCATTTGCAGTTCGGGTACCGACCCCAACGGCGACCGTTTCGACTACCTGAACGGGAATCTGCGTGCCATGAACGCCGACCTTATCGACGAACACTACTACCGTCGGCCCGAGTGGTTTTTGCAGAACGTTGGCCGCTACGACAGCTACCCGCGTAACGGCTCGAAGGTGTTTGCCGGGGAGTGGGCCGCGCAGAGCGACGACGTTGCGAAGCCAACCAACAAAAACAACTGGCAATGTGCGCTGTCGGAGGCTGCGTTCATGACCGGGCTGGAGCGCAACGCGGCCGTCGTGCAGATGGCGTCGTACGCGCCCCTGTTCGCCAACGCTGACGGCTGGCAATGGACCCCCGACCTGATCTGGGTCGATAACCTGCACGTCTACGGGACGCCCAACTACTACGTACAACAGCTGTACTCGCGCAACAAAGGCACGAACGTATTGAGTATGACGGCGAACGGGCAGGCGTTGGCTGGCAAAGACAGCCTGTATGCATCGGCCGCCTGGGACAAAGCAGCCAGTGAGATCATCCTGAAGATGGTCAACGTATCGGGTAAGTCCGTTAACCGTACCGTTCAGCTCGACGGCGCGAAAAAGCTGGCCAGGACGGGGACAGTGATGCTGCTGACGAATGACAAGCTGGATGCCGTGAATTCGTTCGAAAACGCTACCGCCGTCAGCCCGGTAGAACAGCAGATTCCGGTCGACAGCAACAAAAAAACAGTAGCGATGATGCTGGCACCCCGGTCGTTATCGGTCGTACGCATAAAGGTTACGCCATAAATTTTTTCTTATCATAGGTTGGTAGTGCAAATGGGGGTGGGGCCCTGCTCCACCCGCTTTTCGACCGCCGACAAACTACACTATCCCATGAATAACCCTTACGTGATTGGCGTCGATTTCGGGACTGATTCGGTCCGGGCGCTGATCGTTGATACGCAGACCGGGCAGGCCGTCGGGACGCACGTGCACGAGTACGCCCGCTGGAAGCAGGGGCTCTACTGCGACCCCGCCACCTCGCAGTTCCGGCAACACCCACTCGACTACCTCGAAGGTATCGAAGCGACGATCAAGGGCGCACTGTCGCAGGCTCCGGCGGAGGTTCGCGGGCAGGTTGTTGGTATCTCCATCGATACGACCGGTTCGACACCCGGCCCGGTCGACGAAACCGGTTTGCCGCTGGCCCTGCGCCCCGACTTTGCTGAGAACCCCAACGGTATGTTTATCCTCTGGAAAGACCATACCGCCAATGCCGAAGCCGAGGAAATTAATAACCTGGCGCACCATTGGGATACCGATTACACCAAGTACGTTGGTGGTATTTATTCGTCGGAGTGGTTCTGGGCCAAGATGCTCCGTACCATTCGGGTCGATGAGGCCGTTCGGGAAAAAGCGTTCTCGTGGATCGAGCACTGCGACTGGATTTCGGCCGTCCTGACGGGAAATACGAACCCGCTGACCTTGAAACGGTCGCGCTGTGCGGCTGGGCACAAAGCCCTCTGGCACGCCGAATTCGACGGCCTACCTTCCGACGAATTCCTGACCAAACTCGACCCTCTGCTAGCCGGTCAGCGCGACCGGTTGTTCCACGATACCTACACGTCCGATCAGGCGATGGGTACGCTGTCGCCGGAATGGGCGGAGAAACTGGGTCTGTCAACTGACGTGGTCGTGGGCGTAGGAGCGTTCGACGCGCATATGGGCGCTATCGGGGCCGAGATCGAACCGTACGCGTTCGTTCGCATCATCGGTACCTCGACCTGCGATATTCTGATGGCGCCCAATGAAGAAATTGGCCACCGCCTGATTCGCGGTATCTGCGGGCAGGTCGATGGGTCGGTGGCGCCGGGAATGTTGGGTCTGGAAGCAGGTCAGTCAGCGTTTGGCGATGTCTACGCCTGGTTTGCCCGGCTGATTACCAAACCCGTCCGCGAACTACTGGGCGACGAAGCTGCCGACAAAATGGCGGCAAAACTCATCCCGCACCTGACCAAACAGGCCGAGCAGTTGCCCGTTACGCCAACCGACCTGATTGCCCTCGACTGGATCAACGGTCGTCGTACCCCCGATGCTAACCACACGCTGAAATCGGCTATTGCTGGTCTGAACCTGGGTACCGATGCGCCCCGCGTGTTCAAGGCGCTGGTAGAGGCAACAGCCTTTGGTTCGCGCAGCATCGTCGACCGGTTCATCGAAGAAGGGGTCCCCATCAAAAAAGTGATCGCCATTGGGGGCGTTGCCAAGAAGTCGGCGTTCGTGATGCAAACCCTGGCCGACGTACTGAACAAACCAATTCAGGTGGCGCAGGCCGATCAGGCGTGTGCGCTGGGGGCAGCTATGTGCGCGGCTGTTGCGGCTGGCGTTCACCCCACAATGGAAGCGGCTCAGCAAGCGATGGGTTCTGGCTTCGACGCCGAGTATCATCCCCGCCCGGAGCTGGTACCGGTCTACGAAATGCTGTACCAGCGCTATCGGAAACTGGGTGGCTTTGTGGAGAGCGAATTGGCCAAAAACGCTGAGCTGGTTAGTGCTTAAATTTTACCCCCCAGCCCCCTGAAGGGGGAGCATTCCGCGAATGAACCGCTCCCCCTTCAGGGGGCTGGGGGGTAACCTGCCAATTAGAGAAACGCAGCAAAAATCATCGAAAAATCATTCTACAACCGAATACAATGCTTGATTTAAAACAGTACGAAGTCTGGTTCGTAACCGGCAGTCAGCACCTTTATGGCGATGAAACGCTGCGGCAGGTAGCCGACCATTCGACGCAGATCGCGCAATTCCTGAACAGTAATGCTGCTGTGCCGGTACGGGTCGTGTTCAAACCGACCGTTACCCGGCCCGACGAGATTTATGCCGTTTGTCAGGAAGCCAACGTCGCGCCGAACTGCGTGGGTGTGATTGCCTGGATGCACACGTTCTCGCCCGCCAAGATGTGGATTCGGGGTCTGACGATCCTGAAAAAGCCGCTGCTGCACCTGCACACGCAGTTCAACCGCGACATCCCCTGGTCCGACATCGACATGGACTTTATGAACCTCAACCAGTCGGCGCACGGCGACCGGGAGTTTGGGTTCATGGTCTCGCGGATGCGGATGAACCGGAAGGTGGTCGTGGGTTACTGGCAAGACGAAACCGTACTGAAGCAGGTTGGTGCATGGACCCGGGTAGCCGTAGCTGGCTACGAGCTGAAAACGCTGAAAGTAGCCCGCTTCGGCGACAATATGCGGCAGGTAGCCGTGACCGAAGGCGACAAGGTAGCTGCCGAAATGACCTTCGGTATGTCGGTCAACACCTACGGCATCGGTGATCTGGTGGCAGTTATCAACCAAATGGCCGATGGCGATGTGGATAAGTTGGTGCAGGAATACGCCGACACGTATACGCTGATGGATTCGCTCGTGAAGGGCGGGGCGCAGCACGAATCCCTCCGCGACGCAGCCCGGATCGAACTCGGCATGCGTGCCTTCCTAACCGACGGTGGTTTCGGCGCGTTTACCGATACGTTCGAGGACCTGCACGGTATGAAGCAACTGCCTGGCATCGCATCGCAGCGACTAATGGCCGACGGCTTCGGTTTCGCCGGTGAGGGCGACTGGAAAACGTCGGCGATGGTCCGCACGATGAAAGTGATGGCGGCTGGTTTGCCCGGCGGTAACTCGTTCATGGAAGATTACACCTACCACTTCGATCCGTCGAACCCGCTTGTGCTCGGTTCGCACATGCTCGAAATCTGCCCCTCGATTGCGGCTGGTAAACCGACCTGCGAGATTCACCCGCTGGGTATTGGCGGTAAGGAAGATCCTGTCCGGCTGGTGTTCAACGCCCCCGCTGGTCCGGCGATTAACGTGTCGCTGGTTGATATGGGAAATCGCTTCCGCCTGATCGTCAACGAAGTCGAAGCCGTCGAGGTGGCGCAGGCACTGCCCAAGCTGCCCGTAGCCCGCGCGCTTTGGAAGCCCATGCCCGACATGGCCACCGGCTGTGCTGCCTGGATTTACGCGGGTGGCGCGCACCACACGGTGTATAGCCAAAACCTGACGACCGAACACGTCGAAGACTTCGCCGAACTGTTTGGCGTCGAACTGGTGGTGATCGATAAAAACACCACCCTGCGCCAACTCAAAAACGAGCTTCGCTGGAGCGAGGTGGCGTATAAATAAATAGTGAAAGAGCGAAAGAATGAAAGAGCGACTGTTCGGGAGCGCGTCTTTCTTTCGCTCTTTCACTCTCTCACTCTTTCGCTCTTTAAAAATGAAGAAACTACTTACCACACTACTTCTTGCCTCTCTAGCCATACCCACGTTGGCGCAGAACAAGGCGACCATCAATGCTGAGGGGGCCAGCATTACGATTAATAAGCACATCTACGGACACTTCGCCGAACACCTCGGCCGCTGTATCTACGATGGCTTCTACGTGGGCGACAACAACAAGACCATCCCGAACAAAAACGGAGTGCGGCTTGACGTGGTCGACGCGCTGAAGAAGATGAAAATCCCGAATCTGCGGTGGCCGGGCGGCTGCTTCGCCGATACGTACCACTGGAAAGACGGCATCGGTCCGAAGGGCAAACGTCCGAAGATCGTGAACACCTGGTGGGGTGGCGTTACGGAGGATAACAGCTTCGGTACGCACGACTTCCTGAACATGTGTGAACTGCTGGGCACCGAGCCGTATCTGGCGGGTAACGTTGGTAGTGGTACCGTGCAGGACCTTAGCGAATGGGTACAGTACGTCAACTTTCCGAGCAACAGCCCCATGTCGACCCTGCGGCAGCAGAACGGGCGCGAAAAGCCCTGGAACGTTAAATTCTGGGGTGTCGGCAACGAAGCGTGGGGTTGCGGGGGTAATATGAAACCCGACTACTACGCTAACATCTACCGGCAGTACAGCACATTCATGAACGGAACAGTCGGTACCGAAAAGATTTTCCGGATCGCATCGGGGGCCAGTTCCGACGACTTTAACTGGACCGAAACGCTGATGAAAAATATCCCCGGCAACATGGTCGAAGGGGTGGCGCTGCACCACTACTCGGTGTTCGGCTGGGGCGAAAACGCGAAAGGCTCGGCCACCCAATTCACCGAAACCGATTACGCCCACACCATGAACGAAGCCCTGAAAATGGATGACTTCGTGCAGAAGCACTCCGACATCATGGACAAGTACGACCCGAAGAAAAAGGTCGCGCTGGTGGTCGACGAGTGGGGCGCGTGGTACAACGTCGAGCCGAACACGAATCCGGGGTTCCTCTTCCAGCAGAACACCATGCGCGATGCTGTACTGGCGGGAGCTACGCTCAACATTTTCCATAAGCACGCTGAACGGGTTCGGATGGCCAACCTGGCGCAGGCGATCAACGTACTGCAAGCCGTCATCCTGACCGACGGCCCGAAGATGCTGCTGACGCCGACCTACCACGTGCTGGAGATGTATAACGTCCACCAGGACGCGACGATGCTACCCGTCGACGTGAAAGCTGACGACTACAAAGTGGGCGAGTACAAACTCCCCGCCGTATCGGTTTCTGCTTCGCGCGACAAAGCAGGTAAAACGCACGTGTCGCTGGTGAATATCGACGCGGGTAAGCCCCAGACCATCACGGTAAACTTGAAAGGCATCAGCGCGAAAAGCGTAATGGGTCGCATCCTGACGTCGGCAAAAGTGCAGGACTATAACACCTTCGCTCAGCCGAACAAAGTAAAACCCGCGCCCTTCTCCGGTGCAAAGCTCTCCGGTGATGAACTAACGGTAACCCTACCCCCGGTGTCGGTGGTGGTATTAGAAATGTAATGTTTGAATGATTGAGTGAGGGAATGATTGAATAGGCTGACGCACGATTGGGCTGACGCTTCACAGCCATTCTATCATTCAATCAGTCAAAATTCAATCATTGAAATCATGTACAAAGATCTCCAACAGGAGTGCTACGAGGCTAATATGCAGTTGCCGCAGTTGGGGCTGGTGCTGTTTACGTTTGGGAACGTCAGCGCCGTCGACCGCGACAAAGCGGTGTTTGCCATCAAGCCTAGTGGGGTGCCGTACGCCCTGCTCAAACCCGGCGATATCGTTATCTGCGACTACGACGCGAAGATTGTCGCCGGAACGATGCGCCCGTCGTCGGATACGAAAACGCACGCGCTGCTGTACAAAACGTGGGACGACATTGGCGGCATAACCCACACGCACAGCACATACGCCGTTGCGTGGGCGCAGGCCGGTATGGACATCCCCATCTTCGGAACGACCCATGCCGACCACACGCATCAGGACATCCCCTGCGCACCGGCCCTGACCGACGAGATGATTCAGGGCGATTACGAGCACGAAACCGGCAACCAGATTTTCGACGTGTTCCGGGAGAAAGGCTTGTCGCACCACGAAGTCGAGATGGTGCTGCTGCAAAATCATGGGCCGTTTACGTGGGGTAAAACCGCTGAGAAGTCAGTCTACAACGCGGCTGTGCTGGAAGAGGTGGCCCGAATGGCATACATGACACTAGTGATCAACCCCGATACGCCACGCATTAAAGACACGCTGCGCATGAAGCACTACGAGCGCAAACACGGCAAAGACGCCTACTACGGACAAGGCTGCTAACTGTCTCAAACATCGGACCGCCGAAGCGGCATCTTGCTGTTTGCCGCAATACCACACAAACAGCAGGATGCTGTTTGAAACGAAATTATCCTACCCTTACCTTCCATGAAACTCGGACTTGAAACTATTGACTACGTAATTTTCGGGGTCTACTTCGTCATTGTGGCGTCCTACGGCTACTGGGTCTACCGCAACAAAGGCAAGCAGACCGCCGATAGTAAAGACTTCTTTCTGGCCGAAGGCTCGCTGACCTGGTGGGCCATCGGTGCGTCGATCATTGCGTCGAATATTTCGGCTGAGCAGTTTATCGGCATGTCGGGGCAGGCGTTTCAGCTGGGGCTGGCTATCTCGGTTTATGAACTGGTCGGCGGGCTGTCGCTGGTAATTATCGCAGTGTATTTTCTGCCGATGTACATCCGCAACAAGATCTACACCATGCCGCAGTTTCTCGAATTGCGGTACGATAAGCGGCTGGCGACGATCATGGCCGTGTTCTGGCTGTTTCTCTACATCCTCGTCAACCTGACGTCGATCATCTACCTCGGTGCGTTGAGTCTGGAGAAAATGACCGGATTCGACTTCATGGCCTGCGCCGTTTTCCTGACCGTCTTCGCCGTGTTTATCACGCTGGGGGTATGAAAGTGATTGGCTATACCGACGTTATTCAGGTAGTCTGTCTGGTGGTTGGCGGGCTGGCGACGACCTATCTGGCGTTGAACCTACTGTCGGACAAAGTCGGTACGGGGGCGGGTGTGTTTGAAGGGCTGAGTCTGCTGCGCGAGAAAGCCGATCACCACATGCACATGATCTTTGCCAAAGGTGAATACTTCGTGCACGACGGACGTGGTGGCAAGATCGACGCGTATAATCAACTGCCGGGCCTGTGGATGTTTATCATCGGCGGGCAATGGATTGTGAATTTCAACTACTTCGGCTGTAATCAGTACATGATTCAGCGGGCGCTAGGTGCCGATCTGCCTACGGCGCGTAACGGTGTTTTGTTTGCCGCGTTCCTGAAAATCATGATGCCGTTTATCGTGGTATTGCCGGGGTTGGCGGCTTATGTTTTGTTCCAGGAAAATGCCGATATGGCCATTGTGCAGGGTATCACCGACAACAACATCGTCAAGCCCGACAATGCTTACCCCGTACTGCTGAACATCCTGCCGACGGGCCTGAAAGGTTTGTCGTTCGCGGCTCTGACGGCGGCAATCGTAGCGTCGCTGGCGGGCAAAGCCAACAGTATCTCGACGATCTACATGCTCGATATTCACCAGAAGTTTTTCAACCCGAACATGACCGAGAAACAAACGGTATGGCTGGGTCGGGTAGCGATCGTGGTGTCGTTTATCATCGCGCTGGCGATCAGTCCGTTCCTGAAAAATTTCGGACAGGGCTTCGAATACATCCAAGAGTACACGGGCTTCATCTCGCCGGGTATCCTATGTATCTTCCTGTTAGGCATGTTCTGGAAGCGGGCAACAGCGAGCGGTGCATTGGTTGCCGCGCTGCTGAGTATTCCCCTGTCGACGTTTTTCAAATACGAATACCCCGACATTCCGTTCCTGAACCGGATGGGTATCGTGTTCTGGATTTGCGTCGTCGTTCACGTAGCGATCAGTCTGCTTAGCTCAAAAGGAGCGGAAAGCCCGAAAGCGTTTTCGGTCAACAGCGAGTGGTTCCGCACGAATTCGTCGTTCCGGCTGGGTGCCGTAGCTGTCTGCGCCCTCCTGGCGACGGTCTATATCTTCTTCTGGTAAGAAAATTCGCTAACAACAGCGACGGCCCCCTTTCTGACCAGAGTTAGTCAGAAAGGGGGCCGTCGATTGTATCGGGATGACAAAAAATCAGGGCTAATTACTTAACCGGTTCGGCAGCGGGAGTGCCTTCCAGTAAGCCTTTACGCCGGAGAATAGCGTCGGTAAATTTCATGTCCTGCTCGCTATTGAAAATGCTGAACGGCAGGTAGAGAAACTGCGCTTTAGCCAGCCCCTTCGTCACCGTTTTGGCGATCCAGTTTGCTTTAACGTTGCGGGTTGCTTCGGCGTTGTCGAGGTACAGAATATAAGCGTCCGTGTCCTTGCTGACGCTGCTGATCTGATCCCATTTCAGGATACCGCCTTCTTTGGCGTTGATACGCATCAGAATCTGGCGGCTGTCGATTTCGTAAACGTACTTCTGAAACAGGGCTTTGCTCTGCTCCATCTGCGCGATACCTGTGATTTGCACGGCCCAGAACAGGACGTACAACACGGTTAACAGAAAAATAACGATGGCGGGCCAGTAATGATCGAACGTGCCGGTAGCGTAGAGCGCAATATTGATAATAATCAGCGCGAGCGGAATCAGACCCCATTTCCAGTTGTCGCGCAGCCACTGCTTGAGCGCGAGGTTAATGTACGTTTTCTGGTCTAAGGCGTATTTTTTAGTCTTAACAATCATACCTGTGGTAAAATAAAGACAAAGATACGCAACCGACGTCGGTTGTAAAGTTGTAGGGTTATAGAGTTATACAGTTGGATAGTTGTAGAGTTATAAAGTTGCTGCCTGGCGCGGCTACCGGCCGGAGGGGTTGACGCGCCAGTCCCGGCGGGGAACCGCAACTCTACAACTTCATAACTTTGCGACTTTACAACTCTACAACTTCCAACTCTATAACTTTACGACTTTACAACTCTATAAAGAATGGAAACTGTCCAGCCTACGCTGATCCTGACCGCCGAACAAATCCGCCAGAAGATTCGGCGCATTGCTTTTCAGATCTACGAAAACAACGTTGATGAGTCGGCATTGCTACTGGCCGGTATTTCCGGTGAAGGGTTTATGATGGCGCAGTCGCTGGCTGGCGTGTTGCGGGAGATAGCCCCGTTCGCCGTCGATCTGATCGAACTGAAGCTCGACAAAACGCAGCTTAGTCAGACGCCGGTACAGACCGACCGACCCGCCGACGCCTTTACCGACAAAGTGATTATTCTGATCGACGACGTAATCTATACCGGTCGGACGCTTGCGTTCAGCCTGCAACCGTTCCTACAGGTGCCGGTCCGTAAATTACAGGTCGCCGTATTGATCGACCGAAATCACCCGCGCTATCCCGTAGCTGCCGACTACAAAGGCTATGAACTGAGCACCACGCTGACCGAACACGTCGATGTTGTCCTGAGCAACGACGACCGGATGGGGGTGTATCTGCGGTAGAAAAGACAAAAGAGGAAAGAGGTGAGAAGAAAGACTGGTTTGCGCCAGTGTCTTTCTTCTCACCTCTTTCCTCTTGCTGCTGAACGGAGCTTAGCCCTTCGTCGTACGGATCAGGCTGATACCGGCGAAGAAAAGGATACCACCCATAATCAGGTAGACGAACGATGCCTGGGCAACACCCCCTTTGGTGAAGTCGATGCCGCCGTAAATCAGACCAACAAGACCGACCAGGGTCAGGATAAAGCCAATTATACTTTTAGGAGTCATTGTGGTAGAATCAGTTAGTGAGTGATAGGTTTTGATTCACAACTAATTTCGGACCAAAATGTCCCGGAAAATTTAGTAGGCCGCTTGCCAGACTATTCCAGCAGCACCATGATATCTTCCCGCGTCAGCGACTTGATGAAGTTTTCTTCGGTCGTGATCAGGCTGCCCGCGAGTTGTTTTTTAGCCTGTTGAAGCGCCAGTATTTTCTCCTCGACGGTATTCTTGGCGATGAATTTATAGGTGAACACCGTTTTCTGCTGACCAATCCGGTGCGCCCGGTCGACGGCCTGCGCTTCGATGGCCGGGTTCCACCACGGGTCGAGGATAAACACGTAGTCGGCAGCGGTCAGGTTATGCCCCAGTCCACCCGCCTTGAGCGAGATCAGAAACAGCTTTACCGAATCGTCGGTCTGAAACAGCTCGACCTGACTTCGCCGGTCGGTGGTCGATCCGTCGAGGTACGCGTATTTGATGCCTTTCTCCTTCAGATACTGCCTGACCACGTTGAGGTGCTTGATAAACTGGCTGAACACCAGAACCTTATGGTTTTCGGTCATGGCACTTTCCAGCCGCATCAGCACGTCCGACAGTTTTCCCGAATCGCCTTCGTACTCGTCGTTGACCATGCGGGGGTGGTTGGCGATCTGCCGGAGCTTGGTCAGGCCCTGCAACACGACCATCTGCGAACGCGCCATGCCTTCTTCTTCAATCCGTTCCAGAATCAGGTTGCGGTAATACGACTTGGCTTCCTCATACTGCTCGGCCTGCGCGTCGGTCATGTCGCAGAACAGCACACTCTCCACTTTTTCGGGCAGGTCGGTAGCTACCTGCGCTTTGTTTCGGCGGAGCAGGAACGGCTTTATGAGCGTGTACAGCCGGTTGGTTTTGGCTTCATCGTGCCGCTTTTCGATGGGAATCTGAAACTCGTTCCGGAAAAACGTCTGACTACCCAGTAGGCCCGGATTGATGAACGTCATCTGCGCCCACAGGTCCATCGTACTGTTTTCCAGCGGTGTGCCCGTCAGAATCAGCCGGTGCGCTGCGTCGAGATGCATAACGGCCTTCGTGATGTGCGACGACGGGTTTTTGATGGCCTGCGACTCATCCAGAATGACGTAGTGAAAGCGGTAGTCGCTCAGCAGGTCGATGTCAATTCGGACGATACCGTACGATGTCAGAATCAGATCGTAGTCGTCGAACTGGGCCGTGTTTTTCTCGCGATACGTACCCGTGTAGACCATCACCCGCAGGTTCGGGGTGAACTTACGGGCTTCAAGTTCCCAGTTGTAGATCAGCGACGTCGGCATTACCAGCATCGACGGCTGGGTGGCCCCGGCTTCTTTTTGCCCCTGCAACAGTGCCAGCGTCATCACTGTCTTGCCCAGACCCATATCGTCGGCCAGGCACCCGCCGAAGCGGTACTGCCGCAGGAAACTCATCCAGTTGTAACCCGCCTGCTGATAGGGGCGCAGCGTACCGTTGAAACCATGCGGCAGCGGAAACGGCTCGATTTCCTGAAAGTCACGCAGGCGTTCGAGCTTGTGGCTCATCACGGCTGTCGCCAGGTTATCGCGCTCCAGTTCCTGCACCAGGGCGAGGTGATGCTTCCGCAGCATCAGCCGGTCCATTATCAATCCGTCGACACCGTCGGGGTGTTCCAGAAAACCGAACAGTTCGGAGAAGCGCGTAAACCACGCTTCGGGAATAACCGCTATTTCGCCGTTGGGCAGCGTAAACTCCTGCTTCTTATCGAGAATCAGCGAACGCAGTTTAATAAACGGAATCTCGAATTCACCGAAGCGCACGTTGGCGTAAATATCGAACCAGTCGCGCCCTTCTTCGATCGATACGTCGATACTCGAATAGCCGAGGAAATAGCGTTTGTTATCCTGATTATGCTGTTGCAGCAGAAAACCCGCATCGCGCAGCTCATTACTATGGGTGTTGAGCCAGTCAAAGGCCTCGGACTTGGGCAGTACGAGTCGCCCGTGCCGAATGTCGAGCCCGACCTCGCGCAGAAACGTTAGCTTTTGCCGCTCCAGCCGCTGATCGCGCCGAATGCGGTGGAAGATATAGTCGTCGCCTTTCTTCTCCAGATTAACGTTGGCCGACGTGCTGAAACTGTCGAACCGGAAGCCGAAGTCGCCGTACTGAAACGACAGGTCGAACGCGATGCGCTGACAGCCTTCATCGTCGGCGTCGGATCCGTCGATGAACGGCCCCGATGCTACTGTCCGGCTCGATGCTACCTGCTCCGAAACCGTCAGCACCGGAACCGGCTCCAGCGATTCCTGCCGAATCTCAAATCCTTTGGCGTAGACGTCGTACGATGCGATAAGGGGCGAAACAAAGCGTTCGTAGTACTGCTGCTCGATATTACGCGGGATGATGATGTGATTCTTGGCAAAAAACGGCCGGAGTTTACGTCCATCGACGTTTTTGCTGAAATGGTACAACTGATTTCCCACCATCATATAAGCGGGTTCGTCGCAGATCATCAGCGCGTTTTTAAACTGAAATTCGATCCGGCGTGTCTCCCGCGATCCGTCGGGATTTGTGCCGCCGGTCGGATACCGGATGATGGGGAAGTAGTGGGTCGCGTCGGCTTTACGATCGAAGTGAAAGTGAACTTTGGCGGGTTCGGGCATCCAGACGATGGGCTCGCCCGCCGGGTTGCCATCGTTACCCATGATATAAAAGGGCTTGCCTTCCATCAGCCCCATAATCTTGGGTTTGATGGTTTCAAGGTAACTGCTGATGGCCTCCTGCACTACTTTATCGCCCTTGCTGGAGTCGTACAGCTTCAGGAAAAAGTCGACGGTAGGGAGCTTCCGCGTGTTGTACTTCTTAAGAATAATGTCTTGCTGAATGCTTTCGATCAGCCGTACCAGCTCGAAATCCCGTTCATCCAGCCCATAGGCAAACTCACTGACGTTCTGTGTCGATAGCGTTTGATTGAGCAGGGTCAGTTCGCCCCGACTATTTCGCTGCACAACGAACGCTTCAACGAGATAGCCCAGAAACTCATGCTCAAGCAGGGAATAAACAATCTGAAAAGGTTGAGTGGGCGAAACTTTCATGCCGACAATCGATCAGCCCGTCAGGGTGCGCATTCTCACTGCGGGCCGTATTTTAAAGTAGGGAGATCAACTAAGGTTAGGCAAATAAGCTAGTCGAAAAAATGCTTATCAAGTAGCTCATTATGAGTAGGTTAGGTAAGTTTTTTGAAAGGTATTGGGGTCAAATATACAAACGGCAGTAAAAAAACCAAGTGCCTTTAGGTATGATGGTTAAAAAGTACCGACATGTGGTAATTACTTAAGTATCAAGTTGAGCAAGCGGTATAAATAGTCAAAGGTAGGCCGCGTTTCTGACGGATGTATTACATACAGATGTTAGTGAAAAAGTGTGATTGGCATAATCTTAGT
Source organism: Spirosoma rhododendri (assembly GCF_012849055.1). Lineage (NCBI taxonomy): Bacteria > Pseudomonadati > Bacteroidota > Cytophagia > Cytophagales > Cytophagaceae > Spirosoma > Spirosoma rhododendri. The sequence continues at coordinate 822,299 of NZ_CP051677.1, read as the reverse complement.
GTGGAGAACGCGCTATTTGTCAAAAAAGATAGGCTTCAGAAAATTGGCACACTCTGTAACTATGTTATACGTATATCCCGATTGGGTCAATTAAGTATATTATTATCCAAAAAGAACAAATTATTTAGTGTATAATGAGATTTCTTGCAAACAGAATCTATAAGTAACCTAAATAGCTAAAAATATATACTATACGCTTTATTAAATATCTGTATATCAAGATTTTATGCTTACATAAAGGTGGATTTTTCTGATAAATATGCCTTGAACAGACGGCTGGACCAGAAAATATGACGCTGTGTCCCGGAAGGGGATGTCTATCAGCCGGAAGGGAACCCGTAGTCTGGCATTTTGTTTGCCGACCCCCTACGCGGATAAACGTATGGACGTACATACGTAAGATCCGTAAAGCTATACTGTTTTGATAACTATGAAGAACACCTACAAATCGGGGCGTTCTGCGTTCATTGCAGCATGGACAATCAGCCTTGCCTGGCTGATGTCCATGACTGTATGGGCGGGGAGCCCGTCCGACAGGCCCCCGGACGAGTGGGCGCGCCAACAGCGCTGGCAATTGGCACCCGAATCTTTCAGGATTATAACCGGAATGGTATTCAGGATGCTATCGATCCGGGCGTGGCAAACGTCCCGGTTTATCTTTATGAAAACGGGGTACTACGCGGGTCAACGACGTCGGATGCTAATGGAACCTATGCCTTCGACAACACAAACGTTACAAATGGGCTGAAGCCTAACACGGTTTACGAAGTGCGTATCCGGCGGGCCGACTTTCCGACGGGTTTTACGCTGACCAAACAGGATGTCAACAGCAACGGAAACGATGCGGCTGACAGCGACGCCCAACTGGTCGGTAATCTGGCGGTAATCAACGTAACTACCACATCGAACAACACAGCGAGTAATGCCAATGATTTTGGGTTCTCGTCGGGCGATCCCGATTTGAGTATTACCAAAACCACTAATGCCTCATCCGTAACATTGGGCAGCAACGTGACCTTCACCATTCAGGTGACCAACGTAGCCGCCAACGCAACCGACGTAGCCACCGGCGTCACGGTACGGGATACCCTCGACCTCGGCCTGACTTACGTATCTTCTTCGCCCGCAGCCGCGACCAGTACCGTCGGCAGCGGCACAGCAGTCCAGACCGTATTAACCTGGTCGCTGGGCACTATCTCGGGTGCTAATTCATCGAGTACAGTAACCGTAACGACACGGACAGCTTCTGAAGGGGTGCTGTTCAATACGGCTTATGTAACGGCCGACGCTTCGAGCGGACAGCCCGAATACAACCTGAGCAATAACGTCAGCCGGACCTGTGTAACAGTGCCGGTTAAACTATGTGCGGGCCAGTCGTATCTGGCATCGGTACCGGCTAGTTTCAGCAATGTAACCTGGTACCGGGGTAGCACACAGGTAGCCACCGGTAACAGCTACACCATTACGCAGGCGGGCAGCTATAGCTACACGGCCTCAGGAACGGGTGGTTGCGGAACTGGCAGCTGCTGTCCGATCATCGTAGAAGACGGCATCATTCCGACCCTGGCGATTACACCGAGCAACCCGGCCATCTGCGCAGGCAGCTCGGTTAGCCTGACGGCCACGGCTACTGGTAACGGTAGTTCGGCTGGTACGATGACATGGAGCGACGGAACAACTGTATCGGCCAATACCAGCACAATTCTGGTAGCACCGACCAGTACGACGGCGTACTCAGTAACGTTCACATCATCGGCTTACGGGACCTGTCCGGCATCAGCAAGCACAACGGTAACGGTGAATCCGAACCCAGTGGTGACCTTGACCAGCGCAACCATCTGCGCCGGTACGACAGCAACGCTATCGGCTAGCGTAGCAGCGGCAGGCACCTACACCTACGCCTTCTCGACGGGCCTGACGCCAACCTCGGCTGGCAGCAGCAGTGCGACCACGGGTATACTGGCAGCAGGTTCCTACCCCTACAGCGTGACGGCCACGTCAGCACAGGGTTGTTCCTCGACGGCCACGGGCACGGTAACGGTGAACCCGAACCCAGTGGTGACGCTGACCAGCGCAACCATCTGCGCCGGTACGACGGCTACCCTGTCGGCTAGCGTCGCAGCGGCAGGCACCTACACCTACGCTTTCTCGACGGGTCTGACGCCAACCTCGGCTGGCAGTAGCAGTGCGACCACGGGTGTACTGGCAGCAGGTTCCTACCCCTACAGCGTGACGGCCACGTCAGCACAGGGTTGTTCGAGCACCGCGACGGGCACGGTAACAGTCAACCCGAACCCAGTGGTAACGCTGACCAGCGCAACCATCTGCGCCGGTACGACGGCCACCCTGTCAGCTAGCGTCGCAGCCGCGGGCACCTACACCTACGCCTTCTCGACGGGTCTGACGCCAACGGCACCGGGCAGCGCATCGGCAACGACGGCTTCGCTGGCAGCAGGCACGTACCCTTACAGCGTGACGGCCACGTCAGCACAGGGTTGTTCCTCGACGGCCACGGGCACGGTAACGGTGAACCCGAACCCAGTAGTAACGCTGACCAGCGCGACGATCTGCGCCGGTACGACAGCAACGCTATCGGCTAGCGTCGCAGCCGCGGGCACCTACACCTACGCCTTCTCGACGGGCCTGACCCCAACCTCGGCTGGCAGCAGCAGCGCTACTACGGGTGCACTGGCAGCAGGCACGTACCCTTACAGCGTGACGGCCACGTCAGCACAGGGTTGTTCCTCGACGGCCACGGGCACGGTAACGGTGAACCCGAACCCAGTAGTAACGCTGACCAGCGCAACCATCTGCGCCGGTACGACGGCCACCCTGTCAGCTAGCGTCGCAGCCGCGGGCACCTACACCTACGCCTTCTCGACAGGTCTGACCCCAACGTCAGCCGGTAGCTCGAGTGCGACCACGGGTACACTTAACACAGCCGGTAGCTTCCCCTACAGCGTGACGGCGACTTCGGCAGAAGGCTGCTCGAGTACTGCAACGGGCACGGTAACGGTGAACCCGAACCCAGTGGTGACCTTGACCAGCGCGACGATCTGCGCCGGTACGACAGCCACGCTATCGGCTAGTGTAGCAGCCGCAGGTACGTATACCTACGCCTTCTCGACGGGTCTGACCCCAACCTCAGCTGGCAGCAGCAGTGCTACCACGGGTGTACTGGCAGCAGGTACTTACCCTTACAGCGTGACGGCCACGTCAGCACAGGGTTGTTCCTCGACGGCCACGGGCACGGTAACGGTGAACCCGAACCCAGTGGTGACCTTGACCAGCGCAACCATCTGCGCCGGCACGACGGCAACGCTATCAGCTAGTGTAGCAGCCGCTGGTACCTACACCTACGCCTTCTCGACGGGCCTGACCCCAACGTCAGCCGGTAGTTCAAGCGCGACCACGGGTGTACTGGCAGCAGGTTCCTACCCCTACAGCGTGACGGCGACGTCGGCAGCAGGTTGTTCAAGCACCGCGACGGGTACGGTAACGGTGAACCCGAACCCAGTAGTGACGCTGACCAGCGCGACGATTTGTGCCGGTACGACGGCTACCCTGTCGGCTAGCGTAGCAGCCGCTGGCACCTACACCTACGCCTTCTCGACGGGCCTGACGCCAACGGCACCGGGCAGCGCATCGGCAACGACGGCTTCGCTGGCAGCAGGTTCCTACCCTTACAGCGTGACGGCCACGTCAGCACAGGGTTGTTCCTCGACGGCCACGGGCACGGTAACGGTGAATCCGAACCCAGTGGTGACGCTGACCAGCGCAACCATCTGCGCCGGCACGACGGCAACGCTATCAGCTAGTGTAGCCGCAGCGGGCACGTATACCTACGCCTTCTCGACGGGTCTGACGCCGACCTCGGCCGGTAGCTCGAGTGCGACCACGGGTGTACTGAGCGCGACGGGTACAACGACCTATAGCGTGACGGCAACGAGCACCGAAGGCTGTTCGAGCACCGCGACGGGTACGGTAACGGTCAACCCGAACCCAGTAGCCACGATCACGGCCAGCAGCGCAACAGCCTGCCAGGGCACGAGCATCCTGCTCACAGCTAATGGCGGCTCGGTATTCCGGTGGTCAGACGGCGAAACGACGCAAAGCATCAGCGTAACCGTAAGCGGTACTTACTCGGTAACGGTAGGCAACGCAGCCACCGGTTGTACGAGTGTAGCGAGCACCTCGGTAACGGTATACCCAACGCCAGTACTGACCGTGACGAGCTCGGCTCCATCGGCAATCCTGTGCGCTGGTCAGTCGACCACGCTGACGGTGAATGGTTGCAGCGGTACGGTAGTCTGGAACACGGGTGACACGAATGCTTCGCTGCTGGTTGAGCCAACCATGACGACGAGCTACACGGCAACCTGTACGCTCTCGACTGGCTGCTCGGCTACGACGGCGGTAACGGTAACGGTTAATCCGGCACCCGCTTACGATGATCCGGCGACGGTAACGATGGCGACCTGTAACGGAACTACCGCGAACAGCGATGCTAAAATTACCCTCACCACGCTGCGCAACACGGCGAAAGCAGGCTACTCAATGGGTGCTACCTACAGCGGTCCTGACTTCAACGGTGCAACGGCGGTCAGCGGTACGAGCATCACGTTCAGCGGTCTGACTAATCCGAACACACGGCAGGCCTACACTGTCCGTCTGTATAGCGCGGGTGGTACCTGCTTCACCGACGTGGTTGTGTACCTCAACCCTGCGGAGTGTGTCTGTGCACCTAAGTGCGTACCGGTTGTAATTCGGAAAACGCGCTAACGAAACTGCCCGCTTCGGTGGGTACGTAGAGTGACATAGAGAGAGACTATGCCAAGCAAAAACCCCGGCGACACTGTTGCCGGGGTTTTTTGTTTCTACGAAAAACGCCAGGCGATTCGCCTATTCAACAGACCGCCCGGGGGTAAGTCAATCCGTAACCGATCTTTTGTAGTTTCTGCTGGTATAAACTATACACCGTGGCTATATCCCGACTGCTCATTTTACTGGCCCTGTTCACGATCGGCTGTCAGTCGCGGGAGGAAGGAAAGACGCGGAAGCTTGTGTTCTGGTGCTCGAACAACGGTGGGGAAATTCAGTTTGCGCGGGAGTTTGCCGAGCGTTGGCAGCGCACCCGGCCCGACAAGCCCCTCCGCTACCAGCCCATTCCCGAAGGGCAGTCGAGCGAGGAGATTATTCTGGCGTCGGTGGTGGGCAAGACTACGCCCGACATTTACGCCAATATGTGGCAGGGGAGCGTGGAGATGTACGCCAAAGCCGGTGTGCTGGTACCCCTCGACACGATTGCTGATTTTCGATCGTTCATCCGGGCGCGCTGCGACAGTGCCATGATTCGAGAAGTCACGTCGTCTGACGGGCACATTTATCAGGTGCCGTGGAAAGTGAACCCGATCATGACGCTGTGCAATACTGGTATGCTAACGCCTGACACACCCGCCGGGCCACCTTTTGACTACAGCCGTTACCTGCGGGCGGGCGAACTGATGCAGACCAAGGATGCGAACGGCTATGTCAATCACTGGCTGGGGTATACCGAAGTGAAGGCGATCTGGTACCAACGGCTGTTTAATTTTTACCCGCTCTATCTGGCCGCGTCCAACGGTGCTCCCCTGTTGTCGCAGCAGCCGGGGCAACTGGCTAAAGCGGCTTTCAACAACGCAGCAGCGGTGGAGGTGTTTCGCTTTTTGCAGACGCTGTACCGCAATAACTACTTCGCCCGCGAACGACTTTCCGCCACCCGCGACCCCTTCATCGACCAACGTATCGCGACGCAGTTTACGGGGCCGTGGCAACTGAGCTACCTGGATAAATTCGGCGGTGCTGACCTGCGCTATGCGTTCTACCCAATGCCTGTACCCGACGGCCATCAGGGGCCAATTTATACCTATGGCGACCCCAAAAATATTGTCATTTTCAACACCTGCCCTGATCCGAAAGCGGCCTGGGCGTTCGTCAAAACGCTGGTCGACAAACCCGGTGATCTGCGGCTGATGGAACTGACCGGGCAGTTTCCGCGTCGGCAGCAGCTCGACACCGATCCATTTTTTGCACCGTTCTTGGCTAAGAACCCGCGCATGGCACCGCTGGCCCGGCAAACCCGCTACATCCGGGGTGTCGACAACAGCGAGGTAATCGTGGAAGTGTTCGACATTATTTCGCAGGAGTACGAAGCCTGCGTCATCTTCGGTAAGAAAACGCCCGAAGCCGCCATCGCCGATGCCGCGCGGGCGGTGGATGTGTTGTTAATGACTGAATAATAGAGTGTTGAATGGTTGAATGGGAAACACTTCCGGTAACGCATTCAATCATTCTATCACTCTATCATTCAATAACTGTAGCTATGAAAAAACTCACCCCATACCTGCTCGTTTCGCCGTACGTGCTGCACTTTGCGGTGTTTGTGGCGTTTCCCGTTGTGTTCTCGATTGTGCTGACGTTTCACCGGTGGAACATCATTTCGCCAATGGAATACATCGGGCTGAGCAATTACGAGCGGCTGCTGCACGACCGGCTGTTCTGGCAGGCACTCTGGAACACAATCCGGTTTCTGCTGGTACATATTCCATTGCAGATCGTCGTCGCGTTGGGGCTGGCCGAGCTATTGAACCGGACGGTGCGGGGGGCAGCTTTCTTCCGGGCGTCGTTTTTTCTGCCCGTCATCGTGTCGGGCGTTGTCGTCACGATTCTGTGGCAGCAGCTGCTCGGGTTCAACGCCGGACTCATCAATCGACTGCTAACCGACCTGCATCTGCCGCGTGTGGCCTGGCTCGACGACCCGGCTATCGCCATGTATTCCATCGCGATGATGGCAACTTGGAAGAACGTCGGGTTGTATGTAATTCTATTTCTGGTCGGCCTGCAATCGGTGCCGGAACAGTATTACGAAGCGGCTGATCTGGAAGGAGCAACGACCTGGCAGAAATTCCGGTACATCACGCTGCCCATCATCAACCCCACACTGTTTACGGTCGTCGTCCTGTCGACCATCAGTGGATTTTCGCTGTTTATCGAACCGTATATCATGACCGAGGGTGGGCCGTTGAACAGTACGTTGTCGGCGGTGATGTACATTTACAAACAGGCGTTTCAGTACTATCACATGGGTTATTCGGCCACGCTGGGTTTCTGCTTCGCCCTGATCATCCTGTTCGTCGTCATCATCCAACGCAAGTATGTTGAGCAAGTGTAAGGTTTGTGGTTTAGCGTTCAAGGTTGCTCCGCGAATAGTAAATACATTGAACATTGCCCCGGTCTGCGTCCTCACAGACAGGTCATCCGGCAGGTGAATTTCGCTGACGCAGCAGCGGTCTGTGAGGACACAGACTAAACCTTAAACGTCAAACCCTAAACCCACCCATGAAATACGTCCTCCTTGCCCTGGCTGCGCTGACGTTCGTGTACCCGTTTGTCTGGATGCTCAGTGCGTCGCTGTCGGCGGAGAGCGGGCTGGGTGACCTGACGCTGCTGCCGGAGCAGTTTACGTGGGATAACTACATCACTGTCTTCACCAAAATACCGCTGGGCCGGGCCTTCCTTAACAGTGCATTCGTGGCGATCGTGACAACGGGGCTGGTGCTGGTGACGGGCGCGATGGTCGGCTACGCATTGGCCCGGCACGAGTTCGTCGGGCGCAACTGGATTTTCTATGCCATTATTTTCACCATGACCCTGCCGTTTCAGATTACGCTGATTCCGAACTACATTACGATGGTGCGGCTGGGCTGGATTGACACGTATCTGGCGCTGATTATACCGTTTTCGCTGAGTTCGCTGGCCGTGCTGCTGTTCCGGCAGGCGTTCCAGAGTCTGCCGCAGGCCCTGATCGACGCGGCCCGTATCGACGGGGCGGGGGAGTTGCGCATCATCTTCCAGATACTCGTCCCCAACGTCCTGCCGACCGTGCTGACCATTACCATCCTGACGTTTATGGGCCTGTGGAACGAAGCGCTGTGGCCGCTGATCGTTATTCGCGATGAATCGACCATGACCATGCCACAACTCGTGACGCTGTTTTCGGTGGGTGGCCGGGCTGAGGGGCAATTGGGCGTAAAAATCGCGGCTGCGGTGTTGCTGGCGGTGCCGGTGGTTATTCTCTACCTGTTTTTCCAGAAACACTTTATCCGCAGTATGGCTTCGTCGGGGCTGAAAGACTGAGGTTTCAGACTATGAATCACGCTTATCTGTACCGCCTTGTAGGAATCGTTTTACTGATTGTCAGTAGCGGACGTCTTACCGCGCAATCAACTCCAGCCGGGCGATATGTCAATCTGGCCCATCTCAACCATCTGTACCAGACCGTGACACTACCCAACAGTGCAACGGTTGGGACGGTCGCGATTTACAGCAATGCGCCCGACTATCGACTTGTCGGTGATGACGATGAGGGCTTCACCTGCATCGATGATGTAGCCAGGGCGGCCCTTTTTCTGCTCAACGAACCCGACCTTACTACCAGCCCCAGCAAGCAGACCCGGTTACGCGCCATGACGGAGTTTGTGCTGCAACTACAAGCCCCCGAGGGCGCGGCCGGGGCGGGTTATTTTTACAACTTCCTGTGGCCCGATCGTACAATCAATAAAACATTCCGCACCAGCGTGGCCGAAGCCAACTTCTGGTCGTGGCGGGCGTTTTGGTGCCTCTCAGAAGCCAATTCGTATTACCGGCAGCGCGACGTAAAACTGGCCGGTCGTATTGCGGTTGCAACGCAGAAAATTACGGCCAACGTGCTGCGTGATTTTGGTGGAAAGCCTGCTGAATATGACACAATCCAGAGTGTTGCCGTGCCGAAATGGCTACCGTTCGGATCAGGAACTGATCAGGCGGCTATCCTGCTGATTTGTCTGGCTAATGAGCAGCAACGGCAGGCCAGCGCCGACGTGCTGAAGCTGATCGAGAAGCTGGGTGATGGCATCGTAGCGATGCAACACGGTGGACAAAACCAGTTTCCGTACGGGGCTATCCTGAGTTTTGAAAATACTTGGCATGCTTACGCCAGCGATCAGGCTTATGCCTTATTGCGGGTGGGTAGACAGCTAAACAAGCCCGACTGGCAGGCGGCCGCCCGGCGCGAAATCGACAACTTCTACCCCTGGCTTATTCGGCAGAACTATCTTGAATCGTTCGACGTGCAGCAGACCGGCGATGCAATTACCTCCATCCGGATGAGTCAGTTTTCGCAGATTGCCTATGGTATCCGGCCCATGATCTGGGCCACGCTCGAAGCCTACGACCAGACCAACGACCAGAAATATACCGCCCTTGCCCGTCGGTTAGCGAGTTGGTTTCTGGGTAAAAATATCGCCAGTACGCCCATGTACGACAAAACGACCGGGCGAGGCTACGACGGTATCGGTGCCAACGGCGTCAACCGAAACGCCGGTGCCGAATCAACCATCGAAAGCCTCTGGGCCTTCCAGCGGCTGGAGAAATACAAGATTTTATAAAGAGCGAAAGAACGAAAGAGTGAAAGAGCGAATGACACGCCAGCCACTCTTTCATTCTTTCGCTCTTTCACTCTTTAACTATGGCTAACGTAACTTTAACGCACATTGTCAAAGCCTACGGCGACGGGCCGACCGTGATTCGGGATGTCAGTATCGACGTGCGCGATCAGGAGTTTGTCGTGCTCGTGGGGCCGAGCGGCTGCGGAAAATCGACGCTGTTGCGGATGATTGCCGGGCTGGAAGATATCACATCCGGTGACATGCTGCTGGACGGCAAACGGATCAACGATCTGCCGCCGAAGGACCGTGACATCGCGATGGTGTTCCAGAATTACGCCCTGTACCCGCACATGACTGTGTTCGAGAACATGGCGTTTGGCCTGAAACTGCGCAACATGCCGAAGGCCGAAATCCGGGAGCGCGTAACGCAGGCGGCCCGCATTCTGGAAATCGAGAACCTGCTCGATCGTAAGCCAAAAGATATGTCGGGCGGGCAGCGGCAGCGCGTCGCAATCGGTCGGGCGATTGTGCGTGAACCTAAAGTATTTCTGTTCGACGAGCCATTGAGTAACCTCGACGCCAAGCTGCGCGGACAAACCCGGATTGAACTCCAGAAACTGCACCGGCAGCTCAAGGCCACGATGATTTACGTTACCCACGATCAGGTCGAGGCCATGACCCTTGGCGACCGGATCGTCGTGTTGCGCGGTGGCGACGTGATGCAGTACGATACGCCCCTTGAACTGTACAACCATCCCGCTAATCGCTTCGTCGCGGGCTTTATCGGCACGCCACCGATGAATTTTCTGGCTGGGCAGATTCGGCAAACTACCGAAGGGGCAAGCTTTGTAACAACTGGCAGCGGGTTACAAATTCCGCTAACGGAAGCAGGACCGCAAACGTCACTTACACCTTACGTCGATAAGCCTGTAACGCTGGGCATCCGGGCCGAACACCTGACCCTGTCGCCGGCCGACACGCAAGCAGTACCGTTGCCGGTGGTAATCGATGCCGTCGAAAACATGGGTAACGAAGCATTGGCATACGTCACAATGAACGGCATTCCGCTGGGCGGCATTCCGCTCGTTGCGCGCGTGTCGCCTGCTGATGCGATGCGCTTGCGGGCGGGGCAATCCGTAACGCTGTACCTGAACGTTGGTCAGGCCCACTTCTTCGACGACGCCACCGAGTTAGTCATCCGATAGATTTTTGTGGAACAACCCCACCCCGTTCTAATCTTGTAGGGGTTTCGAGCATTTAAATCTGAGTACTACGAAAAGGAGATTTTTTACCCCTAAATCCCCTGAAGGGGACTTTACTCATGTGTAGAATAAGTCCCCTTCAGGGGATTTAGGGGTAAAAAGGCCTGTCTATGAAGCCAATTAATATACACCACGTGAAACTCCTGCAAGATTAGAATGGGGAGGGGCCACTCTTCCGGTAGTGCCGGAGCGTTAGGAAAGCGGTGAACATGGCTAGCAATGCCAGGCAACCACCAAACAAACCGATGGTCGGGGCGGTGAAGTGCAGCAGGGCCGTACCGGCGAAATAAGTCCCCGCGACGTCGCTCAGGTTTACGAACGCCATGTACGTCGTAAACTGCGATCCTTCGACACCCTTCCGGCAAATCGCCATCAGTACCGGCATCGCGGCCGCACTCACAGCCGGGTCCATAAAATACAACGCCACCAGCCCCGACTGCGCAATGTCGCGCCTGACCCAGCTGGACGACAATAGGTTGAAGCTAATCAGGTACACCGCCACGACGCCCATGACGATGATAAGCAACCGACGGGCACCCATGCGGTCGGCGAGGTAGCCGCCGGTCAATGCGATGGCCGTTGCCGCCACCATCCCATACGTGCCAGTCAGTACAGACACGTCATCGTCGGCCCAGCCCAGTTCGTCAATCAGGTGGTGATTATAGGCGCGTAGAAACAGGGCATTACTGACGTAGGCTAGCAGAATAGCGCCAAACAGCAGCAGACTTTTTCGGGCGAACAGACTTTTGAACAACTCCGTAAACAGCCACTTAAAATCGTGGGTCGGGTGGCTGGCAGCTTCAGTTTTGCCGGGTCCGGCTGCCATGTTAGACTGATTGGTTTCGTCACTAAATAGCGGCAGTAGCCGGTCACCGGGTTTTTCGCGAACAAAAATCATCAGCAGCACACCCGTCAGCAGACACATGATTTGTACCAGGGCCGCGCTATGAAAACCGTAGTCGTGCAGCAGGTTGGCGAACACGGCCGCGCCAATGCCCGTCCCGACGAGGAACCCTGCCCGCATGAACGCATTCACCCGCCCACGCTCGTCTTCGGGAATCACGGTGATTGCCATCGCGTCGACGCTCGCATCCTGAATGGCGGCAAAGACACTCCGGAGGCAGAATAGCCAGCCCAGTGTACCGATCTGCGCGACAGGATTACCCACGAACAGCAGTACGCACGATGCCAGCACAGTCATCAGTTGAGCGCCAACAACCCACGGTTTGCGCCGACCCATCGGCGATCCCTGAAACCGGTCGATCAAGGGGCCCCAGATAAACTGAAATGCCCATGGCAAACCAATGATGGCGATAAACGACCCAACCACGTCCGGGCTGACGCCTTTCCCCGTAAAATAATTGGCCAGTGCCGTCAGGTAGAAGCCCGATGGAATGCCCTGCATGACGTACAGATAGAAGAATACGCCATACCGTAGTAGTCGGCTCTGGCTAAGCGTCAGCGGGTAGCTGGGCGAGGGAAGGGCAATCTGCATGGGTTGGGAAAGGAGATCGGCACGATTATAGATCGTACAATCGGGGCTAACCTACTCATTCACAGCCTCGACTGTTAGTGTACGGAATGTAGAGTCAATATGTTTAAAAAGTAGGTGAACTATCGATGAAAAAATCCGTTTTTACTATTGCATGACCCGGATAAACTCCCGATGTTTGTCCGCTATTTTTGTCAGTTCACAACCGATGGGTAAGCTCGTTTTCATACCGGCCTTCTTCCATACTACACCCTTCCGGTTTAGGTCCGTATGGACCATATAGCATTATTTACCTACGCGGTAAATCAGTTTCGCCCTCTTTTCCGTTTATTCATTCCAATCCATTCACGACGCGGATAGCAACGTCTCCGCAGCGGCCGTAGGGGTCGCCCAATCAACGACGATGATTAAGCCAGAAGTAGTCAACGACCAATACATTGTTCAGGTAGCCAGCGAAAACCATCTGCGACTGGCAGAAGCCATTTGCCATGAGATGGAAGAAAGTGCGAAAGCACGCGGAACCGGTATTGCCAAACGGTCGCCGATATACGTCATGGAAAAAATGCTCGAAGGGAAGGCGATTATCGCCATGACCCTGTCGGGTGAGTGGGTTGGGTTCTGTTATATCGAAACCTGGGACCACGGCAAATTCGTGGCTAACTCAGGATTGATTGTACACCCCGAGCACCGCAAAAGTGGCATCGCGACGCGCATCAAGGCGAAAGCATTTGAGCTGTCGCGGACGATGTTTCCGACGGCCAAGATCATCGGTATCACGACGAGTCTGGCCGTGATGAAGATCAATTCCGATCTGGGCTATCACCCGGTTACGCTCAGCGAACTGCCGGGCGATGAGTCGTTCTGGAAAGGCTGTCAGACCTGCACTAACTTCGACATTCTGACCCGGACGAATCGCAAGCATTGCCTATGCACGGGTATGCTCTATGACCCCGAAGAGCACCGGAAAGAAGAGAAAAAAGAGAAGTGGAATTTCCTGACCGAGTCGAGCCTGTACGAACGCTGGATGCGGATCAAGAAAGGTATCCTGATGCGTCTGCATATTGATCGGGCCCGCACGAAGTCGCGCGACCGTGAACTGGAACCAGCACATTAAGTCGTTTAACGTTCAATGTTTATCGTTTAAGGTTTATCCTTGAAAGCCCCGCCGATGATCGGCGGGGCTTTTTGTTTGTGGCTAAATGGTTAAGTCAGGCGGGGGCATGTCTTTTTTAGATAAACAACGTCACTCCCGTTATGACCGCCTTTTCCCTCGATCGTCGCCATTTTCTGCTGGGCTCAGCCGCTTCACTGGCCATGAGTACCCTTGATGCAAGCGGCCTGCCACTTACTTCGTTTGCCAAAACCTACCGCGTCGGGTTGATCGGCACGGGCTGGTACGGCAAAAGCGATCTGTTCCGGCTCATTCAGGTATCACCAGTCGAAGTGGTGGCCCTGTGCGATGTCGATCAGCATCAGCTTGATGAAGCGGGTAAGCTGGTGAGTCAGCGGCAAAAATCAGGGAAGGTGCCGAAGCTGTACGGCGATTACCGGAAGATGCTGGCCGAGAATCAACTCGATATCGTACTGATCGGTACACCCGACCACTGGCACGCGCTAACCATGATCGAAGCTGTGAAGTCGGGGGCGCATGTCTACGTACAGAAACCCATCAGTGTCGACGTGCTGGAAGGCGAAGCGATGGTCGCTGCTGCGCGTAAATACGGCAAGGTCGTGCAGGTCGGGACGCAGCGCAAAAGCACCCCCCATCTGATTGACGCCAAGAAGAATATTGTCGATGCTGGACTGCTGGGCAACATCCGGCACGTGGAGATGTGTTGCTATTACCCAATGCGTAACAACGGCACCCCGCCCGTCGAACCCGTTCCTGCCTTTTTCGACTACGAGATGTGGAGCGGCCCTGCGCCGAAGCGCCCCTACGACGGCCTGCCGCACATTCGCTGGTGGCGTACATTTATGGAGTACGGTAACGGGGTTGTGGGCGATATGTGCGTGCACATGTTCGACACTGTCCGCTGGATGCTGAAACTGGGCTGGCCGAAGCGTATCAGTTCGACGGGGGGCATCTACGTGCAGAAGGAAGGCAAGTCGAACATTTCCGACACGCAGTCGGCCCTGTTCGAGTACGACGGGCTGAACTGTATCTGGCAGCACCGCACTTGGGGTACACCCAACAATCCTGATTACCCGTGGTCGTTTACGCTCTACGGCGACAAGGGCACGCTCTGGGGCAGTACGATGAGTTACGACTTCATCCCCGCCGATAAAGACGGCCCGACGAAGGGTGAGAAAATCCACAAAGACGTCGTTTTCGAAAAAGAGAAGTACCCCGAAGACCTGAAAGAAGATCGCATCGAACTAAACGCAGCCCCCGCTACTCGTCTGCACATGCTCGATTTTCTGGCCGCTATCGAAAAGAATGGTCGCCCCGTAGCCGACATCGAAGAGGGCCATATCTCAACGGCAAGCTGTATTCTGGCAAACCTGTCGATGAAAACCGGCCGCCCGCTGGTGTACGACCCGCAAAAGCGCGAAGTCGTCGGCGACCCTGAAGCGACCAAACTGCTGCAACGCCCGTACCGGCAGCCGTGGGTACATCCTAACCGGCAGAAGGTGTAGCGACAGGGTGCTGTTACAGCCGAGTTTTGATCCTGCTCATTTCTGATGAACTTGGTCCAAAAATTACGGTCGTTCATGGAAAAAGACGTGCGATGGAAACAGCGGTTTTCCAACTTTAAGAAAGCATTTGGACAACTACAGGAAGCCGTCAGTCTGCATAGCTATTCGAAGCTGGAACAGCAGGGACTTATCAAGTGCTTCGAGTTTACCTATGAACTGGCCTGGAACACACTGAAAGATTATCTCGTCGATCAGGGTTATACGAACATTACGGGATCGAAAGACACCTTTCGACTAAGCAATCGTGTCGGCCTGATTACCAATGGAGAACGTTGGATGGAGATGGTCAGCAGCCGAAATGCTACTTCGCATACTTACGACGAAGCAACGGCTAACAGGATCGCCGAAACTATCCGGCAGGAATATTTTTACGATTTTGAGCACCTGCTCACGGTATTCAACGAGCTGCTAATAGACGATATGGAGCCGAAGAAAAACGATATCGAATGATGTACGGACTGACGGATAAACAACTGGTTCAGATTCGGCAGGTGTTATCGCGAACACCCCGGCTGGAACGGGCAATCCTGTTTGGGTCGCGGGCTAAAGGAACGAACCACCCCGGTTCCGACGTCGACCTGGCGTTATTCGGTGAGTCGTTTGCCCTGCGCGATCGCTTCCGGCTCGACAACGACCTGGACGATCTGGATCTGCCGTTCACCTTCGACTTATTGCTCTACGATCAGCTAACCAACCCCGCCCTGCGCGACCACATTGACCGGGTTGGCGTAACGCTGTACGAGCAAACTTCGTAGTAAGTCACTCTGACTTGTTAGTTCTCAGATCACACATATTCCTATGTCTGTGTCTTCACAGACATAGGGAAAAGGAAGACATTCGGTCAGTTGCAGGAAGCCGTGAGCCTGCATAGTTACAGCGAGATGTTTATACCTATGGAGTTATTGAGTTGAAAAGTACGGGGCGACAGGGCAGGCTCGTTGTTAGTGATGGTAGGCACTTTATATACTGACAGAAAGGCGGCTGAATAAACCAGGCGCATATCAGCAACAAGTGTTAGGCGATTCGCTACCTGCCATAGTAAGCCGCCCCCTAATGAACCGCCCAGCTCGTCTAATCCTGCCTCTTTATTAACGGTTGCAGTCCAAGGGACTAAGTCATCGTAGGTAGCCGTAAACCGATTACGTGGATAGAGACGATTGATAGTCAGTTGACTATTGAGTAGCTTATTGAAAACCAAACCGGCTACCACATAAGGCACTAACCGTTGATGGCTTTGTTTACGAAACTCATATCGTAGAAAAGGACTGACGTATAAGGATTGGCCGCTCAATGCATCAACGATCCAAACTCGTTTAGCCGTGCTATCGGTGTTCCAGTTTATCGTTTTACTGATAAGTGCTATGTCCAGCCCTGCGGTTAGTCGTCTCTCCCACGAAAAATTTACCGAAATGCCGACACCCGGCTTGACGGAAATGGTCGAAGGAGGAGTGGTAGCCCCGTCGGAATAGTGTAGTTTTCCGTAAATTACCGGTATATACAGACGAGCGCCTATCGCCACTTTCAGGGGTCGATAACTGAGGTTCGCATTTTTACTGGTTGAGCCCGGCTCCACGCAACGGTTATAATCGGTCAGGTAACGGCTCAACCGGGCGGTATTCAGCGATAATGGTGTATCGAACGCTGTTGGTCGAATCGAACCACAATCGGGCAGGGTGGCCAGGGTGGAACTAGGCTGACGTGGTTGGATTATTGTGAATTCGCCTTTTTGTTTGAGTAGATAAACTTTGATCCTGTCGCTACGTCTGTATAGGTAAAGTGATGCAGGACCATCTACCAGTTGTTGTACGAATACGGCAGACGAAGCGGAGTCATTACTGGGTCGCCAGCTAACGAATCGCCCCGATTCAACCTCAAACGAACGTAATTCATCGGGGGAATACGTAATCGGTGATGCCTGATTATCTGGACGAAACAGCAGTTTATCACCCAGTTTACCCGTTGTGTAAGCGATTTCGCCGGTTTGTGTAGAACCATCCACTCGCTGGATCCGACCGGGGGCATACACAAATTGCGCAAAGAGCTGAGTAGAAAAACTGACAAAAAGCGATAGTAGTAACCAAACTCGACCGTAGTGGTGTGCCATAGTATCTTGATTGACTGAACAGTAGGTGCCCGATTCGTTAACAAAGCCTGATAGTAAGTATCAAAAAATACAGAATCAACTATTCTGCATAAAAACTACATATGTCTCGCTTATCCTGAGTACTAAGGTCGCTTACAGCTTGAATAGGCTCACGTACAACTATATGATCGACTCACACTTATAGTGAAGAAATAAGTTGCTTTGTCCAGCAGAGGTCGCCAAGTGTACGTGTGGTAAGCGGTACACATTTCTCATAACCGAAGCGGGGGGCTGCGCGTTAGGCAGAGACGATGGTCGATAAAATGGCGGCTGTCGACTCAACGCTATGAACAGATCGAATAGTCACTCTTTACTCTGGACGCTGTTAGGTGTCGGAGCCGCCGTTGCCGCCCGTGCGTATGTCAAGCATCAGCGGACGATGCGTTTCGCGGGTAAAACCGTTGTCATCACCGGCGGGTCGCGCGGGCTAGGGCTGGTTATGGCCCGGCAGTTTGCCATTGAAGGCGCGAACGTGGCCATCTGTGCCCGCGACGCCGACGAGCTGATCCGGGCCGAAGCCGACCTGCTGCAATACGGCCCCGACATTCTCGCCATCACCTGCGACCTGACCCGCAAGCCCGACATCGACGCTTTTATCACGACTGTCGAGCAGCAGTTCGGACCCATCGACGTGCTGGTTAACAATGCGGGTGTTATCAGTGTGTCGCCCTACGAAAACACCACGGAGGAAGACTTCAAGCTGGCGATGGATAGTAACTTCTGGGCGGCTTACCGGACCATCGAAGCCGCACTGCCTGGAATGCGTGACCGCGCCCGGACGCACCCCTGCCGCATCGTCAACATCGCGTCGATTGGTGGTAAAGTGGCGATCCCGCACATGACGCCTTACTCGGCCAGTAAGTTTGCGCTCGTGGGTTACTCGGAAGGCATCCGGGCTGAACTGCTGAAAGATGGCATTCTCGTTACGACAGTCTGCCCCGGCCTGATCCGCACGGGCAGTCCGCGTCATGCGATTGTCAAAGGGCAGACCGAGAAAGAGTATGCTTGGTTCAAAATCGCCGATGCCTTGCCGCTGCTGACCGTCAGTGCCGAAACCTGCGCTAAACAGGTGATCGACGCGTGCCGGATTGGTCAGGCCGAAATCGTTGTATCGCTACCCGCCAAAACGCTGACCGCCCTGCACAACCTGATGCCCGGCTTGTTCATGGATACAATGTCGGTGGTCAACCGGTTGCTGCCTAGTCCCGGCGGTATCGGCGAAGCAAGTGCAAAAGGGTATGAAAGCGAGTCGGCAGTGTCGCGCTCATTCGTAGCTACCCTCGCCGATCAGGCTGCGGAAGCGAATAACGAGTAGCTGTTGAATTGGCTCAGTAGGCTACGCTGTTCAACCAAGCTCGTAGTTCTGGCAGTTGGAAGACCAGTAGCAACACCGGGTCGATGTTGCTACTGAGGACAGTTTGTGGCCCCATATTCGCCCATGTGTAGAACGAGATCGTATCAGTGTCTATGAGCGGTACACTCGCAATAAGTTAGGAGTCGAACACATTCTTATTGAAGCCAAAGCTGACAGTCACAAAATCAGCAAATAATTAATCCGTATGGAGCGCGATCTATCTCTTCGTATCGTATTGGAACAACCGCCGGTGGGGGTCGATTTCGGTTTGCAGAAAGGTAGCGGAAACCACTTTGAAACCGTTCAGGCACAGTGCTCTAACGGACAGTCCATTACGTTTGATTTTACTGTCCGGGTAAAGGGAGACGATAGCCACTCATCGTTACCAAATTTTTTGGGAGCTTACGTGCAGGGACCACCCAACGGCCGGTTTGTGTATCTAGATATTGGGAAAGCCGCCGGTCAGATGGATTCGGTGTGGAGCCGACGCATGAAAATTTCACTCGCTATTTCCTGGGAATTGATCCATCAGCTCGACGCTAGTCAGGGCGGTTTACTGGATGTTCATGTTGCCGGAACTGGTAAAGATGGCAGCCCGGCCTGTGCCACAGTTAAGCCGTTAATCGACTGGTCAATCAGGCTTTTATACAGCTCTACGAACTCCCCCATTACTGTCCGCCGATAACCGGAAACTGCGCGATACGGAGGTTGGTGCAGCCGTAGGGTATCAGCGTGATTTCCTCGACGTCGTTGTCGGCGTCGAGGCCGTAGATGGCGCTGTAGGGCATTGGGCCGGTCATGTCGTTGTACAATTGCCAGGTTGGGATGCGCCGGGCTTTGGCCTTGATCGTCAACGGGGCACTTTCCGGATTCCACGGGTATGCTGAAACCGGGCTGGTCGTGACGGAGAATGCACTGTCGAGTTTGTCGTCGGCAACGTGGAGCAGGCCGTAATTCCAGGGTGTCGTCGGACGGAGTTCAGTGTAGGTGTCGCCGTATTCGATGGGGTCCTTTTTGTTGGTGACCAGCTTCGCCGTCTCGCCAATTTTTAGTGCGTACACCAGCGGTCCACGCTCCACCGACATCGAGTTTTCGTACCACCGGCTCCGGCTGATGTGCATCGGCAGGTGCAGTTCGACTACATCGCCCGAGTGCCACGCCCTGCTGATCGTCACGATCTGATTGCCGGTCGGTTCCTGCGATGTTTTGCCGTTGATAGTGATTTTTGCCCTTTTGCACCAGGCTGGAATACGCAGTTGAAACGGAAAAGATGCCGTTTTCGCGCTGTTACCGACGTTGACGGTGAATCGGACGGTTTCTTCAAACGGGTAGTTCGTTTCCTCGCTGATCGTTACTGGTACATTCCTGCCAACGGTGGTTTTGACTTCGCTGGGCGAATACAACAAGGCCGCGACGCCGTGATTAGCTTGCCCCGCTGTTCCGGTGCTGTACCACAAATTCTGCGTGAACTTGGGCCAGCCCTGATGCATATTCGACGTGCAGCAGGCATAACCCGTCAGTAGGCCGAAGCAAACGTCGGTACCGCCGTGGTTGTCGCGGAAGTTGCGCATGTGCCGGGTCGCCATCACCTGATTGGCCTGCTGAAAATACTGCCGCCCCAGATAATCGTCAGTCGCCTGAGTCGGAAGCGCGTTAAACGCGATGCGCTCCAGCTGATCGGCGTAGGTGAGATCGCCAGCGATTTCGAGCATACTTTCGAGTGAGAACAGCATCTCCACCGCCGAGCAGAACTCCGACCCCTGCGTCGGGTCGTTGCCGTGCAGGGCTTCGTCACCCCCAAACAGACCGTGCGCCATGCCGTTGTAGGTCCGCAAATCAGCCAGTCCTTTCTTCGACGCATCGACGTATTTTTTGTCGCGGTGATACTGGTAGTACACCAACGGCTCCTTGAACCCCTGTGCCAGATTGACGCAGTGAATGCTGCCTTTCCGGCTTAGCAGGTCGGTGTTCAGAAAAGCATTGGTGTAGTCGAAGGTTTGTTTGTGAATCAGGTCGCCGAGAGAGAGCAGGAATTTGTCGCCGGTGATGCCGTAGAGCCAGTACACGACCTGTAGGTTGTCGCCACCCCGGTAGCGTCCCCAGAACGTCCAGTGGTCGAGCGGCTTTTTGGGTAGTTCGGCCAGTTGGTAGCGAAAGTAGCGGGTCATCAGGTCGATTACGCGCTTGTCGTTGGTAGCGGAATAGTACTGCTTCAACACTTTCAGCATCACCATTTTGGGCCACCAGTCGCGACTGTTATCGCGCTGAATACCAGGTTCGGGGCTGTAGTCCGTCGACGGGCCAAAGTACCCGTCGGGTTGCTGACTCTTGATCGCCCATTCGACCCACGGTTTGGTTTTGGCGATCAATGCTTTATCGTCCAGCATATAGGCCAGCGGCAGTAGCCCGTCGATCCAGTACGGCCCGCGCTCCCATTGGTCGCCGTCGCCACCCAGCCAGCCGTTGCGTTGGTTCATCACCAGCGGGTACAGGCTATCGAGTTTACCGGTAGCCCCGTCGCGCTGCCGTACCAGCATTTCGCGCAGCCAGCCCTTGGGCCGGATAGCACCCAGCGGCAGTTCACGGTAGGGATTCTGAGCGACGGACTGCTGTCCCCAGCCGGTCGACCCGAGTAATAACCCCAGTAAGAGGAGGTAGTATCGATTCATAAATTCGTTGAAAAGAGGGTACAGAATCACAAAGCGCCTTGCTCGTATGGACGGAACAAGGCGCTTTGTGTTACTTCTTTGGATGTTTGTCGAGGTAGTCGGCCAGCATCTTGATGTAGTAGCCGCCGACGACTGAGCGGGCCTGAAACCCGACCTGTTTGGCATCAGTGGTTTCGTGCCAGTCGCTGAGTGGTACGCGCGTCGGGGTTTCGTTGGCGTACTTCCAGACCGGTGCGACGAACGCCCTGAAATCCTTGTCTGAGTCGGCCATCGTCGCCGTCCACATAATCCAGTCCGATTTGGTGTAGGTCTTGCGGCTGTCGAGCGGCAGACCGTAGGGTTGCTGTTTGGTCAGGTAGAAGTCGATTTCCGTCTTTGCTACTTCGGTCGGGAACACGTTCAGATCGAGCAGTTTGTCCCAGACGATGTTGTACTTCTGGCTCCAGCTACCCGGCGTTTTGTCGAACGTCAGCGCATAGTGCGTTCCTTCCGAGTCCATCTGCATCCACTTACGAGCGAGGTCGCGCGCCAGCGTCAGGTGCTCGTCGGCCGTTTTCTGATCGCCCAGTTGTGCGGCCATCTGCCCGTAGCAGGCAATGCCCATGATCGCTTTGGCCGACAGGTTGGCGTTGCGGGCCAGGTGCCCGGCAAAGTCGTCGGTGCAGAGCTGACTACCCGGATCGAAGCCATCGCGTTTGAGGAAGCCGACCCATTTGGTCAGCGTTGGCCAGTGCTGTTTGGCGAAGTCGGGCTTACCATCCATACGTACGGTAGCAGCGGTTATAATCATCATGTTGCCCGCTTCTTCGACCGGCATATCTTCGCCGTAGGTCTGCCCGTTGGCCAGCGGATACGTGCCTACGTCGTGCGCCGGAAAATCTTTTTTCCACCGCCCCGACTCGCTGTAGTCGAAAATGAAGCGCAGCAGCCCTTTCGCCAGTTCGTTGTTGTACAACAAAAACATCGGTGCCGATGGATAGGTGATGTCGACGGTACCGATGGAGCCGTTGGAGAAATTCTCTTTCGAGAAAAACAGCAGATCGCCCGTCGGACCGGCTACGATTTTATGGGCCGCAATGGCCTGCCGGTACGCCAGTACGCAGAGGTCGGCGTATTGCTTACCGCCGGATTTTTCCGCGTCCGAACGCAATTGTTTGTCGAAGTTCGCGCTCTTTTTGCGCAGCCGGGCGTAGTCGTTCTCAGCCGTTTGCAGCAGTTGCGGCATGGTCGTTTTGCCATCGCGACGCCACCACGCCCGCAGGTTTTTACCGAAATACTGCACCGAGTACAGGTCGTCGTAACCCAGCAGCAGGTGCCGCTCGACCACATCGTTACCGACTTTACCCATTGGTAGGCTCATCGCCAGGCCGTAGGTTTGGCCCGTACCCAGCGCAATTTTTCCGGCCGGTACGTGACCCGCCTGAATGAATCGGGCTTTCATGGCGTCGATGGGGCCGGGCGACAATTGAGCACCCTCCGCATTGGGAGCGGCCAGATAGGCGTAGCCCCAGTCGATACGGACGTTGTCGCCTTTCTTCTGCAACACCGGCTGCTGCCGTGTGCCAACGTTTAGCCACTTGAGGCTCGCCGTCGTACCCGCATCGCCGATCACTTCCTGACTGCCGGTGTTGGTCGCCATCGTACCCGCTTCACCGAAATACACCTGCACATCGTGGGTCTTGCCGTCGCGCGATTTTACGTCGAAGGTTACGTACGTAACGGGCCGGGCTACGACTTCGAGTTCATCGAGCAGCAGGGGCGATAGGAAGTTCAGGTGCAGATTGACGGGACCCGCCGTGAAGCCATAGTCCGTCTGCGTCGCCGTCACCGTCACGTCGGTCTGCTGCGCCGTTTCGATGCCTTTCGACACGACTGGACTTACGAGACCGACATCGACAAACGAGCCGCCGATGGGGCTGACGCAATGGATGGCCAGTACGTTGCGGCCTTTCCGCAGGGCTTTCTTCGCTTCCGCTGACAACGGTTCCTGCCGGTATTCGCCCGCGCAGCAGGTTTTGGTTAGAATCAGCGTACCGTTCAGATAGACCGTCAGGTCATCGTCGTAGCTGGTCGACAGCAGCAGTTCGTCGGGGTCGAGCTTACCGTCGTAGGTGAATTCGCGCCGGATATGAATGCCGTTAGGGTCGGTTTTGCTGCTAAGCCAGCGCGTGCGCGATTCCGCATTGTCGCCAAACGGACCGGGGCCGGTTTTCCAGCCTTTCGCGTTGTAGTCGGCTTTTTCCCAGCCCGCGTCGGGTTTGGTCAGCGTGTACTGCGCCGTGTAGGGGGCTGATTCGCCGGTGGGTAGCAAGTTGATGTAGGTCGGCGGTACCGCGCCCAGAAACTGATACGATTTCCCATCGACCCGGATAACGCCCTCCATTGACTGCGGCTTACCGGTCCAATGGCGGGTGGGGGAGTCGGTGAGTTTGTCGGTCATGCTCCAGACGCTGAAATACGGGTCGTGGGTGACGAGCGGGTAGGCAGGCGGGCGAAGTTCCTGCGCCTGGGACGTAAGGGCAGCTAGAGCCGCGAACAGCGTTAGTGCGCGGAGCGGAAAACGGTTTTGCATTGACACGTTGAATAGAATGGCTTACTAATACCATTCTGAAAAGCCAGCGACCCCCGGATTATCCCCATTAGCAGCGGAAATCGGGCGAATTCGCTAGCTTAGCGCGTTGTCCATGCCCCTTCTCAATGAGTAAACAGGTAAATCAGTACGACAAAATTCTACGGGAAAATCTGGAAGCGATAATTCCGGGATTGCTGAAAAATGTACTTGGCATCACGGTTGTAGAATCGGAAGAGTTACCTGACGATGTACAGCATACAAAAGAACGAAAGCCCGATTTGCTGAAGAAAATAACCGATGAACACGGCAGTACTTACGTGCTGCAATTAGAGTTTCAAGTTGCTGATGAGCCGGATATGGTGTACCGGATGGCGGAATACTACATCATGCTGGAACGCAAATACCGGCTACCTATTCGACAGTACGTCATTTTTCTCGGTTCAGCGACCCCGCAGATGACGACCCGGCTCGACCGGCCCAATCTGCACTTCGACTTCCCGCTGATTTCATTCGCTGAACTGGATTACCACCTTTTTCTACAGTCGACGCAACCGGAGGAAGTATTGCTGAGTATTCTGGCGAATCTTGGTGGTGATGATACCGAAAAAACGCTGGTGCAAATCGTTCAGCGCGTGGGTGAAACGAGCGTGGGCGATTTATCGTTTAGAAAGCATATCAATCAGTTGCGTGTGCTGGCCCAGCTGCGTAACTTAGGCATCAAACTCAAAGACGCTATGGACAGCATCGAAAAACTTATCAGCCCGGAGAAGGACGTGTTTTATCTGATGGGTGAGGAGAAGGGCGAGCAACGGGGGCAGACGAAAGCCGAGGAGCGTTTTGTCCGAAATCTGCTGGCCAAAATGAACTTATCCGCTGAACAGGCCGCCGACATAGCCGGTGTATCCGTCGAGTTTGTGGAGCAGGTTCGGCAGAAAATGGCGAAGAAATAATCATCCTGCTTGTAGCCACAGATCTCTGCGGATAATGATAGCTGTCGTTACGCCCAGTCGATGTCTACTACACTAGCCACATAAAAAATCCCCGCTGGCATCAGATTGACGCGCAACGGGGATTTTTTTGTGCTATGAGAATTACTGCCGGATCAACCGATAGGTGTAGTTGCCGGGTTTGCTCAGGTCCAGTATGACGGTGTAGGTGCCAGCCGACGGTACGCTGATGTTGTCGCCGTTCAGGTCGAGCAGGCCGTCGGCGCTGGTGTCGCCGTAGTTGATGTCCCAAGCGCCGTTGGCCCGGAATTTAAGCACGTCTTTCGTCAGGGCTACGGTGCCGCGCCAAGTGCCGGTCGTCGCGTCGTAGGTCAGGGGTGTGTCGGCGTCCCAACCTTTGGGCGTTGCTGCACCGATCACCGACCAGGTGGTGGGCGTGAGGGTGTAAGTCAGTGCGTTCAGGTCGGCTTTCAGCAGGTAGTAGCCCGGCGTGGTCACGCTCAGGTTGCCCGCGCTACCTTCAGCCGATAGCTTGCCCGCTGCACCGGCCCCGTAGTTGGTACCGCTCCAGGCCGGTACGCTGGTGAGCTTGAATTCCGACGCGCCGGGGAAGTTGATGTACCCTTCGTATATTTTGTTGTTCGTCACCGACGATAGTTTCGGGGCCTGATCGGGTGCCCAGCCCTGATACGCACCCGGCACGTAGATCGACGGGTAGTAGATCACGACCAGATAAGGCGTACCTGTCAGCGTGGTCGACGCCGAGTAGGTCGGCATCGTCGTGGCGGCTGTCGTGCCGTTTAGTACCAGTTCAGCCCGGACGCGCGCTTCGACCTGTCCGGCGCTACCCGCTGGCAGACCCAGTCGGAGCAGGTTCTGATTCAGGTCGGCGACGGTGACGACGGCGCTGGTGCTGTTGCCCGCCGAAATCTCGACCGGTGCGGCAAAGTTGTTGCCCACTTTGTCGAGTTGAACGGTATACAGCGTTGCCGCCTGATAGCCGTATTGAGCCGGTGTCCAAGTGAAGGTAACGGCGTTCTGCGTCGACTGATCCGCCGATAACGACAGGCTGGTTGCGTTGCTGGTCAGCGTAACGGTACCGGATGGTTGCAGCACGACCCGGTCGTCGGGTTTTTCGCAGGCACTCAAACCGGCCAGTCCGAGGCCAATGAGTAGGATGGAGTTAAGCCAGAATTTCATAAGTGGTTGATGATTAATAGCCCGGACTTTGTTTGAGGTTGGGGTTGGCGATTAGGTCGGATGCTGGAATCGGGAAGATGCGCCGGTACGACTCGACACCCCGCCCCGCGCTGATGCCGCCTTTGAACGGCCACAGGTAGCTGGCGTCGGTGAAACGGCCGAAGCGAATCAGGTCGGTACGGCGGTAGCCTTCCCAGTACAGTTCTCGCGCCCGTTCGGACAGAATCGTGTCAAGGTTCAGCGTCGTCAGGTTGCCCGACGTGTTACCGTAGGCGCGTTGCCGCAGGGCGTTCACGTAGGTCAGGGCCGTGGCCAGATCACCGCCCGTGCCACCCCGCACGACGGCTTCCGCGTACATCAGGTATACGTCGGCCAGACGCAGCAGTGGGAAATCGGTGTCGACGAAGTCACCCGCCGGGTCGGAGCCTTTCGTGCCCGTTGAGGTGATGTTGGTGAACTTCGGAACGGCGTACCCGTCGGTGAACTGGTTGAGAATAGTCGTGATTTCCAGATTCTGTCCGTTGCTGTAGAAGATGGCCCGGCGGTCGGTAGCGCCTGTCGGGTCGGGAAACTGGTTGACCAGTGCTTTCGTAGTCCGCATCCCGGCCCAGCCGCTGTTAACGCCGTAGTTGGCTGCGTTCATCGACCCACCGATCGCACCGTGTACCAGGAAGGTCGTGCCGCCGTAGGTTTTGGTGTTCAGCCCGTCGAAGGCTACCGGCAGGATAATCTCCCGCGACCGGTTGTTGTCGGCTTTGAACAGGTTGCTGTAGGTCGGCTCCAGCGTGTATGCATTGGCACCGATCACCTGGCTGGCATAGGTAACGGCGTCGGTATTGCGGGCCGTGCCGGTGTAGACCTGCGCGTTGAGGTACAGCCGCGCCAGCAACGTCCAGGCAGCGGCTTTGTCGGCCCGGCCGTACTCGTTGGTGCGGGGTGCCAGCAGGTCGGCGTCGATGGCTTTCAGTTCCGATTCAATGTAGCTGAACAGCGCCTGCGCGTTGGTCTGCGTTGGCAGGAACGCGCCGGGTGCGTCGGTTTCGGTTACGAACGGGACGTTGCCACCGTACAGATCCAGCGCGTGCATATACGCCATTGCGCGCAGAAACCGGGCTTCGGCGCGGTAGGCGCGGATGTTCGTCAGTTCCTCGGGCGTGAATCCACGGCTACTGAGCCGGTCGTCGGTGGCTTCGCGGATAAACTCGTTGGTCTGCCCGACGACGTAGTAAATCCGGTTGTACATAGCCGTGACGTACTCGCTGCCGGAGGTCCAGCTCAGGTTGTGCAGATCCTGCACAGTACCGTCATTCCACGAAATAACCGCTTCGTCGGTGGTCAGCTCCTGCATCATCCAGTACTGCCGCACGTAGCTCGACAGTCCTTCGTCGATGTTGCTGATGTCGGGTCGGCCAGCTGGTCCGGCCTGCCCTGTCACGGCCAGCCCGGCGTAGAGTTTGGCCAGCACGGGCTTGTAGTTGGCGGCATTGGCATAGACCGACGCCGACGTAACGTCGTAGGTTGGTAGTCGGTCCAGGTCATTGACGCAGGCGCCCATCGTCAGGGCCAGCGCAACGGCAGGTAGGATCCGTTTGAAATAAGACATGATCGTTGATGATTAGAAGCTCAGGTTAACGCCCAGCGACACGATGCGCGGCCGGGGGTAGAAATTGTTGTCGATACCGCCCGCGATTTCCGGGTCGAGGCCCGTGTACTTCGTCAGCACAAACAGGTTTTGGCCCGTCAGGCTGGCCCGCAGCGGGTAGCGGTTGGCGATGATCTTACCGAAATCGTAGGCGACGTTGAGGTTGTCGAGCCGCAGAAAGCCCGCGTTTTCGAGGTAGTAATCCGAGAAGTACTGGTTGTTGACGAAGTTGGTCGTCAGCACGTTCGTCACCCCGTTGCCCAGGAAGCCCAGCGCGTTGGTAAAGTTGCGGTAGGCTCCGTTGTTCGACCGGGCGTTGTTATAGAGGTAGTTGCCGAAGTTGCCCCGCAGCACAAAACTGGCCGTCAGTTTCCGCAGTGTCAGTTGGGTCGTGAAGCCCAGCAGCACTTTCGGGTTGGCCGTATACGAGCGGTAGCGGTCATCAATCGTGATGCGTCCGTCGGCGTTGCGGTCTTCGTACAGCCCTTCCACCGGCTGCCCCTGAGCGTTGTACACCTGCCGAAGCAGGTAGAACGTGTTGGTCGGGTAACCCACCGTCTGAATCTGCACCGTGTTGCCCGTACCGCCCGAGATGGTTCCGACCAGAATACCCGGATCGTTCGGCGTCGGTACTTTCGACAGGTTGGTGATGCGGTTCTGGTTGTAGGTGATGTTGAAGCCGAGGTCGAGGTTTACGCCTTCGCGCCGGTAGGGCGTCCCCGTAATCTGAAACTCGACGCCCTTATTGGTCAGATTACCCACGTTGGTCAGAATCTGGTTTGTCAGGTTCGACCCGGCCGGTACGGGAATCGTCGCCAGCAGGTTGCTCGTGTTTTTCTGGTACAAATCCAGGCTACCCGTCAGCCGACCGTCGAAGAAGCCGAAGTCAAGCCCCGCGTTGATGGCTTCGGTCTGTTCCCACTTGATGTTGGCGTCGTATCCTTCGGCCCGCAGCGTGCGGTAGTAAGACCCGCCGAGCGGATACTGCGCCGTCAGGTCGCTGAGCGTGTAGCGCGGCAGGTAGGGGTAGTCGCTCAGGCCTGTGGGCAAATCCTGCTGCCCGGTAATGCCGTAGCCCGCCCGGAATTTGAGCAGCGTGAACGCTTTCGAATTCTTCAAAAACGACTCTTCCTTGATGTTCCAGGCGAAGGCCAGCGACGGAAACGTTCCCCAGCGGACGTTGGGCGCGAAGCGCGAAGTGGCATCTTCCCGCACGGTGGCCGTCAGCACGTAGCGATCTTTGAAGGTGTAGTTGACCCGGCCAAAAAACGCCAGTAGCGTATACTGCGTACGGAACGGCGTACCGGCGGCACTAACCGTATCGGTCAGTACGCCATTGACCGGGCGGGGTTCGGCCCGCAAGCTCGCGTACGAGGGTTCATCCCGGATGAAATCCTGGTACGAATACCCCGCCGTTACGTCGAGCCGACTGCTGATTTTCTTTAGATCGCGGACGTAGTTGAGGTAAAATTCCAGCGTCTTGTTATTGCGCGTCTGCGAATACTGCGTGATGCTACCGCCCTGATTGAACGACGCTGCTGCTGCGGCCGGTACCACGCTCTGCCCCGTTGTCGACGACAGATCGTAACCCAGGTTCAGGTTGGCCCGCAGGTCGCGCAGGAAGGGAAGCCGGTAGTTGAATACGGCGTTACCAAACGAACGGCGCACCGTGTTGTGGTCGTTGGTTTGCATCAGCAGGCCTACCGGGTTGCGCGTCGCTTGTGTGTTGATGACTGAGGTGCCGTCGGCGTTACGCGTCACCCACTCGAAGAAGCCGCCGTAGGGCGACCCTTCCTGATAAACGGGCTGCGTCGGGTCGAAGGAAATGGCCGCGCCGATAGCGCCCTGATTGGCGAATCGGTTCTTGATGATCGTGCCTTTCAGGTTGATATCGACCGACAGGTCATTGTTGAAGAACTTGGGCGACAGGCCGATAGCGCCCGAATACCGGTCGAAGTTCGACGTTTTGAGCACCCCGTTCTGGTTCAGATACCCCAGCGATACCCGGTACGGCACGTTTTTAAACGAACCCGTTCCGCTCATATCGATCTGACCGCTGACGGCCGGGCGGTAAATCTCCTTCTGCCAGTTGGTGTTGGCCGTCCCCAGCAGGGCTTTCTGCTCCGGCGTTGCCGCCAGCGTCGTGTTGTTGGTAACCAGATCGCGGAACTGATCGGCCGACAGCACCGGTACCAGCTTCGAATTAACCGACAGCGATCCCAGCGCATTGACGTTCAGGTGAAACTGGTCGCCCTGTCGTCCTTTTTTGGTCGTAATCAGAATGACGCCGTTGGCGGCCCGCGCCCCGTAGATAGCCGCAGCACTGGCATCTTTCAGCACCGTAAACGTTTCGATATCCTGCGGATTAATGAAACTCAGCGCGTTGGCGGCTCCCGATACCCCGTTGTTGTCGAGCGGCACCCCGTCGATTACGTACAGCGGGTCGTTGCTGGCGTTGAGTGACGAGCCACCCCGAATTCGGATCTGACTGCCCCCGCCGGGCTGTCCGCTGGGGGGCGTGATGCTGACCCCCGCCAGCTTACCCGCCAGCAGCTGCTCCGGGTTGACGATGTTGCCCTTCTGAAAATCGTTGGACGAAATGCTGGCAATGGCCCCCGTCACGTCCTGTCGACGTTGCGACCCGTAACCAACCACCACTACTTCCTGAAGCGACTTGGTGTCGTCGGCCAGCGTAACGTCGACCGTACTGCGATTGCCGACCGCCACGCTCTGCGACGTTTTGCCGATGAAGCTGAAAACCAGCGTTGCCGAGGTCGGCACGTTGGTCAGTTGGTACCCCCCGTCGACGGCGGTCTGCGCTCCGCGGGTGGTGCCCTGAATCTGCACCGTTACGCCCGGCAGTGCTGAGCCATCCGTTTCGCGCACCGTACCCGAAACGGTAATTCCCTGTGCCATAGCTGCCAGCGTGGCAAGCTGTAGCACCAATACCCAAACCAGGCTCATTCGCCACACGCCGATCCGCCTGTGGGAGCCTTTATACTGTTGTTTCATAGGTTTATTGTTGATGAAAAAACAAACGAAGCCAATCGGCTTCGTCCCCCGTCGATTAAGAAAAAGGTTTCAAAAGTACAAAAATCAACTTGTATTATGGGGTAACTATACTTTTAGGAAAGCAAAAAGTGATGGAATGGGGATAAATCGCAAAACCCCGCTCAGACCGATGCTGAGCGGGGTTTGTCAAAATAGTTTACAGGGAATCTGGTGCTACTGACCGTGATTACCAACACTTAGACGCGGGGCTGACTATCGGCAGCGGTGACGTATCTTTTGATGAAATCGGGTTTGCTGTCGCGGTACGAAGACACCATTCCGACTTTGTATAACCCGTAGATATACACCCAGGCCAGATCAAGCTGAAAGGGCAGAAAACCAGCGCGGGCACTGCTGGGATACAGGTGGTGATTGTTGTGCCATTCGCCAGCGAACAGGCCGGGACGCCATTGGTTGATCGACAAATTCCGGCGGTCGAAATCCACCCCGTCGACGTGCTGTTCTTCCCCTTTACCATGTCCGGTATAGTTGAACGCCCGCACGATTACGAACCAGAACAGTGCGCCCGTAAACAGCGCGCAGGCCAGACCGGGGCCCCCGATCAGGAAGAAGACGGTGTACCAAAACCCCCAGTTCATCAGCCACAGCCCAACCGTGTAGAGCGGTGACCCAACCGATCCCCAGCGCAGGTAGTCGGCGTAACTGTTGATACGGATGCCGGTATGCGCCAGAAAACCAGCGACACGACCGTAGTCCGTTTCCGACAGATTCTTGGCAATGGGTTGGTGGTTAACATCCGAAAGCAGGCAATACAGCAGCCCCCCACGGGCGTTGTAGGGGTCGCCCGGCTGATCTGACTTGGCGTGGTGAACGTGGTGCGACACCACGTAAATCTCTTCGGGAAACGTCTTGAGCACCAGATTCTGGGTAATGAATCGCCAGATCGGATGACTGAATGTGTACGCTTTGTGCGTGCCGTAGCGGTGAAACCAGATCGTAGCGTGCGTACTCATAATCACCATCCCGTACAGGATGCCAATACCAAGCAGTGAAAACGAAAAATACCGGGTGAACGCAATGATAGCGAAGGGCAGTAAACAAAGAATCATGAGCCAACTAATGGCCGGAATCCAGTTTTTACGGGTGGTGAGGATATTTACCCGCCTGAGCGCTTCCTGAAACAGCTGTCGATGGGTAGGAACGACTAAGTCGCCGGTGGGGGTGCGCCAGCCGTAGGAAGGCTCTTGCAGTACATTGTCGATAAATGGCATAAAGAACTAAGTGAGAGACGGACGGCGGAGTCTGGGCAGACGCAGCCTGATTAAGTTAAGTAACAGAAAGTTGCGGAGCGTAAACGTTGCTAAAAGTAGCTCGTCTGGTCGGTAAAACAACCACTGACAGTCAGATCGCCAGCAATAGCCTCGCCTGATCGACGGCCCGATGCAACTGATTGTGAAGATAAATACGCTGATCGTCGATGAAGAACGCGACGTCTCCATCGAATTCATTAGCGAAGGAACAGCCGTTGGCAAATCGACCCCAGCCTTCGTTGGCATACCGGTTTAGTCGATTCTGTGGCCATTGGCCCGGCCGGTCGGCGGCTACGTCAGGCAGGTGCCGATTCATCCAGTGTACGAGTGATGTAATGTCCTGAATTTTGCCGTTCACCCCGACACCCCGCATAAAGTCGACTCGATACCCCCGTGCTTCAACCTGGGTCAGCAGCGTGTCGACCCGGCCAATCAATTCGGCAAATGCGGTGCGCCAGCCCTGGTCATCGGTAGCATCAGCGGCAAGCGCTGGCGAACGAAACAGGGTATCAATGGCTGTCAGATCGTCAGCCGCCGGTTGTGGGTCAATGGGCATATGTTGTATACAGAGAAAGGTAATCAAGAACAATGGGAGGCTGCGAAGCTATTGGATGGCCCGGTCGGGGTAGATTGTGGCTGACGGCAGCACCGGGCATGGCGCGGGCTGACCGGCTCGCGAGAAAAGACGTACCCGCTGCATAAGTAGCCCCGGACGGGGCTGAGATGTCCGTAGTAACGGACGAAAAACCGGGCTGATGACCAGTTCATACTGATCAAGTAAAGCGGACAGGAACGCCTGAATAGTTGTTTTGACCTGAATGACGGACTGGTGCATTGAGTGAGGGGTTTACAGGCGAATTGGAGGAAAGCTGGTTGGGGAAGCGGAACCAGCTACTGAACAGGGGAGGGGGCGCTGGTCGCCAACTATAGGTAGTAGCTGGCCGATGGTGGTACGAATGGGCGCGTTGTGTTTCGCGGAACAAACGTTTGTTTCCCGGCGCGGGGCCCGGTAATCAGCTCACCAATGGTCGTGACTTGGTTAGTTATGCTGATCTGGTTTTGGACGGTGAAGCCAACCAACGTTTGGTGCGGGTGGGTGCTTCACTTATGCTGTGGGGAAACCGGCGAGCGAGGTGGATTGTCAGCCGGGATCAACTGGAAGTGTGGTCGACCGATGAACCGTTAGTCAGTATGCCGCCGGTCGGGTGTATATACTAAACTGGTTTACACGCCAAAAGATTACCCTGAATGCGATATATTTGCTGACAGCAGCCTGACAATGACGCGCTTCAAAACCGAATTGTCAGGTAAAAACAGGTAGTACAACGCTACAGGACGGTATTCAATCACCAGCTATGAGTAAACAGACCTTAGCAAATGAGCCTTGGCTTTTAATGATCTACCCGTTTAGGCGGGTTTATTTTGGTGAGGTTACGAGCCGATTAAACGAAATGGCGTCTGCTGGGGTTCAATAGAAGACGCGTTATCAACTTTACTCATTGAACTGCGTCTACTCTTCATGAAGCAATACACAGAAATTCCCGACACCAGCGATTCGGATTACTGGCAGATCAAAGTGACAGAGGGCCAATTGCGTAGCCAGACGTTTATACCTCGTGATAAAGCGCTTCACCATCGTCTGAAAACGCAGGCATGGGCGGCTATTCAGGCAGCCCAACCACGTCGGCGCCGGAATTCCAAAGAGTGAGCGTATTCCCTCGTTACGGTAGGAAAGGGGAATCAGGCTTCTTCTCAAAGCAACGGTAACGTGGCAACAGGGATATTGCGTGAACTGCAAAGCCGTAGTAGCCTGATCGCACCATATCGAACTATGGTACTCAGACAGTAGCAGTAGCTATAGACCTAAAAAGCCGCCTGGTAGTCCAGGCGGCTTTTTAGGTCTATAACCAGACGAGTTGATGTTGCTACTTGCGGGGCTAATAAAGTAGACGTGCAGCCATTCGAATGGCTGCACGTCTACTTTATTTCTTTTGCAGCAATTCGACCAGCATCCGTTCCAGTTTGTCGATACGCTCCTGCTGGCTAATACTATAAAGCGTCAACTCCTCGACTTTTTCCAGCAGCAGACTATTCATCTTCACCAGATCGACGCCCTCCTTCTTGACTTGCTCGGCCGAAGGAACGCCCGGTAGATGCCCCTGCTCACGCACGTAGCTCGCCACCTGACTCAGTGGCCGAAGTTGATAAGTTGGGCTGAACACTTTGTCGCTCCACTGACTAACGTCGCTGATGCGCAACTGGTAGCGGGCCTTAACTACATCGCCCTGCGGATTGACCGTCAGAAACTGGTCGGTAGCCAGCACCGACGGACTATTCGTGGTCAGGCTCGTCAGCCGCAACCCGCTCTGATCGGCCTGTGGGCTAACCACTTCCAGCCGGGTCGCTGGAGCCGACGTACCGATCCCCACGTTAGCCCCGTTGCCCAGAATCAGCGCATTGCTAACCGCCACCCGCGACTCCGCTCCGATCGCCGTGGCATTGTGCAGCCCGTCCTCCGCTTGGCTATTGTAGCCCATCAGCACGTTGTCGCTCCCGTCGGTAATGGCCGTGCCGGACATTGGCCCAACGATGATATTGTTGCTACCGGTCGTTACATTGTAACCCGCTTGGAAGCCGAAAAAAGTGTTGTTAGCACCGCTGGTCGTATTGTAGCCAGCGTTATAACCCACTAGTGTGTTGGCAGAACTAGTGAGGTTGTACCCAGCCTGATAACCTGCGATTGTATTCTGTGAACCGGTCTGATTGTTGTACCCTGCGCCACTACCAGAATAACTGTTATACATGCCAGCGGAGTTGCTAAGACCTGCACCTGTACCCATGAAGGTATTGTTACTGCCGGTAGTATTGTTCAATCCAGCATAATAGCCGACAAAACTATTGGCGCTACCGGTAGTGTTGAGGGATCCCACATTATAGCCCATAAAGCTATTCTGACTACCAGAAGCATTGTTGTTACCTGCTCCATAGCCAACAAAACTGTTGTAGTTACCAGTTGAGTTGATTGCGCCTGCATAAGTTCCGACAAATGTGTTGGAACTACCGGTGGTATTATTGTATCCGGCACTGTATCCTAGGAAGCTATTGTTGCTACCGGTGGTATTGCTGTATCCCGCTTGGGTGCCAATGAAACTGTTGTTATTACCGTCCGCATTCCTATATCCAGCATTGTGACCTACGAAGCTGTTGAAAGAACCATTGTTGTTACTTGCCCCCGCGTAAGCGCCTACGAAGCTGTTGTTTTGTCCAGTAGTGTTGCCGCGCCCTGCGTAGAAGCCTAGAAAACTATTACCACCACCAGTTGTATTGCCAAAACCTGTCTGAAAGCCCACAAAACTATTTTGGGTACCAACGGTATTGCTATATCCCGACCCATATCCCACAAAACTATTATTGTCACCTGTCGTATTACGATAGCCAGCATTGCTACCCAGAAAAACGTTGAAATTACCCGTAGTGTTACCGGCTCCTGCAAAGCTTCCTATAAAGTTATTGTAGCTACCAACGTTATTATTGGAGCCGGCACTGATGCCCACGAAACTGTTGTTGACACCAATAGTATTGTTGGCCCCTGCATCAACGCCTACAAAGCTATTTTGACTACCACTAGTGATGGCGGTGCCAGCTCTGGGGCCTATCAACGTATTATTTTGACCGGGTGACGAGGCATTGGCCATATTAACCACGTAGTTAGTCTGCGCTTGCAGGGAACTATAAGCCATACTCAACAACAAAAAGTAGAAGGACTTCATCGATGCTTAATTAAGTAACGGATAAATGAAAGTGGTTAAATATACTCATGTAATGCCGGTCTACTAAAGCGACGAGCAGGTTAAATGTGCCAAACACAGTTCATTATGCCTGTGTAACTGACAAGGGGAGAAGAAAAGCGAGCGATAGATAATTTGCAGGCTCGTGCAAGAAGACAACAAAAAAGCCGCTCAGATGATCTGAGCGGCTTTTTGAGCCTCCTACGGGATTCGAACCTGCGACCTACGCATTACGAATGCGTCGCTCTACCAGCTGAGCTAAGGAGGCCTTTGCTGTTTTGAGGTGCAAATATAATGTGCTAGCCGATAGTTACGCAACTGGTGCCACTCTTTTTTTCAATGCAATCGGTTACATAAATCTGATTAGATTCTGTATGTCGCTGTCTTTAAGAAGCATGACACACAAACCGACAACCGTTAGCCGCCGGTCATTTCTCGACCTGGCCGCCAAAGGAACGCTGGCATCGTCCGCGCTCATCAGTGGATTCCCGACCATCGTTCCGGCGTCGGTGTTTGGTAAAAATGCACCGTCAAACCGGATCAACGTAGCGGCCATCGGTACGGGCCGTATCTCGCGGGGGCACGATATACCCGGCGTTTGGCAGTACGACAACGCCCGAATCATGGCCGTATGTGACCTCGACAGCCAACGCGCAGAAGATGCCAAACGACTGGTTAACGAGTACTATACGAAGAAAACAGGTAAGGATTACGACGGGGTGCGGGTCTACACCGACTACCGCGACTTGCTGACAAACAAAGACATCGACGCCGTAATTGTCAGCACGCCCGATCACTGGCACGCGCCGATGGTGGTCGATGCAGTGCGGGCGAAGAAAGACGTGTATATGCAGAAGCCCGCGTCGCTGACCGTTGCCGAAGGACGCATGATGGCCGACGCCGTGAAGCAGTCGGGGCAGATTGTGCAGGTGGGGAGTCAGCAGCGGTCGTCGCCCCAGTTTCGGTACGCGGCCGAGCTGATTCGGAACGGGCGCATCGGGCAGCTCAAAACGGTGTACGTCGGCCTGCCCGGCGACCCATCGGGCGATGAAGAGCCGCAGATGCCTATTCCCAAAAACCTGAACTACGACATGTGGCTCGGCACCACGCCAGAGGTGTACTACACCGAAAAGCGGGTGCATCCGCAGATGGGCTACGACCGGCCCGGCTGGCTGCGCTGCGAACAGTTTGGCGCGGGTATGATTACCGGCTGGGGGTCGCACCATATCGACTGCGCGCACTGGGCCATGAACACCGAACATTCCGGCCCCGTCGAAATCTGGGGTAAGGCCGACTTTCCCAAGTCGGGCCTTTGGGACGTTCACGGCATCTTCCGTACCGAAGCGATGTACGACAACGGTGTCCACATGATCGTCAGCAACGAGATTCCGAACGGCATTCGCTTCGAGGGTACCGACGGCTGGATTTTCGTGTCGCGGGGGATGCAGCCGTCACGTCCAGTGATCCAACGGCGAAACAGCAACTGGCTAAAAAACTCGACGCCAGCGATCCGAAACTGCTCACGTCAGTGATTGGGCCAAACGAAATTCACCTGCCAGTCAGCAATGAGCACCACGGCAACTGGCTGGAAAGCGTCGTCAGTCGGAAGGAGCCGATAGCGCCGGTCGAAGTTGGGCACCGCTCGTGTTCGGCCTGCCTGCTGCACCACGCGGCCATGAAACTCAACCGGCGGTTGTACTGGGACCCGAAAAAAGAGCAGTTTAAAAACGACGCGGAAGCCAACGCGATGCTGTCGCGTCCGCAGCGCAAGGCGTATGCGATCAAAGCCGTTGCCAGTTCCCGCTAATTCCCCCACCGTTTATATGACTGGTTGATTACGTTGTATCCGACCGCTTCTAGCTGTCGGAGCCGCGTCAGCGGCTAATCAGGCAATCGCACTTAGCCTACGGCTCCGACAGCTAGAAGCTGCCGGATACAACGCAATCGCTCAATATATACTTCACCGTCTATGCATTACCGTTTTTTTGTTGGCGCGGCCCTGTTGTCGCTTGGTCTGATGGCTTACCACCTGCCCGGGCCGCGCTCTGGCGAACCTATCCGGCTGATTACCCTCGACCCCGGCCATTTCCACGCGGCACTGGTTCAGAAAACTGAT
Source organism: Spirosoma rhododendri (assembly GCF_012849055.1). Lineage (NCBI taxonomy): Bacteria > Pseudomonadati > Bacteroidota > Cytophagia > Cytophagales > Cytophagaceae > Spirosoma > Spirosoma rhododendri. Next base: position 784,631 of record NZ_CP051677.1, on the reverse strand, counting down.
TACCCAAACGTCGACAAAACGGTGCGGGTCTATGCACCTGCTGGGTCCGACCTCGAGCAGCACCTTACCCGAATCAAGGGCTACAACAGCCGGGCCGAGAACCCGACGCACTGGGATGAACAGGTATATACAGGACCTGACTTTCTCGAAAAAATGCTGACCGAAAAGGCGGGAAACGTGGTTGTGATGGCGGGAAACAACCGGCTCAAAACCGATTATATCCTGAAAAGTGTTGCCGCTGGATTCAACGTGCTGGCCGACAAGCCGATGGTAATTCAGGCGTCGGCGTTCGACAAGTTGAAGGAAGCTTTCGCCACGGCCGCCCGGAACAAGGTGCTGCTCTACGACATCATGACTGAACGCTATGAAATCACAACGCAGTTGCAGCGGGCGTTTTCGCGGCAACCGGGTGTGTTTGGTACACTGGTAAAAGGTACGCCCGACAATCCGGCCATTGTTAAGGAAAGCGTTCACCACTTCTACAAAAACGTGTCGGGTAGTATCCTGACGCGTCCGGCCTGGTTTATGGACGTCGCGCAGCAGGGCGAAGGCATCGTCGACGTGACGACCCACCTGGTCGATCTGGTGCAGTGGGCGGCTTTCCCCGAACAGGTGCTCGACTACAAACGCGATATCCGGCTGACATCGGCGCGGCACTGGCCGACCAACATGAACTGGAGTCAATTTCAGGCCATCACAAAGCTGTCGACTTTTCCCGATTACCTGAAAAAAGACGTGGTTGGCGACAGTGTGCTGCGGGTGTTCAGCAACGGCGAAATCAACTACCAGCTGCGCGGTATCAACGCTCGGGTGGCTGTGACGTGGGCCTACAAAGCGCCCGAAGGCGGGGGCGACACGCACTACTCGATCATGCGCGGTAGCAAGGCCAATCTGATTATCAAGCAGGGAGCCGAGCAGCAATACAAGCCGGTACTATACATCGAACCCATCGTGGGCAATACCAGCTTCGACAGCGACCTGAAAGCGGCCCTGCCTACTATCCAACGCGAATTTCCCGGTATCGACCTGACCAAAACACCCGCCGGCTGGCAGGTGACGGTACCGGAGAAATACAACGAAGGCCACGAAGCGCACTTCGGCCGGGTCATGGAAAAGTACCTCGATTACCTCAACGCCGGAAAACTCCCCGCCTGGGAAGTCCCGAATATGCTGGCGAAGTACTACACCACGACGCAGGCGTTATCAATGGTGAATAAACGAATGCGTGAATGAGCGAATAACTGCTGTCGCTCATCTACCCGTTGTTCCTGCTATTCACTCATTCGCTCAATCACACATTCACTCATTGTTCTCCTATGCAACGACGTAATTTTCTAACGACGGCCGCCGGACTGGTGGCTCTGCCCGCTCTGCCGACCGTCGCGCAGGCGGCTGTACAACCCGATCTGCGTGGCGCTAACCGAATCAAGTTTGCGGCTGTCGGGCTGAACCATAGCCACATTTACGGGCAGGTCGAAGCGGTGATCCGGGGTGGGGGCGAACTGGTGTCGTTCTACGCCAAAGAACCCGATCTGGCGGCTGCGTTCGCCAAGCGATACCCGCAGGCGAAACAGGCCCGCAGCGAGCAGGAGGTACTGGACGACAAGTCTATTCAACTCGTGCTTAGCTCCGGTATCCCCATCGACCGCGCTCCGCTGGGTATTCGCGTAATGCGGGCGGGCAAAGACTATATGTCTGACAAGCCCGGTATCATTACGCTCGATCAACTGGCCGAGGTGCGGAAGGTGCAGCGCGAAACGAAGCGCATTTACTCGATTATGTACAGTGAGCGCTTCGAGAACCGGGCGACGGTGAAAGCGGGCGAACTGGTGAAGGAAGGCGCTATCGGTAAAGTCGTTCAGACAATTGGGTTGGGTCCGCACCGCATTGCGCTGATGTCGCGCCCAGACTGGTTCTTCGACAAAAAACAGTTCGGCGGTATTATCTGCGATATCGGCTCGCATCAGTTCGACCAGTTCCTGTTTTTCACTGGTTCAACCAAAGCTGACGTGGTTGCGTCGGAGGTGGGCAATGTGCGTTACCCGCAGCACCCGCAATTCGAGGATTTCGGCGACGTGATGGTACGCGGCAACGGCGGGATGGGTTACGTGCGTGTCGACTGGTTTTCACCCGAAGGGTTGAAAACGTGGGGCGACGGGCGGCTGACGATTCTCGGCACAGAGGGCTATATCGAAATTCGCAAGAACATCGACATCACCAAAAGCGAGAAGGGCAATCACTTGTATCTGGTCAACCAGAAAGAAACGCGCTACATCGACTGCGCCGATGTGCCCCTGCCGTACGGGCAGCAACTGGTCGACGATGTGCTGAACCGCACCGAAACGGCTATGACGCAGGAACATTGTTTCCTCGCCACCGAACTCGCCATCAAAGCCCAGAAGCAGGCGGAAGTAGTCAAGCTGAAGGTTTAAGGTTTATGGTTTAAGGTTTAATGTTGGTGGGTGGAGTGTAGCCTGGACCTCCAGGTCCGGGTGGCCGTCAGGCCAACTATCTCAGGCGGCAGCTTTTAGGTCGCTATCGCGCCCACCCGGACGTGGACGTCCAGGCTACACACCAGCTAACCGTAAACCCACAAAACTACCGGAATTTAAAGCCGTGCAGATCGGTTTTCTTTCTGGTAACTTTGTGCTATGATTTCCATTACCAACCTCTCGTATTATCTCGGCAGTCGGGCGCTCTACGAAAATGCGTCGCTGCATATAAAGCCCGGTCAGAAAATTGGTCTTATTGGCCTCAACGGAACCGGCAAATCGACGCTGCTGCGTATCCTCAACAACGAATACCAGTATGACGGCGGTACGATCTCCAAAGCGGGCGACGTAACCCTCGGCTTCCTCAATCAGGACCTGCTCTCGTACCAGACCGACGACTCGATTCTGTCGGTAGCCATGCAGGCGTTCGAGCGGCAGAACAAGCTGCAAATACAGATTGATGAGGTGCTCCACGAAATGGAGACCGATTACAAAGACGAACTGGTCGATAAGCTGGGTAAACTTCAGGAAGAATTCGAAGCGCTCGACGGCTACTCGGTGCAGTCGAAGGCGGAGGAGATCATGGAGGGACTGGGCTTCTCGACGGATGATTTGCAAAAGCCACTCCGGCAGTTTTCGGGGGGCTGGCGGATGCGCGTGATGCTGGCCAAACTGCTGCTGCAAAAGCCGTCGCTGCTCATGCTCGACGAGCCGACTAACCACCTTGACCTGCCCTCGATCCAGTGGGTGGAGAAATACATTCAGACTTACGAAGGGGCCGTGATCGTGGTTTCGCACGACCGCGAATTCCTGGACAACGTCATCGACGTAACGGTCGAAGTCGCCAACGCCAAGCTGAACTATTACGCCGGTAACTATTCGTTCTATCTGGAGGAAAAGGCCCTGCGCAACGAAATTCAGAAGGGTGCTTACGAAAACCAGCAGGCTAAAATTCGGCAGACGGAGCGATTCATCGAACGTTTCAAAGCCCAGGCCACTAAGGCTAAACAAGCCCAAAGCCGTGTCAAGCAACTGGCCCGGATGGAGCGCGTCGACGACGTTATCGATGAAGCTGCGCGGGTGAACTTCAAGTTCCAGTTCTCTACCCAACCTGGTCGCCACATCCTGCACCTGGACGACGTGACAAAAGCGTACGGTCCGAAAAAGATTCTGACCAAAGCGGATATCCGGCTCGAGCGGGGCGATAAGGTTGCGCTGATCGGTGCCAACGGGCGCGGTAAGTCGACGTTGTTGCGGATTATTTCGGGGTCGGAGCCGGTCAACGATGGCAACCGGCAACTGGGGCACAACGTGTCGTTTAGTTTCTACGCCCAGCACCAGCTCGAATCGCTCAGCGTCGAAGATACGCTGCTCGATGAGTTGAAGCATGCCAACCCGACCAAGAGCGAAGGCGAACTGCGGGGCGTTCTGGGCTGTTTCCTGTTCTCCAACGACGAAGTATTCAAGAAAATCAAGGTGCTGTCGGGGGGGGAAAAGTCGCGGGTGGCGCTGGCGAAGGTACTGCTCTCGCAGGCCAACTTCCTGCTGCTTGACGAGCCGACTAACCACCTTGATATGCAGTCGGTGAACATCCTGATTCAGGCGCTGGAGCAGTACGAAGGTACCTACGTCGTTGTCTCGCACGACCGGTATTTCGTTTCGCAGATTGCCAACAAAATCTGGTACATCGAAGACGAGCAGATTAAGGAATACCACGGCACCTACGACGAATACGAATGGTGGATGGAAGAGCGCAAAGCCGGTAAGGCCGAGGCTCCACCTGCCCCGCCGAAGCCCGCTGCGACCAACGGAGCGGTAAACGGTAAGAAAAACGGCTCCGACGACGAACGCCGGGACTGGCAGAAAACGCTGAAAAAGCTCAACCAGCAGGCCGAGGACTCCGAAACGAAAATCGGGCAGTTGGAAGAACGTAAGAAGCGGCTCGAAACCGAACTTGCCGACCCCGCTACCTACGGCGACGACAAGCTGATGCAGGCCAAAAACGACGAGTATAGCCGCTTGAAAGCGCAGATCGGGCAGCTACAGGATGAGTGGGAAACCGCCATGCTCGAAGCTGAGGAGTGGGAGAAAAAACTGGCTTAGTCTTTACTTTTTAACACGGAGGCACGGAGATAGACACAGAGAGTATAGAGTTAAAACCTCTGTTTGCTCCGTGTTTATCTCCGTGCCTCTGTGTTTGAAAAAAGACTGTCTTACCGTTAAATAAAGGGCGTTATCCGGAAAAGGTTGATTGCGACTAAGGGAGTGGCCGAATAATCGGTTCAAGCGGTGCAGGCATTGCCCGTTTTCACCTGATAACCCTCTTTCAATCATGTCGCTCGATCTTACTAAGTCTGGTATCAGCCAGACAGATCCAGGCTACCTTGCCATTGCCAACGACCTTCAGGGGAATATCCTGACTTCGCACGGCCGTAATTTTACCGGACAACTACTGGTTCGATTTAACCCGGCTAAGCGGGCTGACGTCCGGGCGTATCTGAAAAAGCTGGCCATTACCGAACGCATCACGTCGGCGAAGCAGCAGCGGGCCGATGCCGACCTGTTCAACAAGCAGAAAAAAGCTGGTAAAGTACCGACGCAGGTTTTCTTCCGGGGTGTTTACCTGACCGCGAAGGGCTACGAAGCGCTGGGTTTTACCAACCTGCATCAGTTTGATTCACAGTTTCAGGCGGGTATGCAGGCGTCGCAGGCTGACCTGCACGACCCACTGGTGAACGACTGGGAGGGCGGCTATCAGAATGAGGGCGATGCGCTGTTTTTATTCGCGCATGGTGTCGAACCGACGCTGCGCGCCAAAGTAGCTGAGTTTGCCGCTTTCCTGCGCGACCAGAAGCTGGCGAAGGTGCTGGCGGTTGAATACGGCAAAGGGTTTACCAACGAAGTAGGCGACCATCTGGAGCATTTTGGCTACGTTGACGGCGTCAGTCAGCCCGTATTTTTCACGCAGGATACGCCCCCGGATCGTACTAACTGGAACCCTGTGGCCCCACTCAAACTGGTGTTGGTACCCGACCCGATGGGTACGCCCGGTCAATCGTTTGGTAGCTATTACGTGTTCCGGAAGCTGGAGCAGAACGTGCGTGGCTTCAAGGAGATGGAGAAAAGTCTGGCTGATGCCCTCGGGTTAGAGGACGATGACGCCGAACGGGCCGGTGCGATGGTTGTTGGGCGATTTGAAAATGGAATGCCCGTGACGATGAGTGCAACCGACAAAAAAGTGACGCTCAAAGACAACCAGATTGGTAAGATCAACGACTTCAACTACGGCCAGCTCATCGACGGTCACGACGATCTGAAAGGTGGCCGTTGCCCGTTTCAGGGGCACATCCGTAAAACCAACCCACGTGGCACGGGCGACGGTGAAAGCCCGGCCGACGAGCGTATGCACCTGATGGCCCGCCGGGGCATTACCTACGGCGACCGACTCATCGAACCCAAAGACGAACCGGATTTTGACGAGATGCCAACGGAGGGTGTCGGCCTGTTGTTCGCCAGTTTCCAGAGCAGCATCGGAGAGCAGTTTGAGTTCACCCAAAAGAACTGGGCTAACCTGTCCAGCTTCCCATTCAGCAGCCCCGACATAACGGGTATCGATCCGGTTATCGGCCAACCAGCGCCGGGCGAAGCCGTCAGCCACTGCTTCCCCACGGTATGGAACGACGGCAGCCCCGGCAACATGAAACAGTTCGACGGCTTCGCTGGGTTCGTGACCATGAAAGGCGGAGACTACTTCTTCGCGCCCTCACTCACGTTCTTTAAAAACCTGTAATTTTTTCAACACAGAGTCACAGAGAGCACGGAGAATGATTGTCGCATCAACTCTGCGTTCTCTGTGACTCTGTGTTGAAAATTTATTTCCGTACCGCTGCGTTTAAAACCACCGGTGTCGGGTGTTCAAAACCCTGCCGGACGGTTTTGTCAATCGACTGGCAGATGGAGTCGAGCGGCAGGTCGTTCTCGTCGTTTCCGAATGGGCTTTCGACTTCTTCGGCCAACACCTCCAGACTCGCCAGTACGTAGAACACAAACATTGTAAACGGCACGACGAGGTAGTGCAGGCTGAAGGTGAAGCCAATGGGTAGCGTCAGGCAGTAGCTGACAATGAATTTTTTGATAAACGAGCTATAGGAATAGGGAATGGGCGTTTTCTTGATGCGCTCGCAGGCTCCGCAAATCTCCATAAACGATTGCAGTTCGAGGTTCAGTACCAGCAGGTGCTCCGGCCGCAGAATGCCCCGCTGCTCCAGCGCATACGCTTGCCCAAACATCGCCGACGCCAGTTGATTCGGAATATGTTCATCGGCGCGCAGATCGGTGAAACGCAACAACGGCGTATCGGCAAACTCGCTCGGTTGCGTATCGTCGCGGAGGTGGTTTTTGAGCGCGAAGGCAAAGTTGGGAATCATGGATTGGTAAAACTGGCGCACGTCGGTGGCTTCGGCGGGTAGCATCTGATGCAGTTTCAGGCCCAGATTCCGGCTATTGTTGACCAGCGACCCCCACAACCGCCGACCTTCCCACCACCGGTCGTACGCCGTGTTGGTGCGAAACACCAGCAGCAGTGAAATCACGAAACCAAGCAGCGTATGCAGTAATGTCACGTTACGTAGAATCGACTCATCAGACAGGTGAAAGACGTGTTTTTCGAGCAGTACAATCGCCAGCGCATAAGCCCCAAACCCCAGAATGTAGGGGGCTAGTTTGCGGGCCGTGTCGCTACGTTTGAGCGTGAAGAGGTTAAACCACTGCTTAGGTTCGTAGGGAATCATGGAGGAGAAATGACAGGTGATCCGGTAGCGTTATAACGACCTAATTGGCCTGAAAGTTGACCGATTTCATTACTACCGGGTTGTGCTGCAAGGCCAATGATAACTAACCAAACTGGCGCATTCGGTACATTCCTGAGCGCATCTCGCGGATTATGTGGTAATTTTAGTGCCAAATCAGTCACAGAACCTGTTTGAGGCATCGTATGAGGATTGCCGGAGTCGTCGTGTTATACAACAGTCCCCTAGACTGCCTGCACAACATCGACACATACATTCATCAGATCGAGAAACTCTTCGTCGTCGACAATTCTGATGTTTCCAATGATGAACTTATTGCTACGCTAAGCCGAATCCCTACTGTCAGTTACATCAATAATGGCGGGAATCGCGGTATCAGCTATGCCCTGAATCGTGGTGCTGAACAGGCGATCAGTGAGGGGTTCACGCACCTGCTGACGATGGATGACGACAGCAGAGCACCCGCCACGATGATCGCCGAGATGGTACAGTACCTGTCGACGCAGCCAGCTGACCAAGTCGGTATTGTCGGGGCGGCCCATTCACCATCGACGATAAAGGCCGGGGTGCCCAGCTCGGTACTGTATACGATGACGTCAGGTAATCTGCTCAATTTACAGGTATACAAAACCGTTGGCCCCTTCCGCGACGACTTTTTCATCGATCACGTCGACCACGAATACAACCTTCGGTTGAACAAGGCCGGTTACAAAGTGGTGGAACTGCCTACTGTTCAGCTCGATCATCCGTTAGGTGAACGAAAACAACGGTGGGGTAAGAAATACGTGTCGCACAACCCGGTTCGGCAGTATTACATCGCCCGGAACGGAATTATCGTAGCCCGTCAATACCGACGTGACTACCCGGCTTTTTCGCTGAAAATGGTTGATCTGCTTGCCAAAGAATGGATAAAAATACTGTTTGGCATGAACGAGCGCGGGCGACGGGCGCGAATGCTGGTCAAGGGTATCAAAGATGGTTTTGCGGGAAAAACGGGCCGACTCTAACTGTACTGAACTACTGGCGAACACGCAGAAACCGAGGTGTTCGACGTGGTATAATTAGCTGATATGAAGCGAATAAGTGTTTGTATGGCTACCTACAATGGGGCCGAATTCGTTGCAGAGCAAATTGACTCGATCTTGGTACAACTGGGTGACAACGACGAACTTATCATCTCAGATGACGGATCGAAAGATGCTACGGTAGCTATCATAAACGGCATACAGGACAAACGCATCCGGTTAGTACCCAGCCAGCGATTTGGCTCAGTAGTCAAGAACTTTGAAAACGCGCTGCGGCATGCCGAAGGTGAAATTATTTTTCTGGCCGACCAGGATGATGTCTGGTACGAGGGTAAAGTCGATGCGGTTATAGCCCGTCTGGAAACCTGTGATCTGGTCCTGACCGACTGCCGGGTAGTAGCGCAGTCGGGTGAGGTGCTACACGAATCGTTTTTTCGCAGTCGCGACAGTCGGCCGGGGTTCTGGCGAAACCTGTGGAAAAATGCGTACCAGGGGTGTTGCATGGCGTTCAGACGAAGTGTGCTGACGTATGCGTTACCGTTCCCCAAAAACATCGACTACCACGACTGGTGGATCGGCTTGCTGGTCGAGCTGAAAGGTACCCCCTGCTTCTACGACAAACCGTTGTTACACTACCGTCGGCATGGGGGCAACATATCGCCAACTGGCCAGGCTCCGCAGGAAAAAGACTGGAAGAATCGGCTGAGGAATCGCTTCTGGCTAAGCTGGTATATCATCGGTCGATCACTGCAACACTGATTGACGTAATTTAGATCGACAATGTTGCTGCGCTACCGGCGTTAGGTTCTCAAAGGCTATCTATGCGGTTTATCCATTTTCTACTGATTGGCTGGCTGGTTATCGGCGCGTGTTCGACCGGTTTGGCACAGGCACAGCAACTGCCCACCATCGACCACATTTACGACCCCAACGTACAGACACCCCTGCTGTTTCCACTGGTTAGTGCCAACCCCGCCGACCCGGCCTTGACGCTTAACCCGCCAATTATTTCGCTGGATGAACCAACGGCGCTGCAACTCGAATTCGACGACCTGACGGCTAATTACCGCTCGTTTCGCGCCCGGCTCATTCATTGCAATGCCGACTGGCAGCAATCGGTGCTGAACGATATCGAGTTTACCTACGAATACAACGACAGTCCGATTACCGATTATCAGGTATCGCAGAATACCAAAATTCCCTACTATCACTATCGCTTTCAGGTGCCGCGAGTGAAGCTGCCGGGCAACTATCTGCTGGTGGTGTATGATGAGCGCAACCGCACCAACATCATCCTGACGCGCCGGTTTTCGACGTACCAGAACCGCGTCGCTGTTAGTGCGGCAGCCCGCTTTTCCGTCGACCCCGCGCGGCAGTTCAGTGATCAGCAAATTGATCTGGCGATCAGTTACAAAGGCTATCAGGTGATTTCGCCACAGGACGATTTCAAGGTCGTAATCCGGCAGAACTACCGCGACGATCGCGAAATCCGGGGACTCAAACCGACCAACGTGCAGGCGTTCGATCAGACACTGCAATACAACGTCGCCGACCTGAGCAACACTATACCGGGCGGTAACGAGTACCGCTTCTTCGATACACGCACCATCCTGTCACGCGCCAACTACATCGACCGAATCGAACGCCCCGCCGACCGTAACATTGCCTATGTGCAGGTCGATCAGCCGCGCAGTCAGGGCCCCTATATTCAGAGCGACGACTTCAACGGGCTGTTTGTGATCGACCACCGCGAAACGGGTAACGGCGACGTTTTCGGCGACTACATCGAAACTATATTTACACTTCGCGCTCCCCAGCTGCCGGGCGATGTATACGTCAACGGTGCCTTCAATTTCTGGCAGCGCAACGATCGTAACCGCATGACCTTCGATCCCGCGACGGGTACGTACCGGGCGGCTATCCTGCTCAAACAGGGTGTATACAACTACGACTACGCATTGCTGACCAGTCAGATGCCCCGACGGTCAATGAGACGCTGATCGAAGGCGATTTTTCGGGTGCCGAAAACGATTACGAGATTTTCGTCTACCACCGCCCCCCGGCCGCCCGCGCCGATCAACTCATCGCCTATCAGCGGCTGGGCGTTAACAAGCGGAAATGAGTGTTGATGGCTGGCTATAGGTAAGCATAAACCGCCTGTGCATCAAAATGATAGCTAAAATCGGCTGTGTTAATGTGGTAGTTCCATTGTGACATAATTGTTTACTAAACATACCTATTGAATAGAATATGTAAATAGTTCTTACCCCACAAGTAGTGCGGGCGTACTTTTGATCGTCTACGAGTCCCAATACTGCGTAGGAGTATCCACACATATAGGTAACTGAAGCGCATTGCTTTCAGCTGCTATGACTGATACCCCATATTAAACAATCACGCTCCTGCCACCTGGCACAACGGTCGTAGACATGCTGTTTCCCGGCGCATTACAAACGCCCGGCAAACAAACTAATCACAGACAAACCGATAGTTTGCGCACTTACACCCAAACGGGGAAGTAAGCGTCTATGCCCTGCCAGTTTCCGGCCGGGGGGTGTATCGCCTGTACCATGATACAACCCGAAAAATTAACGAAGTGGTTAAGTGTTGGCTTGTTTGTCATCCTGATCGGCGGCTTAATTCCTTCCTTATTTTACAAGGAGCAATGGCTGTGGCTCGATGAAGTGCTGAGCTATCTGCTGGTGTCCGATCCGTCGCTAACGCATATGAACGACGCCATCGTAAGCGGGATGGACGCGAACCCGCCACTTTTTCCGAATCTGTACTGGCTTATCGGGCACGGCATCAGTCTGAATCCGATCTTTCTGCGGGCGGTTTCAGTCCTGCTGTTTGCCAGTACGATCGCGTTGTTTTATCGGTACGTTACCTCGCTGATCGGCACGCCCGTTACCAACTTTGTGCTGATTACGCTTATCGTGAGCCTGACGTACCTGAACGTTACGCTGGCGACGCAGGTACGGGCCTACGCCGTTTTTCTGCTCATCGGATTTGGGTACTTCATCGCGTTGCAGCGGCTCATCGGTGCACCGTCCCGAATCAGTTGGTTGCTGGCGCAGTATGGGCTGGGACTGCTACTGGTGTTTACGCACAACTTCGGCTTGTTTTACGTCGCAGTATCGGGCGCGTTTTTCGTCGTGCTGTGGCTGTGGTCGGGGCAGCGGACGTACCTACTTGTGCTGGCCACACACGGGCTTATCGCGTTGAGCTGGCTGCTACTCTGGTACCCTGAATTTGCCATTCAAACGCAGGCTGGTAAACCGCACTCCTGGATACCGCTGCCAACCGTGACTTCCTTTTTCCGGATTGCCGGTGAGCTGGCTCCCACACTATCGGCGAAGCTCGAGATGAAACCGGGGATGCTGACGCTGACTATTCTGCGATTTGTACTGGTCGTCGGTCTGTTCGCTTACATCGCCATCCCCCGACTTCGGAAACCATTCTCGACCATAAAAACGGACCCTGCGTTTGGCCTGTATCTGCTCAGTGGCTGGATCTATATTGGTGTGCTCGCGATAGCCGTGGGCGTATCGCTGGTACATACGTCGGTTTTTCTGAGCCGGTATCTGTGGCCGAGCCATCTATTGCTGGTCTACCAGTTGCTGTATGCCTGGTATGCCCTGGGCGGCCGATGGACAGTTTGGGTGTTCGACTCGGTTTGGGTACGTCGGGCCATTCCCGTGTATGCGTTGCTACTGGTGGGCTTTCTGTTTTACCAGAATAAAAAAGGTGGTATTCCGTTCACCGACGGCATCATGCGTTACATGCCTCAGCTCGACAGTCGTTATCCGGTCCTGTTCGAGTCGGCCCATTATTTTCTGCCAATCTGGTTTCAGGATAAGGGCGTAAACGCGCACTACCTGCTCAACTGGAAAACGGCGAACGACAAAGACAATATTCTAAATGCGACTGTCGAATACAAGATACTCGAAGCCGTGCGTAACAACTACCACATCAACAACATTCTGCCCGAACACAGCCTGGCGCACTACGCCACATCACACTTTTACGTCATCGACGAAAGCAACCGGTACCAAGTCGAAGATTTTATTCGGAAAGGCAGTATTCGGGTGGTTCGGCAACTGCCCATCGACTTACCGGGCCACCGTATTCTGGAGTGTGTTATTGCGCACTGATGCCACATAATGAGCGTGTTTGCTGGCGCTGACAGTCGGTACGTCGTTCATTCGTCGTTGCCTGATAGCCATTCGTGTAATACCGGACCGCATTGGTCGAAATAAGTTTTGACTGCCAGGGATGATCGCGTAATTTGGAAAGGTCTTCAACCTCCCTATTGCGAACGATAACACCATGAAAATCAAACTCGGAAACGTAGTGCTGAATTATCGGGCACTAGTTAAATTATTCCTAATTTTCTTTCTCTTCGGCGCTCTGATCGGAGTAAAAATTCTCATTCGCGATGGGCATAACGATGTATCGTTGCTACCGTTCATGCCAATTTTCGTGATTCTCATCGTACGGCTATACCGCGGTGTTCAAAAGGAAATCGACAGCGAACGGTTGTAAATACCAACGCATCGGTATCAGTAAACCACACCCATGAACATCAAAATTGGCTCATTCATCATCAGCAAACCAGTCTGGATTCGGCTTGGCCTGATTGCAATTGTGGTTATCCTGATGATCGCCCTCGACTGGCTTGACAAATTCATCATTTGGGGGCTGTTTATACCCACTACGCTTACGGAAATCGTTCGTCAGTTTCGCGTCGACAATGGCTACGCGGATGCCGACGAAACGCCGGAGCATTAGTCGGCGGAACGGCCTGCATTGGTCGAAAAAATCCGGGCATTGGTCGAAATAAATTTTTGCCGCAACGGCCTGTTCGTTGTTTCGTACCAGCTTTTCGCGGCTGTCCATCCACCATATTCAATCTCCCACGAACCTTTCTCTTTTTACTATGAACCTACTAATCGACGGCCTGACCAAAACCTACGACAACGGGGTAAAGGCCCTCAACGGCGTTTCGCTGACTATCGAACCGGGCCTGTTCGGCTTACTGGGTCCCAATGGGGCCGGTAAATCGTCGCTGATGCGTACCATCGCTACGCTCCAACTGCCCGATCAGGGCCGCATCGTGATGCAGGACGTTAACGGGCAGGACATCGACGTGCTGACCCAGCCCGACGAACTGCGCAAAATACTGGGCTATCTGCCGCAGGATTTTGGCGTATACCCCCGCATCGATGCCGTAACCCTGCTCGATCACTTGGCCGTACTGAAAGGCATTCACAACGGCAAGGAGCGCAAAGAAGTAGTCGAGACGCTGCTCCAGCGCGTCAACCTGTGGGAAGCCCGTAAGAAAAACCTGAGTGGCTACTCGGGCGGCATGCGGCAGCGGTTCGGTATCGCGCAGGCGTTGCTTGGCAACCCCAAACTGATTATTGTCGATGAGCCAACCGCCGGTCTTGACCCCGCCGAGCGCAACCGCTTTCTGAATCTGCTGGCGGGGCTGGGTCAGGAGGCCATCGTGATTTTATCGACGCATATTGTGGAAGACGTACAGGAACTGTGCGCGCAAATGGCGATCATCAACAAAGGCACCGTGCTGCTGTCGGGCCACCCGCTCGACGCCGTGCAGATGGTGCAGGGCGTGATCTGGAAAAAGAGCGTGGCCCCCGGCGATCTCGATTTGATGCACCGCATGTACGCCGTCATCAACGACCGTATGGTGGCGGGTCAGCCGATGGTGTACGTGTATGCCACGTCGCAACCCGCGCCCGGTTTTGTTCGGGTGGAGGCCGGTCTGGAAGAGGTGTATTTCACGGAAATCACCGACGCCGAAAACCGCTATCACGCCCAGCGTACCGTACCTATCCCCGCCCTCTAACCGCCCGAATCCATGAATTGGTTATCGATTTTTCGTTTCGAGTTTCGCTACCGGCGGAACCGACCGGCTACCTATTTGTATTTCGCAATCCTGCTGGGCATCAGCTTTGCCGCCGTCACCACCGACATGATAGATGGTATGGCAGGTGGAGCCATCAAGGAAAACGGCACGCGCACCATAGCAACGCTCAGTCTTTTTTTATACCTGATGATGGGCGTCCTGATGACGTCGGCCATCATGGGCGTGGCGGTCGTTCGTGATTTTGAACACCGTACCGATTCGCTGTTTTTTACCAAACCCATCAAGCGGTGGGAGTATCTGACCGGCCGCTACCTGGGTGCCCTGACGATTTTACTGCTGACGCTGACGGCCATTCCGCTTGGGCTGATGATTGGCGAATGGATGCCCTGGCGCGACGCCGACCGGCTGCTGCCATTCAGAGCTGCAACCTACTGGCAACCGTATCTGGTACTGATCGTACCGAACGCCCTGATCGTTGGCAGTATCTTCTTTGCCGTGGGCGCGCTGAGCCGTAAAATGCTGGTCGTGTTCACGCAGGGGATGGCGTTTCTGATGCTGTACCTGCTGTCGGGCACGCTGATGGCGCAGATTGACCGGCGCGAAACGGCGGCTCTGCTCGATATTTTCGGCATGCGGGCAATGTCCTTCACGACACAATACTGGTCGATTGCGCAGCAGAATAATCAGCTCATCACGCTGACCGATACGTTTCTGTACAACCGGCTGATCTGGCTGGGCGTCGCGCTACTGGTGATGGCCGCTACGTATTATTTCTTCTCCTACGAACATTCGGCGGGGCCATCGGGCAAACGACGTACTGACAAAACGCCGGTGCTGAGTGCGGCTGCGCTGCGTCGGCCGCTACCGCGCGTCAGTCGACAGTTTGGTACGCTGGCTTGGCTGTCGAGCCTGCGTTCGCAAACGGTGTTTTACGCCAGAGTCGTGCTGCGTGACCTGCCGTTTCTGGCGCTAAGCATCGGCGGGCTGTGTATGTTTCTGTTCCGGGCGTTCGATGATGCGGGCGGCTGGTACGGCTCCCGCACCCTGCCCACGACCTACGTCATGCTGAGCAAGATGAGCATCTTCACCGGCCTGTTTCTGATGATCCTGATGGTGCTGTACGTGGGCGATCTGGTCTGGAAAGAGCGCGACGTGCGGATCAGTCAGATCAGCGACGCGCTGCCCGTACCGAACTGGGTGTCGCTGCTGAGCAAGTACCTCGGCCTGGGGCTGGCATTCGCCCTGATGCTGACCATCGCGATTGGGCTGGGGGCGCTGATGCAAACGATCAAAGGGGGCGCGTCGCTGATTGAATGGTCGGTTTACGTCACCGATCTCTACGCCGGAACGCTAACGGGCCTCCTGATTTTTATGCTGCTGGGTTTCTTCGTACACGTGCTGGTCAACAACAAATTCGCGGGCCACGCCATTGTCGTACTGTTCTTTATCTCGCTGGGACTGCTGTCGTACCTGGGCATCGAACACCGGCTGCTGCTGTTCGACAGCGCCAGCATGGGCACCTACTCCGACATGAACGGGTTCGGGCATTACGTTTCGCCGTTCTCCTGGACGACGCTCTACTGGGCGGCTTTCGCGTCGCTGTTGTTTGCCGGGGCGGTGGTGCTGTCGGTGCGGGGGTCGGAAGAACTGTTTAAGCTGCGACTGCGCATCGGGCGGCATCAGCTAACCCGCCCCATCCTGACGGTAGCAATGGCGTTGCTGATCGTGTTTGTATCGAGCGGTTCGTACATCTACTACAATACCAACGTGCTGCACGATTACCAAAACAGCAAGAAAAACGAAGCCGAACTGGCCCGTTACGAAACGACGCTGAAGAAGTTTGCCAGCCTGCCGCAGCCGCGCATTACCGACATCGATGTCGACGTAGAGCTGTACCCCGACGTGCGCGACTTCTCGGCAAAGGGGCACTACTGGCTGAAAAACAAGACTACGCAGCCTATCCGGCAGATTCACCTGCAAACCTACCCCGCCGACGAAATGCAGGTAAAGCAACTGAGTCTGTCGCGCCCCGGTCGCTTCGACGACCGCTACGTACACGACTTCGATTACCGCATCTACCAGCTCGACCAACCGCTGCAACCCGGCGACAGCCTGCAACTTGCCTTCGACCTGCTGTACCATACCAACGGGTTCAAGAACGGGCGCGAAAATGTCGACATCGTGCAGAACGGCACGTTTTTCACGAACCAGTATTTTCCGGGTATCGGCTATGATGAGCACTACGAACTGGGTTCCGACGATAAGCGCAAAGACAACGGCCTGAAGCCGAAAGAGCGGATGCGTGCGCAAAACGACCCCATCGGACTGCGGCAAAGCGTGATGGGCGACGATGCCGACGATGTGCGTTTCGCCATGACCATCGGTACCACACCTGATCAGGTGGCTATCGCACCGGGCTATCTGCAAAAAGAGTGGACGGGCAAAGGTACCGACGGTAAGCCACGCCGGTTTTTCAGCTACCGAATGGACGCGCCAATGGCCAATTTCTACTCCGTTGTGTCGGCGCGGTATGCGGTGAAGAAAGAGACGTACAAGGGCGTGAATCTGGAAATCTATTACCACCCCGGCCACACCCGCAACCTCGACCGGATGATGAAGGCGATGCAGTCGTCGCTCGATTACTACCAGCAGAACTACGGCCCGTATCAGCACCGGCAGCTACGCATCATGGAGTTTCCGCGCTACCGGGGCTACGCCCAGTCGTTTGCCAACACGATTCCGTTTGGCGAAGACATGGGTTTCGTGGCCAACATCGACGACGCGAAAGACATCGACATGCCGTTTTTTGTGACGGCCCACGAAACGGCGCACCAATGGTGGGGGCATCAGGTGACCGAAGCCGACGTGAAGGGCGGGGCGATGCTGTCGGAGTCGTTGGCTGAATACAGCGCGCTGATGGTTATGAAGCATCACTACCCGAAAGAGCGCATGCAGGAGTTCCTAAGCTACGAACTGGATTACTACCTCAGCGGTCGGCGTGGTGAAAGTAAAAAGGAGCAGCCGCTGAGTCAGACCGAACATCAGTCGTACATCCACTACAACAAAGGCGCTCACGTGCTCTACGCCTTGCAGGATCAGATCGGTGAAGACAAGCTGAATCAGGCCCTGCGCACCTACCGCGATAAATGGAACGTGTCGCAGGTGGCTAAAACGGGTGTTTACCCCACAGCCGCCGACCTGACCGCTGAACTTCGCGCCGTCACGCCCGACAGTCTGCGTGGCCTGATCGACGACTGGATCGACGCGATCACGCTCTACGAACTCAAAACTGATAAGGTCACGGTAAAACCCGTCGGCAAGCAGTTCGACGTAACGATGACGATCTCGGCCGAGAAAGTCCGGGCTGATAGCCTGGGTAACGAAACGCCCCGCCCGCTCAACGAGTGGATGTGGGTTGGGGTGTACGCGCCGAAAGCGAAGGGAAGTCACACCGAAAAGCTGCTCTACTACCAGCGGCAACACATCACGAAGCCGAAGCAGACGATCACCGTCCGCGTCGATCAGAAGCCCGACCGCGCCGGTATCGACCCGCTGAACCTGCTCATCGACCGTCACCCCCGTGACAACGTCAAGACAATTGAGTAAAGACGTGAAAAAAAAGAACGGCCCTGTTTAATCGCTAGACAGGGCCGTTTGTATATGTAGCCTGGAGCCGCGCCGGCGGACCGGTCCAGGCTACATATTCGCGTCAGCTACCGAAAACTGTAAACAGAAAACCGTGAACCGGTTTACGCGCTGTGCAGGAATTCCATAATGTCGCCGTCCTGCACGATGTATTCTTTGCCTTCGACTGACAGTTTACCCGCTTCGCGAACACCCGCTTCGGTCTTGAACTGCTCGAAGTCGGGCAGTTTCATCACCTGTGCGCGGATAAACTTCTTCTCGAAATCAGAGTGAATAACGCCAGCGGCCTGCGGTGCTTTCCAGCCCCGGTGAATCGTCCAGGCGCGGACCTCCTTGACACCGGCCGTGAAGTACGTAATCAGGCCCAGCAGTTTGTACGACGCTTTAATCAGTTTGCTTAGTCCCGATTCGGTCAGGCCGTATTCACCAAGGAACAGTTCGCGCTCTTCGGGGTCTTCCATCTCCGAAATCTGCGACTCGATACCCGCGCTGATGATAATGACTTCGGCGCCTTCATCTTTCACCGCTTCCCGCAGCGTATCCGAGTAGGCGTTACCGTTGGGTAGTGATCCTTCATCGACGTTGGCGACGTAGATAACCGGCTTCACCGTCAGCAGGGCAATGTCGCTGATGGCTTCCTGCTCGTCGGGGGTTGCCTGAACCGTGCGGGCACTTTTCCCGGCTTCGAGGGCTGTTTTGTACCGTTTCAGAACCTCCAGTTCGGCTTTTGCTTTAGCGTCGCCCACCTGAGCTGCCTTCGCAATCCGCTGAATCTTCTTATCGACCGACTCAAGGTCTTTCAATTGCAACTCCGCGTCGATGATTTCCTTATCCGACACCGGGTTAACTTTCCCTTCGACGTGTACGATGTTGTCGTCTTCAAAGCAGCGAATGACATGTACAATCGCGTCGACTTCGCGGATGTTGGCCAGAAACTTGTTGCCCAGCCCGGCTCCCTGACTCGCGCCTTTCACCAGTCCGGCAATGTCGACAAACTCGATAATCGTCGGCACCACTTTCTGGGGTTTTACCAGCCCTTCCAGCGTATCGAGCCGCTCGTCGGGGACGGTTACGACGCCCACGTTTGGTTCTATCGTACAGAACGGATAGTTGGCGGCTTCGGCCTTCCCGCTCGAAATTGCATTAAACAGCGTCGACTTACCTACGTTCGGCAAACCAACGATTCCACATTGTAGACCCATCGTTGAATGGGCGAAAGAGCGAAAGAATGAAAAAGTGATCCATAAGTGTGGGTTTACAAGATCACTCTTTCATTCTTTCGCTCTTTCGCTCTTTAGTTTTTCCACAAAATTACACCTACATCGGCGGACCACCGCACCGGCGGGCCGTAAAAAAAGCCTTCGGTGGCAGCGAAGGCAGCGTAACGTAAGAGGGCTGGTCGGTGAGGGGAAACGTAGCAGACCCCGCTACTCCCATTTCAACTCCGTACTGAAGTCGTCGGATTGCTCGCGATCGTGCTGGGCG
The DNA here is from genome assembly GCF_012849055.1 of Spirosoma rhododendri. Classification (NCBI taxonomy): domain Bacteria; kingdom Pseudomonadati; phylum Bacteroidota; class Cytophagia; order Cytophagales; family Cytophagaceae; genus Spirosoma; species Spirosoma rhododendri. Next base: position 765,286 of record NZ_CP051677.1, on the reverse strand, counting down.
AACTGCGAAAAGTCGACGTCGGGCATCAAATCCTGCTTGACGTGGCAGAGCGTTTCCTGGAGGGCTTCCAGAAACTTATCGAAGTCTTCTTTGTACAAAAACAACTTCTGCTTTTCGTAGGTGTAGCTTTCGCCCTGCCCCTGCCGCCGACTTTCGGTGATGGTCAGGTAATAATCGTTCGAGCGCGTCGCTTTGACGTCGAAGAAGTACGTCCGTTTACCCGCCCGTACACGTTTTGAGTAGATTTTCTCCCGATCCCGATCCTCCACAGGTTGATTAAGTTAGCCGATAGTTCGGGCTAAAGTACGTGGAATCAGGCCATAATAAAAAAAGCGGCCCCATCTTTTGTAGAACTGGCGGGATAGATTTCCGCGTACCTGTAGAAGCATTTCCACAGGTTTCGGCCTAATTGCTTGGTAGTAAGGGCTGGCAGGACTACCTTTGTTTTACAGGAGTTGTACTTTTTGGAGATTTCGGCCACGCAGCCATCGTTTTTCGGCAACTGGTCAGTCCGTAACCTTTACCAAAAGTCAAATGAATTTACTCGTGTCGTTGCTGCTTTTTGTAGGCGGCTTTAAGTCGGCAGTAAAACCGGCTGGGCCTGCCCAAAAGGGAAAAGCAACCTATTACGCATCGAAATTTGCCGGTCGCATGACGGCCTTCGGTGAGCGTGTCAACCTCAAAGCCTTCACGGCCGCTCACCGCACCCTCCCCCTCAATACGCTGATTGAAGTAACCAATCTGAAAACGATGAGATCGGTTATCGTGCGGGTGAATGACCGGGGGCCATTCACCAAAGGGCACATCGTCGATCTGTCGCACGCGGCCGCCGAAGCTATTGGTCTGATGGGTAAAGGTGTTACCAGCGTCACCCTGCGCGTACTCGACAAAAGCCGCGTTAACGACTTGGTATCGGTGCTGATTACGCCCGATATGAATCAGTCGCTAATGCAGCCTGCGCTGTAAATCGTCGTCAGTTACAATTGTCGATACCACGGCCGTGCCCCGCGCCGTTGGTAGGATAGGTACGTGCTTTTGCGTACCTTTTGGCAATGAAACAATCCCTTAATCTTGGGCAGGTGCGCGAATTCGGCAACGTCGAATTTCTGGCCCGGCAGATGGTCGAAGGCTTTATCACGGGCCTGCATAAGTCGCCGTTTCACGGGTTTTCGGTTGAATTTGCCGAACACCGGCTGTATAATACCGGTGAAACGACCCGGCACATCGACTGGAAAGTGTTCGGCAAGACGGAGAAGCTGTTCGTCAAGCGGTACGAGGAAGAAACCAACCTCCGCTGCCACCTCCTGATCGACACGTCGTCGTCGATGTATTATCCCGAAGCCAACTACGGCAAGATGACGTTCAGCGTGATGGCCGCTGCCTGCCTGGCGTATATGCTGCAACGTCAGAAAGATGCCGTCAGCCTGACGACCTTCGCCGACACCATCGACGTACAGACGCCGGTCAAATCGACACCCTCGCACGTTCACAAGCTGTTCACGCAGCTCGACCTGCTCATGAAGCAGCCGAAGCCCCTACGACGTACTTCAGCGGCCGACGTGATTCATCAGGTGGCGGAGAAAATCAACAAGCGGTCGCTGGTGATTATTTTCAGCGATATGTTCGAGAACGTGTCGAAGAGTGATGCGCTGTTCTCGGCCCTGCAACACCTGCGACACAATCTGCACGAGGTGTTGCTGTTTCACGTCACGGATAAGAAAACAGAAGAGGACTTTGCGTTCGATGAGCGGCCTTACGAGTTCATCGATTTGGAAACAGGTGAGAAGGTAAAGCTACAGCCGGGGCAGGTGCGGGCGTCGTATCAGCAGGCGGTGAAGCAGCAGTTTCAGGACCTGCGGATGCGCTGCGGGCAATACAAAATCGACTTCATTGAAGCCGACATCGCGCAGGGATTTGAGCAAATCCTGACGGCGTATCTGGTGAAGCGGACGAAAATGAAGTAAAAGGTTCTTCAACACAGAGGCACGGAGGTCACGAAGAAAAAAGAGCAAAGCTCTGTGACCTCCGTGATGCACTCCGTGCTCTCTGTGTTTAAGAACCCCTATTTTTTAGCCGATGCTTTGGCGGTGGCTGCCTGCTGCTTTTTGTGGAACTGCACGAAGTCTTCCAGTTGCTCGGGCGGTAGCTTGCGGGCGATGATCTTCTTCTGCTTGTCGAGCACGTAGACAGTTGGTGTCGTCCATACATCGAAGCGGGTACGGAAGTCGGTTTGGTGCTTGTAATCGTAGCCGTTGATGGCGTTGCCCAGCTTAAACTCACGGATAAACTTCTTCCATTCGGCCGGTGTCTGGTCAATCGCAATCGCGACGACTTCCACACCCTTACCTTTGTTGGCATCGGTGAATTTCTTCAGGCCGGGTGCGCTCTCGCGGCAGTGACCACAGTGCGGGTCGTAGAAGTACACGACCGTATAGTCGGCTTTGATGTTCTGAAAGTTGATGGGCCTGCTCAGCGTGTCGCTCACGACGGGAGCAGGCAGGACTTTTCCAACCAGTAACGGTTTCAACGTGGCTACCCGTTCGCCAATGCTTTTCAACGTCGAGCTATCCGAAACGGGCATAACGCCGGTCTTGTAGTACTTCTCGAACATATGCACGAACAGTCCGTCGGTGCCGACCACTTTGGGCCGTTCGTACTGACTCGTGATGTAGTAAATGACGTACTGGAGCACATCTTTGTTCTTCCCGGCCTGCGCCTTACCAACGACATAATCGGCTTCTTTGACGAGCGAATCCGGGTTCTGCACGGTCAGCTCCTTAATGTACCGATCAAGCTTACGTTGTAGAATGTTGGTGCGGACGAACCGCTCGTCCGAGAAGTCGTAGTCGTCCCAGAAGTGTTTTTTGAAGTAGTTGAATACCCATACCGAGTCGGGGCGACCGTTTGACGCTTTGGGCGCGGTGGGCACTTCGGGTTCGCTGGCGGCTTTGATGATTTTCACCGCAAACGAATTTTTGTTAGCCGTAAAGAACTGATCGCGGTCGGTTTGTGCCTGCTTTTGCAGGGCCGTCATTTTCTTATCGACCTCGGCGTTGGCGGCTGCATCGCCCGGCTTTTTCTGCTGCCCGATTACTTTCGCTTCGTCATACAGTTTGTTCAGGCTCTGCTGGTAGCCATAGAACAGTTCGTTCTCTTTCGAGCCCGTGATTTTCATGTTCTTCACGACGCTCCCCGTGTCGGTGGCAAACGAAAAATTCTGGTCGCTGTCGATCAGGAATTCGACGTAGCCGTTTTTGGGCGTTACGAGCAGATACAAGCCTTCAGGCAGGGGTTTGGCGCCAGTAAATACCATGTGGCCCTCGCGGTCGGTGCGGGCCGTATCTTTGGGGATGTACTGCGTGGTGCCGTAGTAGTGGGCCAGCACACAGGTCGTATCGGAGACTCCGCGAATCTGCCCGTTGATAGTGTAGGCTGCTCCGCCGGTTGCCGGTGCCGACTGGGCCAACAGCCCGGTGGCCGAAGCGAACGCAACCAGCACAGCTAAAAATAAATGATGCATAAACGAGTGGAAATATATCTTCATGGCTGAACAGTCAAATTTACGGGTTTTGCGCCCATCCTCCGCATCGTTACAACGTCTGTGCCAGCCCCGCTAGTCTATGTTTTTCTTCTTTTCTAAAACGCTCAATTACCTGCTCACCCCCGCTGGCTGGCTGCTGGCCGCGCTGCTCTGGGCGTTCTTTACCCGTAACCCACACCGCCGTCGCTGGGGTGTCGGACTGGCTATCGCGCTGTTCTGGTTATCAGGCAATTCGCTGCTGACGAACGAACTGGCGCGGTGGTGGGAATACCCGCCTTCGACCTTGCCCCGCCCCGACAGTTCCCGCTCTGTAGCCGTGGTGCTGACCGGCGGCACAACCAACAGCCACATTGATACGGGCGATGAGCATCCGTCGCTGGGGCCGGAGTCCGACCGGCTGGCGCAGGCGCTGTATCTCTACAAGCGGGGTGTTGTTCGGAAAATTCTGATCAGTGGGGGCAGCGGTAGCTTACCACTCGGGCCGGAGCCCGTCACCGATGAAGGACATCAGGGAGGGCGTTTTCTGATCCTGGCCGGGGTGCGACCGGGCGATATATGGCTGGAAAATAACTCGCGAAATACGCGGCAGAACGCCCTATTTTCTGGCCGGGTGCTGCGCCGACAGTTTCACACGAATCGCTGCGTGCTGGTTACGTCGGCCCCGCATATGCGTCGGTCGGTGAAATGCTTTCAGAAAGCAGGGGTCGATGTATTGCCCTATCCCGGCGGCTTTCGGCAGGCACCCCGCTCGTTTGCTATCGGGGAATGGCTCCTCCCCAACGAAACCGCCTTCCTCGACGCCTACCACCTGATCCGCGAGATCGTCGGCTACGTGGTGTACTGGGTAGCGGGGTATATTTGAAGAGCGAAAGAGTGAATGAGTGAAAGAGCGATGGCGCGCGTTAGCAACCTTTCGCTCTTTCACTCTTTCACTCTTTCATTCTTTCGCTCTTTAAACGCTCAGTATCTTCACCATCCGAAGGAGGTCTTCGCTGATGGGTTTGGGCAGGCGGATCGTATCGCGGAACGGGGTGTAGACGAGTTCGTTGTTGACGACACCCGCCATCACGTTCTTCTCGCCGTTCATCAGGCCTTCAAGGGCACCCAGGCCGAGTCGGCTGGCCAGAATCCGGTCGTAAGCCGTGGGGATACCACCCCGCTGAATGTGGCCCAGCGTCGTGACGCGCATATCGACTTTCGGCTCTACCTGCGCCCGTATTTTTTCCGCAATTTCGGTGGCGATACCGGCTTCTTCGCCTTCAGCGATGACGACGATCGACGATGATTTCTGACGGCTCCAGCCTGCTTTCAGCGTCTCGACAACTTCCGAAATCGGCGTCAGCACTTCAGGAACCATCACCATTTCGGCACCGCCCGCAATACCCGACTGAATGGCGATGTAGCCAGAGTCGCGGCCCATCACTTCGATAAAGAAAATGCGGTCGTGCGAGTCGGCGGTGTCGCGGATTTTGTCGATAGCTTCCAGCGCAGTGTTAACGGCCGTGTCGAAACCGATGGTATGATCGGTGCCGTAGAGGTCGTTATCGATGGTGCCGGGTGCGCCGACGGTTGGGATGCCGTATTCGTCGTAAAATAGCGTAGCACCAGTAAAGGTACCGTTACCGCCGATAGCCACCAGTCCTTCGATGCCGAACTTCTGGAGTTGTTCGGCGGCTTTGGCCCGGCCTTCCGGCGTCATGAATTCTTTGCTCCGGGCCGATTTCAGGATGGTTCCGCCACGTTGAACAATATTGCTCACCGAGTGTGACGTCATCTGAAATATGTCCCCATTTATCATTCCGCTGTACCCCCGGCGAATCCCGAATACTTCGAGTCCGTGATAGACCGCTCCCCGGACAACGGCCCGGATGCAGGCGTTCATACCCGGTGCGTCGCCACCCGAGGTAAACACAGCTATTCGTTTCATAGGTTAAAGACTAAGTTTTATCAGAAAAAGGATAAAAAGGAGATTTAGGGTAGGTTTCAGGGCCAAATTTATGGTCATTCTTCTGTAAAAAGCATAAGACACCTACTTATCACGCCTTTTCCACAAAAATTTAAAAAAATCGTAATGACGGTGCTGTACTCGTGTGTTTGCCGTGGGCCTACCGATCTGCCGCGCGTATCGAGTCTGCCAGCTCCGCGTAGGCCGTCTCTACCTGCCGTTGCAGCCCCGCTGCTACCTGCTCCGCTGCCTGCTTTCCGCTAATGATTTGGCTGGGGTTGAGCGTTGCCAGAAATTGAGCCACCGCCGGGTCGATGGGTTGCCGGGCGTCGATCAGATAGGCGGCCTGTTGCAGCAGCACGTAGCTGTCGCTATCGGGGCTACCGCAGAACAGTACGGGTGAGCCTGAGCCAACCGCGCTCATGGCCTTTGAGGGCACCGCAATGTGTGTCCATTCGGGGAGCAGACTCACAAGCTGAATATCGAGGTAATGCAATTGGCTACGGGGAATATTAGGCAACCGGATGATGCCCGCCTTTCCTTCAGTGGCTTTCAATACCGATTCGGCTTTGGTGCCGTACAGGGCAAGCACCAGCCGGAAACGAGTTGGGTCGAGGTGGCGGATGACGCTTTCCAGAAAGTCCGCCGAGTGCGCCTGCCCGACGTTACCCGCGTAGCCGAGGTAGATCAGGCCGTCGGTTGGGTCGCGCCAGGGCGGGCAGACGCGGTCGCGCTCCTGATGCATCAGCACCCCGCAGGGCAGAATCGTAGTCGGGATGGGTTTGCCGTATTCGTGCCGGACGTGTTCGGCCTGCCGGGGACCAAGCGCGATTAGGTGGTGCGGGGCGTTGCGGTACGTCTGCCGGATTACCCACTTGTAGAGCGCATTCGTCGGGCTGACCTTGCCTTCGGCCGCGAAGCCTTCGGGAAACAAATCCATCGACCAGAGCCAGTAGGGTGTACGTCGAAGCAGCAGCGACGCCCAGAATGGCAGCATCGGCGGACTCGTCATAATCAACAGCGGCCCCCGCCGAACCTTCAGTGCCCGGCGAATGAGCAGAAAACCATCTAGTAAGCCTGCGATGAGTTTGAGCAGCCCATTCTTCCCCGCGTAGACCGTTTTGACGCCGTGCGTTTCACCCACCGGCTGCCGGATAGCCCCACCGCCGTCGTAGGTGCGTTCGATATGTACCACCACAACATCGATGCCGTGCCGGTCGATCAGGTACCGCGCCAAATCCCAGGCCGACTCCCCGGTGATGCCCGGATTCGGCGGATAGTGGCGATTAACGATGGTGAGGGAGGGCATATGTTAAAGAGCGAAAGAATGAAAGAGTGAAAGAGTGATGGCGCCAGACGGTCGCTCTTTCACTCTTTCACTCTTTCGCTCTTTTGTCGGTATAGTTCTAGGTGTTGCTTCACAACTACCCTCTCCCCATAGTGCGCTTCGGCGAAGTGGCGGGCGTTGTAGCGCAGGGTGATCGGGTCGGAGTGGTCGAGCAGGCGGGTGATAGCTTGGGCGAGGTCGGTGGCACTGGCGACGTCGGCGAGGTAGCCGGTCAGGCCGGGTTCGATCATTTCGGGGATGCCGCCAGTGCGAAACCCCACGACGGGCGTACCGCAGGCAAGGGCTTCCATGATCGTATTCGGCAGGTTGTCTTCCAGCGACGGCACGACGAGCGCGTCGGCGGCATTGTAAGCGGCTACGATGTCGTCGGCGTCGCGCAGGATGCCGAGGTGACGCACCGTGTACGGGATTTCGTTGAACAGATAGGTTTTGCCTTTGCCGAACACCAGCAGTTCGAGCGACAGCTCCGGGCGGACTTTGTGAATGTGTTGCAGAGCTTCGGCCAGAAACCGGAACCCTTTCCGTTCGTCGGTAACGTTGGCACTGCCGAACAGCAGCCGCTTCGTCTTCGTGTCGGGCAGGTCGAGCCGGGCGTTGGCATCGGCCCGGTCGACGGGGCAGAAAACGGCCTGATCGATGGTATTGGGAATAACCGTCATCGGCGCGTTTCGCAGCAACGTACTTCGCCGGAGATCGTCGCCCAGCCACTGACTCGGCGGGACAAAATGTGGCGTATGCTGCTCGAACAGGCTTTTCTTCTGCTCGAACAAGCGGTATGACAGGTCGCGTTCGCCCGGTTTTTTCAGGTACGGGCAGGTATGGCAGTGGGTCTGGTAGTGCAGGCAGGTGCGGCTGTAGTGGCATCCTCCCGTAAACGCCCACTGATCGTGGATGGTCCAGACGACGGGTTTACCGAGCGCAAACAACGCCCGGAGCCCCGCTATCGACAGAAAACCGAAGTTAATCCAATGCAGGTGCAGAACGTCGGCCTGCTGGATGGCTGGGTGAAAGGTCAGGTTCGCGCCAAACTGAGCCGGGGAAAAGCCAAACCGCACCGCCGGGCTGCGTTCGTAGGGCAGGAAGTACAGCCGCTCAGCCACGAATCGCCCGAAAGCCGTTTGTTCGGCCAGAAAATTATTCGCCAGATAAAGCACCCCGTCTTCCGGTTGGTGCCGTTCGAGTCGGTCGGGAATACCCACCAGCAGCGTCGACGCAATACCCTGCGCGAGCATGGCCCGGTGCAGGCGCGTGGCCGCAACGCCCGCCCCGCCCGACAGGTGGTAGGTGCTCAGGTGGACGACGTTCACGGGCGGTACGCGAAGATGTTGAGCTGCAAATCCATGATGTCGTTGCCCCGGTACCGGTGGTTAACCAGCGGACGTGTCCGGCCCTGATTGCTATCCATGTAGTACCGAAAGCCGCTGCTTTCCAACACCTGAATGACCTCGCCCAGCGTCTGCTGATGCCCGATGTAGGCGTGAAATTCGACGAACAGATTCTGCACGTGAGCCAGCGCGTCGCGGCAGTCAGTCAGTACGGCGGTTTCGGCCCCTTCGATGTCAATTTTGAGCATATCGACGCGGGTTTCGCGCAGCAGGTAGTCGCGCAACCGCACCGACGGTACCCGCCGACGCCCCGTATCCGAAAACATCGACGCAGCATCGGCCTCGCCCGTTCCGAAGTCCAGCCCGTTTTCATCGACCCAGACGGCTTTGTTGATGATCTCGATGTCGGGAATGTTGTTGTCGCGCAGGTTTTTTGCCAGCACCTCACCGATGGCCGGGTCAGCCTCAAACGCCAGAATCCGGGCAGTGGGGTAGGTCTGCCGAAAGTAGGCCAGACTCGTACCTATGTTGGCTCCGCAGTCGAGGATGATCGGGTGGGCGGCCGTCGTAGTAAACCGGTACGATTCGTCGGCGAAGATTTCCTTGAACTGCCAGACGAACGACAGCGCGTCGGGCACCTGAAAGCGGTAGTTGATAAACGGAATCAGCCCCGACTGGTGGCGCGGCCGTCCGGCGTAGCGGAAGAACAGCCACAGCAGCCGTCGGCCGTTCGGCGTCTGCACCGCCCGGTACAAGTTCGTAAACAGGTATTTAAAGAGCCACATGGTGGGTTTACCGTTTGTGGTTGAAGGTTTAAGGTTCAATGCTTAACGCTAATCTGTGAGAGCAACGTTAAACCTTGAACTACAAACCTTAAACTCATAAAAAAGAAAAGCCGATGCCGGCGCCGGGGTACCAGTGGTCTTTCGGCACTTCGGGGTAGTAGACAAACTTGCGGCCGACTTCCAGCGAGAGTTGTGCTAACGAACTGGCCACGTGTGCGTTGTCGCTGAGTAATACGCCGTTGGGCGTCAGCTTCGGCAACACGACTTTATACTCTTCCAGCTCGTAGGTTGCCGAGTGGTCGCTGTCGTTGATGAACAGGTCGATGGGCTGGTCGAACGCTTTCAGGCTGGTGATCGAATCGCCGTACAGCACCTGCCCGACTTCCTTGTAGATGCCATCGAGGAGGTAGCCCGCTTTGGGCGCGATGTCGGTGCCGTAATAGCGACCCGGCGATCCCTCGGCCCGGTTTCGCAGGAGGGCCGAGCACAGCAGCACCGCCCCTAACCCCTTGTCGACGCCCGTTTCGATGACGACGCCCGGCTTCATAATCCGGACGAGGGCGTACCAGCCCAGCCGCCGACCGAATTCCACGCGTAGATCGGCCACACGCTTGTACGACGACGTTCGGGTTTTTTCCAGGACGTAGTCGCGTAGGGCGTCGTCGGTCTGCACTTCGCGGAAATACGCCTGCACCGTTGCGGGCGACACCCCCGATACCACCGCGACGGTATGCGCCAGATAAAGCAGGCTGTCGTCGGTGAGGGCGTAGGTGTAGTTGGTATCCTCCCGCGAGTCGACGCTCCAGCGCAGAATCTGCCCGTAGCGGTAGTTGTAGGCGCGGGTAGCCTGCCGGAGCCGGGGCAGGTAGTTGACCACCCGCGACTTCCGAATTTTATACAGCCGGTCGAGACCGAACAGATCGATTAGTAGTTTGCGCATAGAATAGAAAACCCCTCACCCCCGGCCCCTCTCCCAGAACGGGAGAGGGGGGCAAAACACTCAAAACTCTCCCTTCTCCTGTTTTGGGCGGTCCGCCGTCGCGGGAGGGGCCGGGGGTGAGGGCCGAGGGGTTACACCGCAAAGATAACCGTTGTTAGCGAACCCGGCGGATGCGTTGCCAGGCAGTTACGGCCATACTGCTCGCGTCGGGCGATAGATTCAGGCCGATAACGCCCCCCACGAACAGGCCGGTTATCAGGGCTGACCGGATCGCCATGTCGAGCAGCGTCTGCCACATCGGGACGGTGGGGGCGGGGTACGGAATTTGTACCGCGAGCCACCAGACGGCCAGCCCGAGTGCGATAACGGCTGCGTTGCGCCAGGTGAACGGCTGCATCCGAAAAGCAAAACCGACGAACAGCGTCCGGGCGAGGTTGAACAGACCCGTTGCCAGTGCCGCGCCGATGGATGCCCCCGTAATGCCGTAACGCGGAATAAGCCAGCCGTTGACGGCGATGGTGATGAAGATCAGCGCAACGAAAAACAGCGAATCGTAGGCGTAGTAGCGCGAGGTCGACAGGATCATGCCGTTGACGCCCGTCGCCATGTCGAGCAGTTTACCCAGCCCTAGCCACAGAATGACGTAATACCCCGCGTCGTAGCCGGCGGGCAGAAAGCGGAATACACCCGGCAGGTTGGCCGCTACGCCTACGAACACCAGGCAGCCCGCCACCAGTTGGTTCAGGCAGCTTTTGCGGTAAATCATCCGAATGTTGTCGAGGTCGTTGGTTTTCCATGAATCGGCGATGAGCGCGCCCGACACTTTGTAGAGGGCCGTAGCGGGTACAGCAATGACCACCGCGAAGTATGACGCTGTGCCGTAAATACCCGTATCGTCCAGTCCCAACTTGTTGGAAATCATAACCTTATCGATCGCCAGAATCACCTGCGACGACAGGGCCGTGGCCAGACTCAGGGCCGAATAACGGATGAGGTCGTAGCGCAGTTGGGCGGTGACGGAGATAAACCGGCGACTCAGGAAAAATGCATCGTCGCGGATGACTTTGGCGATCATCAGCACCGTTGCCAGCAGAAACGCGACAAGCCAGACGTACAGAAACTGCTCGAACGTTACCCAGCCGAGCGAGTACAGCACGCCCGACAGCAGAATCAGAATGCGCAGGGCGAACTGTTGCAGGAGTGTACCCGTAACTGGGTCATAGAGTAGCCGGGCGTAGTTATCGAACACCGAAAAAACCAGCGTAAACAGCGTCAGCGGGATAAGCAGGTAATAGTAGCTGACGAACAGGGGCGAGGCCGTACCGTAGTAATCGAGTACCAGCGGACGCGCCAGCCACAGCCCCAGCACGCTCAGGCCGAACCCCGCCAGCATTGTCAACAGACTAATCAGCAGGTAGCCGTTGTGCTGCCGGTCGGCGTCGCGGAAATAGGTGAAATACCGCCCTCCGGCACTGTTCAGCCCGAGTGTACTTGCCTGCGTCAGCACCTGCGACAACGACACCAGCAGCGTCAGCAGGCCGATTTCGGCTTTGCTGAACAGGTGCGGAAAAAACAGACCCTGCGTCAGAAAGCCCACCGCCACGCCCGCATACGTGTACACCGAACTCTGTATAGTCTGTCGTTTAATAATGCCCATATGTTGAATGATTGAATGAGTGAATGAGTGAATGATTGACTGACCGGGCCGCCGGGGCGGTGAATAGGCTGGCGCGTGATGCATTCAACCACTCAATCATTCTGTCATTTAATCATTCCCCACGCCAATGCTGTTCCGGCGGTGATGTCTTGGGTGGCAACGCTGCCGAGGATATCGTCGTAGTAGCGGGTGTGGAGGCCGTTGGCGGGGCGGATGCTACGGACGGTGTCCGGGGTGAACGGGTCGCCCGCTTTCATGTCGCGCACGACGTAGAGCGACCGTTTGAATTGCAGGCTTTTGCACTCCTTCGGTGTCAGCGTGTAGCTAACGTGGCCCAGTGCCAGTTGTGCCCGTTCTGTTTCGATGACCAGGGCTTTCAGCTCATCAGGTTCGAGCGAGAAGGCCGAATCGACACCGCCATCGGCCCGGCGCAGGGTGACGTGCTTTTCCAGCACGACCGCGCCGAGGGCCACAGCCGCTACAGCCGCGCCAATGCCCATGGTGTGGTCAGATAGACCCACCGGGACGTCGAACAGCGTGCTCATGTGCGGAATCGTGAGCAGGTTGGTGCTTTCGGGCGTGGCGGGGTAGGTGCTCGTACATTTCAGCAGAACTAGTTGCGTACAGCCGTTTTCGCGCAGCACCCGCACCGACTCTTCCAGATCGGCTACCGACGCCACGCCCGTGCTCATAATGACCGGCTTACCCGTCTGCGCCACCTTTTTGAGCAGGATATGATCGGTATTTTCAAACGACGCGATCTTGTACAGCGGTACGTCGAGCGATTCCAGAAAATCGACGGCGGTGGTATCGAAGGGCGAGCTGAACGGAATTAGGCCCCGCTTCCGGGCGTGCTCGAAAATGGGCTTGTGCCACTCCCAGGGCGTGTAAGCGTCCTGATACAGTTTGTACAGATTTTTATCGGCCCATAGCGATTTGTCGTCGCGGATATAAAACTCCTCTGACCCGCCGTTGAACGTAATCGTGTCGGGGGTGTAGGTTTGTAGCTTGAGCGCCTGCGCGCCGGTGTCGGCAACGGCATCGACAATTTCCAATGCCCGGTCGAGCGACTGATTGTGGTTCCCCGACATTTCCGCGATCACAAACGGCCGGGAGCCGGGGCTAATGGTATGGTGAGCAACCTGAATGGGTTGAATTCGGCTCATGGTGTATTCACGTAAAGCAAGCTCAGTTTACCGCTTGCTGAATCCGTAAATTTACCGCTTTCGCCAGACAATGTGAAGCCTGCCCGCTCGAAGGCCCGCACCGACGCCCGGTTGTCGGGTTTGATATAGGCATGAACCGGCACGTCGCCCCACTGCGCGCGGCAGGCCGCACACCCTTGTTCAATCATCTGGCTGGCCAGCCCCTGCCCCCGATAGTTGGCATCAATTGATAGGCCAATGATGATTTCGTCGGGCATATCGGCTTCGGGTTTTCGCTCGAATCGTACCTGCCCAACGGGCTCACCAGCTTCGTTTTCAAACACTAGTAGCATGGCATTAGCGTCGATCAGCTTGCGCGTAAACCAGTTGGCGTGTGTCTCGGCGGAAATCGGATTGCTGTTGAACGACTGTCGGCGCGTGTACGGGTCGTTGGCCCAGTTGAAGTACAGGGCTGAATCGTCGGGCTGGGCGGGGCGGTGTGTGAGGATCATGGTAAAGCTGCCGAAGACAATTAGCTAAATAACGCCCGAAACCGCTCGGGTGATTTACCGTCGAAATAACGACGCTGGTTGGCCAATGATTCGTCGATTTGTTCGGGTGTGAACTGGATCGACTGAATGGCCAGTTTCAGCACCGTTTCCAGCGAGATCGACGGGTCGAGCTGGCTGAGCAGGTGGGGGAAATGCACCGATAGTGCCAGCTTTTCGTCGCTCAGAAACCGGGCGATGCGGTCCTGATTGTCGGCGGTCAGGATGCCAATCAGAGGACGATTAACAGCGCAGACTTCGTAGGCAATCGTACTGCACGCGGTGATCGCCAAACTACATCGTTCAAGTTCGGCTACCATCTCCTCCGCACTCAGATTTTCCAAAATGGTCAGATTGGGTAGATTGGTCCTGAGTGCGTCGATACTGTCGCGCTGCGCATACAGTGGTCCCAGTACCAGCCGCACCACCTGTTTTGGGTCGAGCTGCTGAATGGCCTGCACGACTGACAGTGACACGTTCGATGGGTCAGCCCCGCCCAGACTGACGAAGTACGGGCCGTCCGACGGTGGTGGACCAAAGCCACCGGGTTTTAGAAACGGCGACCGCAGCAGCGCGTAGTGCGGGCCTAGGCAAAACGTGGTGTTTGGGCCGGCGTCGTAATCGGTTGGAGAAACGCCACCCGCATGATTGATAATCACATCGGCAATCTGACGCCCGTCCAGCAAATCATCAATGAAAAACAGTCGTTTAACCCGCTTTTTCACAGCCCGTTGAAACGCACTGTCGAATGAATATCCATCCAGAACGACCTGATCGCTGGGTTCGAGAAGTGTCAGAAAATCGGTCGCTATGCTGTTTTTTTTCAACGCGATGACCTGCAAACCCGCTTGTTCCAGCCGGGTTTGCACGACCGGTTCTGGCTCGGTGATGGCCATATACCGGTCAACCGATGACCCGAGCATATCGGCCAATGCCAGGCAACGCATAACGTGCCCCAGTCCAATCTGACTATCGGCATCGGCGCGAAAGATGATACGGTTCATAACGGGTATACGTCTTACAGACCATGCATCAGCCGATACTTAAACTCGGCGATTTGCCAGTCGTCTTCGGTGTCGATGTCGTGGGCGTGTAGTTCGGGAATGAGGAGTCCACCGGAATTGCTGGTGATGAGTTTGCCGGTGGCGCGCAACACGTCGGGGCGGAACACGTAGCACTGACCGGCGTCGTGGTAGGCGGGTTCGAGGTCCTGCGACCGTGTTAGGGCGTGTTCGGGGTTGAGCCACGCTACCCGGTCGTCGCGCAACGTGACGGCCCGCTGCACCGCAAAGCTGAACTGCTGCACCGGATATACTGTGTCGAATTGCCGGTCGGTCAGCAGCGTGATGGCACGTTGGAGCAGGTCGGCGGTGACGAACGGGGCCGTTGGGTATAGGCAGCATGCCAGATCGAACGACTGACCCAGCCCTTCATACTGACCCAGGACTTCCGTCAATACATCGGCGGTAGTGGCGTAGTCGTTGGCCGTCTGCGCGTTTCGGCGGAACGGTACCGATGCGCCATACTGCCGGGCAACAGCTGCAATTTCGTCGTCGTCGGTCGACACCATTACTTCGTCGAACAGCCCCGATTCTATAGCCGCAACGATACCGTACGTCAGAATAGGCTTGCCCAGAAACGGCCGGATGTTCTTGCGTGGGATGCGTTTGCTGCCGCCCCGCGCCGGTATGATGGCAATGGCTGTCATAGGCTGACCTCACCCCCAACCCCCTCTCCTCGAACAGGAGAGGAGGCTTTTCTGGAGATAGCGTTTATACAATTACTTCTTGCGGAGAAGGTACATGACGTCCTGATTACCGCTTTCGGCCTGATTGACATACGGGTACAGCGTCTGTTTTTCCAGCGTCAGTTCGGGTGATTGCTGCTGAAACAGGGCAGCGTAATCGGCTTTCCAGAGGAAGCCTTCATTACCCCGATACGGTACGCTCGTCAGCGACGGGCTGTAGTATTCAAACCCCCATATGTACTGCCGACTGCACCGGACCATTTCGCCCATGATGCGGGGCAGATCGTCGGGGGCGATGTGGATCAGGACGCCGTTGGTACAGACCAGATCGAAGAAGCCATCGCGAAACGGCAACTCAAACCCTGACCCCTGAATGATGTTGATGTACTGCGTCTGCTGCTTCGCTTTCTCGACCGCGTAGGGCTGCAACTCCACGCCGTACAGGTTAGTAAAGCCCATGTCCTGCAAGCCGCGCAACTGCATACCGGTGTTGCAGCCAACTTCCAGAATGCGGGCGTCGCGGGGCAGGTCGGCCAGAAAAGCCGCGTTCATCTCGGTCTTGGTTAGGCCCCAGTTTTGGCGGTAGAAGTCGTCCCACTCGGCGCGGTCGCGGGTATTGCGGTCGGTATAGCTTTGGCCGAAGTCACCGGCCCAGAATTGTTCCTGTTGGGTCATTGAAATGTAGTTTAACGTTCAAAGTTTAAGGTCTAAGGTTGTTTACCGGAGGAACATTAACCATTAAACCTCAAGCCTTAAACCTAACTTCACCGACTCGATCACGTGGGCTTGCTCGTCGGGGGTGAGGGTGGGGAACATAGGTAGACTCAGGCAGCGGGCGTAGTAACGCTCGGCGTGGGGGAAGTCGCCGGGTTTCCAGCCGAACTGCCGGTAGTAAGGCATCAGATGCACTGGGATGTAGTGAACCTGTACCATGATGTTGCGGCTTCGCAGAAAGTCGTACAGTTCCTTCCGGTTGTCGGTCTGAATGACGTACAGATGGTACGCGTGACCCACATTGGCCGGTGGTACGATCAGGTCGAGGCCGGGCGTGTTGGCAAAGGCGTCGTCGTAGCGACGGGCGATGGCGGTTCGCTCAGCAAACATCGCGTCGGCCCGACCAAGCTGACTTAGCCCTAGCGCGGCCTGGAAATCGGTCAGGCGGTAGTTGTAGCCCAGCTCCTGCATCTCCATGTACCAGCCCCCGCGCTCCGGTTCGCCCGGATATGGTTCGGTAAAGTCGCCGGGTTTGTTGGTGATGCCGTGGGTGCGCAGCCGCATCAGATGATCGTACAGCGTTTTGCTGGCGGTCGTAACCATGCCCCCTTCGCCAGCCGCAATGTGCTTGACGGGGTGAAAGCTGAAAATCGCCAGATCGGCCAGCGAACCGTCACCACAGCGGTGCGTTTGTCCAGCTGCATCCGTGAAAAAGCCGCCCGGTGCGTGGCAACTGTCTTCAATCAGCCACAGCCCGTGCTCATCGGCCAACTGACGGAACTGGTCCATTGGCACCGGGTAGCCCGCAAAATCGACCGGGATGATGCCGGAGAAATAGCCCGCCGGATGCTGTTCGATCAACGCCCGCACTGAATCAATGGAGAGCAGGGCGGTAGCCGGGTCGATGTCGGCGAAATACACCTCGCCCCCGCAATAGCGCACGCAGTTGGCCGACGCCGAGAACGTAATCGGTGTCGTGATGACGCGCGTCCCCGGCCCGACGCCGAGGGCCATGCAGCACAAATGCAATGCAGCTGTTCCGTTGGCAACCGCGACCGCGTATGGCGCATCGACGTATTGCGCAAAGGCAGCTTCAAACTGCCCAATAGTCGGGCCCTGCGTCAGAAACGGGCCCCGCAGTACTGCGTTGACGGCTTCTATGTCGTCGTCCGTAATATGCTGCCGACCGTAGGGAATGGGTTTTTCAGGCATTGGCGGTTCGGGTTTCCACCCAGAAAATAATCGTTTCGGCTAAGTGTATCAGCTTGCCTTTGATGCTGGTGTGTGACTGCCTATAGTGCGTTGCCCGATATATCTCGTCTCGTCTGATGTATCGGTAACATCTGGCTGAGCAGGCAACTCGCCGTAGGTAATGGTCGGTACTTTGCCAATGGCCAGCGACAGGTCGACCAGTTTGCTGATTTTATGATCGAAATCACCATTGAGAACCTGCGATATGTACCCCTTTGTAACGCCAAGCTGCTCCGCCAACTGCGTTCGCGATAGCTTGTTGTCGGCCATGTACTGCTCGATCTGCGCGAAGAGATCAAGCTGAATTTTGGTAATCCAGTACTCCCGGCTGTTGATTAGTTCGTCCCGTGTCATGGCTCTAGTGAATCAAGGTACTGTTGTTTTAACGAACGAAATCGCTTGAAATCTGCCTTCTGCGTCGTCTTAAATCCGCCCAGGATAATGAGCTTACCGTTCTCTTTCTTAATGGCGTAAATGCGCAGGTGCTTTGACTTGAACTCGTACTCTTTTACTCGCTCACTCGTGGGTGTTACGTCTTTAAACTTAGTGTCAGGGAGCGAGTTGCCGTTGCTGATGTATTCCATGTATGTCAGCAGGGTTCTGAATTCGCTCAGGAATTGCTTGTCCCGCAACGTGCGTTCAAACTCAGCGAGCTGACCTATTCCGTCGATTTCCAACTCATCCAGTTCTTGCTTCGCCTAAACGGCAGCTACCTTGCGAACTGTAAATATAGACATAAAAGTTTAGTTCAAACTAAACAGAGTTAGGCACTGGAGGAGGGGTACGCAAAAATACCCGCGTGTCGCTACGCCGAAAAGTTCGGGTCGACGTGTTCGCGAATCTGGTCGCGCAGTTGATCGACGGTGAGCCAGTCGGTGTTGGTGCCAGAGTTGTATTTGAAGCCCATCTCAACCTGCTTCCCGTTGAACGCTTCCAGATAGTCGTCGGTGCTCCAGATCGGTGTCGACGGCGTGATGACGTAGTATTTGTCCGTCTCGATGGTGTTGAGCGCGTCGGTTTCGGTAATCATCTCCTCATGCAGCTTCTCGCCCGGCCGGATGCCGACCAGCTTCTGCTCGCAGTCGGGACCAATGGCTTCCGCCACATCGGTGATGCGGTACGACGGAATTTTTGGGACATAAATTTCACCTCCCCAGGCGTGTTCCAGCGCGTACAGCACCATCTCGACACCCTCTTCGAGCGAGATGTTGAACCGCGTCATATCGGGGTGGGTAATGGGTAGCACGCCGTCTTTGCGCTTTTCCAGAAAGAACGGTACTACCGAACCGCGTGAGCCGATAACGTTGCCGTAGCGCACCACCGAAAAGCGGAGGTCGCGGCTGCCTTTCGCGTTGTTGGCGGCCACAAACAGCTTGTCGGAGCAGAGTTTGGTCGCGCCGTAGAGGTTGATGGGGGCAGCGGCTTTGTCGGTCGAGAGGGCCACCACGCGCTGTACGCCCATGTCCATGGCCGCGTTGATGACGTTCTCCGCGCCGAATACGTTGGTTTTGATGCACTCGATGGGGTTGTACTCAGCCGCCGGAACCTGCTTGAGCGCAGCCGCGTGGATGATAACGTCGATCCCCTCACAAGCCCGCCGGAGCCGGTCGGCATCGCGGACGTCGCCGATGAAAAACCGGATCGACTTGTACTTGCTCTGCGGGTAGTACTGACTCATCTCGAACTGCTTCAGCTCGTCGCGCGAGTAGATCACCAGCCGTTTCAGGTTCGGATACCGCTGGTACACCATCTCGACGAACTTCTTGCCGAACGATCCGGTGCCGCCCGTAATCAGAATGGATTTATTGGTTAAATCAAGCATAAACGAAGGAACGAATTAAACCGGCTGATTCTGTGATTCAGGACCGGTCGCCGTGGTAGTGACGGGCGTTGGGGGTTGAGAAATAACGACGCGGGTAAAGGCGTCGATGTAGCTTTTAACGCTGGCGTTCAGCACCTGTACCCCCCGGTAACGGGCGTAGGCTTGCAGGCGTTCGTAGCCGCGAAAAACTTTGTGCAGCGACAGAAACTGCGATGCCATCGACCAGGTTTGCTGCTGACTGGCGTCGGAATAGACCGGTACGTGGGCGACTTTGCTGGCGTCTTCGTAAAAGTGCGTTTGCTGCATCAGCAACTGATTCTGATCGCTGACGCGGATTTGCTCGTGCCAGGAGGTGTCGGCTCCGAACAGGTAGATGGTCTCGAACCGGCGGTTAATCATCAGGGCCAGCGTCGCGATAATCACGTTCTGCGACTGCATCATGCCGAAGCCGTTGGCGCAGAGCCAGAACGTCAGCCATTGGAATCCGTCGACTACGGTATAGTTGAAATGGGCAACCTCTATGCGCGGATTTTTCTCGGCAATCAGCCGTAGCAGATACGAGCCTTTGGCGAATTGCGGTACGTAGAGCGTCATCTGCCAGTCGACCTGCTCGATAAAGGCGGTCACCGTTTGCCGGATGTCAGCGCGTTCGTCGGGTCCACCCTGATACGTGAAATATGCCGGATCGAACAGAACGTAGTTTTGCGGCTGTAGCTGCGCGAACACGGGCGAATGGGCGAAGTTGTTCACACAGACGAGTTCGGTCTGCCGCAGAAAATCGGTGTGGAGCGCAAGTGACTGGTTGAGCGATGGGCCGTTGCCGAGTACCGAGCAGATGGGCCGACGCGGGGCGGGCAGGCGGGTGCGATGCTGCAACCGGACGGCTACTTTGAGCAGCGACAGCAGCGATGCCAGCCCGTTGCTTACCCATTGATTTACCGTTTTGAATCCGCGCTCAATCATGCTGACGCCCACCAATGACGCGGGCTGTTTTCGACAAAAGTAACGAAAAAAATGGCAGGACGGGGTGCGACGGCTGACCGGTCAGAGCGCGCGTTCGTAGACTGTTTTCGCCGACGACTGCCCGCCCAGATTTCGCTTGAACTGTATCAGGCTGGGCTTGGGTGTACGGTCGCCGTTGAGCGAAACGCCCAGGTCGAGCAGGCTGATCTGCTGTTGCTGGCAGTATTGCCAAAGCCCGTCGATGAGCAGCACCATCGGGCTGTAGGCGTCGTAAGCCGGGTCGGAAACGGGCAGGAAATAGTAGAGAATATCGGGACTGACCCGCACCGCAGCGGCCAACGCGATAAGCCGGTCGGCATCCCACACGCCGAAGAGTGGAAACTGATCGGGGAAAGATAGGAGAAGCTGCCGGAGCGATGCTGGTTCTATGGTCTGTGCGTGGCAGCGCAGTTGCCGAATCTGCCCTACGAATGCCGTTGCCGCACACAAATCGGGCGATTGCCAGTGTGCGAACCGAAATCCGGCGGTCCGGCATTTGCGAAGCCGACGCTGTTTCATTGAGTCAATGCCCGACCCAAACGGTTGGCTGGTTACAGTGAGGTGCAAATTTTCATACGTAGCAACCGGTTCAAAACCGTGTTCAACGAGCTGACGCGCCAACCGCCGGGCCTGAGTGGGTGCGTAGCAATCGGGGTAGTTGACCAGCCGCAGCGAGGTAGCTCCCGCCGTTCGGGCCGCTTTTATCAGGCTGTTGATCAATAGGCTTAGTACATCGTCGGGTAGATCGGGCGCAAACTCGACGGAGCCAAACGGAGCCGCCAACGGGCTAACGGCCTGTTGGTCCCGCAAAAAAAATGCACACCGCCCGTCGGCTTGCCCCGTTTCCTGATTTATAACCACGATTTGATGCACTGTGCCGCCCTGCTGATTCAGGTGCGCCGGGCTATTGAAGAAAAAGCCGGGTTCGCTGAAAGTAGGCAGGGCGGGTGAAATCTGGTCAACCTGATCTAGAATAGTGTATTCGGGCATGGGGTAAGCTACGTGGTGATCAATGCGCTGCAACGATTGAGCCGTATTTTAGTGAAAAGCCTGATGTTTATGTAGCCTGGACCGGTCCGCCGGTGTGGTCCAGGCTACACAACACGCTACCGAATCAGCAACAGCGGGCCTTGCTGCTTGGTGAAGGTCGTTTGTTTGTTGCGCGTTAGCTGGTAGCTGACTGTCCAGGCGTACTCTCCGGCGGTGCAGGGCTGGCCCTGAAACAGACCATTCCAGCGGAACGGCTCCTGCTTCGTCTCGAAAATCACTTCGCCCCAGCGGTTGACGATGATCAATGATAGAATCGTAATGTCGCCACAGCCGGTCGTGAGGAAAGTGTCGTTGAGGCCGTCGTCGTTGGGGAGAAGCTGTTGGGCGCGTATAACTGGCATTCGCAGCCGCTATAGTCGATGCTGACGGAGTCGGCCAGGGTGGCGCAGTCGTTTTGCACCGTGGCCCGGAACACGCCCGAATGGCTGACTTCCCGCACCGGTTCGGCGAAGCCGTCCAGCCAGCGAAACTGCCCGTTGGTTACGGCGGGTTTGAGGTCGAATATCTGTGTGCCGCATAGCTGCTGATCGGGGCCGAGGTCGAGCGTCGGTGGGCTGACATAGCGCACTTGAATCGCGTCGAGTACGGCGCAGCCCCCCTGGGTGACGCTCACCGAATAACTGCCGGGTTGCCCCACCGAAAACGTACGCTGCCGCGAACCATCCTGCCAGCGGTAGGTGGCCCCCGGAATGTCGGGGGGCGACAGTACCAGGTTTTGGCCGGTGCAGAGCGTAGTGTCGCGACCCAGTGAAAAGTCGAGTGCGTAGTTGATCTGAACCGAGTCGGTCAGCGTTTTGCAGGCTGTGATGGCCGTAACGGAGTATTTACCGGGCTGGGTAACCTGTAGTGTTGGCTGTCTGCTGCCGTCGCTCCAGCGGTAATCGAATGCCCCCGGCGTGGTGGCGTTTAGTTCGTAGCGGTCGTTGCGACTGCACAGCGTCTTGTCATCGCCGAGATTGAGCGTAACGCGGGTCAGCGAAATATCGTCGATAAATAGATAGTAAAAGCCGAGGAAAGGTGGGTCTTTAAAAAAGCTGCCGATGGTCAGGTATTCTTCACCGCCCCGGGCTATAATCATCCCGCTGACGCGCTGCCACTGCAACCGGGCGACCGACGTTCTAGGGGTATTGTCGAGTATTTGTGGGCCAGCCTTTAATCGCTCCGTTGAGTTAGGATCCCGTACCGGTTCTTTTGAAACGTACGCACCAATCGTTTCAGAGATATACTTGCCCGGTGTATCGGTCGCGATGAACATCTCGAAGTAGTAGCACTCGTCGGCTTTCAGGGGCTCGGTCAGGCGAACGCCCATGTATTCGGCCCAGCCCTGATCGAAGAATAGCCTCCCTAGTCCCTGTCCGGTACGCGGGGCGAGCTGCATCTGGCCGGAGTCGAAACAGCGGTGGTAAAAGTCGGGTGTTGCTCGGTTGGGGTTGTACCAGGGCACGGCTTCGGACAGCAGGTTGTCCTGGTGGGGGCAGTCGCGGTAGGTTTCAAAACTGCCGTTGGGTACGAGGTTCTGCGCCCCGGCAAGCATCGGCCACGTAGCTATCAACCAGATCAGAAGCCCCGTAATCCGTCGCTGCATAAAACCTGCCCGTTCGCGATTGCTGGGTTAACTACTCCGAACGACAGGCTTCGAAGATACAGAATTTTCGCCAGATAGTGCAAAAATGGTGTTGACAGGGTGCCAGATAGTCCCGCCCCTAAGCGATTGTTTGAAGAATGACTTTTATGGGATTCGACTAAGCAAAATGGTAACAAACCCTATCCGTACTATGGTCTCTGTACAGGCAGTCGTTTTCTCGTGATCCACGCTCAGTCGACAACATTAACTCCGCCATCGGACCGCCGATGCGGCCAAAAATCTGCTCGACAACCCAACGACGGGATACCACCACAACATAATGCGCTTTGTGATTCAACAGAGCTTCTATTGGCCGGCTCGATTCCTGAATTAGTACGTCGACAATTAGGGCGTCGACGCTTGATCTGCTGTTTGTTAATTAGGATTTATTCAATTATGAGTTGTCTCTAGTTTAGGTTACATTTGGTCTGTAGCACTAACCTATGAATCATGAATGGTCTGTTTACGTCGTCAGTTCGCTGCCCGGTGAGCCGAAGGGTGTTGGGAAACGCCCTTTTTGTTCTGCTGATGTTGCTGCTTGATGGTTGTTCTACAGCACCTGAAAAGACCTACCGCATCGGCTTCTCGCAACGGACACAGGCCGACACCTGGCGCCGGTCGATGCTGGCCAGCATGAAGCAGGAGCTGTCCTTTAATCCCGAGGTCGAGTTTATCGTCAAGGATGCGGAAGGGCAAAGTGATAAGCAGGTCAAACAGATTCAGGAACTGATCGATTCAAAGGTCGATCTGCTGATCGTATCACCCAACGCGGCCCGGCCCATCACACCTATTACCGAGCGCGCCTACCAACTGGGTATTCCCGTCATCATCGTCGACCGGCGAACCGCGTCGGATCAATACACGGCTTATGTCGGGGCCGACAACACAGACGTGGGCCGCACGGCGGGTCAGTATGCCAGCGCGCTGCTGAAAGGACGGGGCCAGCTAATCGAGATTGGCGAGTCGCCGGGGTCGTCGGCCGACATCGACCGGCACAAGGGTTTTGCCGAGGTCGTGCGCACCAAGCCGGGGCTGCAACTGGTAGGGAAGCTGGACGGCGACTGGGACAAGCAGTCGTTTTCTGCTGACCTGACGGCACTGCTTCGGGCCAATCCAGCCACCCGGCTCATCTTCGCCCAGAACGACCGCACGGGCCTGAAAGCCTACGACATCTGCCGACAACTGGGAATCGATCAGCGCATCAAAATCATTGGTGTCGATGGTTTGCCCGGTAAAAACGAAGGCATCGACCTGGTTGACCGGGGTATTCTCGATGCTACCGTGCTGTATCCAACGGGCGGCAAGGAAGCTGTTCGCACGGCCGTAGCGATTCTGAAGAAACAACCGTTCCGGCGCGAAAACCGCCTGCCGATTACGCTGATCGACTCGACGAACGTGGATATCATGAAGCTTCAGAATCAGAAAGCTATCGAGCAGCAGACCGACATCGAAAAGCAGAATCAGAATCTGGAGACCCTGACCCGCACCTATACCTCCCAGAAAAATACGCTGTACCTCACGCTGGCCAGTCTCATTATTGCGTTGCTGCTCGGTATGTGGGCCTTGTATCTGTTTCGGAGCAAGCAGCGGGCCTACCTGAAACTGGCCCGGCAGCACGAACAACTCGAAGCACAGAACGAAGAAATCCGGGCGCAGAAAAACCAGATCGAGGTAGTGTCGCAGCAGGCGCGCACGGCCACTGAAGATAAGCTGCGGTTTTACTCGTACATCTCCCACGAATTCAACACCCCGCTCAGCCTGATTCTGATTCCTACCGAAGATTTGCTGGCCAAGAAAACGGTCGGTACGCACGAACTGCGCGGGAATCTGTCGCTGGTGCAGAAGAACGCCTACCGGCTGCTGCGGCTGGTCGATCAGATGCTCGATCTGCGGAAGACCGACGCGGGCAAGCAACAACTCAACGCGTCGGAGCAGGACCTGATTGCATTCGTACGCGACATCGTCACCGATTTTGGCCGAAAGGCAGAAAAACAGCGGATCGACCTGCAACTGATTACGGATCAGGCCGGACTACTCATCTGGTTCGATACTGAAAAGCTGGACAAGGTACTGTTCAACCTGATGTCGAACGCGTTTAAATACACCCCGCGCGGGGGCCGAATCCACGTGCAGATCAATACGATGGATGGGCAGGTGCGGATTCAGGTGATCGACAACGGGGAGGGCATGACCGCACAGGAAAAAGAACATGCCTTCGATCTGTTCTACAGCGGTGCGCCAACGTTCAGCCTCTCGAAAGGTATCGGGCTGGCAATGTCGCTGGAGTTTATCCAACTGCACCGGGGCGATATTAGTGTGACGTCCGCCAAAGGGCAGGGCACTACGTTTACCATTACATTACCGCTGGGTAGCGACCATCTGGATGCGAGCGAACAGACCGGCCCGGCGGGGCGCTATCGGCCGTTTATCGAAACCGAACTCGACGCCGAGGCTGAACCCGTGCTTCGACCGACGGGCCGACATAATGGTACGCTGCTGCTGATCGAAGATAACGACGACCTGCGGGCGTTCCTGATTAATCGGCTGGGGGCTGAATTCGACATCATCGCCGAAACCACCGCCGAGCGGGGCTGGGAGCGAATACTGGAAACTATTCCTGACCTGATCCTGAGCGACGTCATGCTGCCCGGTATAGATGGGGCCGGCCTGGATGGAATAGAACTGACGCAGCGCATTAAGTCTGACTGGCGCACCTCGCACATCCCGGTTATTCTGCTGACGGCCAAACGGCAACTAGAGCAACAGATAGAAGGCACCCGCGCCGGGGCCGACTGCTACATTACCAAACCATTCGACACGACATACCTGATCGAAACGCTGCGCACGACACTAGCCAACCGCCGGAAACAGCAGCAGCGATTCGCGACCGATACCCTGCCTAAGTCCGACAACAAACAGGATCGCCGATTCCTGAACGAGCTGACGGCATTGATCGAGAAAAACATCAGCGACCCGTCGTTCGGAGTCGAAAAGCTAAGTCGCGAGATGGGGCTATCGCGGGTGCAGCTATATCGTAAGGTGCAGGCTCTGCTCGACAAAAACGTGGTCGATCTGCTCTCGGAAGTACGCTTGAAAAAAGCCCGGCAACTCCTGCGCGACACCACCCGAAACGTCGCGGAGGTTGCCGTCGAAACGGGGTTCAGTTCACCGACCTACTTCACGACGTTCTTCAAACAGCATACCGGCAAAACACCATCGGAGTACCGCCGTAATCCGATTAACGTATAGGGGGTGCGTATCAATTTGCTAGTCCCCAGAGATGAGTATTTTTACACGTAACAAAAGCGGAGAGTCAGGTAACAAAAGTTAAGGCCCCTATGTATATATTGTTACTATATTGCTGATAATCAATAGATTGTGATTGAGATTATTTCTTAATCTATTTGAACGTTTTCTTAAGCCGCCCCGCCCTGACATGCGCTAGGTTTGCTGACATGAGCCGCTGAAAAATCGGTTCGTACCAACAAACGTGAGTCAGCAACAACGCATTTTCGTCTGGTCGATTACGGCTGCGCTAGGCGGTTTCCTCTTCGGTTTCGATACCGCCGTTATTTCCGGAGTTGAGCAGTCGCTCCAGACCCTTTGGCACCTCAATGTGTGGGAGCACGGCCTGACGGTTTCCATCGCGCTTATCGGTACGGTGATCGGGTCCATGACCGGCGGTATACCGGCTGAGCAACTGGGCCGTAAGAGAACCTTATTCTGGATTGCCGTTCTCTACCTGGCCGCATCGCTCGGTACAGCACTGGCTCCCAACTGGCCAATCTTTCTGCTGTTCCGGTTTCTGGGCGGGCTGGGCGTGGGGGCGTCGTCGGTGGCGGCACCCATGTACATCACCGAAATTTCGCCCGCCAAATCGCGGGGTAAACTGGTCGGGATGTTCCAGTTCAATGTGGTGCTGGGTATCCTGATCGCGTACCTGTCTAACTACCTGCTGGCTGATGCGGGCAGCGAACCGTGGCGCTGGATGCTGGGTATTCAGGCCCTGCCGTCGCTGCTGTTTCTGGTGGCCGTGCTGAACATACCGGAAAGCCCCCGCTGGCTGCTGCTCAAAAAGGGTGACGCCCAACAGGCGCGGGTCGTGCTGAACATGATCGACCCCGCCACCGCCGACCAAACGTTCGTGGCCATCGAGCAGAGCCATTCGCCACAGGCATCGTCGGCCCGGCTGTTTTCGGGGCAGTACACCCGACCGATCATGCTGGCGGTGCTCTTTGCCGTGTTCAATCAGGTATCGGGTATCAACGCCATCATTTACTACGCCCCCCGGATTTTTGAAATGACGGGATTGGGCAAAAGCTCATCCCTGCTGTCGTCGGCGGGCGTCGGGCTGATCAACCTGATTTTCACGCTGATTTCGATGAATCTGATCGACCGCTACGGGCGACGGAGGCTGATGCTGATCGGCTCGGTGGGGCTGATTGTCACGCTGGGGCTGGTGGCGCGGGCTTTCTACGTGCAGGATTTTGGCGCGACGGTTCCGTTTCTGCTGTTTGCCTACATCGCTTTCTTCGGCTTCTCGCAGGGGGCCGTTATCTGGGTGTTTATCGCCGAAATCTTCCCCAACGAAGTCCGGGCGAGCGGTCAGGCACTGGGCAGCTTCACCCACTGGCTCATGGCCGCCATTATCACCTTCACTTTTCCGTACCTGTCGGAAAAACTGGGGGCGGTACCACCTTCCTGTTCTTCGCTGGCATGATGGTATTGCAGCTTCTGTTCGTACTCCGGCTTATGCCCGAAACGAAGGGTACCAGCCTGGAAAAGATCGAACGCACCGTCTTCGCCCACTGAAAGTCGGTTTTCGCTGTCCCCGACAGCATCCTGCTGTCGAGTCGCGATAGCGGCTAATGGGGTAACTGCACTTAGCCTACGGCTCCGACAGCAGGATGCTGTCGGGGACAACGTAATCAATCAGCTTACATTAACCCTTAAACCCGGAACAAAAATGACACACACCGTCACCTGTTTTGGCGAAACCCTGTGGGACGTCCTGCCGACGAGCAGGCAGCCCGGTGGGGCACCCATGAACGTCGCCGTCGATCTCCGCAATTTCGGAATTACTGCCCGGCTGATTAGCCGGGTGGGTAGTGATGAATTAGGTAGCGAACTGTTCCGATTTATTGAACAGAACGGCCTGCCACCCGACCTGATTCAGACCGGGCATACGCACCTGACGGGAGTGGCGAAAGCCAATATCTCCGACAGCAACGAGGTCACTTACAAAATCGTACAGCCCGTCGCCTGGGACTATATTCACCTCGAACCCCACCTGATCGACGTCGTTCAGAACAGCGACGTGTTTGTATACGGTAGCCTGGCAGCCCGCAGCCCTATGACCCGCGAAACCCTGCTGACGCTACTCGACGTGGCCCGGCAGAAAGTGTTCGACATGAACCTGCGGGCACCCCACTACGACCGCGAAACGGTCGAACACCTCCTGCACCGGGCCGACGTTGCCAAGTTGAACGAGCATGAGTTGGCCGAGCTGGCAGACTGGAATAAAACCGACGCATCGGCCGATCTGCGCGACACGATGCAGCGTATCCGCGAGCGCTACGACCTGCAAGCCCTCTGCGTCACCCTTGGCAGCAACGGGGCTGCGCTGCTCGATGCGGCCGGTTTCGTGCAGCAGGGGGGCTTTGCGGTCAGGGTGAGCGACACCATCGGCAGTGGCGACGCCTTTCTGGCGGCTTATCTCTACAAAACGCTACAGGGCGTACCGGCCCGGCAGGCGCTTGAATTTGCCTGTGCGACGGGGGCTTACGTGGCGATGCAGCCGGGTGCCACACCGTCGTTTACGGAAGCCCTCATTGTCGATACGCTGCTGCGAACTACTCCGAATACCACCCAGACTTCTCTTTCACTCAATTAATCACGTAACCCTATGACTCATGTAAAAAACTACCTGTTCATGCTGGCCCTGCTGCTGTTGTCCGCAACGGCTGTTCTGGCCCAGCAGCGCACGTTGACCGGCACCGTGGTCGACGCTAAAAACCGCGAACCGCTGCCCGGCGCGAGCATCCTGGTGCCCGGCACCACAACCGGAACGGTGTCTGATGCCGCCGGAAAATTCACGCTGTCGGTGCCGCAGGCCGCGACGGGCGTAACCGTTTCGTTTATCGGTTACACGACGCAGGACGCCCCCATTGCCAATCGCAACGATATCATCGTGGCCCTGAACGAAGGCAGTCAGCTCAACGAAGTGGTCGTGCTCGGCTACACCACCGCCCGTAAGCAGGACCTGACCGGTGCCGTAGCCGTGGTCGATGTGGCCGCGACGAAAGCCACCAGTTCGGGTAACCCCATGCAGGCGTTGCAGGGCCGGGTGCCGGGGCTGTACGTCGAAAAGTCGGGGACACCGTCGGGTGAAGCCAGCCGTATCCTGATCCGGGGTGCCAATACGCTCGGCAACAACGACCCGCTGTACATCATCGACGGGATACCGACCAAGCGGCCACAGGTGTTTCAAAGCCTGAACCCCACGGCCATCCAGACGATTCAGGTGCTGAAAGATGCGTCGTCGGCGTCGATCTATGGGTCGCGGGCCTCGAACGGAGTCATCATCGTGACGACAAAAAACGGGTCGAATACGAACGGTAAACTGAACGTACAGTTCAACACCAGTATCGCGGCACAGTCGGAAAAGCCCGAGCGGTTTAAGATGCTGAGCGCGGTCGACCGGGGGCGGGCACTCTGGCGGGCGTCGGTCAACGACGGTGTCGATCCGACGTCGGCCTACGGGGAAATCTATTCGTTCGACTGGAACAAGAATTTCCAGAACCCGGTGCTGAATAATGTCACGGTGCAGCCTTTCGTCGGTGGTGACAGAACCGTTCCGGCGGGCAATACCGACTGGCAGCAGGAGCTGTACAAAACCGGCTACGTGACCAACAACGATCTGACTGTTTCGGGTGGTACGAAAGCGTCGTCGTTGCTGATTAACCTGAGCTACCTGAACAACTCGGGATGGTACAGTACACCAACTACCGCCGACTGACGGGCCGGATCAATGCCGCCACCAGTCTGCTCGACAACAAGGTCCGGTTTGGGGCGAACGTGCAGATGACGTCGTCGCGCGAAACGCCCGTCACGACCGACCTCGGCGGTGCCCCCACGCCGGGTCTGGCGGTTACGCTGGCTCCGACCATTCCCGTCTACACCACCACCGGCGACTTTGCCGGGCCGATTGGGTCGGGCTATTCGGATCGTAACAACCCGGTGTTCATGCAGTACATCAACCGCTGGGATAAGATCAACCGCAACTTCGTATTCGGCAACGTCTTCACCGAGATCGAGCCGATTCCGGGGCTGGTGTTCCGCTCGTCGCTGGGTATGGACAACGCGGGCTACGAGTTTAAAAACATCGAGCAGTCGTTCAAAAACGGATTCATCGCCCGGACGCTCAATAGCCTGACGCTCAATACGAACAAGTTTCTGAGCCTGACCTGGACCAACACGCTGCGGTATAACTTCGAGGTGGGCGCGCACCGCTTCAACGTGCTGGGCGGAATCGAAGCCATCCGCGACAACCTCGACGACGTTACCTCGTACCGCGAAAACTTTGCGGTGCAGTCGGAAGATTACTTTGTGCTGAGCGCGGCTTCGGGCAACGCCAGCAGTACGGGCAACTCGACCGGGAGTCGGCTACTTTCTCAATTTGCCCGAATCGATTACGGGTTCGGCGACCGCTATCTGGCGGCTCTGACGCTGCGACGCGACGGCTCGTCGCGCTTCGGGCAGGAAGACAAGTACGGCTTTTTTCCGGCGGCTTCCGTAGGCTGGCGCATCGACAAGGAAGCGTTCATGCAGAACGTCCGGGCGGTTTCCAACCTCAAACTGCGGGCGGGCGTCGGCCGGATCGGTAATCAGGACATTGGTGATCTGGCCCGTTTCGGTTTGTTTGAAGCGCGGTACGGCACGCTGGCATCGCAGGTGCCCAACGGCCACAACAGCTTTTTCGATCAGTACTGGAACGTGGGAACGGCCTACGACCTGAACGGGGTCAATAGCGGAACGCTGCCCTCGGGCTTCGTGCAGACACAGGCGGCCAACAACGCGCTCCGGTGGGAATCGACCAACGAGCTGAACGTCGGTCTTGACTTCGGCTTTCTGAACGGTAGTCTGGTGGGATCGTTCGATTATTTCACCCGCGAAACCAAAGATATTCTCATCAAGCCACCCGTCGCGTCGGCGGTGGGCGAGGGGCAGTTGAAGTTCGTCAACGGGGCTACCAAAACCAACAAAGGCTTTGAACTGCTGCTGACCTACTTCGGCAAACCCAAGGGTGACTTCACCTATAACGTGTCGGCCAACTTTGCCCGCTTCCGCGACAAAATCACGAGCCTGCCCGAAGAGGTTCGCTCGGCTTTCCCCGGCAACGCCGTCACCACGATTCTGGGCCATTCGCAGTTCGACCTGTTCGGCTACCGCACCGATGGTATTTTCCAGAGCCAGGAAGAGGTGAAGAATCATGCAGCACAGGTAGGAGCCGCACCGGGCCGGATTCGCTACCGCGACCTGAACGGCGACGGCAAAATCGACGCCCTCGATCAGGAGTTTTTCGGCACAACGTTGCCCGGCCTGGAGTACGGCCTGCGCATCGAGCTGGGCTACAAACGGTTCGATCTGTCTATTTTCGGTTCGGGCATTGCCGCCCGGACGGGTTTTGATCCGTACACGTATTACAACAACTTCATCCGGGGGCGGGAGAACGTAGGACCGGGCGTATTCAATGCCTGGACGACCCAAAACACGGGTTCGCGGATTCCGGCCCTGACCCTGGCCGACGGCAACAACGAAACCCGTACCTCCGACTATTTCAACGTTAGTACGGCCTACTTCAAGATTCGGAATATTCAGCTTGGCTACAACGTGCCGCAGGACGTCGTCGGCCGGTTGCGGCTAACCAACGTGCGCCTGTATGCAATGGCCGAAAACGTGTTCTGGTTCAAGAGCAAGAGCTTCGATGGACCCGACCCGGAGCGCACCGACATCAATACGGTGCCCATTCCGCGTACGATCACCCTCGGTCTGAATGTTTCGTTTTAACCCCAAGCGGCTTCCATCATGAAAAATAAAGTACTGATTTCGATAGCGATGCTGGCGGGCACGGGTCTGCTGTCGTCCTGCAAAGACTTTCTGGATTATCAACCCCAGGGCACGCTCTCGTCCGAGAATGTGAAAAGCGTCGACAATGCCGACGCGCTCGTGACGGCGGCTTACGCGTCGCTGGGCAACGGCGAAATGATTGGCCCCATCGCCAGTATGTGGGTGTACGGCTCTGTCCGCTCCGACGATGCCTACAAAGGCGGGGGCGGGGTATCTGACCTCGAAGACATCAATTTCTACGAGCAGCATAACCTCACGCAGCCGCAGCAGGGGGCGGATTCTACCACCCCTACACCTGGGAAAACTACTACAAGTCGATCTCGCGGGCCAACGTCGCCCTCCGCTCGATCAGTGACCTGACCGAAGCGAGTTTTCCGCTGAAGCGCACCCGGCAGGCGGAGTTACGCTTCCTGCGTGGCCACGCCCATTTCATGCTGAAGATGTTGTTCAAATACGTGCCGTACGTCGATGAAACGCTGACGAATGACCAGATTCTGGCCACCTCGAACCGGCAGTACACCAGCGATCAGCTCTGGGATAAAATCGCGGCCGACTTCCAGTTTGCCGTCGAGAATCTGCCCGTTACGCAGTCGCAGCCGGGCCGGGCCAACAAGCTGTCGGCATCGGCCTATCTGGCCAAACTGCGGCTGTATCAGGCGTATGAGCAGGACGATAACAACAAAGTCACGACGATCAATAAAGACAAACTACAACAGGTGGTCAGCCTGGCGCAGACGGTCATCAGTTCGGGAAAGTATAGTCTCCAGCCCGATTTTGCGGAGAATTTTCTGCCCGAGTACGACAATGGTGTTGAATCGGTTTTTGCCGTGCAGTACTCGATCAACGATGGCACGACGGTAGGGCGGCTCAACTTCGAAGATGGCCTGAACTACCCCCACGGGGCACCACAGTACGGCTGCTGCGGGTTCCACCAGCCCAGTCAGAACCTCGCCAACGCCTTCGGTACCGACGCCAATGGCCTGCCGAAGTTCGACACGTTCAACGACGCGGTCATTGATTTCAAAACCGCCACCGTCGACCCCCGCGTCGATCACACAATCGGTATCGACGGGCACCCCTACAAGTACAACGCATCGCTGCCGTTCAGCAATAGCTGGGTGCGCGATCCGGGAACGTACGGGTTTTTCCAGGCAATGAAATCACAGCAACTGGCCAGCAGTTCGTCGTACAAAAAGCTGGGTCCGTTCATGGGTGTGTCGAAAAACATCGACGTCATCCGCTACGCCGACGTGCTGCTGTTTCAGGCCGAAGCGTACATCGAGCTGGGGCAGCAGGCACTGGCCCTGCCGCTGATCAACCAGCTACGGGCGCGGGCAGCCAACAGCACCGGGCGCACCAAAAAAGCCGACGGTACCAACCCCTCGGCCTACCTGATCAAGCAATACAGTTCGGCCAACTGGACGCAGTCGTATGCCCGGAAAGCGTTGCAGTTTGAGCGTCGGCTGGAGTTCGCGACCGAAAGCCCCCGCTTCTTCGACCTGGTTCGCTGGGGTATTGCCGCCGAAACGCTGAACGCGTACCTGACCAAAGAAAAAACCCGGACCTCGCACCTGAACGGAGCTGTGTTTACGGCCGGTCGCGACGAGTATCTGCCGATTCCGCAGCGCGAAATCAACTTTACGAAGGGGTTGTACAAGCAGAACGTGGGTTTCTAACCTGAGAAACCGTCCCCGCCAGCAATTCTCAAAAAGGTTAGTAGTTTGAGCTATCGTGGGAGTCGACGCCAGCAATGGCCGACTCCCGCATACTTTTTTCATCCGAAAACAAATGACAGGTTATGAAAAACGCATGGTTACTGAGTGTGCTGCTGCTGGCCGGAGCCGGTCAACTGTCGGCGCAGAACGCCCCGACTAGTCCGGCCGCGGAACCGTACCGGCCGCAGATTCACTTCTCGCCCAAAGCCCACTGGATCAACGACCCCAATGGGATGGTATTCCACAACGGTACCTACCATCTATTTTACCAGTACTACCCCGACGCGACGGTCTGGGGGCCGATGCACTGGGGACACGCTACCAGCAAAGACATGGTGCACTGGCAGGAGCAGCCCGTCGCGCTTTACCCCGACAGCTCAGGGTATATTTTCTCAGGTAGTGCCGTGGTCGACGTGAACAATACGAGCGGCTTTGGTAAAAACGGGCAGGCACCGCTGGTGGCGATCTTCACCCACCACAACGCGAAACTGGAGAAGTCGGACCCGACGCACGTGGAGCAGCAAAGCATCGCCTATAGCCTTGACGAAGGCAAAACGTGGACGAAATACGCGGGTAATCCGGTTGTGCCAAACCCCGGCATCTCCGACTTCCGCGACCCCAAAGTGCGCTGGTTCGAATCGCAGAAAAAGTGGATTATGACGCTGGCGACCAAAGACCGCGTAACGTTCTATTCGTCGCCCAACCTGAAAAACTGGACGCGTGAAAGTGACTTCGGTGGCAACGCGGGTGCCCACGGTGGCGTTTGGGAATGCCCCGACCTGTTTCCGCTAAAGCACAACGGGAAAGATGTCTGGGTGCTCATTGTAAACATCAATCCGGGCGGACCAAACGGAGGCTCGGCCACGCAGTACTTTTTGGGTAATTTTGACGGCAAAACCTTCCGACCCAACTCCACACAGACGAAGTGGATGGACTACGGCACCGACAACTACGCGGGCGTCACGTTCGCCAACACCGGCAACCGCACCGTGCTAATGGGCTGGATGAACAACTGGCTCTATGCCAACAAAGTCCCGACGGTGGCCTGGCGCGGAGCCATGACCGTACCGCGCGACCTGAGTCTGACGCCCGTTGGCAGTGAACTATACCTGACGTCGACCCCCATCCGGGAACTCGACAAACTCGAGAAGCAGGCTAAGTCTCTAACAAACCTGAAGGTCAACGTAGAAACCGATCTGACGACGAAGTTGAACGTCGGTGCTGGTCCGTACCAACTGAAACTGACCGTGCCGAACCCCGCCGATTTCTCACTTGTGCTGGCGAATCAGCAGGGCAACGAACTCGTAATCGGCTACGATAAAGCGGCCAACGCGTATTTCATCGACCGGACCAAATCAGGCAAAACTGATTTCGATACGAGTTTTGCCGGTCGGCACACCGCCCCCCGGCTATCAACGGCCCCGACGATGCAGCTTACCCTGCTCATCGACCGGGCATCGGTGGAGTTGTTTGCCGACGGCGGCTTATCGGTGATGACCGACGTTTTCTTTCCCGACGCCCCGCTGAATCATCTAAAAATTAAGTCGGCGACAGGCTTGCTGATTACAGAATGCGGCTACAAGCAACTCAGCTCCGCTCGTGATAGTGGTTTGTAGTTTTTCTATCGATGCGCATACGCTGCTACTGGTTTTAGTCAATCGTAATGCAGATTACAGGAGTGCTTAAACCAAAAGAGGTGCCGAGTCCCTGACCCGACACCTCTTTTGGTTTAAGCACTCCTGTAATCCTGTCGAAAAATTAGTACCCTTCGTTTTGGGTCAGGTAGCCGGGGATGTTCGAGGCTCCGTCGATGGCGGTTTGCGGGATGGGGAAAAGCCGCTTCCGAACGTCGGTGTTGGTTTTCTCGGTCCACGTGCCCTCGTACTTACCGAACCGGATCATGTCCGTCCGGCGCACCATTTCCCAATACAGTTCAAAACCACGCTCGCGGAACAGCAGATCGAGGCTCATGCTCGTCAGGGCCGGGGTCGTCGTCGGGAACGTACGGGCCGCCCGAACGGTGTTCACGTCGGCGAGGGCACTGGCGGCATCGTTGCTCTTGCGCAGCTTGGCTTCGGCCCGCATCAGGTACACATCGGCCAGGCGAATGATCGAAATATCGGCGTCGCCGAGGTTACGGCCGCTGGTCGATTTCTTACTGAACTCGTACTTCTCGACCCGATAGCCGGTGCTGTAGTTGCTGCCCGCCACTGTAAAATCGACCTGCTCGGTGAAGTTTACGGGTACCGTGGGGAGGTTACGGGTTACGTTGAACAGCTTGCCAACCTTGTAGTTGCCGTTGGGGCATTTCAGGAACGCGCCGTTTACGCGCAGCAGGCCGTACTGCTGACCTCGCAGGATACCCCGGTTGATGTTGAAGTTAGACTCAGCTACACACGAATCGCCCGGGTTGCTGTAGATCGACAGATTCTGCCGGTAAAAACGCGGGTCGACGGTCGGGTCTTTCGGCGAATAGGCCTGCGCCCAGCTCTGGTAAAAGTCGGGCGTAATGGCCGGGCCGTCGGTGCCGTTGGCAGCTGGGTAAGCCGGAATCGGAAACTGGTTGCCCGACAGCGAGAAGTACGGCAGTCGGTTGTTTCCGTTCAGTTCGGCGCGCTGGTCGACGGCGAAAATCAACTCCTTGTTGTTGTGGTTGTCCTGATTGAAAATCGTGAAATAATCACTGGCCAACTGGTACTGCCCGGAGTTGATGATCTTGTCGCAGTACGAAATCACGTTGTCCATGTCGGTCGACTGGAACGTGAACGAGGTGGCGGTACGGTTACGGTACACGGCCGCGTTGAGGTACATCCGCGCCAGCAAGCCCCATGCTGCACCCTTGCTCAGGCGACCGGGGCCAACCGTCGTCAGTAGGTTTGGCTCGACGGCCAGCATCTCGCTCAGGACGTAGTTATAAGCCGCTTCGCCCCGCAGGATAGTCGAGGTGCTTTGTGGGTCTTCTTTCACGAACACGATGCCAAACAGGTCGAGCAGCAGCATGTTGTAATAGGCCCGCATCCCCCGCGCTTCGGCCAGATACACTTTTGCACTGGCGTCGTTGAGTGTTGGTAGTGCATTGATCGCCGATACCGACCGCGATAGGCTCTGTACCAAGTTGTTCCAGGTGCTCAGCAGGTTCGGATCGGTGCTGGTAGTGGTGTGCTGGTGCAGGGCCAGGTAAATGCCGTTGTCGCCCCAGTCGGTGCCGCCCCGATACGGCAGAATAGCCTCGTCGGTCGAGATTTCCTGAATGGCGAAGTAGTTGGTATGCAGGAAAATATTGGGCAGCAGCGCATACACCGGGGCGATGTTGCCGTCGGCCAGCTGCTGATTCGAGAGACCCGATACCGATGCTTCGTCGAGCACGTTCTCGGCCAGATTGGTACAGCTATACGTCCCCGTCAGGGCTATGGCTGTGAGTATGGAAAGGAGTGTCTTTTTCATCTTTGGGAGGGTTCAAAGTCCAAGGTTCAACGTTTAAAGTTGTTGACCAGTCGATCACTGATACCGCCGGAAAAACCTTGAACGTTAGACCTTAAACCTTAAACTTTAAACCAGCTTTAGAACGTCAGATTTAAACCAACAATAACCGTCCGGGCTTTGGGGTAGGCGAGGTAGTCGATGCCGTACGAGACAACCCCGTTGATAGCCTGGTTGCCGTTGACTTCCGGGTCGTAGCCGTTGTAGGGCGTAATGACGAACAGGTTTTGCCCCGTTACCGACAGACGGATGTTATTAACCCAGCGGTTCATGCCGATCAGCTTCGGGCTGAGATTGTACCCCAGCGCGAGGTTGTTAAGCCGGAAGAACCGACCGTCTTTCAGGAAGCGCGACGATACCGGCGCCGAGTTGTTGATCGACTCCTGCGCGTATTGCACCGCTTCGGGCGTCACGTTCAGGCCCTTGCTCAGCCGCAGTTTGTAGAAGTTGGCGTTAGCCGTGTTGTCATACACTTTGTTGCCCGACACGCCGTTGAAGTTGATCGCCAGATCGAAGCCTTTGTAGGCCAGCGTCGTGTTAATATTGAACTGCTTCGTAGGCAGCGCACTGCCGAGGGCCACCCGGTCTTTATCCGTCACGAGTCCATCGCCGTCGGTATCACGATAAGTACTCATGCCCTTCTCATCGAAACCGGTAAACTCTTTCAGAAAGAACGTGCCGATGGGCTGGTTGTTGACGTAGCCGTTGATCGTTGCCGAGGTCAGGCCCGAGCCGTTGGCCGACCCCGACGTGATAACCGAATAGGGCGAGTTGGTGACCACGTTTTTGATGAACGTCAGGTTGCCCCCAATGTCGAAACGGAACCCGCTCTGGCTGCTGTAGCGGTAATTCAGGTCCAGTTCAAGCCCCTGGTTCGTGATCCGCATGTCGGGTACGTTGGTCCAGTAGGTGCTGGCGGGTTGAACGGGGTCGGCGGGGATAACCTGTAGCAGAATTTTCTCCGACACCTTGCGGAAATAATCGACCGAACCCGACAGCGCCCCGTTGAAGATGGCGAAATCAAGGCCGAGGTCGGTCTGCGTCGACACTTCCCACTGAATATCGGGGTTGGCCAGCCGCGTGTATGAAATGCCGGCGGGGTAGGTGCTCGAACTGTTGAGCGGGTAACTCGTCGTGCCCGAAACGGTCGCCGTGTACAGTGCCTGCGTGATCTTGGCCGGAATTTCCTGGTTGCCCGTCTGCCCCCAGCCAGCGCGTAGTTTCAGATCGGTAAACGGGCCTGATTTCAGGAAATCTTCGTCCGACAGACGCCAGCCTGCCGAGAACGACGGGAAGACGCCGTACTTATTGTTCGAGCCAAATTTGCTCGATCCGTCGGCGCGCAGCGTCGCCGTCAGCAGATAGCGGTCTTTAAAGTTGTACGTGGCCCGGCCGAAGAACGACTGGAGTTCGTTTTGAATCGCGTAGCCGCCCGGCTGGTTGTTGGCCAGCGAGAGGTCCTGCCCCAGGCCGGGGTTGTAGATTGGTTCGACGGGCGTGATCGGAAATTTGTTGATGCTCCAGTTGCGGCCCTGAATGAAAAACTTCTGGTACGAATGACCCAGCAGCGCGGTCAGGTTGTGGCTGCCCTGGTTCAGCGTATATGTGAAATAGTTCTCTACCAGCGTGTTGCGGTTGTTGGTGTAGTAACTGTCCAGACGACCATCCTGCTGCGGCACCGCGTTTGCCAGTGCTTGTACGTCCTGATTGGCGTTGGAATAATCAAGGCCGAGGTTCAGCTTGTAAACCAGGTTCTTCAGGATTTTGAACGAGGGCGATACGTTTGCGATAACCCGGGTCGTGGCCGTCACGTCCTTATTCAGGTTCATCGAGATCAGCGGATTCACACCACTCTGATACTGGTAGGGTGCGCCGGTCGAGTCGTAGGCTGGGTAGGTCGGGTTGGCCGAAATAGCTCCGCCGACCAGACTGGTGATGGGTGGCCGCTGATTGTCGGTGTACGACGCATTCAGGTTGACGTCCAGCGACAGCCGGTCTTCGAGCAACTGCTGCGTTACGTTGATACGACCCGTGTAGCGGTTCAGCTGACTGTTTTTCAACACACCCTGCTGCCGCTGCACACCAACCGACCCAAAATAGGTCAGCTTCTGCGAACCGCCGTTGAAGCCGAGGTTATAATTCTGCGTCACGGCCGTACGGCTAACTACTTTCTGCCAGTCGGTTGCGCCACCTTTATCGTCGAGCACACCACCAACCGCAACGACCTGCCGCCGGTATTCGTCGGCAGAAAACACGTTCAGCGGACGCGCCAGATTCGACACACCCACACTCGCCGACAGCGTCAGGTTCGACGTGCCCGACTTACCTTTTTTTGTCGTAATAAGCACGACGCCATTAGCACCCCGCGCCCCGTAAATCGCCGTTGCCGACGCATCTTTCAGAACGTCGATGCTTTCGATGTCCTGGGGGTTCAGGAACGTCAGCGGGTTGGTTGCGCCACCGGTCGAGGAGTTGTCGAGCGGCAGCCCGTCGAGAACGAATAGGGGCGTACTACCCGTACGGATACCACCCGGTCCGCGAATGGTAATCGTCTGCGTACTACCCGGTTCGCCACTCGCCGAGGTTACGTTGACACCTGCGATTTTGCCCTGAATCAGTTGCTCCGGTGAGTTGATGATACCCCGGTTAAAATCAGCACTTTTGATCGACTTAATCGAGCCGGTCATGTCGCGCTTGGTCGTGCTGCCGTAGCCGATCACAACGACCTGATTCAGCTCCGACGCCGACGATTTCAGCCCGACGTTGATGGCAGTTTGATTGCCGACGACAATCTCCTGCGAGACGAAGCCGATGAAGCCAAACACCAGCGTTACGTTGCCGTTGGGTACAGATAGGCGGTAGTTACCGTTGGCGTCGGTCGTCGTGCCGCGCTGCGTACCTTTGACTACGACGCTACAGCCCGCGAGGGCTTCGCCGGTCGCGGCATCCGTTACTTGCCCGGTAACGGTTACGTCGGCCAG
Organism: Spirosoma rhododendri; assembly: GCF_012849055.1. Lineage (NCBI taxonomy): Bacteria > Pseudomonadati > Bacteroidota > Cytophagia > Cytophagales > Cytophagaceae > Spirosoma > Spirosoma rhododendri. The sequence continues at coordinate 725,537 of NZ_CP051677.1, read as the reverse complement.
CACGGCGCGCGACGCTGCACGAATGCCGGGGTTTTTCGCCTGCGCGGCAAAAGCCAGCAAACTCAGTAAAATACAAACCACAGCCCACCGCCGGTACTGAGGGGGCGGTGAGAAGGCGTAAAGATTTGTCATGATTTAGTTTGGATTGAGGGGGGCAAATTTCACCCTTATCCGCACCGGTCAGGAGATAGGAAGTGTTATTTAAAAATTTAATAATATCTACGGCAAACAATACGCATGGCTGCTTAGTAACCACTTTTTTCAAATAGATTATAAATCAATTGCCTGATAGTGAATCGCGTATCATTCGTATGGCTGATTGCCGTGATGAGTGCAATGAGAGACACTACTGAATCTGAACGCTACACGGATCGGTAAGTACGGCCTACGTTCCGTGGCTAAAAAACAATTAGTCGTTGTTAAGAAAAGTAGATGATTTTGTAGTGTTCTGGTAACGAATGGTTAACAACGACTGCTGTAAATGATCGGTGGGTAATCTTAGTTTTGTTTCTTTTTCGTCTTTATAGTTTTTGTATGAAAATAGTCCTTTCTACCCTGCTAATCGTTCTATATAGTTGCGCTATTTTGGCACAGCGGCCCGTCGACTACAGCAATCAACTGGCGGCAGGGTATGAATTGGGTGTTATTCCGAACCTGCAAACGCTCGACAACGCACTGAACTTCGCGGTCATCGGCGATTGGGGGCGGCAAGGCGAGTTTCATCAGCGCGAAGTAGCCTTGCAGATGGCGAAGGCGATGGCTGGCCTGGGCGGTAGTTTCATCATCTCGACCGGCGACAATATCTACCCGCAGGGCGTCGCCAGTGTGCAGGACCCCCTCTGGCAAAGCAGCTTCGAGCAGGTGTACCACTACGCCTGGCTACAACGCGACTGGTACGCTATTCTCGGCAATCACGACTATTACGGTAACGTCGACGCGCAGATCGACTACGGCAAGATCAGCCGGCGGTGGCACATGCCCGCCCGGTACTACACGATGAAAAAACGGCTGTCGGGTGGTAAAACGGTGCAGTTCGTTTTTCTGGACACCAACGGCCTCGAAACCGGCTATTATAATGACCCGGAGATGATGGCCGAACTCGCCAAACAGGATACGACCGCTCAGCTACGATGGCTTCGCGAAACCCTCGCCGACCCGGACCCCAGCATCCGGTGGCGCGTGGTGGTGGGGCATCATCCGCTCTACACGGCGGGTAAGCGGGTCAACGTCTCTGGCCCGGTACGCAGCAAACTGGAGCCGATCCTGAATCAGTACAAGGTCGATGTCTACCTCTGTGGCCACGATCACGATTTACAGTACAACAAAGCCGCCGGACCGACACATCATTTCCTGTCGGGGGCGGGTTCGGAGCTGAGCAATGTACCGCATCAAATGCCCTGGAACGTGTTTTACAAGGGCGTCAACGGCTTTATGACATTCTCCATCCAGCCCGATCAGTTCCTCGTCCAGATCATCGACGCCAAAGGCGCGATCCTGTATACGAAGCTGATACCGAAGGGGTAAGGGAGTTTGTCGTTCGTAGTTTGTTGTTCGTAGTTGCTGGCGCGAACGGTGTAGCCTGGACCTCCAGGTCCGGGTGCCCGTCAGGGCAACTGTTGCAGGCGGCAGCTTTTTTGGTCGCTCTCGCGGCCATTCGGACGTGGACCGCACCGGCGGACCGGTCCAGGCTACACCGTTCGCGCCAGCAACCGTGCACAGCAAACCGGATACCGGATACCTATTTCTTCTTCCGGCTGCAAACCTGCTCGTAGACAAGCTGCATGATACCATCTTTCAGGCCCAGATCGGGGACCATGATTGTTTTGGCACCCGCCCATCGCATCACCGAGATATAGATGTCGGCGGCCGGGACGATAACGTCGGCCCGGTCGGCGTTCAGGCGGAGCTTGTTGATACGGTCTTCCTGGCTGAAGTTGGCGACGTAGTTGCGGATGTGCTCGATCTCGCTCAGAGTCGTGGTTGCGTCGGAGAGTTTGGCGGCCATGCTGAACAGCTTGCTGATGTTGCCCCCCGTCCCGACGGCCACAATTTCCTGACTGGCATCGAGGTACTCTTCGACCCAATCCTGCATTTTGCGCCAGGCTCCCTTCGTTTCCTTGCCTTCCAGCAGCCGCACCGAGCCGATCTTGAACGATTTCGACGCGATCTTTTCCCGGTGTTGGTACAGGTTGAGTTCGGTGCTGCCCCCGCCCACGTCGATGTGGATAAACTGCCGATCGTCGAGCGACTGCACTACCACATTGTTGATAAGCTGGGCTTCTTTCTGCCCGTCGATAATCTGAATTTTGATGCCGGTGCTGGCTTCGATGCGTTTGGCTACCTCGTGGCCGTTGTCGGATTCGCGCATGGCCGACGTCGCGCAGGCCATGTAGTGCTCAACCTCGTGCAGCTCCATCAGCAGCTTGTATACCTGCATCAGCTTGGTGGTGCGGGCTTCGCTTTCGGGCGTCAGTCGGCCAAAATTAAACACGTCGTGGCCCAGCCGCAGCGGAAACCGCACGTATTCGACCTTTTTAAAACTAACCTGATCGTCGTTGTGCAGGACGGTCGATATTTGGAGCCGGGCCGCGTTGGAACCGATATCAATGGCTGCCAGTTTCATGCAAGAATAGGAGATACGTAAGGCGGGAACGGGCCAAACAGGATTACACCCGTTTTGCCCGTTCCCGCGCCGTAAAAGTAAGCCTTTTTCGACGGATCAGCCCCTGTCGGCGTATCTTTGTCGAAGAGCAACGGTCTTTCCGGGGGCTACCCGTCTCTGCTTGTCCGTACCGACTGTAGGTACGGTCGGTTCAACCAAATTACGGTTTCGCTTGAAAACGATATACGACCACCTTCGCGACCGAATCCTTGTCCTCGACGGCGCAATGGGTTCTATGATTCAGCAGTATAACCTGACGGAGGAAGACTATCGGGGGAACGCTTCGCCGACTGGTCGCACGACCTGAAGGGCAACAACGACCTGCTGTCGCTAACCCGCCCCGACGTCATCCGGGAGATTCACCGGCAGTATCTTGATGCGGGTTCCGATATTATTGAAACGAACACCTTCAGCGGTACGTCGATCGCCATGGCCGACTACCGGATGGAGGAACTGGTCTACGAACTCAACTATGAATCGGCCCGGATCGCCAAACTCGAAGCCGATGCTGTAACGCAACAAAACCCCGACAAGCCGCGCTACGTAGCCGGGGCGATGGGACCAACCAACCGCACGGCCAGTCTCTCGCCCGACGTGAACAACCCCGCTTACCGGGCCGTCACGTTCGACGAACTGGTTGATGCTTATTACGAGCAGGTGCGCGGACTAATCGACGGCGGGGCCGACCTGCTGCTGATCGAAACCATCTTCGACACGCTCAACGCGAAAGCCGCTCTGTTCGCGGTGGATAAATATTTTCAGGATCAGGGCAAGCCATCGGTGCCCATCATGATCTCCGGTACCATCACCGACGCGAGCGGTCGGACGCTGTCGGGACAAACGACCGAAGCGTTCCTGTATTCGGTGTCTCACCTGCCGCTGCTGAGCGTCGGGCTGAACTGCGCGCTGGGTGCCCGCCCGATGCGCCCGTACATTCAGACGCTGGCGCAGGAAGCCCCGTTCTTTACGTCGGCTTACCCCAACGCGGGCCTGCCCAACGAGTTCGGCGAGTACGACGAGACGCCTGAAATGATGGCCGAGCAGGTCGAGGATTTTATCCAGAACGGCTTCGTCAACATCGTCGGTGGCTGCTGTGGTTCAACACCTCCGCATATCAAAGCCATTGCTGAGGTCGCGGCCAAGTACCCACCCCGCCCACTCCCGACGCCCGAACCGTACCAGAAACTGAGCGGACTAGAGCCGCTGAAAATTACCGAGCAAACTAACTTCCTGAACGTCGGCGAACGTACCAACGTAACCGGCTCGAAGAAATTTGCCCGGCTTATCAAAGAAGGTAACTACGACGAAGCCCTGAGCATTGCGCGGGGACAGGTTGAAGGGGGGCGCAGGTGATCGACGTTAACATGGACGAGGGGATGCTCGATTCTGTCGAAGCGATGACTACGTTCCTGAACCTGATCGCTTCTGAACCCGACATTGCCCGCGTGCCCATCATGGTTGACTCCTCGAAGTGGGAAGTGATCGAAGCGGGGTTGAAATGCGTGCAGGGAAAGGCTATCGTGAACTCCATTTCGCTGAAAGAAGGCGAAGAAGCGTTCAAGGAGCGCGCCCGGCTCATCAAACGCTACGGGGCCGCATCAGTGATTATGGCGTTCGACGAAAGCGGTCAGGCCGATTCCTACGAACGACGCATCGAAATCTGCGAACGGGCCTACCGGATTCTGGTCGATGAAGTCGATTTTGCCCCGCAGGACATCATCTTCGACCCCAACATCCTGACCGTTGCGACGGGTATCGAAGAACACAATAACTACGCCGTTGACTTCATTAACGCGACGCGCTGGATCAAGGAAAACCTGCCGCTGGCCAAGGTAAGCGGTGGCGTGTCGAACATCTCGTTTTCGTTCCGGGGCAACGACGTCGTCCGCGAAGCCATGCACTCGGCTTTCCTGTACCACGCCATCCGCGCCGGCATGGACATGGGTATCGTGAACGCGGGGCAGCTCGAAGTGTACGACAGCATCCCGAAAGATCTGCTCGAACGCTGTGAAGACGTGCTGCTTAACCGCCGGGACGACGCTACCGAACGGCTGGTCGAGTTTGCCGAAACCGTCAAGGCGAAGGGTAAAGCTATCGTGCAGGACGAAAGCTGGCGGCTGGAACCCGTCCGCGAACGGCTCAAATACGCACTCATCAAGGGCCTGACCGACTATATCGATCAGGACGTTGAGGAAATCCGGCAGCAGGTAAACCGCCCGCTCGACGTGATCGAAGGGCCGCTCATGGACGGTATGAACGTCGTGGGCGACCTGTTCGGTGAGGGTAAAATGTTCCTGCCGCAGGTCGTGAAGTCGGCGCGGGTGATGAAAAAAGCTGTGGCTTACCTGACCCCGTTTATCGAAGCAGAAAAAAACGGAACCGGCTCGTCGTCGGCGGGTAAAATCCTGCTGGCAACCGTCAAGGGTGACGTGCACGACATAGGTAAAAACATCGTGGGCGTCGTGCTGGGTTGTAACAACTACGAGATCATCGACCTAGGTGTGATGGTGCCAACCCAGAAAATTCTGGACGCGGCCCGCGAACACAACGTCGATATTATCGGCCTGAGCGGCCTGATTACGCCCTCGCTCGATGAAATGGTGGGCGTCGCGAAGGAGATGGAACGGCAGGGGTTCAAACTTCCGCTGCTGATCGGTGGGGCTACGACCTCGCGGATGCACACAGCCGTCAAAATCGACCCGCACTACTCCGGGCCGGTGGTTCACGTGCTCGACGCGAGCCGTAGCGTACCCGTTGCTGGCCGGCTTGTCAGCGACACGGTAGGGACGAAGGAGCAGATTTTTACCGAAATAAAGGCGGAGTACGTCAAGCTGCGGGAAGACCATAGCCGCCGTCGGCAGGACAAAGCCACGCTGACCATCGAGAAAGCCCGCGAAAACCGGACGAAAATCGACTGGTCCGATTTCGAACCGACCAAACCGGCTTTCCTTGGTAACCGCTATTTCGAGGATTACGACATCGCCGAACTGGTTCCCTATATCGACTGGACGCCTTTCTTCCAGACCTGGCAACTGGCTGGTAAGTACCCGGCTATTCTGGAAGACAAAGTCGTCGGCACCGAAGCGAAACAACTGTTCGATGATGCCAATGCGTTGCTGAACGACATTGTCAAAAACAAGTCGTTGAAGGCGAAAGCCGTGGTCGGTTTCTATCCGGCCAACGCGACGGTTGACGATGTGCTGCTGCACGATTTTGAGGAAGAGCGTCGGCAAATTGCCTGCGAACGGCACGGCTCGCACGAGCATATTCAGTACAAAATCTCGCGGGCATCGGCTGTGCAAACGTCGGTTGATTCGGCGGGTGAACTGGTGTACGATACTAAAACGGTGCTGCACTTCCTGCGGCAGCAAAATCAGAAAGCGCCCGGCCTGCCCAACTATTCGCTGGCTGACTTCGTAGCCCCGCTCGATAGCGGCCGTGAAGACTATATCGGTGGCTTTGCCGTAACCGCCGGTATCGGCATTGAACCGCTGCTGGAAGCCTACGAACGCGACCACGACGACTACAACAGCATCATGCTCAAAGCCATCGCCGACCGACTTGCCGAAGCCTTCGCCGAGCGGATGCACGAGCGCGTCCGTACCGAGTTCTGGCCCTACGCGCCGAATGAGCAGTTCAGTAATGAGCAACTGGTGAAAGAGGAGTATCAGGGTATTCGTCCGGCACCGGGCTACCCCGCCTGCCCCGACCATACCGAAAAAGGACCCCTGTTCGACCTGCTCGACGCGGGTAAAATCGGTATCGAACTGACGGAAAGCTTTGCGATGTACCCGGCGTCGTCGGTCAGTGGGTTCTACTTCTCGCACCCGGCCTCGACGTATTTTGCGCTCGGCAAGATCAACAAAGATCAGGTCCACGACTATGCCCTGCGCAAAGACATGCCGCAGGATGAACTCGAACGCTGGCTGGCACCGGTACTCAACTACGACGCGTAGGTGAGTTCGAGAGTGCAAAACACAGCGAAGCCCGACCGTTTGGCCGGGCTTCGCTGTATTCAACAAATCGGTACTGATTACGGAATCAGGACCGTGTCGATTACGTGAATAACGCCGTTCGACTGGTTTACGTCGGGGATGGTTACCGTGGCAGTGTTGCCCTTGGCGTCCATCAGTTCGACTTTCTTACCTTTCATCATCGCCGTCAGCGACTCACCGTTTACGGTCTTCAGCGTGGTTTTGCCTTTGCCGTCCTTGATCATCTTCATCAGCTCTTCCGCGCTTACTTTGCCCGGTACAACGTGATAGGTCAGCACGCTCGTCAGCTGTGCTTTGTTTTCTGGCTTCAGCAGCGACTCAACCGTGCCTTTAGGAACTTTGTCGAACGCTTTGTTTGTGGGAGCAAACACCGTGAACGGACCCGGGCCCGACAGCGTCTCAACCAGATCAGCAGCTTTAACAGCAGCTACCAGCGTGGTGTGATCTTTCGAGTTGACAGCGTTCTCAACGATGTTCTTCGACGGATACATTGGAGCACCACCAACCATAACGGTTTTTTCTTGGGCAAACGAAGCCTGGCTAATAGCCAGTACTGTAATTAGAGAGAAAAAAAGTTTGGTAATTTTCATTCCTGTAGTGTCAGGTAGTTTTGTGTGAAGACCCAACTGCCCAGATTTACGGCGGGCGGGCTTTGTTTAGATTGATCCTGGGTAAATAAATTTTTGAATAGCAGGGTTAAGAGATTGACTTGAAGCAAGTTAACGCATGAATAAATGAGTGTCTGAAACGGCTGGAACGAGTGCGAAAAGGGCACGATTGTCAGTTAATCAACCGGTTGATAAAAGGAAACCTGTCGGGTAGGGTTAGGTATTGTCGAAACTGGCCTAATCCTCTACCTTCCAGCGAGTTATTCGCCATTTTATCGACGTTTATCCATGCCAATATCCATCGCCATTGCCGACGACCACACGCTGGTGGCTGAAGCATTCGCCAACCTGATTCAAAAGTTCGATGCGTACCAGGTATCGATCATGGCCGCAAACGGCCGCGACCTGCTCAATCAGCTATGCCATCTGCCGCTGCCCGACATTGCGTTGGTTGATTTGACCATGCCTGTGATGGATGGTTTCGAAACAACCGCTCAGCTACGCGAACTGTACCCTTCGGTGCGGGTGTTGGCCCTGTCGATGTCCGCCGACCAGGAGCACATCGTTCGGATAATGCACAACGGAGCGCGGGGCTATCTGCTCAAAGGATGCCGGGCCCCCGAACTACGGCAGGCCCTGGACGATGTAATGGAAAAAGGAATGCACTACTCAGATTTTCTGACCAGCCAACTGCTCGGCAACCTCAATAAGCCGGTTGCCGTGTCGCCAGCGTCGGCCTTTGACCTGAACAACCGCGAATACCGCTTTTTGAAAATGGCGTGTAGCGAACTGACCTATAATCAGATTGCCGATCAGATGTGCGTCAGCCCCCGGACGGTGGATGGCTATCGCGAGATGGTGTTCCAAAAAATGAGCGTTCGGTCGCGCGTGGGAATGGTCATCAAAGCCGTACGTTACAAACTGGTTGATCTCTAGCCAGCCAGCTGGAGCAGGTGCTGACCCAACTCCCGGATGGATTTTTGCAGCTTGCACGTCTGCTCAGCGGATGGAAACGCGGTGCCGCCGATGAACTGATTGACCAGTGCAAGATCAACACCAGAGTTATCAGCCAGATAACTTCCCCGTATCTGCCGGAGCAGATCCCAGACCTCCGTCATGTCCTGACAGGCTTCAATATGTAGTGATTCGACGAGTTGGCAGGAATCGCCAATCGTGTCGGCTAACAAAGCGGCTAATATCTCCCGGACCTGCGTAATCAGACAGGTCGTATCTGTGCTGCGCACGATCAGTAGCAGGCCGTTTATGTCCAGCCGTCCCCAGAGGTGGTCGCCTGTTCTCTCGGTAGTCAGGTGTAAAGCCCCCTTATTCGTGATGGCCTGATGCCAGGGTTGAGTCGATTTAACCTGACCTGCCCGGCGCATAATCGCTTCCAGCGTGCCAGTGGGTACGGGAACGCTATTTTGTGAAGGTAAAACGATAAGCCGTTCCGTACGAAGCTGACTATCTGGCGATAACAGGTACATTCGGCTTGTTTTGTCGATTACTTGCCAGCCACGATTGATAAGTAATTTGTTGACGACCAGTAATTTCATAGGTAAGTAAGCTGACGAAATTGGGATAATCTGCGGCAGGATCAACAGATTATCATTTGTACAATGTGTTTACCTGTTATCCCAGCAAGTTTGTAGCCAGAAGACGATGTACCGGCTAGTAGAATGTATAAAACTGAGGTAAAGGGGCCCGCTACCACTAGGTTGTTGTGTAAGTCAAAAAAAAATAGCCTTCGTCAAATCTAAGTAGTTAGAACTTTCGTACGTATATACATCTGGGGTTCACATGAGTTGAATTGATGAGCAAACTGTACGTCCAAGTAAACTTTCTTAACGCGTTACACCAACCGCCGGTAAGCAACCAGGCTGACTCCGTTTGGTGTAAACAACGTATGTCCGCTCTATCCCGACACTACACGGGATGGAACGGACATACGGAAACAAGATGGTATGGCTGCTACACAGTTAACCCATCAATATGCGTGTATCAGGTACGTCAGTTAGCGAATTGCGTACTGAACCTGATGAATAGCGTGGTAAACGGCGTTGGTCAGCGACTTCCACAACGTGTTTCGTTGTTGCGGCCCTGTCACGCGATAAATCGCTTCAGCACTGTTGTCGACCGTATTATAATAGATGACCCGATCCTCGGCCATTTCCACGATTGACAACATATCGTTCGCTTTTGCAACGCCTGATTCCAGCAAGGTTATCAGGTGCATGCGCGCGTCAACAAGTGTAGACGTTTGTTGAAACGTCGTCGTCATGCCATTGTTGTGAACGGTGAGATAAGGAAGCATAGCGGTATTTTCCTCCGTAAGAAATTTATTGTCAATCAGTTAAGCGACACGATTTTTGCCAAAAATACACCAAAACGTTTGTGCCTATATACGTTTAGCCTTCTTTTCTTAGTATACGAAATCGTTTTATCTGAAAATAGTTTTATCTATTTACGTTAAAACGACAGGTTGCATTTGGAAGAAGAAGCTACCGGTAAATAAGAGGTGTATTTCTGAACGACTTATTATATTGACGTGACCTGCCCGAAACCGTCACATCAGTTAATGAGGTAAGAATCAGTTCCCTCAAATTATGTATGTAAAGTGGGGGTTGATGACGTTCTTTGTCAGACAGTGCTATGCTTCTGACGTTGGCTGAACAATGGCGGAAGCATGGTCAGAAACGAACTGGTTACGCCGACATATAATGCTGAGTGGTGTACCTGCCAATGGCGAGTGCACGGACAGGGTAACAACGTATGAGCCTTTGGCAAACAATCCGACAAACCATTGCCCCGTCGCAGGCCGCGTCGCCGACTGTACCGGCGGATGCCTGTTTCTGGCGTGTCGATATGCATTCTCACCTGATTCCCGGTGTTGACGACGGCGTTAGTTCGCTGGATGAGTCGCTGGTGTGTATGCAAAAATTAGCTAACTGGGGTATCGAGAAAGTGATTACCACCCCCCATATCAGTCGCGACTGGTACCCCAATCGATCCGCTGAGTTACGGGCGGGGCGCGCCGAATTGCAGGCCGTTGCGGACGAGAACGGGCTAAATCTGACCATCGAGGTTGCGGCTGAGTATATGCTCGATGAATTTTTTCCCGAACTGGTCAACGACGACGATATACTTACCTTCGGGGCGGAACGGTATGTGCTGGTGGAAATGGGCTGGGCAGCGGCCCCCCGGCAGGTAGAAGATCTGCTGTTCCGGATGCAGACGAAAGGGTATACTCCTGTGCTGGCCCATCCCGAGCGGTATACTTACCTGTACGAAGACAATAGTCTGCTGACTGCGCTTCACGAAAACGGTTGCCTGTTCCAGCTCAACTGGATGTCGGTAGCGGGGCGGTATGGCGAGCGGGCGCAGTTTCACGCCCGGCAACTGCTGAAAAAAGAATGGGTCGATTTTATCGGCAGTGACATGCACCGGCCGGTCGACCTGAAAGCGATGGAAGCCTTATTTTCGTCGGTCGATTACGAGTTGCTGAAAAAGCAGCCCCTCCGCAACGAGTCACTACGCTGACCGAAGCCAATCACTTTGCCAGAACGTCGTTGATAAGTCGAACGGTGCCCCGCGCCTTGGCGTCTGGGTTAGTCGGCAGCGTGTTCATAACTGTCTGGAGTTGTCCGTAGAAATCGTCGTTTGATTGCGACAGCAGCGCGGAGAGAGATTGGGTGGAGGTGGCTGGCGAGTGAACAGGTGGTGTTGTAAGCATACTGGTAGATGAAGGTGGGCTGGTTGATGCCCCGTTGTAGTGGTTTAACGGGTCGAGAGCGCTTACTGATGTGTACGCTTAGGAGTGGCCCGCCGGATTTAAGGAATTTTAGGATTAAAGGTCCGAAGCGTTAAATCAGGTCGGTAAGACGCTTTATCGAACGGTACGTCACCTTATGCAATGAATCGCCGACTGTTTACCCGCTTCCTCTCGACCCTGCCCACCCTGCCGGATATACTGTCGAATACCAATAACCAGGCCAAATCCATAGATGATCGGGCGTACTGGCGGCAGATGCTGCTACGCACGGTTGATCCGGTACTGAACGCGCTGAGCCGGGGACAGCTACGCGCCCAAATGCCCATAGAAGCGGTAACGGGCGGGAAAGCCGGGCGGGCAGAGGTGTCGCATCTGGAAGCCCTCGGCCGGTCGCTGGCAGGGCTGGCGCCGTGGCTGGAGCTCGCAGCCGACGCCGACGAACGTACCTTACAGCAGCGCTATCAACAACTGGCGCGCGAGAGCATTGCGCAGGCCGTCGATCCGGCATTGCCTGATTTTATGAACTTCACAAAAGGCGGGCAACCCGTTGTCGACACGGCGTTTCTGGCGCATGGGTTGCTGCGCGCGCCGACGCAGTTGTGGGGCGCACTGCCCGCCCGAACCAAAGAGCAACTGGTACAGGCGTTGCAGAGCAGCCGGGTTATTAAACCGGTGTATAGCAACTGGCTGCTGTTCAGCGCGATTATCGAAGCGGCTTTGCTAAAATTTATCGGTTCGGGCGATCTGATGCGGATGGACTACGCCATCAAGCAGCACCTTACCTGGTACAAAGGCGACGGTGTGTACGGCGACGGGCCCGATTTTCACTGGGATTACTACAACAGCTACGTGATTCAGCCGATGCTGCTCGACGTGGTGCAGACGCTGGTTGATGCGGGGAAGGAAGACGAAAAACTGCTGGCGACGTTGCGGACCCGAGCGCAGCGATACGCAGCCGTGCAGGAGCGGCTGATCGCGCCCGACGGTTCGTTCGCGGCTTTCGGCCGGTCGCTGGCGTACCGTTGCGGGGCGTTTCAGCTGCTGGGACAAACTGCCCTGCAACGAAATCTCCCGGCCGACTTATCTCCGGCGCAGGTGCGCAGTGCCATGACAGCCGTGATCCGGCGGACGATGGACCCGGCGGGTACGTTCGATGCGAATGGCTGGCTGCAAATTGGGTTGTGCGGGCACCAACCGGCCATCGGTGAGAGCTATATCTCGACCGGAAGTTTGTATCTGTGTACCGTCGGGTTTCTACCGCTGGGCCTGCCCGCCACTGATCCGTTCTGGACAGGACCGATGCAGGACTGGACGGCCAAAAAAATATGGTCGGGACAAAACGTCCCGACCGATCATGCCATTCATTAAGTTAAAGCGAGGCTTACCTGGCCAGACCATCGCGTCGGGCGCGTTCGTATATGCGCTCGGAGCGGGCTTTGCTGTCGGGGTGGCTCGACATTAGTTCGGCTACTTTGCCCCCCTGACTTCCCCCGCTCAGCTTGGCCAGCTTTTCAAACGACGTGGCCAGCGCGATTACGTTTTTGCCGTTTCGTTTCAGAAAATCGTAGCTGTAATCGTCGGCCTGACTTTCCTGCTCGCGGCTAAATTTAGCCCCCAGAAACCCGTCGGCTACGGCCCCCAGCTGCGAGCGCGACAGCCTGCCGATAGCACCCGAACCCGAACCCAGCGCGTTGCGAACTGCTGACCGGCGCAGCGCGCTTTTCATCGCGTCGCGCGAGTCCTGGTTAACGACGTGGCCAATTTCGTGGCCGATAACGGCCAGCACTTCTTCATCGGACATCAGGTCCATCAACCCTTTGAATACCCGCACACTACCATCGGCGGTGGCGAACGCGTTAACATCCTTAACGGCGTACACTTTGTAGTTGATGGGGATGTTATCGATGGTGCGGTACGGCCCGATGATATTGTTCAGGCGTTGCGTATACGGGTCGTTCGGGCCGGCGACCGGGTTTTTAGCGTCCATTTGCTGAACGGCCTGTTTCGAATATTGAGCTACCTGCTCGTTGGTTACCGTAACGGAGCCAATGGCGTCGGCAACGGCCTGACCCAGTCCCTGAGCGTGGCTGACAGCCTGCGTACAGATCGTCATGCCAAGAAATAACATTACTTTTTTCATATGTCGTGGAGTGCGTATGGTTTGTTTACGTATGTCTATTGACTGAGAAATCAGGGCAAAAGTTTAACCCGGCCCGATAATCCGATCCGCTGATAGCGTCGACTAAAGCCGTATAACCACGTTAGCGGCCTCGTTTCAGCAGCCAGCGTCTAATCATCAATAGCCAGCGTTCGGGGCGGGTCAGGCGGTTCCAGCGTATGGAATAGTAGGTTTCTTCGACCGCGCCGAAACTGCGGTAAAACTGAGTTATCGACTGTTTTTCAGGGCTTTCAAAGTCAAACGCAACCGGTTGCCCGGCCTGCTGCTGAATAAACTGATCGAGCAGCAGCGTCCGGGCGTTACCCCGTCTGCCCTGTTCCGAAGCCGCATTGAACAGATAGATGGCCCGGCTGTCGCTGTGAGCAATTAACATCCCGGCTTCAAGCTGATTGTTGTGTCTGGCGTATCGCAAGGTTGCCAGTTCCCGACGCTGTAATTCATCGATAAGCCGCCTAAGAATGGCATAAGCCCACTCACCGACGCCACCCTCGATAGTGTGAGCGTGGTGTTGCCGGAACAGGAGCAGTAGGGGTTCAGAGTCGGTCTCGTCGGTAACCTGCCAGCCGTGCCGGAGCGCGCGCGTGCGGTTCAGCTGACGGTCAGCTGTGTAGCCCGCCAGTAGGCGTTCGTAGCCGACGGACAGGTCGAGTACATGCGTTGTGCGCGGCTGAACGATCAGATTTGGCAAAGCGGGCGGAAAGCGTAGCGCCAGTCGGGAGCCGTATCGGAATCGCCTGACGACGGCCTGCAAAAATGGCGTCGGATCGCACTGATCGTCGCGGGTGAATACATCCAGAAACGGGCAGAACAACGGCTGATGTACGACCCATCGACCGGCTTTCCGGCGCAGCGGTATAGGCAGCACCGCGACGTAGCGGTCCTGTGCGTCGGTCTGCACCACGGCCTGCCACTGCCAGTCGGGGGCGGGCAGCACGGCGTCGAGGTACCAGCTATAGCCGTAGAGCAACGGATTGTGGGCGTTGGCAATGCAGTCGTCCCAGGCGCGGGTGTCAAGCTGCGAACGATGAAGTAGGGTAGGGGCCACGGGTAGGTCGCGGCTACTTAAACAGGGCTTTCAGCTTCTCGACCGCGTTGCGCGTTTCCGACGGTTTGGCGACGAGATCGCTGATCGTCTGCACGGCATGAATAACGGTGCTGTGGTCGCGTCCGCCGAAGTGATAACCGATTGATTTGAGCGACAGATCGGTTTTTTCTTTTGCCAGATACATCGCCACCTGCCGTGGGTGCACCAGTTCGCGCTTGCGGCTTTTGGCTTTTAAATCGGCCACGGTTACGCCAAAATAATCAGCGACGGCTTCCTGCACGGAGTCGATAGTGACCTCACGCTCAGAATCTTCCACGATGTTGCGGAGCGTGTTCTTGGCCAGTTCAAGGTCGATGTCGCGCCGGTTGAGTGACGCCTGGGCAATCAGCGACACGATGACGCCTTCCAGTTCCCGAACGTTGGTATTGACGCTGTGAGCGAGGTATTCGATCACCGCATCTTCAATGTAAATACCTTCGGCCTGTAGCTTTTTCTGGATAATGGCGATGCGCGTTTCCAGGTCGGGCGTTTGCAAATCGGCCGAAAGGCCCCATTTGAAGCGCGACAGCAGCCGGTCTTCCAGCCCATCGAGGGCGCGGGGTGCCCGGTCGGAGGTCATGATGATCTGCTTGCCCGACTGGTGGAGGTGGTTGAAGATGTGGAAGAAAATTTCCTGCGTCTTTTCCTTTTTCTGGAGAAACTGCACATCGTCGATCACCAGCACGTCAACCTGCATATAAAACGACGTGAAGTCGCGGATACCATCGGTACGAACGGCGTTGAGAAACTGGTTGGTAAACTTCTCCGACGTGACGTACAGGACAAACTTATTCTGGCTGTTGTTCTTGATGTAGTTGCCAATGGCCTGCACCAGATGGGTTTTGCCCAGCCCCACCCCGCCGTAAATCATCAGCGGATTGAACGACGTAACGCCCGGCCGTTCGGCCACCGCGTAACCCGCCGACCGCGCCAGCCGGTTGCAGTCACCCTCGATGTAATTGTCGAAGGTATATACCGGGTTGAGGTACGAATCGAGCGTCAGCGAATCGAGGTCTTTGAGCTGAAACGGGCTCTTCAGAATGTCGGGGCTGACGTTGTCGGGCTTGGCCGACTGGGGCGTCTTCGTCGTCGGCATGTTCACCGTCAGCGGGCGGTTCTGCTCATTGCCTTTGTCGACGATGATCGAATACTCAAGCTGCCCTTCGCGCCCGATGGCCGTGTCGAGTGCCCGGCGCAGCGCATGGACGAAGTTTTCTTCCAGCCATTCGTAGAAAAATTCGCTCGGCACCTGAATGGTCAGGATCTTGCCGTTGAGCCGCAGCGGTACGATCGGCTCAAACCACGTGTTGAAACTCTGCTCCGGTATGATGTCCCGAATCACGGCGAGGCAACGGTTCCAGACCGTTGTTACTTCGCGTTGCGGGCCGGGTTGGGGAGTTCCGTTCACAGATAAAGCGTATTCGTTACGTAATGGGGTGCAAAAAAGGGAGACAAATGTAGGGAAATATCTGGCTTGGCAGCCTATCTCGATCTTGTTCAGGCGAAAATACCGCGAAACAAAGGCTGGGACAATGCCGTACGCGAATCCCTTCGAATAATGCAACCCCACTGTGCGCTACGATACTACGTGGCCGGATTGTCCCCGAAAAGAGAAAATACTACTTTTACCAGTAATAAGGCAACTCGCTTCGTTATGGATACATATTCTCCCCAATCGTTCGCCCCCGCGACGTTCAGCGACTGGCAAAAGCAGGTTCGCCGGGAACTGAAAGATGAGCGGGCCGACGAAGGGCTACGCTGGCTGACGCCGGACGGATTCACAATGGAGCCGTACTACACCGCCGACGCCCTGACAACCCTACCGCTGACGGCCATACAGGGCGCACAACGGACCCAGCCGGGATGGCTCAACGCGCCGGAACGGGTGGTGAAGGATGGCGGAGAGGCCAGTACCGGACTGCGGCAGCTGCTCGATAGCGGGGCCGATTCGCTGGTGCTGTCGCTGCCCGACGCGGTTGATCCGGTGTCGGTGTCGCGGATAATCAGCGGTATCAAACTAAGCGAAACGCCCGTTTTTTTCAGAACCGGCAAACCCGACGAACTGGTAAAAATGCTATTAAACGTCGCGCCGTACCAGTGGCGGGGCGGGCTGCTGAGCGACCCGATTGCCGCGTACGTCTATACGGGAAAAGCCGCCGATACACTACAAACGACATACGCCGAGGCCACCCGGTTGTCAGGTGGTTCACCGCGTTTCAGGACGATTTGCGCCAGTAGTCACGTGTTCCATAATGCGGGGGCTACCGCCAGTCAGGAGCTGGCTTTTCTGCTGGGGAATCTGTCCGATCAGTACGACGCGCTGACGGACGCTGGTTTGTCGATAACTGAACTGCTTGACCGGACGATACTGTCGGTGTCGGTTGGGACGGGTTATTTTCTGGAAATTGCCAAGCTACGGGCCCTACGGGTGCTGTGGTTCCGGCTGGCTGGCTGTTACGATCTGAAGAGCGTACCAGCACCCTACATCCACGCCCAGACATCGACATTCTACGATGCCAAAGCAACGCCTAACACCAACCTGCTCCGGTCGACAACTGAAGCGATGGCAGCCGTAATTGGCGGGGCCGACGTGCTGACCGTTCATCCGTTCGACGCCGTGTTGACAACGCCCTCGGCCTTTAGTGAACGCATCGCCCGCAACGTATCAGTACTGTTGAAAGCGGAAAGCTACCTCGACAAAGTGGCCGACCCATCAGCCGGGTCTTACTATATAGAAACACTGACGAATGAGCTGACCGAATCGGCCTGGACGCTATTTCTTGAACTGGAAAAACAGGGCGGTTTGCTGGCTGGGCTGTCGTCTGGTTGGGTAGGCGAGCAAATCGAGCGGTCGTGGCAGGCGAAGGTAGATGCCGTGCGTCAGGGCCGGGTGCTGGTGGGTGTCACCAAATTTCGGTTCGATGAGCCGAGTGCCGGACAGGATGCTGTGGTACCGGCTGCACAAACCGGCCTGCTACCCGACCGACGGCTGGCGGCTGAATTCGAATGATGAGTTTTTCAACACAGAGTCACGGAGAACACAGATACCGTTCTTCTTGACGGGAAAATCGACGTGTATGCGTTGGGATGAGAAACCATCGTTACGTGCTCTGTGACTCTGTGTTTAAACTAGTAATGATGAACGATGGCAAAGCGATGGATTGAGCGGCACGAATCGTTTCAGCGGGCGTTGGGCCAGCTAACAGCCGGACTGGCAGCTTATCCAGATTTGAACGAACTGGAAAAAGACGGGGCTATTTTGCGGTTTAAATTCACCTTCGAACTGGCCTGGAAAACGTTACAGGATTATCTGGCGCAGGAGGCTGGCCATGCTGATGTAAAAGGGCCGCGTGTTGTTATCAAACAGGCCATTCAGGACGGGCTGTTGACGGATGGGCATTTGTGGCTACAAATGCTCATTGATAGAAACGAACTGATGTATAGTCACGATGGAGAGAAACGCCGATTCGTATTGACCTTGATTACGGTTACTTATGTCGGTTTACTAACCAAACTAAACACGCTCTTTATTGGGAATTGACGATCACCTCCCTGGCAAAGCATTACCTTATGAAACCCGACTTCAACCGATCTGCTTCACCCGCCCAGCCAGCACCTACGAAACCGGCGGGCAAACCGTTCGTTACGGCCGAAGGCATTCCTGTCGAGACGCAGCCCGAAGCGGTAGAGCGGTTCGCGGGCGATCAGGCCGGGATTCCGCCGTATCTGCGGGGGCCGTATGCCAGTATGTATGTGCGCCAGCCCTGGACGGTGCGGCAGTACGCGGGCTTCTCGACCGCCGAAGAGTCGAATGCGTTCTATCGGCGCAACCTGGCTGCCGGGCAAAAGGGACTATCGGTGGCGTTTGATCTGGCTACGCACCGGGGCTACGACTCCGACCACCCGCGCGTCGTGGGCGACGTGGGTAAGGCGGGTGTGGCTATCGATACGGTGGAGGATATGAAGATTCTGTTCGATCAAATTCCACTGGATCAGATGTCGGTGTCGATGACCATGAACGGGGCTGTGCTGCCGGTGATGGCGTTCTACATCGTCGCGGCTGAAGAGCAGGGCGTATCGCCGGAAAAGCTGTCGGGCACCATTCAGAACGACATTCTGAAGGAGTTTATGGTACGGAATACGTATATCTACCCGCCTGAACCGTCGATGCGGATTGTGGGCGATATTTTCGCGTACACCAGTCGCCACATGCCCCGCTTCAACTCGATCAGCATCAGCGGCTACCACATGCACGAAGCGGGTGCCCCGGCACATATCGAGCTGGCCTACACGCTGGCCGACGGGCTTGAATACATCCGGACGGGGTTGCGGGCGGGCATGGGTATCGACGATTTTGCGCCCCGGCTGTCGTTTTTCTGGGGTATCGGTATGAATCACTTCATGGAGATTGCCAAGCTGCGCGCCGGGCGGCTGCTGTGGTCGCGCATCGTTGGGCAGTTCACTCCGAACAATCCGAAGTCGCTGGCCTTACGGACGCACTGCCAAACCTCCGGCTATAGCCTGACCGAGCAGGACCCGTTCAATAACGTCGCCCGGACGACTATCGAAGCTCTGGCCGCTGTGCTGGGTGGTACGCAGAGTCTGCACACCAATTCGCTTGACGAAGCCATTGCGCTGCCCACCGACTTTTCGGCCCGTATCGCCCGAAATACGCAGCTCTATCTACAGAACGAAACAGACATCACCCGCGCTATCGACCCCTGGGGCGGCTCGCACTACGTCGATTACCTGACGAGCCAACTGGTCGACAAAGCGTGGGCGTTGATTGAAGAAGTCGAAGGCTTGGGGGGTATGACCAAAGCTATCGACACCGGCCTGCCCAAGCTGCGTATCGAGGAAGCGGCCGCCCGGAAGCAGGCCCGTATCGACAGCGCGAAAGACGTAATCGTGGGTGTAAACCGCTACCAGCCCGATGTGCCTACCGACATCGAACTGCTTGAAGTCGACAACAAAGCCGTGCGCGACGCTCAGCTAAACCGACTGGCGCGGGTAAAGGCCGAGCGCGACCCGGCGCAGGTCGAACGGGCACTGGCTGCACTAACGGAAGCTGCTCAGGGAACCGATAACCTATTGGAACTGGCTGTCGACGCAGCCCGGCACCGGGCTACGCTGGGCGAAATTTCCGACGCGCTGGAGCAGGTATTCGGGCGGCACAAAGCCACGATTCGGGCCGTATCCGGGATTTATTCGGCGGAAGTGTCGGATGACGAAAACTTCCGGCTGGCGCGGCAGCTGAGCGATCAGTTTGCCGAACTCGACGGTCGCCGTCCCCGAATTCTGGTTGCGAAGATGGGGCAGGATGGGCACGACCGGGGCGCTAAAATCATCGCGACCAGTTTTGCCGATCTGGGCTTCGACGTCGACATGGGGCCGCTGTTTCAGACGCCCGCCGAGGTGGCCCGTCAAGCCGCCGAAAACGACGTGCATATCGTGGGCGTGTCGAGTCTGGCGGCAGGGCATAAGACACTAGTGCCGCAGCTAATTGAGGAGCTGGCGAAACTGGACCGGGCCGATATTATGGTCATTGCGGGGGGCGTCATCCCAGCAGGCGACTATCAGTACCTGTACGACGCGGGCGTTAAAGGCGTGTTTGGCCCCGGCACAGTCATCTCGATAGCCGCCCAAAAAATCCTGAATGAGCTAATGACCGAACTGGCGGAATAGGTGAGATACTAGCAACAGAATCAGGCGGGTTGGTTAGCCGCTATTGCGGCTCGACAGCTGGAAGCTGCCGGAGACACTCGACAATCCGTTCAGCCGCGCGGCCATCCCAGAGTGGAATAGTTGTTTTGGGGCTCTGCTGGCGGGTTAGGGCCGCGTCGACTGCTTCCAGAACGGCCGTCGGGGTCAGGCCGGGGATAAGTCGATTCGTACCCAGTGACGCCGTAACGGGTCGTTCGGTGGTGGTGCGGAGCGTCAGGCAGGGTACGTTGAGGTAAGTCGTTTCTTCCTGAACACCGCCCGAATCGGTCAGCACAATGGCCGCGTTTTCCAGCAGATTCAGAAACTCCAGATAGCCCTGTGGGTCCAGCAGCCGGACGTTCGGCGTGGCCGTCAGCCTATCCAGCAACTCGTGCCGAATCAGGCTGGCGCGGGTGCGTGGATGCAGCGGAAACAGCACCGGTCGGCGTTTAGCCAGTTCCGTCACAATCTCTACGACGCTACGAAGCCCGGTTTCGGTGTCGACGTTGGCGGGGCGATGCATGGTCAGCAACACGTAACGTTTCGGCAATAAACCCAGCTTACCAATTGTATTCAGCGCTGTGGCGGCCGGGCGATGATGCACCAGCGAATCGATCATGAGATTACCCACGAGCCGAACCTTCGCGTCGGGAATGCCTTCCCGGTGGAGATTGTCCAAACCCGCTTGCTCAGTCACGAACAGCAGGTCGGCCAGGTGATCGGTCAGGATGCGGTTGATTTCTTCGGGCATCTGCCGATCGCCGGAGCGCAGCCCCGCTTCGACATGCGCCACCCGGATACCCAGCCGTGCAGCTACCAGCGCGCAGGCCAATGTACTTGTTACGTCGCCCACAACGACGAGCCAGTCGGGTTGTTCCCGCGCCAGAATCGGTTCAAAACGCAGCAGAATATCGGCAGTCTGACGGGTTGGCGTGCCGCTGTCTATGCCCAGAAAATAATCGGGCTGGGGCAGGTCGAACTGTTGGAAAAAAACGTCGCTCATCCGGGCGTCGTGGTGCTGCCCGGTATGTACGAGTTTCGACTCGATGGTTGGGTCGGCCTGAAACGCGCGGTGTAGCGGGGCTACCTTTACGAAGTTGGGCCGGGCCCCGACAACGGTAAGAATCTTCACGAAGCAAGGTAAGCAGAATCCGTCGACCCACGGGGTCGTTGCTCCGCAATCAGGCTGCCATTGCCTGATATACGAATTGCCATTGGTCGACGTTGGCGTTGATGTCGAAACGCTGCCGGGCCAGCGTAGCCGCCTGACTGCGGTAGTGCTGATACTGCTCCGGCGACATGCTCAGGTAGCGGTCAATTTCTTCTTGCAGTGCCGTAGCATCGTTTGGCACCCAGCTACCCGCCTGCTCGGCTTCCAGCACTTCCCAGGGCGTACCCGTCGACGCAATAACCGGCGTGCCCTGCGCCAGCGATTCAAGCACCACATTGCCAAAACTCTCCGACTTCGAGGGCAGGATCGTTATCAGCGCATCGGCATAAAACTGGTCTTTGATCGCGCCCGTCACCAGTCCTGAAAAAACGATTTTCTGGTGCAGATTAAGCCGCCGAATCTGTTCGCGCAATTGCTTTGCGTAGACTGGGTCCGACTCCGGCCCGGCAATAATCAGTTCGTAGTCGCTCTGCCGGAACAGGGCCGACTGGCCCAGCGCGTCGATCAGTTTATCGATGGCTTTGATGGGATGAATCCGGCCCATAAACAGCAGATAAGGCCGGGCTTTGCGGTCGACGGGCAGGGGAATGTCCATCATGTTGCGTACTTCGCTGACGGTGGCGCAGGGGCCGAACTGTTGCCGGATATAGGTCGCTTCGGCGGGGCATGTGGCGTGAAACAGCACCTGCTTCCGCAAGAGCCAGATCAGGCTCAGCACTGCTTTCTTGATGCGCGGACTATAGTCGAGCGCGGGCGGGCTGAGTTCGCCGTGGGGCGACCAGATAACCGGTTTGCCCAGCAGCCGCGCCAGCACCGCCAACACCAGCGAACTGGGGTAGAACAGGCTGTTTAGGTGAACGACATCGGCTTTGCGCATAGTCCGCCAGCCCTGCCAGATGTGGCGGAAGGGCAGGTAAAAATGCGGATTCCGCGTGTAAATAACCTGTCCGCAGTCCATCGTCAGCCATTTGTCGAGCGGGACGGACGACTGCTGCCCCTGCGCCGTTGCGATGACGAATACCGAGTGTCCGGCGCGGGTCAGGGCGCGGGCCTGCCAGTAGATCGTGTTGCTTGGCCCGCCGATGTGGCAAGGGTAAAACCAGTCGGCCGACATTAGAATGGTCATACGAACTATATCGTTAACGGTGGTAAGGAATCAGGCGTTGGTACTGAGTCAGATAGTGAACAGCAATCATTTCGGGCGAAAAACGCCGGGCGTTTCGGTAGCCAGCATCGATTAGCTGTTGCCGGTAAGCCGTGTCGTTGATGAGTCGCGATACGCCCTGCTGAATAGCTTCGGTATCAGCAGGATCGACCAGGTGAGCCGCGTCGCCAGCTACATCGCGCAGGGGCGAAATCGCTGACGTCAGCACCGCCCGGCCAACAGCATTGGCTTCTACAATAGGCATACCAAAACCTTCATACGTCGACGTAAATGTTACTAAATCTGATTCAGTGTAAATTTTTAGGATAGAGGTTGAATCAAGGTTCTGGTACGATTCGTAGTGAATGGCGTTTTGCTGAAGTCGTTTCCGCAGATCGGGCGTGAGCGGCCCAACGAGCCGTAGTGTGCAGGGAATGCCCGTCAGCGCATCGAGCAGGCGCGGAATATTTTTGTGAGATGCCGTACCGACCTGTAGAATGATTGGGTTTATCGTGTTGAAATCAGCCGGTTGGGCGAGAAAAGCCGGATCGACAGCGTTGGGCACTACTATGACTTTTTCGGCCACACGCCCAACGTACCGAAGCAGATCCTGCCGCGTTTTTTCGGAAATCGTCGTCACGACGCGCGCCCGTCGGATGGGCAGGTAATACCAAATCAGCCAGAACAGGGCGTAGCGCAGGGGGCGGTGTCGGAAGCGTTCGAGCGGAATGCAGTCGTGAATTGTTAGTACGGTGCGCGACGCGGGTAGGGCCAATGCCGCGTATTGCACGTCGCCGGTGATGTGAACGATTCCCTGGAATCGCTGCCGCCGGATGAAGCGCAGGTTGTGCCAGACATCGCGCAGGCTACGGCTGACACGGGGCAGATAGACCGAATCTGGCCCGGTGCCGGTCTGCTGACCCACGGCCTGCCGAATCGTGCCGAACAGCGTTTCGATACTGTAGCCGGTGCCGGGGCTACGAAATAGGTACGTGATACGCATGGCTGTTAGAGCTGAATCGAAAATCGCTTCAGCAGCCCGTACAGCACCAGCAGAAATAAAGCGTTGTTGAGTAGACTTCCCCAGGTCGAAAGCAGATCCGTTTCCATGGTCAGGCACCCTACAAACAGCATGGGAAGCCACAAAATAAGCGTTGGTTGCTGTTTCGCCAGTTGAAAAACGCGCCGGAACACGTAGCCTAGCAACCCGCCATAGCCCAGGGCAAATAGCAGCCCGCCGTAGCCAAAATTGACGTAGCCCTCACCCAGGGGCGACAGGTTGATGCTGGTATTTTCCGACTGTGGGAGCGATGTGAACCGCCGAATGTTTTCGTAGCCGCCCGTCTGCGGTTTGCCTGGCCACAGCAGGCGCGGCACGAACGGATACACCAGCGAGAGGAGCACTTCGCCCCCGGCGTAAGGCTCGTGCCGTGGTACTTTCGCCATCGCGCTGCCAATCATCAGGCCTTGGTTGAAGCGCATAAACGAACTGAAAAAATGCGCCGGTGTCAACAGCTTTGACGGGTCGGTCAGGCGGTCGGCGAGCAGTTCGCCCATTAGCCCGGCGTTGCCGCTGCGTTCCTTCCGGGTATGGCCCCATGTGCTGAAGCGGTACTCAGCCTTTACCGACTGAATCAACAGTAGCAGGGCAAACGCCGACGTGACGAAGGCGGTTTTGGTTGTAGCCGACAGTGGGGTAGTTCGCCCGGTCGTCAGAAACAGCGTCAGCAACATCAGCCAGAAAAACAACTCACCGAACATTCCTTCCCGGATGGTATACATGCCCAGCACAACCACGACCAGCCCGACGATGAGCCAGCGCAGCGGACTTCGGGCGTACCAGGTATACAAAACGCTGATAAACAAGCAGTAAGACGGGATATGGCTAACGAACGTTGGCGCGCCCGGCATCAGCGTGCGAACGCCATAACCCGCTAGGCCGATCAGTAGCAGGACTAATCCCGCCCGCTGGTTGTGCCGTAGGGCATCGATAGTCGACCTAATGGCGGCTGCGTGATCAATCTCGCTCTGTCCGGGCCGGACCATAAGGCCGAGGTAAAACAAACTGAACGCGGGCAGCGCGTAGCTGAAATACACGTCAGACTCAATGGGCATCGACGCGGGCAGCAGCCAATACGTGACGGCCGGAATCTGTAGAATTTCCAGCGCGGCCACGAAGGCAATACACTCCAGCAGGGCTATCCGTCGGCTGATCTGATTGACAAACGTCAGGAAGCAATATACGGGCAGAGCAAAGGCAATTGCTTCGGGCAGGGTACCCTTCCAGCCGACATAAGCTACCCAAAAAACGACCAGTGTGGCCAGTATACGCTTCATGGCAGGATAAAAAGGACTCGATAGACATTACCGTGCTCCGGTGCACCGGTCTACCGCTGAAACAGAAAACGGGCCAGCGCAAACTGAGCCGCGTAACCGATAGCCGTTGCCCACGCGGCTCCGGCGATACCCAGCCGGGGGATCAGTAGCACATTGAATGCCAGATTTACGACGACGCCAAACACAGTGTGCAACAAGATATACCGGGTCTGCCCGAAGGTGTACCACTTCAGTTCGAGCAGGTGAATACTGGTCAGGAACAGGTAACCGACGGCTACGAGCGGGGCGACGTCAAATGCCGGGCTGTACCGATCCGACAGCAGCAGCGTGCCAACCCAATTTCGGCTCAGGAAAAAGAGCAAACAGGCAATGCCGGCCAGCCCCAGATAAGGTCGCACATAGCGCAGCAGCAGCGGATTCGCTGTCGATGGCGGTTGATTCTGCGTACGTAAACTCAGCACCTGTGGCGACAGAAACGCCAGTAGGGGCGATGCAAACAGCAATAGTTTGGCCCCCAGACTGTACCCCATGCTGTATTGTCCAACATCGGCGTCGGTCAGGTACAGGCGGATCAGATAGCGGTCGGCGTAGTTCAACACCCAAGCCCAGACGGCCATGCTGAGCAAGGGCGTCACGTAGCGTTGGTAGGCTCTGAAAAGTTGGATCCGGTCGGGGAACGGGTTTTGAACAGGCCGGACCTGTCGGGTCAGCGGGGTAATTGATAGTACCGCAAACAGGCCGTTGACAAGGGCCGCCGATTGCCAGAGTGCAATGCTCGTGTAGTGCTGCAACCCAACGACAACTACGCCAAACGAAACCAGCGCTCCGGCTGCATAGCCGACCTGCAAACGCGTAAACTGACGGTGTTGCCCCAGGGCATTCCGATAATCTGCGCCGGCCTGATACAGCCCCTGCCCAACCGCCACCAGCCAGATCAGCCCAAACACGGGGTTCTGGTAATACAACCCGGCCAGTAGCGCCACCAATGGCATGACCAGCAAATAAATCAGCCCGGCCACCTGCCCATAAAAACGAATAGCAGACGGGTGCGAAAACTGACCCAGTGCCGATTTGAACGACTGAATAGTGGGCGATACCAGCAGACTATGTACGAAGGTCACGGCTACAAGCAACAGGCTATACTCACCCCATACGTCAGGCGAAATGTACAGGGCTGTCAGCTTGCCATATAGCAGGCTCAGCCCGGCCGATAGCCCCTGACCACTCAATAGCGTCAGCAGCGAACCAGACCAGACAGGCCAGCGGACAGGCTTGCTAAACGGGCCGACGTTCATGCATGATTGGCAGGCTATGACCCGTAATACGCAGCAACTCATCGACCCGCTGATCGAACGTATGGTGCTGCTGGAAATGCGTATGCTGGCAGTCGGCAAGTGTGTGCCGCTCGGCGGGGTGCGCCAGAAAATACCGGATCATGTCGATCGCTTCGGCCGTTGTTCGGTAGGTTACGCGCTCAGTCGGGACGAGGCTGTATTCGTCGAGCGTTGGTTTGTAGTCGCAGAGTTGAAAGCCACCGATGCCGTTAATTTCAAAGTATTTCTGGTTGGCTGAGGTGACTTCGGCGTAGTGAAAATTATTAAACACGATCCGTGCCCCGTAGAGCAGCCGGTTTTTTTCGTCGCCAACGAGATACCGCCCCTGAAACGCCGATCGTACCGACGCGGGTAAATACGGCCCTTCGCTGCCGAACACGGCCACCCGAACACCCGCCCGCTGCAACTGATCGACCATGCGGGCGCGGTAGGCGTAAAGGCCGCCGTAGAGCAGCACGTCGATGTTAGTTTGCTGTTCGGCCGTGGCCTTGTCGAGATCGGGTCGGCGGTGAATACGGGGGTTAAATCCTTCGGGCAGGTAGTGCGCGTTCAGTCCGGCTTTGTTGCGCAGAAAATCGGCGATGTACGGTTCCTTTGTGAAGTAATGATCGAAGTCAGCGGCAATGACCTGCTGCTTTTCTAGGTTTGACAAGGCATCGGGATTGATCTGCGCCACGACGATGCCCGGCAGTAATTGCTTCACCGTATCAACAAAAATCGGGTGCAGGTGTCGGTACACAACCAGCACCAGATCGGGTCGTTCGGCCGCCACCCGCCGGGCCAGCTGCCTACACGCAGCCCGGTCGTACGATTCAACAAACCGGCTAACCCAGTAGTGTGCTTTCCGCGCCAGCGTGTATCGGCTTGCCCCATCGACACAAACCGCCTGACCGCCCAGCGCCCGTACCGAATCGGCCAGGTGGTACTCCAGCGAATCAAACGCGCGACTGCCGACGATAGCGATTTTCATAGGTTTATATTTGGTTTACCCTCACCCCCAGCCCCTCTCCCAAAACGGGAGAGGGGTGACTACTGAGAGCGAGTCTTTTGACTACCGCTTTTGTTACACAATGGCTATATGCATGAGTATGATCTACAATATTTATTGCACCCCTCTCCCGTTTTGGGAGAGGGGCCGGGGGTGAGGGTGAACTCACCTACAGCCGCCAGTAATCGAGTCCCGTTTCGTTCTTGACCGAATACAGCCCTTTCAGGTCGAGGAGGATGGGCGAGCCGTTCATCAGCGACCGGAAATACGCGATGTCGAGCGATTTGTACACGTCGTGCCCTACCGCCACGATCACCGCATCATACTGCGCTGAGGGGCTGTCGAGTAGGGTCATGCGGTACTCGTGAGCTACCTCATTGGGCGACGCGTGCGGATCGATCAGATGTACACTGATCGAGTAATTCATCAATTCCCGTACCAGATCGGCGACGCGCGAATTGCGGATGTCCGAGACGTTTTCCTTGAACGTCAGGCCCATGACCAGCACCTTCGTCTGCCGGGGGTTCTTCCCGTGCTGAATCAGTTTTTGCAGCAGTTTAGTCGCGACATAGGCAGGCATACCGTCGTTGATGCGCCGACCCGAGTTGATAACCTGCGGGTCGTAGCCGAGCTGCCGGGCTTTGTAAAGCAGGTAATACGGATCGATGCCGATGCAGTGCCCACCCACCAGACCCGGTGTAAACGGCAGGAAATTCCACTTGGTTGAAGCCGCCCGGATCACTTCATGCGTGTCGATACCCAGCTTGTCGAAGATGATCGCCAGTTCGTTCATCAGCGAAATATTCAGGTCGCGCTGCGTGTTTTCGATCACCTTGGCCGCTTCCGCTACTTTGATACTCGGCGCGACGTACACCCCGCCCGGATGATGCTGTCGTACAGTTCAGCGATAACCCCGGCGGCTTCGTCGTCGCTTCCCGACACGACTTTGAGGATATCGACCAGCGTCCGGTCTTTGTCGCCGGGGTTGATGCGTTCGGGGGAATAGCCCAGTTTGAAATCCCGCCCCAGCGTCAGGCCAGAGGTTTGCTCCAGCGTGGGCAAACAATCGTCTTCCGTACAGCCGGGGTACACCGTTGATTCGTACACAACGTAGTCGCCCGGTTTCAGCGCCCGGCCTACGTCGGCTGATGCGCGTTGCAAAAATCGCAGGTCAGGGACTTTATAATCGTCGATGGGTGTCGGTACGGCGATGATGAAAAAATGGGCCGCGCGCAGGTCGTCGGGGTTGGCCGTAAAAGTAATGTCGGCACCAGCGAAGGCGTCGGCACCTAGTTCGCGCGACGGGTCTTCGTGCCGCTGCATCAGCGCGATCCGGTCAGTGCTGATGTCATAGCCAATTACCCGAAACTGCCGGGCAAACGCCAGCGCGAGGGGTAGCCCCACGTAGCCCAGCCCGATCACGGCAATCGCTTTTTCCTTTTGTCTGAGTGCGTCGAGCAAAGTGGGTTTTCAGTTTACGGTATTCGGTTTTCGGCGGACCGGTCTGGGTTACACCAACATCGCCCGTAGTCTATCCATTACCCCGATCTGTTTGGTCAGCAAATAAACAATGCCGACGATCAATCCGGCGAGGGCGTATGTCAACACGAGCATGGCACGTTTGGGCGAAACGCGAAGTAGCGGAATTTTTGGCGGTTCGAGTACTTTAAACACGGGTGTTCGTTCCTGCACCTTCAGCCGGGCCTGCTCGTACTGCCGCGACAGTTCGGTATACACCGTCTGGGCAATGGTCAGTTCGGCTTCCATGCGCTGCCGGTCCATCGTCGCCGACTGGACAACCAGATACTTGTGCTGATCGTTGTAATGAAACACGTTGTACTGCGCCGTCTGGTAGCGTCGACGCGCTTCGGTAAGCCGCTGTGTGTAAAAGTGCAGATCCTGCCGTGCTTTTTCGGTTCGGTAGCTCGTCACGTACTGCGTCAGGTAATTCATGGCCTGCTGCGCCACTGTAGCGGCTACGCTCGGGTCGGGCATCTGGGCGGTAATCGAAATCACGCCCGACCGGGTGTCGAGTCGGGCCGTTACCCGCTTCTCGATCTCTTCGGCCAGCTGCTGCTGCTGCATGGTCAGCTTCACCGGCTTGTTCGGCCCTGTTGGGGTTGGGGCAGTCGTGGCAACCGGGGCCGGACGCAGCCAGCTAAGCAGGGAAAAGCCGGGTTTCCCACCGTCGGGGTCAAGCAATTGCGTAACGGTCAGCTTTCTCCCGGCTGACGTGACAACCGGTTGATCGAGCAAATACAGAATAAACGGGGTACTTTGCAGTACGTTCGGGTACAGATCCGGCCGTACCGCGTCGACTCCCTCGGCATCCGACAGGTCTATCCCGCCGAAACCCGCCACCGACGCCAGCCGCCGAAATACATCCCCCGAACCGCTGTTCATTTCGGGCATAATCCGCGCTTCCGATATGTATTCCGACCGGGTCAGCAGGGCTACTACGATGCCCAGCGCAGTAAAAACGCCCACAAACAGCATCAGCCGAACGCGCCCCCGCCAGACCGTGCGAACGAGGTTGTCGGGTGATAAATTTAGCCAGGAGTCGGACATGGTATTCAGTTTACGGTTAACAGGTTACGGTATTCGGTTTACAGTGGTTGGCGGGCCGGTGTAGCCTGGACCTCCAGGTCCGGGTGGCCGTCAGGCCAATTGCTCAAGGCGGCAGCTTTTCAGGTCGCTCCGCGCCCACCCGGACCTGGAGGTCCAGGCTACACCCGTGCGACGGACCGCCCGTAAACCGAAAACCAATCACAAAAACAGGCGAATGACCGACAGCACTACGGCGGCACCCGACGAGATTACTGTTAGCAGAGCCGCCCGTTCGGTGGCTGATAATCGATTTTGCTCTTTCGGGGGAACGGCCGGAATAACGACGTTCATACCGCGTTCGGGCGTCGGATAGCGGTGTATACCCAGAAACGAACGCGTCGATACGATTTTGCCGTTGGCGCGTACTGCATACACTTTGCTACGTTGCGCATTGTTCGTGAAGCCCCCCGCTTCGCCGATGTAGTCCCGAAACGATTTGCCTTGCTCAAACTCCACCGTAGCCGGATTCAGCACTTCACCCCGCACCCGCACCAGTTCGGTCCGGCGCGGAATAACCAGTGTGTCGCGGTCTTCCAGCAGCAGGTTTCCTACGTTGGATGGATCGTTCAGAATGGTGTGAATGTCGACGGAAACAACCTCACCCTGACGCGTAAACCGGGCCGATAGCAGATCGGCATCGGGTTTCAGTCCACCCGCCCGGCTGATGAGATCGGCGATGCGGTCGGTGCTGGCGCGGATGGCGTAGGGGCCGGGGTAGTATAATTCGCCAACTGCGACGGCTCCTTTCTGCGCTTCGTAACGGGGCGACGTGCGGACAAACACCTGATCGTAGGGATGCAGCACCAGTTGCGCGTCGGCGGGGCTAAGGCGTAGGTTGCGGTCGATGCTGAACGAGATCAGCCGGGTATTCTGCTCGCTGGGAACACCGGCCGTGTCGGACCCGATGCGCCGGGCAATCTCCAGCCGCGACGCCGTAGCCCCGTCGGTGAAACCACCCGCCTGTACGATCAGATTAGCCACCGTCAGGCTGTCGACAAACGGAAACGAACCGGGCTGATTGACCGCCCCCTGAATAGACACCGTGCGTTCCTGCCGCAACTGCCCGACGCTGATGATTTCGATCACGTCGTCGCGCTTGAGCGGCATATCGGGTTGCTGACCCCGCAGGAGCTTGCTCAGATCGATCGAAATCAGTTCGGGGTCGAGGTTGGCGCGCAGTCGGCGGATGGTAGCCCGGTTCAGAAAGGCGTCTTCCCGCAATCCTTCCGCCGTGCGAATCAGCTGTGTCAGCGAAGGGTTCTGGGTCAGCGCAAATTCGCCGGGCCGGAAGACTGCCCCTTTGATCGTAACCTTGTTTTCGACCCGATTCAGTAAGCTGCCGACCGTATAGCGATCTCCGGCTTTGGGCGCAAATGTATCAATGTCTCCGGCGGGTATCGTCAGTAGTTGTTGCCCCGTCGGCGTGTTGCGTAGCAGACTGATCGATGCCGTGTAGGCCTGATCGGCAAAACCACCGGCTATGTTGAGCAACTGCCGCAGCGTTTCGCCCCGTTTGGCTTCGTACAGACCCGGCTGCCGTACCTGCCCCGCCAGTTCGACGCGCGTATCGTAATGGTCGACAAAGATGATATCCTGATCGTGCAGCCGGACGTTGGCCGACTGATCGGCCCGTAGCAGAAAATCGTATATGTCGAGCGTTTTCACGAGCCGGTTAGCCCGGTACACGCGCACGTCGCGAAACGACCCACGGTCGGGCGACGGTCCTCCGGCTGCGTAGAGCGCGTTGAACACACTGGCCAGCGATGACAGCGTGTACGTGCCCGGCCGCACGACCTGCCCCAGCAGCGTAACGCTGATGCTGCGCACACTGCCGAGCGTCACCTGTGCGCCGATACCCCCGCCGTTGTTCAGTCCCTGAAACAGCGTTCTGAGCCGCCCGACGATGCGTTGTTCTGCCTGCTCGATGGTCAGACCGCTGACGAAGATCGGGGCCAGATTTTCGACGCGAATGCTACCCTCCGGACTGACTTTGGGCCGGTAGGTTTGCTGCGCATTGCCGAAAATATCGATCACCAGTTCATCGTCGGGGCCGAGCTGGTAGTTGCGGGGCGTCGGGATGCGCAGGTTCGGTTCAAACGTCAGATTACTATTGCTGAACAGCGACGCGCCAAACACGGTCGGTGTGGTCGGTGCGGAACCGGTCGTGGACGTCGGCGGGGCCGGGGTGGGGGGCTGCTCACGGGTTACGACAACTGGCGCGGAGGTGCTGCCGGGGCGGGTGGGCGTACCGACCGTTTCCAGAATACGCTGCTGCATCCGGCTGATGTCCGTATCGGTAAAACCCCGGCTACGGGCCATTTGCTCCATCTGCGACTCGTTCATACCGCTGGCCTGCGCCTGCTGGACAAACTGCCGAATCTGATCGGGCGTCAGGTTCTCCACCGTCTGCGCCCGAACGGCCCCAGACAGACAAATCAATGAGATGACTAACCCGCTGATTAGTAAAAAATGACTATAAATCAGTTGGTTACTGGTAATTCGCTTCACGAAAACGAACGGTATGTGTACTTGTCGACACCGGCTAACAGTGGGTAGGTGTCGTTTTCGTGGAGGGTGTGTACAAATTACGGGCCGAAAAAGTGGGAGTGGGGAAGGGACCTCACCCCCAGCCCCTCTCCTAAAACAGGAGAGGGGTGACTCTAAAGACAAACTTGTTGCCGTTTTGTAAAGATTCTAGTGGCGAAGCCAACCAATTGATGGGTCGAAGCCGAAGGTTTACGTGCTGCTAGTCACCCCTCTCCTGTTTTAGGAGAGGGGCCGGGGGTGAGGTAAACCTACAGCCGCTGCATCAACTGGCCGACGATGCTGTTTTTCCAGCTTACGTAATCACCCGCTTCGATGTGCATACGGGCCTGCCGGACCAGCCACAGGTACATCGTCAGGTTTTGCAGACTGGCGATCTGACCGCCCAGCAGTTCATCCGCCTTGAACAGATGGCGTAAGTAAGCTTTCGTGTAGAACGTACTCGCGTAGCCACCCAGCCCCACGTCGATCGGGCTGAAGTCGCGGCTCCACTTCTCATTTTTGATGTTGATGATACCAGCCGTTGTGAATAGCAGCCCGTGCCGCGCGTTGCGGGTCGGCATCACGCAGTCGAACATATCCACGCCCAGTGCAATCGCTTCCAGAATGTTGGCCGGTGTGCCGACGCCCATCAGATAGCGTGGTTTGTCGACGGGTAGAATACCGTTGACCAGTTCGATCGTCTGGTACATTTCCTCCGCCGGTTCACCCACGGCCAGGCCGCCGATGGCGTTGCCTTCGCGTTCTTTACTCGCAATCGTTTCGGCCGATTGTCGGCGCAGATCGGCGTAGGTGCTGCCCTGCACAATCGGGAACAGCGTTTGCCGGTATCCGTAGTGGCCTTCGGTGGCGTCGAAGCGGGTAATGCAGCGATCGAGCCACCGGTGCGTCATCTCCATCGACTGCCGGGCGTAGCCGTACTCGCAGGGGTAGGGCGTACACTCGTCGAAGGCCATAATTATGTCGGCCCCGATGGTGCGCTGAATATCCATCACGCCTTCGGGCGTAAACGTATGCTTCGAGCCGTCGATGTGCGATTTAAACGTAACGCCCTCCTCCTTGATCTTGCGCGTATTCGACAGTGAATACACCTGATAGCCACCCGAATCGGTCAGGATGGGCCTACGCCAGCCGTTGAAGCCGTGCAGGCCGCCCGCCTGTTGCAGCACGTCGAGGCCGGGGCGCAGGTACAGGTGGTAGGTATTGCCCAGAATAATCTCCGCGTTGACGTCGGTTTCGAGTTCGCGCTGATGCACGGCTTTCACCGTTCCGGCCGTCCCGACGGGCATAAAAATCGGCGTTTGTACGGGGCCGTGGTCGGTCGTAAAAACACCCGTTCGCGCCTGCGACGCCGTGTCGCGGGCAGTAATCGAAAATGTCATAAGACAAAGGTACGCAGAAAAGGCGGGTAGGGCAGGGGCAGTATGTGCCGGTATGGCTAGGCCAGCTCCATGTATTTTGGGGCCATTTCCTTGTTATAATCGGCAATGATTTCGCGCAGAATCTGCATGTCGCGGGGGCAGGCTTCGGCAAATTCGGCCCAGTTCGTTATGATCACCTGCTGGGGCATTTCATCGCGGGCAGCGGCAATCACACAGTCCCAGAACGCGTCCCAACTGACGCCGTACCAGTCGGGAAAAGGCAATTCAGTTTTGGCCAGGTGGTGAAAACCGACTTTTGTGTTGATACCAGTCAGGTCGAGCGTCATTGGTTGTTAGTAATGAATTAAAACTAGCTCAACACAGAGCCACAGAGAGCGTAACGGTAAACTGACAGCAATACATGGTCTGTCGGTCAATTAAAACTCTGCGTTCTCTGTGACTCTGTGTTGAACTGTTTTTGCGTTGGTACTCATGATTTTTTACGTAAACGACGAAACGGGGTAGAGGTTGCGGCTCAACGGGCCCTCAATTCCCAATCCCTCTACCCCCCGTCCCGACCCGTCGGACCGCCCTGAAGGGGGTGAGGACTTGGCCTTTGTTGCGGTGACTTCTCCCCCTTCAGGGGGACGGGGGGTAACAGCCACACAGCTAAAACGAAACATACCATACCTACCCCAATCTCCGCCTGACAAACCAGCCGTCGATGGCTGCACCGACCACCACGCCTACGGTGTAGCAAATCAGGTCGCTCCAGACAAACGAAAACCCCAGTACCAGGCCGCCCAGCGTCGTGGCCCGCACCCGGTCGATCCAGGGCGCGTGGTATAGCTGACTCAGTTCGATACCGAAGCAAAACAGGAGGGCTACCAGTGCGACCGTACGCGTCGACCGGCGGGGGAAAAGAAACGCGATGCCGAAAAAGACCATCAAGGCCCACAGGCTGTCGCCGACGTACAGCCGGACAAACGAGTAATTGCCCAGCAAGCGTCGGGATGCGAAGCCAGTCAACAGGGTAGCGATGGCGAGGGCGCCGTAGGTGAGTCGGTTGCGGAGTAGTATTGGGCTGGGCATTGGTTGCTGGCAGGACGGCGTACGACCCGAAAGCTACGGGCTGGCGTTCGTATGACAAGGTTTGCCTTTCCGTATCTTTGCGCGCCCAACCGTATCTGCCTACGTTTCAACCATTACCGACACTGTGCTTAGTATTCTCCTGACTGGCTGGCTGCTGATGCTGGCCGTTCAACTTAGTTACGTCCTGTTTGTCTTTACCCGAACCGCGTTTCGATCGCCCGACCCGACCCCGGCCACGCCGAGGGCTGCTGGTGTAACGGTGGTCGTCTGCGCGCACAACGAACTGGCAAACCTGACCGAACTGCTACCCCTGCTCAACGCCCAGCAGCACCCGCAATTCGAGGTGCTGGTCATGGACGATCGCTCGACCGATGGGAGCCGCCAATTTCTGGAAAACGCCATTGCCGATCTGAAACACGTTCGGTTTCTGCGCATCGACACCGAGCCGGAACACATCACACCGAAGAAATACGCGCTGACGATCGCGCTCAAAAAGGCGACGTACCCCACCGTGCTGCTCACCGATGCCGACTGCCGCCCGGCGTCTGACGGCTGGCTGGCGCAGATGGTGGCCTCGCTGGCCAACCCCGACAAAGCCATTGTGCTGGGCTTTTCACCCTACACCTACCGCCCCGGTCTGCTCAACTTCCTGATTCGCTCCGAAACGTTGTTTACCGCCGTGCAGTATCTGTCGCTGGCGCTGGCGGGTCGGCCATACATGGGCGTGGGACGGAATCTGGCGTACCGCACGAAAACGTTTTTCGACAACCGGGGCTTCTATTCGCATATGAACGTGCTGGGGGGCGACGATGATCTGTTCATCAACGAAGTCGCGACGGGCCGCAACACCGCCGTTTGCCTCAACCCCGACTCGTTTATGTGGTCGGAACCCAAAACGACCTGGTCGGCCTGGCGGATTCAGAAACGGCGACACCTGAACGTCGGCAAGTTTTACCGGACGGGCCACAAAATCCGGCTGGGGCTGCTGGTCGGGTCGCACGTGTTGACGTGGTTACTGGCCCTGGCAACGGGCGTGGCTGTGCTGGTGAAAATGCGGGTCGACCCGTCGTTTACGCCGACCGAATGGCTACTTTTGTGGGGTACGATCGGCCTGTTTGCTGCGCGGCTGCTGCTCTTCTGGGGCATCGTTGGGCGCATCAGCTATCGGCTGAGCCATACCGTTCACTGGCTGCTGATACCCGCTATGGACCTGATGCTGGGTATGTATTACGGGCTGGCGGGACTAAAAACGGGCCTGCGCCGACGGCAGAAAACCTACGACTGGCGGTAGCGCCCTGTATTCGCATGAACATCGACTTACTACTAAAATATTTCCCCAGCCTGACCCCGCAGCAGAAAGAGCAGTTTGCTGCGCTGGATGGGCTGTACCGCGAGTGGAACGCGCAGATCAACGTCATTTCCCGGCAGGACATCGACGCCCTGTACGAAAAGCACATACTGCACTCGTTGGGTATCGCCAAAATCATTCAGTTTAAGCCCGGTACCGAGATTCTGGACGTGGGCACGGGTGGCGGTTTTCCCGGCATCCCCCTGGCGATTCTCTTCCCCCTGGCCGACTTCCACCTTGTCGACAGCATTGGCAAGAAGATCAAGGTCGTGCAGGGCGTAGCCGACGCGCTGGGCCTAACAAACGTAAAAGCGGAGCAGGCTCGGGTCGAGCAGCTCGACACGACCTACGACTTTGTGGTGAGCCGGGCCGTGACGCGGCTAAAGCCGTTTCTGGGCTGGGTACGTTATAAAATCGTGAAGGCGGGCAACAACGACCGCCCCAACGGGGTTCTGTACCTCAAAGGGGGCGACCTCGCCGAAGAGCTGGCCGAAGTACCCGACCGCTACCGCGTCTACGACCTCTCCGACTATTTCGAGGAACCCTTCTTCGAAACCAAAAAAGTAATCTACGTACCGAAGAAATAAGTTTACAGTTTGATGTATAAGGTTCAAAGTTGCTCCGGGGTCAGCAAATGCCCGTAGCGAACAACTTTAAACGTTGAACCAGAAACGTTAAACCAGCAATCGCATGCCCAACGAAACATTCCGCTCCAGCAGCTTTAAAGACCCGATCACCCGCGACGAAGTCGAATTCAGCGACAAGGGTGTCACCTTCCGCGTTCGTAAACTGATCGGCGGCACCGACAACTTTGTTTTTTACTCCGACATATCGGGCGTCGAGATCGACAACGGCATCTTCTTCTGCACCGTCCGGATCATTCCCCGTGCCCGGCCGGAGATCGTTATCAGCAATTTCACCAAGGGCGACGCCCGGCGCATCAAGGAGATTATCCTGAACAACGTCCCGAGCCACCGCCCCGACGCATTTGGCAACCCACCGATGGGGAACCCGCCCCGCTGACACTCAGCCTGATACCGGCTGGGGCATGCAGAAAGGCGATTTTGGTCAACATTTTTTAGTCCGATCGCTTGCGTAGAACCGCACTACGCACTACTTTTGCACCACAATAACCGACAACACTCCCGAATAGCTCAGTCGGTTAGAGCATCTGACTGTTAATCAGAGGGTCGCTGGTTCGAGCCCAGCTTCGGGAGCATTAAAAATTAAGCACTTACAATACTTTTGTAGGTGCTTTTTTTGTTTGGTTGCAATACAAATGGCAATACATTTTGGCAATTGAGAGTATATATTCTTTTTCTATTCATTAACATTCATAAAATTTTATCTTGCCTTTCATCAGGTAGGTCTGGGTCACTTACTTAACATCCAGATTTTGACATCGAGTCACTTTCAATACCGCTATCCAAATGCAATCCCAACACTCCAGTATACAAGCTACTAAACTACCTCTTACCTCTCCAGATTTGACTCAAGAATTGCTTAACCAGCTACTCCAAGCAACTCCTCAAATTTTCAATGAGGGTAAGGTCGACTTCTCAAAATTACGTGCCGCTTTAGGTGATGTAGTTGATGAGTCGCCTGAACGGTATGGGTTAACATGGGCGGGTAAACGAGAAGCATTTCGTAATGTGCAAACCCCAAGCATTGGTACGCTGCGGCCGCAGTTTGAGGAAAGCCAGAATTGGGACACCACGGATAACCTGATTCTGGAAGGTGATAACCTTGAAATTCTGAAACTTCTGCAAAAGTCATATCACGGGCAGATAAAGTTAATTTACATTGACCCGCCATATAATACGGGCAATGAGTTTATCTATCCCGATAATTTCCGGGAGGGATTAGTCGATTACCTGCGCTATTCCAAACAGCAAACAGAAAAGGGCACGGCGACCTCGACAAACCGAGAAACGAATGGACGTTATCATTCTGCCTGGCTCTCTATGATGTATCCACGTCTATTTCTGGCTCGGAATCTATTGAAAGAAGATGGAGTAATCTTTGTCTCTATTGACGATCATGAAGTACCAAACCTGCGCCTGCTAATGGATGAAGTTTTTGGCGAAGAGAATTTCGTTGGACAAATCATTTGGAAATCTCGCCGAAGTGAAGATACTCGAGCTAAAACAGGACTGTCAACTGATCATGAATACATTTTATCATATAGGAGGTCAGAGAGTGCCATCTTTCGGGGGTAGAAAAAGATGTTAATAAGTTTAGTAATCCAGACAATGATCCTCGTGGGCCTTGGCGCAGTGCTGATATGACAGGTCTGGCAACGAAAGAACAAAGACCAAACCTTCATTATGACTTAATAGACACAGAGACAGGCAGAATATTCGAATCACCACCTAAAGGATGGCGTTATGAACCTTCGACAATGTCTAAAAAGATAGCAGAGGGACGAGTGCTATTTCCTTCAGACAATGGTCGGCCAAGGCATAAACTCTTCCTACACGAAATGGATAGTCTGAATAAAAACCTTTCTTCTGTCATTACATCAATTACGACAGGAGAAGGTACAAAGGAGGTGAACGAATTACTTGGTGATGGTAATTTCTCGTTTCCCAAGCCCTCGGCGCTTATTAAGCTCTTGATTACACAGATAACTAATGAGTTAGATAACGATATCGTCTTGGACTTCTTTGCAGGGTCCGGCACTACTGCTCAAGCTGTTTTGGAAGCTAATGAAGATGGGGGTAATCGTCGGTTTATACTTGTACAATTAGATGAGGGAACTGATAAACCAAATTATCCAACTATAGCTCACATAACTCGTGAACGTATTCGTAAAGTAATCCATAAATTAAATCAAGTTCGAGATAGAAGCCTCAATTTTAACCCGGAATCAGTTAAACGACTAGGATTTCGTGCTTTGAAACTAGATTCAAGTAATTTTAAGATTTGGCAACAAAGCGATTCATCCCATACGCTGGTCCAACAACTAGCAATGTTTGCAGATAATCTAGAACCGGGACGGACCGATGAAGATCGACTTTACGAAATTATTTTGAAGACTGGGTTGCCATTAGAGACAAAAATTGATCAGGTATTGATCGCAAATAATTATGTTTATTCCCTTGAGAAAGGAAGTATTATCGTTTGTCTGGTAACACGCCTTTCAATGGAGATGCTGAATGAAATTCTTCGTCCAATATCCTCACCAAAGCGACAAAGACCTAAGTTAGTTATTTGCCTTGATAGTGCCTTTAATGGCAATGATTCGCTAAAAACGAATGCCGTTTTAGAAGCGCAGATGAATAGTATAATGTTAAAGACTATTTAAGCATTGGCACAGACAAACCAACCACCAGTTCAGATTACTCAACAACGACTAATTAGTATGCAGATAAAGCGGCTAAAAAGTTTGGTTGATGTGCGGATAGTGTTTGAAGATGATAAGCCATTAACAGCCATAATGGGCCCCAATGGCTTTGGTAAGTCGACTATATTACATCTGTTGGCTTCGAGTTTCCAACCTACAAATGTTCGGACAGGAAGTACCCAAATAGTACAAGGTGAAGAATGGCAATATGTGAATTTTTTTCCAAGTACTCCTGACGGTACTTGGAGTAGTTCACAAGCATCAATCACACATACTTATCGCACAGGGGCGAAAGAGAATCGTGAGGAATTAACAATTAGTAAGAGCATAAGGTATTGGTTACCTAAAATTAAAAGTAAACCTCACCGGGAAACTTACTATGTCGGAGTGAAAGAATCTGTCCCAGAGATAGAAAAAGAACGTATTCTAAAAAACGTTAAGTATAAGACGAAAGACCAAGTTGATGCTCAATCAGAGAAAATTCGCAAAAAAGTAGGAGAAATTCTGAAACGAGAATATAGCAAATCCTACATAAATCAGTTGAGTGGCAAACGTTCGCTTCTCGGAGTAAAATATGGAGTAATAAATTATTCCTCTTTATCAATGGGAGCTGGTGAACAGCGATTATTTAAATTAATTGAAACTCTTGAAAAAGCGGGAAAGTACGCATTGATATTAATTGATGAACTTGATCTTCTTCTTCACACAGATGCTTTAAACAGATTATTAAAGGTGTTAAAAGAGTATGCCTTGTCTAAGAGTCTACAAATTATCTTTACGACTCACCGAGAAAGCGTAACAGATGTAGATTTCAGCGACTATATAGCAGTGAGGCATTTGTATCATAGTTTAGTTGCGCCTTATAAGACTTTATGTTTTAACGACACTAAACCAGAAGCGTTAGCGCGACTAACAGGAACACTTATTAAAGATTTAGAAATTTTTTGTGAAGATGACATGGCAAAAGCAATAATTGAGAAGCTTGCCTTTCAAGTTGATGTTGCCCGCTTCCTAGCCATTTCTTCCTATGGACCAGCAATTAATAGCTTTACTTACGCATCAGCTTTTATATTGAAAAGAGAAAGTGACGGCACACCTCTCGATAAAACTTTATTTGTATTAGATGGAGATGAGTATGCAACGCTTGATGAACGGAAAACACAAATCAAAAGAATACTGACGGGCAACGAAGGTGGTCAAGGTGGTTTAGGTGATCGCAGAAGAGCTCAAGCACTAGATCTGTTAACCTCGTTTAATTCACCAGATCGTAAATGCCCAGAAGAAATGCTCTATAACATGGTGCGGAGCATAAGTTTGGGTGTTAACGATCAAACGGATCAAGTTTTAAAGGCCGCTGCTGAAGCATCAGGAGAAATACAACCTAAGCAGAAAGTAGAAAAAACCTTAGAATATATTGGTGGTGAGCGTTCAAGAGCACTTGGTCACTTTATTGACGTAGCGGCTCAATCACATACTTGGCCAGCATATACAGAGCCAGTAAGGCAATGGCTTGAGGTTCGAAAAACAGTAATTTTAGAACAGCATTGAGGCAATGAAAATCAAATTCGACAGTAATCAGCCTTATCAGCGCGAAGCCATTGAATCGGTAGTCAATTTATTTGAGGGTCAACCGTTAAAGGCTGGCACCTTCGAACTTACGTTGGCTGTTGCCAGCGAATTAGTTTCAGAGTTAGGTCTAGGTAATCGTCTAGCAATCAATGAAAACACACTTCTAGCCAACTTACGAGCTGTACAACAGGTTAATAATCTACCTGAAAGCGAAGTTTTGAGT
This sequence comes from Spirosoma rhododendri, assembly GCF_012849055.1. Lineage (NCBI taxonomy): Bacteria > Pseudomonadati > Bacteroidota > Cytophagia > Cytophagales > Cytophagaceae > Spirosoma > Spirosoma rhododendri. Next base: position 684,473 of record NZ_CP051677.1, on the reverse strand, counting down.
GGATTAAACTTCTCAGTTGAGATGGAAACCGGTACAGGTAAAACGTATGTATATATACGCACTCTGTTTGCTCTACACCAGCGTTACGGTTTTACAAAATTTATCATTGTAGTGCCTAGCGTAGCCATACGGGAAGGCGTCATGACAAGCCTACGTTTAATGAGTGAGCATCTTAGGGGACTGTATGACAATGTAGTTGTAGATGCCTGGGTTTATGATTCAAAGCAAGTAACCAAAATAAGGCAGTTCGCACAGAGTAACACCCTTCAGATTTTGGTTATGAATATTGATGCGTTCAATAAACAGGCAAATAATGTCATTCACCAAGAGCGTGATCAGCTATCGGGCCGGCGGCCCATTGAGTTCATCCAGGCAGCTTGTCCAATCGTGGTCTTGGACGAGCCACAGAATATGGAAAGCGAACAGGCAAAAAGTGCGATTGCTAGTCTTAACCCAATTTGTACACTACGCTATTCCGCCACGCACCGTAACTTATACAATCAGGTTTATAAGTTAGATCCAGTACGAGCCTATGACTTGAAATTAGTCAAACGAATCGATGTAAGTTCAGTACTAGATGACCCTGATTTTAATCAGCCTTTTATTCAAATACAGAGTATCAGTGCTACAAAAACTCAGGTGTCGGCCAAGCTGATAATTGATTTTAATGCAAAAGATGGTCCGCAACGGAAAGCCTTTTCAATTAAGGGTAGCGGTGCCGATTTATTTAGCCTGTCCGGCGAACGCGCTAGCTATCAAAATTACATTGTCGATGAAATCAATGCGGCTGATGGATACGTTAGTTTTACAAACGGATTGTCACTATATGTAGGCCAATCACATGGCGGACGTACCGACGATGTATTACGTATACAGATAAAAGAAACAATTCGCGAACATCTGGACCGTGAATTAAAAATAAAAAAGCTATTACCAGGTACTACTGAACCTAACGTACGGCTTAAAGTATTATCTCTGTTTTTTATTGATCGTGTAGTCAATTATGCTTCCGAAGACGGTAAGATTCGGTATTGGTTCGAGCAGGCATATAAAGAACTTTCAGTTCTGCCGAAATACCGCGAGATAGAGCCATTACCTGTTGAACAAGTTCATAACGGCTATTTTGCTGCCTATAAAGGAATACCCAAAGATACGCGAGGGGATACATCTGCCGACGATGAGGCATATGAACTTATTATGCGAGATAAAGAAAGATTATTATCGCCTGATGAGCCTTTACGTTTCATTTTTAGTCATTCAGCACTTCGTGAAGGCTGGGACAATCCCAATGTGTTTCAGATTTGTACATTAAACGAAACTAAGTCAGATGTAAAAAAACGTCAGGAAATAGGCCGTGGTCTGCGTTTACCAGTTATGTCTAACGGGGAGCGGTGTTTTGATGAAAGCATTAACCGTCTAACCGTTATAGCTAATGAACATTATGATGAATTTGCTCGTCAGCTTCAAACTGAAATTGAAGAAGAGTGTGGTGTAAGTTTTGCTGGACGCATCACGAACAAGAAGGAAACACGAACCGCTGTTCTTAAATCTGGATGGAAGCTTAATGAAGATTTCAAAGCTTTGTGGGATCGAATCAAGCATCGTACCCGGTATGCTGTTAAATATGATACGCCCACACTAATTGAGCGTGCTGCTAACAAGCTAGCTAACAGCGATAAACTAGAGTATTCCCGGATTAGCGTTCAAAAAAGCAAGGTTGCAGTGACTGAAGAAGGGTTAGAAACTCAATTGGTGAGCGTCCGTGAAGCTGAAGTTAAGGATGTGGCTTCCGTTACTATACCAGATTTATTGGGCTATCTTCAATCTAAGACAGACCTAACTCGTCGAACGTTGGCTGGCATTTTAATACAATCGGGTCGACTCGACGAAGTAAGGTACAATCCTCAGCAATTTCTAGATCAGGCACAACATGCCATAATGAGCGAGTTACGCACTTTGATGGTAGATGGTATAAAATACGAACGTGTTGATGGTAGAGATTATGAAATGCTTTTATTTGAGGATCGAGAAGTTACAAGTGCATTGGCCAATATGGTGGATGTAGATAACAGTATTTTCGATAGCATAGAGGTAGACTCTAATGTTGAACGTGAGTTTGCTGAGATCATGAGCAGACGCCAAGATATCAGGCTTTTTATTAAACTTCCGGGCTGGTTTCAGATTAATACTCCGCTAGGTAATTACAACCCGGACTGGGCTATTGTAAAGGAGGAAGACGAAAAAGTTTATCTAGTTCGTGAGACTAAGGGTAGCAAAGAAGAACTAAAGCTTAGAGCTTCTGAATGGGCAAAAATACAATGTGGTAAAGCTCATTTTGATGCTTTGGGTATTGACTATAGCGTGGTTACTTTTGCAGATGAGGTCTGAAAGGAGAACTGAGTAATTGAACTGCGTTATTACATCAGTAGTTTACATATCTAATACTACATCCACTTAACAAGTAACTTTCAAAAAAACATCCTTATTCGACTTAGGAACAGGCATTTATTCTATGCCTGATGTAGCAATAATACTCGGTATGCCACAGGATAAAGTACGGCGGTGGCTACTGAATACTAGAACCCACATTTTGGTAAGACTGACCAAATTGCCTCTTCGTATGGCACAGGGCGCCAGAAGTCAGAACTTTGAAGGGATGTGAACAGTTTTGTATCCTACGCCTAATTTACTAGCACTTGATTAGAATAGTCGATAGATATTCATGTTGAGTACCTGTACTTGCATCTGTGCCTTTCTTATAGCTTATCAACAGTTGATCGCGACGACGGGCTAATATAAGCGGTAAGGGCTTATCGGTTTTTCCGAAAACAGCTCGGCATGCCACTACAGCAGAATGCGGTAACAAGGTAGTAACTTAGCCCAGAATTGTGCTTTCTGCATTGTATCTAGCGAGTTTATTTGGTGGATTTATTTTTACGGGTAGTGGTGGCCTGTCTGCTATTGGGGCAAACAGTGGGATTGGCGCAAAAGAAAAACGAAGGCTATCAGCTTCGTATTCAGCGGGCAACATCGCCCATCGTGGTCGATGGTACGGTCGATGAGCCGGTTTGGCAGGGGGCCGATGTCGCAACCAATTTCTGGATGGTGCTGCCCGCCGACACCAGCCGGGCGAACGTCCGGACGGAGGTGCGGATGACCTACGACGACCACGCGGTGTACCTCAGCGCGGTTTGTTTCTACGGTAATGTGCCGGGTCCGTACATCGTGGAATCGCTGCGACGCGACTGGTCATTCGGCAAAAACGATAACTTCATCTTCTTTGTCGACACCTTCGACGATCAGACCAATGGCTTTACGTTTGGGACCAATGCGGCCGGGGCGCAGTGGGATGGCCTGCTCTACGAAGGCGGTAAAGCCAACCTGAGCTGGGATAACAAATGGACGTCGGTGGTGCGCAACTATCCTGATCGCTATGTGCTTGAGATGGCCATTCCCTTCAAGACGCTCCGCTACAAAAAAGGCATCACCCGCTGGGGAATTAACTTCAGTCGGCTTGATCTGAAAACCACCGAAAAATCGTCGTGGACGCCCATTCAGCGGCAGTTTCCCACGGCGTCGCTGGCGCTGACGGGTGTGCTGGTGTGGGATCAGCCGCCACCGCAGCCGGGGCCGAACATCTCGCTGATTCCGTACGCGCTGGGCGGCATGACCCGCGACTACCAAACGACCGCCCCCACGAGCAACCGGTTCAGCGCGGGGCTCGACGCCAAAATTGCGCTGACGTCGTCGCTCAATCTGGACCTGACGGTTAATCCCGATTTCTCACAGGTCGACGTCGATCAGCAGGTGACGAACCTTGACCGGTACGAACTGTTCTTCCCCGAACGGCGACAATTCTTTCTGGAGAACGGTGATCAGTTCGCCAACTTCGGCTATTCAACGATCCGACCATTTTTCAGTCGGCGCATTGGGCTGGGTGGGGTGCCGATCCGGTTTGGGGCGCGGGTAAGTGGTAAGCTCAACAAAGACTGGCGACTGGGCGTGCTGGATATGCAGACCGGAGCTGTGAACGAAACGGGCCTGCCCGCGCAGAATTTTGCCGCGCTGGCTCTGCAACGGCGCGTGTTTGCCCGGTCGAACATCGGGGTGCTGTTCGTCAACAAACAATCCATCGGCTACCACGAGCCGGACGTGCAGGGTGTCCCGGCGGGTTCTGCTCCGGCGGTGAGTCTGCCCGTTTATTCGCAGTACAATCGCAATCTGGGTATTGAGTATAACCTAGCGTCGGCCAATAATCTGTGGTCGGGGAAGGTGCTGTACATTCGTTCGTTCAACGCGCCACCAACACCGGGCAGCGCCGAAGCGACCGCTGCGGGTAGTGGAAATGACAATGCCGTGTATGCGGCTAACCTGCAATATTTCAGTCGGCAGTGGCTGATTGGGGCGCAGCTGGAAGCCGTTGGGCAGAACTACACTGCCGAAGCGGGCTATGTGCCGCGTCGGGGCTACGAACGGGCCATCGGTACGCTCGGTTATACGTTTCTACCAACGGGTGGCCCTGTGCTGAGCCACGGCCCAACGGCCAACTCCACTTATTTCTTCGACCCGGCGGGGCGGCAGAGCGACAACGAAAGTGTGCTGTCGTACACGATTACGTTTCGCAGCAAAAGCGTCTTTACGGGCTGGGTCGCGACCGACTACGTGCGGCTGCTGCAACCCTTCGATCCAACAAATTCCGGCCGCCCGACGCTGGCGACCGGCACCGAACACCGCTGGACGGCCTGGGGCACCGACTTCGATTCCAAGCCGCAGAGCCTGTTTACATATGGCCTGGCGACGCGTTACGGCGGTTATTATGCCAACGGCACGCGCCTGAACGTAACGGCCGACCTGGGCTATCGCTTTCAGCCGTACGTGAGCCTGGCGGCCAGTGCCAGCTACAACGCCATCCAACTGCCGCAGCCGTGGGGTCGAACCAACTTCTGGCTGGTCGGTCCGCGCTTCGACGTGACGTTGACCAACACGCTGTACCTCACCACCTTTGTGCAGTACAACGAGCAACAGCAGAACATGAACGTCAACGCCCGGGTGCAATGGCGGTATAAACCCGCGTCCGATTTCTTCCTTGTCTACACTGACAATTACCTGCCGGGTTCGGCACAGATCGGGCAGGACGTGCCGGGCTTTTTATCGGTAAAAAATCGGGCGCTGGTGATTAAATGGACCTACTGGTGGAACTTATAGCCGTATGCAGAACAGACGTGAGTTTATCAGACAAACAGCCGCTGGCGTAGTTGGGGGCGCGTTGGTGGGGTTTAGCCCCCGCAGTTACAACCGCATCGTCGGGGCTAATGACCTGATCCGGGTCGCGACGATCGGTGTCAACAGCCGGGGCGACGGGATGGGTGGCACGTTTGCTATCCAGAAAAACACGGAAGTCGGCACGGTCTGCGACGTCGACGAGCGGGCCATTCCGAAGGCCATTCAGACCATCCAGAAAGCAAACGCGACGGCGAAACCGAAGTCGGAAAAAGACTGCCGCCGGGTGCTGGAAGACAAAAGCATCGACGCCATTTACATCGCTACACCCGACCACTGGCACTCGCCCCTGACGATTATGGGCTGTCAGGCCGGGAAGCACGTGTATGTCGAGAAGCCGCTGAGCCACAACCCGCGCGAGGGTGAACTGGCGGTGGAAGCGGCCCGCAAGTACAAGCGCGTGGTGCAGATGGGCGCGCAACGCCGGTCGGCCCCGACGCTGACGAAGGGCATTGAAGAACTGCACAACGGCGTCATCGGTCGGGTGTACATGGCCAAAACATGGTACACCAACAAACGCTCATCTACGTTCGTCAAACCCGGTACCGTACCCACCTGGCTGGACTACGATCTCTGGCAGGGACCGGCCCCGCGCCAGCCGTATCAGGACGGGCTGATTCATTACAACTGGCACTGGTTCTGGCACTGGGGAACCGGCGAAGCCCTCAACAACGGCACCCACGAAGTCGACGTGGCGCGGTGGGGGCTGGGCGTCGATTTTCCCACGCGGGTTAGCTCAGTAGGCGGTCGGTACGAGTTCAAAGACGACTGGCAAACACCCGATACGCAGCTGATTATCATGGACTATCCGGGTCGGGTGTCGCTGCTGTGGGAGTGCCGCAGTTCCAACGGCCGGAAGATCGAGGACCGCGACCGGGGCATCATTTTCTACGGCGAAAAAGGCAGTCTGGACACGGGTGGCGACAGCTACAAAGTCTATGATCTGGATGGTAAGCTGGTGAAAGATGTCAAGTCAGCATCGGCCGAAAGCGACGTTCAGGGGCGCAACACCGCCAGCCCCAGCCTGGGTATGGACAGCCTGCACGTTGCTGATTTTCTGGATGCCATTCGCACCGACCGCAAGCCCAACTGCGATGTCGAGACGGGGCACAAGAGCGTGGTGGCTATGCAACTCGGCAACATTGCCTGGCGCGTCGGTCATGACCTGCACATCGACCCCAAGACGGGCCACATTCAGAACGACAGGGAAGCCCAGAAACTCTGGAGCCGCGCGTACGAAAAGGGCTGGGAACCAAAGGTGTAACGTCGATTCGCGAAATACTGGCCCCGTGAAGGCCAACTTACTGGCCGGGGCAGCGCGGCAAATCATAATCAAATTTTAATCAGCCCGGCCAAGAGCATACTATGCCTGTTTAGTAGATTGCTGTATGTCGTTTCAGGAGTTGATGCTTACCTATGGCTACCCCATCCTGTTTTTTGGGGTGTTGTTAGAAGGCGAAGCCTTTTTGATTGCCGGTGCTTATCTGGCGCACCGGGGTTACTTTTCCATGCCCTTCGTGATCGGATTAGCGGCTCTGGCGTCGGTGCTGATTAGTCAGGGCTACTTCTACGTCGGGCAGCGCTACGGGCAGCAGTTTCTGACCCGAAGACCGCGCTGGCGGCAGCGATTCAGCCGGGTGCAGCGTCTGTTACACGACTATGGGGCCGTGCTCGTGCTGGGCTTTCGGGCGCTCTACGGACTGCGGATTGTTATTCCGGCGGCTGTGGGTGCGTCGGGTTATTCGTGGTTCCAGTTTTTGTTACTCAACGTACTGGGCGGTTTGGTCTGGGCGCTGCTGATCGGGCTAGCTGGTGCAAATTTGATTCGGCTGGCCGAACCGATCCTTACCGACATTCGGCACCACGAGCGCATGGTGGTTGGTGTACTGGCAGGGTTGGGTCTGTCGTGGGCGGCTTACCGACTGTACCGTCAGCCCCGGCTCGTTAAGCGATAGCCAGCGCGGTCAGATTCGGCGAATAATGAAGTTCTTGATCGGGTTCTTCTTGATAATCCGTACCAGCTGCCCGTTTTCGTAGACGTATTCACCCGCCCGTCGCGCCGGGCCAGATAGGTGTGGTTGCCGTTGGGCGACAGGCTGGCATAGTCTCCGAAATATTCAGCAAAGGCGCTGCTCATACCGACCGGTTCGCTGAAAAACAGGTTCGTAATCGCGTAAGTGATCGGTTTTGGGTCAGCAGTTTTATATGACCATTTGTACTGCTCCGCGTCGATAGCGTAGTGCTCGCCCGTCCACAGTGTCTGCGTCAGGAAGTTGCCCCGGTTAGTCTGAACATCGGCGATGGAACGGACGAGTTTACCCCGCTCGAATAGGTTCGTCACCTTGTAATAAATGGTCACTTTGTACAGCAGCAGATTCGCTTTTACGTCACTGACAAGCGTGTACTGCACCCGCTGATTGCTTTGCGCCTGCCGGGTGGTGGTCATCGTGCCGACGCGAATACCGGCGACTTCAATAGCATATTGCTGCGTTTGATCGGCATCCGGCGATACGCGCTGCGCCGTGGCCGACAGACAAATTATGAATAGACAAGCGGTCAGAAGGGCGGGAAGGCGAAACTGACTCATGGCTGAACGTGGATGCTGTTGTTGCCCAGCAGAATTGGGTTAGGTGAAGTCAGACGGCTGGTTTCGTCGGCGTTTTCCAGATTGAGCACCCCGCGTGGACATACCGACGAGCAGATGCCGCAACCCACGCACGACGACCGCACGATGTCCTGCCCGCGCTGCGCGTACCACCGCACGTCGATGCCCATTTCGCAGTAGGTCGAGCAGTTGCCGCACGAGATGCACTGCCCGCCGTTGGTGGTGATGCGGAAGCGCGATTTGAACCGCTGCACCAGCCCCAGATAAGCCGCCAGCGGGCACCCAAACCGGCACCAGACGCGGTTACCCATGAGCGGATAAAACCCTGTGCCGACGACCCCCGCGAAGACCGACCCGATGGCAAAACCGTAGGTCGAACGCAGGCTGTACGAATCCAGAATACCGAACAGGCTGGATTGGCCGGTGGCGTAGGTGTAGAGCACCAGCGCGGTCATGACGACAGCGAAAGCCAGCACCGAATGCACGATGACCCGCTCGAACTTCCACGCTACCAGTCGTTTGTCGGACAGTTGGCGGTAGGGATCGCCGAGGGTTTCGGCCAGTCCACCGCAGCCGCATACCCACGAGCAGTACCAGCGTTTGCCGAAAAAGTACGTCAGAATTGGTACGCCAACCAGCCAGAGTGCCGTACCCCAGACGAGCAGAAATAGCCCGAACGTTCCGGCCTTGATTTTCTCGTCGATGCGGTAGTCGAAGTAAAAGCTGTAGTCGAGTGGCCACATATTTTTTAAGTCCTGCGCGGGCTGGTTGAACAGGGCCATCAGTTCGGGGATGAGGAAGGCGAAGGCGAGCTGGAAAAACATCACCGACACCGTGCGGATTTGCTGGTAGGGGTTGCCCCGGTACTTTACCAGCATCCGCACGCCCATCACCAGAATCGCCAGCGTGTACAGCGACCCGTACACAAACCATTGGCTCGCCGGACCACCGTTGACCAGCCGACTCAGCGGGTCGAACAGCAGCGTCCAGTTGGTCAGGTATTCGGGGTAGAAATACAGTACGACGTAAAAGCCGATCAAGAACGTACCGACGATAATGCCGATCCAGCCCCGATTCGTGGCCGGGTTGTGGAAGACGCCGTTGTTTTTAATGCCCGGCAGTGTGCGTCGTTCCGGCAGAAAATACAGCAGAGCCCCGCCGACGCACAGCAGCAGACTCGCCCAGAAAAACCACTGGCTATGGGCTGGGAAAAAGCCTGTGCTGGCGGCTTTCGTCGTCTGAAAAATAAAGTCGCTGCCAATCTGTTTGTCGTACTGCTTCGCCTGCTGATAGCCACTGTTCAACTGCCCGACGGCCGCTTTTAGATCACCGACGAACCCAAACGACGAGCCGTATAGCTTTCCCAGTATCGGTGCTGTAGCGGTACGAAGGTCAGTCAGTTGCTCTTTCTTCGCCGTTTTCGCCAGCACCTGATCGGTCAGGCGGTACTGACTAAGCGTCAGCGTACCGACGAACAGCGCGAAGCCGATCAGAAACAAAAACAAGCCCGCGCGTTGCCCGGTGGTTTGCATAGAAATAGCAGTTAGTGTAGTTGTCTCAGACAGCATCCCTGCCGCTTCGGCGGTCCGATGTCGAGCCGAAGGCTGAATCGGGTTAAAGGAAGTTAGTCGGGCTCGCGTTTGTCATCCCGAGCCTGCGAGGAATCTTCGGTAAAAGCAAGTAGAACCGCCTGTTAGCGAAGATCCCTCACGGGCTCGGGATGACAAACGCGAGTTTCCGAATAACTACTCAAACAATTAAGGTGACGAAAACAGGCGACGCAGCCAGCTTTTGCGAACGGGGCCGTTACCGGTGAGCGCGTCGGTATAGGCGTCGGAAAATTCAGGGTTAAAATCGGCCTGCCGGAAATGGCGTAGCACGTAGTCGAGCGGTCGACGGTCCTGAATCCAGCGGTCGATAACGGCGTGGCGCAGGCGCAGGCCCAGTGCGTGAATCCCCACAACCCGCCCATCGTCGGCGCGGTAGTTGATTCGCACGCACTGCCGCCCGTTGGGATGCTCCCAGTAATGCGTCTGTTCGCCCTCGGTCGGTTTGGCGTTCAGCGTGCCGTAGGTCTGGTACTCGATGTCGAGGAACTTGGCCGAGTTGAAAAACGCACCCGGTCGGTAGGCCGTGCGGTGGCCGCAAAGCGTTTGCGCCAGCGTTTCGCCGTGCATCCGACCCGTGTACCAGATCTGTTCGATAGTCTTGCGCGGAGCACCGTCCGTACCGATAATCGGATCGCGGAACTCGTTGCAGTCGCCAATGGCGTAGACGTCGGGGATGCTGGTTTCAAAGTATTCGTTGACCAGCACACCCTTGCCCAGTTCGATACCCGACCCACGCAAAAAGCCGACGTTCGGCGTAACACCGATGCCCAGTCCCACAAACTGACAGGGAATTTCCTGTCCATCGGTCGTGACTACTGCCCGCACCCGTCCTGATTCGTCGGCCTGAATTTCGCGCAGTTCCGTAGCCAGCCGTAGGTCGATGCCGTGGTCGCGGATGTGTTGTTCGAGAATTCTACCTTCCTCGGCGGGTAAAGTCGATCCCCAGTAAGTTTGGTCGCGCACCAGCATCGTCACGGCGATATGGCGACTGTGGAGCATTTCGGCCAGCTCGATACCGATCAAACCGCCACCCACGACCACCGCCCTGTCGATGCCCTGCGTGTACTGTTCCATACTCGCCAGATCGGGCAGGCCGTAGAAGCCCTGCACCCCTTTCGCGTTCAGCCCCGGCCAGTCGACCGTTGTCGGGACGGAGCCGGTCGCGATCACCAGCGCATCATAAGGCAATGTTTTGCCATCGGCCAGTTGCACCTGCTTCCCCGCCGTATCAACCCGCTCGACGTAGCCGCGCATGAGGTCGATGCGGTTTTTCGCCCAGAAAAAGTCTTCATACGGCTTGGTATGCGCGTAGGTCATGTGGCCCATGTAAATGTACATCAGAGCCGTCCGCGAATAGAAATGATCCGATTCCGCCGAAATAACCGTAATCCGCACCTGATCGTCCTGCTGCCGGACGTGCCGGGCGGCCGTGATCCCGGCGATACCGTTGCCGATAATGACAAGCTGTTTCATAGGGTGGGAGTGTGGGCAAATAATCCAACTACTGCTCGTTGAGCTTCCAGTTGTAATCGAGGTACGAGATTTTCGTGTCGTCGGTGATTTTGGTGTCCGAATATTTGTCGACCCACTTCACGACCGTTTGCCCGTTGTCGTTCCAGTCGCCTTTGTACCAATCGAAGTATTTCGATAGTTGGGCAGCATCTTTCGTGATCTTGTTCTTGGCGGGGTTGTTCAGGAAGTCTTTTCCCTGATCGTTAAGCTGGGCATCGAGTTTGCTGGCGGTGTAGGCTTCGTTGCGCAGGCGTGGGCAGGAAATCGACGCACAGACCAGCGCGAAGTGAATGCGCGGATCGTCATATTTCTTGCGAAGCGTGCCGTGTTCGATGTTGTCGAGGCTCATTTTTTCGCCACCGATGGTGAAGAACTTAGCCGCCCAGGGGGTAGTCACAAACGGAATCTTGATCTTCGAGCCAATGTCTTTGATGCTCTCTACGGGGTAGTGATTCAGAATCAGCTTAATCGTATAGGCGTTGTAGGCGTTGATCCAGTAGGCCATCTGCTCCTGCTTGCTCCACGACGATTTAGGGGCGTTGGCACTCAGCATATTGAGGTACTGATCGAACGTTTTTTCGTCGGCTTTGAAACCCTTGTAATCGACCAGACCTTTGGCGTTGACGTGTTTCTTCAGCAGCTTATCAAACGCACTATGGTCGACGCCATCGGCAACGGGTGTGGTAAAGGCTACTGCCAGCAGGCAGAACAGGCTCAGAAGGGTTGTTGTAAAGAATGGTATCTTGCTCATTCGTTCATCATAGTTCAGTGTCCATACATATACGCCCGCTGCCGGCAAAAGGTTTTGACGCCGATGACCTGCAAACCGGGCGGCTTGTTTTTGCGTAAACCTACCAGATTATTCTGTCTCTGCATGTTCCTGACCGCGCTGTTTGCCGCTCTGCTTGCCCAGCCCCCGCCGACAGCCTGCCGAAAGCGTTTAGTCTGCTACCCCTTCCGCTGGTTTATTACACGCCCGAAACGCGGCTTGCCTACGGTGTGGCGGCTACGGCTACGTTCCGGTTTCGGCGCGATCTGACCCGGCTCCGGGCCGACACGAGCCTGAGAAGCCGCCCGTCGCAGGTAACGCTGGGGGCGGCTTACACGCAGAATAAGCAACTGCTGTTTTACGTGCCGTTTCAGCTTTTCTACGACCGCGACACCTATTACGTCAACGGCGAAGTGGGCTACTATCGGTACAGCTATTACTTCTTTGGCGTTGGGCAGCGCGAGGTGCCGCGCGAACTGTATGCCGTCAATTTTCCCCGCATTAGGGTCAACGCGTTCCGGCGCATTGCACCGACGCTGCCCGTCGGGAAACTCTACGCGGGCGTCCGGTATCAGTACGAAGACTATCAGGTGACGAGCGTTGAACCAGATGGATTACTGGCGACGGGCGAGGTGCCGGGTGGGCTGGGAAGCCGGTTGTCAGGCGCAGGACTGGGGCTGTTCTACGACTCGCGCGATCAGCTTTTCTTCCCGTCGAAAGGTATTGTGGCCGATGTGGCGTACCTGAATCAGACCAGTTTGTTGGGGAGCACCGTCCGCTTCGACCGCTACACTGCCGACGTATCGTCGTACCATACGCTGAATCGGCATCTGATTCTGACTATGAATTATTTCGCCAGTTTTACGGCGGGAATTGCGCCGTTCAACGCGATGTCGCTGCTGGGTGGAACGAAGCGAATGCGGGGCTACTACGAAGGTCGGTTCCGCGATCAGAACGCGGCCCTGCTGCAAAGTGAACTGCGTTTCGATATTTACAAACGACTTGGTGGGGTAGTATTCGGTGCGGCCGGTATCCTGGGCGACGCGCAAACCGTGCTCCGCCCAAACGACCCGAAATTTGCTTATGGCGCAGGCTTACGGTTTACGCTCAACCGGCTCGACCACCTCAACATCCGGCTCGACTACGGCTTCGGTCAGCAATCGAGCGGGTTTTATCTGACCATCGGCGAAGCGTTTTGATTCTGATTGCGAATGCCTGTGTCCTCACCGCGCCACGGAGGCAGACACCTATGCGTCAGCCGTAACCCACCGCGAGCAATGTCCGTGAAGACACGGGGCAACTGCACTTGTACAGACTATGACGATTAGTGTAATTATTCCAACCTACAACGAAGCCGCGACCATCGGCCCGCTCGTAACCCAGTTGCTGACCTGTGGCGGCACGGATCTATGCGAGGTGCTGGTGATCGACGCCAACAGCCCCGACGGTACAGCCGACATGGCCCGGCAGGCGGGGGGCGTTGTACGACAGTCGCCCCGGAAGGGGAGGGCTGCGCAGATGAACTACGGCGCGTCGCTGGCAACGGGGGAAGTGCTGTACTTCGTCCATGCCGACGTGGTGATCCACTCTGACTTCGTTGCCGACATCACTGAGGCTGTGCGGGAAGGTTACGAAGCAGGCTGCTACCGGTTTCGCTTCGCGTCGGACAAACCCATGCTGCGATTCAATAGCTATGGCACCCGCTTTCCGGGAATAATGAGTCGCGGGGGCGATCAGACGCTATTTATCACCCGCGCCCTGTTCGACCGGCTGGGTGGGTTCGACGAACGGTATGTCATCATGGAAGATTTCGAGATTATCATCCGCATCCGCCGGGTGGCCCGGTTCTGGATCGTGCCGAAAGACGTGTATGTGTCGGCTCGTAAGTACGAGACCAATAGCTGGTTACGGGTGCAACTGGCGAACCTAACCGCTTTTTCGCTGTTTTTTCTGAAGGTGTCGCCCCCCCGTATCGCCCGGACCTATAAAGCGATGCTCTCGTACCGCTGATGAATCAAACCGTTCTACTGACGGGGGCCAATGGCTTTTTGGGTAGCCACCTAACCCGCGAACTGCTCCGGCGCGGCTATGCGGTGCGGGCTTTCGTGCGGTCGCGGACGAACAGCCCGACGCTGGCCAATCTGCCCATCGAGCTTGTTGAAGGCGACATCCTGGACGCCGACGCCCTCGACCGGGCGGCTACGGGTTGTGACGCCGTCATCCATGCGGCTGCGCTGGCGCAGGTCAACCCCGCCCGCAGCCCGGCACTCTGGGCCGTCAATCAGACGGGAACGGCCAACGTGATTCGGGCGGTGCAGCAGGCGGGTGTCGGGCGGCTGGTGTACGTCGGCACGGCCAACGTCTTCGGCTTCGGCACGCTCGACCTGCCCGGCGACGAAACAACCCTCTTCGCCGGCCACCGCTACGGCTCCGACTATATCGACAGCAAACGGGCCGCGACGCTGCTGGTCGAGCAGGCCGTGCGCGAAACGGGACTGCCCGCCGTGTTGGTCCACCCGACGTTTATGCTGGGGTCGCTGGACGCTAAACCCACATCGGGGCAACTGCTGCTGGAACTCTACCGGGGGCGGCTGATCGGCTACCCGGCGGGCGGGAAGAACTACGTACACGTGCAGGACGTTGCCACGGCGACGGTCAACGCGTTGACGCAGGGACGTATCGGTGAATCGTATATTCTGGGCCACCAAAATCTGAGCTACCGCGATGCGTTTCGGCTGATGGCGGAGCGGATGAACGTGCAGCCACCCCGCCTGTCGCTACCCCCAGCATTGGCCCGTCTGTACGGCTACGGCTGTGACGCCTGGACGCGGCTGACGGGTCGACCTGCACCGGTCAATTCGGCAATGGTCGCTGTTGCCAACGACGGGCATTATTTTCAGTCCCGGAAAGCCATTGCTGAGTTGGGGTTGACACAAACACCCATCGAAACCGCCATTGACGAGGCTTTCGACTGGTTTAACGAACACGACTATGTTACACGACGTACCCGATAAGCCGGGGAGCCATACAAGCGAATTGCCCGAACCCCTGTCATCAAGTTCGGGTGTGTTTACCCCCCATCCTGACCCGTCTACCCCCGTCCCCCTGAAGGGGGTGAGGACTCGGCATTTGCTGCGGTGACTTCCCCCCCTTCAGGGCGGTCCGACGGGTCGGGACGGGGGGTAAATGCAGAGAAGGGGGTAAACGAACCCGGCAGGGAAGCATACACCCCGACTCCCATAAAACCCTCCACAAAACCCGGAGCGTTTGCTGGAAAGGTCGCCATTGTGACTGGGTCGGAGTCGGGGATTGGTAAAGCTACCGCCCGTGCGCTGGGGCAGGCCGGGGCGAAGGTCGTGCTGAACGGGCGCATGGCTGACCGACTGCACCGGACGGAGCAGGAACTGCGCAGCGAAGGTCTGATCGTAACGAGCTGCCTGGCTGATATAACCAACTATGCCGACTGCGAACGGCTGGTTGGTACAGCCATTACGACTTTCGGGCAGCTCGACGTGCTGATTGCCAACGCCAGTATTTCGATGCGGGCCTACTTCGCCGATATGCAGCCCGACGTGTTTCGGCAGGTGCTCGACAGCAATGTCTACGGGGCGGTTTACCCACTCAAAGCGGCTCTGCCGCACCTTACCCGGACGCGGGGCAGCGTCACGTTTATTTCCTCGATTTCGGCCCTCAACGGAATGCCCAGCGGGTCGGCGTACTGTGCGGGGAAAGCGGCCCTGACCAATCTGGCTCACACGCTCCGGCTCGAACTCGATCATACGGGTATTCACATCGGCGTCGTACACATCGGTTTCACGCAGAACGACCCCGAAAAACGCGTACTCGACGCCCTCGGCCAACCCGTACCGATTGCCCACCGCCCACCACGCTGGCAGAAAAGTCAGGCGCAGGTTGCGGCTATCATACTCAAACACATCCGGCGTCGGCGCACCCGAACGGTCATTTCTGCGTTGGGTTGGCTGATCGCCATTGTACACACCTACCTGCCCCGCGTCGGCGACTGGGTCGTGCTGACCACCATTCGCCGGATGCGCCATTTTTACGAATAAACCGTGCAATCAACGCTACTTACTTCGCCCGGACAGCCCATTGTGGTCGTGATTATTCCGGCGTTCAACGAAGAAAATTCGGTGGGCCGGGTCGTGCGCGACATTCCCGACGAACTGGTTGGGGAAATCATCGTCGTCAATAACAATTCCAACGATCAGACCGCCGTCGAAGCGGCCCGCGCCGGGGCTACCGTGCTCGATGAACGCATTCAGGGCTACGGTCGGGCCTGCCTGCGCGGAATCGCCTACGCACAGCAACGGCGCCCCCGCCCTGACATCGTCGTGTTTCTCGACGCCGACTACTCTGATTTTCCCGGCGAAATGCCCGCGCTGGTCGCGCCGATCCTGAATGGATCGGTCGATATGGTGATCGGGTCGCGGGCACTGGGCAACCGGCAGCGGGGTTCGATGACGCCCCAGCAGGTATTCGGCAACTGGCTGGCGACGTCGCTGCTTCGCCTGCTTTACGGGGTGCGCTACACGGATTTAGGCCCGTTTCGCGCCATCCGGTTCGATACGTTGCTGGCCCTCGATATGCAGGACAAAACCTACGGCTGGACGGTCGAAATGCAGCTCAAAGCCGCCAAACAAGGCTTCCGGTCGACGGAGGTGCCAGTGAGTTACCGCAAACGCATCGGGCATTCCAAGATTTCGGGAACGATTAAGGGCACGATACTGGCCGGTTACAAAATTCTGACGACTATTTTCCGCTACGCCTGATGATTTTCGGCTCAGACAGCATCTTGCTGGCGGGGGATGTTAAGTTCCAATAGTGGCCGGGCTGGCATTTCAGACCTGGCACCACTAGTTCGCTAAAAGTAATAGGGGATAAGTGTGAATTAAAAACAATTCAACACAGAGGCACAGAGAACACAGAAGTTTAGTTGCCTGATAATTAGCGCATTATTGCTAATCTGTCTCTGCGTTCTCTGTGACTCTGTGTTGAACTGTTTTTGCCTTGGTATTTAACACTTAACAGCCTTGGGTAAAGTACGAACGAAGTAGGTATCTGTAATCGAATGACCAACCCGCACAACCCCGTCAAACCGTTTCTGATTACGCCCTTCCGGGTTGGGTGGCTGGTGCTATCGTTGTGGTTGTTTATGCTGCTGGGGTATGGCGTGGCAAGGCCGCAGTTTACCTTGCTGATGACCCTGTCGGCCTTGCTGTTCTGGGGATACAGCCGCATCGCGCAGCCGCTTTGGTTCGATACGCCCGCAACCCACGACGCAACCGTAAAACCCGACCGATTTCTGTTTGGCGCGGCCATTCTGTTTCGGCTGGCCCTGCTCGTGATGACCCCTAATCTGTCCGACGATTACGCCCGCTTTCTGTGGGACGGGCATCTGGTCGCCAATGGCTATAACCCCTACGAATACCTGCCGAGTCAGTTTTTGGGTACGTCGATGGCTGCATCGGCCGGGCTGACCGATGCACTGTTTCAGCGACTGAATTCACCCGATTACTTTAGCGTCTACCCGCCCTTGACCCAGGTGCTGTTTGGCGTGGCCGCCGGTCTGTTTCCGGGCGACGGGCTGGGCGCAATCGTTGCCCTGCGCGTGCCGATTCTGCTGGCTGAATTCGGGACGCTGTGGCTACTGGTACGCCTGCTGCGCCGGTTTGGTATGAACCCCAATCGGGCGCTGCTGTACGGCCTGAACCCGCTGGTGATTCTGGAGCTGACGGGTAACCTGCATTTCGAAGCCGTAATGATTTTCTTCGTGCTGCTGGCCGTATGGCTGTTTACGCAGCAACGACGTATCGCTGCGTCGGTAGTACTTGCCTTGGGTATCGCCACCAAACTACTGCCGCTGTTGCTGTTTCCGCTGCTGATCCGGCGGCTGGGGTGGAAGCGGGGCCTAGCCTACGCATCACTGATCGGTGGGTTGATCGCCCTGCTGTTTACGCCGTTTCTGAGCGTGAACCTGCTGCATAACATCATGGACAGTCTGAACCTGTATTTCCAGAAATTCGAATTCAATGCCAGCGTGTATTACCTGATTCGCACGGTTGGCTATTGGCTGAAAGGCTACAACATCATCGGGCAGTTCAGCACGACGCTACGGCTGCTTATCATCCTGAGCGTGGTTTACATCGCCGTCCGCACGCCCAACCGATCATCGGCCGTCACACTCGCCATTAGCGTGTTGCTTACGCTGACAATTTACTGGCTGCTGTCGACCACAGTGCATCCGTGGTACATCAGCTCGCTGTTAATTCCGGCCCTGTTTACCCGCTTCCGGTATCCGTTCGTCTGGTCGGCCCTGATCGTCGTATCCTACGCCACCTACCAGACGCAGCCGTACCAGGAACACCTGTGGCTGACGGCACTGGAATACGCCGTCGTTGTTGGCTACGGTATGCTGGAGTGGAAACGCGTTATAGTGAATCAGCCGGTACGGGCATGACTGGCGACGAAATGATAAGACCCGGCCAGGCTGGCCGGGTCTTACTCAGATTCATAACTAACTCAAAAAAACTAGGGAACAAACGACTGCGTGATGGTAGCCGTGTTGCCATTGCCCATCTGCATCACGTTGGCGAGGTTGCCAACGGTGCCCGATGCCGGGCTGGTTTGCTTAACCGTCATTACGTTGCCGTTACCTTCCTGAAGAGCGAACGGTCTGTCGGCGTTACCGCGCAGGACGTTGCCGTTGCCCGTTTGCGTAATATCAGCCATGTTGTCGTTGTGCAGTTGCTCCAGCCGGGCCACGTTGAGAGTACCCTGCTGACTGATCGAGGCTACGTTGTTAGTAGAGCCGAACTGCGGAGTGGCAGCGCCCTGAATGATACTGGCCGTATTTTTTCCTCCGCCTGCGGTCGTGTTCTGATTAATAGTGGCAGTACCTCCATCGAAATAAGTATTTTGCTGCGTAATATCGGCCGAGTTACCACCTGTACTCAGGCTACCCTGGTTGATCGTCGCTACGTCACCATACGAATTGGTAATCTGGCTGATGGACGCCATGTCACCTGTTGTTCCGCCCCCGGCCTGCCTGACGGTAGCCGCATTGTTGAAACTGGCGTCGTTTTGGGTAACGAACGCTTTGTTGTTCCGCCCCGACTGCGTAATGATCGCATCGTTGTTGCCGCTGCCTCCTGTGCCTCCGCCGTTCGTATCATCGCCCAGTTGGTTGACTGTCGCTGTATTGGTCGATCCGGTTTGGGTAACAGTAGCTTCGTTGTTAGAACTACTACCAGAGCCGCTACCATTCTGCATCACCGTTGCCGTATGGTTACCCGACCCTGCCTGATCGACGACAATCGTGTTGTTATTACTCCTGTTGTCCTGCTGAGTCGATGCGGTATTGCCATTGCTGGACTGTGTGATGGTCGATTTATTCAATTTACTCTCGCCATTCGCACCTGCGTTCTGCTGAATACTGGCCGTACCGCTGCTAATACCATTCTGGGTGACCGTCGCCATGTTCTCTGAACTGGCCGCTCCACCCGCTACCCCGTTCTGCTGAACGGTTGCCGTGGCACCCGTTGTGTTTGGGCCGCCGAACGCGCCAGAAATCCCCTGACGGACGCTGGCGGTATTTTTTGATGAGTTGTTCGACTGCGAAATGCTCAGTGTATTCCGGTCGCCAAACTGATTTGCTGTGGCGGTGTTTTCGGTCGAGGTGTTGTTCTGGTCAATCGTGACAATCTGCGACGATGAGCTGTTGTTGTAGTTGTCCTGACGGGAGGTGGCTACGTTTTTCGACGCGTTGTCGTTCTGGTTGATTGTAACCTGCTCCTTGCTGCCCTGCTGGTACGCGTTGGCATAGTTACCGCCAGCCGCCTTCACGTCGGCCTCCGTAGCTGTGGCCGCTATCGCAGCTCCCGTACCGGCCCCATTGTTCTTCTGATTGATCGTCGCGGTGTTTCCACCAGCCTGTCCATCTTCCTGGCCTATGCTGGCATACCCCGACTTGGTACCCAACTGATTGACCGTTGCCTGGTTGTTAGTAGACTGAAAGTACGATGGCTGCTGAGTTGTTACGGCTGCGTTGCCCGCGTTGGTAATGGTCGCGGTGGAGGTTTGCTGAATGGTTGATTGCAGGTTGGAACCCGTCTGAGCAACGCTGGCCGTCTGCTGATTGCCATTCTGGTTGACGGTCGACGTGTTGCCCTGGGCGAAAGAGGCAGCGGCAAAGGCCATCAGCGATGCCCCGGTAAGGAGTGCTTTTTTCATTTTGGTTAGTTAGAAGAGGTGATAGAACTACTGCTTCCGCCGATTTCGCCGGTTGAATGGGCGTGTTTTCGGGCGGATGTCGGGTGTGCGGGGGAGCGTGTGGATAGAATTTTCGCCCGTCTCCGACGACTGATTGATTGTCGCCGTAGCCTGACCTTCCTGCGAAATCTCGACTGAATTAGGGTCGATGTTGTGCTGATTGATCGTGGTTTCGGTGCCTTTGGGCACCCGCAGGCTCACCCGGTTGCCGGGTTTACTGCCGTCGCTGGTCGCACTACCGCTCTGGTTGATGCTGACGCTGTTGCCCTCACCCGACTGGGTGACAGATGCCGAGTTCCCGGGCCCGCCGTTCTGTACGATGCTGACGCTGTTTTGCCCGAAGGCGGTGGCAACGGTAGTCAATACCAGACTAAAGGCCAGGAGGGATAGGTACAGCATGATAGGGCAGGGAGTAGACTCGTTGGGCAATTGATGAGTCAAATGTAAACTCCGCTACCGGGGTCGTTTTGAGAAAGGAAGTGAACGACGCTCTATGGTAAGTAAGCAGCACTATATAGTAAGTGGATAGCATTATTACCCTAAAAAGTAGTGCAGTAACAAGTAGCTCCTGCGAGGGCTAGGCTAGCCGATTACGTGAAGGCGACACAACGATGACCTGCTTACCGTTTGCTGTCGTCGTTGGCGATTTTGCGGCTGGTTTTACCGCTGCCCGAACTGGTCGAGCCGAACTTGTAGCTGAACGTCAGCCGAACTGATTGGTTGACGAAGGCCAGCCGCTGCTGCGCCACGAACGTCGTCGAAAACTGGTTGACCGACAGGATGTTGGCGGGCGTAAATGGGTTGTTGATGTTGAGCGTCAGGCTGGCTTTTTTGGTCATAAACTCTTTCTTTGCCGACAGCCCGTAGAAAAAAACGCCGGAGTAATCGCTCTGGAGTGCCACCCCGCCCGTGTTGGCATAGCCGTTCGCTTCGAGCGTCAGGTCGTGCGGCAGTTTGTAGCTGACGGTCGCGTTAAAGTTGCCGATCCAGCCCCGGTTCCGCAGGCTCAGTGCCCGGCTGATCAGATCGACGTACACAATGTCGGTGCCGACCGTGACGCTCAGGGCTTTGCTGGCCTGCCAGACGCCGTTGATGTTCAGGCCGTAGCTTGCATTGCGGCCAATGTTTTGCGGGCCGCTCAGCCCCACGCCCTGCGCGTCGACGGTGGTCAGAAATTCGATGGAATTGTTGGTCTGCCGCCAGTACAAAGCCGCGTTGAACGATGAGCCTTCCTTGTTGAACGTGCTGTACGACAGTTCCGTCGCGTGTGTCAGTTCGGGACTTAGGTAGGGGTTGCCGGTGCGAACGTTTTTGGCGTCGGTGTAGTCACGGTAGGGGTTGAGGTACCAGATCAGTGGGCGCGAAATACGCTGCGTGTAACTCGCCTTGACCGTGTGTTTTTCACGCATCGTTTTCGCCAGCGTCACGCTTGGAATCAGGTTGGTGTACCCGTTGCTGAACGATGTGTTCGTTGTCGGGAAGTCGCCCATGATGCGGGTGTGCTCCAGCCGAAGCCCCGATGTCAGGCTCCATTTGCTTTTCGTATCCAGCTTCAGCGACGCGTAACCCGCTGTAACCTGCTGACTATACGTAAACTGATTCGAGCGGGCGGGATCGATGGCGTAGTCGGCTTCGCGGCCCGTCAGCGACGATTCGATCAGGTAGTCGCTGCCGATGTCGCGCCGGATGGTTTTGGCCCCCACTTCCAGTTTGGCGGTCGTGGTGTCGTGCCAGTTGAGTTTGAACGGGTGTGCGTAGTCGGTTTGCAGCGTGTATTCCTTGTTGCGGCTGTAGTTGGTGGCCCGTTCCAGATAGGTCGTCGCGTCGGAGCCGGGCGTGGTTTGGCTGAGGTCGTAGAAGTAGTTGTCGGGGGTGCGGCTGTACTGCGACAGCACCGAAAATTCGCGGCCGGGCTGCTTGAACGTGCGCGTCCAGCCGAGGTTAAACTCCGTATTGCCGAACGGGTTACGGTGGCGAATGGCGCGGTCATATTCCTGCACGACAGCCCCCTGCGCGTCGGTCTGCCGGGTGTACAGGTTTACGTTGTTGGGGAAATTGCCGCCCCAGGCCGTCGCCGACAAACTGATGCGGTTAAGCGAGTCGGGGTCGTAGTCGATGCTCATCGTGCCGTTGCCCGACAGGCTGATGTTGTCCCGGTCGCTACGCTGATACAGATCACCGGCGGGTTGCCCATCGACCAGCGTTGTGCGGTTACCGCTCGAACTGGAGATATTGCGGTACTGATCGCTGTTGAGTTGAGTAGCGAAACCCAGTTTCTTTCCCTTCACCGTCAGGTTCAGCCCCAGCCCCCGGTTCAGGTTGCCGCCC
Organism: Spirosoma rhododendri; assembly: GCF_012849055.1. Taxonomy (NCBI): domain Bacteria; kingdom Pseudomonadati; phylum Bacteroidota; class Cytophagia; order Cytophagales; family Cytophagaceae; genus Spirosoma; species Spirosoma rhododendri. Next base: position 662,080 of record NZ_CP051677.1, on the reverse strand, counting down.
GTCGCGTTGACCGATCCGTTGGTACCGGTGATGGCTTTTTTAGTGATGATGTTGATAACGCCCGCCGAACCTTCCGCGTCGTATTTCGCCCCCGGACTGGTAATGACTTCAATACTTTTGATGCTGTTGGCGGGCATCTGCTTCAGCGCGTCGGCCAGATTGCGGGCCATAATGGCCGACGGTTTGCCGTTGACCAGCACTTTGATGTTGCTGCTGCCGCGCATTTTCAGCGTACCATCCAGATCGACCGACAGCATCGGCACCTTCCGCATTACGTCGACCGCCGTGCCGCCCGCGTTGGCCAAGTCATTTTCCGCGTTGTACACCAGCCGGTCGCCTTTGTCTTCGATCAGCGGTTTTTGCGCCACCACGTTCACTTCGCCCAGCGTACGCGTATCGGCCCGGAGCGATACTGTCCCTAAATCGGTTGGTTGCCCGGCTGTTATCGTTACCCCCGGCCGGGTGGTTGTGCGGTAACCGACAAACGAAACGGTCAGGGTGTAGGAGCCGGGCGTAACGTCGGTAAAGCTGAAACGGCCCTGCTCGTCGGTCGTCGTGCCGGTCGTGATGGTGGTGCTTTTAAGCAGTGCGACGGTCGCAAACGACACCGGTTTGCGCGCTGTTGAATCGATCACTGTGCCGCTCAGTAGGGTAGCATTGCCGGGCTGGGTACTACCGCCCGACTGCGCCCGAACGGTGTTGAAAAATAGTGTGGATAGAAGGAATAGCCAGAAAAGGTTTTTCATGCCCGAAATAAGAATCAGAACGCGTTGACAGTAGCGGCAAAAGTACAGGCGGCACCAAATGCGGATTATTGGCAGGCTGTTAAGATTCCTTAAATCAGGTTGTTAAGAATTGTTAAGTAGGGTTGTAACGTGCTGGTCCGTTTACCCCCGTCCCCTGAAGGGGGAGAAGTCACCGCAGCAAATGCCGAGTCCTCTCCCCCTTCAGGGGGACGGGGGGTAAACGTGTTTTTGTCATCCCGAGCTTGCGAGGGATCTTCGTTAACAGGCGGTTTTCTTGCTTTTAACGAAGATCCCTCGCAAGCTCGGGATGACAAAAAAGGTCATTTTTAGCCCGAACCATGCTTCCCCAAACAACCTCTCAGGGGGACGGGGGCGTATTTAACATGGCTGGGTGAAAGGTCTTTCACAGTAGCCCCCCTAATTCGTCTTCATTAACAAACCGTGATGCCACGACCGCCAAAGTACTGATCCATTGATGCACATACTGTCTCGATTCCATAACCACCTGCCAACAGATTCGCGGTAAATGCTGAGTCGGAAAAGCGCTAGATTTGTAGTCGATATTCGTTTTACACAGCCTGAAATTTGTCGATAAGTCGCTGGTTGAATACCCATCCAGATCAGAAATCAGGCCGTATATTGCCGTAGCACTTAATCAATCCGTTCACCCAACGTGTACCCTATGAGGTTACCCCTACTTTTTTTCTTTCTGCTCACAACACTCACCGTATCCGCCCAGAAACTGACCGGGCAAGTTACTGACAAAGCCACGCAACAGCCCATCGCGGGAGTGAGCATCGCGGTGAAAGGCACGCTGACCGGTACACTCACCAACAACGGCGGCACATTCAGCCTGACCAATCTCAAATCCACCGACGTACTGGTATTTTCGTACCTCGGTTACCGGACGCAGGAGATACCCTACACCGGGCAAAACAGCCTGACGGTCGAGCTGGAGGAAGGGCTGGCCCTCAACGAAGTCGTTGTGACGGCACTGGGACTGGAACGCAACGCCCGCAGCCTGGGCTATGCGATTCAGAAGGTCGATGGGCGGCTCATCAGTGACGTCAAAGCCCCCAATTTTCTGGACAATCTGGCCGGGAAAGTAGCGGGTGTAAACATTTCGGCCGGGTCGACGGGCGTTGGTTCGTCGTCGAAAATCACCATCCGGGGCGAATCGTCGTTCACCAATACCAACCCGCTGTTTGTTGTCGACGGTATTCCAATCAACAACGCGACGGTGGTTAACAACGTCAACGACGATGCCAACGGGTTTCAGGAAATCGACTTCGGCAATGGGGCGATGGAGATCAACCCCGACGATGTGGCTGCGGTGTCGGTGCTGAAAGGCCCCGGTGCGGCTGCGCTCTACGGCACCCGCGCATCCAACGGCGTCATCCTGATTACGACCAAAGACGGGGTCACCAATAAAGGCATCGGCGTCAGTTTCAACAGCACGTTCTTCGCCGAGCGGCCGTTTCAGTTGCCCCGTTTTCAGAACAGTTACGGGCAGGGCAACAGTGGCGCATTCAAATACGTCAACGGCCTGGGCGGGGGCATCAACGACAACATTTCGTACAGCTACGGCCCGCGCCTTGACGCTGGTTTGCTGATTCAGCAGTACGACAGCCCCGTGTCGCTGCCCGACGGCCGTACCGTGCGCGGGGGCGACATTTACGTCTACAGTGGTCAGCCGATCACGCCCACGCCTTTCGTTTCGCACCCCGACAACGTCAGCAGTTTTTATCAGCTTGGGCATACGGCCATCAACAACCTGGCCGTGTCGGGTAGTTATGCGAAGGGCAACTACCGCCTGTCGTTCTCCGATCTGAACAGCCAATCGACCATTCCGGGTGTCAACCTCGACCGGAAAACGCTGGCGGCCAAGCTGCAATTCGAGCCGGTGAAATGGCTGAAAATCAACTCATCTATCAACTACATCAACAGTAGCAGCGATAATCGGCCAGCGACGAAGTACGGTTCCGAAAACATCAACTACGCCATGAGCGCGTGGCTGGGGCGGCAAACCGACGTCAACCCGATGAAGCAGTACTGGCAGCCGGGGCTGGAAAACGTGCAGCAGTTTTCGTACAACTACACCTACTTCGACAACCCGTATTTCACGCTCTACGAAAACCGCAACTCGTTCAATCGTGACCGGCTTATCGGTAACATCTCCGCCACGGCCGACATTGCCGAGCATTTCCGGGTGATCGTGCGGAGCGGGATGGACTACTCCAGCGAAGCCCGGCAGTTCCGGCGGGCGTTCAGCAGCAACCGCTTCCGCAACGGTGCCTACGCCGAGAACCGGGTCTATTTCCGGGAAGTCAACACTGATTTCTTGCTGAACTACACCCGCAACCTGGGGCCGCTCTCGCTCGACGTATCGGCCGGAGGCAACCAGATGAATCAGCAGACGTCGTTTGATCAGGATCAGGCCCTGTCGCTGGCGCAGCCGGGCGTGTTCAAACTGACCAATGCTGCGTCGCCGGTGGAGGTGTATCAGCAGGTGGGCCGCAAGCGCATCAACAGCCTGTACGCGCTGGCGAAGCTGAGCTACCGCGACCTGCTGTTCGTCGACATTACGGGCCGTAACGACTGGTCGAGTGCCCTAGCGACGCCCACGTCGACGGCCAATACCTCGTTTTTCTACCCCTCGGTGTCGGCCAGTTGGGTGCTGTCGAACCAGTTCCGGTTGCCCTACGGCATCTCGTTTGCCAAAGTGCGGGCGAGCGTCGCCAATGTCGGCAACGACACCAGCCCGTACCAGACGACCGGCGTATTCAACGCCCGGACGCCGGTGTTTTCGCAGCCCGCGTTCAGCGCGCAGAGCAGCATCGCCAACACCAACCTGAAGCCGGAATCGACAACTTCCTTTGAAGTGGGGGCCGACATCCGCTTCTTCAACGACCGGCTCGGTTTCGACCTGACCTACTACGACGCACTCACCAGCAACCAGATTCTGTCGCTGCCCATCGCCCAGCCAACGGGCTATAGCGAACGGGTCATCAACGGCGGGGCGGTGCGCTCGCGCGGGTTAGAGGCCGTCGTGACGCTCACGCCCATACAGACCAACAGCGTCCGGTGGAACGTCAACCTGAATTTCAGCCGCAACCGCTCGACGGTCGTGTCGCTGCCCGACGAAGCCGGTACGCTGACGCTGGGGTACAATCGTATCTACGACAACGTTAACCAAACGGTCTGGTATCAGGTCCGGCAGGGCGACCGCATGGGCGATATGTGGGGAACGGGCTACTTGCGGAACGCGCAGGGTGAGTTTATCGTCGGGGCCAACGGGCAATACATCGCCGACAATACACTGAAAAAACTGGGCAACTACAACCCCGATTTCATGCTCGGCCTGAACAATCAGATCAGCGTGAAAAACTGGAACCTGAACTTCCTCCTCGACTGGCGGCAGGGTGGGGTGCTGGTGTCGCGGACGCTGGCCCTGGCGGGTGTAGCGGGTCAACTGATCGAAACCGCCGACCGCCCCGACGCGGGTATCGTTGCGAAAGGCGTGGTGAATACGGGCACGGCCGAAAACCCCGTGTACCAGCAAAACACCCGCGCCATTCCGGCCGAGACTTACTACCGGATGTACTACGACCGCAACAACGAAGAGAACAGCACCTACAACGCGTCGTATGTGAAGCTGCGCGAGATGAGCATCGGTTACACCGTGCCCGAAACGGCCTGGCTCGCCCAGAAACTGCGAATGCAGCGGCTGACGGTGGCCGTCGTAGGCCGCAATCTGTTCGCGCTGTCGCACATGCAGCACTTCGACCCGGAGCAGACGTCGTTTCAGCAGCAGCAGTTTCAGCGGGGCGTCGAGGACATGACCTACCCGTCGAGCCGGAATATCGGGGTTAAACTAAGCGTGAATTTTTAACCGAGTTAGCCGGGGATTTAACCCGGTTTGTGTTACCCCCCGTCCCCCTAAAGGGGGTGAGGACCCGGCATTTACTGCGGTGACTTCTCCCCCTTCAGGGGGACGGGGGGTAACACAAACCGGAAGGTGAAAGCCAAACCGAGAGAATCAACAAAGTCAACCGACTTGCAACATAGCCATGAAACGAAACCTGTATACTAAACTCCTCCTGCTCGTGCTGCTCGGCGTATTCCAGAGCTGTACGGACGGGTTCAAGGAGATCAATACCAACCCCAACGCGCCGGTCGATGTTCAGCCGTCGCTGCTGATGCGGAAAGTGCTGTTCGACTACGGCGAACAGATGTCGTACGAAGCGTTTGTGGCCGGGAACCTGCTGGGGCAGTACTTCACCGCCATCGACTTCAACCTCTTCGACCGGCACAGCCTGTCGGAGCCGCAGTACGGCGGTAATCCGTGGCCGTTTCTGTACACCAACCTGCGCGACAACGAGATCATCCTGCAAAAGTCTCGCGCCAACGTGGCCTACGGGGTGTATGAAGGTCCGGCGCTGATTATGAAAGCGTACATGACGGCCGCCCTGACCGACCTGTACGGCGACGTGCCCTACAGCGAAGCCCTGTCGGGGCAGTCGGGCGTTATCACCCCCGCCTACGATGGGCAGGAAGCCATCTATACGGCATCTGGCGGTATTCTCGACAACCTCAACAAAGGCATCGCGTCGATCAATGCATACAAAGGCGCGACGGCCCTCGATGGTGACATTATTTTCAGCGGTAACCGCACGAAGTGGGTGCTGTTTGCCAATTCGCTCAAGATCAAATACCTGATGCGTATTTCGGGTCGGGTCGATGTGAAGTCGGACTTGCAGAAGGTGCTGACGGAGGGAAATTTCATTAAGGCCAACACCGACAATGCCGCGTTCCGCTTCTCGACGCAGCCTAATAATTTCCGTATGTCGACGGCCCGCGTTGGCGACTACAACCTGTTCATTATGTCGCTGACCAGCCAGGAAATCCTGACGAACCTGAGCGATCCCCGTATACAAACGTACTTCCGGTCGACGACCGCCAAACCCGGCACGTACAAGGGGCTATTGAACGGACCGGATGCTTCGAAGCTGTCGATCTCCGTCGCCGATTACTCCCTGACGGGTAGTATCTTCCGCGAGAATTCGGATAAGCTGTCGGCCAATTTCATGACCGCTGCTGAAACGAGCCTGTTGCTGGCCGAAGCCGCCGAGCGGGGGCTGGTGTCGGCATCGGCGAAGGACTGGTACGAACGCGGCATCACGCAGGCGTTTGAATACTGGCAAACCACCCTGCCGACGAGCTATCTGAGCAGCAATGCGGTGGCGTACAAGCAGAACGGGCAGAACCCGATTGAGCAGATTCTGACGCAGAAATGGCTGGCGAACATCAACAACGGCTACGAAGGCTGGATCGAGTGGCGCCGGACGGGTTTCCCCCGCCTAAAAACGATTTCGGCCAGTCTGAATAACAACCTGATTCCCGTCAGGATGCCATATCCCGGCACGGAAAGCGCGCTCAACAACGTGCAGTACAAGAAAGCCGCCGACAAAATCAACAACAACAGCATCAACGCCCCCGTCTGGTGGGACGTGAACTAACCGCCGATGACGAGTAGTGTTTTTCAATGGGTGCTGGTGCTGGCTTCCAGCGTGGTGCTGTATATCGTGGCACCGTTTGCCCGCACCGCCCCGAATTTTTCAAAGGTGCGCGCAATCACCACGCGCCGAACACGGTCTATTTGACGAGCAGTCTGGTCATTTCGTGGCTGTTTGCCAAGTCGATCACCAATGCCGCCAACCTGGGCCACAGCTTCGGGTTGGTGGGCGGGGTGGCTTACGCGGGCTACTACCTATCGTTTGTAGTGGCGGGCTTTGTGCTGGTGGCCATGCGGACTAAAGGCGGCTACCGGAGTATTCACCATTTTCTGGAAACGAAGTTCGGCCGGGGGCGGTGGTTGTGTTTACGGGGCTGATTATCATTCGGTTGTACAACGAAATCTGGTCGAATACCATCGTGATCGGCTCGTACTTCGGCGCGACCGGCACGAGCAGCTACTACATCGCCATCGTCGTCTTTACGCTGCTGACGCTGGCTTACACGCTGAAAGGCGGCATGAGCAGTTCGATCATGACCGATGTAATTCAACTGACGCTGTTTGTGGGGCTGCTGACGGTAATTCTGGGGTTCATCCTGCCGCAGTACGGGGGTAGCCTGACGCCCTTCGTGAGCAGTGGCCGCTGGGAATTGGGGCAGGGCCTCGACCTGCTGCTGGTGGCGCTGGTGCAGTGCCTGAGCTACCCCTTCCACGACCCCGTCCTGACCGACCGGGGCTTCATCTCCGACCCCCGCACCACGCTTCGTTCGTACCTCTGGGCGGGGGCAATCGGCTCGCTGTGCATCATCTTCTTCAGCTTTGTCGGTATCTTCGCCAAACTCAACGATCTGTCGGGTGAAGCACCGGTGGCCGTCGCGAAATACTTTGGCGTACCGATGCTGTTGCTGATGAACCTGATCATGGTTACGTCGGCGTCATCGACGCTTGATTCGGCGATGGCATCGTTTTCCAAACTGGTCAGCATCGATTTAGGCAACGCGGAAACACCCAATGTTACGACCGGCCGCTGGGCAATGGTCGTACTGACGGTGCTGGGTACGATCCCGGTTTTCTTCGATCCGGTTATTCTGTCGGCCACGACCATCAGCGGAACGCTCGTGCTGGGACTGGCACCGATTTTTTTGTTTTGGAATGTCGCCGTACCGCGCATCGCTTTTCATCTGTCGGTCGTGGGTGGGCTGGTACTGGGTGCCCTGCTGACGTTTCTGCCCCTGCCCGACGCCCTCCGCCTGACCGACGGCAAGTACGGCGCGCTGCTCAGTACCAACCTGATTACAACCGCTTACTGTTTTCTGGTGTTCTTCGCCTGTACCGTCTTCCGTACTAAAAACGCATGAACACTCCCGCAACGACTACCGACCTCGGCACCCTCAGGGGCCCGCTGCTTATTTTCGGCGGTCCGTACTCTAACATACAGGCGCTGGAAACGCTCCGGCAGATCGCCGAACAGCGCGGCATCTCGCCCGACCGGATCATCTGTACCGGCGACATCGTGGGTTACTGCGCCCAGCCCGATGAGTGCGTGCAATTGATAAAAGCGTGGGGCATTCACAGCATTCAGGGTAACGTGGAGCAGAACGTCGTCGAGGGCGCGGACGACTGCGGCTGTAATTTCGCCGAGGGTGGCCGCTGCGATACATTCTCCCGGACGTGGTTTCCCTACGCGGTGCAGGCACTATCGGGGGCGTCAGTAGAGTGGTTACGTACATTGCCGTTGCACCTGCGCTTTTCCTATGCTGGCAAGTCGGTGGCCGTTGTGCACGGGTCCGCGACAAACATTTCGGAGTTCGTATTTGCGTCGACGCCGTGGTCCGTCAAGGAACAAACGATGACAGCTACCGGTGCCGACGTTATCCTGGCTGGCCATGCCGGACTGCCGTTTGATGATGTGCGGGAGGATAAATACTGGCTCAATGCGGGGGTTATCGGGATGCCCGCCAACGACGGTACCCCGCGCGTCTGGTACCTGCTGCTTGATGATGCCGACGGTCAGTTTACGTACCAGTTTTGCTCGTTCACCTACGACAACCAAACGGCTAACCAGCTTATGCAGGCGAACGGCCTGCCCGATTCCTACGCACAAACCCTGCTGACGGGTATCTGGGACAACTGCGAAATCCTACCCGACGCCGAAAAGCAGCTACAGGGCGTCGGTATCGCCTTTTCTGACAGCGTTAGCTAACCGGCTGCGTTACAGATACGTATCTTCTTTGAGGTAATTGCCCACGTAGTCAGCGATGCCTTCTTCAAGCGAGCAGAACGGGCGGTCGTAGCCGATGGAGCGCAGCTTGGCCATGTTGGCCTGCGTGAAATACTGGTACTTGTCGCGGATGTCGGCGGGGGTATCGATAAAGCCGATGTTCGGTTCGAGGTCGAGAGCGCGGAAGGTGCTGGTAACCAGATCGAGGAAGGTGCGGGCTTTGCCGCTGCCGAGGTTGTAGATGCCGGAGTTGCGCCGGTGATGCATCAGAAACAGACACACCTCAACGACGTCTTTCACGTACACGAAATCGCGCATCTGCTCGCCGTCGGCGTAATCGGGGTTGTGCGACCGGAACAAATTCATCTTACCCGTTTTCCGAATTTGATTGACGGTGTGAAAAATCACCGACGCCATCCGGTCTTTGTGGTATTCGTTGGGGCCGTAGACGTTGAAGAATTTCAGTCCTGCCCAGAAAAACGGTTTGCGTTCCTGCTCCAGCGCCCAGATGTCGAACGCGTTCTTCGATTCACCGTAGGGGTTCAGCGGTTTGAGCTGCGGAATCTGCGATTCGTTGTCGTCGTAGCCCAGCTCGCCGAGGCCGTACGTAGCCGCCGACGATGCATACACGAGCGGAATCTGATAGTCGATGCAGGCTTGCCAGATACGCTTGGAATACGTCAGGTTGAGGTGCTCCAGAATCGACCAGTCGAACTCGGTCGTGTCGGTACGGGCACCGATGTGGAAGATGAATTCGATCTCCTGATAGTTCTGATCGAGCCAGTCGAAAAACACCTCCCGGTCGACGCGCTCCTGAATGCGCTTGCCTACCAGATTCTTTTCTTTACGGGGGTCAGAAAAATCGTCAACGGCGATGATGAAATTGAAGTTTTCCTGATTCAATTTGCTAATCAAACAACTGCCGATAAAACCGGCTGCCCCCGTAACGATAATCATAGAGAAATGGAAAATAGGTGCTGAAGCCCTTAAACTGGTAGAAATCAGCGTGAAACTTAAAAAAGAGATCGTAAAGGTACGGGTTAGGGGCTATACAAAAGAATAGGTGATTTTTTGATTAAATTGTATTATTTATATGTGAATCCCGTTGCCTCATCGCTTGTTCAACCCGGATACAATGGCCGTTTACCGCGCAGGTCTCCGCCGAAATGCGTACCTTTACGCCCTAATTTTTCACCCGGCGTTTCTGGCAACCGCCTTATCTAAACCAGAGCTATGGTCTATATCAACAGAATTGAGCACTTCAACGCGGCTCACCGGCTATACAATCCGAACTGGTCGGAAGAAAAAAATGCGGAAGTTTTCGGTCCCTGCGCCAACATCAACTGGCACGGCCACAACTTCGAACTGATCGTCACGGTCAAGGGCGAACCTGACCCCGATACGGGCTTTGTGATCGACCTGAAAATGCTGGGCGACATCATCAAACGGGACGTAATCGAAAAGGTCGATCACAAAAATCTGAACCTCGACGTTGACTTCATGCGGGGTAAAATGGCGTCGTGCGAAATCTTCATCATGGAAATCTGGAAGATCCTCGAACGCGCCCTCGCCGACGTCAGCGAAGCCCACCTGCATCAGTTGCGGCTCTACGAAACGCCCAAAAACTTCGTCGATTATTTCGGCGAATAGTCCATGACCTATTACCTGATTGCGGGCGAACGCTCCGGCGACTTACACGGTGCCAACCTGATCCGGTCGATCCGGCAGCACGATCCGCAGGCTGCGTTTCGGGCCTACGGTGGTGAGCAGATGGAAGCCGCCGGGGCCACGCTCGTTCGGCACTACCGCGAGATGGCCTTTATGGGTTTCGTGGAAGTGGCCCGCAATCTGGGAACGATCCGCCGGATCATGCGCGAGTGTCAGGCCGACCTGCTGGCCCACCGCCCCGATGTGCTGATCCTGATCGACTATTCGGGTTTCAACCTGCGCGTGGCCAAATTTGCAAAAGCGCACGGCATTCGGGTGTTCTACTACATCGCGCCAAAAGTGTGGGCGTGGAACCCCGGCCGGGCCAAAAACATCAAGGCGTCGGTCAACCGTCTGTTTACGATACTGCCGTTTGAAACCGAGTTTTTCGCCCGCTACGACTACCGCGTCGATTACGTGGGCAACCCCCTGCTCGATGCACTTGCCCAGTTTCAGCCCGATACTCAGTTTCTGGCCAAACTTCCCGCCGACGAACGTCCCGTTGTGGCTCTGCTGCCCGGTAGCCGCCGTCAGGAAATTGTGGGCATGCTGCCGACGATGCTGGCGGCTACGCGCCATTTCCCCAACTATCGTTTCGTCGTCGGTACGGTCAGCAACCTGCCCGCGAGCCTGTACGACGACCTGTTGCGCGACTACCCCAACGTGGCCCGCGTCAGCGATGCGGCCTACGACCTGCTGACGGTAGCAACGGCCGCGCTGGTAACGTCGGGGACGGCGACGCTCGAAACGGCCCTGCTCAACGTGCCGCAGGTGGTGTGTTACAAAGCGTCGAAGCTGTTCTACGCCATTGGCAAGCGCGTGATGTCGGTGCGGTTTATCTCGCTCGTCAACCTCATCGCCGACCGCGAAATCGTCAAAGAACTGATTCAGGATTTTCGGGAAGACACGGTTGTCGCCGAACTGCGGGCCATCCTGCCGGGGGGCACCCGCCGGGCCGATCAACTGGCTGGCTACGCCGACGTCCGGCAGCGGATGGGCGAACCCGGCGCGTCGGAGCGGGCCGGTGCGCTGATGGTGCAGGCACTGCGGGAGGGCTGATGATGTCTGGGGAACGGATTTTTGTCATCCCGACGCCAGGAGGGATCCGCTCCGGCGGCCCGGTTCGGTAACAGGCGGTTAAATCAGCCCCTCGCGAAGATCCCTCCTGTCGTCGGGATGACAGAAATTGATCGTTCAGGCAGACGTATCTAAATCGTAAACGGCTTCACTGATTATAAATCACCTATACTCAACGATGACTTCTCAACCTGATCTCGCACCCATTACCCGCCAGCTACGGGCCATGTACGGGTCGCGTCTGCTCATTGTCGCGGTACACCACATACCCGTTTTTAGCGAACTGATAAACGGGCCGCTGTCCGTGGCGGAACTGAGCCAGCGACTTAATCTGCAAGAGCGACCGGCCCATGTGTTGTTCCCAGCCCTGTGCGCGATGAACCTGCTGACTTACGACCAAACGGGTAAACTGTACATCACCGAGTTGGGCCGATACGTGTCGCAGCGGCATACGCCGAATCTGAGCGGATACATTGAACTGGAAAAAGACGACGTGGGCGCCGTGGAAATGGCCGTCCGACTGCGAAACGACGGGCCGCTGGAAACGCCCAACGGTATTTCGTTCGTCAAAGAAGGTGATGCGCCCTCGCCGATGGATGATCCCGACGAGTCGCGCCGATTTACGCTGGGGCTGGCTGGTCGCGCCCGGCACCTGTCGCCTTTGGTCGCGGCCAGCATGACCCGGCGCGACGGGCATCTGCTCGACGTGGCGGGTGGTACCGGCTTTTACACCTACGAATGGCTGCTGAACAACCCCACGTCGACGGCCACGCTATTCGACCGCCCGGCGGTACTGACCGTTGCGCAGGAGTTGCTCGATGAATTCAGCCGGAGCGGCCGACCGGGGGCAGAAAGCGTCCGGGAGCGGGTAACGTTCCTGCCGGGCGATATGCTCACCGACGATCTAACCAATACCGACCTGTTGCTGGCTGCCAGCCTGTTCCACGATTGGCCAACCGATACCTGTCAGGCACTGACCAACCGCTTTGCTGCGGCCCTGCGCCCCGGTGGTGAACTCTGGGTACACGACGCGTTTCTAAACGATGCGCTCGATGGTCCGCTGGCCGTTACCGATTATTCGGCCCAACTATTCTGGGGAACAAAAGGACGCTGCTACAGCCGTGTCGAGCACCGGAGCTGGTTCAAACAGGCCGGTCTGCAACCCACCGACGAAGCTATTCCTACGCAACTGGATTACGGATTGATCTGGGCAAAGAAGTTGTAGCCTGGACCGCACCGGCGGACCGGTCCACGTCCGGGTGCCCGTTAGGGCAACTAGTGCAGGCGGATGCTTTGTTGGCCGCTGTCGCGCCCACCCGGACGTGGACCGGTCCAGGCTACGTAACTACCAAGCTACAATACGCTAACTGCGTTCGATAACGCCGGTCTTTTCCCACTTCAGCAGCCAGTCTTTTTTGATGCCGTGAACCTGTGAGAAAAACTGGTAGAAGGGGAGCATATCGCGCTCATAGTCGCCGGTTACGTAGAGCGGTTCGCTGAGGAGCACGAGTTTGCGGGGCCAGTCGAAGCCGACGAGAATCAGCGGGACGTTGGCTTTCAGTGCGATGTAGTAAAAACCCGTTTTGAGTGTAGCGACGTTGGCGCGGGTACCTTCGGGCGTGATGCAGATGTGGAGCCGGTCGCTTTGGTTGAAAACGTCGACGGTAGCATCGACCAGATTACGCGACCGGTCGCGGTAGACGGGCTTACCACCGAGCAGGCGAAACAGCCAGCCCGAGTACCACGTGAACAACGAACTTTTGGCGAGGTACTGAATCCAGATACCGACGGTCGGGCGGATACCCAGCCCGACAGGGAAATCCCAGTTGGTGGTGTGGGGCGCAACGACCCAAATGGCTTTGGGCACCGTAGGTACCGGCCCCTGAATGCGCCAGCCCCACAGTTTAAACAACCAGCGAGTCAGGGCACCAAGCATGATGGGTTTGAGGTTTGTAGTTTAACGGTCAAGGTTCTGAGCGGACAAAGCATCGGGAATATGGTTGCCGCAGAAGAAACGTTAAACGTTAAACCACAAACCTTGAACCAGATTAATACTTCCGGTCTTTGCGCTCCAGCCACTTGCCGGTCATGAACGAAGCGATCAGCAGAACCGCGTAGAACAGAAGGGTTAACGGGGTTGATAAATCCATGTCAGTGCTCAATTGAAGATGGGGCAAAAGTACGACGGAAAAGCCGTGCCGCAAAGTCTTGGTACAAAGCCTTGTTACAAAACGCCTTTCGTGCTGGGCAGGTTATCGATTTCCCGAATGTCGCGCCGAACGGCCATCTTGATCGATTTGGCAAACGCCTTGAAAATCGCTTCGATCTTATGGTGTTCGTTATCGCCTTCAACCTTTACGTTCAGGTTGCACTGCGCCGTGTCGGAGAATGATTTGAAGAAGTGGTGAAACAGCTCGGTCGGCATGTCGCCCACTTTCTCGCGCCGGAACTCAGCGTCCCACACCAGCCACGGCCGTCCAGAAAAGTCGATCGCTACCTGCGCCAGTGCGTCGTCCATCGGCAGCAGATAGCCGTAGCGGCTGATGCCTTTTTTGTCGCCGAGCGCACGTCGGTACGCTTCGCCCAGGGCCAGCGCGGTATCTTCGATGGTGTGATGTTCGTCGATGTGCAGGTCGCCCTGTACGCGGATGGTCAGGTCGGAGCCGGAATGCTTGGCCACCTGATCGAGCATGTGATCGTAGAAGCCCAGGCCCGTGTGAATGTCAGCTTTGCCCGTGCCGTCGAGGTTCAGGTCGATACGAATCTGCGTTTCTTTCGTGTTGCGCTCGACCGTGACGGTGCGGGCAGGCAGGCGCAGGAAGGTGTAAATGGCGTGCCAGTCGCTGGTCGTCAGCGCGATGGCCTGTTTCATGGCGTCGGTCTGCTGGGTGACATCGGCCATCTGTACCGATTCCAGACCGCCGGGGGGCAGAAACAGAATGGCTTTCGCGCCCAGATTAACGGCCAGCTGCACGTCGGTCAGGCGGTCGCCGATGACGTAGCTATTGGCAAGGTCGTATTTCGTACGGTCAAAGTACTCCATCAGCATACCCGTTCCCGGCTTGCGGGTGGTGCTATTCTGATGCGGGAAATGCCGGTCGATGTGGATGTCGTCGAAATGAATGTTTTCACCTTCGAAGGTCGACAGCATCTTGTTTTGGGCAGGCCAGAACGTATCTTCGGGGAACGCGTCGGTGCCGAGACCGTCCTGATTAGTGACCATCACCAGCCGGTAATCGGTTTCCTGCGCGATCTGCCGCATGGCCGACAGCGCACCGGGGATGTAATCAAGCTTGGCCAGTGAATCGACCTGCTGATCGGGTTGTGGTTCAGCAATCAGCGTTCCGTCACGGTCGATAAATAGTATTTTTTGCATAAAGGAGCAGCGGTAGAAGCGGCAAAGATACCGGCCCGGTCGCGATTGCTGTTAAAAAAGCTTTACTTTTGCCCCACGACCATACTGTGACTAGCCTGCTATTTCTGAACGTCGTTTACATACCAGTCAACCAGAATCCTCCATTATCCACATTACTCTATCATACCGTACGCGCTTGTCCATATCCATACAATACACAGTTAATTAGTAAGCTTACCATTTACAACAAACAGTATATATGCAGTCAGTATCATCCCGACTGACCCGTATTGGGGTCTTTTATGACGGTAACTATTTCCTCCACGTAAGCAACTATTATAACTACTCCCACGAGCGACGCAGCCGGATCAGCATTTCGGGGCTGCACGCGTTTATTCGGCAGCAGGTAGCTGAGCGGGAGGGTGTTAATGAACGGTTGTGCCAGATTGTCGACGCCCATTATTTTCGGGGGCGGCTCAACGCCCACGAAGCCAATCAGCGCGGTAATCAACTGTTCTACGACCGGCTGTTCGATGATATCCTGATGTCGGAAGGCGTCGTGACCCACTACCTGCCGGTCAAGACCTACCAGGGGTACCGCCAGGAAAAAGGCATCGATGTATGGCTGGCGCTGGAAGCGTTTGAACTGACTCTCTACAAGAAATTCGACGTTATCGTGCTCATCACGTCCGACGGTGATTACGTGCCGCTCATTCGTAAGCTGAACACGGTAGGCTCGCGGATCATGGTACTGAGCTGGGATTTTGAATTTGAAAACGAACAGGGCGAACGGCAGGTGACCCGTACCTCGCAGGATCTGCTCGAAGAAGTGTCGTACCCGGTCGCCATGCACGCCATGATCGATGACCGCACCCGGCGCAACGACCCGATCATTCAAAACCTGTTCGTCAAGCAGGCTTCCCGCCCGACATTCACGCCAGCGACAGCTACTACGAGTGGGAATAGTTTCGTCAATAGCCAGAACTCATACGCGGCTAACTTTGAAGATGAAGACGAGCCAAACTACAACCTCATCGATCGGCCGGACGATGACCCGACCGGTCGGAAAATCAGTACGGTTCGCAGTCTGAAATCGGGGTATGGGTTTATCAATTACCCACCTAATAACCTGTTTTTCCACTATACCAGCCTGATCGATACCGAGTTCGACGAACTCCACATTGATGACGAAGTAGAGTTTACGCTGGGCCAGAATCCGGAAGGTAAAGACATCGCCGTCGACGTATCGCTGGTACGAAGTTAGTTTCAGGTTTAATGGTCAAGGTTTAACGTTTTCGGTGGATACTAACCTTGAACATAAAACATCAAACGTTGAACTCGTTTTCTGGCAACGGGCGCTGGCCTGGGCACTGGCACAGCCGCAGAACGACGGCGTAGTTGCGCTACTGAACAACAGTAATATTGAGTACCCCAACGACCCGTTTCCAAACCGACTCTTTGTCGGGGCGAAGCGGGTCGTTGGGGTTTCTGATGCGTCGGATGGGCCGGATGCCTTTGAGCTGCTAAGGCTGGCGCAGGCCGAACGCCCGTCACACTGGGTCGGGTATTTGGGCTATGATCTGAAGAATCAACTGGAACGGCTCAACAGCCGACATCCGAACCGGATTGGGTTTGCTGACGCGTTTTTTGCCGAGCCCCGCTGGATTATCGACTACCACGACGGAGCACCAACGCTGGCTGGCGAGGGCGATACTGATGCGCTGCTGACCGATCTGCTGGCGTTTCCAATGCCTGCTTTCCTGCCTGTCGACCCGCAACAGGTGCAGTGCCGCGTTACGTCCGATGCATACATGACCACCGTCCGACAGATTCAGCAGTTCATTCGGGCGGGGGAGGTTTACGAGCTGAATTACTGTGTCGAGTTTTTTGCCGAACAGGCCCGGCTCGATCCAATGGCCACGTACTGGGCGCTGAACGAACGGTCGCCGATGCCGTTTTCGGCCTTTTTAAAGCTTGACGACCACTATATGATGGGGGCGTCGCCGGAGCGGTTTCTCAAAAAAACGGGAGCGACGCTTACCTCACAGCCTATCAAAGGCACCATCCGCCGGGGAAAAACGGCCGATGAAGACGCCCAGCTCCGGGTACGACTGCTTAACTCCGAGAAGGAGCGGGCCGAGAACCTGATGATCGTCGATCTGGTCAGGAACGATCTGGCGCGGTCGGCTCAGACGGGTACGGTACGGGTCGATGAATTGTTCGGGATTTACAGCTTTCGGCAGGTATTTCAAATGATCTCGACTGTATCGGCCACGCTGCACCCCGACAGTTCGTGGACCGACGCCATCCGTAACGCCTTTCCGATGGGCAGTATGACCGGTGCGCCCAAAATCCGGTCGATGGAACTGATTGACGAGTTGGAAAGCAGCCGCCGGGGGCTGTATTCGGGCGCGTTTGGTTACGTTACCTCCGACAACAATTTCGATTTTAACGTTGTGATCCGGTCGCTGCTGTACGACGCCCGGCAGCAATACGCTTCGTTCTCGGTAGGTAGTGCCATCACCTACGACGCCGATCCCGCCCAGGAGTGGGACGAATGCCTGCTCAAAGCCCGCGCCATCCGCGACCTGCTCGAAGGGTGTTGACACTGTCTCAGACAGCATCCCTGCTGTCGTAGCCGAAGGCTAAAGTGGCGTGTCCTGTTTGTTAGCCGCTGACGCGGCTACGACAGCAAGATGCTGTCTGAGACAAACGTATACCGTTTAATCAATACTGTCGAAAATACCCGTGAATTCGGTGTGGAATTGAGGTGATTTTGGTCTCCTTTAACATGTTCCGTGCAACGGTTTGGCGTTTTTTTAACTCATTATCAGTGCGCTATACCGTTTACGAAATAGTGTACTATAAAAATAGTTAAATAACGTTAACACGGTGTCAACCTGTTTCGGCTTGGCCTATCTTGTCACCACAACCAGTCAACCTCTACTCTATCACCCATGCGAAACCTCTTTTTGTTGGCGGCATTGTGCCTGCTAACGGTGGTGTTACGTGCCCAGACGCCCACGCGCTTCACACTCCAGGGACGGGCCGTCGACACGCTCAACAATGCACTGCCGTCTTCCACAGTGATGTTGCTTAGCCCCAAAGATTCATCGATGGTGAATTTTGGACGAACCGATGACAAGGGAGCCTTCACCTTCAAAAATCTAAAGGCGGGTAGCTACATCCTGAAGGTTACGTTCGTCGGTTACATTCCGTACAACGCGCTGATCAAAAATGGTGATGATGCCGTACTCGATCTGGGCGGTCTGAAGCTAAAACCCATCACGAAGGAACTGATGGAAGTCGTCGTCCGGACGGCGAAAGCACCGCTCACGATTAAGGGTGATACCCTCGAATACAACGCGGCTTCATTCAAGGTACCGCCCGGCTCGACGGTCGAAGACCTGCTCAGAAAACTGCCGGGGGTGCAGATCGATCAGGACGGCAATATCCGGGCGCAGGGGCAGGCGGTTAGTAAAGTGACGGTCGACGGGAAGCAATTCTTTGGGAGTGATCCGAAGCTGGCTACCAAGAACTTACAGGCCGATGCCATCACGAAAGTGCAGGTGTTCAGCGACAAAACGGAGCAGGCGAAGCTGACGGGTGTCGATGACGGGAAGAAAGAAAAAACCGTCAACCTGCAACTCAAGGACGAATACAAGAAAGGCGGATTCGGAAAAGTGACTGCCGGTGGTGGACCAGCCTCGAACAACGTTTCGGCGCGCTATGACGTGCGGGGGAACTACAATAAGTTCGACAGCAAGCGGCAGCTATCGGCGGTGCTGCTGGGCAACAATACCAATCAGGGCGGCCTCTCGTGGAACGATTACCAGGATTTTCGGGGAGTAACTCGTTCAACTGGAACGACGACGCGGATTTCGGCTTCAGCGGCAATAACCGGTATCTTTCCTTCGGCGACGATAATGAAAGCCTGAGTATTCCGATTAGCGGGGGCGATAACCGGGGCTTTACGCGGAACCTGGCCGGTGGTGTCAACTACAACTACGATACGAAGAAGACCAAGCTCAGCACCAGCTACTTCTTCAACCAGACCCGGCAGGACCTTTCCACGCTGCGCAATCAGCAACGCTTTCTACCCGGCTCAACGCTCACGACGACCGACACGAGTACGCAGATGAATCAGAACGCTAATCACCGGGTTAGCCTGCGTTTTGAAAAACAACTCGATACCACGCAGACGCTGATTTTGATTAGTAATGGTCGGCTGGGTATCGGCAACAACAACCTGACCAGTTTACAGCGTATCAATCAAAGCCTGGCTGGCGGTCCGCAGCAATTGTATTCGACCAGCAATACCCTCAACGGTACACAGGCCAATCAGTTTGCGCTGGCGAATACGGCTCTCTATCGGCTGAAATTCAAGAAAAAAGGGCGCAGCTTTGCCGCCAGCGCGACGTATCAGATAACCAAAAACGATGCTGACTTACGGTTACAGTCTGTCAACCAGTTTTTTCAGGCAACGACGGTTAGTGACATGTTCCGCAACCTGAATCAGGATCAGAACACTGACCTGCTCAGCAATCAGTATAAGGCCAGCTTGCTCTATGTCGAGCCGTTTGCCAAGAAGTTTTACTGGGAAACGTTCTACAATTTCAGCCTGCGCTTCGATGAAGTTGAACGTGGGGTATTTAACCTCAACGACTCCCGCCGACGGGTCGATACGCTGAGCCTGTACTACAAAAATAATTACACCTACAACCGGCTGGGAAGTAGCCTTCGGTATTCATACAAAGGACTGAACGTGTCGGCGGGTTTGGCCGGGCAAAGCTTTGTGCTCGATGGTAAGTACAACCGGGATCGTTCGCAGGAGTTAATCCCGATCCGGCGTACCTTCAATACGCTGCTTCCGAATGTTGGGCTCAACTACGATCTGAAAAACAACAAGTACCTCTATGGTAGCTACTCGGTAGGCGTACAGATTCCGGCCTCACGTGATTTGCAACCGGTACGCACGATCACCAACCCGCTCTTCGTAACGGTGGGTAACCCCAACCTGCTACCGGGTCTGAATAAAGAAGTGGATCTTGGCTTTTACTATTTCAACCCCGGTAGCTTCATCAACTTTTCGACGAATCTAAGCTCAACCTGGAACGATAACCAGATTGTGTACGGGCAGAGTGTCGATACGCAAACGCTGATTACGACGACATCGCCCGAAAACGTCTCGGGCGGGCGCTCTACGGGTGGCTATCTGGGCTTTGGTTTTCCGCTGAAGAAAACCAAAGCAACGCTGAACCTGAACGGGCAATTCAACGTCGGCCGTAACTTTACACCAATTCGGCAGACGCGGCAGGTTGGGGGCGTAACCGAAGTGGTGAGCGACATCCTGAACGATACGAAAAATCAGAACATCAGCGGTGGCGCCCGGCTCGAACTGACCCCAAAAGAGTGGCTCACGTTCTATGGTAATGCCAACGTCAACATCACCAACGCGCAGTACTCGGTCAATACGGCGCAGAACCAGACGATCTACACCTATACGTACCGGGGGGATCTGAACCTGAAATTTCCCAGGGATATCTACCTCAACACGACGCTCAATTATCGCTCCTACATCAATGACCGATTGGGCTTCCGTCAGCAGGTACCGATTCTGAACACGTCGCTGTACCATATCATCGGCAAAGCCAAACGGGCGGAGGTACGGCTGTCGGCCTATGACCTGCTGAACCGTAACGTGTACGTCAGTCAGTATGCCGGACAGAACTACAGCCAGACGGAGAGTATTCAGACGCTGGCCCGCTATTTTTTGCTTAGTTTCACCTACAACATGCGGGGTGTAACGGCCAAGATGCGCCGTCAGGATTTTTATTGATACAGTAATGTAGCCTGAACCGGCCCACCGGTTCAGGCTACATTACTTGCCAAGCTACAGAAAACCGAAAACTGCAAACCATATACCGACTATGTACCGACTACTTATTGGCTTGCTACTGCTGAGCCTGCCGTCGCTGGTGATGGCCCAAAAAACCGAAGGCGTCGTGGAATACCGGCGCATCACGCACTGGAACAAGATTTACAGCCGCATGACCTACCTGAGTCAGGAGCAGAAAGACCGGATCATGCTGCGAAGTAAAAACTGGGAGGACGATAACAAGGGCGAGAAGATGAAGCTACTGTTTACGCCCACGCAAAGCCTGTATACTTATTCGGGCGATGCGTCGGAAAGTCAGGATGAAGGCTATTCATGGCGGCAGAGCGAACTAATTATGACGCGTAACTTCGAGAAAGAACGTCAAATGGACATCATGGAGATGCTGGGCAGAGTATACATTGTTGAGGACTCGCTACGGACACCTACCTGGAAAATTGGTAATCAGATCAAAGACGTAGCGGGCTATATCTGCATGAAGGCAGAGACTACCGATCCTATCAAGAATCAGACGATAACGGCCTGGTTCGCGCAGGATATTCCCGTATCAGCTGGTCCCGAACGAATGAGTGGGCTGCCGGGGCTGATTCTGGAATTGGACCTTAATGACGGTGATGTCGAAATCATCGCGCAGAGTGTTACGTTCCGTCCCGTCACGGCCGACGATCTTAAACTACCCAAGACTAAAGGCAAGAAGATTACCGACGCAGATTACAACGCGATGGTCAAAAAGAAAATCACCGAGAGTATTACTGCCCATGAGAATCCGTACTGGAGTATCCGGTACTGACGCTAACCGGCGTAGTACTGGCTGACGAATTGCCCGATCTGCTGCAAACCCGCTTCGACGCGCTGATCGTAGGTCATACCGTAGCTGAGTCGTAGGCAGTTGGCGTATTGCGGCTGGAGCGAAAACATACTCCCCGGCATGATACTGATTTTCTGAAGTAACAAATCTTCGCAAAGCGACACCGTATCAATGGCTGGGTCGAGTTCGAGCCACAGGGAGAAGCTTCCTTGTGGCTCACTTATTCTTGTGCCTGCCGGAAACGACGCCCGAATCGTTTGCTGGTATCGCACACAGTTGCTCTTCAGCGTTTTACGCAGGCGGTGCAGGTGTAATTCGTAGCGGTCGTTGGCCAGAAAATGGGCGATAGCCTGCTGCGTGATGCCCGGCGATACACCCGCCTGAAATCGTTTGAGTTGTAATAGGGCGTCGTAGTAGCGGCCGGGGGCCACCCAGCCCACCCGATAACCCGGTGCCAGCGTCTTGCTGAACGAACCACACCACAGCACCAACCCCTGCCGGTCGTAAGCTTTGCAGGGTACGGGCCGGTGCGAGGCATAGTGCAGGTCGCCGTACAGATCATCTTCGATAAGTGGCACCTGATACGTTTCCAGCAGGCGTACCAGCTGCTGTTTACCAGTGTCGGTCATGCAACTACCCAGCGGATTGCTGAAGTTTGTGACGAACAAACAGGCCTGCACCCGCCCCGCTTTCAGGTGGCCGTCCAGCGTTGGTAGGTCAATACCGGTCAGCGGGTCCGTTGGAAGTTCCAGCACCTGCAATTCCAGCGACAGCACTGTTTGGAGAATGCCGAAGTACGCCGGGCTTTCCACGGCTACCGTGTCGCCCGGCTTCGTTACGGCTTTCAGGCATAGCGTCAACGCGGCCGTACAGCCTTCCGTCGTGATTAGCTCATCGGCCGTTAGGTTGCCGCCCCAGAACATCGTGTGTCGGGCAATCTGCTGGCGCAGAGCGAGATTTCCCGGTATGGCGTCGTAGCCGATTCCCGCGTTGGGCATGGTGCGCAGTGCCTGTTGCAACGCCTTGTTCAGTTTCTGAATCGGAATCAGGCCGGGAGCCGGGACGTTCATGGAAAACGGTAGCCAGTCGGGTTGGTTTTGCAGCCCGATCAGCCGAAGCAGCAGCGAATCCTTGGCGGGTTGGTCAGACTGATGCGTGCCGGGGGTTGGCTGTGAATGGTGCGGCAGCGCATCCTGTCGACGGCTGCGACTTCGTGCGTAATAGCCTGACTGCGGGCGGGCTTCGACCAATCCTTCCGATTCCAGACAATAGTAGGCCTGTTGCACCGTATTGATGCTGACCCGAAGCTCCCGACTAAGCGTACGAACAGACGGCAGCTTGACATCATCGTCCAGTTGCCCGAGTCGCAGCTTGTCGCCGAGCTGACGCGCAATGGTCTGGTATTTAGGCGTTCGACTGGTCATGGCGTTCGGGTTATGACGAATGAGCAGCCGCAAAAGTAAGTGCATAAACTGTACTAGGCCAGATACACAATGAGCGAAAAATAGCCGTACAGTTTATAAATCAATCTGGTCAACTGTACGACCCGAAAAAGGCGGGAGTGTATCTGGTGCCACGTTGACAAATACCCGTCTTTTGCCCCATGCAAACAGATCAAGTGATACCCATTGATAAGAATACGGTTCGGGCTGATACGCCTGGTTTGGCTACTGCAACACTGTTCATGAACAGCGCCGGGGCTTCGCTGATGCCCCGCCCCGTCATAACGGCCATGCAGGACTATCTGCATCTGGAAACGCAGGTGGGCGGCTACGAAACCGAACGGGTACGGGCCGATCACATGGCGCAGTTGTACGGCGAAATAGCCAAACTGATTAACGCCCGCCCCGACAACATCGCGTTCTCATACAGCGCAATGGCTGCTTACACGCAGGCGCTGTCGGCAATCCCGTTCCAACCGGGCGATGTTATCCTGACTACTACCAACGATTACATTTCCAATCAGCTCGCGTTCCTGAGTATGCAACAGCGGTTGGGTATCCGGCTCATCCGAATTAATGACCTCGACAACGGCGATCTCGACCTGATGCACCTTGAACAGCTGATTCAGCAACACCACCCGGTGCTGGTCGCGATTACGCATATCCCCACCAATTCGGGCATAGTGCAGCCTGCCGAACTGATCGGGGCTATCTGTAGCCGGTACGATTGCTGGTATCTGCTCGATGCGGCTCAGTCAGCAGGGCAACTACCGCTCGATGTCGAACGAATTCAGGCTGATTTTCTGGTCGCGACGGGTCGTAAGTTTCTGCGGGGACCGCGTAACACCGGCTTTCTCTATGTGTCGGACAAGGTGCTGGCAACTGGTCTGACACCGCTTTTCGTCGACCGCCAGGGTGCCGACTGGACTAGCCCCGATACGTTTGCCGTGCGGGCGAATGCAAAGCGATTCGAGCCACAGGAAAAGTCGCTGTCTGTCGTCGGGCTGGTGGAGGCTGTGCGGTACGCCAACCAGCTTGGTATCGAAGCAATTGCGCAGGTAAATCAGGTATTGATGCAGCGATTACGGACGGGGCTTAGTCAGATCGACGGAATTGACCTGACGGATTTAGGGTCGGTACAGAGTAACATCCTGACGTTCCACTCGACGCGTCAGCCGCTGGCGACACTGGACACGGCCCTCCGGCAGGGCGGGGTTTTATTCACGGTGCAGCACAAACAGGGCGCTATCATCGACTTCACGCGAAAAGGCATCGACTGGATTATCCGGCTAGCTCCGCATTATTTTAATACAGAAGCGGAAATCGACGCAGTGGTCGAACTGGTCGATCAGGCCGTTACGCTACCCCCCGCCCCCTGAGAGGTTGTTTGGGGAATTGTTCTTGTCATCTTGACGACAGGGGGGATCTCCGCTAGTCGGTGGATTTGTTTGCTAGTGCTGCGGTACTAAGGTTTGGGTAAGGGCGTGACCTGAATATTTTTCTGTTCGATACGCGATAGTTCGACCATCTGCCGGGCCTGATACCGCCGGGCGTAGGTGGCCACATCGAGCGTGTCGGCGTCGGACTTGTAGTTGATGTAATCCTGAAACCGGATACCTGCCACCGTCTGCGGATGAATGGCCCGACGGAAGCGGGGGCCACCTTCGCTGTAGGCGAGGCAGTCGAGGGTGTAGGTGCGCTGATTGAACCAGTACACAAACGTGTCGCCGTGGTCTTTGCCCCCGCCGTCGGCCCGGAATTTCACCTGCACCTTGTCGTACGTCTGCCCGTCGATCTGTTCGGAACCCAGCAGCGTCGGTACTACGGCGGGGTCGTGCAGTTTCCAGGGTAGGAGCACGAAGTACGCAATTGAGTTGACCGAGCGGCTGTACTTACCCACCTGTGCCGTGTCGAGCACTTGCGGCTTACCGTCGATATGGCGGGTGAAACCGTCGTTGGTCAGTACATCGCGCACGAGTTGGCCGGTCGAGTCGGGCTGCGTTCGCTCGTACCGGAACCGCCCGCCTTGCTGCTCCAATACCAGATGGGCCTTTCGAAAGTCGAACGAAATACGGGTGTTGTTGATCGCATCGCCCCCGTGGGCCGCAATGGCCTGATCGATCAACGACTGAGCAGGGTCCTGTGGCGACTGGCAGGCCATGAGGCTGGACAGCAATAAAACGACGATGGGCAGCAGGCGCATAGTGGGGCAGGTTGAGTGCGGCAAACCTACGAAAAGCCGCTTGAATCGACCAACCGACGCGAGATGGTTTGTACATTCGCTGGATGAACCCGCTGCCGATGAATCAGACCGACGATTTCCTGAAACATATCCGTTTTGAAAAGCGGCTGAGTCAGCACACCCTAACGGCCTACACCGGCGACATGGCGCAGTTCAGCCAGTTTCTGACGACGGAATGTAACGTCGATCAGCCCGAACGCGCTGATTTCCGGCACATCCGGTCGTGGATCGTCAGCATGGTTGAGGGGGGGATGGACAAGACGTCGGTGAACCGGAAGATCGCGACGCTGCGGGCGTTTTTCGGTTACCTGCTGCGCCGGAAGGTGATCGCCGTTGACCCGATGACCAAGATTCAGGCGCTGAAGATGTCGCGCAAGCTGCCGGTTTACGTCGAGGAAAAGCCGATGGAAACGCTGCTCGACGAGGTCGAGTTTCCCGACACGTTTGAGGGGCTGCGCGATAAGCTGGTGATCGAACTGCTCTACGGTACGGGCATCCGGCTCAGCGAACTCATCGGCCTGAAAACCGTCGACGTCAATCTCTACAATCGCACGATCACAGTGCTGGGTAAGCGCAACAAACACCGGCTGATCCCGCTGACGCAAACGCTGTATGACCTGATTCAGCAGTACACCACGCTGAAGGAAACTGAGTTCAACGGGCAGGCCGACGCTACGGTGCTGATCGTGAGCGACAAAGGCGTTGGCGCGTACCCGGTACTGATTCAGCGCATCGTAAAAAAGCATCTGTCGGTCGTGACGACGCTGGAGAAGAAAAGCCCACACGTACTGCGCCATACGTTTGCGACGCACCTGCTCAACCGGGGGGGCGACCTCAACGCGATCAAGGATTTGCTGGGCCACAGCAGCCTGGCCGCAACGCAGATTTACACGCACACCAGCCTGGAGCAGTTGAAGAAAACCTACGATCAGGCGCACCCCAAAGCCAAAAAAGACGGGTAGAAAGGGGAGGGGCGTCGTATTTTTACAGCATGACAATTCTTGCCATGAGCCAGACGCTGCTCTACCTGCTGGAGCAGCAACCCGATTCAGCAGCGGGGGTGCAGTACCTGCGCGAGCAAACCGATCAGCTTCAGATCGAACCCAAACCGGCCCTGTTTTATCGCGTCTTTACGGCCATGCCCCGCTACGTTGGTCGGCAGGTGATCGAGGTGCCGCAGGACATGGCGTTTGCCATCGAGCGCATCCGTCCCGACTTTACCGTGGCTGGCTGGACCCGCGACCGACTGGCGCGGGTGTGGTGGCTGCTGCAACTCCCCGCCGACGATGAGGAGCGGTACGTCAGCACGATTACGCAACTGTTCAAAGCCGCTGAACTTAACGAGTTGGTGGCCCTGTATTCTGCCCTGCCAGTGCTGTCGTACCCCGAACGCTGGCGGTTTCAGGCGACCGAAGGCATCCGTAACAACATCGCCGATGTGCAATCGGCGATCATGCTGCACAACCCATACCCCGCCGAGCAGTTCGACGAAGCGGCCTGGAATCAACTGATTCTGAAAGCGTTCTTCACCGACAAAGACATTACTCAGATCACGGGTCTGCACGAACGCAAAAACGCCCGACTCGCCCAGACGCTGACCGATTACGCGGCCGAACGGCGAGCTGCCGGGCGTTCACTGCCCCCGCATATTGGGGAGCTAATGTGAGGCAGGTTTAAAGTCTAAGGTTTAACGTTTAAGGTTGGCTACCGCATGGATTACGTGCGGTAGCCAACCTTAAACGTTAAACTACAAACCTTAAACCCGACCTAATACCAGCGATAAATAAGCCCGGCGGAGAGCATGAGCGAGGGGGCGTTGTTGGGTAGCTGACCGTAGTTGAAGAATACGTTCTGGTACTGCGCCTGAATCTCGGCACCGAATTTCTGCTCCGGCCGGCCGTAGAACTTTAACCCGATCGCCGGAGCAATAGCACCTTTAAAGCCTTTGCTCTGATCGGCCAACGCGCCGAAATAGTTGATGTAATCGACGAAGGCACCGCCCCCGGCAATCTGCACGTAGGGACGAATTGCCCCTGAATTCTGAGCGAAATAGTACGACAGCGACGCCATCACCGGAATCACGCTGAAGGTGCGTGTCTGTACCGCCGAAATAGTTTGATCGCCGTAGTAGATGGTCTGCCGGGGAAGTCGCTCGCTGGTGTACTGATAGCCTGATTTCAGACCAATCGAAAAACGCTGCGGAAACAGCCACTCGCCGTCGAGGGCCAGGTTCGTCGCCGATGTGCCGCTGGTGTATGTTTTCAGGCCACCCATCGGGAGGGCAACACCGTAGCGGGCTGACAGATTGAACGTTACGTATCGGTCGTATTCCGACACGCTTTCATAAACGTAGGGGCGCTCAGGGGTAGTCTGAGCCAGGGCCGGAAGTGCCAGCGTGATCGCCAGCAAAGCCGGAAGCATATAACGATTCATGGGTGATGCTTAGTTAGGTCGCAGGTAAGACGACTGGTTGAAAATGGCCGTGGTAGCGGCATCGACCGACTGCGTATCCGTAATGTCGTCGCCCCGTACGGTCGCGTCGTAGACAACGTTGAGTTGCGGCTGGGTGGTACCTGTCCCGGTTCCTGTTCCAGTGCCGGTACCCGTTCCAGTACCTGTCCCGGCTCCAGCAGGTGCGTTCTTCAGATCGACCGCCTGAATCTCCCAGTACCGGTCCGTCACCTGATACGTGTAGTAAGTTGGGTAGTACGGGTAGTAGCCACCGAATCCGCCATAGCCAAAGCCGCCACCCCAGTAATTTGAGTAATACGAGCCGTACGGATCGACGCCAACGCCCGTATACCGGTTATTGACCTTGATAACGGCTACCCCCAGATCGGCTTTCTGACCAGCCGCCACGCGGGTGAAGCCACGAGCGGTCAGGGCAGCGGCAACGTTCGAGACAAATCGACTTTCAACGCTGCCGAGCGAGGTCGTGTAGCCGGTATTCGATTCGACCACCACGGAGTCGGGCAGGCTGAAGGTTTTGTACTGGCTGAAGTTGACCGAGCGGTCGTAGTTGGTGATGTATACCTGCGATTGGTCGGGCGTCAGGTCGTTAATTGCATCTTTATTACAGGCAGTTAACCCGGTGCCAATAGCCAGTGTAGCTGCGATACCCAGTAGCCACCGGGCGGATCGCGCTGATTGAGATCGTACCATATCAGTATTTGTTGTTTACTGTTTATAAAACGAATCCGGTGCGGATTGGGTTGTGAATTGTGCATTAAAAAAGGATTCGGCGGGGCAATCTCATCCGACCGTATCTTTGCTGACGCCAGCATGTAAACGCTGGCGTTGACGTTTCCAAACCCACTCTGTTATGGACTTTATGGACTCTATTCGCGGCATGTCGTTCTTCGATATGCACGTACACATGACCTCCCGCACTACCGACGACTATCAGGCGATGGCCGACGCGGGCGTGGTGGCGATGATTGAACCGGCGTTCTGGCTGGGGCAGCCCCGCACCGGCGTCGACTCGTTCCGCGATTACTTTGCCAGCCTCGTGGGGTGGGAGCGGTTCCGGGCGTCGCAGTTCGGTATCCGGCACTACTGCACCATCGGCCTGAACTCGAAAGAAGCCAATCAGGAAGAGCTGGCCGAGCAGGTGATGGAGATTCTACCGCTGTTTATTTACAAAGAAGGCGTCGTTGGCATCGGTGAAATCGGTTTCGACGATCAGACGGTCTCCGAAGAAAAATACTACCGCGCCCAGCTCGATCTGGCGAAAGAAGCGGGCCTGCCGGTGCAGATTCACACGCCCCACCGCGACAAAAAACAGGGCACAAGCCGGAGTATGGACATCGCCATCGAGCACGGTATCGACCCCGGCATGGTGATCGTTGACCACAACAACGAAGAAACGGTTCGCGAAACGCTGGACCGGGGCTTCTGGGCGGGCTTTACTATCTATCCGTTCACCAAAATGGGCAACGAGCGGATGGTCGAGATCGTGAAGCAGTACGGCCCCGAACGTATCATGATCAACTCCGCTGCCGACTGGGGCATCAGCGACCCGCTGGCCGTCCCGAAAACGGCTGCGCTGATGAAGCAGCACGGCATTTCCGACGAAGCTATCCGGCTCGTCACGTTTACTAACGCCGTTACGGCTTTCGCCCAGAGCGGGCAGCTAAGTCTGGACGAGCTGAGCCAGCCGCTGGGCATTGATCAAAGTCAGCGGTTCAACGGCAGTTCGGTGCTGCGTGGTGGGCAGGCTCCCCGCGTCGATAAGGAATCGACCATTATCCGGTAGCGGTTGAAATTACCCCCAGCCCCCTGAAGGGCAGGGCTGTTAAGTTCTTGTATTAGCTTAGATAGCTAGCAAATTTCCTTCGGCCCGTTTACCCCCAGCCCCCTGAAGGGGGAGCGTTCCGCAAATGAACCGCTCCCCCTTCAGGGGGCTGGGGGGTAATTTCAGCCATTGACAGACTTGTGGATATTGGTTGTGCCTTTTGTCTCAAAAAGGCACCCGAATAGGCTGAATAGAAGCCTGAATCTGGAATGACTATAGGCCAACCAGTGTTGTATGGTAAACCAGACGACCCATGCTGGAACTAACCGCCCTGACCGCTTTTGTCGGTTATATTATTTACCTGCGTTACTACGCCGATCAGCGGACGGCCGCCCAAAAAGAAGCCGACCGTCTCCGCGATGGAATCAATCTGTACGATGGTGGACAGACGGCGGATGCACTGGCGTATTTCAACGCGGCTCTGGCGGAGCAGCCCAAATCGAGCGTGGCGTATCTGTACCGGGCCCGGATTTACCACGATCTGGGTGATCCGGCAGCAGCATTGACCGACCTGAACCGGGGGAAAAGCTACGACGACACCGTGTCTGAGCTGCATCTGGAAACGGGTAAAATCCATTACGAACAGGGCGACTACGAGCAGGCATTCACCGATTTCGACAAAGCCGTTTTTCATAACAGCACCGATCTGCCCGAACCATACCGATGGCGGGGTATGGCGGGGCAGAAGCTGCGCCGTACCGATCTGAGCCGTAGTGATCTGGAACGGGCCGATACACTGGCAAACGCGGCAACCGTACCGATTGGCGGTGAACCCGCACCCACCGCTTTTTTCGATCGGCGGTTCGTGCTGCACATGGGGCTGGTCGTGCTGACGAGTACGCTGCTGCTGCTGATTATCAAGCGCAGCAATGTCATTCACTGGCCGTATCTGGCAGCCGCCATTGTGGGTGTGCTGATCGGCTTTCTGGAAACCCGCAAAGGGTGGGCGCTGGCTATCGAGCAGGCGCTGCTACTCTGGCTGGGGTACACGTTTGTGCTGGGTCCGGCTGTGGGTGGACACCGGCAGGATCTCGAAAATTTTAGCCTGTACGGCTCCATCGGTCTGACATTCATCGGCAGTCTGTTGGGTAGTGTCATCAAACGGGCGCAGGGCTGACCCGCCGACTTTTACTGTTTATCAACTATGCTCAAAGCATTGCTTTCGCTGACTCGTCCGGCCAACCTCGTCACCGCCATCGCCGACGTGCTGGCGGGTATGGCTATCGCGGGGTATTTCGCAACCAACAGTCCCGCCCCCGCCCCGATTGGCTGGCTGGCGCTTGCTACAGTTGGTCTGTACGGGGGGGGCGTCGTATTCAACGACGTGTTCGATGCCGAACTCGACGCTGTCGAGCGACCCGAACGACCCATTCCGAGTGGCGTCGTCAGCAAAGGCGCGGCTGCCGGGCTAGGGGCTGGGCTGTATGCGCTAGGTGTAATTACGGCGTTTCTGGTCAACAACACGGCGGGGTTGCTGGCGCTGGCTATCGTTGTCGTATCGCTTGTGTATGACCGGTTTGGCAAACATCATTCGCTGGCTGGCCCGCTGAACATGGGCTTGTGTCGGGGACTTAACCTGCTGCTGGGCGTCAGCATCCTGCCCGATCAACTGATGCCCTGGCTGTGGGTCGGTATCATTCCGATTATTTACATCGCGGCTATCACCATGATCAGTCGGGGCGAAGTACACGGCGGTAGTCCGGTGGTGCTGCGCGTGGCCGGATTACTCTACGCGCTGGTTATCGGCTGCGTGGCCGCGCTGGCGCAGGACCGGCAGCAACTCGGCACGGCTTTCCCGTTTCTGGCTCTGTTTGGCTATTATATTTTCCCTCCGCTCTGGCAGGCCGTCCGCGAACCGATTGGCCCCAACATTGGCCGGGCCGTGAAAGCCGGTGTGCTATCGCTGATTGTGATGAACGCGGCCTGGGTAGCGGCTTTTGCGTCGTTTCCGCTGGCTATGCTGGTGTTTTGTCTGCTGCCCTTATCGCGGTTGCTGGCTAAGGTCTTCGCTGTGACGTAGTTTTTTAAACACAGAGGCACAGAGATTTACACGGAGAACACTGAGGTTTCGCGTATTTTCACAGATGTTATGACCTCTGTGCTCTCTGTGCTTATCTCCGTCCCTCTGTGTTTAACTAAAATTCTATGCTCAAATACCTGCTACTCGCTTTCGCCTTTCTCATTCAGCCCGCTTACGCACAACGCTACAAAACCCGGCCCGTGACGGGCTTGCTGGGGGCGTTTGGGGCGGAGGTCGCGCTGGTGAAGCAGTCGCTGAAAAAGCCGAAAGAGGTTGTTGTAGACGGTATCGTGTTCACAACCGGACAATTAGGGAAGCAACGCGTCGTGGTGGCCGAAACGGGAATCGGTAAGGTGAATGCCGCCATGACAACGGCCCTGTTGCTCGACCACTTCCGGCCCCGGCGGGTGCTGTTTACCGGTATCGCGGGCGGCACTAATCCCGATCTGCAACCCGGCGACATCGTTATCGCCAGCCGCACGGCCCACCACGATTACAGTTCGGTTACCGATAAAAATACGCCTGTCCGGCAAACGCGCGACGCCATCACCCGGCAGTTCAATCCGCTGTATTTTCCGGCCGATTCGACCCTGCTGGGGCTGGCGCAGCGGGTGAGCGGTGCCGTAACATTGGAGGGAATTCCCCTGGCCGACGGTGGAGTGTCGAACCGGCCGGTGCGGGTGATGACGGGTACGGTTGTGACGGGCGACGTGTTTGTGGCGTCGGCGGCAAAGGGAGTTAGCCTGCGGACGGACTTCGGTGCCGATGCGACCGAAATGGAAGGCGCGGCCGTAGCGCAGGTATGCTATCAGCTTCAGGTACCGCACCTCATTATCCGCAGCCTGAGCGACCGCGCCGATGCCGAAGCGCACATCGCCTACGACAAATTTTACCCGACAGCTGCCCGCAATTCGGCCAAACTCGTGCTGGCTATCGTGCAGGGATTATAGCTCCTTTAGCTCACAAAGTAGCCGGTAAGTTTGCCTACCGTCCCATTTTTAGGCACCTTTGGTAATCACTCGCACAGTCCGTAGACTGTTTTCCTCATGCCCTCAACGTTATCTGTATCGACCACCGGGAATCCATTTCGTTCGTTCTGGTGGGCCGGTTACGAGTGTACCGATCAACTCAACGCTTTTGGTAATCGCGTCGATTTTCTGCCCCTGACGGGCCACCTGCAACTCATTCAGCAGGATTACGAAGACCTGAAACAGTTCGACCTGCGTACCGTCCGGGAAGGCATCCGCTGGAGTCAGGTCGAAAAAACGGCGTATCAGTACGACTGGCGCACGGTCGAGTCGATGCTTGCCGAAGGCCACCGGCAGGGTATTCAACAAGTTTGGGACTTGTGCCACTTCGGCTACCCCGACGACCTGACACCCCTGCACCCGATGTTTGCCCGGCGCTTTGCCGCGCTGGGTCGGGCATTCGTTCGATTTTACCGCGACCTGTATCCCGACGAGCCGCTGATTGTAACGCCGATCAACGAAGTGAGTTTCATGTCGTGGCTGGGTGGCGATGCCCGCGGCACATCGCCGTACTGCACGAAACAGGGCTGGGAAGTGAAGCGCGGACTGATGCGCGGCTACATCGAGTGCGTGGCGGCCATGCGCGAAATCGACCCGTCGATTCGTATTCTGACCACCGAACCATTGGTGCATATCGTGCCACCTTTGCCGGCCACCAAAGCCGAACGGGACAGAGCCGCCGAAGGGCACAATAACCAGTTTCAGTCCGTCGATATGTTGGCGGGTCGGATTTCGCCCGAGCTGGGCGGGTCGCCTGAATTTCTGGATATTCTGGGCTTCAACTATTATTACAACAATCAGTGGATCAGCGGTACGCACACGTTCCTGGGCTGGGCCGACGCCGTGCCCGACCCGCGCTGGGTACCGCTGCGGAAACTGCTGATCGAAGCCCACGATCGCTACAAACGACCCATCGCCCTAACCGAAACCAGCCACCCCGGTATTGACCGGCCGCAGTGGATTCGGATGATCGGGCAGGAATGCGCAGCTGCTTTACTCGCGGGCGTACCGCTGTGGGGCGTCTGCCTGTATCCAATTGTCGACCGGCCCGATTGGGATCACCTCACGCCCTGGCACAAGTCGGGCCTGTGGGATGCTGACTTGTCGACAACCCCGCCGGGGCGCGTGCTCTACCAACCCTATGCCGATGCGCTGTTGCAGGCGCAGGCCGAAGTGGCTCCGCTGCTGCCCGTAGCCGAGCAATTGCTGATCTGAATCTATCCACAAGAATGCGGTAAACGATGAAAAACGGACTGTTGGTGCTCCTTGCCTGCCTGAGTTTGACCCACATCGCACAGGCGCAGAAATTGAAACCCGGCTTCGACAAAGCTGAATACGTTGAACTGCTAAGCGTATTCGCCAAACAGGTCGATACGCTGCCCGCCAACACGCCGATACCGAAGCCGCAGCGCTTCGCCCGGCTGTACCGTTCACCCATCGTGGGGCTGGATAACCGCTGGGAACTCTGGTCCAGCCCCGATTCAGTGGGCGTCATCAGCATCCGGGGTACAACGCTGAATCCGGTGGGCTGGCTCGAAAATTTCTACGCGGCTATGGTGCCCGCCAAAGGAAATATCGTGATGACCAACGATTACAAGTTCGATTACCAGCTGGCCAATGATCCCCGCGCGGCCGTACACATTGGCTGGCTGATCGGCACGGCGTTTCTGGCGCAGGACATCATGCCCCGGCTCGATTCCTGCGTACGGAAAGGGATCACTAATTTCTACGTGATGGGCCACAGTCAGGGCGGGGCTATTGCGTATCTGATGACGGCGCACCTGAAGCAGCTACAGCGGTCGGGGAAAATTCCGGCGTCGGTTCAGTTCAAAACCTATTGCAGTGCCGCGCCCAAACCGGGCAACCTACAGTTTGCCTACGAATACGAAGCGATGGCGGTCGGCGGGTGGTCGTTCAACGTGGTCAACGCGGCCGACTGGGTGCCGGAGATGCCGATTACGATTCAGACGCTCGACGATTTCAACCCGGTCAATCCGTTTGCGAATGCGCCTGCACTGATCAAAAAGCAGAAGTTTCCAAAAAATCTGGCCTTGCGGTACGTGTTTAACCGGCTGTCGAAACCGGCGCAGAAAGCAAGTAAAGTCTATCGAAAATACCTGGGTGAGTACGCCAGTCGGTATGTCAAAACCAACCTGAAAGAGTACGTGCCGCCGACGTTTCATCAGTCGAGCGACTACGTCCGTACCGGCACGATCATATCGCTTGTTCCCGACGAAGCCTACTATAAAAAGTACCCGCAGGAACGCGAGAAGATATTCACCAATCATCTGCTGCCGCCGTACTTCGATCTGGTGCGTCTGCTACCCTGACCGAGCTAGCTGTTAGCCGCATCGAGCGGTTGTATTATATCCGGCAGCTTCCAGCTGTCGGAGCCGTCAGGCTAAATGGCCAGAGCACTGTTAGCCGCTATCGCGGCCCCGACAGCTGGAAGCTGCCGGATACAACGTAATCACTTAACAGCCGTTAGCCGCTTACCAATTGCGCAGGTAAGGGCTGAAAAACTTGTCGAACAACTGCCGATAATCGTCCAGCCGTTCGGGTTTGGTGATGCAGCCGTTAGCCCCGCTGGCGAGGGCTTCCTGGATAAGGGAATCGTTGTCTTCCTCCGTAAACAGCAGAATAGGGATCGTGTCCCAGTTGTGATTCTGACGGATGGCTTTCACAGTCTCCAGACCATTCAGTCGGGGCATGTGCATATCCAGGATCAGCAGCCAGTGTACATCCTCGTCGTTCCGCGACTCCCTATTATCGAGTAAATAATCGACAACGTACTGTCCATCAACAAATTCCCGGACGGGTAGGGGGCGTTGCTGCTGCGACAGGGCCGCACGCATCAGCAGTAGCTCATCCGGGTCGTCATCGGCTACCACGTAGCATACAGGGTACAGTTCTTCTTCGGGTAGGTAGTGGTCTTTCTTGTTGTACATTACGATGAGTTCGTGAAAAGAGCAGGTTATAACGATTGGTCCGCCTGACTGCTGTAATCAGGCCACTGACTGGAATCGACGGCCAGCCAGGGCGCAAAGTGTCGATCGAAAAGCGGCCCATAGTCCTGCATCGATGTCGGCTTGACCAGATAGCCGTTGGCCCCTTTTTCCAGTGATAACTGCCGCGTGACGTCGTCGTCGGCTGTCGACAGCATCAGCACAGGCAACTTGGCCCAGTGAGGGTCCTGCCGAAGCGTTTGCAGGGCATCGAGTCCGTTCATGCGGGGCATGTTTACGTCCATAATAACCAGCCAGTGCATGTCTTCGTCGGGGCGGGCACTGGTATCCTGCGACAGGTAGTCAATCAATTCCTGACCGTCAGAAAATTCAAGCACGGGTAGTGTGCGCTGTGACTGCTCGAGGGCAAGGCGCATCAACAGGCGGTCGTCCTCATCATCATCGACCACCACGTAGGATAGTTCACAATGACTATTCATAAACGTAATCGAATTTCAAAAGTAGAATGACTTACACAGGTAGAATCAACTACACGTATGAAGAAATAGTTATACCCTTTCCTGAGCCGATAGGTCTTTGGCCAGTTCAACAGTAGCGGTCAATCCAGCTTCTCGTTCGGTCAGGCCGGGTTTGTACGTACGGTGCCCGGTTGGGCCACGTCGAGGGACGCTGTCCAGGTACGGATCAGGGCCGTCAGCGGTCGAAACTCAATCAGAAAGCCGTCGTGGCCGTAAAGCGAGTCGATTTCCTGGTACGATGCGTTGGGGATGTGCCGGGCCAGAAACTGCTGCTCCGATGGGGGAAACAGCAGATCAGAGCGGATGCCGACAACCAGCGTGCGCGATTTTACCCGGCCCAGCGCCTGCGGTATGCTGCCCCGGTTCCGCCCGACGTTGTGCGAGTCCATCACCTTCGACAGCAGCCGGTAGGTAAAGGCGTTGTACCGGTCCACGATCTTGTCGCCCTGATACCGCTGGTACGTCGCGGCTTTGTAATCGTCGAGTTGTTCGTTGTTGTCGAGGGCCTGCGTAAAGCCGTAGGTGTCGTAGTTGCGGTACGAAATCATGGCCATAGCGCGGGCGGCTTTCATACCCATTGCCCCGGCGTCGGCGCGTCGTTCGGTCCAGGTGGGGTCGGCTTCGATGGCCATTCGCTGCGCTTCGTTGAAGGCAATGCACCAGGGCGACGCCACCGCGCCCGACGCAATCAGAATCAGGCGCTGAATCAGGTCGGGCTGGTCGATCGCCCATTCCAAGGCCTGCTCACCCCCCAACGACCCGCCAATGCAGGTATGGATACGGTCGATACCCAGTTCCTGCCGTAACAGGTCGAGGCTGTTTACGATGTCCCGCACGGTCACGACGGGGAAGTCGTGGTAAAACGGCTCTCCGGTGGCCGGATTCTCCGATAGTGGCCCCGACGAACCGTAGCAGGAGCCCAGCACGTTGGCGCACACGATAAAGTGCTTTTCCGGATCAAAAAATTTACCCGCGCCGACCATCCCGCCCCACCAGTCGCTCACATTGGCATTGCCCGTCAGGGCGTGGCAGATCCACACCACGTTCGACTGGCCGTTTTCCTGCCGCAGCGTTCCCTGCGTGGTGTAGGCCAGCCGAAAACCCGGCAGCGTTGCGCCCGATTCCAGTGGAAACGAATATTTGTAGTCGAAGTAGTGTATCGTCGATGGAGCAGACATGGGTTTTAAAAAATCCCCTTACGCCAGCGCAGCCAGTACAGTGGCGTTGCTGCTTACCGGCCAACAGGCGGTATGACAGCGTCACGCCCGGCGTCGGCGGTGCGATGCGGGGGTGATGTTTAGCGTACCCAGATGGGCAGGCAGGTGGTGCTGAAATACATAGTTAATACCGATTTATAGTCCCTAACGTCCGCTGCCAGCGTGGCAGTCGGCTGCTTTAGGCAGGAGTTAGCACCTTGCCGTGTGGTAGGTTGCCAGCGGTTCGCAGAGCCTGATCTCTCCCCGCTTCTGTATAAATCAACCCGCGCCGGGATACTGGGTGGCGCCTGACAATTGACTTGATACTGCAAGTATAGTACCCAGTCGTCAGGCCACCAAACACCCCACCCGATTTGTCGGTGCGTGGGTAAAAATCCCGTAAAATGTAATCAGGCGCGTTTAGTGTCCGGGTGGTTTTCTACATTTGTAAAGAGATCCAACGTCGATGAGCCAGCAAACCTACCGATACAACCGCGACAACGCCACCCGCGCGGCCGGTGTCACTTCCCTGAAAGATGCCATCGGGCAACTGCTGAAAGCGTATCAGCTTCAGGGGCGGTTCAACGAAACGTATCTGGAGGCTTTCTGGGGCCGTATGATGGGCCCCGCCATCGCGACCCGCACCAAACGGCTCTACGTCCGCGACGGTAAACTGTACATCGAACTTTCGTCGGCCCCGCTCCGCAACGAACTCGTCAACGCCAAGCAGAAGCTCATCCAGCTCGTCAACCGCGACATGGGCAGCGAGGTGATTACGGATGTGGTGTTTATTTAGTTTGAGGTTTAATGTCTAAGGTCTAAGGTTGTGCGTCTGGTGGTTGTGCGCGCCAGCAACGTTAAACCTTAGACATGAAACGTTAAACCCCTTGCAAATTCCCCCATTGTGCTGAATTCGCCCTGCGGTTTGAGGTAGCGGAGCAGGCTTTCGACCCGGTCGAGGAGTTCGTCGCGCGAATGGCGTTTGACGTAGGCCGGTATCTTTTCGTAGGCCGACAGATCGGTAAATTCCCACGGATGCACGTACAGATTCAGAAAACCGTCGGCCTTCAGGGTTTGTCGGCAAAGCTGTTTGTAGTACGCCCAGGGGAAGTTTTTCAGGCTCAGCCAAAACAACGGTAGCCGCAGCGTGGGTGTCACCGACGCGGGAATCTGCCAGACGCCCTGCTCGCGAAAGGGGTGTCGGGGTTCGCCCCAGTGATTGTACCGGCCCGGTAGCCAGGTTGGATGCAGTGAAGAATTGTACTGGTAACCAGCCTGCTGCACATCGGTGGGGTCGACGAAGCCCATGCGCGCGCGACGGAAACCGGTGATGGGTTGCCCCAGCAGCTTTTCCAGTTCCAGCCGCGACTTCAGCAGGTCGGCAGGTTCAAACGTGGTGTGGTAATAACCGTGCGAGGCAATCTCGTGCTTGTGCGACAGCGACCGGATCAGCTCGGTTTCGTGCAGGGCGTAATTGGCGGTAGTGAACAGCGTGGTGCGGGCACCTACGGCGTCGAAACGCTCAGCCAGCAGGCGCAGACCCCGCGTTGAAACGGCAATCTGCTCAGTCAGCGGGATGTCGTGGCCGAATTCAACGGCGGTATCGAACTCCTCTACGTCAACGGTGAATAAAATTTGCGGTCGGCTTCGTCCGGCTGTACCCATGTAGTCGTTTCGTCAATCTCGTCCGTATCGCCAATAATGTAGGCGGGTCTGTTTTTGACCTCGACGAACGTTTTGCCCAAATATACGCCGATAATGCCGATCATGATGAACTGCACCCCGCCGATGAGCACCGACAGCACGACGAGCGTTGTCCAGCCCGATACGGTAGCATCCGTAAAGAAATACTCGTAGGTCGCTTCGGCGCCGAACAGCAGCGCAAGCAGCGACATGCCGAAGCCGAGCAGCACCGACATGTACAGCGGCTTGGTCGAGAATGAGGTGATGCCCATTGCCGCCAGTTGCATCATCTTGCGCAGCGAATACTTCGACCGACCGGCGTAGCGGGCGGCTGGCTGGTACAGGATACGGCATTGCCGGAACCCAACCCACGAAATGGCCCCGCGCAGAAACAGATCGTTTTCTTTGAACTGCTTCAGCGTGTCGACCACTTTGCGGTCGAGCAGGCGAAAGTCGGCCGCGCCGTCTTCGATTTCCAGCCCAGACACGTTGCGGAGCATACTGTAAAATTTCCGCGAGCTGGTGCGTTTGAACCAGGATAGATTGGGATCCGGCTGGCGCACGGTGTAGACCACGTCGTATCCTTCGTGCCACTTGTCGATCAGCGCCGGAATCAGTTCGGGGGGGTGTTGTAGGTCGGCATCGAGGCAGATAACGGCGTCGCCACGGGCGTGGTCGTAACCGGCCCGAAGGGCCATCTGGTGGCCGAAGTTGCGCGAGAACGACAGAAACCGGACCGCCGGGTATTCCTGACTAAGCTGCCGCAGGACGTAGCGTGTCTGATCGGAACTGCCATCGTCGACGATCAAAATTTCATACGAGTCGTACGGTTCAAGCACTGCTGAGAGCCGTTGAACCAAAACGTGCAAATTTTCCTCTTCGTTGAAAGCGGGTACAACCACACTTATCATCCGCTGAGATAGTATTTTGTTCATAGGTTGGGGTAAGCAGGCAGTCAAACGGTAATGCCGTAGCGAAGTTAAGTACAACTACTTATATGTGCTATAGGTAGGTCGAAAGTCGTTGCGGCTGCTGTACAGTAACTGACAAACAGCAAATAAACTGAGGGTGACAAGCGCGGGTTCCCACTGATACAATGCTTAACATTACCACAACCTGTAGCCGGTTACGAATCTGTCTGCCTTTATATTTGACTAGTTTATGGAGCAGAAAAAAAACATCCGTCCCTCGTCTGATGAACCCGCACTGCACGGGGCCAACAGTCGACTGGTACAGCAGGAAGAGCAGCGGCAGGATCTGGGTTTTGGCACGAAACTCAACGACGCTTACTCGCGGCTGGTCAACAAAAACGGGAGCGTCAACATCAATCGGGTCAACGAGCGGTTCTGGGATCGGATTAATCTGTACAATCGCCTGATTACAATGTCGTGGTGGCATTTTCTGGGGTGGGTACTGGTTTTTTACTTTGTTGTGAATGGGGTTTTTGCCGGTACTTATCTGCTGGTAGGAGCCGAAAATCTACAGAGTAGTGTCAATGGTGAGCCCTATGGTTCGTTCTGGAAAGCGTTCTTTTTCAGTTCGCAGACCATGACTACGGTAGGCTACGGACACATTGCACCGGTCAATTTTCTATCCAGCATTGTTGCGGCCATGGAGTCGATGATCGGGTTACTATCCTTTGCCCTGGTAACGGGGCTGCTATACGGACGTTTCTCCCGTCCGCTGGCCCACGTACGCTTCTCCAAACAGTCTGTTTTCTCGCCTTACCTTGACGTGAATGCCTGGATGTTTCGGGTGGTCAATAACCGGGCAAACCAGTTGATCGACGTCGAAATGGAAGTGTCATTGTCGCGGCTGGAAACCAAACCCGACGGTACCCGATACCGGCGGTATCATGGGCTGAAGCTGGAGCGGAATAAAGTCGCGTTTTTTCCCACTAACTGGACGCTCGTGCATCCAATAACGGAGACTAGTCCGCTCTACGGTTGTACACCAGAAGAACTAGCTGAATCTGACGCGGAGTTTCTAATCCTGTTCCGGGCTATGGACGACACCTTTTCGCAGCAGGTACACAGCCGGACATCGTACCGATATGACGAGATTCAGTGGGGCTATAAATTTGTGCCCATGTTCGATAGTGCCCAGCACGGCATGGTCGCGCTGGACCTCGACAAACTAGACGATACCGCCCCGGCGGAGTTGAATTGATGGGTTTAAGGTTTGATGTATAAGGTTTAACGTTCAACGTTGATGTTGCCAGTGACTTTAAACATTAGACTTTGAACCTTAAACAGTAAACGCCCATTTCCTTGCTCATTCCCTCATTTTTACGTCCCGGCGATACGGTCGGGGTGGTGTCGCCCGCGAGCCGGGTGCCGTATGCTGAACTAACCGAAGGCCTGCGCATCCTGCGCGACGACTGGCAACTCAACGTGATCGAGGGCGACAGTCTGCACGCGACCGATGGGCCGTTTGCGGGCTCCGACGACCTGCGCCGTGCCGACCTGCAACGGCTGTTCGACGACCCGTCCGTTCGGGCGGTGTTTGCCTCACGTGGGGGCTACGGCTGCTACCGCATCGCCGACGACCTCGACCTGACGGGCCTGCTCCGGCACCCGAAATGGCTGGTTGGCTTCAGCGATGTTACGGCCCTTTTGAGTTTGTTGTACCGGCATGGCGTTGGCAGTCTGCACGGTATCATGCCCCGGCAGTTCGGCGATGTCGACCGGGCTGATTCGCTTGAATCGCTGCGGCAGTGGCTGTTTGGTGAATTGCCGGATCAGTATGCCATAGCGTCACACTCGCTGAACCGAACGGGTCAGGCAACGGGGCCGCTCGTGGGGGGAATCTGACGATGCTGATTAACTCCATCGGTACGCCGACCGATATCGACTACGACGGAACGGTGCTGTTTATCGAAGATATTGACGAAACGCTGTTCTCGCTCGACCGGATGATGCGGCAGCTACACCGGTCGGGTCGGCTGGCGAAGCTGGCGGGGCTGGTGGTGGGACAGTTTACCGATATGCGCCTGAATCCGTCGCTGCCGTTTGGGCAGGATGCCTACGAAATCATCGCCGATGTCGTGGCCGATTATAAGTACCCGGTGCTGTTTGACCTGCCAGCCGGTCACGTCGATTATAACCTGACGCTGCCCATCGGGCGCACTGTCCGGCTCGATGTGACAGGGGGGGCGGGCAAGTGATTTTTTAAACACAGAGAAACGGAGATTTCACGGAGATAACAGAGTAATATCCAGTGCTTATCTCCTCTCTATGTTCTCTGTGAAACCTCCATACCTCCGTGTTTAAACTCATAACTGCCTTATTGCTAATCACCCTGTTTGGCTGTTGTGCCAACGACGCTGACTTGCGGCAGTATCGGGTAGTTCGGGCGTCGCAAACGGGCTACGGGTCTAAACTGACAATAACGTACAGATACGATGAGCAGGGGCGGCTGGCTTCCATTGTCGACTATCCCGACACGATGGCAAGCGGCCCGACAACCGCTCAGACAACTGTCTACTACGACCCCGCTCAACCCACTCACATCGACCACGTCGACCGGCAACTGACGCAGCCTGCCATTGATGCCGATGGGCCGTTGACGGGCACGCGCCGGACATACGCCTACAATGCCAACGGGCAGCTTTCGACCGTCAGCGAGTCGAAAGCACAGGCCGATTTCGACCATCTCAAGCCGGTGCAGGTGTATCAGTACGTGTACGATGCCAACGGCCTGCCTGCCACGCTGACCATCACCGGCCCGGCACCGCGCTACGCCCGCGATATGTACAGCTTTACGTTTACCGATGGAAATGCCGCACTGATCGGTCTGACGAGCACGACGGCTTACACGACGGAGCCGCGCATCACGCAGGACACCACCCGCTTCGATGGTGCGCTCAACATCTACCGAAATTTCTTCGCGGTCTACCCCGGCATCACTTCGTTTAACCGTAATAATGTAATCACGAAAAACACAACTCACTATCACGACAGCCGTGGACTACTCATCCGGCGCGTCAAAACCGGCGTCTATATCGACGAAGTGACAACGTACTGGTATGAGGCCTATTGACCGTTAGAAGCGACGGCCCAGGCTGATGCCCACTAGCGAGCTGATACCAGCTTCGCCCAGGTTAGCCAGCCCGAATCGGCCGGCGGCAACAACACGGGTTGTCAGGGCGTATTCGTACTCAGCAGTCAGGTGATAGCCGACGTTTGTTTCGTTGATTTCGACATGGTCGATTGCCGGAGCGTTGCCCGGTACCAGGCTGATTTGCCGAACTACGTCGTCCTGCCGGTACCAGACAGATAGCCCTCCGCCGAGCCGTAGTGCATGGCGATAGCTGCGGATGAAATCGTAGGAGAGCGTCAGATCGGCAGTAACCCGCTGCCGGGGGCGACCGTCGAAAATGACGGGGGTGGACAGGGTGTACTGTCGGCGGTTCGCTACGTTGGCGTAGCCCAGCGTACCCGATAGAACGATGCGGTCCTGTGCCAGGTGGCGGTCGTAGCGGACCCAGTAGCGAAATCCCGTGTCGTCGGGGGCATCAAGACTCATAAAGTCGACACCGACCCGGCCCGTGTTCCGGTAATACTGAGCGTATGTCGACAAAGTCGACAGCAGAATCGCCGTCAGCGTAAGCAAAAACAGTCTCATGGCGTTGAGTTTACTTGATAGTCTATACTCTTACTAGTAAACTCATTGCGACGGTTAATCTACTTCGTCGCGATGTAGAAGAAGTCGAGGCTACCGGCGGGGTCGCGGCTGACGAGGTAGTCGGTGTAGTCGATTTCGGCGGCAATACCGCTGGCCTCGTGCAGCCGGTTGCGGTTCAGGCGGTTCATCAGGTCGTAAGGTACTTGCAGGAGTCGGCGGGGCAGGCGGTATTGCAGGTTGAAAATGTCGAAGCGGGTCAGCTTCTTCA
Organism: Spirosoma rhododendri; assembly: GCF_012849055.1. Taxonomy (NCBI): domain Bacteria; kingdom Pseudomonadati; phylum Bacteroidota; class Cytophagia; order Cytophagales; family Cytophagaceae; genus Spirosoma; species Spirosoma rhododendri. The sequence continues at coordinate 618,472 of NZ_CP051677.1, read as the reverse complement.
CCGATGCCTTGTTCTGCTCGTAGTAGGTCATCACCTTCTCGTTGCCGTGTACGCCCCGCGTTTCGACCGTCGGAAAGTACTTCCGCATCAGCGTTTTCAGTCCATCGGCGTAGTATTCCCGTACGTGCCAGGGGTTGCGCGTGAGCGAAAACGTTTTGTTGACCGTCGTTAGCAGCAGCTTACCACCCGGTTTCAGGACGCGATGCGCTTCCTTTACAAACAGATCGTCGTTTTCGATGTGCTCGATCACCTGAAAGGTCACGATAAAATCGAAGGTGTTATCGGGCAGGTTCGACAGGGGCGGGATGTTGGCCGCAATGAACGTCGACTGTGGGTATTCGGCGCTGAGGGCCGCAATCAGATCCGCATTTTTGTCGATGCCCGTATAATGGTCGGCCGCTTTGGTCAGTAGTTCGAGACCACGACCCCAGCCGCAGCCAATTTCGAGCAGATTACCGCTAACCAGCTGAGCCGCTTCAACGTAAGGAAACAGCAGCCGCTGGTGAACGGGATTGTCGGAAGCGATCTCGGCGGAGGTAATCTCGGTGGTCTTGTACATTGCTAACAGTCGGAAAAACGCAGCGTGGCAGGACGTTCCCTGCTGATGCGCTTGTAATTAAGCGACAAAAATACTCTTTTGCAGGGGCAAAGAAAACGGTGAGTGCCGAAACGGGGTTCGACTGGCTCGGGTAGTCGTAAAAATGGCGGCACCCGATAAGCGGAACCGCCTGCTTTTTTCGTTATAGACAACGAGTTGATACCGTTATCCGGTCGACGGCTCACTGAGGTTGATTCCCCACTACCAGTTATGCGAACGCTCTTTTACGGCCTGATTATACTAAGCCTGTCGGCCTGTGGGTCGATGAAAAAAACGCAGCAGCAACGCGTCAATACGGCCTATGAAGCCCGCACCGAAGCGTCGCGTCCGACCAGCACCCAGCCCAGAGCGGCTACCTTATCGTCGCCGTCAACGGCTCCTCCGCGTACGGTCGACGCTCCGGCTGCCGCGCCGACCGTGGCTGATCGCTCGTCGGGCTGGTCGGTCACCTCGATCAAGGGTAAGTTTCTGGCTATTGATAGCACGACGCTGCATGTCATACTTGATATGACAGCGCAGAAGCCGGAAGGCGGGCAGGCTGACCCTGCGCAGTTTGCCGAGCATTTTCAGATAGCCTACGTGATGTATCCGGATTATAACAACCGCGAACGGTTGGGCTACGGCAACATTCCGCTCGACGGACAGACCGTCAAAAAGCAGGGTAACCACCTGACTATTGCGTTCGACGTAAAGCGCCCCGCCAACCGCACCGATCTGGCTAATGCTGTACTGCTGACGGAGGTTACGGAAATTGCCAGCGGCAATAAGGCCCGCAATGATTTGCCGCTCCGGTTCCGGAATTTCCGGCTTAGCGACCGCTTCGCCCTGACGAACGCAACGGGGCAGGAGGTTGAGCTACGCAACTATGTCAACGCGGGCGACATGATTCAGCTGAGCGATCTGGCGAATACGAAGAAAACGTTGTACGGTGTTCGCTACCGGCACGATTTCGAAGCGGCTTCCTCGCCGATGAACACCTCCGCCCGTCCGGCCCCCAAGTCACTCGTGGTTGATTCGACGCTGACGATTACGACCAATCAGCCGTTTTCGCTACCCAGAGAAGGACTGTACTACTTCACTGAAGATACGACCGCCGACAACGGTATCGGGCTGGTAGTGACTGACAATCGCTTTCCGAAAATGACCCGGCCGGAGAAGCTGATCCGGCCCGTGCTGTACATGAGCACGAGCAGCGAAATCAACGAGATGACGCAGGCGCAGGACACCAAGAAAGCCCTCGACCGGTACTGGTTAAGTCTGATGTCGGGCAATGAAGAGACGGCCCGGCGCACGATCAAGGCGTATTACGACCGGGTGGAAGACGCCAACCGCTTGTTTACGACGTACAAGGAAGGCTGGAAAACCGACAAAGGCATGATCTATATCGTGCTCGGCCCACCCGACCGCATTCAGCGCAACCGTGAACGGGAAGTATGGGTATACAATCGACGGCCAAACGTGTCGGAGATTAACTTTACCTTTACCAAAAAATCGAATCAATTTGTCGAGGATCATTACGAACTGGTGCGCTTCATGGAGTACCAACCCGTCTGGTACCCGATTGTCGAAGCATGGAGAACCGGCGCAATTCGCGAGTAAATCGCCCCAACTATAAGCAGTATAACAAACCCGCTCAGACCGGCCCAAACCCGGATGAGATGGTATTCGGTATTCAGTCCGTACTGGAAACACTGCGCTCCGATCAGCAGATCGACAAGCTATATATGGAGAAGGGGCTGAGCAACCCTGATATTCAGAATCTGGCGTTTCAAAAGCGGGTGACGATACAGCGCGTACCACCCGAACGGCTCGACCGCCTGACGCGCAAGAACCACCAGGGCGTCGTCTGCCTGATTGCGCAGGTGCAGTACGTCAAGCTGTCGAACGTCATTGCTGACGTGTACGAGCGCGGTGAAACCCCGTTTTTCCTGCTCCTCGACCGTATTACCGACGTCCGTAATTTCGGAGCGATCGCCCGTACGGCCGAATGTACCGGGGTGCAGTGCATCGTGATACCGGGCCGGGGTGCCGCTGCCATTAACTCCGACGCGATGAAAACATCGTCGGGGGCACTGAACCACATATCCGTCTGCCGCGAACCCGACCTGACAGAAACGGTAAAATACTTACAGGAGTCAGGCATCACGATCGTGGCCTGTACCGAAAAATCGGCCCGTGACCTCTACGAGCGCACCACCGACCTGACCGGCCCAATGGCGATTATCATGGGTTCGGAGGAAGACGGTATCTCGCCCGAACTCCTGCGCATGGCCGACACCAACGTGAAGATTCCCCTGCTGGGCAGTGTCGGCTCGCTTAACGTATCCGTCGCGACGGGCGTCGTATTATACGAAGCCGTCCGTCAGCGGAGTATAGTTATTCAAACTGAATCCTAGCGCGTACGGATATGGCAACGACAGCAGCAACGACCCGCCGATTAACTCAGTCAGTGTCAATCTAGGCGAAAAAGATGCTGGAGTCTCTCATCTATGAGACGATTGATGGAAAGCCCTTTTATCGGAAAGGGTATCGGGACGTTGTTGCCGAAAAAAAAACGTTGGAAGAGATCAAGGGCACCAGCACACTTCAGTCTGTTATTAGCTATTACCTGATAAAGATGATTTCTATGTTCACCAGTGAAGACCGGTATTTTGTGCTGGTCAACAAGCCGGGCGTGCATATCGATCACCGGAGTAATTTGGTAAACGACGTGGCTATCTACGATCAGGCCGTGTTACCGCCGTCAAGTATTTCAAAAAAGTACGCTGATGTGCCACCCCGCATTGCTATCGAAGTCGATATCAACATCGATGCGGCCGATACCAGTGAAACGAGCTATATCTACCGCAAAACCCGCAAACTTCTCGACTTCGGTGTTGAAAAAGTGATCTGGGTGCTGACCGACGCACGCGTCGTCATCGTGGCCACGAATGACCTTATCGAAACGATTGACTGGTCGCGGAACATTGAACTCATGGACGGTCAGCAGTTCAACGTCGGTGCTTATCTACAGAAGCGCGGCATAACGGTTGAGTAATTTTGAGCCGCCGGGCGGCCCCGTGTGATTTTTGTGATTTCGCTGATTCTTCAAATCACAGTTCATCAGCGTGATCATAAAAATTACAGTTCAGATAATCTTGAACTGTGATTTTTATGATTTATTGATTGCCCTGATTTCTCTTTTCAGAATCATAGTCCATCAACGTAATCACAAAAATCACAGTTCAAGACAATCACAGTTCAGAACAATCAGCGGTTACGCGTTGCCGCCGTTGACGTCGAGGAGGCTGCCGGTGATGTAGCTACCATCCTGCGAGGCCAGCAGTACATAAGCCGGTGCCAGTTCATCGGGTTGGCCGGGGCGTTGCAGGATCGTTTTGGAAGCCGCCTGCTTGACACCATCGGGGCCCATACCCGCACCCGGCAGGAACGGCGTATAGATCGGTCCGGGCAGTACAGCATTCACCCGGATTTTTTGTTCCCCTAACTGCGTAGCCAGCGACATCGTGAACGCGTGAATGGCTCCCTTCGTCGACGCGTAATCGACCAGTTTTGGCTCACCCTGCTTACCAACGATGCTACCTGTGTTGATGATCGTGTCGCCTTCGGTCAGGTGCGGTACAACGGCCTGCACCATGAAGAAATACCCAAGGATGTTGGTGTCGAACGTCCGGCGGAGCTGCTCTTCGGTGATGTCGGTGATCTTCTCGACAATGTGCTGATAAGCTGCGTTGTTGACCAGAATATTTACTTTACCAAACTGGCTGATCGTTTGATCAACAATTTCCTGACATTTCGCTTTGCTGCGTACGTCCGATGGAATGTTGAGACAGGTCACACCATATTGCTCAACCATCCGCTTGGTTTCGGCAGCGTCTTCCTCTTCTTCGGCCAGATAAACGTTGGTGACGTTGGCGCCTTCTTTCGCGAAGGCTACGGCTACCGCCCGACCGATACCACTGTCTGCACCCGTAACGATTGCCACTTTACCGGCTAGTTTTCCGGCGGCATTATAACCCGACAGATCGCTCTGTGGCTCGGGGGTCATCTTGGCCTGAATGGCCGGAAAATCCTGTACTGCGGTTTTGAGTTCGTCGGCTGTAGGCCGTTCTTCTACTTGTGCCATTGGTTGCAAAAATTGACGTTGAGTTTTGACGCTCGTCGTGAGTGTCGTTGAGTAATCCTTGTGTCAAGACCTTTTGTTATCAGCCGTATCAGGTTTTTGGGTACAAAATCGAATAACTGGTTTAGTGGGACATAAATCGGTTAGAAACCACCGGGCTTCCCCTTTGTCATGTATGTTCACGACCCGCAGACAGTTTCTCCTTCAGCTTGGCATCGGCGCAGCCGGTTTTACGCTAACGAATACCGCCAGCGCCTTTCCAACGGCGCTCGTACCGACCCGTACGGCGGGGTTGCCCCGTAGCCTGCCCGAAGCGCAGGGCGTAACCTCGCAGGGGCTGATCGACTTTGTGAATGCCGTTGAAAAAGCAAACCTGAACCTGCACAGTCTTATGGTTGTGCGGCACGGACAGGTTGTGGCCGAAGGCTGGTGGTCTCCCTACGCGGCACCGCTGAAACATACGCTGTATTCGCTCAGCAAAAGCTTCACGTCGACGGCGGTCGGTATGGCTGTTGCGGAAAAAAAACTGTCGCTTGATGATAAGGTCGTGTCGTTTTTTCCAGGTAAAGTACCCGTAGCCATTAGCCCGAATCTGGCGGCTATGTGCGTGCGCGACCTGCTGACGATGAGCACTGGACACGATAAAGATACGACGCCACAGATGCTGACGTCGGCCGACAAGGATTGGGCAAAGGCGTTTCTGGCGCAGCCGGTCGATCACAAGTCCGGCACGCACTTCGTCTATAACAGCGGAGCAACGTACATGCTGTCGGATATCGTTCAACTCAAAACGGGGCAGCCCGTACTCGACTATCTGAAACCGCGCCTGTTCGATCCGCTAGGTATCAGCGGGGCCGATTGGGAAACCGACCCGACCGGTGTGGATACGGGCGGCTGGGGCCTGCGCGTTCATACGGAAGACATTGCCAAGTTTGGGCAACTGTATTTGCAGAAAGGCAAGTGGCAGGGCAAACAACTCCTGTCGGAGTCCTGGGTTGCTGACGCAACCTCATCACACGCGCAGTCGACGGGTGGCAAAGGCGGTGCTGATGTAAACGACTGGATACAGGGCTACGGCTACCAGTTCTGGCGGTGCCGACACAACGCCTACCGGGGCGACGGCGCGTTCGGTCAGTTCTGCATCGTGATGCCAGAGCAGGACACGGTTGTGGCGATCACGTCAGAAACGGGCGATATGCAGGGGATTCTGAATCAGGTCTGGAGCCACATTCTCCCCGCCGTACAGGGCAAAGAGCTAAGCAAAACACCGAAAGCCACCCAGCAGCAGTTGAAGCAGCAACTGGCGGGTTTGTCGTTTATGCCGCCAACGGGGCAGGCGTCGCCCCGACAGGCGGAGGTTAGTGGTAAAAAATACGACGTCGCCAGCAACAGTATGGGCATCAAGTCGGTGTCGCTGGCATTCCGGCCCAACGAAGCGCGCTTCACGATGGTCGATGAAAAAGGGGAGCGTGATGTGCTGTGCGGCCTGAGCGAGTGGCGACTAGGACAAACGACGCTGTCGCTGATTCCGCTTAAGCTGGTGCCGACCAGCGTACCCGGCGAAACGATAACGCCAATTGCCGCTACCGGTACCTGGGCCGATGCCAACACCTTTTCGATGATCTGGCGCTTCATCGAAACGGCCCACTACGAAACCGTGACGTGCCGGTTTAGTGACGACGGCGTACAGGTTGACTTCAAGAAGAGCTTGGCTATTATTAATCCATCGACGAAAGATGACCGGCCGGTGCTGGAAGGAAAGCGCGTAGCGTAGTCAATCAGGAAGGCCGGTTGCCCATCATCTGGATAATAACTTGCTGAAGCTGGCTTAACTGCTGGATAATCTGCTGCTGCCCCTGCTCAAGACTGCTTTGTCCTTGTTTGAGGTCGCCGGTATCCTGTTGAAGCTGATCTAACTGCTGATTTACGCCCTCGAACCGCTGATCAATGCCGTCAAACCGTTGGTCCATAGCATCAAGACGTTGGTCAATGCCGTCAAATCGCTGATCAACATTGTCGAATCGTCTGGCAGTAATTTGTGTCAGATCAGCCAATCCTTTCGCTGTGAGCGCAATGGAGCGCTCTTGAGCGGGTATTTTTGATACTTCGACCGCGATACGGCCCGTTGTTTCAACCAGACGGTCTACTTTCTGAGCAGTGTCTGCTATCACAGGTTCAATCTGGTCGAGTCGCTTTTCCGGTGTCATTAAGTGAATATAATAGATAGATGTACTATATCGTGCTATAAAACACCGAAGCCTTTCCCTGCGGAAAGGCTTCGGTGTTAACAAAGAGACTGATTGACTACGCTTTTTTCGTGGTCTTCTTGGTCGTGGTCGTTTTCTTGGTCGACGATTTTTTGGCGTCACCGTCCAGCGAGTTGATCCAGACGGCCAGTTTCATGGCGTCTTCCTTCGGTACCTGCTTCATCGCAGCCATCGGGGGTAACCCGGCCAGTGAGCAGGAACTGGATTATAGATCAGGTTGACGATTTCTTCGTTCGAATAGTTCTTCTTCGCAACGTCGGCGTAGGCTGGACCAACCAGACGTTGGTTTGGCCGGTGACAGGCAATACAGGTGTACTTAGTCATCAGCGCGTTCATGTCGGCTGGAATGTCGCCAGCAGGGGCTTGGGCGTTAGCGTCGACAGAAGCCGTTGCCAGCGCTGCGGAGGCAAAAAGAAGTCCGAGCAGTTTTTTCATGTGAATCGGGTAAACGAAAAGTAAGAGTAATGGCTGGTTGTGGCGAACCAACCCCCACAAAAATAGACGGTTCCGCCCTATAAGCCAATGCCGTCACGCCATTTTACAAGTAAAACGATTGTTGGACAAAAGTTTCTGGCAAACGTTTAATTCTTTGTTAAAAAAAGTGATAAATGAAGTCGCGGCATGAACAGGAAGCTATAATTTGCCCCGCTGGAATCGCCATCCATCGAAGCCGTTTATCCCTCTAAACAGGTTTATCCACCATATTCCTGCCTTGGCAATATTCTTTTATGAAACCAATTGATCGCTTTTCCGGCCACGCTGGCCTGTACGCGCAGTACCGCATCGACTACCCCGATGAGTTGTATACGTTTATCCTGGGCGACATGCCCGACCGCCAAATCGCCTGGGATTGCGCCACGGGAAACGGACAGGTGGCCAACGCGCTGGCTGACTGGTTTGCGCAGGTTGAAGCGACTGACATCAGCGAAACGCAGCTCGTAATGGCGGTACAGCGGCCTAACATCCATTACCAGATCAGTCGGGCGGAACAGACACCATTTGCCGATCATACGTTCGACCTGGTCACGGTTGGGCAGGCGATTCACTGGTTCGACGTGCCTGCGTTTCACCGGGAGGTTCTGCGGGTTGCAAAACCGGGTGCTGTGCTGGCCGAATGGGGCTACGGCCTTGTCGAGCTAAGTGACGAACTCAACCCGCCTATGCTCGATTTTTATCGCAACCGCATCGGCCCGTACTGGGATCCCCAGCGCAGCCATATCGACAATCGCTACGCCGATCTGGCGTTTCCGTTTGCCGACGTTCGTACCGCTACGTTTATGGTTAACCACAACTGGACGCTAGAACGGTTTCTGAACTACCTGCGAACATGGTCGGCAGTGCGGCAATACATATTCGAGAACGAAGAAGACCCCGTCACGGCTTTCGGCGAGCGCATTCAGTCACTGTGGGGCGACGGCGAACAGACCGTCTGCTTCCCTGTCTTCTGCCGGGCGGGTAAACTAGTTTAAGGTTTGTAGTTCAAGGTTTAATGTTGACTTCTGAAAACTTTAAACCTTGAACCACAAACCTTAAACCTCATGAATTGACCACCGAGCCGCCGTTTACGTGGATGACCTGACCGGTGATGTACGAACCGCTGTCGGATGCCAGCAGGACGTAGGCCGGGGCCAGTTCGGCAGGTTGACCGGGGCGTTCCATCGGGGTGTCGTGCCCGAACTTGGCAACCTTTTCGGGCGTCAGCGACGACGCAATCAGGGGGGTATAAATCGGGCCCGGTGCCACGCCGTTGACCCGAATACCTTTCTCCACCAGATTCTGCGACAGCGACCGGGTGAACGCCGTAACCGCTCCTTTGGTAGACGAATAATCAACCAGCGTTTCGCTACCCCGATACGACGTTACCGATGTGGTATTGATGATGTTGTCGCCCGCTTTCATGTGGGGCAGGGCGGCTTTCGTCACCCGGAAAATACCGATGATGTTGATCTCGAAGGTGTCGATCAATTGCTCATCGGTGATGTCGGTGAAGTCTTCCTGCGGGACATGGTTAGCCGCGTTATTCACCAGTACGTTGATGGCCCCGAACTCGGCAGCCACCTGATCAACGGCTGATTTAATGTAGTCCGTATCGCGCAGGTTGCCGGGAAACAGCAGTGCTTGCTGTCCTTCAGCTTCGATCAGTTCCTTCGTTTTCTGGGCGTCTTCTTCCTCACGAGGATGGTAGAAAATAGCGACGTCTGCTCCTTCGCGGGCAAAATGTATGGCTACCGCCCGGCCAATACCACTGTCGCCACCCGTAATCAGCGCTTTCTTACCCGCCAGTTTACCCGCACCCCGGTAGTTGTCGCGGATGTAGATGGGCTGGGGCGTCATTTCAGATTCAAGACCCGGCTGACCGTCCTGATGCTGCGCCGGGATATCAATTTCCATTTCTTCCATGATCGTTGAGGGTTAGGCGTTGACGATAGTGCCGCCGTTGGGGTGAATCATTTGTCCGGTTACGTAGGTCGCGTCTTCCGAGGCCAGGTAGACGTAAATCGGCGCTACTTCGCTGGGCTGACCGGGTCGCTTCATCGGCACATCCTGACCAAATTCGGCGACTTCTTCGGCACTGACCGACGCCGGGTTGAGCGGAGTCCAGATTGGGCCGGGTGCGACACCGTTGACCCGAATTTTCTTCGACGCCAGATTGCTCGACAGCGCGCGGGTAAACGTCATGATCGCCCCTTTCGTCGACGAATAGTCGAGTAGGTCGGCCCGTCCCTGATAGGCCGTCACGGATGTGGTGTTGATGATGCAGTCGCCTTCGTGGAAGTGGGGGACTGCCGCCCGCGCTACTCGGAACATGGCGTAAATGTTTGTCTCGAAGGTTTCGATCAACTCCTCGTCAGAAATGTCTTCGAGGTTTTTATTCTGGTATTGCACACTGGCGTTGTTGACCAGAATATTCAGCGTACCAAACCGGCTGACGGTATCAGCAACGATTTTTTCGCAGAAGGTCGGCTGGCGCAGATTACCCGCCAACAGCAGGCAATGCTGCCCTTCGGCTTCGACCAGTTCTTTGGTTCGCTGCGCGTCTTCTTCCTCGCGCTCGGTGTAGGCAATGGTGACGTTGGCCCCTTCGCGGGCAAAGTGTACGGCAACAGCCCGACCGATACCGCTGTCGCCCCCGGTGATCAGCGCAATTTTCCCTTTGAGCTTCTCCGACCCGACGTAGTTGTCTTTGATGACTTCCGGTTGTGGGGTCAGTTCCGCTTCGATACCCGGCTGCACGTCCTGGTGCTGCGGAGGAATCTGTATGTTCATAACGTTGTCGTTGGTTTGTCTGGATAAGCCCAAAACCGACGCGGTTGTTACGAAAATCTACTGAAATAGTGGGGTTTCGATTGGAGCTATCACTAACAAAAAAAGCTCCCACGTTTCCGCAGGAGCTTTTGCTATGTGTAGTCGGTGTGTTGCTTACCCGACGCTGCCTTCGAGACTGATCGCCAGCAGCTTCTGGGCTTCAACGGCGAATTCCATCGGCAGTTGGTTCAGTACTTCCTTAGCGTATCCGTTGATAATCAGAGCAACGGCCTGCTCGGTTGGGATACCCCGCTGATTGCAGTAGAACAGCTGGTCTTCACCGATTTTCGAGGTCGTGGCTTCGTGCTCCACCGTTGCCGATGGGTTGCTGACTTCCAGATACGGGAACGTGTGCGCTCCGCACTTATCGCCCAGCAGCAGCGAATCGCACTGCGAGTAGTTCCGGGCGTTTTCGGCGCGCTTCAGCACCTGTACCAGACCACGGTACGAGTTTTGGCTCTTACCCGCCGAAATACCTTTCGATACGATCCGGCTCTTCGTGTTCTTGCCGATGTGGACCATCTTGGTACCCGTATCGGCCTGCTGCATATTGTTGGTAACGGCTACCGAATAAAACTCACCGATGGAGTTGTCGCCCTTCAGAATAACCGAAGGGTATTTCCAGGTGATCGCCGAGCCGGTTTCAACCTGCGTCCACGAAATTTTGGCGTTCGGACCGTCGCAGATACCGCGCTTGGTCACGAAGTTGTAAATACCACCTTTGCCTTCTTTGTCGCCGGGGTACCAGTTCTGCACCGTCGAGTATTTGATCTCGGCGTCGGCGTGGGCGAACAGTTCGACAACGGCCGCGTGTAGCTGATTCTCGTCGCGCATGGGGGCCGTACAGCCTTCCAGATAGCTGACGTACGAACCTTCGTCGGCGATAATCAGCGTCCGCTCAAACTGACCGGTACCGGCCGCGTTGATGCGGAAGTACGTCGATAGTTCCATCGGACAGCGCACGCCTTTCGGAATGTAGCAGAACGAACCGTCGGTGAAAACGGCCGCGTTGAGGGCTGCGTAGTAATTGTCTTTCGCCGGAATTACCGAGCCGAGGTAGCTCTTCACCAGTTCGGGGTGCTCGTGTACGGCTTCGCTCATCGAGCAGAAGATAATGCCCCGCTCGGCCAGATCTTTCTTGAACGTCGTGGCAACCGAAACCGAGTCCATAACGGCATCGACCGCGACCTGTGGCCGTTCACCCATCGACTTGTCGCCGATAGTCTCATCGACTACGCCCGCCAGCCGCTTCTGTTCGCTGAGGGAAATGCCTAGTTTGTTGAATGTGTCGAGCAGTTCGGGATCGATCTCGTCGAGCGAGCCCACCGTTTTCTTCTGCTTGGGAGCCGAATAATACTTAATCGCCTGGTAGTCAACCTTGGGGTATTGTAGGTTGGGCCACTTCGGTTCGGTCATGGTCTGCCAGAGCGCAAACGCCTGCAACCGCTTTTCGAGCAGCCACTCCGGTTCGTTTTTCTTGGCAGAAATAAAGCGTATGATATCTTCATCCAGACCGACCGGGGCTTCGTCGGCCTCGATCAGGGTCTCGAATCCGTATTTGTATTCGGCGTTAGTGATGCTTTCTAAGATGTCAGCGTCCTTACTCATCGTCGGTCGGTTAAGCGTACGGGTTTATATCCGTAGCGATACAAATTTAACAACCAGCCGGTTGGGTACGTTCCGGCCATAGTGGACAAATATCGGAAACTTTCCGTTATTACGGGCTTCAACAGCCCTTCTCGCACCATGCCTGCTCCGCCCCGTCGTCGTATCAATATCGAGTTACTGTTGGGCATTTCAGCGACGTTTTTAAGCCTTGCTGCGCTGATCGTTTCTATTGTTCAAACCAGAATAGCCCGCGAACAGCAGCACGCATCGGTATGGCCGTATTTGCAAATACTAGCTAGTAACTTTTAACTTTGACAGTGAATTACACTACGGATTAGAAAATAAGGGCGTGGGTCCAGCTATAATTCGTGATTTTGAGATTACATACCGGGGAAAGAATTACAAAAACATCCGCCCCTTGTTCTATGATGTAATCGGTAAGGATACGGCGGGTGGCAAGGGATTTGGTACTATATCGAAAGGATCGGTGTTTAAATCAGGTGATGATATTGATATACTGTTCGTTACGAAAGATGATTCGGTCATAAATCAGGTCAACACTATGTTGAATGACTCCTCCTTTCACATCCGAATTCGCTATGCGGACGTGTATGGCAATTGCTGGTTACTCGATCAGGAAAAAGTGACAGAACTAGGTTCGTGTCCTGAATAAATCAAAAGGGGGCTGCACGGTGCAGCCCCCTTTTGATAGCGTGTTGTTTGCATTATAAGGCCGTGACTCTGATGCGGCTGTAGTACAGCGTCGTTAGTCCTTCGTGGCCGGAATCGGTGCCGACGATCAGCCAGAGTTGGCCGTTGCTGTCGCTGCGGACGGTGAGAGGGGCGTCGGCGTTGTTGCGGTTGATGAGCGTGTACTGTTCGACGTCTTCGCCCGCGCCGATGTTGCCCAGCACAAGTACGTCTTTGCCACCCTGGGCCTGATTCCCTTTATCGACGTTGATTTCGTAAAAGTCATTGATGAGCTGCCGTTTCGGTTCGGTGGCCGATGCACCCGCCTTCACGTAAACGCTGCTACCGGGTGATCCGCCGATACCGAACGAGTTGGTCGCGTAGGGCGACGCCAGTTCAATGCCGAATACCAGCTTATAGTCGTGGTTGGGTTGCAGACCGGTGAGCGAACGGGTCAGGTACATAAAGAGGTCATCGCTGCGGTTCATACCCGACAGCATGATCGACCGGCGGGTAGAATCGAGTGGTTTGGGCAATACCGTCCAGTCGGAGCGGAGTTGCATGTCGCCATTGGCCGTGCTGTAGTCGGCGAAATCGGCTTTCCAGCCGTCGGTGCCCGCCGAGAAGTTTGATTCGTAGAGAACGCCCGTCAGTGGTAGGGTAGGGGCGACGTCGGGGTCACAGGCGGCAGCACCAAGCAGAACAAAGAAGAGAAGGCTTACACGTTGAGTAAATGACATTGTCAAAAAGGATTGATACTGCTCTAACGACCCCGCTTCCGTCAAGACCGTTGCAACGGGAGCCGTTAAGCGGTAGCTCCACAGACGACAGATCATATATTTATCCGGTTGATACTGAGTGCAATTGTGCGTAGGTTGCGGCAGGTATTTGGTTGACAATCAGTCGTGTGCTTCTGTCGAAATTACCGTTGGCTCAAGGCATGTTTGCTGGTTGTTCATTTTTTCGACCAATCCGATAGAGTCTTCCTCTTTTACATATGCGTTTTTCTATCCACACCCCGTTTTGCCGTGGCAGTCTGTACCGTAATCTGGTGCTGACTGTCATGGTACTAAGCGGGTTCACTACCCTGTCTGCGCAGGACCGGCCGACAGGGGCCGTGCTTGACGTTGGAATACGCGCCCAGAAGTCGATTGGACTCTACACCGAAAACGGAATTACGGCGCAGTTCGCCCACTCAAAACTTGCCAATCAGCGGCTGTACGTGGGCCTGACGTACGTGACGTCGCGGCTGGGTACGGCCCTGAACTCCAACGCTATCAAACAGGATAATTACCTGGCATCGGCAACGTATCTGTTCCGGCCCAACTGGCTTGTTCAACCACTGATACGACTCAACGCTGGGTACTTCCGCGCCGACTACGGCAGTGAGCTGTTCCGCGATTTGCCGCAAACCTCGTTGCTGGCGTCGCCTGAACTGGGACTATGCGTTTGCCCCCGCTTTCCGCTCAAACTCAACGCGTCGGTTGGATACAACCTGCTGACGGGCGATGGCGTTACCGGCCCCGGTACGCTCTACCCCGTTTTCGTGCAGACCAGCCTGACCTGGAATGTATTTCACCGCTCATCGGCCCGCTGACATGAAATCTTTTTTTACACTACTGTTGGTTGCGCTGTTGGGGATAAGCTGCTCGAAAGAACCGGCGATCACTGACGCTATGCTCGACAGCGGTAAACTGTTCGACCCGTCGCTCTACAAGCCGGAGCAGTACCTGATCTCGAAAGCGATACCCAACCCAAACGCTGCGCAGGCCAATCGGCCGGTGATCATTGCCTGCCACGGCTACTCGGCTACGACCTTCGAATGGGACGAGTTTCGCGCGTATCTGGGCAATCGCTCCGATGTGTATCTGTCGCAGGTATTGCTGGGCGGCCATGGACGCAGCTACGCCGATTTCAAGCAGTCGACCTGGCGCGACTGGCAGGCGGCTATCACGATCGAGTACGAAGCACTGCTAAAGGCGGGCTACACAAACATCAGTCTGCTAACGTCATCGACGAGTGGGCCACTGCTGCTGGAACTGGTGTCGTCGGGCTACTTCGCGAACCGGACGGTCCCACGCAACCTGTTGCTGGTTGATCCCATAGTCATACCGTCGGCAAAATCGCTGTCGTTGATTGGGGTGCTGGGGCCGATGCTGGGGTACATCGACACCGATCAGCCTGCCACGGAAGACAAAGTATACTATCATTTCCGGCCGCAGGAAACGTTGCAGCAACTGGAGACTCTGCTCAATATCGTACGCAAAGAGCTGGAGAAAGGCGTTACCCTGCCGACGGGTACGACGCTGAAGGTATACAAATCGAAGCAGGACCCGGCTGCCGATCCGGTCAGTGCCGTGCTGATTTATAACGGTACGAAAACGGCAGCGGGCCAGCCGACGGAGGTGCAGTTGATCGACTCGAAGCTGCACGTCTACACGCGGTTAAACCTGCGTACCGACGTCTCGACAGCCGATAGACAGAATCAAACGGCGACGTTTGCCGACATCGTCAGTCGGGTGCTGCGCTAATGGGGACTATGACGAAAGCGGTTTCCCGCTGGGCTAACCAACACACTCGGCTGGCTATTACACTGCTGATCGGGTGCGAACTGACGAATGGATTTGGCGGTGTGCTGCTGGGGGCCAATGCACTGAATAACCTACCAGGCGCGACCCTCTTGTTGCTGGGTGTACTCGCTGCTGGGCTGGCAATTGGGGTGCGCAGCCCAGCCGCAGCGCGGATCGTGGGCCACACATACGCTGCCCAACGGTGGCGGCTGGCAGTGGCATTCGGCAGTAACTGGCTGCTGTGGATAGTGCTGGGCGCGTACTGGAGCTATTCTGTACAAACGGCGGCACCTTCCGGGACGGCCTGGGGGAGTCGGCGGGTTGTGGTGCGGTCGGATACGCTGATTAACCCCGCCGACACAACCATTCGCCCACCAGTGGTGTACGCGAAGGCGGCTCAGAAATCGGAAAAGCGTAATCAATATGTAGGCAAACGGATCGGGTTCTTTCTACTGTTTTTGCTGGGCTTCGCGACATGGTATTTCTCGATCGCGCTGGCCTGTACGATGGCCTGTTCGGGCTATGGCGCGCTGGCAGCATTGACGTTGTCGCTGGGGCTTGGCTTTCTGGCTGGGGGCGGTTACTTTCTGGGCCGGGCCTTAGAGAGCCCCTTTGTACCGCTTCGCGAACGGCCTTTGCCGCAGCGTCGACGGGCACTGCGCCGATTCTGGCTGTTGTGGCTAATTCTGATTGGCACTTTCGGTGTGTCGCTGCTAACCTGTAGTCGATGAGGCATGGTGGGGGCGTTGCGCTACTTGTGCTGCCGTTGTTCACAAACGATTACCTCAACATTGATTTCCAAATCGGCGCTGGTCCGGGCTACGATTTCTAACCATACCTGCTATAAACACCCAAACATGACACACGTGCGTTCCTATCCACACCAAACCAGTTGGTTTCTCAAATTCTGCGAATGCGTACTGGCGGCCGTCGGTATTTTGTCGGTGCTAGCAATGCCGCTTGAAATGATGCCCACGTCGTTTTGGGTGAAATATGGTCAATACGCGCAGTACATCCTGCCCGTTCTGGGCGGGCTGGCGCTACTGAGTGGCGTCGGTTACAGCATCGTGTGGCATCGACGCGAACGGGCGGGACTCATTGTGGACAGTGGGTTACGCCATGCCTGGTTGCAGGCTATCATCCGCTACTGGCTGGCGTTTGAAATCAGTACGTATGGCTTTGCCAAAATTCTGAAAAGCCAGTTCAGCACGCCCAACTACCGGCTCGATATGGCCTTGAGCGACCTGAATGGCTTTCAGCTGACGTGGTATTACTATGGCTATTCCTACACGCTGGCCGTGATTATTGCGCTGTTTCAGATCGGCGGTTCGTGCCTGCTGCTCTTTCGCCGGACAACCTTGCTGGGCGTGATGATTTTGCTGCCCGTTATGGTCAATATCGTTTTTATCAACGTGTTTTATAACATCGCGGTCGGCGCTTTTTTCAATTCCGTGATGTTTACGCTGGGTTTGCTGCTGTTCCTTTTTCTGGATGTCGACAAGCTCAAACGGGCGTTCTGGGACCTGATCGAACGGTTGCCACCCATTGCCTCAGGACGGGGACAATGGCTGAAAAATGGCGCTCGCGTGTTGCCTATCATTCTGGCATTTGCCACGATGCAGGTGTTGCTGAAAGCGCACCCAAACGAGAAGGTACTGGCCGGTACCTGGAAGGTGGAATCGCTCATGCGAAACGGGCAGGCGGTTCCGATGAACAGCTGGCAGACCGATACGACGGCCTGGAACCGGGTTTATTTCGCGGGCTGGCAGGGCGTTGCCTTTAGCCCTAACCCGTACCGATACAAGCCCACTGAAAGCTGGCGGGGCGAGTACGAATTCGACAGTACAACGAACAAACTGAAGATCTTCTTCGAACGAAAAGAGGGTCAGTCGTACGATACCATGCAGGCTACCGTGGCCAATCGGACCGCCAAAGCCATGACGCTTCAGGGGCAGTTGCACCGCGATACGTATGCCATGAAACTAACCCGGCTACGCTGACACCCGCTCACGAAAACGCGTCGACGATGACCAATGTACGCGTTTTTCCAACATAAATCATAAAAGAGTTTTCTGTGTCTGTGTCCGCATAGGTGACTGTGCATCAGTCAGGTATACCATTCGATAAAGCGTCTGTGTCTTCAGCGATATGGGTATTCGCCTGGGTGCTAAATTGAACGAGTACTAGCTATCCCAAACAAACCATGAACACCGTACAACTCAGTCTCATCCGCGATTCGTGGGCCTGCGTAGCGCCTAATGCCGATGCTGCCGGTCAGGTATTTTACGCGAACCTGTTTGCCATCGACCCCGCCCTGCGTCGGCTGTTTCCCGATGATATACAGCCGCAGGCGCACAAACTGATGGCGATGCTGAATCTGCTGATCGGGCAGTTGGAAAACGCCGATGTCATCACCCGCGAACTGACCGGGCTGGCCCGCCGACACGCTCGCTACGGCGTACAACCCGACCAGTTTAACACGGTTGGGCTGGCCCTGATTCAGACGCTGCGCGATGGGCTGGGCGACCGTTGGACACCTGATGTGCAGCTGGCGTGGGGCGCGTTGTACCAGACCGTGGCCGGGGCTATGATTGCGCTGGGGAAAGAACAGGATTTGCCCGCTGTGGCCTAACGAAACAAAACCTCTTACTACCCATACCGACTCACATGACCGATCTACGCGCTGAAATTACCATGTATGGGCTGCGGCTCATCAACGAAACACCGGCTGGGCAACCCATCGCCCGGAGTCGTCGACTACTACTGACGCCCAAGCCAAACGATCAGAAAGTCAATCAGATCAACCTGCTCTTTCGCGACAATGGTCCCGCCATCGTGGGCGACGTGCAACGCCTGACCGACGGTAACGTAGCCGTGCGGGTATACCTGCCCTACAACGAATTTCCGGTCTACTACAACGTGCTGCAAACCGAAAAGCCAGTACGTGCACAGATCATTTTCGACGGCGACTTACTCCCAAATCAGGTTATCCCGATTCGGTTTGCGATGCTTTACGTGGATAAGCCGGTTGGTGAAGGGCCACAGGATAACTGATTAGTTTATAGCCCAATAATCAGATGGAACAGGCAATGCTTTCGCCGACCGCTAACCGCCAGGTTGAGCTGTACCCAAACGCGCCCTGGTACTTTGCGCTGGCCGTGGTCGTGACCTGGGTTAGTTTTTCGCGGTCGTATTTTGCCCACCTACGGGAAAACGATATCTATCATCATCTGCACGGCGCGTTCGTTGGCACGTGGACGGTCCTGCTTATCATCCAGCCGATTTTGTACAGGCGGAGGCAACTACAGCTTCACCGTCGATTAGGCTGGGCGGGCGCTATCATTCTGGTGCCAGGTATTCTGCTGGGTGGCGCAAAGATGATGCAGATGATGATTCAGGGGCAGGCTACCTACCCGCCGGGGATTGTGTATCAGTTGTCGTTCATCGATGCCACATCGCTTTTCTTGTTCCCGCTGTTTTTGGGATTGAGCCTTCGGTATGGCCGTCGTTTACCGCTGCACGCCCGCTACATGGCGTGTACTATATTGGTCGTGCTGCCGCCCGCCATCACTCGCCTGCTCTTCTTCATTCCCTGGTTCGACAGCTTTGGCAAATCGCTAAATGGCAGTTTCGTAGTTATCGAGCTTATTCTGTTTGTTCTGATCGCGGACGACAAGCGCAACCACGGCCGGATCTGGCAACCCTACCCACTGGCACTATTGCTGTTTGGGCTGCTACATCTGAAAATGAACTACGCGGGTAACTGGCAATGGTGGCACGAACTGATGGACCGATTCGCTGGTCTGTAATAGCGTCGTTGCTATTGACGTCGGTTACTGTCGAGGGTGCGGAGCGCGTAGGCAAAGGCGATTACGTAGATGGTTTGGTTGCCCGCTCCGGTCCAGTCTTCTTTCAACGTGGTGCCAAACAGCAGGATCGCGATGATAAGCCCACCCAGCGCGTATCCCCATTTGCTGAGCTGACCACCCAGTAGAATCAGCAGGCCACAAGCCAGCTCAGCAAATGGGAGTGCGTACAGAAAGCTGGTCGTCAGAGCCGAGGGCAATACCGTTTGTGAAAAGCCCGCGCTGGTTTTAGCCACAAACTCGCCTAGTTTGGGAATACGCACCAGCCCATGCATCAGCATATTGACGCCCAGCCCAAGCCGCAGCACCAGCCGCGACAACTGACTGGCCGACGGCTCATCAAAGGACGCCATTCACGGTCAGCGAGTTAGTTTCTACGTCTTCCTCGGTCAGTTCGTCGGTATTTATGCTCGAATCACCATCTTCCTCCGCGTCGTCGTTGACTTCTTCCTTGACGGGTTCCGGCCCCGAATTGGTTACGGTCGAGTCCACGACGGGATTCATGCGCTCGACCTGCGAAACGCCGGGTTCGGCATCGGCACCCTGTGCCATGAGTTGCGCCACGCCCTGATTATCGTCGTCGGCGGGGTTGTAGCTGGTGTTGTCGTTGGGATTCATACGATTAGTTGTTTAGTGTTCAGCAGGAAATTGTTATGGCTACTCACTTGATCGCGTGACGTGACCACCCAGGGCATAATTGTCGTCTTGCTGGTGGTCATGCTCGCCAGTGGGGTCACCGTCTTCGTCGGCCGGTTCATCGACCAGGCCGGTGTCGTTATCGGGTTCGTTGTCGAGGTCGTCGCCGTTGCCGTCGGGGGCGGTTTGTGTCAGGATCGGGTTCATCAGCTTTCGCGGTTTAGTTGTACGCTACTAAACCCGGTAGAATACGGAAAGGTTAGGCTTACCAATTGATTAGTTAGCCACTTTTCCACATGAAAGCGTTGCTGTTGTTGATAAGTCTGTTGCCCGGTAGTTTGTGGGCGCAGGCGGTGTCGGAATCGTCGTCTCGCGAACCCTTGTTCACCTCGTTCGACGGTACCAAAATTCACTATGACACCATCGGTCGGGGCCGTCCCGTCGTGTTGTTGCATGGCTTCATTTCGAACAGTACCAGCTGGAAGCGGGCAGCCGTTCGGCAGGCACTGGCCGATGCCGGTTTCAAAGTCGTGACGCTCGATCTGCGCGGTAATGGCCTGTCTGACCGCCCCCACGCGGCCGAAGCGTATAAAGACGACGCCGAACTCCGCGACGTACTGGCACTGATGAAACACCTGGGTCTGACGAATTACGATGTCGTCGGCTATTCGCGCGGGGCTATTCTGGCAGCCGAACTGCTCACGCTGAAAGCCCCCATCCGCCGGGTTGTGCTGGGCGGTGTCGGGGCTGATTTCACCGATCCGAACTGGGAGCGACGCCGTAATTTTCAGGAAGCGTTCGCCAAACCCGGCACGCATCCCGACCTACGCCCCGCCGTCGAAAATGCCAAACGCGCCGGAGCCGATACGATCGTGATGGCGCGGTTGCAGGAGTTTCAGCCAGCTGCCAGCCCGACCAAACTAAAGAAGGTAAAGATTCCGGTGCTCATCGTCAACGGCGATCAGGACCGCGATAACGGCGACCCGCAAAAACTGGTCGACATGATTCCCGGCAGCAAACTCATCGTCGTCCCCGGCGACCACGGCGGGGCCATGCGTACGCCCGAATTTGCCAATGCCGTCGTCCAGTTTTTAACGCGGTAAGTAACCGCTGGCTTACTCAGCGAGTTACCCGTGCATGCAATTCCACCAGCTCACCTTTGCTCATATCATGGAGCGGCACGTACTCTATTACGATGCCGACGCGCCCGACGCTTGTGCATTTATCTGCCAGCGACTGAACATCAACGCCCTGCCCGGT
The DNA here is from genome assembly GCF_012849055.1 of Spirosoma rhododendri. Lineage (NCBI taxonomy): Bacteria > Pseudomonadati > Bacteroidota > Cytophagia > Cytophagales > Cytophagaceae > Spirosoma > Spirosoma rhododendri. The sequence goes on along the minus strand of NZ_CP051677.1, from coordinate 597,548 downwards.
CTGGACGGGGAAACGTACTACCCGTTTGACGAAGAAACCAACCAGTTTGGCGAACCCCGGCCGATGGCTGACCACCACCGGGCACAGCGTCACGACCGGTTGTTTACCGACACCGTAAAAGAGCGTTTCGCGCAGACTGACCCCAACGTGCTGTTCGTCTACGAAGGGCGGGTGCTGGTGGGCGTGGCGCACGTCTCCGACTTCAACCACAACAGTGTGCTGCAAATCGTGCAGGACGACATCATCCTGTTCGAGCGCGACCTGCGCCGGTTCTTCATTCTGCGTGGTCGGTCGGACGCCGACATGCTTCATTTTTTCGAGTACCAATCGCAACACGCTAATGCGGATGGACTACGTGCGTTCTACCGAGACAAACTCCGCGATGCCACGCAGCCCCGTCGACAAAACGAACGCCGGCTGCTCGACCCGTTCCAGACATTCGAGTTCAGCGATCTGCTTTACTTTGCCAACTCCGATGCATCGGGACCGCTGATGCGATTCGACCAGATCAAAGACCTCGTCGGGTTGCGTAACCGGGTGATGCACGCCAAAAACCCGGTCGAATACGACGAACATCACGTGTATTCCTACGAAAGTCTGGAGCGGCTCTACGACGAATTATGTCTGCTCGAAAGCGAGTACAACCGCCTGCTCCGCACCATCGCCAACGACCTTGACCACAGCCGTAGTCGTCGGGAAGCCAACCGCGCCCGGCTCGATCAGATCAGCGAATCGGGCGAAAAAGCCCTGCGGTTTTTCAAGTCGGGGTTGTAGTTAACCGGCCCGAAAGTTTGTCTGCCGAATATTGACGCTACTTAGCAGCGGGCTGCGCCGACCGGACTCGGTAGAGCCGGATGGCGAACAGAAAAACGACGGCGTAACAGATGATGGGCAGGTAATAGGCTTCGGCGACGCTGCGGTTGGCCACGATACCCATTAGCCGGGGGAACAGCGCGCCACCGACTACGCCCATCACGATAAACGACGAGCCCAGCCCTTTGTGACGGCCCAGATCTTTCAGTCCCAGGCTGTAGATGGTCGGGAACATGATGCTGAAAAACAGGTTTAGCCCCATCAACGCCACGAATGATACACAGCCCCAATGCTGCGCGATGATGAAGCACAGGCACAGATTTGCGAAAGCCGCGACGGCCAGCAATCGATTGGGCGCGATGAACTGCATCAGGTACGTACCCAGAAAACGGCCGAGCATCATCAGCCCCAGACTCAGCGAGAAAAAGTACGATGCCTGCGCGTCACTCATGCCGGGCATATAAGCTACGCCGTAGTTGATAAAAAACGCCCACGTGCCACCCTGAGCCGCTACGTTGAACAGTTGCGCCACGCAGGCCCAGACAAAATGCCTGTGCTGAAACAGCTTTTTATCGGCCGTGGTATCGGTTGGAGATTCTGGAACGGCTTCGTGGTCGACGACCAGCGGGGGAACTTTCACGAACGAAAACACAATGCCGACGCTCGCGACAACCAGACCGATGATGAGATACAGCGTTTTTACCGATGTCAGGTCTGTGTCATTGGTGCCGCTGCGCAGGATGAAATAGCCACCGATCAGCGGCCCCGAAATCGCACCGATGCCGTTGATGGCGTGGGCAAACGTGATGCGCCGGTCGCTGCTACGGGCGTCGCCGAGGCCGTCGAGGAAGGGGTGCGCAACGGCTTCCAGCGTCGCCAGTCCGCAGGCGAGGATGAACAGCGCAATCCGTAGTCCCCCAAACGACGCGGCACTGGCGGCTGGCAGCATCAGAAACGCTCCGGCTGCGTAAAGCCCCAGCCCCAGCAACACGCCCCGCTGGTAGCCGAAGCGATTCATAAACCAGCCCGCTGGCAGGCCCATCACGAAATAAGCACCGAAAATAGAAAACTGGACGAGTGCCGAATCGGCTTTCGACACGTGCAGCACCTGCTGGAAATGGCGGTTCAGCACGTCGCCGAGCGTGATACCGACGCCCCAGAGCATAAACAGCGAGGTGACGAAACCCAGCGTAACGAGGTATTTGGACTGGGTAAACGCGGGCCGGTCTACGGCTGGCGTAAGGGCAGGTTGCATCAGGATGGGGTCAGGTTGTTGTAGTCAGGGAGGTAACGGCTTGTGCTGGGTTGAAGTTTGCCGATTTACGGCTATTTGGTTTGATAATCAGCCGACAAGTCCTGCTTCACAATTGCTTAATAGCGGTGAAAACGGCTAATGCTTTACTTTTGGGCAACTAACCTGCTTTGCCTTATGCGTCGCTGCTACGTATCGCTGCTGCTAAGTCTACTTGCCCTGTCGGGGCTGGCACAAACCACGGCCCCCGCTCACAGACTACCGCCCCCCAACAACGGCTAACCCTGCCCAACGGCTGGAGCCTGTCGCCCATTGGTAAATCGCTGCCGCTCGGCGACCTGCCGTTGACGACAGTCGTCTCGCCCAACGGCAAACGACTGGCCGTGACCAACAATGGGCAGAGCACGCAGACGCTACAGCTTGTCGACATTACGGGCGAAAAAGTGCTGAGTGAAACCGTCATCAGCAAGTCGTGGGTGGGGCTCTGCTTCACGCCCGATGGCAAACGATTGCTGGCATCGGGCGGCAACGACAACCGCGTGCTGATCTACGACGTGTCGGGCGACAAGCTGGTGAAAACCGATTCGGTGGTGCTGGGTAAGCCGTGGCCCAACCGCATCTCCGTCGCCGGGCTGGCCACCGACAAAACCGGGCAGACGTTCTACGCCGTCACCAAAGACGACAGTTCGCTTTACGTCTGTGACCTCGGTACCCGGCAGATTCGCGAGCGCATCAAACTGCCCGCCGAAGCCTACACCTGCCGCCGGTCGCCGGTGTCGGATGAATTGTACATTACCGTTTGGGGAGCCGATAAAGTGGTTGTGTTTGACCCGAAGACGAACAAGCTGACGGGTGAAATCGCCACCGGTAGCCACCCGAACGATCTGGCGTTCAGTAATAACGGTAAGTACCTGTACGTCGCCAATGCCAACGACAATACCGTGACGGTGATCGACGTGAAAGCCCGGCGCGTACTCGAATCGCTCAACACAGCCCTCTACCCCGACGCGCCCGCTGGCAGTACGCCCAACGGCCTGGCCCTGTCTGCCGACGGTAAAACGCTGCTTGTCGCCAACGCGGATAACAACTGTCTGGCTACTTTCGACGTCTCGCAGCCGGGCCGAAGCCGGTCGCTGGGCTTCATCCCGACGGGCTGGTACCCCACGAGTGTGCAGGTGGTCGGTAAAAAAGTGTTAGTTGCCAACGGTAAAGGGTTTTCGTCGCAGGCCAACCCCGCCGGGCCGAACCCTTACAAACGGCGCGAGTCTGACACGCAGTACATCGGTGGGTTGTTCAAAGGCACGCTGTCGCTATTTGCCATGCCAACGCCTACGCAGCTTACCGGCCTGACCCGGCAGGTGTACGCCAACACGCCGTACACGAAGGAGCGCGAAAAAACGGCCGTGGGTGCAAACTGGCCCGCCAACTCGCCCATTCCGAAGCAGGTTGGCGCGAAAACGTCGCCCATCAAACACGTCTTTTACATCATTAAGGAAAACCGAACCTACGATCAGGTATTCGGCGATATGAAAGAAGGCAATGGCGATACGTCGCTGTGCCTGTTTCCTGAAAACGTAACGCCGAATCAACACGCACTGGCCCGCGAATTTGTGCTGCTCGACAACTTCTACGTCGACGCCGAAGTGAGTGCCGACGGCCACAACTGGAGCACGGCCGCCTACGCCACCGACTACGTGGAAAAAACGTGGCCGACGAGCTACGGCGGTCGGGGCGGCACCTACGACTACGAAGGGTCGCGGCCGGTGGCGTTTCCGAAGCGCGGTTTTATCTGGGATTACTGCAAACGGGCGGGCATTCGCTACCGGTCGTACGGTGAGTTTGAAGCGTATTCAAAGCGTAAAAATTCGGCCTTAGCCGGGCTGTTCGCGCCCAACTACCCCGATTACGATCTTGGCGTGAAAGACATCGATCGGGTGGAGGTTTGGAAGCACGATCTGGATTCGCTGATAAAAATCAATGCTGTGCCGAACTTCAGCAGCATCCGGCTTGGCAACGACCACACGAGCGGTGCCCGGATCGGGGCGCGTACGCCAGCCGCTTTCGTCGCCGACAACGATCTGGCCGTGGGTCGTTTTGTCGAGTACCTGTCGAAAAGCCCGATCTGGAATGAATCCGCGGTGTTTGTGCTGGAAGACGACGCCCAGAACGGCTCCGACCACGTCGACGCGCACCGCTCGCCCGCGCTGGTCATCAGTCCCTATACGAAACGGCACCACGTCGAGCATACATCGTACACCACGTCGGGAATGCTGCGGACTATCGAGCTGATTCTGGGCTTACCACCGATGAGTCAGTACGACGCGGGTGCCCGGCCGATGTACGCCCTATTCACGGATAAAGCGGACCTGACTACCTACGACCACCGCCCCGCGCAGATCGACCTCGACGCCAAAAACACGGCGATGACCGAACCCGCCCGGCAGTCGGAAAAGCTGGACCTGCGCTACGCCGACAAAATCGACGACCGGCTATTCAACGAAATCATCTGGAAAGCTGTCCGGGGTGAACACGCCGTGATGCCCGCCCCCCGGCGCGGTGCCTTCCTGACCGTCAGCCGCAAGGACGACGATGATGACGATTAGATCGGTTTACGGTATCCAGTATACGGTTTACAGCGACTACCGTGGCGCGGTCCTTCGCACTGGGTGGTGAGTTGATAGAGTGGTCTAATCTCCTCTCCGAGGGCTGTGTCTTCACAGCCCTCTTTTCCTGTAGGCCACACCACGATTTACATCTTCATAACCCCCTCACCGGTAACGTGAATCGGCGACAGCTACTTTGCCACTCAGTACGCCGTCGCTGATAAGCCGCTGGACAATTTCGCGGGGGCTGAGGGCAGTAGTTGTCGACAACGTGATGGCTTTCCAGAACGGCTTGCCGGTGGCAACACTGCTCATTTCGAGGTAAATATTGTTGTAGCCTGCGATGTACTTGCCACTGTTGCCGCTGAAACTTCGGTTAAGGTCGAGCGTGAGCATGACCTGACTCTTACACTCGTTGAGTTGCCGACTGACGAGTTCGTCCGGCGTTTCGAAATCAATAGGCGACACATCGACCGAGCAGACCGTGTACTGCGACGGAAACGCGCCAACAAACGTAGACGCGTAGCCCGGCGGCACGTTAGGCAGCCGCGATACGATCAGAATACGCTCGAACGGCGGTTTATCCGCCACCCTGACATTCGACTGAATATCAAGAATCGTCACGCAGCCAGTGAGCAGCACCGACGGTAGCAGGCAAACAGGAAGATAAAGTCGCATGGTATTGAAAAGTTTTCGTCTCAAACAGCATCCTGCTGTTTGTACTAAATGCAATACAAACAGCAGGATGCTGTTTGAGACATATTGTCACCGCCTGAACAAGTTGCGAATGCGTCGCCAGATCGTAGGTTTCTTCACGACGTATTCACCAGCGTAGATGACTTGATTCAGGGCTTCGGTGTCTTCGCGGAGCGCAAACAGCAGTGGCTGACCAGCCATGTAGGCGGTTAGCGTCAGTTCTTGGTTGATGTATGCAATAGAACTGGCAACTAGCTGTACCGTACTGTCGAGGTTAACAGCCGGTCCTGTCAACCGAAATCTGCCAGCCAAATCGGTGGTAGCTCCGTAGACAGTGTTTTTAATGACAACTGTCGCACCAGCAACGGGGGCCCGGCTGGTAGCGTCGATAATTCTACCTTTCAGGATCATCGTACCATCTATCATCAGGCCTTGTGAGGCTGTATCAGGTGATATCGTCCCGGTCTTTTTTGTTGTCAATGCAGGTATGAAGGTGCTGCCTACGTGCCTGTCAGTAACTGCTTCCGTCTGCGCCTGCACCATCTGCGAACTAAGCCATCCCGACAACAACACACTCAACCACTGCCACCGCCCCGGTTTTCCGGCCGTAGGGGTCGCCAATGCGCGGTTTAGCTGATCGGCGCGGAGTCGGCCGCAGCCGGAAGCCCTCGATGGTGTGCTCAGAAACGCTACCAGCTGCGCATCGGTCATACCCGTAAAATCTACGACAGTTTTTTGGCAATGCGCACAAAATCGCCCTTGCTGATCGGGTGTCATCGCCTGCCACGGCTGCGTGCAGGGGCTGGGGATTGTCAGTCTGACGGAAGAAGAAGCCATGCGCATAGGTCGATCTGATTATCAGTAAAGTAACTATTTTTTTCGGCAGCTCGGTCGTACTGTTTTGGGGTAAAGTGCCGGTTGCAGTCGGGTTTTGCGTACTTTCCGGCAAAGCCTCGTTGTTATGCTCGCTCTGCGTTATCTTACCGTCTGCCTGTTTCTCCTGTCGGGCCCGCTGTTTGGCCAATCCCGGTCTGCTGCGAAGCGGGCAGTGCTACCCCCTCGCAAGGGCTTACAGCAACCCGTCGAAGTCATCCGCGACCGCTGGGGGGTAAATCATATATACGCTAAAAACGAGCACGATCTGTTCTACGCGCAGGGCTATTCGGCGGCCAAAGACCGGTTGTTCCAGTTCGAAATGTGGCGTCGGCAGGCGACCGGAACGGTAGCTGAGCTGCTGGGGCCGCAGGAGTTGAAGCGCGACATCGGCACGCGGCTGTTTCGCTTTCGGGGCGATATCAATCAGGAACTGCTTCACTATCACCCGCACGGTCCGCAGATTGTTGGGGCGTTTGTCGAGGGTATCAATGCTTACGTGGCTGATATCCTGAAAACGCCTGAAAAACTGCCCTTCGAATTTCAGGTGCTGAATATGAAGCCCGGATTCTGGACGCCGGATGTCGTCGTCAGTCGGCATCAGGGTTTACTGGGTAACGTACGTGATGAATTGAAATACGGTCGGCTTGTGAGCCTGATCGGAGCCGATAAATTACGCGAACTCAACTGGTTTCACCCGGCCAGCAACCCCACCCAACCCGACCTAACCCTGCACGTCAACGGCGACGAGCTGTTTCAACCCATCCTCGAACTCTACGAAGCCTTCCGGCTACCGCTGAAATACCAAGGTCGTCTGGCCAAAGCCGATGAGGATGAAGCGGCCCTCACCCCCGGCCCCTCTCGCGACGGCGGACCGCCCAAAACGGGAGAGGGGAGTAGTACTGCCGATTTTGCTCCCCTCTCCCGAAGCGGGAGAGGGGCCGGGGGTGAGGGTAACGCCAACGAAATCGACCGCTGGTTCGAGACGGAAAAGCAGTATACTGGCTCCAATAACTGGGTTATTTCGGGCGATAAATCCGTCAGTGGTTATCCCATGCTGGCCAACGATCCCCATCGCTCGCAATCGACGCCGTCGCTGCGGTACTGGGCACATTTGAGTGCGCCCGGCTGGAACGTGATCGGGGCGGGGGAGCCGACGCTGCCCGGCATTTCGATTGGGCATAACGACTACGGCGCGTGGGGCCTGACCATCTTCGAAACCGACAACGAAGACCTGTACGTCTACGACACCAACCCCGCTAACCCGAATCAGTACCGGTACAAAGGGCAGTGGGTGTCAATGCGGGTGCTGACCGAAACGATACCGGTCAAAGGCGCTCAGGCTACAACGGCGACGCTCAAATACACCCGCCACGGCCCCGTTGTCTACGAAGACACGAAAAATCACCGGGCCTACGCCATCCGGGCGGCCTGGCTCGAACGAGGCTGTGCGCCGTATCTGGCGAGTTTGCGGATGAGTCAGGCACGGAGCTGGGCGGAGTTTCGGCAGGCGTGTTCGTATAGCCGCATTCCGGGCGAGAACATGATATGGGCTGAGCGACCTACGGCCACCAATCCCGGTACCATCGGCTGGCAGGCGGTGGGGCTCTCGCCGATTCGCAAAAACTTCTCCGGGCTGGTGCCGGTGCCGGGCGACGGGCGCTACGAGTGGGGTGGCTACCTGCCCATTCAGCAACTGCCCAACAAACTCAATCCAACGGAAGGCTATGTCGTGACGGCGAACAATAACCTGACGCCGGTCAACTTTCCGCATCGCGACGCCATCGGCTGGACATGGGCGTCACCCAACCGGGCTGATCGGATCGAGGAAGTGCTGAACGACGGAAAACGCAAAAATCTAGTCGACTTTATGGCGTTGCAGGCCGATTACCTGTCGCTGACCGCCCGGACGCTGGTACCACTGTTGCAAAACCTGTCGTCGCCGGAGGGGCGCACGGAGCAGGCCATCGGTTACCTACGCAAGTGGGACTTTCGCCTTGATCCGAGTTCGGTTGCCGCGTCGATCTACGTAGCGTGGGAGGGGCAGTTGAAAAAAGCAATCGCGCAGCGAACCATCCCCGAAAAAGCCCGGCCTTATTTAACCACACTGCCTACCAAACGCGTGATCGACTGGCTCGTTACGCCCGGCCTGATGCCCGGCGCGTCTGGCGATCCCGTTGCCTACCGCGATAGTCTGCTGCTTACCTGCCTCGACAAGGCCGTCGCCGAACTAACCGACCGGCTGGGCAGCGACACGGACGAATGGCAGTACGGCCAACGCAACAACAAGCACATCACGATTACGCACCCACTGAGCGACATGGTCGACAAGGCGATGCGCGAAAAAATTAACCTGGGTCCGGTGGCGCGGGGTGGGTACGGCGAAACCGTTAACGCGACGGGCAACGACCTCAACCAAACCCACGGGGCCACCTTTCGCATACTGGTCGACACCGAGGACTGGGACAAAACGCTGGGCATCAACAGCCCCGGCCAATCCGGCGATCCCGCCAGCCCGCACTACCGCGACCTGTTCCCGATCTGGGCCGAAAACGGCTATTTCCCCGTCTTCTTCTCGAAAGACAAAATCAAGTCCGTCGCCGAACAAACGACCGTGCTGAAGTAATGTGTATCCCAGACGGGGAAGTCTGGGCTATACACATCCGGCTATATCCTGTACTTTTGCGGATGAAGGCCGTCAACCTGTGGCCCCACCCGTAAACAATGACCATTCAGGACACCATACAACAGGCCATCCAACAGGCCGTCAGCGAATTATACCAGCAGTCGATTGGTGAGGTTGTGCTGCAACCGACCAAAAAAGAATTCGAGGGGCTATACACGTTCGTCACCTTCCCGCTGACCAAAGCCCTCCGGCAGCCCCCCGCGCAGATCGGGCAGGCTATCGGGGAGTGGCTGAAGGCGAACAGCCCCGTCGTCAGCGCGTTTAACGTCGTGCAGGGCTTCCTGAACCTGAGCGTGGCCGACAGTGCCTGGATCGACACGCTCAACGACATTGCCGCGCATGAAAACTTCGGGCAGCTACCCGCCAAAGGCGAATCGGTGATGGTCGAGTTTTCGTCGCCGAACACCAACAAGCCCCTGCACCTGGGCCATTTGCGGAACAACTTCCTCGGCGATTCGGTCAGCCGGATTCTGAAAGCCAACGGCTACGATGTGAAGAAAACCTGTATCGTCAACGACCGGGGCGTTCACATCTGTAAGTCGATGCTGGCGTATAAGCTGTATGGCAACGGCGAAACCCCCGAATCAGCCGATATGAAAGGCGATCACCTGATCGGTAAATACTACGTGCTGTTCGACCGGGCATACAAAGGTGAGGTCGAGCAGATGGTGGCGCAGGGAACCCCGAAAGAAGAAGCCGAAAAAACGGCCCCGCTCATGCAGGAAGTACAGGCCATGCTGCGCCGGTGGGAGCAGGGCGACCCCGAAACGGTGGCCCTCTGGAAAAAGCTCAACGACTGGGTCTACGAAGGCTTCGCCGTGACCTACAAAACCATCGGCGTTAGCTTCGATAAGACCTACTACGAATCGAACACCTACCTGCTGGGTAAAGAAATCGTGCAGGAGGGGCTGGAAAAAGGCGTTTTCTACCGCAAAGACGACAACTCCGTCTGGATCGACCTGACCGATGAAGGACTCGATCAGAAGCTCGTGCTGCGGGCCGATGGTACATCGGTCTACATCACGCAGGACCTCGGCACGACCGAACTGAAAGACCACGACTTCCATACCGACCGGCAGATTTGGGTCGTGGGTAATGAGCAGGATTACCATTTCAACGTGCTGTTTGCTATCCTGCGTCGCTTGGGCCGGGCCTACGCGCAGAACCTGTACCACCTCTCGTACGGCATGGTCGACCTGCCTACGGGCAAGATGAAGTCGCGTGAAGGAACCGTTGTCGACGCTGATGATCTGATTCGCGAAACGACCGAAGCCGCTGCCACAGCTGCCGACGAGGCCGCCAAAGGCAAGATGGATGAGTTCAGCGACGAGGAAAAGCAGGCCCTGTTTCAGATGCTGGGTTTGGGTGCGCTGAAGTACTACCTGCTGAAAGTCGACCCGCAGAAACGGATGCAGTTCAACCCCGCCGAATCGGTCGATCTGCACGGCAACACGGGGCCGTACATACAGTACGTCCACGCCCGGATTCAGTCGGTATTGCGCAAGGCCGGGGACATGGGCCTGACATCGACCGGCGCGGCCATGGCGACTGAACTCGACGATGTGGAACAGCAGCTTGTGTTTCAGCTTAGTCAGTATCCGCAGCGTGTGGCCGAGGCAGGTGCCGATTATGCGCCGTCGTACATTGGTCAGTACGCCTACGAACTGGCCCGGACGTTCAACCAGTTTTACGACCGGCTGTCGATTTTGAAAGAAACGGATTCGGTTAAGCTGCAAAACCGGCTTGTGCTGGCCGAGGCTGTAGGAAAAGCGATCAAGTCGGCGATGGGATTGCTGGGTGTCGACGTGCCCAACAAGATGTAGACTAACGCCCAAAAAACTATTTCAATAGGCACCGCGTTGACGAAAGGGCGCGGTGCCAGCAGTTTTCTAACTCTCCTTTTCGCCATGAAAAAACAGGTTTCACTCACACTGGCAGCCGTCGCGCTGATCGTTATTTCTTCCGGTTTTATGTTCAAAGACGTTGTAAAAGGCTTGTTCAGCGACAAAAATGAAGTCGCTACAGCCCCCGCCGACCACGCGGCTCCCGCCAAAACGCTGTACGATTTTACGGTAACCTCGCTCAGCGGCAAGCCTGTTGCGCTGAGCAGCTACAAGGGTAAGAAAGTCGTTATTCTCAACACGGCCTCGAAGTGCGGCTTCACCCCGCAATACGCCGACTGGGAGAAATTCTACGAAACCCACAAAGACAAAATCGTGGTGCTGGGTTTCCCGTCGGGCAACTTCGCCGGTCAGGAACTGGGCAGCAACGCCGAAATTGCCAGCTTCTGCCAGAAGAACTACGGCGTGTCGTTCCCGATGTTCGAGAAAGTCGACGTGCTGAAAAACGACGGTCAGGCTCCGCTTTACAAGTGGCTGACGAGCAAAGATCTCAACGGCTGGAACGATAAGGTGCCAACCTGGAACTTCTGCAAATACGTCGTCAACGAAAAAGGTGAACTGACCCATTTCTTCGCGTCGAAAGTGAAACCCGAAGACGCAGAGTTTAAGAAAGCCGTAGGACTTTAATTGTTGAATGACTGAGTGATTGAGTGATTGAATATTTTCTGCGTAAGCTTATTCAATCATTCATTCACTCAACCATTCTATCATTCAATACCATGAAAACCTGGCTTGCGGCTGCCCGGCCGCGTACGTTGCCGCTGGCGCTGGCCAGCATTATTCTGGGGAGTTTTCTGGCTCGCGCCGATCAGCGGTTTAGCTGGACTATCGCGGGGCTGGCGGCACTGACGACTATTCTGCTGCAAATCCTGTCGAACTTCGCCAACGACTACGGCGACGCGGTATCGGGGAAAGATACCGAACTGCGCGTGGGTCCCCGCCGGGCCGTGGCTACCGGCGACATCAGCCGTGAAGCCATGCTGCGGGGTGTGATTATTACGTCGGTGCTGTCGCTGATTTGCGGTATTGCGCTGCTGTATCTGGCGTTCAACAACCGCGCCGATGGGGCCGTCGATTCGTCGGTGTTCTGGGTGTTTCTGGTGATCGGCCTGCTGTGTATCGCGGCTGCGATTGGCTACACCAACGGTAAACGGCCCTACGGCTACGCCGGTTTTGGCGACGTGGCCGTGCTACTGTTTTTCGGCTGGGTCGGTGTGTTGGGTACCTACTTCCTGCACACGCTGTCGTTCAGCCCCTTGCTGTTGCTGCCCGCTACGAGCGTTGGCCTGTTTGCGACGGGTGTGCTGAACGTCAACAACATCCGCGACATCGAAACCGATACCATGACCGGCAAAAAGTCGATTCCGGCGCGTATTGGCCGCGACCGGGCGGTGCAGTACCATTGGCTGCTGCTGTATGCTGGCATGGCCTGCGCGATGGCCTATTCGGTGTTTACCGATGCACCCGCAACGGCCTACCTGTACCTGCTGTCGTTTCCGCTGTTCATCCTGAACGGCCGCGCCATTGCGAACCACAAACAGGCGTCTGAACTGAACCCCCGCTTGGGTCAACTGGCTCTGTCGACGCTCCTGTTCGTCATCCTGTTTGGCATCGGCACGGTGCTGTGATTACACGGTGTTGAGAATGGCGAAGGCCGTAAATTTAAAGTCGGACTTTAGATTTACGGCCTTCGCTTTTTACGATATACTCAGTTCTTATCCGCTGGTTGCCCCGTTCGTGAAAGATTTCAGCGGTACTAGCCGTTTCCCTCAGTCAATGCTTTAGCTTTAAACTGCGGCCCAACTAGTTAACCGCAACGGTATGGCATCTTCCTCTCAACCCAATAAACAGGCCGACGACCTACTGGCGGCTCAGAAGCTGCTCCGGGCTACCCTCGACAGCTCGATGGACATGATCCAGGTCTTTGAAGCCGTTCGGAATCAACAGGGACAGATTGTTGATTTTACCTGGATACTCAATAATCACGCGGCCGAAAAAATATACGGTGATGTGGTGGGTAAAAGCCTGTTGCAGCACCAGCCCGGCGTGGTGGAAGAAGGCATTTTTGAGGCTTTTAAACACGCGGTGGAGACCGGTCAGCCTCAGCAGTACGAGAAGCATTACGTACACGAGCAGTTTGATGGCTGGTTCCACCAGTCGGTAGTCAGGCTGAACGATGGGGTGGCTACTACTACCACCGACATTACGAGCCGCAAAAAAGCCGAGCAGCAACTGCGGGAAAGCAAAACGCTCTTGCAGGATGTCATTGACGCACCCCGGATTGGTATGGCCGTCTACAGGGCCGTTCGTAACGACGAGGGCGACATCGTTGACTTTCTGCACGAATACATCAACCGGGCCAGCATTCAGATGCTGGGTGGCGAAGACTTTACCGGCCGGTTATTTACAGCCCACGGCGACAACGCCGTCGTGCAATTGCCCCAGTTCATCGACGTCATTTGCTCGGGGCAGGCAAACGGGTATGTCAGAGAAGCCCAGTTTCGGGGCCGGAAAGTTTGGTTTGCCATTACCAATACATCCCTGGGTGAAGACCGGCTGGTGCATACCTGGGAAGACGTTACCGAACGCAAACAGGCAGAAGCAGAAATCCTCCGGCTGAACGATGAAATAGCCCGTAAAGCAACCGATAAGTATTACACCATCTTCAACTCCATCGATGCGGGTTTCGTCATCCACGAGATGATCCGCGATGAGTCCGGCCGGTCGATCGACTTCCGGTTGATGGAAGTCAATCCGACGTTTACCCGCCAGACGGGGCTGGGGACCGACACCGTGGGCATGCGTGCCAGCGAGTTCCTGCACAATCTGGAGCAGTTCTGGATCGACACCTTCGACCGGGTGGCGCGCAGCGGCATACCCGAGCAGGTCGAAGACTACAACCAGGCCACCAACCGATGGTACAACGTCCACATTTCCCGGGTCGGCGGGCAGGACCGCCAGGTTGCCGTCCTGTTTGAAGACATGACCGAACGCAAACAGCGCGAGACAGGTCGGGAACTGCTCATGAATATTGCTCAGGATCTGGGGCAGCTTACCGACGAGGCCCAGATCATCCGCTCCGTGGGTACCCGGCTGGCCGCGCACCTTGGCATCACCTGTTATCACTACGTGGATATCGATGAAGACCGCGATCAGGTTACCGTTCGCCATTTCTGGCATGCGAATGAGGTGCCCCCGCTGCTGGGTACCCACCCCCTCCGCGCCTTTGTTTCCCCCGCAGCCCTGACCGCCTGGCGGGCGGGAATGCCGACCATTATCAACGACATCGAGCGCGAGGTACCCGATGGCACGCCCGAAGCTGCCGTGCTGAAAGCCGGTGCGGCAGCGCAGCAGATTAGCGCCTTTATCGCTACTGGGTTGAGCCACGAGGGGAAGTGGAAAGCGTACTTCGCTATCGCCGATAGTCGCCCACGGGAGTGGACCGCCGTCGAGATCGAACTGGTTCAGGAAGTGGCCGGGCAGTTGCTGCCGCGCATTGAACGCGTCCGGGCCGAAGAAGCCCTGCGCCAGTCGCAAAAGCGCTTTGAGTCGATTGCCAACCTGGTACCCGACCTGCTTTGGGATAGCCAGCCGGATGGGTCAACCAACTGGTACAACCAGCGTTGGCTGGAATATACCGGACAGCGTCTGGAAGAGGCCATCGGCTATGGCTGGACAGACGCTATTCACCCGGATGATCGGGACGGTTCGGCCCAGCGTTACGCACAGGCCGTGGCCGCCAGTACCTCGTTGCGGCAGGAGCACCGGATACGGCGCCACGACGGGTCGTATCGCTGGTTTGCCGTCAACGCGACACCGCTTAAGGACGAAACCGGGCAGGTGGTCAGCATGTACGGAGCGGCCACCGACATCCACGAGAGTAAACGCCTGGAAGCGACGTTGCGGGAAACGGATCGGCGCAAAGACGAGTTTCTGGCCATGCTGGCCCACGAGTTGCGCAACCCGATGGCCACCCTTCGTTCCGGTCTGACGCTCCTGGACTTAACCACCACCGACGAGACAACTCGCCCCACGGTAGCGATGATGGAGCGGCAGATCGATCACCTGGTGAGGATGGTGGATGATCTGCTGGACGTAGGCCGCATCAGCCGGGGTAAGATTGAGCTGCATAAAGAGCGGGTGAATTTCGTGGAGTTGGTTCAACAGGCGGTGGCGAGTTGTCAGCCGTTGTTTGCACAGGGAAAGAAACTTCACCTGCAAGTACCCCCGGCACCTATCGAACTGGATGGCGACGCAACCCGGCTGACCCAAATCGTCACCAATCTGTTAACCAACAGCGCTCGTTACACGGGTGAGCAGGGGCAGATCTGGCTGAGTCTGGAGCACAATGCCGGCAGGCCGGACCACCCGGAAGCCATCCTTCGGGTACGCGACAATGGTATTGGCATAGCAGCGGATCATCTGTCGGCTATTTTTGAATTGTTTGTGCAGGTCGACAACTCGACTGCCCGTTCGCGGGGGGGCTGGGCCTGGGCCTGACGTTGGTCAGGCGGTTGGTAGAACTGCACGGCGGACGGGTGGAGGCCCAGAGCGAAGGGCCGGGAAAAGGCAGTACGTTCACGGTTCATCTGCCGGTCCTGACACCGGCTGCTCCACCAACCCCCGAGCCTGCTCCCCAGGCGCTGAACTCCGCCGGAGCCCGCCGTATTTTAGTCATCGACGATAACGTAGATGCCGCTTTTACGTTAGCCATGCTGCTCAAGGTAAAGGGCTACGAAACCCATACCCGCCACAGTGGTCGGGCGGGAATCGAAGCGGCAGAAAGCCTGCGCCCATCAGCTATTCTGCTGGATATCGGGATGCCCGAACTCGATGGCTATGCCACTTGTCAACTGATCCGTCAGCAATCCTGGGGGCAGACGATGCTGGTTATTGCCTTAACGGGATACGGTCAGGAAGAAGACCGGCAGCGAACCCGGGAAGCGGGTTTCAATAGCCATCTGGTCAAGCCGGTGGATTTGCCCGAACTACTCAATCTGCTCACTGACCTGTTCGACCAGACCAGTACGCTTTTGACATAGCCCATCGGCTGTTGCTCATCTCCGGCGTAGTACAGCGAATGCAATTTTTTAGAAAATCTGATCCGGGAGCCGGTAAAATAAAGGCAACGCTGCCATTGCCATTCTGAAACCAGAATTGTCAGGCTGTAACTGGCTGATCACGGTGCGCAGGTAGGCAGCAGGACCATTCGCTTCCGGTCGGAGACCGGCGGCTTGTCCCAATTTTAGTAGTTGGGTTTGGCGTGCCCGGCTTACCCCGTTCGTCCCCCTGCCGCTCAGAGATACCGATCTGTTAATGTTGCCTTCTTAATAATCTAAAATTGCTGACAGTGAGACAGTTATGCTGTCTGGTCGATGGCGAGACAGACACTGCACTACGATAACGAACGATTCGCCAACGATAGCCTTGCCCTAACTTACTTTCTTACAACTAGCCACCCGTATGCCGGTAAAACAAGCCCTGATTCAATTGAAAACGCAACTTGGATTAATTGCAGTAGCCTGCGCGTTGATGGCTACTACCGCGACGGCACAACCTGCACCAGTGCCCGTTGGTCCGGTACCCAATGCCAGACAAATCGAATGGTATCACCGGGAGATGATTGCTTTTTTTCATTTCGGGATGAACACATTTGCCGAGGTCAATGAAGGCGATGGTAGCGCGAGCCCGCAGCTGTTTAACCCCACCGCGCTAAATTGTAATCAGTGGACAAGTGTATTGAAGAGTGCCGGTATCTCGACCGCTATTCTGGTTGCCAAGCATGCAGACGGCTTTTGTAACTGGCCTACCGCCCATACCAATTACTCGGTAAAAAATAGCCCGTGGAAAAATGGGAAGGGGGATGTTGTCCGGGAGTTTGCTGATGCCTGTAAAGACTCAGGGATAAAAGCAGGCATCTATCTGGGGCCTCACGACCGGCATGATTCACGCTACGGCACACCTGATTACAGCGATTATTACGCCAGCCAGTTATCGGAATTGCTGCGTAACTATGGCCCCATCTGGGAAATATGGTGGGATGGTGCCGGTGCCGATCAGATTACGTCGTCTTTTTACGACCGCTGGGCTGATACAGTCCGCACGCTGCAACCCAACTGTGTCGTTTTTGGTACCAAAAATTCCTACCGCTATGCCGACTGCCGCTGGATGGGTAATGAATCGGGCTTGTCCGGCGATCCATGCTGGTCAACGATCAACCCGGGGTCAATTCGGGACGAAGAAACGCACATTGCCCAACTGAATCACGGCGAAGTGGCGGGCACCGCGTATGTACCGGCCGAGGTCGATGTGTCAATTCGGCCCAGCTGGTTTTATCACCGGGAGGAAGACGCACAGGTAAAAAGCGTGGCCGCTTTGTGGGATCTTTATTTCAATTCGGTTGGCCGTAATAGTGTACTGTTGTTGAATTTTCCACCCGATAAGCGTGGGCTGGTCTCTACCATCGATTCGGCCAGGGCGGCAGGTCTACAGTATCTGATCAAGGGTACGTTTAAGACCAATCTGGCAGCTGGTGCGGTCGTCAAATCGCTCCATCCACGGGGGGGTACTTATAAACCGGCCAATCTGGTCGATAACAGCGAGCAGACGTATTACGCTACGAGTGATAACTACGTTACAGATACCATCACGGTCGATCTGGGCAAGAAGAAAACATTTGACGTACTGATGCTACAGGAGGTGATTGAACTGGGCCATCGGACCACCGGCTGGTCGGTTGATTATTCCGCCGATGGGAAAAACTGGATGCCTATTCCAGAAGCTACCGGTAAAGAGTCGATTGGCTACAAGTGGCTCATCAAGTTTAAGCCGGTAACTGCCTCACGCGTCCGGTTGCGGGTTACGTCTGGTAAGGCTGGTGTTGCTATCCACACGTTCGGTATTTACAAGCAACCGTCGTTACCATAACGACTGACATCAATAGGCTTCTTATCGCACGGCGGTTGCCGGTACTACCTGAGGCCAACCGGCGAATTAGCCGGGCGACCAGTGCCGGATTTTTCTGACGAACTACCGTAACGCCTACTCTTTCACCACTTTTCGGGTGATGGTCTGCGTGCCGATGGTAACGGAGAGCAGGTAGGTGCCAGCCGTTGCTGGTAGCGGAACGGTCGTATTCAGTGTACTCGTTGGGCTGAACTGCTGCTGGTAAACGGTTTTCCCCTGCACGTCGCGCACCGACAGGCCGACCGCATTAGGCTGCGTAGTCGTCAAATCGAGTTGGACGTTGTCTTTGGTGGGGTTGGGAAATAGCCGCAACTGCCCGCCCGTGAAGGTTTCCGTCTCCGTCAGCACCAATACAGTTATGGTGGCCTGCCCCGCTACGGTGCCAGTGCCGCAGCCGTTGCGCAGCGACGACAGGCCGTAGGTCGTTGTGCGGGTGGGCGAAACCGATAGCAGCGTGGGCGACGTAGTGGCCGAAAATGCCGTCCCGTCGGTCAGTGTACCCTGCCAGGGGCCGTCGCCGGTAAAGGTTAGCGTCAGCGAAGCGGGAACGCCCTGCGCAATTGTGCCGGAACCGGCCAGCGTAGCCGTCGGGGCGGGGCGGATCGTGATGGCGTCGCTGGCTACCAACTCGGCGTAGCTGATGCCCCGCGCCCTGACGCGCAGCCGGTAGCCGCTGCCCGATACGCTGGCCGGTAGCGTAGCCTGTAGCGTGTTGATTGACCCACTACCAACGATTCGTTCGGTGCTGAAACTACCCGACGCGTCCGACAGCAGGACGTCGTACTGCCAGCCAGCGGCTTTGGTCGTGTTTTCGGGGGACGCCGTCACTGGAATCGTGCTGCCTGCGCAGGCGGTCGTGGCGGTGCGGGTCGTCAGGCGGGGCTGCGCCGAAACCGTCAGGTTGAATTTGTCGACAAGGCACTGCTTGTCGTCGGTAACGTCGACGCTGTACGTGCCTGACTTACTGGCCGGGTAGCGGATGGCGCGGGTCGTTGCGCCGGTGGGCCAGCGGTAGATGTTATCGGTTGCGCCGGTTGTGGATGCAACGGGCCACGATGCCTGCAACGCCAGCGTATCGGCAAATTCAGCCGTCAGCGAGGTGGTTTTGTTCGCGTTTTTGATGATCGTAAACCGGTCGGGGGATGAGCCGTCGGCTAGAATCAGCTGCGCGTCGAGCCGGTTGTCGGTCACGTCGATAGCCATCGAGCCGCCTACAAAGGTGTTGGCGTAGATGGTGGCCGGGTGCGGAAAGCCAGGTGACTGCCCGCCCAGCGCCCCGCCCGACCCACTGACGACGTAAACCGTGCCCTGCCCCTTCATCAGAATCGGGCAGGAGTTCGTCGACCCATCGTAGCGCCCCGTTGTGGTCTCGGCCCGGTTCACATCGGCTTTGTAGCTTTCCGCGAAACCCGTCAGATTTTTCAGGCGGTAGTAGCGTTCGTAGCCGTGGCTATGGCCGTTCAGCACCAGATCGACGCCGTAGCGTTCCAGAATTGGCGTCAGATTCCGGCGAATCATCATCATCTGATCTTCCGTGTCGGAGTCGTGGCCGCCTTTGCTGTAGGGTGGGTGGTGAAAAATGACGATCGTCCACGGGAGTTTATTGGCGGCAAGGTCGCGTTTGAGCCATTGAACCTGCCGTCCGGTGGTGTCGTAGAGCCGGTAAATCCCGTCTTCCTGCGCCTGGGAGTCGAGCGAAATCAGGTGCACATTGCCGTAGTCGGCCGAGAAGTACGATTTTGAGCCAGACGGTACACCACCTGCTTCGCCCTTCGTCGGAAACGAAAACAGCTTATAATAGGCAATGTCGAAATTGGTGCGGCTGTCGGCGTAGTCGTGGTTGCCGGGCGTCGGGAATATCGGCGTGTTGCGCAGCGTCGGGCCGTAAAGGTCGAAAACATACTGCTGAAACTGATCCTCCGTGCCGCAGCAATAGGCGTTATCGCCGAGCCACAGCCATAAGTCGGCGGGGTGAGTGGTCGTTGCGTTGCGCCAGGCCTGATACACCTGCTTCTGATTGTCGCTGCCGATGCCAAAGTCGCCCAGCGCCCAGATGCGAAACGGGCGTGTGCTGCCAGTAGTGGGGGCCGTCGGAATGTAGTAATCAGTGCCCGACGTTAGTTTGGTGTCGTCGTAACCGATGGCGTAAGCGTACCGGGTGGCTGGCTGCAAACCGCTGACCGTGAGAACGTGTTCCTGCGTGGCCTGCGTTTCGCGCTGATCGCTGGTGAGCGACGTGGCCGATGCGCCGTACCACACCCGCCCGACTGTTGGCTGGCTGGTGCGCCAGCGAATGACGGCCGAGGTAGGTGTAACGACCTGAATATAGGGCCCCCGTACCAGCTGAACCGTTTGCGCTATGGCTGAAGAATAGCTGATGAGCAGGGTCAGCAGAAAGCAGGTGTACAGTTTTGTCATGTTACGGTCATTAACTACATGACAAAAATAAGCCGGGGGCTGGAATTACCAGCGCCCCGGCTCGACCACCCCGTAAGGGATGGGTACCGGATCAGGAGGCAAGCTCTTCGTTCAGAATCAGATTCTGGTGCATTTTCAGTAGATGGTGTACCGGCCAGTCGCTTACGTTATAGGCGTGAAACTGGGATTTCTTGATGGGGACCAATCGTTCGTAGCGTCGGCGTTCGCGCAGGGGCAGGGTCATCCATTGCTGCGGTATTTCCTTTAGGAGTTGGTCGAGCTGCACACAGGCCGTTGTTGGCATATTGAAATACGACGACAGCCGATTAATGTCCGACAGTTTCCACAGGTCGGGTTTGGCCCGGCGACTACGGATAACGCTGCTGCTGACACCAATGGCCGCTGCCAGTTGCTCATCGTTGAGCGCACATTCACGCAGCCGCCACATAACGGCTTTGTAACTGTTTACAAATGATTGTAGGGAGGTACGTAATGGTTCAATCATGACAGAGCGGTTCGCAATGACGCCGTGTAGCCAGAGCCACACGACGATTGCACGTTTAAGTTGGATAAGGCGGTATGTGAATGCCGCTCAGTGCGTATTGAGACAGTTTAACTGCTCTCTGGTTACACACCATTTATCGACTTACAAATCCTGTGCCGCTCGGTGGTTATTATTTACAATAGATATACAAAATTTTAAATAAGGTAACAATATGGTTGTAGATATGTATATAAGTAAAAGGCCCCGGCTGCGTCAGAGCACAGCCGGGGCCTTCGTTGAGCGTCACGAAAAAAATTAGCTTTTGCCGATCAACACCCGCAGGCGGAATTCGTCAATCTCTACTTCGGTCGAAGCCCCGTTCAGATCGGGTACGACTTGCAGCGACACGGCCTGTACCTCCTGCTGAATATAGGGCCGGTTGGCTTCGATCGCGTCGATCAGCTGCGCGTCAGTCTGGCCAATTTCGATGGTGATCTTATCGGTCACGTCGAACTGGAGATCTTTGCGCAGGTTCTGAATCCGGTTCACAAAATCGCGGGCGATACCTTCCCGGCGCAGCTCGTCGGTTACGGTTACGTCAAGCGCAACGGTCAGACCGCCTTCACTGGCAACCAGCCAGCCGGGGATGTCTTCCGTCAGAATCTCAACGTCGCTCAACTGAATCGTGAACGGGGCCAGGTCGATAGTACCCTGCTGCTCCAGCTGAGCCAGCTGCGATTCGGTCAGGGCCGTAATCGCAGCCGCAACGTCTTTCATCTGCTTGCCAAAACGCGGGCCGAGGGCTTTGAAATTTGGCTTCACCTTCTTTTTGAGGATACCACTCGCATCGTCGATAAACTCAACTTCCTTCACGTTCACCTCCGACTGGATGATCGGCGCGACGTGTTCGATCTGTCGGCGGGTAGTGGCGTTCAGCACCGGAATCAGCACGCGGCTCAGCGGTTGACGCACCTTCAGCTTGTGCCCTTTCCGCAGCGAGTGCACCAGCGACGATACCTGCTGCGCCAATTCCATCGATGTTTCCAGATCGGCGTCGATCTGCGATTGATCGGCTTTGGGGAAATCAGTCAGGTGTACCGACGTTTCTCCATCTACCAGGTTGCGGTACAGCCAGTCGGCGTAGAACGGCGCGATGGGCGACATCAGCTGAGCTACGGTTGTCAGACAGGTGTAAAGCGTTTCGTAAGCCGCCTGCTTGTCGGTTGTCATTGCGGCTCCATCGTGGGCCGAACCTGCCCAGAACCGCCGACGCGACAGCCGCACGTACCAGTTCGACAACTGATCGTTGACGAAGTCCTGCACCGCCCGGCCCGCTTTGGTAGGGTTGTAACTATCAAACTGCCCTTCTACCTCCAGCACCAGCGATTGCAGTTTCGATAGAATCCACCGGTCGAGTTCAGGTCGCTCAGCAACGGGTACCGAGTTGGTACTGCCAACCGTGAACTTGTCGAGATTGGCGTAGAGCGCGAAGAAATTATACGTGTTCGACAGCGTGCCGAACAGCTTGCGCTGCACTTCACCCACCCCGTCGAGGTTGAATTTCAGGTTGTCCCACGGTTCGGCGTTGGTAATCATGTACCAGCGCGTGGCGTCGGGGCCGTACTGGGCCAGCGTCTTGAACGGGTCGACGGCGTTGCCCAGCCGCTTCGACATTTTGTTGCCGTTTTTGTCGAGCACCAGCCCCGTCGATACCACGTTTTTGAACGCGACCGAATCGAACAGCATACCGGCGATGGCATGGAGCGTAAAGAACCAGCCCCGCGTCTGGTCGACGCCTTCCGAGATAAAATCAGCCGGGAAGGCGGTGCCGTTGTCGATCTTGTCTTTGTTCTCGAATGGGTAGTGCCACTGCGCGTACGGCATCGCGCCCGAATCGAACCACACGTCGATCAGGTCCGGCTCGCGCTGCATCAGTTTACCCGATTCGGAAACGAAATAAATTTCGTCTGAGTAAGGCCGGTGCAGATCGTAGGTCGAGTCGTTGACTGATTGAAGGAATGCACTGTTTTTCTCGACGTAAGGCTGATAGTCCGAATGACCTTGCGCGATCAATTCGCTCATTCGCTCATTCGCTCTTTCGCTCATTGACACCAGCTCGTCTATCGACCCGATACACACTTCTTCGCCCGACTCGCTGCGCCAGATCGGCAGGGGCGTACCCCAGTAGCGGCTACGGCTGAGGTTCCAGTCGACGAGGTTTTCGAGCCAGTTGCCGAAGCGGCCGGTACCGGTGCTTTCGGGCTGCCAGTTGATGGTCTTGTTCAGCGCAACGAGCCGGTCTTTTCTCGCCGTCGTACGGATAAACCAACTGTCGAGCGGGTAGTACAGAATCGGCTTGTCGGTGCGCCAGCAGTGCGGGTACGGGTGTTCGTACTTCTCCACCCGAAACGCCTTGTTCTCCTGCTTCAGCTTGATCGAAATCAGCACGTCGGTCGGTTTGAACTCCGGTTCGGCGCGTTCCTCGTCGCTGTAATATTCTTCTTTGACGTACCGCCCCGCGAAGTCGGTGATTTCGGACACGAAGCGGCCCTGCCGATCGACAACGGGCACATCTTTCCCGGTTTCATCCTTCACCATGATCGCCGGGATGCCAGCCGCCTGCGCTACCCGGAAGTCGTCGGCACCGAACGTCGGCGAGGTGTGCACGATACCCGTACCATCTTCGGTCGTGACAAAATCGCCCGCGATAACCCGGAACGCAGGTGCATCGGGCTGCACATACGGCATCAGCTGCTCGTATTCGACGTCGAGCAGGTGTTCGCCTTTCATACCGGGAATATCGACGTACGCCCAGGGGATAGACGGTCCGGCGCTCCGGTTGTCGTTGGGCTGATACGTGTTGAAGGCCGGGTCGGAGGGGGAATCGACGCGGGCTTTCTCGTTGAACCACCGGCTCACCAGCGCCTTCGCCAGCACGACGTTGATCGGCTGGAAGGTGTAGGCGTTGAACGTCTTGATAAGCACATAGTCGATGTCCTTTCCAACGGTCAGGGCCGAGTTGGCGGGCAAGGTCCAGGGCGTGGTTGTCCAGGCCAGGATAAAGACATCGTCGGAGTCGGCACTGTCGAAGAGGTAGCCCGATTTGCCGGTCAGCTTCACCCGAAACTGAGCCACGATTGTCGTGTCGCGGACGTCTTTGTAGGTACCCGGCTGGTTCAGCTCGTGCGAACTCAGGCCCGTTCCGGCTTTGGGCGAGAAGGGCTGAATCGTGTAGCCTTTGTAGAGCAGGTTCTGATCGTACAGCTGTTTCAGCAGCCACCAGACCGACTCGATATATTCGTTTTTGTAGGTGACGTACGGATTGTCCAGATCGACCCAATAGCCCATTTTCTGGGTCAGGTCGTTCCACTGATCCGTGAAGCGCATCACCGTTTCGCGGCACCGGCGGTTGTATTCTTCGACGCTGATCGTTTTGCCGATGTCGTCTTTGGTGATACCCAGTTCTTTTTCAACCTGTAGTTCGATGGGCAGGCCGTGGGTATCCCAGCCCCCCTTCCGGTTGACCTGAAAGCCCTGCAACGTCTTGTACCGGCAGAAGATATCCTTGATCGTCCGGGCCATGACGTGGTGAATCCCCGGTGCTCCGTTGGCCGAGGGCGGCCCTTCGTAGAACGTAAACGACGGTTTCCCGGCACGGGTAGCGACCGACTGTTCGAAGACCTGATTCTGATTCCAATAGGTAAGTACCTCGGCTGCGAGTTTGGCGTAATCGAGGGTGTCGTATTGCTGGTAAGTCACGCCTGCTATAATTAATCGACGGACGGGCTGCCCTGAGCTGTCCGGTCGGTGTATGATACGGGAAAAATAAGGGCAAAGATACGGAAAATGGACGGGGCCACTGCGTATCGGGGAAACACCAGCGGATGGGCGATGGGTTCGGCACGCTACTCAAACAGCATGTAGTACAACAGCAGCAACCCTATACTACCAAATGCAAGGCTCCATAGCAGGGCCACTATCCGCGATAGCTTGCTGTGCTGCGTGTCAACCGCATCACGCATATACACGTATGCGCACGTCAACTCCAGCACCAGGGAAAGACACACAAATACAGTTTTCATTCAGTCAACGGGGGAGAGGAAGCCACCCGTACTATATGGCCGGTCCTGCGCGTATGTACGCAATTGACCAGTTGTCGGTTCATACCGTTAAATCAGCAATTGAGCGGTTAAGGCAAGTCAATGCGGACGTCATTACAGAGGCCATCGGTGCTTTTGGCAGCAAAAACGGTTCCAGCCAGCTTTTGATGGGGCTAAAATAAGCAAGTTGGCCGTGTAACGGCTAAAATAAAGCTAGTTCGACGCTGATTCTGTTTGCTTTATCGTCTGAACCACCTTGCCGTTTTCTATTAAACGGGTACGTAACACGGTTTGTCTGGGAATGCTGAGCAGCAAAAGCGGCTGTGCAACGAACGATTGCGCGGTTTTGGCGGTGTCGGCTAGTCGAATGTAGCGGACGGTCAGTATCGAATCCTGCACGAATACCCGGCTAACAGACAGGCGGGGGGGCTTGCTCGTGGCGGGGGTGACGATGCCAACAACCATGTCGCGCTTGAAGTTGGGCGCGTCGGGACGGCGATTGGTGGTGGTGGCTGGTTTAAAAACCGCGCTGAACGCGTCGGCGTCATTGAAGATAAACAGCGTTGCCTTACCCTTGTTGACGGGGGCGTCGGTGCTGAGCAGATAGCCACCAAAAAGCCGGAAGGTGAGGTTGGTCTGGGCCAGGGTCAGCAGGCTGATCGACAGGCAGAGAACGAAAACAAGGGGAAAGCGAAACGAACGAAACAGACGCTTTGGATGAAAGGAGGAAGGCATACGTAAACACGAACTACATAGGGATACTCTACTGAGTAACGTCCGTTGCAGGGGTTCGGTGTACGTATGAAGGTAAAAAAGGCGCCGACACGAATCTGCCCAAAGCTATCGGGCGGGGTTTTCAACGGCCAGCCCCGCTACATTGAAACAGGAATTCTGGTTATCGCTCTGGCACTCAAACAGATCAAAGTTCTCAACGCCTTCGTCCAGCCGCTCGAAGTACAGCACAAACGATACGTGATCATCATTTTTGATCTCGCGGCTGTCGGGCGTCATCGGAATACCGTCGGCTTTGAGCAGCGCGTAGGTTTTCCGGCCGTCGCTCGATGCCAGTTTTGCCTTCGGGTTGAACGAGATACTGCTGGTGCCGAAGTAGCTGCCGTCGCGGTTGTTGGGGTCTTTGGCGAAGGTCATGTAAACGACTGTGTAGCTGGCCGTCAGCCGGATATCGGTCACCCGAATGTCGGGGTCCTGCGAATGGCCGAGCCCACCGTGCGGGTCGGGGTAGAGCCGCGACGAAGCGGTCCGCGCCGACTGACCGAGCTGGTAGTATTCCGCGCCGTCGACGGGGGCGTTGCTGGCTACGGGCCGATTTGAGGCACACCCCACCGCCAGCAGACAGGACAAAAACAGGATTGCTTTCATAGCCGGGTCAGCGCGCCATTCGTTGCCATCACAAACCGTATTCTAAGGTACAATTAGCCCCGTAGAGACGCAACCCTTCGCGTATCTTTTTGCGGCAGCGGTCAACACACGGCCTGCCACCGTCAGACAACTCAGA
This sequence comes from Spirosoma rhododendri, assembly GCF_012849055.1. Taxonomy (NCBI): domain Bacteria; kingdom Pseudomonadati; phylum Bacteroidota; class Cytophagia; order Cytophagales; family Cytophagaceae; genus Spirosoma; species Spirosoma rhododendri. Next base: position 571,240 of record NZ_CP051677.1, on the reverse strand, counting down.
GGTTGTTTGGGGAAGCATAAATCGGGTCAAAAATTCGTTCCCCAAACAACCACTCAGGGCTGACTGATAACCGGTGCCGTGAGTGTTTCCCAGATCTGATCGTATACCTCGACTGCCGACAGGCTTTTTGCCGTTGGGTGGTTGCTGATGAATACGGGATGGTACTCGGGCGGGGTACCGGTACGCCCGTGCGACCCTTTGACCAGTGTGGCATCCAGCGAGATTACGTTCATCAGGTAGCGGAAACCGAGCATCTTACGCCCCAGTTTGTAGCCTGCCTTGAGCTTGATAAGCGGATTCGTCTGGTCCATAAACATCTCGGCGGGGTCGTAGCCGGGTTTCTGGTGAATGGCTACCAGCCGGGCAAAATCGGGTGCGCGGGCATCGTCGAGCCAGTAGTAGTAGGTAAACCAGCTGTCTGCGTCGGCCACGACAACCAGATCACCGGCCCGCTCGTGGTCGATGTGCTCGGCTTTCTGCTGTTCACGGTCCAGCACACGCTCGACGCCGGGCGTCTTTTCCAGCAAGGTCCGTACCTGCTCGTACACCGTAGGGTCGTTGATGTACACATGGGCAACCTGATGGTCCGACAGGGCAAAGGCGGGTGACGCGCCCGCGTCGAACAGTTCAAGGCCGCGCTCTTCCCGGTAGCGAATCATACCGGCGTCGCGCAGAATCCGGTTTAAATGCACAGGGCGACTGACGTTGGTGATGCCGTATTCCGACAACACGATTACGTCGGCCCCTTTTTGTTCGTAATACTGAATCAGGTCGCGGCAGACATCGTCGATCTCGCGCAGGTCGCTGGCCACGTTCGGGATTGTCTGTCCGGCCGTGGGAGCACCAAACTTTTGCAGGCAGTAGTCGAGGTGTGGCAGGTAGATGAGCGTGAGCGTCGGGTCGTGCCACTTATCGACCAGCATCGACGCGTCGGCGATCCAGCGCGAACTTTTGATGGTTGTCTGCGGTCCCCAGAAATGAAACAGCGGAAACGTGCCGAGTTCCTGCTGAAGGCGGTCGCGCAGGTCGGCGGGCTGGGTGTAGCAGTCGGGGAGTTTGATGCCGTCGGAAGGGTACTGCGGGCGGGGGGTGGCGGAGTAGTCGGCCGAGGAGTACATGTTGTACCACCAGAACATCTTCGAGACGGTGAACGACGGGTCTTCGCGCCGGGCGCGTTCCCAGATTTTCTCACCAGACACCAGTTTGTTCGATTGCTTCCACATCTTCACTTCGGCATCCGTCCGGTCGTACCAGCCGTTGCCGACGATGCCTGTTTCGCTGGGCCATTTGCCCGTCACATACGTCGACTGTACAGACGTGGTAAGGGCGGGAAGCATCGGGTCGATGGTGGCCCGGTTGCGGCTTTCCATCCACTGTTTCAGAAAGGGAGTATGCTCGCCAATGAGCGAATACGACAGCCCCACAACGTCGAGTACTACAGTCTTTTGCATGAGTTAGTTTAAGGTTTGTCGTTCAACGTTTAAAGTCGACCCGAAAAGACAGTCTACTCTATCGCTGACCTACCTGTTTGGGATAATTACGTTTCGGTCGATTTTCGCAACACGTCCAACCTTACACTGACCGTGGTGTCAGGCAGACCAACTAAACACCGCCAACATTAAACGTTAAACATTGAACCTTAAACCAACTGCACCACCCAGTTCAACTCCCGCGCGATGGAGTCGGCGAGGTTGGTTTTGAGCTCGGGCGGGAGCACATCCCAGGTGTAGGTTTCGACCTCAAACTGATTGGTGAATGAGCGTTCTTTTTGCAGGTTGATAACCTCGATTATCGCGTCGCGGGTTGAGTGAAGACGCCCGTATCCGTCGGCAAACAGCGGTACGTGGAAGTGCGCCCGCCATTCGACATGTGTATCGTCGAAGGCCGTCAGCGCATCGGGCAGATCGGCGAAATGCAGTAGCTGCCCGTCGGTTGTGCGGGCCACCACCTGATGCAGGTACGTTGGCTCGTTGAATCTGGCGAAGGTGTCTTTTACTGCGTCGCGTTCAACGGCATCGCCAGCCGGGAAATCAGCTTTCAGGGCCGCGCTGATCTGGACTTTACCCACCCGCAGGCCGTATTCTTTCAGCTTGTCGAGCACATCGACCGGGCGTTCGTAGCTGACAGCCGCGTGGCAAACGTCGTAGCAGAGCCGGACGTGTTCGCAGATAGCGGCTTCGGCGGCTTCATCGGTCAGGCCAAACTGTTCGGTCAGCTGTTCGATACCCATTGGCAGCAGGTAGTCGGTATACCAGGCAATAAATTCGTCGGTGGTTTCGAGCAGCCCGTCGGGTTCGGGTTCGATGTCGAGGTGCATCAGCCGGTCCGTCTGTTGCCGGAGCGTAATCAGTTCGGCTACGACTTCAAGGATATTCTGCGTCGTCTGCGAAAACAAATAGTCGCGGGCCGCTGGCAGGTTCCACTCAAACCAGTGCCGGTAGGAAAGGGGCGAGGTCGAAATGCCGCCCTGAATGGCGTTGCCCAGCTCATCGACCGGCAGCAGAATCGCCAGCAGCCTGAACAGGCGCTTCGTGTATTCGACCCGTGCTTCGGTGGTCCAGTCGGGCGCGTGCACCTGATCCTTCACGACCGTGTGGTGAAAGCCGCCATACGGGAAGCCATTCATCGTAAACACGTAGCAGTCGTGGTCGGTCAGCCAGTGCTGGAAAGCAATCAGATTTTCGGGTTGCTCCAGTTCTTCACTTGCCTGATTCGACAGCCGCAGGCCGATGCCAAAGGGACCCGTCGGCGCGCCGTCGGCGGGTGGTGTCAACTGCGTTTTCAGGACTGGAATGGCCCGCTGAAGTTCCGCGAAGTGATCGGCCCAGCTTTCGCCGGGGTGAATGTTGGTGCAGTAGCCGAGGTGACCAATAGCCGTTTTCATGCGGGTTGCGGTTCGGTCCGTTTCAACTGTACAATTGCCTGCCGCACCCGCTCGTCGTCCATCTCGTGTACTTCCACGCCGGTGCCAAGGCTGGTCAGCAGCATAATCGTGAGCTGCCCGCCGAGGTGTTCGCGGAATTCGGCCAGTCCCTTCAGCACGTCGGCACTATCGTTGGCGTCGAGCATGGGCTGGTAAAGCGCGAAGCCCAGCGTCCGCAACAGGGCAAGCACCCGGTCGGCGTCCGACTGGCTGAGCCAGCCAAGCTGCGCCGAGTAAATGGTGTCGAGCGCGATGCCGATGGCGACGGCCTCGCCATGACGCAGTTCAAAGTTGGTAAGCTGTTCGAGTTTGTGGGCGCTCCAGTGGCCAAAATCCAGTGGTCGCGACGAGCCCATTTCGAAGGGGTCTCCGCCGGCAATGTGCTTTAGGTGCAGATCGGCGCAGCGGTGAATCAGGTACTGCATCGCGGGCAGGTCGCGGTGGGCGAGGGCTGTCGCGTTGCTGTCGAGCCAGTCGAAGAAAGGGCGGTCTTTAATCAGGGCTACTTTGATGGCTTCCGCCATGCCCGCCCGCCAGTCGCGGTCGTCGAGCGTGGTGAGGAAAGTGCTGTCGTTGAACACCGCTACGGGCGGAACAAACGTGCCGAGGAAATTCTTTTTGCCCCGATAGTTGACCCCGTTTTTAACACCCACGCCTGAGTCGTTCTGCGATAGCACGGTCGTTGGCACGCGAACGTGCCGGATGCCCCGGTGCGAAATAGCAGCTGCGTACCCGACCATGTCGAGTACCGATCCTCCGCCAATGCCAACGACAAACGAGTGCCGGTCGACACCATAGCGGTCGATGGCGTCAACGATCGTTTCGACGGCGTCGGGCTCATTCTTGGCCACTTCGCCCCCCGGTATCAGCAGGAGATCGTCAACCAAATCGAGCGCGGGCAGGTGCTGGGTGACATACGCACGAATTGAATCGACCAGCTGCGGGTGTGCCTCAACAACGCCTGAATCGATAACAAACAGCAACTTCCGACGAATGGTACTGGCTGACGCGTTGAAGAAGTCGGCAAAAAGTAGATTGGCTGGGTTAAACAGATCGTCCGTGAAAAAAACCGGGTATGAAAAACGGACGCTGAACTCTTGTTGCAGATGATCCATGAAGGAATAAAACGGAACGTTGTTGGAAAGGCTGTCAGGGCAAAAAATCACCAGTCAGGCCTTTAGACAACTTATTCTGATAAACGGTAGTTCCGGACTGGTGCGTCGGCCGGCAGGCCAGACACATACTGCCGGTAGAAGCCAACCGTAGCCGCTTTATACCCGCACGGTAGCCATCAATCTGTAACGCTGTGTCTGAATTTGCTGTGTAGCTGCCAGTAAACAGACACGAAGGGGGTGGCCAGCTGAATGCCCACCAGGCGGATGAAGGCGGTTTGCCGCTGGGCCTTCGGTTGCTCCCGTCGGCCAAACAGGGCTGGCAACAAAAACCAGACGCCGAGCCCCACTACCGTCAGCAGTACCTCACCCGTCAGTAGCCCCGTCAGGCCGGTGAATGCCCCACTGATAGCGGCCCAGTAGACGGGCAGCGACTGGTCGTTAATACCCGCCCGCTTCCAGGGTTTCCGCTCCTGCTGATTGTGATCTGCGGCATTGGCTCCGTAGGGGTGCTGCCGCTGGCTGAGCAGCTCGTGCTGGCCGCGCAGGCAATGAATAACAGACGTATTTCTGCTGTTTTTTATGGAGACACCCTGCCGGGTCAGATTGGCCAGTAACGACAGGTCGGCCTGTCGGCTGTAAGCGGTTTCCAGAAATCCGCCCACGCGTTCAAGCGTAGTTTTGCGACAAAAGCAGTTTGCGGATAACAGACTGACCGGATCGATGTTTAATACGTCAGGACTGACCGGATCAGCAATGTAGGCAGGTTGCAGCCACAACTGGCCGATGACAAACTCAGTGGCATCGTTGAAACAGGCGAGCGCATTGGCAAGCCAGGTAGGCTGGGGTAAACATTCGTCGTTGGTGAAGGCAACAATCCGGCCCCGCGCGGCCTGCCAGCCCCGGTTGCGGGCGGTGGCGGCTCCCCGGCTGATAGGTTGGGGAAGGTACCGGATATCCAGCGTGCCATGCTGCTGATTGAGTTGCCGGGTGAACAGCGCAACGGCTGCGGCCATAGCTGGCGAATCCCCATCATCGACGACGATAATCTCAAACTGATGGCGTGGTAGAGACTGACGCCCCAGTGCGTCGAGGCATTTTAATAAATGAGCGGGTTGATGGTGTGTGGTAATGACTACCGAAAGATCGGGATTCATAGTCTGGGCAACGTTACGGTGTTGTATGCATTAAGGAGGCTGGTTTTTATGGTCGATAAAGCAGTAAAGTAACAGCGGTGTGCTACCTGCGAAATGAGCAAATTTGGGGCCGGGTTTATGGCTATCTGGCCGTTTTGTGACTGATATGCATTAAGTGAAGCTTAATTTTTAAGCAAACTGCCTTTGTTGATTTTTCATTAAACTAATGGTACGTATATGTTAGCATTAATTACTGGCGCTACGTCGGGTATTGGCCGGGCAACCGCCGAAGCTCTCGCGCCACTCAACTACCGACTCATTCTGTGTGGACGGCGGCAGGACCGGCTGGACGAAATCAGCCGCGAATTGTCGGTAACGACAGAGGTATATACGCTGGCGTTCGACGTCCGCGATCGAAACGCTGTTGAAACCGCCATCGGGAATCTACCCGCTGAGTGGCAGGCTATCGATTTGCTCGTCAACAGTGCCGGAAATGCCCACGGTCTTGACCCGATTCAGAATGGGGACCCCGCCGACTGGGACCTGATGATCGACGCCAATGTGCAGGGGCTGCTCTACGTATCGAAAGCGGTGATACCGGGTATGATTAGCCGGAGCAAGGGGCACATCGTCAACCTGAGTTCAATTGCTGGTAAGCAGACCTACGCCAACGGGGCGGTTTACTGCGCCAGCAAAGCGGCTGTCGAAGCCCTCAGCACCGGTATGCGGCTCGACCTGACCCAGCACGGTATCAAAGTGACCAACATCGCACCGGGGGCCGTCGAAACGGAGTTTTCGGTGACGCGCTTCAAAGGTGATACCAGCCGTGCCGACAAAGTATACGAAGGCTTCGACCCGCTGACCGCCAAAGACATTGCCGACACGATCGTGTATGCCGTTTCGGCCCCGGCCCACGTTACCGTTGCCGATGTAACGATACTGGCCAGTGCCCAGGCCGCTGCCTCGACGATTTATCGGAAATAGGAAGAAAGAGGGGGATGGGGGGTGAATCATTTTTGTCATCCCGAGCCTGCGAGGGATGACAAAAATGATTCCTCAAAAACAGTATTGATTCAGAATCTACGGGAAGCTCACCGCCTTTTTTGTCTCCAATCTACAAATCCAGCCGGAGCTGACCCGTTGGCGTCGCGTTGGCAGTTTGCAGGGTCGAAAGCGATACCCCCAGCAGCCGGATTCCCTTGTCGACGGGTAGCACCGACTGGAGCAACTGCGTAATGGTCTGCTCAATGACGGCCCGACTACCCGCCGGGCTGAGTAGAGTCCGGCTGCGGGTGATCTGCTGAAAATCGCCGTATTTCACTTTCAGCGTAACCGTGCGCCCGCGAATGCCGGTCCGTTCGCAGTAACTCCACACATCGTCGATCAGGGGTCCCAACTGCGCCAGCAAATCCGGTTCGTCGGTCAAATCCTGCTCAAACGTCGTTTCTGAACCGACCGATTTACGGATGCGGTTGGGGGTAACGGGGCGCTCGTCGATGGCACGGGCGATACAGTAGTAGTGATGGCCGACTTTACCGAACTGCTGCGTCAGGTAGGCCTCGCTTTGCTGGCGAAGATCGAAACCGGTAAAGATGCCCAGTTCGTTGAGCCGGGCCGCCGTTACACGGCCGATACCGTGAAATTGTCCCACCGCCAGCTTTGCCACGAAGTCCAGCCCCTGATGCGGCTTGATGACATACAGCCCGTCGGGTTTGTTGTAGTCCGACGCCAGCTTGGCCAGAAACTTGTTGTACGACACCCCCGCCGACGCCGTCAGGCCCGTTTCCTGCCGAATACGCTCTTTCAGCACGCGGGCCAGTTGCGTTGCTGTGCGCTCGCTGCTGGTGGCGTCGGTTACGTCGAGGTACGCTTCATCCAGCGATAACGGTTCGATCAGGTCAGTATGTTCGGCGAAGACGGCCCGAATCTGGGCAGAAACGGCTTTGTAAACGTCGAATCGGGGTTTGACGAAAATCAGATCAGGGCACTTTCGTATGGCAATCGACGAAGCCATGGCCGAGTAAACGCCATACTGCCGGGCTTCGTAACTCGCGGCTGCTACAACCCCGCGCTGACGCGAACCACCCACAGCAAGGGGTTTTCCGCGCAGATCGGGATTGTCGCGCTGCTCAACGGATGCGTAGAAAGCATCCATGTCGACGTGAATGATTTTGCGATGAGCCGGAGTTACCACGACCAATTCGTTGAGTTACTAGTGCAAGCTATATAGCAAAAGTAAAATATATTCGGCTAAACGAGAAGGGTGTATACGCAGAAAGGCAGCGCCATCGACGCTGCCTTTCTAAGGTAAAGATTGACAGGCTACGCTGACTACTCGGCGTTTGCCAGCGACCGGTCGAGGTGGACGTAACCACCGTCGACGTAGACAAGCTGACCAGTGGTGTGGCTCGACCGGGGCGATAGCAGAAACACGACGGCGTCGGCAATTTCCTGCGCGGTCGTCATGCGGTTTTCGAGTGGAATACGATCCGTAATCGACGCCAGCTTTTCTTCCGGATTCGGCAGCGAATTAATCCAGCGTTCGTAGAGCGGAGTCCAGCATTCAGCCACGACCACCGCATTGACCCGGATACCGTATTTGAGCAGTTCGACGGCCCACTCGCGGGTCAGCGCGTTGCGCCCCCCGTTGGCGGCTGCATAGGCCGACGTGTTTCCCTGCCCGGTGTCGGCGGTTTTCGACGTGATGTTGACGATGCTGCCTTTCGATGCTTTCAGGGCAGGCAGTGCATGGTGCGCCATCAGGTAATAATGCACCACGTTTTTGTGCAGCGAATGCATAAACCGTTCGTAATCGCCCGACTCCAGCCCGACGCCGTCGTTCTCGCCCGCGTTGTTGACCAGCCCGTCGATCCGGCCAAACTGCGCCAGCACAGCATCGACAGCCCGCCGGGAAGCCTCCGGGTCGGTGAGTTCGGCAACGACCTGAAACGCCTGCTGCCCGGCGGTTTCCAGCTCGGCAACCAGGTTCAGATTGTGTACTTCACTCCGGCCTACGATGACGGGAATTGCCCCTTCAGCGGCCAGACTTTTGACGATTCCTGCCCCGATACCGCGCGCGCCACCAGTGACGATAACCACTTTTTTTTGCAGTCCTAGATCCATGAGTTTACGAATAGGGGTGCAAGATAGGCAATGCAGGACGGCGGGTAAAATTTCCGTTAATACCACTGTTTATTTACCCCACCGGTTATTTTTGCACCGGCTTCTGGCCGATGTTGCCCAATTTTTCCCGTCCCTCATGTCTAAGAAAACCAAGATCGTGGCCACGATAGGCCCGGCTTCCGAAACGAAAGAACAATTGCTGGCATTGGCTCAGGCCGGAGTAAACGTCTTTCGGCTCAACTTCTCCCACGGTACCCACGAAGATCACCTGATGCGGCTCAACCGCATCCGCGAAATCAACGCTGAACATAACCTCAACCTCTGCGTTTTGCAGGATTTGCAGGGGCCCAAAATTCGTATCGGTAACGTCGAGAGTAAAGACGGTGTACTGATCGAAGCAGGTAACGAACTAACGTTTACCAACGACGATATCATCGGTACGTCTGAGCGTGTCAGTACGCCGTACAAAGACATGTACAAAGACGTGCACACCGGCGAGCGTATTCTGATGGACGACGGTAAGCTGGAAGTACGCGTGCTGCGGACCGAAGGAACCGATGTTGTTACGGAAGTCGTATACGGTGGTCCGATGAAGTCGAAGAAGGGTGTTAACCTGCCCAACACGAAAGTGTCGATGCCAGCCGTGACCGAGAAAGACTGGGCCGACCTGGAGTTTGGTCTGGAGCACGACGCCGAGTGGATCGCCCTGTCGTTTGTTCGGGAAGCTTCGGAAATCATCGAAATCAAAGAATATATCCGGTCGCGGGGCAAGAAAAGCCGCGTGATTGCCAAGATCGAAAAGCCGGAAGCGATTCAGAACATCGACGAAATCATTGCCGCTACCGACGGTTTGATGGTAGCCCGGGGTGACCTCGGCGTGGAACTGCCCGCCGAAGAAGTGCCGATGATTCAGAAGATGCTGGTCGAGAAGTGTAACCGTGCCGCCAAGCCGGTCATCGTAGCGACGCAGATGCTTGAGAGCATGATCGACGCGCCCCGCCCGACCCGCGCCGAAATCAACGACATCGCCAACTCGGTGATGGATGGTGCCGACGCCGTGATGCTGAGCGCCGAAACCGCATCGGGTAAGTACCCAATTCTGGCGGTTGAAGCGATGGCCAACACCATTCTTCAGGTAGAGACCACGTCTGACAAGATTTATTACCGCTACCACGCGCAGGTCAACGAGCAGCCGAGTGAAAACGCCATCAACGACAACGTAGTGATGAGCGCCTGCCGCCTGGCCCGCGACACGCACGCGAAAGCCCTGATCGGTATCACAAATTCCGGCTACACGGCCGTGCGGCTTTCGCACCACCGGCCCAAAGCCGACCTGCTGGTGTTCTCGCCCGACGCGCAACTGCGCAACACGCTCGGTCTGTACTGGGGTGTGCAGGTGATGCCGTACGAAGCCAACCTAGACCAAACTGTCGATGAAACGGTTGAAGGTATCAAGCAGACGCTGATTAGTCAGAAGCGGCTGGTATCGGGCGATATTTTCATCAACACGCTCAGCATGCCGCTGACGCAGGCCCGCCGGACCAACACCGTTAAACTCAGCACGGTCGATTAATTTTTTCGACAGGATTACCAGTTTCGCAAAATGCCTTACCCTACGAGAGTCGTTCTTGTAGAGTAAGGCATTTTCGTTGCACAACCAATAAGTACTGAGCTGTAGCTGCGGTCGGGAAATTCAATACAGCTATAAAAATGACCCTCAGTACCGATGTTTATTGTTTCTCGATGGTCACCAGATAATGGCCGATGCTATCGTAATAGTACAGATCCCACGCTTTATTTTTCTTGACAACAGGCCACTCTTTCTGTCGGTTTATCCACGATTTCTGAGCGGCTAATTTTACGTTGCGAAGTTCATCGTTATCGAGACTATCTTCCCCTTTGGCCTGACTGATAAAATTGTTGATAAATGCATCATGATGGCCCATGTACGCACTCTCGGCTTTGGCACTCTCTTCCAGCACAATATCATTTATACTGAGCCAGAGATTTACCGTTTTGCCTGTATCATTGAGTTTGCCGTCCAGTTTACTGCCGATGTGAAATATACCCCCATATTTGGTGGGATGAGGTGTTTTAAACGAAGGGATGAGTTCATCATTGTCGCTCTCGCCGACTGGTAGAAGGTAGCCTACTAAATTCCCTATCAGTAGCTGATGATTCTGGTCGTAGTGTTTGTGAATCAGTAAGTCGCTGCGGTCGATGCTGTCCAGCTTTACAAACGGAGAACCGTCTGGTTCTGACCACGGTACCAATGGAATCCGCTCCGGCTTGATCTGACCCATCGCCAAATGGATCTGACCAGATGCCCGAATCGTGACACGATCCCCATTTTTAATTTCCAAGCCGGTATTTACCCAGCATTTGGAAGCCGGTACGATAAAAACTGCGCTCTTAAACTCCTTGCTATCGGTCGACGAGTGCAAAACAATAGCGGTTCCGCCCAGCGGAAAATGCAGTTCAAAATCATCTTTCCACCACCGTCGGAAATATTCAAGAAGTACGATGGCTAATGTCAGCAGGATTACTAACATAACGAGTGCCCGAACTACCCGCTGGTAGCTTTCGACAGTTCCGACCACAGCGTTGAGCAGTGACTGCGGTATGTTCTTTATCAGCAGTTTATCCGACAGTTCCTTTGCTGTGTCTTCGTGGATCTCCGTGGCAGAATGCTTCATGGCAACAACTTGCTTAGGCAGTAGCGTGTGTAGAGATAGGATTGTACGGCTTTGCACCTAAAAAAAGTAACGCAGCGACAGACAACTGGCTACGGCTGTGCTGTCGCGGGAGATTAGTCGGTCAAATGAGCTGGCAGGAAACACGAATGCTTAAATTATTTTGAACGGGTATCATAAAAAAAAGCCGCGAAACCAAGGGTCATCGCGGCTTTTCCGTTCTCACTGAAAAATGAAACTGGTTGCAGATCAGCCCGTAGGCTCGTTCTGCTTATGCTTTCTCGTCCGACTCAGTCTCGGTGGCTGGTGCTTCTTCAGCCGGTGCCTCGTCGGTGGTTGGTTCTGCTACGGGCTGAGCCTCGAAAATCTCGGGGGCATGTTGCCGGAGCAGGCCATACCACACGATTAACTTCTTGATGTCGGCTGGGCGAACGCGGTCCCGGTCGTAATCGGGTACGACAGTTGCCATGAAGTCGGCCAGCTCGTCGTTCGACCCTTTTGGATCAGCGGTCAGGTTCTCGCCGTACTTTTCGTTGACGGCCAGCAGCACATCAGCCAGCGGCACCGACTGCTCTTCGGTGTCTACGTAAATTGAAATATCATTCAGAACCGAAACGCGGGCAGTTGGGCCCATCATGGTTTTGGTTTTCTTATCGTCGAGCGTTTCAACAATGACCCCGTTGCGGCTGGGTTTCAGGATACGATACAGGCCGCTCTGACCGGCAATGTTGGCAATCTGTTTTAGGGCTTCCATAAATACTGTAGTAACTGACTAACGCCTGTTTCGGCCGGCGTATTGCCTTTTTCTAATGAAGGACTGATGAATTAAGACGAATTAACAACCCGGCTGCTGCGACCCCGCCGGGCCTACTTCTTCGCGGCCCGGTAGTCGACGTTGAGGGGGCGGATAAAGCCCAGGATATCCTCGCGCCCGGCTGCCGTCACCGCCGAGGTTACAAACATGGTCGGGGTTTCTTCCCAGGTCTGAAGCAGCGTCGCCCGGTACTGATCGAGTGCCGCCTGCAATTTAAGCTGACTTAGTTTTTCGGTTTTGGTAAACACGATGACAAACGGCAGACCACGCTCGCCAAGATTCGTCATGAAGTCGAGGTCAATGCGCTGCGGGTCGATGCGCGAGTCGACAAGTACGAAAATGCACAGCAGGTTAGGGCGGCTGGTGAGGTAACCATCGATCAGGGCTGCAAACTTCTCGCGTTCGGCCTTACCCACCTGCGCGTAGCCATAACCCGGTAAATCGACCAGGTACCATTCATTATCGATGATGAAATGGTTGATGAGCTGCGTTTTGCCCGGCTTGCCCGATGTTTTGGCTAACGACGAACGCCCCGTCAGCATGTTTATCAGCGACGATTTGCCCACGTTGGAGCGCCCGATAAACGCGTATTCGGGTCGGTCGGGTGGGGGGCACTTAGCCGGGTCGGAGTTACTGACGAAAAATTCGGCTTGCTTAACGGGCATAACGAAGGCGGAAGAACAAGGGACAAAGGTCGGAAAGAATCGCCAAAAAGCCACGGTTGCGTTTTGCCGGGCGACTTGCTTACTTTGGATTCCGAACGGCGCAGAAACGAAAGCGATCCGTTGATTCGTTATCCATCCGAAACTATCAAACATACCGGTTCGCCGGTCGATCTATGAGAAAAGTAACTTGGCTGCTGGTAATGTTGCTCGTTGGCGCTACGCTCGCAGGAACCTGGGCCGCATCGCCCGGTAAATCATCGCCCGGCAAGTCGTCAACCGGCAAACCGGCAAGCGCTAAAGAAGAAGGGATTCAGTTTACAGAAGCGTCGTGGAAAGACGTGCTGAAAAAGGCGAAGGCCGAGAAGAAAATCATCTTCCTAGACGCGTACGCGAGCTGGTGCGGTCCCTGCAAGATGTTGCAGAAGAAAGTATTTACGCAGCGTGCCGTGGGCGATCTGTACAACAGTAAATTCATCAATGTAAAGATGGACATGGAGAAGGGCGAAGGCCCGGCCCTGTCGGAAGTGTACCCGCTGGAGGCTTATCCTACCCTGCTGTATATCAATGCCGATGGCCGTGTCATCCGGAAAGTGGTTGGTGCCATTCCGGCCGAAGAACTGATTGCCGTAGGCCGCAGCATCCGGTAAGCGCAGTATAACGCATAAAAAATGCCGACAGCCACGTCAGGCTGTCGGCATTTTTTATGGGCAACAGAAACGGCTAAACGTCGGTGGGAACGGGCTGCAAAACGGACGCTGATGCCAGCCAATGACGGGCCATGTCGGCCATGATCGTCTGGCGTTGAAACCGGTCGACAAACTGGGGGCGGGTCAGTCGTTGGTAGCGTGTCTGCTGTAGCTGCTGTACCAGCCCGGCCGCGTCGCCCGGCGCAAAGAGCAGCGTATTGGTGAGGTGTTCACGGATGAACTGCGCGGCATAACCGGCTACCCCGGCCACGATCGGTTTGTCGGTAGCGCCGTACTCAAACAGTTTTGACGGTAGCACCCGCCGGAATGCGTTCAGGTCGTTGAGATGTACAAACAGATAGTCAGCCTGCGCGTACGCATCGAGCAGCTCGTGTCGACTGACGGGTGCGTGCAGGTCGATGTTCGTGACGCCCGCGACCCGGATAGCCGCTTCGAGCTTTCGCCGTCCGGCCCCGTCGCCGATTACGATAAATCGATAGCCGTTACCGAGCAGCCGGGCGGCCTCCGGCAGAATGATATGCAACCCCTGCCCCTCACCGATGTTTCCGGCGTAGAGCAGCGTGCGTGGTTTGTTTTCTGGCAATGGGTTGCTTGCGTCGCTGACTGCGGAAAGAAATTCGGTATCGATGCCGTTGGTGAAGTAGCTGTAGCTGACGCGGGGAAATCGGTCGAAGTAAGGCTTGAACCCTTTTGAGACGAGGTTAATATGCTTCGCCCGGCCGAATGTGTAGCGCTCTATCCGGGTCAGGACCGGGTTGAGGAGCAACCGGATCAGCGGGTGGGGTAGTACATCCAGAATACTTTCCCGAAACAGATCCCGGATGTCGAGCGAGAGTTCCGCCCGCTGTCGGCGCGCAACCATCGACCCTAAAAACGCGGTGAACAGCCGCGACGACGACACCATCACCCGGTCGTAATGATGGTCGCGGGTCAGGCGGCAGACAGCCCGGTAGTAAGCGACAAACGCCCGGACCTGACTGCGCATGCTACCCGTATGGGCGGGTACTTGCACCCGCTCTACCCACACCCGCGCGCCGGTTGCCGGGCTGCGGTCTTCCTGCGCCGGAGCCGCTACGCTGAACGAGCGGTAGCGGTTAGGCTGGGTCGTGATGACGTGTATCGTATCGGCGGGGCTCAGCTGCCGGGCGAGTTCATCGACGAATGGTGTGTTGCGGAACGAACCGGCACTCAGGTCAGGGTGGAAATAATAAGTCAGGTACAGGATGGTCATTCGTCGAGGGCGAGCGTCGTGGTAAGTTGTTGCTGGAAGGTTACAGCAATGCACGTGCCGCGCCGGAGCCGGTTGAAGCCGTCGCTCAGGTCCACTGGGGTGATACGAATCGTCGGAGGCATATCAGCCAGAAAAGATAGCTGATGCGATCCAAGCCGAATACCCGAATCCGACTGCTGAACCCGGACGTCGGGGTGGACGTAGAACCGGGCGATCCCGGTTTTTGTCTCCGGGCGTCGACGGTTCGGAACGAGTTGATCCACGATGCGAATAACAGTGGGGGTTACCTGCCAGCATCGTTCGTGAACGATACCTAACTCATTATAACCGTCGTGGCAGGCTATCAGTGTATCGTCGCTGCTTGCTGTTACGGTGGCCCGGGCCCGCTGCCCCACCCTGAACGTGCTCCACACTTCCGACGAGCTTAACCCGCCTACCTCGACGGTGTTGTGCGCGGCCGTACTGCGCTCCCACAGGCGCCGAACGCCCAATTGATAGGTTGAGGTGCCCGCATCGATCAGGACGGGCTTGTCGTCGATGTGCAGAATAAACGACAGTGTATCGGCGTGGGCATGACCCGGCTGAAGCCCCGACCCGATCGGCCCTACGTCGGCCAGCAGTTCGTAGCGGGGCCGACGAATCATACGGTAACCCGACTCCGCCAGCCGACCGCCGATCGGGCGCACGCCCAGCCGGATCGCTTTCCACCGAAGCTGACAGGTATCGGGTGCCATGCCGACGGCTGCATCGTTGACCAGCGGAATAGCGCCGTTGCCAAACGTAATGGTATCGAGCCAGCCCAGCATCTGCCCGACCTTTCGCGTCAGAAACTCCATGAGTGCCGTATCAGTCGGCCAGCCAGACCCGCGCAGTATAAACAGCAGATCGAGCAGCCGGTCGAGCAGGATCTGGTGGTACATCGGGCTGCGTTCGTCGTGCCCCCCGTCGGGGAGTATCTGGCGGTCGAGTTCGGCCAAGAGCAGTGAACGCCCTTTGTCGAACCAGCGCCGGTGCCGAAAAAACAGGGAAGCCGTCAGCAGCGCAATGCCGTTTTCGAGCAGATGATTGCCCCCCAGATGGTATTCCAGGCGGTGGTGCAGTCGATCGGCCTGCATGAACAGGTGCGTGTTGATGTAAGCGTCCTGTACCCGATGGCGGCTCAGAAACTGAACCCAGTTGCCGATGCGCAGCGAGATCGGGTACGGTTCCATACCGTCGACAAGTTCGCTGGTCTGCTGTATAAAATCGTCGATCAGCGCCAGTCCCGTCGCCATATCCATCGTCGGCTGATTGAGGCAGTCGAAGTAGTTAAGCGTATAGGTCCAGAGCTTGCCATGCCGCGCTTCATTCCAGTTTTCCGGGCGCAGCGGGGGGCAGTTCAGCAGCGAAAAGGTGCCATCGACGTTGTAAGACACCGGCTTTGTGGGCTCCGGTACCGTCAGTGGGTAGCCCGTCGGTGCGTGATTGGGCAACCGTAGTGCCGATCGCTGGCGAAGTCTGTAGGCAAGCTGATACACCATCTGCCGGGCATGCAGATGACGGACCGTCCGCCAGTATCGTCCGATAGTACTCATGCTGGTATGTGCGCTACGGATTGGTACCAGTATCGTTCGATCTGCGGGTGTCTGTCCGGCAGGTGCCGGTCCGGGCGTAGGCTCGTTTTGAGCTGATGTATCTGTTGTATCGACATACTGGTGCTATCCAGTATTCGGGGTTAGCAAAAGCTTAGCCAATTCGCATAATGATTAACGTATCATGTGTTAGTAATTGACTATAACGCAAAATCGCCGTAACTGCGGGGCAGCACGGCGATTTTGGTCAGGCTATCGGTGGTGTTAATACCGGTTTATAATCGAGTCGGGTAACGCCTGTACGTTGATCCCCGTCGCCTTCATCAGGTTGTTACGGTTGTTCTGCCCGTCGACGTAAGCGGGGTTTACGACCATCGACCGGTTGTAGTAGTACGACGCCAGTTCCAGCTTCCGCCGGTCGTTGTTGGAAAAGCCTTCGGTCTGGTAAATGACCCCCAGGTTATTGTAAGCCGGTGCGTAAGCATTGGCTGCCCGGATGGTTTGCTTGTAATAGTACTTGGCGGAGTCGACGTTCGGAATGATCTTCTGGAACACGTAGGCCATCGAGAAGTACGCTTCACCGAAACTTGGATAAATCCGGGTCGACTCCTGAAGGTGGTCGAGTGCCCATCGGCCGTGGGTGTTGGCCCATTTCTGCGCGGTATCCAGCGAAATCTGTGCCCGGCGCAGCGAATCAGGCTGTTTCATTTTAGGCAGCTTTGCCGAAACCGAATCGATCACGGCGCGGTCTTTCAGCCCCTTCTGAATCCACTCGTTGGCAACGTGCCGCTGTACCTGACAGCTATTTTCGGCGGCCGGCAGCGCTGAATTAAACAGCACAAAGTTGTTTTCCCAATCCCGGTTGCGGTCGACCGTCTTGAACGAATACAGACCCGCGACAACGACCATCAATGCCAGCAGTGGTGCGTATCGAACCAGTACCGGGCGGGGTGCCGGTGTTGCGTTGCTTTCGTTGTCCGGCTGGCGAACCAGTAGCTTCTGAGCGGCCCAGACAAAGACGAAGGCAAAGCCCATCACGGCTGCGTACAGGAATCGCTCGGCGAAGATGCCGCCCCGCGCCCAGATAAAGCCCAGGCCCGGCATCATCGTCACGAAAAACCAGAACAGACCGAAGCCCCACAGTGTACGTTTCACAAAGCCTTTCCACGACAGCCAGACCAGACCAATCAGCGTAACAAAACCCGCCCAAGTCAGCAGGTCGCCCTTGCCGCCGGACGGAATGATGTTGTACGAATAATCGTAGACCAGCGGGTGGGGGAGTACCAGCAGCCGGATGTAGTACATCAGAAACTTGAACGTGGTCGACTTCTGCGTTTTCTCGATGGCATACGGGTAGTTGGCCCAGTCGACCGGTGGGTTACCACTCAGTGTGCCAATCATTCGCTGCTTCTGGTAGAAAAACAGGGCGGCTACGATCAGAAACGGCCACAGGCTGATAAGCGACTGCCACACGTTGCGTTTGGCAAACCAGTACTGCATCCCCGGAATCAGGGCCAGACTGACGACCGACGATTCTTTCGACAGAAAGGCAAAGTAGAGCGACAGGCACGAACCGACGATCCAGCCCCAGTCATTGGTTTCCAGGTATTTCCAGTAGCTCAATAACATGAGCGAAATGAACAGAAAACTCAGAATTTCGTCTCGCCCCTTGATGTTGGCAACAATCTCGGTGTGCAGGGGGTGCGCGATAAAGACCAGCCCGATCAGAAAGGCAATAACTATCTGGCCGGGAAGCCATTTTTGCAGCAGAACGGCAATCACAGCGCCCGTCAGGCCGTACAGTACGGCATTGATGATGTGGCTGACGCCGGGGTTGGTGCCAAAATATTCCTGCTCCAGCGCAAACGTGATCAGGGAAAGCGGGCGGTAGTAGCCGAGCGAGATATTGCTGAAATGCCAGAATTCGGTACGCATCAGATCGGGAATACCGGCGATACCTTTGCGAACGAACAGGTTCTGCTCAATAGCGGCAATGTCGTCAAGGGCGTACTGGTGTCCGAACGTGTTGACGTAGAGCAGCACGCCCAGCAGGCCCAGTG
This sequence comes from Spirosoma rhododendri, assembly GCF_012849055.1. Taxonomy (NCBI): domain Bacteria; kingdom Pseudomonadati; phylum Bacteroidota; class Cytophagia; order Cytophagales; family Cytophagaceae; genus Spirosoma; species Spirosoma rhododendri. The sequence goes on along the minus strand of NZ_CP051677.1, from coordinate 553,205 downwards.
CGGCAACGGGCCACCAGACAAACGGCCGGTGGTCGATGGGCAGGTCTGATTTGGGCGGCTGCGATGCGGCAGCTACCGGGCGAACGGGTTGCCGGACGGTGGTGTCGGCCGCGCGGGCCGGGGCCGGTCGGCTGGCAACTGGCGTTACCGGCTTGGGGGCGACTGGTCTGGTAGGCCGGTCGGCGTTGGGTTGGTCAGTTGGATTACCAGCGTTCTTTTTTTTGGACATGAGAGCAGCGAAGCGTCTGTTTCAGATCAGTTTAGCGTTACAGTTGCGGTGAGTACTCGATTCTTACGTAAAGTTCATCAGGAATGGTAGCAAAATCAATTCGGCTTTTTGGTATGAAGCAAACAATTCTCCTTTTCCTCGGGATCAGCCTGTTTGTCAACGGCTGCCGACGTCCTGTATTGCCGGGTGGACCACCGACCGCTCCGCCACCCATCGGTAGCACGGAGCCTACCCGCGACGATAACCTGGCGCTGGGTAGCCCAACGGCGAACCTGCCTGAAGGCGACGACAATTTTATAATCCGCCGACCAACCTACGTGCTGTCGTATAACCGGCAGCGGGGCATTGCCAACTGGGTGAGCTGGCATCTGAGTACTGCGTGGAAAGGCGACGCGAAACGTGCCAATGAGTTCCGCCCCGACCCGATGATTCCGGCGAGCTGGGCCGTTATCCGCACGAGTGATTACAGCAACACGGGCTTCGACCGGGGGCATCTGTGCCCCTCCGACGATCGCGATGGGTCGCCCGAAGACAACGCCACTACGTTCTTTTTATCCAACATCGTGCCACAATCTCCGCGTCATAACCGGGAGGTCTGGCGGTTTCTGGAGGAGTACGAACGTAAGCTGATCGACACTGGCAACGAAGTTTATATCATCGCTGGCCCCAACGGAACGGGCGGAACGGGACAGAACGGACCGGCCAACGGCATCGCCAATGGCAAGATTACCGTACCGGCGCTGCTCTGGAAAATCATCGTGGTACTGCCCGTTGGCTCCGACGATCTGAACCGAATCACCACCAACACACGTGTCATTGCGGTTGGTATTCCCAACGTCCCGACCGCTGCCGACAAGCCGTGGCAGGCTTACCTGATGAGTGTCGACGCACTGGAAAAACTAACCGGCTACGATTTCCTGTCGACCGTCCCGACCGACGTGCAGCGTGTCATCGAAGCCCGGATTGATGGAGGAAATAGTTGAGGGGAGTTGGATAGTTTTAGAGTTGTAGAGTTGAATAGTTATAGAGTTGGAAAGTTGAGCCTGTTCTATTCCCAGGTCTGTGAAGACACATACCGCTTGCGATGGCTGGCGCATGAATGTCTGCCTCCGTGGCGCGGTGAAGACACAGACACAAGGGAGTAGAGTAGGGCACAGACGCCGGTTTTGTACAAAAAAAGAGCGGGTTGCTCTGACGCAGGAAATAGATCCATCGCGTCAGGGCAACCCGCTCCTTTTGTGCCAGCTCTCATGCGCCAGCAACTACAAACTATAAACTACAAACCTCGAACTAACCTATGCGGCCACCGGCTCGGCAACCGTCAGGGGGATACGCTGCGTGCGGCTGCGGAGTAGTTCGATCGCTTCCTGCTCGTTGGCGAAAACACCGTTGACGTTGACCATGTGCTTCGCCAGCCGGTCGTAGCGACGGCGCATCAGCAGAAAGAAAATTTGCAGGAAATCGAGACCATCGAAGACGACCGCTTTGTGCTGGGCGTATTTATCGATGGTTTTCTGGAAGAAGCCAGGGTGCTCGGTCCAGTGCATCGCCGGGCGGATGTGGTGGCTGATGTGATAGCCGTCGTTCCAGCACTTTTTGTTGTACTTCACGTTGATGCACGTGATGCTGTTTTTGTAGGCATTACCCGGATCTTCGCTGCACACAAAAGCGTGCTGAGTCCAGTTGCCGAGCATGGCGATCAGTCGGTAAATAAACATCGGCAGGATAAATACCGCCACCGTAGCGGGCCAGTTGACAAAGCACAGCCCAATGCAGAACGCGATGAATAACAGTTCACCAATCATGGCGCGCTTCGCCAGCTTGTCCCGGTTTTTCCAGCGCAGATAGCCCAGCAACTCGTGGACGCCCAGCAGCAGAAACTGTCCGAAATAGGCCATGAAACTACGCAGGCTGTCGCGCTGATAGGTCATGGTGCTGCTTTCGTCGTCTTCGAGGTTATTTTCCGAGTGGTGCATGCCGATGTGGTGGCTGTAGTACGTTTCGGGCGAGTGACCGAAAAACGGGGCTACAATCCACGGAATGTACTTGTTCATCCAGTCGTATTCAGACTTGAAAAACTGCCGGTGACTCGTGCAGTGCAGCATCAGACCAAACGGCCCTTTAAATACAAAGTTGCTGATATAGAAATGGACAGCCGCGATACCCCACCATAGCGCCCCCGTCACGAAGGGCATAAACAGGAGAATAGACAGGGGAATGAGCGTCAGCGAAATTTTAAGCGTCAGATAGACAAATGGCAGATCGCGTTCGTCTTTGATAAAGGGTAGCAGCGCCTGATCGAGACGAGAATACGTACGACCGGTGAAAACCGGGTCGTGGATGGGGCCAAGTGTTTTCATAGTTAGTACGGCGGATGATTGAGATATGAAGGATAAGTAGCTAAAAAAAACCGGCGAATGTTAAACAATCCGCCGGTTGTCAACAGGTGCCTCAGGTAAGTAACGAAGCAAGTTTACATAGATTTGATTGTCGACTGGATAATGAAGCTTATTGGGTACACAGTTGTAGTCAGAGACTGTTTCCCAGACTCATTACCAGCCGTATAAGTCGAAAAAAGACGAATCTACTTTTTCTCGACCGCGTGGCCGCCAAATTCGTTGCGCAGGGCTGCCACTACTTTACCCGTGAAGGTGTCGTCTTGCAACGAACGGTAGCGCATCATCAGCGACATGGCGATAACGGGCGTCGGTACACCCAGATCGAGGGCGGTTTCGAGCGTCCATTTGCCTTCGCCCGACGAAAACATCCGGCCTTTGATCTCGTCCAGCTTCGGGTCCTTGCTGAACGCGTTCTGCGTCAGCTCCATCAGCCAGCCGCGAATAACCGAGCCGTGGCTCCACATCTTGGCAACCGCTTCAAAGTCGATCGGGAAATCGCTCTTGTCGAGTACTTCGAAGCCTTCGGCAATCGACTGCATCATACCGTACTCGATACCGTTGTGCACCATCTTGACGAAGTGGCCACTCCCCGACGGACCCGTGTAGAGGTAGCCGTTTTCGACAGAAATATCCGTGAATACGCCGTGCAGCGGCTCAATCACGTCGGCGTCGCCACCGACCATCGTACAGGCACCGTTGAGGGCGCCACTCATGCCGCCACTCGTGCCGCAGTCGAGGTAGCCGATTCCTTTTTCCTTGAGGTAATCGTGCCGCCGGATCGAATCTTTGTAGTGCGAGTTACCACCGTCGATCAGGGTGTCGCCGGATTTGATAACGCCCAGCAGTTCTTCGATGACTTTGTCGATCAGCGGTCCAGCCGGAATCATCAGCCACAGTATCCGCTTCTCGGGCAGTGAGTCATACAGTTCCTGCAACGTATAGGCACCTTGTGCGCCCTGCTCTTTGATGGAATCAACCAACGTCCGATTGACGTCGTAGCCGACAACGGTATGACCATGACGGATCAGGTTCTTGACAAGGTTGAACCCCATCTTACCCAGACCAACAAATCCAATGTGCATAAAAATCAATGGTTAGTGGGCCTCAAATTGGCGAATTTTCGCGAAAGGGTAGCCGTTGTTGGCCACTTTTTAACCGTATGAGCCATTCGACGGTCTGCAACTATCGCCTGTCGGGCGGGCGGGAAAGCACCCGGCTGCCCGTACTCGTTCCCCGATGCGGAAACGTTGGGAATGCCGGGCCGGGCAGCGCCTGAAACACAAACGCCCGACTAAGCAGGGAGCTTATCGGGCGTTTGCTGCTGACCAGCAAGCGGTTAAGCGGTGCTGGCCAGTCAATCGTATGGTGTGGAAAGAAGCAAGATGATACAAAAATGCCCGATTGATAAAGCGGTTCCTATACCACGTTCGGGGTATTTTTACTCCTCCGCAAAGGCTGTTAACTTGGCGATATGTACCGAGGTCAGTCTAGTCGCTATGTCGTCATCACTCTTCTGCTTGCCGGACTACTGATCGGGTATTGTCAGCCGTCGGTTGGTCAGCCGATACCCGCCCTGTTGAGCAACCGACGGGGTAATGTGGCGTATATGGACAGTATGGCGCGGGTAATCAAACAGCACTACGCCCGGCTGGCTACTACCGCTGCTACCCCACGCACCGATACCCTTCTGTTTCAGTGCCTGTATCGCCTGTCTCAATTGTATCAGGTATGGTCCGGGCGTCGCGACAGCCTGCTTTACTTCGGGAATGAGCTGGTGCGGCAGGCTCATGACCGGAAAAATCTGTTTTACGAGGTAAACGGTAAGCTGCTGCTCGAAGCCTACTACCGAACGGGCGAAATAAACACGCCCAAAGCGTTGCGGCTCAACCTCGATGTGCTCTCCCTGATTCCGCCGGACAAGTACTACGATAACGTTCGATTTCAGGCTAACCTGCATCTGGGTAGCCTGTACAAACTGTCGACCGAATACGCCAAAGCGCTCCACTACACCGAGTTGGCGCGGCAGGTTATCATCCGGGATACTGTGTATCGGTCGGCCATAACAAACAGCCTGCTCATTGATCTGGAACAGCACGTGGGCAGTATCTACAACCGGCAGGGGCGGTTTCAGGCCAGCGAACAGCACTACCTGAAAGCCGAATCGATGCTGAACCGTACGTCTTCCGAAGCCGAATACGGGTACGTTTTTGATGACCTGGCCGAACTGTATCTGAAATATGGTCACTACGGGCAGGCGCTGCATTATGGCAAGAAAGCGGAAGCTGTCTGGGAGCGTATCAAGTCGACAGGTGAATCGAAAGGGTGGGGAACACTGGCCAGTATCTACGCCGGGCTGGGTAACGACGAACTGGCGATCTGGTATGCTCAGAAAGTACTGCACCTGGCCCGGCCAAACAAGTTTGTGCTGGAGCAGGCCTACAGGACTTTGTATCTGGTGGCCGAGCGGCAGCACGACTGGCAGCGCGCAATGGGTTACTACAAACGGTACGTAACGGTTCGCGACAGTATCGAAAGCGACCGGCGCGGGCTGGAACTGATGAGCATCGAGAAGCAGGCTGAATACGATCAGCTGGCGTTGCAGAGTAAGCAGGCGCAGCAGCTACAGGCCGAACGGGTGCGAACTGTGGAGCAGGAAAAGCAGCTGGTGCAACTGCGGGCTGACGCAGAGGCCGATCGGCTCTACCGGCGTAATCTGCTAACCGAAAAGCTACGGATGCTGGACAAGGAACGGGCGGACGCCCAGATTGCCCAACAGCAGGCCAGGCACCGACTCCAGCAACAGGATTTCGATCGGACGGTGGAGCAGCAGGCCGATCAGACACAACGCAACTGGCTGTTTTTCGGCTTCGTTTCGACCCTGTTGCTGCTGGTTGCGCTCGGTCTGTTGTTGTACTCGACCCGGCTCCGCAAGCGACAGGCCGACGCCAACCTACGGCTGGCCTACGAACGCAAGGCCACCGACGCCCGCATTATCCAGACCCAGGAATCGGAGCGGGCGCGGCTGGCGGCCGATCTGCACGACGACCTGGGCGGTACGCTCGCTACGCTGAACCGACGCCTGACCGATATGCAGGACCTTGTGCAGGATGATGCGGGTCAGCAGGCGTTTGCCGATCTGGTGCCGCTGGTGCAGAAAAGCAGCGACGACCTCCGACGAATTGCGCACAACCTGATGCCGCCCGAATTTGCCCGGATCGGTCTGCGCTACGCGCTGGAACAACTGGTGCAGAGCCAGCCGCTCGTACCAACCCGGTTTACGTTTCTGGTATCTGGGAATGAACGTCGGCTGCCACTCGATACCGAACTGAATCTGTACCGGATCGTGTCGGAGCAGGTTCAGAACGTCAACAAGCATGCAAAGGCGGGCCGGGCGGCCGTTCAGCTGCTGTACTACGACGATAAGCTGACCATCACGGTTGAAGATGACGGACTGGGTAACCGAACGACTTTAGCGGGTAATTCGCCCGGAATTGGGTTAAAAACGAGTAAATTACGGGCTGAATACATCGGAGCAACGCTGTGGCGCGACGCGAGTGAAGCCGGTACGCTGGTTGTTCTGGAAATCACCTACCCACTCCACATCCATGAACCGCCCCAACCCCGCCCGCCTGCTACTGATTGACGATCACCGTATTTTCAACGACGCGCTGGTTAGTTTACTCAGCACCCAACCCGACCTGATGATCTGTGGACAGGTGTTCGACGCAGCTGATGCGCTGCCCGCCATCCAGCGTACCAGCCCGCATCTGATTCTGCTCGATATAAACCTCCACCATAGCAACGGCATCGACCTCGGCAAGACCATCATGGCCAACTTTCCCGCCGTCCGGATTCTGATGCTGACGATGTATAACCAGACCCGGCTGATGGACGAATCCCGCCGGGCGGGCCTGCACGGGTATATGCTCAAGGAGGCCAAAACGGCCGATTTACTGCGGGGTATCCGGGCGGTACTGGCCAACGAAACGCACTTTGTTGGTGAGCTGGCAAACAAAGCTGCGCCCATCGACGACGCGTTCGGCGACGAATTTGCCCGCCGGTTAAACCTGAGTTTTCGGGAAGTAGAAGTGGTGGCGCTGGTTCGGGAAGGGCTGAACAATGAGCAGATAGCCGCCCGGATGCATATCAGCGTCGAAACGGTGAAGACACACCGCAAAAACATTCACTTCAAATTAGGCATCACTAAAGTCACCGACCTGATCCAGTTTGCCCTCCGGCACGGGATATAGGGGAAGCGCGCCTGAACGCGCAAACAGCCTCTAAACGACTTTCGACAGGTACCGGTTAATGGGTAGGGCGAGCAGGATACCGATGCAAACGCCAGCCGTATCGGCTACGGCATCGGCCAGATCGCACGACCGGTTGATGGGCATGATACCCTGCCAGATCTCGATCAGGACGCCGTAGAGAATACCCGCCAGCAACACCTTGACGGTACTTTGACCCGCCAGCCGCCAGAGAAAACCGAAGGCCGCGAAAATGGCGATGTGCGTCAGTTTATCCCGGTTCGAGAGCGATTCCGGCACGCTTTCACCCGGCCACGAGCACCCGATAAACATGATGATTGTCCACCCGATAGCCGCGATCAACAGCAGTTTTTTAAAGATCATTGTGTTCATAGCGTTTTTGGTCTACACTCTTACCGGTTCAACCGATTGACGGTCAGCCATAAAAAAAAGGCCATCAGGCTCAACAGATAAATAACGTTGCGGGAGTCGATCAGGCCACGACCCAGCGCGCGGTACTGCTCATCGAGGGCGAAATACCCCACGTAGTAGCCCGCGCTGCCCAGTATCGGCAGGCTGGCAATGGCGCCCAGCCCAACAAACAGCAGAAAGCACAGAAAGACGCCCAGCACGAAAGCAACCACCTGATTATCATTGAGCGACGAGGCCCACAACCCGATGGCGACAAACACGCCCGCCAGCAGCAGCAACCCTGTGTAGGCACCGAACACCCCCGCCGAATCGATGTTGCCGACGGGCGAGCCGAGCTGATACAGCGTCAGATAGTACAGCAGCGTTGGGAGCAGGGTAATGAGCACCAGCAGCCAGCAGGCCAAAAACTTGCCCCCCACTACGCCCCACCGGCTGACGGGCTTGGTCAGCACCCATTCGAGGGTACCGCTGCGGACCTCGTCGGCAATGGTCCGCATCGTGATGGCCGGTACCAGAAACAGGAGTACGTAGGGTGTCAGGCTGAAAAAAGCGGACAGGTCGGCGTACCCGGCGTCCAGCAGGCTTGTATCCGGAAACACCCACAGCATCAGCCCCACAGCCGTCAGAAAAACAGCCATGATGATGTACGCGATGGGCGACGAGAAAAACTGATTGATTTCTTTACGAAAAATAGCCAGCACGGATAGCGATTGGGGTAAGGTGCGGGTTAGAACAGGGGGCGATTCCGGCGCAGCACAGCCGCGACGATCAGGGTCAGCAGCACACCCATGATGATGGTACCGAACACACCCGATACAAAAACGAAACCGGGCGACTGAAATTTTTGCGCCAGCTCCATCGCCTTGTCAATCTGATCGTCGTCCATGCCCTGCTTCTCCAGCTGTTCGCGGGCTCCTTCAATGGTCCGCTGCTGAATAGTCGGGTCGATAACAACGTTGTAGAACGTAATAAACGCCGACGACAGCAGCCCCGCTACCGCCGATAGCAGCGCGCCGATACTCATTCCTTCGCCGTAGGTGAGAAAACCTTCGTTTGCGCGCCGGTACTCCTGCAAGCCCAGCACCAGAAAGCCAACCATCGCCACCAGCGTCAGGACTGAAAAGCTGGGGTTGCCCGCCGGGTTGGTCATGTACATAATCAGGGTAATCAGAATCAGCACGAGACCCAGAATACCGCCCCATTTGAGGGCAATGCGCGCCGAAGAAGGTTGTTCGTTCATGGTAACAGTGGAAAAGAAACGATTGGTTATAGAGAGAACACAGAGTAATTACTGCCGGTAGATACCGTAATCCTGTTTGCGAAAGATCAACGAAATAATCAGCACCGGCAACACGGCCAGCGCGGTTTTCTTGGTCATTTCGTCGGGCAGCAGCACGCCGGGTGTCATCGCGCTGACCTTCTGCCACTGCTCGGCAAACGTTTCCGGCCCGAACTGATCGACCAGTTGTTTTTTGCCTTCGAGGAGCAGCTTTTTTGAGTTAATGACGTATTCCGCAAATACGTCGGGATTGACAACCGTGACGAAAAAATAAATGAGCCATCCTGTCAGCAGGGCGGCTATCGTGTTGAGCACGTAGCAGATTGTAATGCCTTCCCACAGGTGGAGCGTGCCCTTGCCTACGTGCTTCCGGTAGTACCAGACGGTCGCAATCATCATGATGATGACGATGCCGAAGTCGAGCACGCGAATGTTGCCCAGCGGGGGAATGCCCAGCGCGTACAGAGACAGGAAGTAGATGAAGCAGAAAAGCCCGGTGATCAACCCCCGAAGACCGGATATTTCAGCAGCGGGTTGTTGAAGTAAGACAGAAAGGTATTCATATCAATATTTTCAAAGTCTATGGGTAACCATTCGATGAGTGATATACCACGCAGCTGAAACATGCACCGGCACAGCAGAAAACTCAACCATTGACTGTATTTTGTCCCCGGCAGCTTCCAGCTGTCGGAGCCGCGTCAGCGGCTAATCAGGTAATTGCACTTAGCCTACGGCTCCGACAGCTGGAAGCTGCCGGGGACAATGTAATTAATCGATTCACTTAACCGTGAAATGCCCGCCAACCACCGTGCCCAATACCCGGCCAGTCAGGGTTTGGCCCAGAAATGGCGAGTTGTGCGATTTTGAGCGTGTTTTGGCATACGTCCACGACTGCGTGGGGTCGAAGAGCGTCAGCGTAGCGGGTTCACCTTCGGCAATGTGGGTAGCGGGTAGCCGCAGAATCTGCCGGGGGCGGGTCGTTAGCCGGTCGATCAGGAGCGACAGCGGCAGGGCGCGGTTGTGGGTCATCAGCGCGGCAAAAACCGTTTCCAGACCGATAATCCCGAACTCCGCCAGGTCAAATTCCAGATTTTTGCTTTCGGCATCCTGCGGAGTATGGTCCGATACAATCGCGTCGATGGTACCATCGGCCAGTCCGGCCCAGAGCGCGTCGACGTCGGCGGCAGAGCGGAAGGGCGGGTTTACTTTCAGGTTGGTGTCGAAACCAGCCAGGTCGGTATCGGTGAAAACGAGCTGGTGAACGGCAACATCGCAGCTAACGGGCAGGCCCTGTGCTTTCGCCTGCCGGATCAGCTCGACCGACCGGGCCGACGACAGGGTGGAGAAATGCAGCGCAGATGGCCGATCGCCGGTCGATTCTTCGCTGTCTTCCAGCACGTAAGCCAGCAGCCGCAGGTCGCGCTCGACGGCAATTTCTTCGGCCAGCGCCGGTATACCTTTCATACCCAGCAACGTACTCTGAATCCCCTCGTGCATCTGCCCGTACCGGGTCAGGGTGGCTTCTTCGGGCTGATTGATGAGCAACCCGCCGATGGGTTGCAGGTATTGCAACGTCTTCAGCAGCAGATCGGGGTTTTGCAGCGAGTGCGTCCCGTCGGAGAAGGCGACCGCCCCGGCATGGTGCAGATCGATCATGTCCGTAAAGTCGACCCCGGCGGCTCCCTTCGTTACGGCTGCCAGTACATGAACCCGCGCGTCGAGTCCGTCGCTCATTCGCTGTACATAACCCAGCGCGCCTTTCGCGTCGATAACCGGCTGCGTGTTGGGCAGGAGGGCAATGTCGGTGAAGCCGCCAGCCGCTGCCGCCCGACATACGCTCGTGAGGTCTTCCTTGTGCTCGAAGCCGGGGTCCTGGGCCAGCACCCGCATGTCGAGCCAGCCCGCCGACACGTGTAAATTATCGCCTTCGATTATCCGGATACCGTCGGGAGCCGATAGGTCAGTGCCAATCTGCCGAATCAGGCCGTTTTCAATCAGCAGATCGACCGCTTGCCCATCGTGGGCCGAAGTCGCATCAACAATCCGGGCCGCGCGAATAAATAGGTTCATGAAGAAAGTTGCTCGTTGCGTTTTCATAAAAAAGGCTCCCCCGGCGCGGTGCTGGTGGAGCCTTCTTATTGGTATATAGTCAGAACGATCAGGCTCCCACCAGTTCCTGATAGGCGTCGACGCTTAGCAGGCTGTCGAAATCGGTGTTGGCCGGTTTGATCTTGATGATCCAGCCATCGCCGTAGGGGTCGCTGTTGAGCAGTTCGGGCTTTTTCTCGACCGCGCTGTTGAGTTCCAGAATCTCACCTTCGAGGGGCAAAAACAGATCAGATACAGTTTTAACGGCTTCGACCGACCCAAATACGTCGCCCTGCGCCAGCGACTGACCAACCGACGATACGTCGACGAAAACGATGTCGCCCAACTCGTGCTGCGCAAAATCAGTGATGCCAACAACGGCCGTTCCGTCGGCTTCCAGCCGAATCCACTCGTGGTCCTGCGTATATTTCAGTTCTGCGGGGAAATTCATTTCAGGTACGTGATTTATGGATGCAAAATACGGTATTGCGACCCGCATTTGCAACGGACACTAGTATTCTGTTAATTGCATAAGGGCTTATATAAAAACCTATGCAAAACGATTTCTTTCAGAGAACAGGCGCCATGGCGCTGGGTAGCCGACTGCGCCAAACCAGCGACCGGCTCACGCAGGAAGCCGCCAAAATATACCAGCTATACGGTCTGGAAATCGAACCGAGGTGGTTTCCCGTGCTGTACACCCTGAGTCAGCAGGATAATCAGTCGGTGGCCCAGTTGGCAGTATCCATCGGTCATTCGCAGGCGTCGGTCAGTCAGATTGTGAAGGAGATGCAGGGGCGGGGCTACGTGCACGTCGCCAAATCGGCCGATGATGGGCGCAAAACGATAGTTACCCTGTCAGAGAAAACGCAGCAGCAGCTACCGCTTCTTCAGGAGCAGATTGCCGATGTCGCCCAGGTTGTCGATGTGCTACTGGGTCAGATGCAGCACAATATCTGGCAGGCACTCGATGAGCTGGATTACCTGCTCGATCAGCAGAGTATGCTGGCCCGAACCAGTCGGCAGCGCAAACAGCGCGAGAGCGGCCGGGTCGAGATTGTCGCGTATGAGGAGTCGTATCACGACTCGTTTCGGCGGCTGAATCAGGAGTGGATCACGACTTATTTCACCATGGAAGCCGCCGATTATCAGGCACTGGATCACCCGTACGAAAAAATTATTCAGCCGGGTGGCTGCATCCTGATGGCCCTCTACGACGGCGAAGCTGTTGGCACGTGTGCGCTGCTGAAGATGGACGACGAAACCTACGAACTGGCGAAAATGGCGGTCTCGCCCCGCGCGCAGGGCAGACATGTGGGCTGGCTGCTGGGGCAGGCCGTACTCGAAAAAGCAAAACAGCTGGGTGCCACAACGGTGTATCTGGAAAGCAATACGATCCTGAAACCCGCGATCAGCCTGTATCACAAGCTGGGTTTTGAACGCGTCAAAGGCCCGGCTTCGCCCTACAAACGGTGTAACATCCAGATGAAACGGATACTGTAAGAGTGGCTAAAATCCGGCGGATGCCAGTAGCTGGTCTCAGAATGAGCCTGTGCATATTCGTTGCGTCATCAGCGACAGGCAGCATAGCGGATGGGCTAACTACTATTTCTGCTGGTCGGTAAAAACATAACTCATTGACAGCCAAATTTATGCGCTTCACATACATGGTTTTTGTTATTTAGTATTTCTTCATACGTTGTTGTCAGGATTTGAATAGTTTTAAGCTTTCCCCCGATTCATGACGCGACTTCTATCAACACTGTTAATGCTGGTTACTGCCTATACGTCACTGCGGGCGCAATCGGCGCGGGTAGTCATTGATTCTATTGGGCAGAAACCCGATACGGTACAGATAAAAATCTGCCGGACTGCCACCGACAAGTTCGTTGACAGGGGGCAGTTCGACGCGGCTGATTCAGTACTGCAATACGCGCTGCGGCTGGCTACTAAAAATGGTAAGCCCGCTGTGCTGGGGAACGTGTACCGGTCGATGGGGTATCTGGCCAAGCAGCGGAGCGAATTTCCGAAAGCGCTGGACTATTTTCAGCGGGCCATTGCCCTGCATCGGCAGGCCGGTAATCACGGGCAGGTATCGAACCTGCTGGTTATGATCGGACACGTTTATGAGCGCGTCAACGACGACACCAACCGGGGTAACTATTACCGGGCGGGGCTGGCCGAAGCGCAGCAATACAAGCTGGTCGGGGCGGAGGCTGATGCACTGTCGAACATGGCGAACTACTACGACAACGCCCGCCATCGTTCCCAATCGCTGGCCTACAGTGAAAAAGCGCTCCGGCTGTATAAGCAAATCAACGAAGACTGGGGCTACCATGTGCTACTGCTCAACCGGGCTATTACCCTCAAAAACGCCGGTCGGCTTGCTGAGTCGGAAAGTGCCCTGCGGGTCTGTCTGGCCTGGGCTAAGAAAGCCAACGAGCAAGCCGTTGAAGGAGCCGTATATGCCAATCTGCCCAATACACTGCTGCTGTTGAATCGCCCGGCCGAAGCGGCTACGTATGCCCGGCTGGCCCTGGCGCTGGCTCCAAAATCGGGCGAAGCCCTCACGATGCAGAAAGAAGCGTACGACGTTCTGACGCGCATTGCCGAGTATGAGGGCAATTACAAACAGGCGTTGGCATATCATCGGCAGTACATAACCTTCAGCGACAGTCTCCTGACGCTGGAGAAAAGTCGGCAACTGATCGAAGTTGAAACCCGCTACCAGACGGCAAAGAAGCAGGCTCAGATCGGGCAACTGGCCACTGACAACGAGCGGCAGCGCAACCAGCTTTTGTGGCTGATTGGGGGAGCGTCGGGGCTGATGATACTGCTGGGGCTGCTATTCTGGCAATACAGAATCATCCAACGTACCAATGCTCGACTAGCTGACACCAACCGGACGATTTCGGCCAACAATGTACAAATCAGCCAGCAGACCGATCAGTTGAAAACGCTGATGCAGGAATTGCATCACCGGGTCAAAAACAACCTCAGCATCATCTCCAGCCTGCTGCGGCTTCAGTCGAACCGGTTGCAGGATAAGGTGGCCGCGCAGGCCGTACTCGATGGACAATTGCGCGTCGAAGCCATGGCGATGATTCACCACCGGCTGTACCAGAGCGATAACGTAAGTCGCCTGAATATGCAGGAATACATCCGGGAGCTGGCTCACGAACTGATGCGTGCCTACAATTTTGCGCCGGCCGATATTGACCTCGACATCGACGTAATGCCGCTCCAACTCGATGTCGACGTAGCGGTGCCGATTGGGTTGATCCTCAACGAACTGCTGACGAATGCCTTCAAATACGCGTACCACAGCGTCGATAAACCGTACCTGTTTATCCGGTTCGGGCCACCCGTCGACAGCCCCGCGACGGACGAACCCCACACGCCACTCCAGCTTATCGTGCAGGACAACGGGCCGGGTATCGACACGCAGCAGTGGGGGCGGGGCAACTCGTTCGGGCACCGGCTAATTGCGTCGTTAAGCAAACAACTCAACGGTGAAATTCATGTCGATGGCCGTAACGGAACCCGCTTCGAGTTGCTCATTCCAGCCGAAGAGTTGATGAATCGTTATGCGGCCAAGAGCGTGTAGACTGGACCTCCAGGTCCGGGTGCCCGTTAGGGCAACTATTCAGGCGGCAGCTTTTAGGCCGCTGTCGCGGCCAGGCTACACGGCGCTACCCGGCTGCGCTATTCAGCCAGGTTGAATTTGACCTGAATACCACCGGCGGTGGTGGCCCGGCGGAACGAGTTCGATACGAGCGGATCGTTGAAGGTGCGGTCGAAGTAGAAGTTCAGGTTTAGTCGACGGCTGACGATGTAGCTGACCTGTGGGCGCAGCTGGAAATTGACGTTACCGGCCGTAATTGTCTGCTCCGCGTCGAGTTTGCGCTGAATGGCGCGGGTGTCGCGCAGCGTCAGGTTCATCGAGAACGTCAGGTCGTTTTTCAGTTTCTTGTAAGCCCCGTTAATGCGGAACGGAACGCGAATGTTCTGCTTCGTAAATCCGATCGACGCCGTCAGGTCTTTGTTGGTCAGTTCGGCCACCTGCGCGTTGGAAAGGTTCAGCGCCACGTCGCGGCTTTGGTTGTATTCGAGCCGCCCACTCACCCGGCTCTTGGTTTGGAACTGCACACCCAGCATCGGCGCAAATTTCTCCGACATCGTGATCGTGCTCATCGCAAACACCGGCACATACTGACCGAGCTGATTAACCGCCGACGCCAGTGGGTAGCCCTGCACCGACAGGTTTACGAAGGCCGCGCCGTAGTCGAGGTTCGAGATGAAGTTACCCACGCTGTAGTTCGACGTGTAGCTGTGCGTGATGGTGAATGCGCTGAACTTGTTGCGAATCAGCGACAGCCCCGACAGCCCGTTGTAGTCGACGCGCCAGTTGGGCAGCGGGAAACTGTAGAACGGCGACAACTGCGCTTTCTCTTTCGGCTGACCACTGTAGGCCGCGAAAAATGCCGGAATCAGCACGTCCTGCGAGTTCTTGTCATACCGTCCGCGTGTGTCGGGGTTGGTGGTCGCCAGCCGGTCGAGGAAGTATTGACGGTATTCAGCGAAGCGGTCGAAAATGGGCGAGGTGTTGTTGTCGCGCAGGCCGGTGAAGGCGGTACGGAACGACCAGAACGACATCGAAAACTGCCCGTTGCGTACTGGCGTCTGCGTTTCGAATGGCCCACCGATCGACGCTGGCCGGAAATATTCCTGGTACGCGTCGGTGCGGGTCAGCCGCCATTCAACCTGCATCCGGAAATCCTTGAACGGCTCCAGCGTGGTGCGGGCATTGAAGTTGCGCGACAGGTTCTGCTGAAACGCCGTGTTCTGCACCGTACTCGGCGACAGCCAGCCTTTATCAGCCGCTTTGTAGGCGATGCTCCGGTCCTGTCCACCCAGCACGAAGCCCAGGCCCGGCGCGCCGTTGCGGTCAAGGCCGAAGAAGCGGGGCGTCGGCAGGAAGCCCGGCAGAATGGTCGACTCCTGCACCGTATACGAGAAGTTGATGCCGCGAACAGTGAGCAGGGCGCGGGTGAAGTTTTTCAGGATTTTGCTTTCGCCCCGTTCAATCTCTTCGATGTCGCCGGGGTTGCGGGCGAAGTTTTTCCGGATTGGTGCGGGGGTGTTGGCGAAGCGCAGGTACCGGATTTTGTTGTACAGCCGGATTAGGTCGACACGGCCGGTAATGCCCCGTTCGCGGTTGTTGCGCAGAATATTGCCAAACGGCACGTTGAGCGAATCGGCAATACCGTAGGAGTTGGCCTGAAACTGATAGCCCATCGCGTAGACGGCGTCGGCCGCCATCCAGTCGAGCAGCGGAATCTTGTCGAGTGGCAGGCGGTAGGTAGCCCGGATGTCCTGCACGTAGTTTTTCAGCCGTCCGAAGCGTCGCAGACTACTCAGCATCGAGTCGCGCTTGGCCTGGGTATTAATGTCGCCCGCCGGTTCATCGATGATGGCGTTGGCCTGGGCGTGGTACGTCACGATCAGGCTGCGTGTCAGGTTCCAGGTCAGGTCGTAGTAGCGGTTGAACAGGAAGTATTTTTCGTATTGTGGCAGAATATTGTCCGTCGTCAGGTCGGAATTACGGAGCTGCGTTTTGATGAAACTCCGGTCCAGATCAGTGCGCAGCGACACCAGCGAGGGCAGGGGCGTCAGGTTGAAATCCTTGAGCCAGCGCAGGTACGGGGCTTCGAACGACGCTTTGTTGCGGAACGGCTCGAACGTCTTGGGCTGCCCCGCGAAGGTGTACGACAACCCACCCCGGTTCTGCTGCTGAATGTACTCCTGCGTCAGAATGTTGGTGCGTTTGACGTCGTTGAAGGCGTAGGTCAGGGCGAAGTTTTCGACATCCCAGAAGTGCGCTTTGGCATTGGGGTTTGTCTTGATCTTCCGCACGTTGGAGAAGTTGTAGCCGCGCCGGGTGGTGTTGTCCTGCACCAGCATATTGTACGCCCCCCGGTCTGATTCGGGCCGTGTCGAGAGCGAGGTCGTCAGCGGTACGTCGGGGTCGAGCGGGTCGAAGTGGGGCGTTATGTTGCGGTGGTCGTAGTTGAGATACAGGGGAATCTGTAGCCCCCACTTAGCCGGCAGAAACTTGCCCACCGACAGGGCCGAGGCCACGCTGAACTCGGTGGTGGTTTCGAGGGCGCGGTCGCCGATACGGGTCTGCACACCGCCAAAACCAAACGTCTGAATCCGGCCCGAAGCCGTGAGCGTACCGAGGTCGGCCAGCTTCATGTTGACGGCGGCAATGGCGGCCATACCCGCGTGCTGATCGTAGCCGTAGGCGCGCATCTCATCGACCCACAGCGTGAACGTCTCGGCCCGTTCGCCGTCGTTGGCCTGCTTCGGGTTACGCATCCCGATCATCACCGACTGCACCGCACTCAGGTCGGGGTTACCCACGACCGTAATTACGTACCGGCCATTGGCCGACTGCGCCGAAAACGGCAGACCGGTCCGGCGGGTTAGTTGCAGGTTGCGCTGGGCTTTCAGGTTGACCAGTTCCTCAAACGAAATGTCGAGGTTGTTGGCTTCAGGCCACACCTGCAACCGGAAATTCTCGTCGTTGATATCGCCCGTCACCCCGTCGCGGGTGGCCTGTAGATTCGGTACTTCGATCTCGTAGTAGTTGTCGGTATAGTCGGTACCGAGCCGCACAAACGCCGAGACATTGCCGCTGGTGTTATTAGGGTTGTGCATGTGAATAAACATGCGCAGCGACTGCCGGAACAGCAGGTTGAAATTGGTGTTGCGGAAGGCCCCCCGCGAGTCACCGTCGCGCAGGTTGGTCACGCTCATCCGCATCGACTGCTCGTTCAGCTCCACCGTGTTCACCTGCGTATAGTCGCGGTCGCGGACGTAGCCCGGCGGTACGGTGTAGGTGTACTTGGTTTGGTTCTGTGTAGTTGTAGTGTCACTGTTTTCTTCCACGTTGACCGTCGACACCGTAAACTGGGCGTCGTAGGGTTCGGGTACTTCCTGCAAGCCACGCTGATTCAGGTCGCCGGTGTACTTGCGGTACTGGTTGGCTTCCATCTGCAACTGGGCAAAGCGTAGTACGACCGGCTGAGAAAAACCCGTCAGGTACATCCGCATGAACCGGATCGACTTGAAGCCGTTGATGTTGCCCACCTTGCGCAGGTATTCGCGGATCGGAATACGGAACTGATACCAGGTAACGGGTTCGCCACCCTGCACGGCTGGTTTCACTGTTACCTTATCGACGATATATCCTTTACCTATGTCTAACTGACCAGGTTGCAGGCCCAGTTCGTACTCGTAATAGGCTTCGGTGTCATTGATGGTGTTGTCGATATTAAGGTCTTCGATGTCGGGCAGCGTGGTCGACGCCGGTGTCAGGAACTGGTTGGTCGTGGTGTTTTCGGGCGAGTTGTTTTCCATGCCCATGAACTGCTTATAGCGCGCCACGATGTACCGCTCCCGGTCGGCTTCTTCACCCAGGTAAAACTTGAAATCGTCGCCCGATGGGTCGTTCAGAATAGCCGACAGGGCGTTCGGGTCGGTAACCCGCGACCGCACCTGATTGAGGTAGTCGCTGAATTTCTGCTGTTCGCCGTTGCTCACGCGGCTGCCCAATCCGTCGAGGCCGATGTCCTGCTGATCGCGGCCACCACTTTGAAAGGCGTTCGTAACGAACTGCTGACGTGGCGCCCGGCCCCAGGCGGTATTGTCGGTGCCGCCGTTGATACGCGGATCGTTGTTTGTACTGTCGATGGGGTAACCGTTTTCAAACTCGTACCGGCTGTCTTTCATCACGTCCTCCGACACGTCGCCGAGGTTGAAGACCAACTTGCCCCCCGTGTCGTTATTAACGTTCTTACTGGGGTCGGCACTCCACCGGATTTTACCCGCTTCATTCTGCACGAAGGGGTCCATCAGCCAGAACGTCAGGTTCTCGATGTTGGCGTTGTCGAAGTCGATGTCCGACGCGATAGCCCGCGTTACCGCGCCGAAGTTCTGGCGCGGGTCGTTGTTAAGCGTACCGTCGCTGCGCAGGTTGGGGTTGTAATTGTACATGCCCCGCTCCGAGGGAAAGTACGACACGTCGAGAATACTTTCGGGCAGGTTCACCACCCGCACCGACCGGCCGGGAAACAGATCCTGCGGCAGGAAGTAGCGTTCGTAAGCGTACTTGTTTACTTCGTCGGGGTCGATGTTGGAGGCTACCCCCACCTGACCGGGCGTGTACAACGACGGGTCGACAGAGTAAACCGACATCCGGGCGCGGTTGTAGGCCGATTCGAGCGGGTTCTGGAACGAACCCTGCGAAAACTGCTGCGGGGTGCTGCCCAGCCGCCACCGCGTGGGCTGGCGCGTCAGGTCGAAGATGGTGCGGGCGGCCTCAAAATCGTCGAGATAGCTTTCGTTGCGGGCGCGTTGGTTGGTGCCCGGCAGCAGCTGCGCCACTTCGCCCGTCGCCTGAATCGTCGACATCTCTTTGGTCTGCACGTTGGGCAGCTTGTCGAGCAGGCGGGTCAGGCCGGGCAGGTCTTTGCGGATGTTGGCGTTGATGCCCAGAATCGTGTTGTTGACCGGCTCATTGCCCAGCGCCACACGGGTCAGGAACCCGGCGGGGGTTTCCTTCATGTGCATGGCCGTCAAGCCGATGCTGATGTCGCGGCTGATGGCGTAGTCGAGTCGCGTACCGATCAGGGTTCTGATCTGGTTCTGAAACAGGTCGGGCTGTTCGTAGCCAATGCGGATTTCGCGGCCGGAGTTGGTCACGCTTTCGTTGATGATCCGCAGCCGTCCCGTCTGACTTTCAAAGACGTAATCGGCTCCCGGTGCCAGCGGAACACCCCCCGCCGTGACGGTGATCGACTGCTCGTTGACACCGTAGGGTAGCTGCACTTCGGCCCCGTTGCCCGACTGAAACGCGCCTTTCAGGAAAAACTTGTTTTTGTCGGCAATCTGCTGGGCGTCGGCCAGTGTCGTGCGGTACAACTGGCTGAATACGTACTTGGCCCGCAGGTTTTCTTCACCGTTGGTAAACTGCGCGTTCAGGTACGACCCAAACGGTTCGAGCACCGGGAAAATAACCTTGCCGAGCGTACTGTTGATGGTGATGTTCTCGACGTAGTCGAAGTTACCGTCGGGCTGCGCGTCGAGTTGCTGGTTGAGCCGGTCGAGGCCGAATACCCGAATCAGTGGCTTGTTCTGAATCAGCACGCCCTCCTGCAAGTTGGGGTTGTCGATACCCGTCAGGTCGTCTTTGTAGATCACGCGCAGCTGGAAACCCTGCCGCGAAATCTGCCCCGTGTTGATGGAATAGATGTTTTTCATCATCAGGTTCCACATCGGCAGTTGCAGGTTGTTGCGCAGCGTGGCCGATTTCAGCAGCTTCAACACCAACACCTGATCGACCGGGCGCGACTGGTAATCTTCGGTCAGCTCACCGACTTTGTAGCGCCGACCCTGATAGGTGTACTCGAAGGCTACAGCCAGCACTTCGTCGTTGCGCAACGGGGTGATGAGCGAGATATAACCGAGTTCGGGCTGGAGTTTAAAATCACGGTCGGTCAGGCGTTTGGCTCCGCGCAGAAAATCGAAGTCAGTACCTTTCGTCAGACCAAAATTTGTCGTCAGGGCTTCCGTCGTCTGATCGACCTGCCGGAAGGGGGCGTTGGTATTGTTGGTCAGCTTGGCGTACAGGCCGTTGGCTTCGTTGGCGGCCACCGACCGGGTGTTGATCGGTTGCAGGTTGGGGTTGGCCGTGTTATACGGATTGCCTTCCCCGAGGTCCTGAAAACCGACGATGTTGCGCAGCGTTTCGGTGGTGTTGGTTCGGTTAGTCACGTACACCTCTACCCGCGTTACGTTTACGCCCGACGTTACCTGCGGCAGCGTTTTCAGCGACCGTTCGTAGTTGCTGCGGAAAAACTGCGACAGGAAGAAGTGCCGGTTTTCGTCGTATTGATCGGCCCGAATTTCAAACGGCCGGTTCGAGGTGCCGCCCCGAATGACGATCTCGCTCTTGCGTGACCGCTGCTGCGACGCGACGACCGTGGCGTTGAGTTTGCCGAAGCGCAGCTGTGTTTTCACCCCAAACAGGTTCTGCACCCCCGGAATCAGCTGACTGTTGACGGCCCAGCTGATGTTGCCCACTTCCAGTCCCTGAATGATGCTTTCGTTCTGCGGCTGAAACTGGCCCGGCGTCGGTAGTTGTCCGTTCATACCGGGCAGGGTAGGGGCGGTGGGCAGGTTGGGAACGCCCGGTAACCCGCCGGTTCCCAGAGCGGGCAAGCCGCCACCGGGCCGGTAGTTGACCTTCAGCGCATTCTCGAAGTTAAAGGCCGCTTTGGTGTCGAAGTTGGCCAGTATGCCCAGCCGTTCACCGATTTTGCCGTTGAAGTTGATGCTGATCTGCTCGTTGAACAGGAAGTTACCGTTCCGACGCTGTCGCACCGGAATCACGGGGTTGTCGATAAACTGGTAGAGGTAGCCGAAATCGAGCGTAACGAAGCCGTTGGGCTTGAAATCGACGGTGCTGCCGCCAAACAACCGGTCGACCAGTGGGGGCAGTTCGAGTTTAGGAAACAGGCCCCGACCCGTCAGGGCGTTCTGCCCATCGCTGCTGGCACCGTATTCACGCCAGATGCTCCGTTGTACCCGGTCGTTTTGCAGCTGATTGTAGGTCGAAAACGGAATTGTTTCCGAAGGGCGGAAGGGCATACCGAACTGCGACGGCGGCAGCACGACCCCCGGCAGCGGTTCGCCCGGTGGCAGCGTACCGGGCGTCACAACAGGTGCGGTCCCGCTGCCCGGCGTAGCGACGCCCGGCATGGATGTGCCCGGCATGGATGTGCCCGGCGATACACCGTTGGTTTGCCCCTGCACGTTGTTTTGCATGGGCGTACCTGACAGCGACACGCCCGACCGAACACGCTCCGATACGCCCACGCGCCCGTCGGGGCTGAGCAGGAAGTCGGTCGAAACGCCTTTAGGGTCACGCAGGATAAAGGGCGAGCGTGAGGGTCGGTCAGAGAAGCGGGTCGCCCGGCGGTCGGGCCAGTTGACGGTTGGTCGGCGGTTGGCCGAACGCAGGGCGCGCAGGCTGTCGGTGCGGTTCTGGTTGACCTGTTTGATAGAATCGGCCCGGAACTGGGCGCGACGGCGGGCATCGGCGCGGGCCGAATCCGTCAGCGCCTGTTGCCGACGCCCGGCGGCTCCCCGGCGGGCGGGTGGCGTCTGCGCCAGACCCGTTCCCGCACCGATAAGCAGGCCGATCAACAACAATAGCAGTCGTTTGCTGGCCAGCGTCCACTTCGCCCGACCAGGGGTGAAGTGATTAATGGTCAGAGAATTACAAACGAAGTAGGGGTGGGTCATTGACTAAACGTGCTGATTCTGGCCAGGGCTTTGACAGGCGATGACTATCCTTAAACGGCCAAAATCGCGCCAACTGTCTAGGGAAGCGGTATATTTTTTAATCGGCTTTAAACCTTTTGGGTCCATTGTTGTTGGAGCCGGTTTCCCACAAAGCTAACCGATGCGGGGCAAGAAAGAGGAAAGACAGAAGCAGAAAGATAGAACTATCGGTAAGCCCCCTTTTTTCTCGCGCCTTTCCTGTTTCTTCTGATTTACCTTTGCTGGTCTAACTTGTCATACAACCCATATGAAACACGCCCACTGGCTTACCGCTATTGGCCTGACGCTGGCCATCGGCGCATCGGCGCAGCAGCATTCCGAACAGAACAACAGTCATTACATGGCCCCCACTGATCCGGCCGTGAAACAGAAATTGAGTCAGTGGCAGGATACCAAATTCGGCCTGCTCATGCACTGGGGTACCTACAGCGAACGCGGCATCGTGGAATCGTGGTCGCTCTGCCCGGAGGATGAAGGCTGGTGCGAACGCAAAGGCCCGACGGCGGTCAATTATTTCGAGTACAAGAAGGGTTACGAAGGGCTTCAAACGACCTTCAACCCCGTGAAGTTTGCGCCCGAACGCTGGGCCGAAGCGGCTAAAAGTGCCGGTATGAAGTACATGATCTTCACGACCAAGCACCACGACGGCTTCTGCATGTTCGACACTAAACAGACCGACTACAAAATCACCGACGCCAAAACACCCTTCTCGACCAATCCGCGCAGTAACGTCACCAAAGAGATTCTGGACGCCTTCCGCAAGCAGAATTTCATGGTCGGCACGTACTTCTCCAAGCCCGACTGGCACACCGATTCGTACTGGTGGCCGTACTTCCCGCCCAAGGATCGCAATGTCAACTACGACCCGAAGAAGCACCCGGAGATGTGGACGAAGTTTAAGGACTTCACCTACAACCAGATTCAGGAGCTGATGACGGGCTACGGCAAAGTCGACATTCTCTGGCTCGACGGCGGCTGGGTGCGTCCGTTTAGCACCATCGACACCACGATCAGCTGGCAGAAAACCATTCCCTTCGATCAGGACATCGACATGGCCCGGATTGCGGCAATGGGTCGTAAGAACCAACCCGGCCTGCTCGTCGTCGACCGGACGGTGGAGGGCGAATTCGAGAACTACGCGACCCCCGAACAGACCATCCCCGACAAGTACCTGCCCATACCCTGGGAGTCATGCATGACGATGGGCGATAGCTGGTCGTACATTCCGAAAGAAAATTTCAAACCCGCTCGTAAACTGATTCAGACGCTGGTCGATATCGTTGCTAAAAACGGGAACCTGCTGCTCAACATCGCGCCCGGCCCGGATGGCGAATGGCACGAAGAAGCGTATTCGCGACTGAAAGAAATCGGCAGTTGGATCGCCGTCAACGGCGAGTCGATTTACGGCACCAAGCCGATGGCACCGTACCGGCAGGGTCAATGGGCCTTCACGTCGGGCAACGGCGCGTCGTACGTGTCGTACCTGCCAACGGAAACCGAGACGATGCTCCCCGCCAAACTGACGTTGCCTAAATCGGCGAAAACGATCACAGTTCTGGGTGTGAAGCAAGCCCTGAAAACGACCAAAACCGCCGACGGCGTTAGCGTCGTTATTCCCGAAAAAGTCCGGCAGCAACTGGCGAAGCAACCCGTCTGGGTATTTAAGTTGGTGTAGCGTGTAGCCTGGTACCACGTAGCCTGGACCGGTCCGCCGGTGCGGTCCAGGCTACACGTATCGTCAGGCTACTTTTGTCGCAGACCGGTGCGGATTACATACCACCTAAGCAGTCTTATAAGCCCCTGATACAGGAATTTGTACACTGTATCAACGGCTTTTTTAGCTTCGTGTAAAACCAAACCAATCTCCCTATGAACGCTCTGATTTACCGACTGATGGTGATCGTCGGGCTGCTGCTACCCATGACTATGCAGGCCCAGCAACCGGCTCTCATCGACCGGCAACTGATCTTCGGCGACCCCGAAATTTCGGGCGCGAAACTCTCCCCCGACGGCAAATTCATGTCGTTCATCAAGCCCTACAAAGGCACCCGAAATATCTGGGTCAAGAAAACAGCCGAACCCTTCGATGCGGCTAAACCCATGACCGCCGATACGACCCGGCCCGTTCGCGGCTACTTCTGGTCGCGCGACGGGAAGTACCTGCTGTACTCGCAGGATAAGGGGGGCGACGAGAATTTCAACGTCTACGCCGTCAACCCAGCCGAGATACTGAAGCCGGGGCAGGACGTGCCCACCGCCCGCGACCTGACGCAGCTTAAAGGTGTTCGCGTGGCCATTTACAATGTACCTAAAACCGACCCCAACGCGCTCTACATCGGCCTGAACGACCGCGATAAAGCGTGGCACGATCTGTACAAACTAAACCTCGCAACCGGCGAAAAAACGCTGCTCCGCAAAAACACCGACCGGATCTTAGGCTGGAATTTCGACTGGAACGACAAGCTGCGGATGGCCAGCCGGTCGCCACAGGATGGCAGTACCGAACTGCTGCGCGTCGACGGCGATTCGCTGGTGAAAATCTACAGCACTACGCTCGAAGAAAACAGCTACGTGGCGGGTTTTCAGAAAGACAACAAACGGGCGTATCTGGTGAGTAACAAGGGTAACCGCGATCTGACCCAATTGCTGTTGTTCGACCCGGCAACCGGCAAGGAAGAACTCGTCGAGATGGACCCGCAGAAGCGCGTCGACTTCGGCGAGCTTGCTCTGTCTGAAGTGACCCACGAGCCGATCTTCACCGCCTACACCGACGACCGCTTGCGTCGTAGCTGGAAAGACAAGTCGTACGAAAAAGATTTCGCTATGATGCAGGCCAAGTTGCCCGGTGCCGACCTGTACCCGACGTCATCGACCGATGACGAGCAGTTGTGGTTGATCTCGGCTACCAGTGCTACCGACCCCGGCGCGGTTTACCTGTTCGACCGCAAAACCAAACAGTTTACGCTCCAGTACCGCCCCCGCCCGAAACTGCCCGTTGCCGATCTGGCACCGATGACGGTGGTTCGTTATAAATCGTCGGACGGGCTGGAAATTCCGGCCTACCTGACGCTGCCCAAAGGCGTTCCGGCGAAGAATCTGCCCGTCATCATATTTCCGCACGGTGGTCCGTGGGCGCGGGATGAGTACGGCTATAATGCCTATCATCAGTTTTTGGCCAACCGGGGCTACGCCGTGCTGTCGCCCAACTTCCGCGCATCGACCGGCTACGGCAAAGCATTCCTGAACGCAGGCAACAAGCAGTGGGGCGACAAAATGCAGGATGACATTACGTGGGGTGTGAAATACCTCGTCAGTCAGGGTATTGCCGATCCGAAGCGGGTGGGCATCATGGGCGGCTCGTACGGCGGCTACGCAACGCTGGCCGGCGTAACATTTACACCCGACCTGTACGCGGCTGCGGTGGCTATCGTCGCCCCGTCGAACCTGATTACGCTGCTCAAGTCGATTCCGCCGTACTGGGAAGCGGGTCGTAAGCAGTTCTATGAGCGCATGGGCGACCCCAACACGCCCGAAGGTAAGGCGCAACTCGAACGGCAGTCTCCGCTGAACTCAGCCAGTAAGATCAAGACACCGTTGATGGTGGTGCAGGGGGCCAACGACCCGCGCGTCAACAAAGCGGAGTCTGACCAGATCGTGGTTGCCCTGCGCGACCGCAACTACCCGGTGCAGTACATCTGCGCGCCCGATGAAGGCCACGGTTTCGCCCGGCCCGTCAACAACATGGCGATGCTGGCAGCTGCCGAGAAATTTCTGGCGGCTCAGCTGGGTGGCCGCTATCAGGAGTCGATGGCCGCCGACGTCGCCAAACGCCTAACGGAAATTACGGTCGACCCCAAAACGGTGACGCTGGCCAAGAAAGAAACGGCGGAAAAGAAGTAAGTTTTCTGTTTACGATTTTCGGTTTTCGGCGGTCGTGTCAGCGATGGTTGAGGCACAAGTCCAGACTGTACACTACATGAACCGGTCGATTACGTTGTCCACGGCAGCATCCTGCTGTCGGAGCCGTCAGGCTAAATGGTACGGACCCTATCAGCCGCTAGCGCGGCTCCGACAGCAGGATGCTGCCGGGGATAACGTAACTAGCCAACACGAGTATGCCGAAAACTGAAAACTGTATACCGTACATCGTCAGCCAAACCGTTCGAAGAAATCTGCCTCGTAGCTGGCGCCGATGGGGATTGATTGACCGGCGAGTTGAATGACTTTGTTGCGGACGGATTCGATGCGCCGGAACGGGACGATGAACGAGCGGTGAACCCGGATAAAATCAGTGTCGGGGAGTTTTTGCTGCATCGCCTTCATCGTCATCCGGGCAACGATGGGGTGGCCCGTCTGCACATGGATTTTCAGGTAATCGTCCAGTCCTTCGACGTACAAAATGTCGCTCAGGGCAATCTGGTACAGCTTGTAATCAGCCCGGACGTGCAGAAAGCGTTCGGGGGAGGCCGACGGTTCGTCGGGGGTGCTTTGCCAGCGGAGTTGCTCGGCCGCCTTGTCGACGGCCTGCCGGAAGCGGTCGAGGGTGAAGGGTTTGAGCAGGTAATCGACTGCGCTCAGGTCGAAGCCCGTTACGGCGTATTCGGCGTAGGCCGTCGTGAAAATAACCATCGCCCGGTTCGGAATCGCCTGGTAAAACTCGATACCCGTCATGGCGGGCATGTTGATGTCGAGAAACAGCAGATCGACCGGATGCTGCTCCAGAAACTGCATCGCTTCGTCGGTGCGGGTAAACGTGTGCAGCAGGTCGATTGACTCGGTCAGGTTGCAAAAATGTGTGATGATACGAAGGGCGGGCGGTTCGTCGTCGATGGCAATGGCGCGGATCATGCGAGTTGAATAGTTAGGTCGACAATAAACGTATCGGCCTGATCGGTGATAGTGAGCGTGTGCCGATCAGGGTAGAGCAAGGCAAGCCGGGCGCGGGTGTTCGCTAAGCCAATACCGCCCGACTCCCCCGCCGAGCTGGCCTGCCGCACTTTCCGGTTGCCGACATGCAGGTGCAGTTGATCGTTCTGAAGCGTAGCCGCAATCCTGATTGGCGAGTCGACGGCTGGATTGACACCGTATTTAAACGCGTTTTCCACGAACGAAATCAGCAGCAGGGGCGCAATCTGCAAACCCGCCGTCGACCCGTTGCGGGTGTACGATACCGTTGCCGTGTCGGCCAGTCGCAGCCGTTGCAGATCGATGTATTGCTCAATGTAATCGAGTTCGCGCTGGAGCGGTACCCAATCGTTGCCTGTGTCGCGCGTGACATACCGCATGAACGACGACAGCTTAACGACCGCATCGGCCGTATGGGGAGACTGCTCGATGGCCAGCGCGTAAATGCTATTGAGCGTGTTGAACAGAAAGTGCGGGTTGATCTGGGCTTTCAGGAACGACAGTTCGGAAGCGACCCGTTCCTGTTCCGTCTGCCGCCATCGTCCGCTAACCCGCAGCGACAGCGTAACGAAGACCCCCACCAGAAACAGAAACAGGGTTTGGTTCAGCTCAAATCCATAGCCGGGTTTCGGCATGTCGCCGGATGGTGGAAGCGAATAAGCCTGCCGCTCCTGCCGGGGCGGTTGCCGGTTTGAAAATGCGTCTGGTGGTGGAAACATCCGGCCCGGCTCCGCTGATGGCTGGCCGCCAAATGGGGGTGGGTCGCCAAAAAAGTCGTGCCGGTCGCGGATGGTCATGACGAACCCTATTGCCAGAAAGCCAAGCAGCATAATCCCGGTATACAGTCCGTAGCGGTGCGAAAAGTAAAGCCGGGGAATCAGTACGTAGTAGTTCAGATACAGAAACGCCAGCATCAGCACATAGCCCAGCAGCGTGGTTTGCTCATGCGGACTCGTTCCGATCAGTTTCAGCTGTCCCGTCAGGCCGTGCGGGGCAAACACGTAGGGTAACGCCAGAAACGCCAGACAGGCCAGCACATGAATGGCGATCCGGCGGGGTAATGGAGAGACGGGCATCGTTTGATAAAGCTACGAAACGGGGTCATTGCGCGAAAATGATTGCGGCCAACGGTGGGTTTGTGCCGGTTATTCGCTTGCATACAGACCGTTGGCAGACAGCTATCGAACCGTCCGTTTCTACCGGTTGTCATCAGGCCACACGAACACCATTTATGGCAATCTGCCGGCTGTTCGCTACCGATCGTGGGGTTGATTATCAGTGCGATAAACGAATGCCGAAGACTGACTTACCGGGTTTCCCAAAAAATTAAAGTATCAGCTTAACTGGCATCTTTTTTGGCGGACTTACGTAGATTTGCACTTTACTAAGAAAGAGCCCGGTAGCCATCTGTTCGCCGGGTTTGCTGCAACGACTGGACGTCTAGCTTACAACCACGATTATGCAAACATCAACGTACGTTCCGTACAAAGTAAAAGACATCGCGCTGGCCGATTGGGGTCGCAAAGAAATCAAACTGGCCGAAGCCGAAATGCCGGGCCTGATGGCACTGCGGGAGGAGTACGGTCCGTCGAAGCCGCTGGCTGGTGCGCGCGTCGCCGGTTGCCTGCACATGACCATTCAGACCGCCGTGCTGATCGAAACGCTGGTCGAACTGGGTGCCGACGTAACCTGGTCGTCGTGCAACATCTTCTCGACGCAGGATCACGCGGCTGCTGCTATTGCCGCTGCCGGTATTCCGGTCTATGCGTGGAAGGGCATGAACGAAGAAGAGTTCAACTGGTGCATCGAGCAGACGCTGTTCTTCGGTGAAGATCGTCAGCCGCTCAACATGATTCTGGACGACGGTGGCGACCTGACCAACATGGTGTTCGACGTGTATCCCGAACTGATTCAGAACATCAAAGGGCTATCGGAAGAAACCACGACGGGTGTTCACCGCCTGTATGAGCGGATGAAGAACGGTACGCTGCACCTGCCCGCTATCAACGTCAACGACTCGGTAACAAAGTCGAAATTCGACAACAAATACGGTTGCCGCGAGTCGTTGGTCGATGCTATCCGTCGCGCTACCGACCTGATGATGGCCGGTAAAGTGGCTGTCGTTGCTGGTTATGGCGATGTGGGCAAAGGCTCAGCTGAGTCGCTGCGGGGCGTGGGTTGCCGCGTGCTGGTTACGGAGATCGACCCGATCTGCGCACTTCAGGCCGCTATGGATGGCTACGAAGTCGTGCCGATGGACGAGGCCGCTACCCGCGCCAACATCTTTGTTACGGCGACTGGTAACGTCAACATCATCAAGGAGCGTCACTTCAAAGCGATGCGCGACAAGGCCGTTGTTTGTAACATCGGTCACTTCGACAACGAGATCGACATGGCGTGGCTGAACAAGGCTTACGGCAGCACCAAGAATCAGATCAAGCCGCAGGTTGATATGTACGAGATCGATGGTAAAGAGATCATTGTACTGGCCGAAGGTCGCCTAGTGAACCTGGGTTGCGCCATGGGCCACCCCTCGTTCGTAATGTCGTGTTCGTTCTCGAACCAAACGCTGGCGCAGCTTGAACTGTGGGCGAACTCGGAGAAGTACGAAAACAAAGTGTACGTACTGCCGAAGCAACTCGACGAGAAAGTAGCTGCCCTTCACCTCGCCCACGTTGGTGCCAAGCTGGAGCCGCTGGAGCAGGAGCAGGCCGACTACATCGGCGTATCGGTTGAAGGTCCGTTCAAGTCGGAAATGTACCGGTACTAGACCGCTGATTTTCTTGATTTTTCTTGAACTGTGACTGTCTTGAACTGTGATTTTTATGATTTATTGATTGCTCTGATTTTTCTTTTTTCTGAACTGTGATTTTCATGATTACGCTGATGGACTGTGATTCAA
Organism: Spirosoma rhododendri; assembly: GCF_012849055.1. Taxonomy (NCBI): domain Bacteria; kingdom Pseudomonadati; phylum Bacteroidota; class Cytophagia; order Cytophagales; family Cytophagaceae; genus Spirosoma; species Spirosoma rhododendri. The sequence continues at coordinate 523,312 of NZ_CP051677.1, read as the reverse complement.
AAAAGAAAAATCAGAGCAATCAAATAATCAGTAGTAATCATAGTTCAAGAAAAATCACAGTTCAAGACACACAGCGCAGCTTCGGAAACGGAGCTGCGCTTTTTTGTTACATTTGCTGATAGTGAGCCTGATAGCCGTTTCCTATGCGTAGTCTGACCGTTCTGCTGCTGTTGATTGCCCGTCTGACCTACGCGCAGACGCCTATCGACACGCTGCACTGGCAGGCCGACCGGCGGTTGCAACTGGCCGATTTTCACGGTCCGGCGCAGCGGGGGCTGGGTGGCTCCGAGTTTCACTACCAGCTGGGCTACAACATGCAGCCGCTGCTGCTGAGTCGGCAACCCGCCGTTGATGCCTATTGCCTGATGTTTCGGAATCTGTCGTGGGTGTCGGAAACGGCCCGCAACGACCGGACGCTCGATTATAATCAGGTGCTGTTCGATCTGGTCGAACTGTATACGCGTCGCTTGAAAACGCAGCTGGTAGCCCTGCGCCCCGACCGGCATTTCCGGGAAAAAGCGACTCGGCTTGACTACGAAACCAACGCCGATCTGGGTCGTGAGGTAGGTCAGTTTCGGGCCGAAACGGGTGGGGGCGATGAGGTTATCCCCCTGCGGGACTGGCAGCAACGCGTGGCCCGGCAACTGAGCGAAACGCCTGAGCTACGAACCGTATACCGACAGTCGGCGGTGGGCTATGGTATCTGGGCTGGGCTGACGGGGCTGATCCCCGCCGGGGCGGCAACGCAGACGCTGAACATCGCTCCCGGCCTGACCTACGGACTGGACATTGCGTACCGGCAAACGATGTTGCTGGCCAGCATGGGGCTGCACCGTACCAGCCTGAAAAGCACCGTTTATCAATCCGGTCACGTATGGGAAAGTGGTTTGTCGGTACGGGCCACAACGTTCGACCTGGCGCTGGGACACGTTATTGCCGAGTCTGCCCGGCGTCGGCTGATTCCGTTTGCGGGCTATCGTCAGTTGCTGATTACACCACAAAACCGGTTCGACGAGCAGTACAAGGGATATGCGATGACGTATCACCTACCGGTCGTTGGCGCGCTGCTCGATCTGACCTTTGCTGACAACGCGCGCAACCGCAGCCGGATCGATAACCGGCAGTGGTTTGTCCGCACGCGCATCAGCTACAGCCCACTCCTGACCAACGAAACCCTCACGGGGGGCTTGCTGATGGTACAGGTTGGCGTGGGTAGCTTCGGTCGCCTGCGTCGCGTCAGCTATCAGTCGGTCACCACAAATCCTTAATCGGGTCGACGCTGGAACATTGCCCGGACTTACCGAACTTGCAGGCTTATTTCGGTTTAACGTTTGCGGTTTAACGGTCAAGGTTACTGCAAACCCAAGCAGTAGCCGTCAACCCCCAATTCCTACAACGGTTTATGAAAAAATACGCGTATCTGCTACTGCTGGGTGCATTGGCGGCCTGTCAGCCCGGTGGGTATCATCTGACTAATCGAACGGCGCAGCGCATTGGGGTGGACTCGATGGCGGCTCCGGCCGACAGCAGCGTGGCCCGCTTTCTGCAACCCTACCGCGAGGGGCTGAACCGCAGCATGAACGAAGTGCTGACCCACTCGACTGGCCGCATCGAGAAGGGGCAACCCGACGCGCCCCTCAATGATCTGCTCTGCGACGCGCTGCTAAAAGAAGCGCAGTTGCGCTACGGCAAGCCCATCGATATGTCGCACCTGAACTACGGTGGCATTCGTAACAACCTGCCCGACGGCGACATTACCACCGGATCGATTTTCGAGGTAATGCCGTTTGATAATCAGCTGGTCGTGCTGACTCTCCGGGGCGATATGCTGCAACAGCTGCTCGATCATTTTGCCAACGGCGACAAGCTGGTGGTGGGGGGCATACGGGCTAAAGTTCACGCCGGACACGCCCACGACGTGACGTTCGCCAACGGCCGCACGCTGCAACCCACCGAGTTGTATACCGTGGCCATGAGCGATTACATTGCCGACGGGGGCGATAATGCCGGTTTTCTGAAGAATGCCGTTAAGCGCGAAACCCTGACGTATCTGATCCGTGATGCGCTGCTCGATTACTTCCGGCAGCAGGGCAAAACCGGACAACCCATAACCCCACTTTCCGATGGACGTATCAGCCTCGACTAGACGCGATTTCCTTAAACTGCTGGGTACTGCCGCCGTAATCGGAGCGGCCACGCCCGACCTGCTGGCTTGTGTACACAAGCAACCCGTTCGCCTGACAATTCTCCACACCAACGACGTACACAGCCGGCTCGATCCGTTTCCGATGGACGGGGGGCGCAACGCCGGAAAGGGCGGAGTGGCGCGCCGGGCCACGCTGATCGACCAGATTCGGAAGCAGGAAAAAAACGTGCTGCTGTTCGACGCGGGCGATATTTTTCAGGGGACGCCGTATTTCAATCTGTACAAGGGCGAACCTGAAATTCTGGCCATGAACCGGCTGGGGTACGACGCCGGAACGCTGGGTAACCACGACTTCGATGGCGGTGTCGACAACATGGTGACGCAGTTTGGCAAGGCTACCTTCCCGATGCTGATTGCCAATTACGACTTTAAAAATACGGTGATGGATGGCCGCACGAAGCCGTACAAGGTGTTCGAGAAAGACGGTATCCGGGTGGGCGTTTTTGGTCTGGGTATTAAACCGGAAGGGCTGATTCCGAAAGATGCGTACCGCGAAACGGTATATCTCGACCCCGTCGAAACAGCGACGACTACGGCGCAGCAGCTCCGGCAGCAGGAGCGATGCGATTACGTCGTCTGCCTGTCGCACCTGGGGTACAAATATGAAGGGCCGACGATTTCGGATACGGTACTGGCTGGCAAAACGCGTAACATCGACCTGATTATCGGTGGCCACACGCACACCTTCCTCGACGCACCCGTCGCCATCAATAACCTCGACGGATTCCCGGTTTGGGTCAATCAGGTGGGCTTTGCCGGTATCAACCTCGGTCGGCTCGACCTTACGTTCGAACGCGGAAAAGCGTCGCTCAGCGGCCAATCCCTCGAAATAAAGGCGTAAATTTGCCGTGTAGAGAAAGAATGAAAGAGCGAAAGAGCGAAAGACAGCGCATGAGCCACTCATTCTTTCGCTCTTTCACTCTTTCACTCTTTCATTCTTTCGCTCTTTATGAAGTTTGGCGTTGTTGTTTTTCCCGGTTCGAACTGCGATCAGGATGCGGTTGATGCGCTGACGCTGATGGATCAGCAGGTGGTTAAGCTGTGGCACAAAGACCACGATTTGCAGGGCTGTGATTTTATCATCCTGCCCGGCGGCTTTTCCTACGGCGATTACCTGCGCACAGGAGCGGTAGCCCGCTTTTCCCCCATCATGAACGAAGTGATCGCCCACGCCAAACGCGGTGGTTACCTGATGGGTATCTGCAACGGATTTCAGATTCTGGCCGAAGCACGGCTGGTACCCGGCGTGCTGCTGCGTAATACCAGTCAGAAATACGTCTGCAAAAACATCTACCTCAAACCCCAGTCGACCGACGCACTGCTGACGGCCGGGCTTGATAAACCCGCTTACAAAATCCCCATCGCCCACGGCGACGGCCGCTATTTCGTCGATAACGATACGCTGAACGAACTGAACGACAACGGGCAGGTGCTGTTCCGCTACTGCGACGAGTTCGGAAACATCGGCGAAGATATTCACAATCCCAACGGTAGTGTCGACCACATCGCCGGGGTGTGTAACCTGGAAAAGAACGTATTTGGTATGATGCCGCACCCCGAACGGGCAGCTGACTCTATGCTGGGCAACACCGACGGGCGGCTGATTCTGGAGCAATTGCTGAAAGGCGCACTGGTGTAGAAAAGGCTTACCCTGAGTCGATAAAAACGGGAACGGTCTGCCACGCGGCAGACCGTTCCCGTTTTGCATTTATTGGCTTATCCGGCCAGAATGGCGTGGTATAAATAAGGGGGAAAAAGCTTTTCTTGCGTACAGAATCCGGTCATGTCTGCTTGCCCCGCCGGGCCGGATTCTATCTTCCTCCAACCCACCCACTTGTATGAACCGACTCGTTACCTGCCTGTTGCTGGTTTGGTTTCGCTGCCTGCTATGCGCGGGACAATCCGGCGTTACCTGCCACACCGACGTCTCGACCCTCAGCCCCGCCGTTCGGCAACTCATGCAGGGGCTAAACCGCGACACCGTCCGCAGCCGCGCCCGCCTGGCCGCATCGACAAAGCTGGAGTGCCGCGTCGCCGTCGATATCGATAATAGCCTGTTCAAGCAGTTCAACGGCAATTCCGACCAGATCCGGCAGTATGTCTATGCGACGATGAACGAAGTGTCGGCGGTGTTCGAGCGGGAAATTAATGTCCGGCTAACGGTTACGCACATAAAAATTTGGGATGCTGTCGATCCATATTCGGCAGTGAATGAAAGCCTGGGTCACCTGAATGCGCTTTTCAACTGGTGGAAAGCAAACCAGCAGCAGGTGCCGCACGATATTGTGATCGGCTACACCGCTAAGTATGGTGGAGGCCGGGCCTATCTGGGTAGCACATATGGAGGTGTGGGCGGAGCCTATTGTGGCGTGGTAGGTGGGCGTATAAACGACCTGGATACACCAATTACGGCCCATGAAATCGGGCATATGTTCGGCTCACCCCACACCCACGACTGTAGCTGGCCGGGCGGGCCAATTGACCGCTGCGCCCAACTGGAAGGGGGTTGCCCGGCCACCGAAGACCGCAATGATATGTCGTATCAGGTTGGTACGCTCATGAGTTACTGCCAGAAAGCCATGACATTTCACCCGCTCTGCCGCGATTTGATGCGCACCGTGGCCGAAGCCAGCCGGTTTACATCCATGAGTACCCTGCCTGATGCCCCCGCTGTATCGACTACCATCCTTACCACGACGCAGCCCAACCCGTATCTAAACTGGTCGGCTACGCTCCGTACCAGTGCGTATCGCCTTCAGGTGGCCGCCGACAGTGCCTTCGCGCAGGTCGTGACCGATACACTGGTAGCGTCTCCGCAATACCGTAGCTACCAACTCAGCTCCGATACGCCCTGGTACTGGCGCGTAGCCGCCGTCGGCCCGGAGGCAGGGGCAGGGCCGTGGTCGGCGGTGGGGCGGTTTCGGTGCCCGGCCTCCGGAAGTCTGGCGGCTCCCACCCTGCGCAGTCCCGCCTTTGGCGAACGGTCTGTTGCCGTCGATGGCATGAGCTGGTACCCTGTAGCGGGCAGTACGTCGTATCAGCTTCAGTTCTCGTCGTATTCCGACATGACTTACTCCCGCGACATCACCCTTACCAGTACGTCGGCAAGTAACGTAATCGGCATACCGGGGCAGGTGCTCGCTCAAGCCAACGTGCCGATCTACTGGCGGGTGCGGGCCATACGCAACGGCGAAACCGGGCCGTGGTCGGGTATAGGCTGGTTCCGGCAAACGCCCCGAGTGGGCTACGTCAGGCCTGATCGACAAACGGGCTACACCCGGTCGATGCCACTGAGTTGGGTCGTCAGTCAGGAGCCGGGGGTGCGTTCGACCGTCGAGCTGGCATCGTCGATGTCGTTCGACCGTCTGCTGTTCAGACTGACGACGGTACAGAACGCTGTCGGTGACTACCAGACCAATACCAGCCTGGCCGTTTTCGACTCGCTCCAGGACGACAAAACCTACTACTATCGCATTCAGGAAACGACGGCCGAGGCTGCCGGACCACCGCTCTATGGCAGCTTCACGACGGGTAATCAGCGACCGATGTGGCAATACCTCAACGCGGGTAATTCGCCCCTGCCCGCAAGCGGGGGCATACGGGCCAAACCCCAGCCCGACGGATCGCTGTGGGTGGCGACCGACAGAGGGCTTTTTTACCGAAAACCTGACCGTAAAACGTGGGTTAGCTACACACCGGCCAGTACTGGCAATAAGCTAACGGGGCTGGCAAAAGACGTCGTGGTCGACCGGCAGGGCGTGGTATGGGTGGCTACCGAGCGGAATCTGTTTCGGCTCGAAGGCGGCAACTGGCAGAAAATTCCGTATCCGTTTCCACAGAGCGTGTACGTTGGCGATATGCTGATCGATAGTCAGGGAACCATCTACGTGCTGATCGGGGGAGACGGGATCATCCAATACAAAAAAGGCCAGTGGACCCGTTACGGTACATCAACGGCCTTCTTCCACGGTGCTATAGACCGCAATGATGTGCTGTGGGCGAACTCGTACAACAGCATCGGTCGCTTCGACGGAACGAACCTGACCTTTATCGACAGGGCTACCGGCGGTTTACCACTCGGCAATGTCAATCAGATCAGCGTCGATTCGTCGGGAACCGTGCTGGCCGTGTCGAGTGGTAGCAATTTGGCTGTCAGGTCAGCCGGAGGGAACTGGACCCAGACCAACGTAAGTAATATCGACCGTAATGCGTCGTACATCAGTAGCCTTGCCTTTGATCAGCAAAACCGATTGACCGTGCTGACATCAACCAATCTGTGTCGGCAGATCGGGCAAACGTGGGTCGGGGTAGAGGGTGCCTTCCTGACCTCTGCCAGTGGGGGAAATATGGCATTGACCACTGATCGACAAAACCGGTACTGGATTTCCGACGGTAGTAGCGGTGTTCAGGGTATCAGCGTGTACGACGAACGGAATATCCGGCTGAGTCAGCCGGTTCGGGCCCGCTACTGCACCGGTGATTCGCTGACGCTGCGGGTGTTGCCTACGTTCACAATGCCCGCCAGTGCTACCTATATAGCGCAGCTCAAAATGGCCGATGGTTCGTACCGCACGCTGCCCATCCGGCGTTCGGGCGATTCGATACGCGTGCGTTTCCCCGACGACCTGCCCACCTTCGACTTCTACGCGCTGCGGCTGCTACTACCCGAACAGGACATCACGGGCGACCGCACCACTTCGTTTCGGATGGGGCAGCTTCCGGCAGGGCAGATCAGCGGGAACCCGGTACGCAGCCTGTGCGTCGGTGATGCGGCTCCGCTGTCGGCTACGGCCACGGCCGGTGCGTATCAGTGGTTTCGCGACGGCGTGGCCATACCGGGTAGTACGTCGCTGACCCACGCACCTGCGCAGTCGGGCGTGTATTCGCTCTCGGTTACGTCGGATGGATGCAGTACCGTAACGCCCACCGTCAGCCTGACGATGAACGAATCGCCGGTTGCGACGGCCGTTCCGCAGAGCGCGACACAGGTGTATGCGCCTGCTACAGTTGCGCTGGTCGGGAGTGGAGGCAGTAGCTACCAGTGGCTCAACGGTGGCGTTGTTGTGGAAGGGGCTACCGAAGCCGTTTATAAGGCCCCCGTATCGGGAACATATGCGGTTCAGGTGACCAGCCCGGCGGGGTGTACGGCCGTATCCGCGCCGGTAGCCGTAAACGTGCTGATCCCGTTGGCGACCGACGAACTGCCCGACTGTAACCTCACCGTCGGCCCCAACCCGACATCAACCGCCGTCGTTGTGCAATACACAACAACAAGCCGGGCCGACGTAGGCCTGACGCTGACCGACGCAGCCGGGCGTATTGTTCGGGCGCAGACCTGGCCGGGCGTATCGGCTGGTTCGCATCGCCACACGCTGGATATGCCTGCCAGCGCCGGAATATACATACTGACGCTGACTGTCGGTGCGCAACGAGCCAGCCGACAACTCATCCGGCAGTAAACCAAAAAAAACCGGGTCGCTAATTGGCGTAACTACCCTGCACGGGGTTTGCGCCAACTAGCGACCCGGTAGGTCAGAATCAGTTGCTTATTGCTTGATCAGCTTCACCGTCTGGTGCTGCTGACCGCTCTGCGCCCGTAGGAACAGCACCCCCGTTGGCTGACGCTGCAACTCGAAACGCTGCTCCTCGACAACCCCGGCCTGCTCGATGTGCCGCTGTTCCAGCACGTGTCCGCTGGCATTGAGCAGATCAAGCACAACCGCCTGCCCCTCGACACCACTAATGTCAACGATAGCCGTGTTGCCCACCGGGTTGCCTTTTACCGTCAGTTGCAGCCCCTGTCCGGCTTCCGCAGCCGCTACCCGCGCCGACCGGCCGCAGGCGGCTTTCAGATCCCAGGTGTAGGTGACGACCTGCCCATTCTGACGGGCCATCAGCGTAAACGGCTTGACATCGTTAGCCGTGCGCGAATCCCTGTCGACAAACTGATTGGGGTTAGTCGTCCAGCCGGTGATACCCGCAGCCTGAAACTCAACGGGTGAGCCATTGCCCCCGGTGTAGTTAAAGGTAAAGGCGCCCGTCGAACAGTTGTAGGTCGGTGCTACTAGCGTGAACGGACTGCTACCGCTGGCTGGATTGACGATAAGTCTGAACGTAGACGTAGCAGCTGGGTCGCATTCGTTCTTTCCGGTAACGGTGATAGTGTACACACCCGTCATGAAGGTGTTCAGTTGCAGAAAGGCGTAAGGTTGCAACGAACGGACAGTGGAAGTCTGGTCGTCAATACTTGACCCGTTGGGAGCACCAATAAGTTGAAATGAGAATGTTGGTGCATAGCGATTAACAGGATTAGTCTCCGTCTTGAAGTAATCACCCAGCGTGATACGAGTGTACTGACCGAGCGGTAAGTTGACGTCTGGAATCTGCGTTGCTACAAGCGGCTTCACGCCAAGATAAGCCGGACATAGTTTGACGAAATCAAAGCCGTCGTAGGTGGTGGTGTAGCCGCTTTGTGTAGCCTGTAACACGGGCGGCTGGACTCCCACGCAGCGATCGACAGTACCCGTTGGGCTAGTGGCCGATGAGCGGGTGATGGTCGGCGTGTTGAAGGTAATCGCCGAACCATCCCCACCGCTGGTAACCAGGGTGACTTGTCTGGTCGAACAGTCTACGACGGGAGCCAGTAATTTAAGTGTCGAGGATGGTGTAGGTGTGGTCCCGTTACAGAAAGCTTTCAGATCGAAGCTGTAGCTGGTGGAATAGCCACTCTGCGTAGCAGTGATGGTGATGGTCTTAGGATCGTTGCGCAACCCCTGTTCAACGATACCACTGTTGCTGGTAACCGACGAACGCATGATACCCGGTGCCGAGTAGGTAATGGCTGAACCGTCGCCGTTGGCAAAATTGAATGTGATGGCCCCCGTTGAACAATTGTAGGTGGGTTGTGTCAGTATCAATAATTTATTTGGTCCGCAGTTTTGTGATGGGTTAGCGCAGAAAGCAGCAAAATCACCACCACCGGGCAGGCCGACGTTACTGCTTAGCTGAACGTCTTTACCGCAAAGGGCTGTGTATCCCGGAGGAATACAACCACTAAACCGGTTGGCATACAGATGAAGCGACTGTATCTGCGGTAGGCTGGCGAAACTGTTGGGAAGGTTTCCTGTCAGTTGGTTAACGAATAAATAGAGGGTTTTCAGACTCGACAGGTTACCTAAGCTCTCGGGAATGCTGCCGCTCAATTCGTTCTTTGCTAGAAGGAGTTGCTCCAATTGCTTCAAGTTGCCCAGGCTTTCCGGTATAGATCCGCTGATTTGCGTGTATTCGATTTCGAGCAGTTGGAGTTTACTCAGGTTGCCCAAAGACGCTGGAAGGGTACCACTCAACAAGGGCTCGATGAAGATAACAAGACGCTGGAGCTCGGAAAGGTTGCCCAGACTGGACGGCAGCGTTCCGTTTAGATTGTTAGACCCGAAATTTACCTCTGTCACCCGGCCGTTGGCATTGCAGCTTACGCCAAACCAGTTACAGGGGCTGTTGCCAGTCAGCCAATTGGTTTTGTTTTTCCACGATGGTCCGTTCGTGGCGTTGTAAAGATCGACCAGTGGTTGCATGTCAGGATGCATTGTTGGTGTGGTCGGTGTTGTTCCGTTGCAGAATGCTTTCAGATCAAAGCTGTAGCTGGTTGTGTGCCCGCTTTGCATGGCGGTGATGGTGATGACCTTAGGATCGTTGCGTAGCCCCTGCTCAACGGTGCCGGTGTTGCTGGTTGCCGATGAACGCATGATACCCGGTGCGGAATAGGTAATAGTTGACCCATTGCCCCCGGTGGTATTGAACGTAATTGCGCCTGTTGAGCAGTTATACGTGGGCTGCGTTAGTGTTAGCGTACCGCCGGTCGTGGGTGGGGTGGGGGTAGGTGTTGGCGTGGTTGGGGTTGTCCCATCGCAGAACGCTTTCAGATCAAAGCTATAACTGGTTGATTGACCGCTCTGCGTAGCCGTAATCGTAATCGTCTTGGGGTCGTTACGCAACCCCTGCTCGACAAAACCGGTGTTGCTGGTAGCAGACTGGCGACTGATGCCCGGTGTGGAGTAGGTGATGGGAGAACCATCTCCGCCACTGGTGTTGATGGTGATAGCCCCTGTCGAGCAGTTATAAGTCGGCTGACCTAGTACCAGCGGTGAACCGGTAGCCAGTTTTACAAGCCAGCCTGATACGTTGCCAGGCGTATTTCCCTGTATATCGCCATCGTTCGACTGCGTAGTACCGCTGATAAGAAAGCCTTTATCAATCGTTGTGATAATACCATAAGGTGCTTCTTTCGAAGATCCTCCCAGAATCTTAGTCCACCGAACCTGATTAGCTTGGTCAAAACTCGTCAGACGAATGTCGCCAGACCGCTGATCTATACCGTCCAGTATTTCGTAGCTGGTCAGAGCTGAACTAACAATTCGTGCTAGTCCAGTGCCAGTACGGGCAACAGCGCCTGTGTTATTTAGATCGGAACGGGTTGGGCTAATGACAAACGCACGAACAGGGTTACTGATTGGCGTGCTGATATTAGGATAATCCGAATTTTTTACGCCAACGACGATGTAAGCATCGGTGGTGAAGGGGCTGGGAGTAATATCCGAAATGCCACTAACGAAATCGTATCGATCGTTCCACACTTGATCTAGATTTACATTCAGTTTAACGGCCCACCCTTGCTTGCTTTGATAGGAATTGCCATCAGAAGCAGGTGTTGGATCACTGTTGGTACTACCGACAATAAGATAACCATTGTCTGGAGTTGTAATAAGTTGATTTCCAACCGAACTAGGGCGAAAGAAGCCCTGACGAGGATATTCAATGTAGGCCGTCTTGCTGAGCGACCCGTCTGCAGTAAACTTATAAACTAGAGTAGTAATCCCTTCCCGTCCATAAAAAATACTGCCCAATACTACCAGACTACCATCTGAACTTTGAGCGATTGTCGTCAAAGTTCGTTGTGGATAGCCTGCACTTGAACTGGTGTAGTCAGCAAATGGCTTCGTTGATAAGATCGTACCAGTCGCATCTAGCTGAATTATTGCCCACTTGTAGTAATAGTAGCTGTCACGTGCTAAAACCACGCTATTTCCATTTGGTGCTAAAACGAGATCGACGGCAGAGTACGTAGCTAAGCTCATTGCCCATTTCTGAGTACCATCGCTGGCCAAGCGAATCACGTTTCCATTCGCGATTAATAGATCTCCATTAGTTGCCTGCCTGGCTGGACCGTTCAACAGTTTTTGCCACTGAACAACCGGGGCGGTTTGGGCTAGTAGGGTTCGGCTGCTGAGCAGTAAGAGCAGAATCAGCCATCGACTGAGTACGCTGGTGTACATGTTTTTCATGTGGTTGGTTGAAATGGTTGATAGTTGTCGTAGGACACCGAAAGCTAATCGATTAGTGACATGATTTATATTACCGACATATGATATTGACTATATGGTCGGTAGGAGATTAGATTGTACGCGACCATGACTGTCGGCGCTCAACAGTGTATTGCGCAGGCTATGAGAAGGTGAGTCGTTGGCCGCGAAAAACATCGCCCGCCCAGTCGACTATTGACTAAGCGGGCGATGTAGATAGGGTTAACTACCGGCTGATTCGTGGCTCGGCACCAGGCAAGCGGGCTGATAGTTCGATGGTCTGGTGCGGTCAGCGATGACTAATGATTACTGTTTAATCAGCTTGACGGTCTGGTGCTGCTGACCGCTCTGCGCCCGTAGGAACAGCACCCCCGTTGGCTGACGCTGCAACTCGAAACGCTGCTCCTCCACAACCCCGGCCTGCTCGATGTGCCGCTGCTCCAGTACGTGCCCGCTGGCATTGAGCAGATCAAGCTGAACCGCCTGCCCCTCGACACCACTAATGTCAACGATAGCCGTGTTGCCCACCGGGTTGCCTTTTACCGTCAGTTGCAGCCCCTGTCCGGCTTCCGCAGCGACCCGCGCCGACCGACCACAGGCGGCTTTCAAATCCCAGGTGTAGGTGACGACCTGCCCATTCTGGCGAGCCATCAGCGTAAAGGGCTTAACGTCGTTAGCGGTACGGGAATCCCTGTCGACAAACTGATTGGGGTTAGTCGTCCAGCCGGTGATACCCGCAGCCTGAAATTCGACGGGTGAGCCGTTACGTGCGGTGTAGTTAAAGGTAAACGCGCCCGTCGAGCAGTTATAAGTCGGAGCCGTCAGTAACAGTCCGTTTTCTGTTACCGGCGGTGTTGGCGTAACCGGGGTGGTGGGGTTGCCACTACAGAATGACTTGAAGTCGAAACTGTAGCTGGTTGAGTAGCCACCTTGCATGGCCGTGATCAGAATCGTTTTGGGGTCGTTGCGCAGACCTTGTTCTACAACACCGGTGTTACTGGTCACCGACGAACGCATGATGCCCGGTGCGGAGTAGGTAATGATCGAGCCATCGCCCCCGGTGCTGTTGAAGGTGATCGCCCCCGTCGAGCAATTGTAAGTTGGCTGGGTCAGTGTCAGTGTACCGCCGGTCGTGGGTGGGTTGGGTGTAGGTGTTGGCGTGGTTGGGGGTGTCCCACTGCAGAAGGCTTTCAGATCGAAGCTGTACGTAGCCCGTTGACCGCTCTGGTTAGCTACGATAAAAATCGTTTTAGGGTCGTTACGTAATCCCTGTTCGACAGTGCCGGTGGTACTTGTCAACGAGGGACGGCTGATACCAGGCGCTGAAAACGTGATCGGTGATCCGTCTCCGCCACTTACATTGAACGTGATAGCGCCCGTCGAACAATCGTAGGTGGGAGCATTCAGCGTTAGTGGTTTGACTGGGGCTAGCTTTACGATCCACCCTGATGCTGTATTATCCGTTTTTCCCTGCACCTCACCATCCGTAGAGGTCGTGGTACCCGCTAGCAGAAAACCACCGTCTGGCGTTGTGACAAGGGAAGATACTGCTTCGTCGCCCGTACCACCCAACGATAGGGTTAACCCAGGCGTTGATAACCGAAAATCGTTACCCCGGCTTGAGCTACCGGACGTGGTGAGCAAAACACTTTGAGCCGGTGAACTGCCGGGAAGCGGGGTGATCAACGCATTCCCGCTGAAAAAGTAGGTATCGCCTGTTAGTCTGTCGCTTCTTAGGTCCTGGATTGGCTGTCCGCTGGGGTCGATGGCCAGGATACCGGCGAAACTGGGCAGTGTGGCCGTGGTAACTCCTGTAATCAGATAGTTTTGCCCGTCAGTAGCATTGGTAGCGTCATTGAACCTGCGCGTCGGCTCGTATCGATTTTGCCAGATGACGCTCAATTGGTTGTTTAGTTTGACTGCCCAGCCACGAAACCCCGATCCTAATCCATCGGATGATTCGCCTACCAGTAAGTACCCCCCATCTGCTGTCTGAATAATACTATTCCCGACTGAGATGGGTCGCGGAGCGTTTGGATAGATATAGCCAAGTCCTTGTGAACGGACTAAGTTGCCATCGGCATCGAATCTGTACAGATCCGTGTTGGAGCCGTCACGGCCGTATTGTGTACTTCCCATTGCAACGTAACCTCCATCTGAGGCTTGAATTACCTTTGTCAGTTTAGTCTGGGTGAGTTCACCTGGTTGGGTAATGTTCCTAAAAGGTTTCAGCCACTGTACTGTTCCCGAAGCACTTAGTCTGATCAGCGACCATTTGTACGGGTCACGCGCCAGTACTGTCACACCACCATCAGGTAAGGGGGTAAGGTCAATACCGATGGAGTACAGGTAGGTGGTTGGCAGTGTTGTCTTCCATTGCTCTGTCCCGCTTGAGCCTGATAATTTTAGTACGCTTGAACCGTTTGTCGTTATGATGTCCCCACTAGAAGTTTTTACTGCTTTTACTTCCGTTATGCCCGGCAAGACACGTTGCCATTGAATAACCGGTGCGGTCTGCGCAAATAGAGCTTGGCTGATGAGCAGGCCGACTGAAAACAGCCATCGACTGGCTGTACTGATGTAATCGTTTTTCATGTGGTTGGTTGAATTGGTTGATACTTGCACTAAGACGCTCAAAATGTAGACATTGGTTGGACGAGTGGTGTTATGAATCTATGATATCTATTATATGGTTAGTCGGTGACATTGTTGTATAGATCGATGAACGATAACCCGTAACAGGTTATCGTTCATCGCTAAAAAATGGAATCGGAGAGGGATGAATAAAATGGCCCGGCTAATCGGTATCGATCAGTCGGGCCGGAAAAGCGCGAAGCAAGAGATGCGTTACAGACCCCCGATCCAATCAGTCAGCAAACCGGGCCGGATGAAGAGAAGCAGCGTAATCAGTGCCAGCAGTACCGACAAGCCGACGGCGAAACGGGGCAGGGGGGTAGGAGCCGGTAAGTCGGCCTGGGCGGGGCGGAAGAACAGCAGAAACGGAATTCGGAGGTAATAAACCAGCGAAATCAGCGCGTTGAGCAGCCCCAGCGCGAACAGAATCAACAACCACGGGTCGCTGCTGCGCTGATACGCGTCGAACAGGGCCGTAAACGACAGGAGTTTGGCTGTAAACCCTACCGTCGGCGGCAAACCCGTCAGGGCCAGCATCACAATCATCAGGGCTACGGCCAGCAGCGGCTGACGCGATCCTAACCCGGCAAATTGGCTGATGCTAAGCGAGTCGCTACCCTGCGAGCGGGCCAGCAGGTCTATCAGGAAAAACGCGCCCAGCGACATAAACAGGTACGTTGCCGAGTAAAATAGCACCGCGTTGAACCCCGCCGGACTCAGCGCGACGACGCCCACCAGCAGAAAACCGGCGTGGGCGATGCTCGAATAAGCCAGCAGCCGTTTGGCGTCGGTTTGGCGCAGGGCGGTCAGGTTGCCGATCAGAATACCGGCGAGGGCGAGTACCGCCAGTGGTGTTTGCAGCACGGTCATCGTCGTACCGCCCGACGACCCATCGACTGGCAGGGCAGATACCAGTCGCAGCAATACCAGCACGGCAGCGGCTTTGGGCGCGACGGAGAAGAACGCAGCAACGGGTACGGGGGCGGCTTCGTAGGCGTCGGGTGTCCAGACGTGGAAAGGTACCCCCGCCAGCTTGAACAGCAGCCCCGCCAGTGTGAGCAGCATCGCCACCGTCGCCACGGGTGCGTCCTGCTGCGAAAGGCCAATGCCGAAGTTATCGGCGGTGAGGTCGAGCGTGCCGGTCATGCCGTAGAGCAGCGACATCCCGTAGAGCATGATGGCCGAACTGACCGCGCCAAACAGTAAGTACTTGATACCGCCCTCCGACGCCTTGCGGTCGGCGTTGAGGGCCGTCAGCAGGTACGAACAGATCGACACCAGTTCGATACTCAGGTAAATGCTCAGCAGGTTGACCGACAGCGTCATCAGAAACATACCGAGCGTCATGGCCACGATCAGCGCGTACCATTCGACCGGCAACCGGTTGATCGTTGGTTGGTCCTTTGAGCCGTAGGCGGATGCTTCGTAAGCAAGCACCAGCACCGCGCTCAGGGCGACGATCAGCTGGAAAAAGACAGCCTGATTGTCCAGAAACAGCAGGTGCGTAAACAGAAAACCCCGCGCCCCCAGCACCGCCGACCAGACACCCGCTACGGCTACGCTGCCGATGCTCAGCCCCACCAGCCACCGACGCCGTGTGCGCGCATCCGTCCGCAGCAGGAGCAATTCGGCCAGTAGCAGCCCGCAGAACGCCACCGACAGCCACACCTCCGGCCCAAAGCCGCCGAGGCTGTTCAGAATGTCGGTAAGCTGATCGGAGAGAGACAAGGCAGTTTGTGGTTTGAGGTTCGTAGTTGATGGTTGTCTCCGGCAGCTTCCAGCTGTCGAGCCGTCAGGCTAATTGTGCATACGGTAGCTTTTTTAGCCTGACGGCTCGACAGCTGGAAGCTGCCGGAGACAACCATCAACCAGCTGGTGGCCCGGCACTAACTAGATTACCCCGTCCCGGCCCGGTTGCCCGTCGTAGGGGTGGAGGTGAACGGGTTTCTGAGCTTTACG
This sequence comes from Spirosoma rhododendri, assembly GCF_012849055.1. Taxonomy (NCBI): domain Bacteria; kingdom Pseudomonadati; phylum Bacteroidota; class Cytophagia; order Cytophagales; family Cytophagaceae; genus Spirosoma; species Spirosoma rhododendri. Next base: position 507,154 of record NZ_CP051677.1, on the reverse strand, counting down.
GAGCCGGATGTTGAGAAATTCGACCAGCAGCGAGAACGCAATAGCGAAATACAGATATCCCTTCGGCACTTCGCCCACGTGCTGATTGAAAAAGGCAACGTCCGACAGGTGCGCGCCTTCGGCCACCAGCATGAACCCAATCATAATCAGAAACGCCAGACCCAACATCTGAATCGTGGGGTGCTCGTTGACGAATTTGCCCACCGGACCGGCGAAAAACATCATAATGCCAATGGACAGCACAACGGCAATCATCATGATCGATACGTTCTGCGTCAGGCCTATGGCCGTCAGGATGGAGTCAATGGAAAAGACGATGTTGGTGATGGCGATCTGCGTCACGACGCTTGAAACGGTAGCTTTGCCTTTGGTGGCGCTGGCCGTATCTTCCTCACCGCCTTCGAGTTTGTGGTGAATTTCGGAGGTCGCTTTGTAGAGCAGAAACAGACCCCCGCCGAACAGAATCAGGCTTTGTCCCGTCAGATCGGCTTTGAACCAGCCCGCGTCGATGTGCGTAAAGGGTTTGCTGAGTGAGATAACGACCGAGATTACCGTCAGCAGGGCGAGCCGGAACGCCATCGCCAGAATCAGCCCGATATTGCGCGCTTTCCCCTGATCCTGCGGGACCAGTTTATTGGCGGCAATGGAAATAAAAATGATATTGTCGATACCCAGTACGATTTCCAGAAACGTCAGTGTAAGCAGACTGATGATGGATTCGGCTGTAAAGAGGTCACTCATGGATAGCAGGACGAGGTGGTCCAGATGGTCGGCTGCAAAAGTACCGGCTGCGGGGCGGGTCTGCAACTAACCCTCACAAGAAAGGACTCCCAGCCGGACAAAAGGTTGTGCCGTGCGCCAGGCGGCCAGGTTTCGGCGACCGGGCAACAAAACAGCCGTTTGGAACGTATATCACTAATAGGGGTGTTGCCAGACCGGTAACATAATTCCCGCCAGACCGGTTATAACCAGAACCCATCGTAAGCGGCCGGTGCCTGCCCCCGGCTCATCAATCGACTTTTTACCAGCCGATTCACTACATACTGAATGTCTGCCCCAAAAATACTTGTTCGTGTACTGCTTGGTTTACTGGCCCTGATCCTGCTTGTGGCGGGGTTTGTCGTTTTGGTAGCTACCACCCCCTGGGGGCAGCAGTTCGTCACGAAACAGGTCAATTCCTACCTCGCCAGCCGTCTGCAATCGCCGTTCCGCATTGGCCGGGTCAGCTACGAAATTCCCGATTATATTCAGCTTTCCGATGTCCTGTTTATCACGCCAAAAGGCGATACACTGATTAATGGGGAGAAAATGCGGGTTGACCTCGATATGTGGGGCTTGCTGAATAATAAGCTGGCGATCAATCAGATCGATTTTGAGAAAGTCAATCTGAACATCAACCGCACCCTGCCCGATACGACGTTCAACTTCCAGTACATCATTAACGCCTTCGACACCGGCACGGCTCCCGAACCCGCCGATACGGTATCGACACCGATGGCGATCAACCTGACGGCTGTTACGCTGAAGGATGTCCGTATCCGCTACCACGACGATGTGGTCGGGGCCGACGTCAACGCCTATACCGACAGCCTGGGCGTTACGTTCGACGAAACCAATGTGTACAAGTCGATTTACCACCTGAAAGACGTAACAGCCAACGGCCTGAACGTGTATACGCGCCTGTACGAAGGGTTGCCTACACCACCCAGCGCCCCCTCTGCCCCCGACGATACGCTGGACATTGGGCTGGGTAAGTGGCATTTGAATCGCACGAAATGGAACGTCAACGTGGAAACGGCGGATTTCAAGACGACCGGCAACGTTGGGCGGCTGGCAATGGAGACGGATTATTTTTACCTGAACGGCGAAAAAATCGGTATCAAATCGCTCAATCTGCTCAACGGCGACATCACCGCCACGCTGACCAAACCGACTAAAAAAGCAACCCCCGCCGAACCTGAATCGACAACGACATCTACCACGCCGGGCTGGCAGGCGAAGCTGACGAACGTACGCTTTGCCAATAACCGAATCCGGTACAACGACGAAACGGCTCCCCGGCAGGCGCGTGGGCTGGACTATAGCCACCTCGACCTGCAAAATCTGGGTATCGACGGGCGGTTTCTGGTTTATCGCGATCTGGGCGCGAAGGGGCAGCTCGTCAGTGGGCAACTGCGGAATGGCCGGTTTCGGTCGAGTTCGGGCTTCTTCCTGCAAAAGCTGGAGGGCGATGTCCTGTATACCGACAAAACGACGTCCGTTACGCGGCTGTACGCCCAAACTCCGACCAGCCTGATCCGCGACCGGCTGGTGCTCAAATACGATTCGCTGGGGCAACTGTCCGACCCGCGCTTTGCCAAACGGGTAAGCGTCAACGTCAACCTGAAACAAAGCCGCCTGTCGGTGGCCGACGTTCTGCAACTGGCTCCGTTCCTGGCCGACACGCCACCGTTCAACAGTCCGGGCGGGGTGTTCCGCGCCAACGCCACGGCCACCGGTACGCTGGCGGCTCTGAACCTGCCCCGGCTCGAACTCGATATGCTGTCGGGAACGCGCATCGCAGCCAGTGGGCGGCTCACCAACGTTACTGACCCCGACCAGATTGGCGTCGATCTGACCATCCGCGAAGGCACGACCAATCTGGCCGACATCAACCGGCTGGCTCCGCCCGGCTCGATTCCGTCGTCGGTTGCCTTGCCGCCCACGCTGCGGCTAACGGGCAAAATCAAGGGTGCGTTGAACAACCTCGACCTCGACGCCAACCTCGCTACCGCTTGGGGTACTGCCGCGTTCGACGGGCAACTGGCGGGTTTTGTCGCCGGGAAGAACCAGAACTACAAAGGCACGCTCAACCTGACCGACTTCGACGCGGGTAAGTGGACCAAACAAACCGGCACGGTCGGCAAGGTCACGGGCCGGGCCACCGTCGACGGGCGCGGTATCGACGTCAATACGCTCAGCACGACCTTCGATCTGGCGATTCAGTCGGCCGATCTGAACGGTTACGTGTATAAAAACGTCGACGCAAAAGGCAGGCTAACCAATGGGCTGCTGAACGTGACGGGCGGTTTGAAAGACCCCAACGCCAACCTGAGTCTCGACATCAATACCAACCTGAAAGGCGAGTACCCCAGCGTGGCCGGTAAAGTGTCGATTGCCGAACTGAACCTGAAACCGCTCAAGCTCTACAGCGATCCACTGTCGCTCAAGGGCGACATCAACCTCGACATGACCTCGACCAACCCGGCGCGTCCCATCGGAACGGTATCGGCGAGTGATGCAGTGCTGAGCCTGAACGGGACGCGCTACCCCGTTGATTCGCTATATGCCCGGCTGACGGCGGAGGGTAACAGCAAGGGCGTACTGGCAGTGCTGCCCGGCGCGCGGCTTCGGCTCAACGGGCAGTTCGGCTACGATCAGTTGTACGACATTGTGGCGGGGGAAATTGGCCGGTACATTGCCGCGCCTGATCTGACGTACAAAAAAGTAACGACGCCCTACGATTTTACGGTAAACCTGAAAGCGTACCAGAATCCGCTGTTCCGCGCCTTCGTTCCTGCCCTGACCCGGCTCGACACCGTCCGGCTGAACGCCCGGCTCGACAGTCAGGGGGGCGGCATTGCCAACGACACCACGCTATCGGCCACGCTCCGAACGGGCGTCATCGTCTACGACACAACGACCATTAAACCCAGCGAATTTGCACTGCGCGGCAACGGGCAGCAGCTGGCCGTCGACGGAAACATTTCGGGCGTGGTGTACGACGGCATGAACATCGGCCCCACCAGCCTGACGGGTACGGCGCAGAATAACCGCTTTGCGTTCGGCGTGGTCAATAAAGATTCCGTCGATCAGGATCGCTACGGGCTGGCCGGCACGCTGAGTATCGTCGATAAAAATTACCGCTTTCAGTTTGCCCGCAACGGCCTGCTGACCAATTACGAAAAATGGACCGCCGATACCAGCGGCTTCGCGCAGTACGGTAAAGATGGTGTACTGGTCGACCGGCTGCGGCTGGAGGCCGACAATCAGTCGCTGGAAGTGAGTAGTACGGAACCGTATGGCAACGCCCCCCTGCGCGTGACGACACGAGCTATCGAGCTGGCTAATCTGGCGCGGCTGGCCGGGCAGGATACGACGCTGGCAAGCGGGCAGCTGAACGGTACCGTCGTCGTGCGCGATTACATGTCGAACGACAGTCAACTGGCGTTTATCGGGTCGGTGTACGTCGATAGTCTGCGGGTGATGCAGCAGCCCATCGGCAACCTGACGGCCCGGTTCAATAACAGTACCGACGGCAAAATAAACGTCAATACGGTGCTGAAAGGGCCGTACAACGACGCGACTGTAACGGGCTTCTATAATCCCGACGACGCGAAGCAGGCCCTGAATCTGGCCATCAACCTGACCCGGCTGGATGCCCGCACAATCGAAGCGTTCAGCTTCGGCGAACTGCGGCAGGCGAAAGGGCAACTGACGGGTAAACTCGATATTTCCGGCTCCACTAGCGATCCCCGGCTCAACGGCAACGTGGCCTTCGATTCCGTCGCGTTCAACATCAAGCAGTCGAACGCGACGTATTTCATCGATAAAGAAAGCATCGGCTTTTCAGGGCAGACGGTTACGCTTGACAACTTTACCCTGCGCGACACGCAGAACCGTACGCTTGACGTCGATGGGAATGTGGTACTAAAAAACCTGCCCGACGCGACCTACAACCTGCGCGTGCGGACAAGCGGTTTTCAGGTACTCAACGCGGCCCGTAAAGACAATGACTATGCCTATGGGCAGGCTGCGATCAGTGCCGATCTGCGCATTCGTGGTACCGGTACGAGTCCGGCGGTAGTCGGGAAGATACGACTGGAGGACGGCAGCAAGATATCAGTCGTGCTGCCCGACGAATCGATTGCGGCCGAGGAAATGAATGGTATCGTCACGTTCGTCAATCCGAAAGATTCGCTGGCCCTGACCAAGTACCTGTATGCATCCAAAAAGGACAGTACGCAGCGCAAACTTTCGTTCGACAATCTTAACAATGCCAATATTTCGCTCGATCTGGAAGTTGACGAAAAGTCGGAGCTGACGATTGTGGTCGATGAACTGAACGGCGATTACCTGCGGGCGAAGGGCAACGCACAGCTTAACGTGACCGTAACGCCGTCGGGTGATATTTCGGTGCTGGGCCGCTACGATATCACCGAGGGTGAATACTCGCTGACGTATCAGGTGCTGAAACGGCAGTTCGAAATTCAGAAGGGGGGCTATATCAGCTTTACCGGCGACCCGCTCAAGGCCGACCTTAACATCACGGCGATCTACAACGTGTCGACCCCGGCGGGTGATCTGGTTGGTAGCGAGTCGACCTCGCTGCCTACGACAGCCACCAAACGAAAACTGCCGTTTGAGGTGCTGCTGACGATCTCGAACAACCTGGCCGCACCCAAACTGGATTTCGACATTCAGCTGGAAGAAGGTCGGGGTAGTTCGGAGACAGAACTGGCTTCGGCTATTGAGGCCAAGCTGAAAACGCTGCGTCAGGATCAGACGCAGATTAACAAACAGGTGTTTGCCCTGCTGGTGCTGAACCGGTTCCTGCCCGAAAATACGTCGGACTTCTTCTCCGGCTCCGACAACGGTGGGTTGAATAATCAGGCCGAAGGCATTGCCCGGAGCAGCGTTAGTAAGTTGATTTCCGATCAATTGGGTCGGCTGGCGTCGAACGTGCTGAAAGGCTTCGACGTCGATTTCAACCTGCTCTCGCAGACGGGCAGCACCAACACGGGCGGTACCACCAACGGTGCCCGCACCGACCTGAACATCGGCCTGTCGAAGAGTTTCCTCGAAGGACGACTGACGGTAGCGGTTGGGCGGAATTTCCTGCTCGAAAACTCGGCTAACAGCGCGACCCGTAACCCCAACGAAGTCTTCGACAACGTATCGGTGAACTACAACGTCACCCGCGATGGTCGCTACGTGCTGCGCGGCTACCGGAGCAATGACTACCAGGCCATTCTCGACGGCTACATCATCGAAACGGGCGTCGGTTTCGTTATCACGATTGATTACAACACACTGGCCGACCTGCTCCGCCGTTCCACCGGTAAGCCTACGGCGAATTAATAAGTTTAAGGTTCAAGGTTTAATGGTTAACGTTTTCCGGCAGATAACCTTAAACGTTAAACCTTGAACGCCCACACTACCTGCTTATGCGGATATATCAATACCTGACTGCTTACGTAAATCGACTCGCCGACCGGCGCGGGGTGATGCGGTGGCTGTGCTTCGGCCTGCTGCTGTCGCTGTCGGCCTGTAACATCGGGCGTCACCTGCCCGCCGGGGAGAAGCTGTACGCCGGCACCGACATCAACATCGTCGCTGACTCGACCGTCACGAAAGACGAGCAGACGGTCCTGAAAACGAAGCTGGCCGAACTGGCGCGGCCCCGGCCCAATTCGCAACTGTTCGGCTTTCCGTACAAAGTGGCGCTGTATTACCTGTTTGGCGAGCCCAAAAAGGAGAACGGTTTTCGGGCGTGGTTCCGTAAGAAGTTTGGCTCCGAACCGGTGCTGGCGAGTGCGCGGGCGATCAACGCCAACGCAGCAGTATTTGCCGGTACGCTGAAGAACGAAGGTTACCTCGAACCGAGCGTTACTGGCGAACTGAAAGAAGACGGCTATAAAGCGCGGGGTGTGTATCAGGTCAACGTGCCGCAGCGGTTTCTGGTCGATTCGGTGGCGATTACCATTCGGCAGGAGAAAGACACGGTTCGCCGAGTGATGCAGGCGACGGCGGGCCGGACGGTCATCAAAAAAGGCGACCCCTGGCGGCTGGATGCTATCAAGATCGAACGCGAACGCATCGCGCAGGCGCTCAAGCAACGCGGCTTCTATTATTTCCAGCCCGACTATATCAAGGTGCTGTCGCTCAACGACACGGCCCGACACCGCGCCAACCTGTACTTTGCACTCGACCCGGCCATGCCCGAAGCCGCCGGGGTGCCCTACGCCATCCGTAACGTATACATCTACCCGAACTACGACCTGTCGACGGCCCGCTCCGATACCAACCTGCGGAAGTCGTACCAGACCGATCAGGATTTTATCGTGGTTGATTCAAGCAAGCAGTTTAACCCCAAGTTGTTCCGCGACATCGTGGCCGTGCGCCCCGGCCGGCGCTACAGTTCGCGGGCGCAGGACCTGACCTTGCAGCGGTTCATCAATATCGGTGCCTTCAAATTCGTTCGGAACCGCTTCGCCCCCGATGAGCAGGGCGACTCGGCCGTACTCGACGTACACTATTACCTGACGCCCTACCCGTCGAAGTCGATTAAGCTGGAGCTCGATGGTACGTCGCGCTCCAACAACTTCAACGGTACGCAGGTCATTGCGAGCTGGCGCAACCGTAACACGCTGGGCCGGGCCGAACTGCTGACGATCAACGCCAACGCAGGTATCGAATTTCAGGTTAACTCCGGCGAACAGAGTATAACCAACTACCGCTTTGGTACTGAAGCGACACTGACGTTTCCCCGACTGGTCAGCCCGGTCCGGTTCAATTACGATCAGCGGTCGACCCTGCCCCGCACCAACGCAACAATCGGCTACCAGCTTATCAAACGGGGCGGGTTGTACGATCTCAACTCGTCGCAGATAACCTTTGGCTATGCCTGGCGACGGAATCAGAAGATCGAGCATATCTTCCAGCCGTTCAACATCAACTACATCTCGGTGTCGAACGTCAGTCAGGCGGTTACCGACACGCTGATTAGTTCTGATGTGCCGAACATTATCAAGCGGCAGTTTAACAGTATTCTAATGAGCGATCAGTTGATTTTCAGCACACTCTACACGTTCAACTACAACTCGTCGCCCCGGTCAAATTCACCCAATACGTTTCTGCTGACGGCCAATGTCGAACCGGCGGGTAATCTGGCGAGTCTGATTTTTCGAAAGCCATTACCTAATGACCCGACCCGGCGTGGGCTGCTGGGCGTACCCTACGCGCAGTTTATCCGGGCCGATGTCAACGCCCGCTTCTACCGCAAGCTGACGCCGACGTTAACCTGGGCTAACCGGGTTTTTGCCGGTGCGGGCTTCACCTACGGTAATTCGCAGGGCTTTCAGATTCCGTTTACCAAACAATACTTTGTAGGTGGTATCAACAGCATCCGGGCGTTCCGGCCACGCGCGCTGGGGCCGGGTACCGTTCCCCGCGACACAATCACGAGTTTTCCACCGTTTCAGGATGGTGGGGGCGACATCAAGCTGGAAATTAATACTGAGTTCCGGCTTAAATTCAACAAGTACTTGGAGGGAGCCGCATTTGTCGATGCTGGCAATATCTGGACGTATACGAATACCGCACTCTACGGTGAGGGGTCGCAGTTTACGGCTGATTTTTACAAACAACTCGCCGTTGGTGCGGGACTGGGCGTCCGGCTTGATCTGTCGTATTTCCTGATCCGGCTCGACGTAGCGACGCCCTTACGGAAACCATACGACGTCGAGGGCAGCAACTGGGTTATCAAAGACTTCGACTTTGGCAGCAGTGCGTGGCGACGGCAAAACCTGATCTTCAACATCGGTATAGGTTACCCGTTCTGATTTTTTCTGGACAGGATAACAGGATTTTCCGTGGCGTCAGGTCGGGCCGGGCTGGCGTCCCAGACCTGACACCACTGATAGCTAGAATTACGAAAACCGAATTCTGTCTACAAAATCGGCTGAATCACTCGCCAGACAGTATTGGCGACGATACGATGACCCGCAACGGTGGGATGAATACCATCGGGCTGATTTAGTTTCTGAATACCGCCCACGTTTTCCAGTAAAAACGGAATCAGCACCAGCTTATTCTTATCGGCCAGTTGCCTGTACAGTTCGCGAAATTCCTTCGTGTAGACTGTACCCATATTGGGCGGAATCTGCATACCGGCCAGTACGATTTTGGCCTCCGGACTTTTGGCCCGTACCGTGTCGATGATCGCCTGTAAATTCTGGCGCGTGGCCGAGAGCGGCAGTCCCCGAAGCCCGTCGTTACCGCCCAGTTCGAGTACAAACACGTCGACCGGCTTACGCAGTACCCACCCGATCCGGCTTTTGCCACCGGCCGTTGTCTCGCCACTTAGCCCGGCATTGACGACCGTATAATCCAGCCCAACGGAATCGATTTTCTTGCCAACCAGCGCGGGAAATGCCTGATTGGGTTCAACGCCGTACCCGGCTGTCAGGCTATTACCATAAAACAGAATCGTCTTTTTCGTCGACGCTGCCGCTGGTTTGGTGTCAGCCGGTTTCGTCGCGGTAGTGCTCGTTTCGGTGGTCGATTCAGTTTTGGTATCGGACGAGCCGCAACCAGTGACCACTGACAGTAGCAGCCAGCCGCTCATCACGGAACCAGCCAATCGGGAGAACTTCATAGGGGGAATGGGGGTTGGTTTATTGGGTTTAAAGTTCAACGTCTAATGTCTAAGGTTGTAGTGACCTAACATTAAACGTTAAACATTGAACCTTAAACCAATTGTTCAATGAGCATACTTCGCGTTGAAGATCTGACCCGTACCTATTCGAGTGGCGGGCGCGATCTGATGGTGCTGCACGGGGTCAGTTTTACGCTGGAACCCGGCGATACATTCTCCATCGTCGGCCCGTCGGGGTCGGGCAAGACAACCCTGCTGGGCCTGTGCGCCGGTCTCGACCGGGCCACCTCGGGCAGCGTCTACCTGAACGACATCCGGCTCGATACGCTCAACGAAGATCAGCGGGCGGCTATTCGTAACCAGCACGTTGGCTTTATTTTTCAGAACTTTCAGCTACTGCCCACCCTGACGGCCCTCGAAAATGTGATGGTGCCGCTTGAGTTGCGGGGAGAAAAGGGGGCGAAGCAAACGGCGCAGTCGCTGCTGGAGCGGGTCGGGCTGGGGCAGCGGGGGCATCATTACCCCACGCAGTTGTCGGGCGGTGAACAGCAGCGCGTATCGCTGGCCCGCGCCTTCGCCAACCGCCCCAAAATCCTGTTTGCCGACGAACCTACCGGCAACCTCGACGCCGACACCAGTGCCACCGTCATCGACCTTTTGTTTGAACTCAACCGTGAAGCCGGAACGACGCTCGTACTCGTCACCCACGACCTCGACCTGGCCGCCAAAACCAACCGCATCATCCGCATCAAAGGCGGAACGATGGTCAATGGTTGAATGAATGAGTGATAGAATGATTGAATGGTGGTTAGCCGCTACAGCAAATTAGTCTATCATTCCATCATTCAATAACTCATTCATTATGAATCTCTCCTGGCTTTTCAACATGGCGTGGCGCGACAGTCGCCGGAGCCGGCAGCGGCTGCTGCTGTTTATGTCGGCGATTGTGCTGGGCATTGCCGCGCTGGTCGCTATCAATTCCTTTGGCGATAATCTGGCCCGGAGCATCGATGAACAGGCCCGCGAGCTACTCGGTGCCGACCTGACGCTGTCGTGGAACCGCACCCCGACCAAACGCACGCAGCAACTGCTCAAAACCATTGGGCAGAACCGTGCTTACGAAGTGTCGTTCCCGTCGCTGGTGTCGATTCCGCGCACGGGCGGGGTGCGGCTGGCGCAGGTGAAAGGGCTGGAAGGCGGCTTTCCGTACTATGGCGAGTGGGAAGTCGAGCCGCGTTCGGCTGTCGCGTCGTTTCGCCGGGCCGATCAACGGCTGGCCCTGGTCGACGATGCGCTGCTGGTGCAGCTTGGCGCGCAGGTTGGCGATTCGGTGCGGCTGGGGAACGTATCGTTTCTGATCGCCGGGCGCGTCGAGAAAACACCCGGTCAGGCCGCGATTGCGGCTACGGTGGCCCCGACGGTGTTTGTGCCGAATCAATATCTCAGCAAGACCGGCCTGCTGCAACGCGGAAGCCGGGTCAACTACAAATATTATTACCAGTTTGCGCCCGGTACCGACGTAGCGCGGACCATCCGGCCCATCGAGCGACGGCTGGAACGGGCGGGTATCAACGTCGATACCGTTGCCGACCGCAAAAAACAAACCGGCCGGGCGTTTGGTGATCTGACCAAATACCTGAGTCTGGTGGCATTTGTGGCCCTGCTGCTGGGGTGTGTGGGCGTGGCAAGCGCGGTGCAGTTGTACGTGAAAGAGAAAGTCGCGTCGGTGGCGATTCTGCGGACGCTGGGCGCGAGCGGCCGGCAGGCGATGCTGATTTATCTGCTGCAAACCGCCATCATGGGTCTGATCGGCGCGACGCTGGGGGCTGTGCTGGGGTCGGTGGTGCAACTGGCCCTGCCGCAGGTGTTCGGCCGGTTTCTGCCCATCGCCGTGCAAACGACACTGTCGGCCCCGGCGGTGTTGAGCGGTATCGGAACGGGGGTGCTGATCGCCGTTTTGTTTGCCCTGTTGCCGCTGCTGAGCATCCGCAAGGTGTCGCCCCTGCGGACCCTGCGGTCGGCTTACGAAGCTGATACCGCCGGGCGCGACCCGCTCCGCTGGCTGGCCTACGGGCTGATTTTAGCCTTTATCGTTGGCTTCGCTTATTGGCAGACGCGTAACCTGATGCTGGCGGGCTGGTTCACGGCCGGACTGGCACTGGCCTTCGGCGTGCTGACGGCCGTCGCGCTGGGGCTGATCTGGCTGGTACGGCGGCTGTTTCCCGCGTCGTGGAGTTACGTCTGGCGGCAAAGTCTGGCGAATCTGTACCGACCCAACAACCAGACCGTTATCCTCGTCACGGCGATTGGGCTGGGCGCATTTCTGATCGCGACGCTGTACCTGACGCAGGGGCTGCTGCTGAGCCGGGTCGAACTGTCGGGGAGTGGACAGCAGCCGAATATGGTGCTGTTCGACATTCAGAACGAGCAGATTGCGGGGGTGCGAAAAGCTGTGCAAACGCAGAAGCTGCCCATCTTGCAGGAAGTGCCCGTCGTGACGATGCGCCTGACCGGTATCAATGGCCGCAGCAGTGCCGCCGATACCGCCCGGACTGGCGAGTCCCGGACTATGGATCAGCCGCAGACCGCCCGCACTGATACGACCGCCCCGCCACCGTGGGCCTTTACGCGGGAGTACCGCGTTACCTACCGCGACTCGCTGATTTCGTCGGAAAAGGCGGCTGCCGGTAACGGACCGTATCAGGCCAATGGCAACGTGTACATTTCCGTCGAAAAAGACTTCCTGAGTCGGCTCCGGGCGAAGATTGGCGATACGCTCGATTTCAACGTACAGGGATTGCCCATTCAGACCATCATTGGCGGTACGCGCGAAGTCGACTGGAACCGGGTGCAGACCAATTTTCTGGTTGTGTTCCCAGCTGGTGTGCTTGAGCAGGCTCCACAGTTCAGGGTATTGATGACCCGCGTGCCCGACAACCAAACCTCGGCCCGGTTGCAGCGCGTGCTGGTTAGTCAGTTTCCAAACGTGTCGGCTATCGACCTCGGCCTGATCCTGAAAACGCTGGACGAGATTCTGGGTCAGATTTCGTTCGTCATTCGCTTTATGGCCCTGTTCAGCATCCTGACGGGCCTACTCGTACTGGGCAGTTCGGTGGTGCTGAGCAAATACCAGCGGCTGCGCGAAAGCGTGCTGCTGCGAACCCTCGGAGCCAGCCGGGCACAGATACTACAGATCACCGCGCTCGAATATGGCCTGCTGGGCTTGCTGGCGGCATTGTCGGGCATCCTGCTGTCGGTGGCGAGTACGTGGTCGCTGGCGCGGTTCGTATTCGAGGTGCCGTACCGCGCCAATCCCGTTCCGTTGCTCGTAGTTATGGCCGTTGTGACAGCGCTGACGGTGCTGATCGGCGTGTTCAACAGTCGCGAGGTGCTAAGCCGCTCCCCGCTGGAGGTGCTGCGGGGTGAAGGGTAAAATCTGGCGTTCGTAGCCGTAAGTTCAGGGTAAGCTAAGATAAGCTTTTAACGAGGGGTTGCTGCTCCTGTACTGAGCGACTAAGTTGTCCCCGACAGCTTCTAGCTGTCGGAGCCGTCAGGCTAAATGGCCGGAGTCCTGTTAGCCGCTGCCGCGGCTCCGACAGCAGGATGCTGCCGGGGACAAGATATCAACCGGCTCGCATTGCCTTGGGCGGCATAACCAAGTCGGCGTAATGCGTGTTTTCTGGATTATACACTGACCAGCCCCAACGCATGACCAGACTGATCGCCCTCGAAGAACATTTCCTTACCCCCGCCATTCGCGCTGCCTGGGCGGCATCCGACGTTGGGCAGGAGGGTACCGACCGGCTCGATCAGGGCATCATTGACGAACGCCTGAACGAAATCGGTGAACAGCGGCTGGCTTTAATGGACGAGAGCGGGGTCGACGTGCAGGTGCTGTCTGTGACGACACCCGCGCTGCATAACCTCGCCCCCGAAGAAAGTGTAACGCTGGCCCGGCAAACCAACGAACTGATCGCCGAAACCATCGCAAAATACCCGACCCGTTTTCAGGGGTTTGCCACACTGCCGATGCCGTCGCCCGAACGCGTCGGGCCTGAACTGGAACGCGCCGTGCGGCAATTGGGTCTGAACGGCGCGATGCTCTGCGGGCGTACCCGCGACAAAAACCTCGACCACCCCGACTTCTGGCCTCTGTTCGAGACGGCGGCAAGGCTGCGGGTGCCGCTCTACATCCACCCCCAGATTCCGCAACGCGCCGTGCGGGATGTGCTTTATTCGGGGTTCGGCAACCTGGTCGACACAGCTTTTGCCACCTTCGGACTGGGCTGGCACTACGAGGCCGGTATCCAGTTTCTGCGGCTGATTCTGGCCGGTGTGTTCGACAAATATCCTGACCTTCAGATTATTCTGGGCCATTGGGGCGAGGTAGTTCCGTTCTATCTGGAGCGAATGCAGGGGCTTGACCGCGTCGCGAACCTGCAACGGCCCGTCGCTGATTATTTCCGGCAGAACCTGTACGTAACGCCCAGTGGGATGTGGAGTCAGGACTATCTCCAGCGGTCAGTTCAGGTAGTCGGCCCCGACCGGATTCTGTTCTCGGTCGATTACCCGTACCAGTACAAGCCCGGCCGACCGGGTCGTCTGTTTCTGGAAAATACCGCCCTCACCGACGAGCAGAAGGCCAAGTTTGCGCACGGCAACTGGGAGCGGATCGTCGGGTCGATTGTCCGGTAAATAATGAGGTAAAAATGGTTCAACACAGAGTCACAGAGAACGCAGCGTTTTAATTTATTGACAGGCAATGAGTTACTATCAATTTATCGCTGCGTTCTCTATTGCTCTGTGACTCTGTGTTGAATCATTCTTGCTCTGGTAGATTAGCTGATTCCGTAACTCAGCGTAGATACGGCTTCACGACCGGCACCCACAGGGCGTAGCCGCTGGGGTTCATATGCAGGCTGTCGGGCCGGAAAATCGACCCTAGCAGGTGGCCGCTGGCGTCGTTCATGGCCGGGCGGATGTCGATAAAGCGGGCGTTCTTTTGCTTCGCCAGGTAGTTCTTTATTAGCGTGTTGGCTTCCTGCACTACCGGCCAGTATTTCCGGCGCGACGGGCTGAGTTTGATCGAAATAAAATCAATCGGCAGCTTAGGCCGGTGACTTCGCAGATAAGTAAACAGATCGACGAGTCGTTGGCAGGTTTCCTGCGCCGAATGGTCGTTGGCGATGTCGTTTTCGCCCGCGTAAATCACCACCTGCTTTGGGCTGTACGCCAGAATGACCCGGTCGGCGAAGTAACGCACGTCACTCAATTCGGAGCCGCCGAAACCCCGGTTCAGGACTGGCTTGCCGGGGAAATCCTGCACCAGCGACCCCCAGTTGACAATTGACGAACTGCCCGTAAACACGATCGGGTGGGCGGGGGGCGGTGTTTGCTTGTCGGTGGCGGCAAAGGCAGCAATATTGGCGTCGAATTTATTCTGCGCCAGCGATAGCCGGGCTATAAATAACAGGGTAAGCAGCAGGTAACGCATGGGCGATTAGGTAACTAACTTATATGGACGTAAGCCCCACGGGCTTATAAACTACCGAAGGTACAGGCGGGTTTGCCTTGTGCGTGTTTTGCTCACCCCAGCATTTGACGGTTTGACCACTTTTGTGCGGGTGTCGACGCGGGTTCGTTTAGTTTTGTCGTTTATCCCATTCAGGCATGACCTTCCGGTTCAGCGAACTGTATATCCGCGTGTTGGCTGGCCTGATTCTGCTGGCCCTGCCCGTTTTTTATTTCGCCTACAGCGGGGTTAGTCTGAATCCCCTCAATCCGCACGACCACCTGATTCAAAATGGGTTAGCCTACCTGTTTCTGATTCTGTTTTCGTACGTCAACCATACCCTGTTCGTACCGCGCTGGTTTCTGGCTAAACGGTACAGGCTGTATCTGATTGTGGCTATCGGCTGCGTACTCGGCGCAGTGTATTTGCCCTATCGAATCGAGCAGTGGGCGTACTTCAAACCACCCCGGCAGCACACAGTCGGGGCGTGGTTCCGGCAGATTTTTGTGGCCGAAATGATGCTGAGCGACCCCGCTAATTTCTCGCCCGAACATCGGCAGAGAAACTCCCCGTTCGATGATCTGGGGCGCGAGCACTGCCTGCGCGACCATCCGCCCGGCGAAGGCTCCCCCGGTCGCCCACCAATGAACATTCCACCGGGAACGTTGCTGCTGCCGGTGAAGCTGACGATCTTTTTCCTGCTCGGCAGTATCAGTACGCTGATCTCGATTTCAGTGCAAACGTCCAGCCGGTTGCGGCAGGTCGAGAACGATCAGCTACAGGCTGAGCTGCGGCAGCTGAAAGCGCAGATTCACCCGCATTTTCTGTTTAACACACTCAACAGCATCTACGCGCTGGCGATCCGGCAGGACGAACGAACTGCCGATACGGTGGTGAAACTGTCGGAGTTTATGCGCTACAACATCCGCGATGCCCAGCGTGACAAGGTGCTGCTGAGCAAAGAAATTGATTACATCGGCAACTACGTCGACCTGCAAAAAGCCCGGCTGCGCGATGCCGTTACCGTCGATTACCGGCTGGACGGCAAACCACGCCAACTGGCGATTGCCCCGCTGCTGTTGTTTTCGTTTATCGAAAATGCGTTCAAGTACGGGGTCAATCCCGAAGAAGAATCGCTCATACAAATTGCGATCGATATTCAGGGTAATCGGCTGCGCATGGAGGTGGTCAACAATAAAGTGCAGGTCAGTCAGCTGGAACCGTCGACGGGGATTGGGCTGCGGAACGCCCGCGACCGGCTGCGGCTGATTTATCCCAACGACCACGACCTGACCATCGACGAAACGGCCAGCCGCTACCAAGTTACCCTTCGACTGAATCTGGTATGATAACCGCCATCGCCCTCGACGACGAACGGCCCGCTCTGGACGTCATAGAAGCCTTCTGCGACCGCATCGACACGATTGATCTGGTGAAGACGTTCACCCGTACGGGCGAAGCCCGGCAATTCCTGGCCGAAAATCCGGTCGATCTGGTGTTTCTCGACATCAACATGCCCAACGAGTCGGGGTTGTCGTTTTCCCGGCTAATCCCCCCGCCGACGCTGGTTATTTTCACAACTGCCTACAGCGAATTTGCCGCCGAGAGCTACGAAGTCGAAGCGATTGATTACCTGCTGAAGCCGTTTTCGTTCGAGCGATTTCAGAAAAGCGTCGAGCGCGTGCAGACCCGGCGGCAGGGGCTGCAACAGGCGTCCGGCGGGGATACGGATATGCCAGAGCCAACTCATCTGTACTTCCGGGTCGATTACGGGCTGGTAAAAATTACGGTGGCCGATATTCGGTACATCGAAGGGCTGGACAACTACCTGAAAATACACCTGATCGCTGGTAAGCCGGTGGTGGTCCGGCTAACGATGAAAGCCATGCTGGACAAGTTGCCGGCAGGTCAGTTCGTGCGGGTTCACCGGTCGTTTATTGTCGCGTTCGACAAAATTCAGGGCGTTCGCAACAAACTGATTCTGATGGATGACGTCGAACTGCCGGTTGGCAGCAGCTACGAAACGGAGTTTTTCGGTCGATTTGGGCGGTGACCCGGCAGGGCGTCACGGCGGAGCTGAATTGGTGCTGCTGCGCCGTTCGCCACAACTTTCCGGCTCTCTACCCCACTTGTCGGCGTTGGCTGTAACGCAGGTGCTTGCTGTGGCGTACTTACTGGAAATCAACTTAACCCTCAACGTGCAGGGTTCAACTAGCTTATGAAACAGATTATTCTGACGGCCTGCCTGGTAACGGTAGCGATTGGCGGTATCAACCTGCTGGAGTCGTGCAAATCGACCGATGTCGACGCCAGCAGCACAACGACCACGCCGGGTAGCTCGACCACGGCCACATCGGGCAGTTCAACTACCCTGACGACCAATTCCAATACGATCACGACGGCGCTGGCGACTACGGCTACCACGACAACCTGCGCGTCGACGGGGGTAGCGCAGGTCGTTTGCCTGGCTGAAGCGTTCAAGGCGACGCTGAGCAGTACGCAGCTGTCGACCATGCAGCTGACGTACACCAAAGCCAACGCCCAGAAATGGTCGAACCTGCCCGCCGGTTTGTCGGCCCGCAATGGTATCAGCCTGGGTGCGCTCAGTACCACTCAACTGGCGGCTTTCCGGAACCTGATGGTGGCGGTACTGGCCCTGAACGCGACCAACGAAGGCTACGACGAGATGGTTGGCAATCTGGTGGCCGACGATTATCTGAATACCATCGGGGGCGGGTCTGACTACGGCGCGGGTAATTATTACCTTTCGTTTCTGGGAACGCCCAGCACGTCGGGTCTGTGGGCGATTCTGTTTACGGGCCACCATTACACCCAGCCTTACACGTTCAACGCCGGAGCCGTTACGGGTGTAACGCCCGCCTTCAGGGGTACCGAACCACAGGCCGCCGTAACCGCCGGTAGTCGGACGTATCAGGCGTTTGAGCAGGAACGGGTTGCCTTTGCGGCTATGCTGACCGGCCTGAGTAGCACTGAACAAACTACTGCCAAGCTATCAGGGTCTTACAGCGATCTGGTGTTGGGGCCGGGGCAGGATGGCAAGTTTCCGTCGACCAAGTCGGGTATTCAGGTCAGCGAGCTGAGCAGCGACAAGCAGGCACTGGTACTGGCAGCTATCAAGCTGTATGTCAATGACATGAACACCAGCACGGCCGCTACCATCCTGACCAAATACACCAACGAGTTGGCCAGCACTTACGTCGCTTATTCGGGTAACACCAGCATGACGGCGTCGGGCGACTACGTGCGTATCGATGGCCCAAGTGTCTGGATCGAGTTTTCGTATCAGGGTGGAGTCATCATCAGAAACACCCCCCACTCACACTCGGTCTGGCGCGACCGGTCGGGCGATTACGGCGGTAACTGATAGTCGGAACATGGAAAGCTGGTTGAACTACCCAACCTTACATCCCTCCTCGTTAGGGAGGGACTTAAAAATTCGACAAGTCAAGTCCCTTCCCAATGGGGAGGGATGTAGGGTGGGGTGTTTTGGGGCAGTCAGCCGGTTGGCAGTCTTGTTCCTGCTCTTCCTGCTGGCGGGTGGTTCGCGGATGGCGCTGGCGCATCCCATGCCGAATTCGGGGGTGCTACTCAATGTACACGCCGACCGTATTGACGCCGAACTCCAGATTCCCCTGGTCGAACTGCAATTGGCCTGGGGGCACGCCGTCAACGATTCATCGGCGGGGCTGGTGGCGCGGCTGGGGCCACAACTGCGCGATTACCTCAGAAGCCACATCCGCCCGCAAAGCCCCGATGGCCGGTTCTGGACCGTTTCGGTGGGGGAACTGGTCGCGCACGAAACGCAGAATCCCATCGTCGGGGTGTATCGGGAACTGACCGCGCAGGTGCAGATGATCCCGCCCGGCGTGGACTCGCCGGGCGAGTCCACGCCGGGCGAGGCCGATGTCCGGCAGTTCACTTTCTACTACGACGCAGTGCTGCATCAGGTCAGAACCCACAAGATTCTGGTGTCGGTGCGGCAGGACTGGGAACGCGGGCAACTGGCGGAAGCCGCCCCCGTGCAGGTAGGCGAAATCAGCCTTGACATCGTCAACGACCGGGTGCTACCCCTACCTGTCAACCTGGCGTCCGGTAGTAGCTGGATGGGCTTTGTCTCGATGGTACGACTCGGTACGCAGCATATCGCCGAAGGTACCGACCATCTGCTGTTCCTGCTGGTGCTGCTCCTGCCCGCCCCGCTGCTGGTGACAGGACAATCAGGCTCGCGACGACGGACCGGACGTTTTGGATGGGGCAATTTTGGCGGGTCGCGCTACAGCCTACGGCGGCTGCTGCTCATCGTGACGGCCTTTACCGTGGGCCACTCGCTGACGCTGCTGCTGGGTTCGCTCGGGTGGGTGCGGTTGCCTGGCCAGCCGGTCGAAATTCTGATTGCCGTATCGATTCTGGTGTCGGCCATGCACGCCGTTCGTCCGTTGTTTCCCGGTCGCGAAACATGGGTAGCGGCTGGGTTCGGCCTGATTCACGGGCTGGCTTTTGCCGGTACGCTGGCCAACCTGAACCTCGATGCGGGGCCAATGGCGCTGAGTATTCTGGGTTTCAACCTCGGTATCGAAATGATGCAGCTGCTCGTAATTGCCCTGATTATCCCGTGGCTGATGCTGCTGAGCCGCACGCCGGTATATGCGTACGTGCGAGTTGGGGGAGCGGTGCTGGCGGGTGTGGCGGCAATGGCCTGGATCGTGGAGCGCGTCACCGGTCAGCCGAACGGGCTGACGCAGGGTGTCGAGCTGGTCGTTGGGTATGCGCCCTATGCGCTGGTTGGGCTGGCCGGACTGGCCCTTTATATAACCTGGCGGCTGCGTCGCTCTAAACAACCATCGGCTTCCTAACTTAGCTACGAAATCAGGAAGCCGATGAAGATACATGCTACCATTCGACGTTTCGCGATAAGCAGTTGGCCGCTGTTGCTACTGGTCGGGCTGACGGGCCGGGCCGTGCTGGCGCAGTCGACGGAGAAAGCGGGCTGGCACGGAGAAGCCGAGGTGGGTGGCTGGGCCGCATCGGGGGCGTCATGCCGTTCTGGCTACGGGCCAATCAGTGGGGGACGGTACCCCTGACAACCCCCGCCGGTACGCTACGGGCCGGTTTCCGGCGATCCTACACCCCAACCGATACCACCAAAACCAGTCGCCCACGCCGGTTCGACTGGACGGTGGGGGCGCAGGTGGTGGGCAATGCCGCCACCGAAAGCCGGGTACTGCTGCCCGAACTGTACGCGAAAGGGCGCTGGCGGTCGATCGAACTGGCCGTTGGGCGGTGGCGGCAACTGACCGGTCTGGGCGATTCAACGCTGTCGTCGGGCTTTATCAACGGGTCGGGCAACGCCATTCCGATTCCGAAGGTGCAGCTGGCTACGCGGGGCTACGTGCCGCTGGGCTTCACGAAACGCTTCGTGGCCATCAACGCGGGTTTCGTCCACGGCTGGTTTACGGGGGCCTACATTCACGGAGCGTATCTGCATCAGAAGTACGTTTATCTGCGACTGGGTAAACCCGCCAGCCGGTTCAAAGGCTACCTGGGCATCAACCACGAAGTGCAGTGGGCCGGGCAGGCTGATTATCTGATCGGCTCGACGGCGGCTGTGAACGGCAAACTGCCCTCGCAGTTCAACTATTACCCGGCGGTGGTGCTGGGTACGCGGCCCGATAGCTGGGAAACAGCCGATTATACCAGTTTCGATGGGGCTTACTGGTTTGGTAACGGCCTGGGCAGCATGGATTTGGGCGTCGAGATGAAAACAGCGACCGGTACCTGGCTGCTTTACCATCAGCATATTTACGAAGACCTGTCGGGTTTGCTCTGGATCAACGCGCCCGATGGGCTGACGGGGCTGAGCTGGCACCGGAATGCGGGGAGCCGACCGGGCTGGCTGAACCGGATCGTGGTTGAATACCTGACGACGACGAATCAGAGCGGATCGACGTTCGATTACAATGCGAAGTATCAGGGAGCCGACAATTATTTCGATCACGGACAGTACATTCAGGGCTGGTCGTACATGGGCCGCACCATCGGTACACCCTTTATCATGCCACAAAACGAAGTCGTACCAACGGCCCGGACTAGTCAGTTTTTTCCGAACAATCGGGTGCAGATGGGCTACGTGGGCGCAGCGGGGCAGCTTGGCAGTGGTGTCGACTGGACCGTGCGATTGTCGTACAGCCGGAATTATGGCACCTTCTCCGAACCGTATTTACCCTCACTCGACCAGTTCTCGGCACTGGTAAGCGCGCAATGGCACCTGCCCCGAATGGCCGGTACGCAGCTGACGGCTTCGCTGGCTGCCGATCAGGGGCAGCTTTTACCCAGCACCATTGGCGGCTTCGTGAGCCTGCGCAAACAGTGGTAATCATCAACAGACTGAGTATGCATTTTAAACAACTAACGGCTTCTCTTTTCCTGATTTTACTGACAGTACAACTGGCATTCGCACACCTCGGCACACTGACCGGCGTTGTCATCGACGCACAGACCCGCCTGCCGCTACGGAGCGTTTCGGTCAATCTGATCGGCACCGGGAAGATGACCCTGACCGACGAACTGGGCCGTTACCGCTTCGACCGACTGGCCCCCAAGCTGTATAAAATTGAGTTTTCGCACATCGGTTACGCCACTACCGCGCAGAAAACGGCCGTGGGCGACGATCAGACCGCCCATATCCAGACCAGCCTGATCGCGGCACCGGTCAACCTGAGCGCCGTGACGGTCTCGGCACTCCGGCCCGCCGATCAGCAGCTCATCAGCGGAATCGACATCAAGCTGCGGCCCATTGTAAACTCGCAGGAAATTCTGCGGCTGGTGCCGGGGCTGTTTATCGGGCAGCATGCGGGGGGCGGCAAGGCCGAACAGATTTTCCTGCGCGGCTTCGACCTCGACCACGGCACCGACATTCGCCTGAGCGTCGACGGGATGCCCGTCAACATGGTGTCGCACGCCCACGGGCAGGGCTACGCCGATCTGCACTTCGTCATTCCCGAACTGGTCGATGGCGTCGATTTCAAGAAAGGACCATACACCACCGATCAGGGGAATCTGGCCACGGCGGGCTGGGCCAACATGCGTACCCGCACCACGCTCGACCGCTCGTTTGTCAAACTCGAAGCCGGGCAGTTCAACACCTACCGGGCCGTCGCCGGGATTAACCTGCTGGGGGATGCCGCCCGGCAGAAAAGTCAGTCGGCCTATGTGGGCGGTGAGTATTCGTACAGCGATTCGTACTTCGATAATCCGCAGCGTTTCAAACGAGTCAACGTGCTGGGCAAATACCACCGGCACATCGGCGACAACACCACCCTGACCCTGACAGCGTCGACGTTCTGGAGTAAGTGGAACCACTCCGGGCAGATTCCCGACCGGGCCGTTGAATCGGGATTGGTCGACTGGTTTGGGTCCGTCGACCCCACCGAGGGGGGCGAAACCAGCCGCACCAACCTGAATGCCCAACTGACGACCGTTACGCCGAAAAATCACATCATCAAGAATCAGTTTTTCTACAGCAGCTACAATTTTGAGCTGTATTCCAACTTCACCTTCTTCCTGAACGACACCATCAACGGCGATCAGATTCGCCAAAAAGAAGGCCGCAACCTGTTTGGTTACAACGGCAGCTACACCACGCAAACCACCCTCGGCCGCACCAGCTGGACTACTACGCTGGGCGCGCAGTACCGGCAGGACATAACGCCGGGCCGTGGCGACGGACCGACCGAACTGTCGCACACCAAAGACCGGACGATCACACTGGAACGGCTTCAGTACGGCAACGTCAACGAAATCAATGCGGCCCTGTACGCCGACGAAGTCGTGCAGCTGTCGAGTCGGTTCACGGTCAACGCCGGATTGCGGGTCGATCAGTTCCGGTCGCAGTACGAGGATTTGCTGGTAAAGTCGAGCGCGACCCCGGACCCCACGACAAAGCACGTGACGCAGGCCATCGTGTCACCCAAGCTGAATTTGTATTTCACCGTCAACCCGACGCTGCAACTGTACCTGAACACGGGTAAGGGCTTTCACTCCAACGATGCGCGGGTCGTGACGGCGCAGAACGGACGGCAAATCTTACCGGGTGGCTACGGTTCCGATCTGGGCGTTATTGCCAAGCCGTTTCCGCGTTTGCTGGTCAATGCCGCTGCGTGGTACCTGTATCTGCAACAGGAGTTTGTGTACGTGGGCGACGAGGGCGTGGTCGAACCGAGCGGTCGGTCGCGGAGGATGGGGCTGGATTTGTCGGCGCGGTACCAGATCACCAACCGGTCGGCTGGCCCCAACCTCTTCGCCGATCTTGACCTGAACACGGCCAACCCCCGGTCGCTGGATGCTGAGAAAGGCCAAAACTACCTGCCGCTGGCTCCCGTCCTTACCTCGACGGGCGGGCTGTCGCTGCAAGGCGGGGGCGGGTTTAGTGGCTCGCTGCGCTATCGTTACATGGCCGACCGACCCGCCAACGACGACAATACGGTGGTAGCGAGAGGCTACTTCGTGACGGATTTACAGGCCAACTACAACCGGAAAAACTACACGCTCGGCCTGACGGTGCAGAACCTGCTCAACACCCGCTGGAAAGAAACCCAGTTCGATACCGAGAGTCGATTAAAAGGTGAAGCGACTCCGGTTAGTGAGATTCACTTCACACCTGGTACGCCCTTCTTCGCCCGCCTGAGCCTGACCTATTTTTGGTAAGATTCGAGTTGTCTGGAATGTCCCCGACAGCATCCTGCCGCTTCGGCGGTCCGATGTCGTAGCCGTAGGCTAAGTGCAGCTACCCGATTAGCCGCTGAAGCGGCTCCAACATCGGACCGCCGAAGCGGCTGGAAGCTGTCGGGGACATTCTAATGGTAACGTATCGGTCAGATAAACGGCACAACGCTTTCCAGCCCCATCCCGCGCGAGCCTTTGATGAGGAAATGCGTATCAGTCTGGGGGTGGTCCATCACCCAGTTGTGGAGCGAGAATTTATCGGGGAAATAGTACGCCGTTGGTAGGGCATTCAGCGCGTACTTCATGTCTTTACCCGCCAGTATGACGAGATCAAACTTGCCCTCTGCGATCAGTTTGCCGAGGGCTTCGTGTTCGGCTGCGCTTTCATCGCCCAGCTCGTACATATCGCCCAGAATCACCACCTTACGCTGGGCGGGCGTCGCGGCAAACTGCCGGATCGCGGCCGCCATCGAGCTGGGGTTAGCGTTGTAAGCGTCGAGTAGCACGGTGTTGCTGCCCTTCTGCACCACCTGCGAGCGGTTGTTGGTTGGGTTATACCCCGCGATAGCTCGGTTGGCTTCCTCGACCGTCACGCCGAACTGGTATCCCACGGCCATAGCCGCCAGCATGTTGTCGAAGTTGTACTGCCCCGGCAGGTGCGTTACCGTCTCGCCGGTGCTGT
Source organism: Spirosoma rhododendri (assembly GCF_012849055.1). Lineage (NCBI taxonomy): Bacteria > Pseudomonadati > Bacteroidota > Cytophagia > Cytophagales > Cytophagaceae > Spirosoma > Spirosoma rhododendri. Next base: position 482,800 of record NZ_CP051677.1, on the reverse strand, counting down.
CGCGGTAGGTAACGGGCGATTCCGACAGCAGTTCGATGGGCTGACTGGCTGGCTCGTCGGCGGGGTAGAAAATGACCTGAGCAAACGTTTCATCCGATTTGTCGGTTTTCAGCCGTTCGCGGTACATCGCCATCAGCACCTTGTCGCGGGAGTTGATAAAGACCGTCCCGCCCGTCTGCATCAGATAGTCGTACAATTCGCCTTTGCCCTTGCGAACACCGGCGATGCCCCCAAACCCTTCCAGGTGCGCCTTGCCAACGTTGGTCAGCAGGCCGTGGGTGGGCTGGGCAATGCTACAGAGCAACGCAATCTCGCGCTGATGGTTGGCACCCATCTCCACCACCGCCATCTCGTAGGCCGATGCGTCGCCATCGGTGCGGATAGCCAGCAGCGTCAGCGGTACGCCGATGTGGTTGTTGAGGTTGCCAACCGTCGCATAGGTGCGGAACCGGGTCGACAGCACGGCTGCGATCAGCTCTTTGGTTGTCGTCTTCCCGTTCGACCCCGACAGGCCAACGACCGGAATCGTCAGCGTTTGGCGGTGGTACCGGGCCAGATCCTGCAAGGCCAGCAGCCCATCTTCCACCAGCAGGCAGCGCGGGTTTCGGTCGGCCACGGCGGGGTCGTCGACAATGGCGTACTTAGCCCCGTCGGACAACGCTTTTTCGGCGAACTGATTACCATCGAACGACGCGCCTTTGAGGGCTACGAACAGCGAATCGGGTGTAATCCGGCGGGTATCGGTCGAGACGCCGGTGCATTCCAGAAATTTATCGTACAGGGCAGGGGTTGATACCATGTCGGGTAGACGTAAACGGGAGTATTGTTCGTTTTCTTTGCGGCACGTTCGGTGTAACCGTTTTACCCCGCAGCGGCCGACTCCCCAACCCCGAAGCGTCGGCCCGGCCTGAAGGGGGAGTGGTTCACCCGTGGAATGCTCCCCCCTCAGGGGAGTGGGGGGTATTGGCGACCGAGTTCAACGTTGGCTATCGGCACCCGAACGTATTGCAAAAGAAACCCAAAAGTAAATGAAAAAGCTGTGTACGCTCTGGTTGGCACTGATTCCGTGGGTTGGCTACGGGCAGTCGGCGTCGGCACCGTTTGGGTTTCAATATAGTCAGCAGCCTGCCGTCAGCGTCGATGGGCGGGCCTTGCTGAACCCCTGGGTGGGTGGATTGAACGCCATGCAGTTTGCCACCCTGCGCCTGAATGACGACAACCGCGACGACCTGCTCGTCTACGACCGGACAAGCCGAAAGGTAAGTACGTTCGTCGCTATCGACAACCCGACCGGAAGTGGTATTGCCTGGCAATACGCACCGGCATACGAAACGATACTGCCCGCGCTGTCGGGCTGGGTAATTGCCGTTGACTATGACGGTGATGGCCGGAAAGATCTGTTCTCCCTGATCGACGGCAACGTGCGGGTATACCACAACGACTCGCAGACTGGAAAGGTCGCGTTCAGTGTAGCCGTCAGCGAACTGATGACGCAGGGGTTTGCCGGTCGGCAGATTCTGTATGTATCCCCCGCCGACCTGCCCGCCATTCTGGACTACGACGACGATGGCGACATCGATATTCTGACCTTCGACCCGACTGGTAATCTGATTGCCTATCAGCAGAACATGAGCGTCGAACGGACGGGGAAGAAAGACGGGCTTGACTTCAAACGGCCCGACTGCTTCTACTGGGGCCATTTTCTGAAAGAATTCTGCAACGATTTTGTCTTTGGCATCGACTGCGACGGTACGCAGTCGGGCAAGTCTGTTCCGCTGAAACCCGCCACCGGCGCGGCCCGGCCTATGCACAGCGGCAACACCCTGGCGGTGATGGATACCGATGGCGACGGTAAAAAAGACCTGCTGTTCGGCGCGGTCAGTTGTCCCGGTGTCGCCCGGCTAATCAACGTCGCGACCAACGACAGCGCGGCCCGTTTTACCCGCTTCGATACCTTATTTCCGGCGAAGAACCCGGTACTGTTCCCGGCCTTTGCCGGGGTGTACTCAGAAGATGTCGACGGCGACGGCGTGCGCGATTTGCTGGCGTCGCCTTTCGTCGATCAGAACGACAACGACCTGTATGATTTTCGGGCGTCGGCCTGGTATTACAAAAACGCCGGGACGAACGCGAAGCCCGATTTTCAGCTGAAGCAGAAAGACTTTCTGCAAAGTGAGATGGTCGATCTGGGCGAAAATGCCGTGCCCGCCCTGGCCGACCTCGACGGCGACGGCGACATGGATCTGCTGGTTGGCTACGCGGGGGCGCAAACGACGAAGGGCTACCGGGCGGGTATCTGGCAGTTTGAAAACAAAGGCACCGGGCAAAATCCGGCTTTCGCGCTCATCACGACTGATTACCTGAGTCTGGCGCAGTCGCTGACGCTGGTCAACACGATGCCGACCTTCGCCGACGTCGATGGCAATGGTAGTATGGATCTGATCGTGACGGGTACGGGGGCTAGTAGTCTGGAAATACGGCTGTTTGTCAACGCAGCGGCCAAAGGTGCCCCGGTGCAGTACAGCCTGCCCACCGCCGTCCGCTGGCCCAACCCCGACCTGATGCAGTTGGGCGAACGCCTGCTGGTTGCCGACCTCGACCGCGATGGAAAAGCCGACGTGCTGCTGGGGAAAAACAATGGGTTGATCCACTACTTCCGCAATACGGGTACGGCCACAGTTCCCGTATTCCAGTTGCAGAGCCAGAACTTCGGCAACCTGCCAACGACGTTCTACACGGGTGCATCGTCGCTGGCGCTGGCTGATCTGAACGGCGATCAGAAGAACGAATTCATCACCGCGTCGGGCGATGGCAAAGTGAAACTCTACCAGTTTCCCGACGCGCTCACCGGTCCGCTGACCCTGCTCGACAGCCTGCCCGCGCTGGGCTCGCCCGGTCTGAAACTGGCCGCTGCCACCGCCGACCTCGACGGCGACGCCCTGCCTGACTTACTGCTGGGAACGGGTGGGGGCGGTTTGCGCTACCTGAAAAATACGTCGCAGAAAGTAGTCATCACCGGCTTGCCGACCGAAACCACTGGCCCCTGGGCGTTCCCCAATCCCACCGACCGCTACCTGACCATCCGCGCCCCCCACGACGGACAGGTCGAACTGCTATCGCTATCCGGGCAGGTTGTGTTGGCCGGGCAGTCCGTCAAAGGTAATACCGAGCAGATGCTTGATTTGGGCAGCTTGTCCGAAGGCACCTATCTGCTCCGCCTGACCGCTTCCGGCAAAGCCACGCTGGTAGAGAAAGTGGTGGTCTGGAAGTAGGGGCAGTCAGCGAATTATTCCCGCAAATCGAATAAAAGTTGTTCGATTTGCGGGAATAATTAACCGTTTACGCAGAGTGTCACGCACGGATTTAAGCTTGTTCCGGCTGCTCTGTCTGTTGGCCGATGCAGGCGTTCGTAGTCGAAAACTCTTTGCCGGATGGGTGGTTAACTATCCAGACAAACACGAAACGTTATGCAAACCAATCATCAGAACGAGGACGAAGACAACGGCGTGGCCTATACCGGGCTCGGTGTGAATAACGAGCCTGACAACATGAACCCCGGCGACGAAGAAGCGTCGGACACGCTGCTTTACACCGACAACATAACGGCGCAGCACGCCACCGATGAAGTATCGAACGGTGCCGACGGTGATGAGCTGCCCGAAGACCTGCTCGATGAAGACTTATCGGACGATGAACTCGATGAAGAGATCACCGAACTGGCCGAGGAAGAAGACGAAGGCAACGAGCGGTATTAATCTGCGATGCGGATGAATCAAAAGCCCATCCCAGCCAGGGAGGGCTTTTGATTTTATACGGCTCACCAACAATTGCCTGTTGCCCTATCGGTCGGCTACTGCATTGCCTCGACGGGCCAGCAGGTCGAATGTTAGCTCGAAAGTGTTGCGGATGGCGTGGTCGCCCAGCCCGGCGAAGAAACTAGTCGAATTATAGTTGACGCCAAAGAGCGTTCGGTCGATACTGGCCTGCCCTTTCAGGTGAATCATGTCGCCGGAGAGCGTAACCATGACGGGAAACGAAATCGGTTTGGTAACGCCCTTGATCGTCAACAGACCGCTTGCCTGCCCACCGCTGATCTGCTGAACGGTGAAGGTGGCCGTCGGGAATTTGGCCGTGTCGAAAAAGTCTTCACCGCGCAGGTGAGTCTGCATCTGCCCATTTTCGTGCTGAATCGTCCGCATATCGATGTCGATCCGTGCCTGACTGATCTGACCGTTTCGCACCTGAATAAGTCCCTGCCGAAGCTGAACCGTACCGCTGGGCGCGTAACTGCCGATTTCACTGTGTCCCGTCCAGCTTAGTTTGCTTTGCTGGCTGTCGGCCACGTAGCGCTGGGCCACGGCGGAGAGTGTACTGATTAGGAAAAGGCTGAGGCAGGCTATCGTTTTCATGGCTTTGTTTTTTGAGTTTGTAAGTAATTGGCTGCTTCGTCGCTGGCAGCCGGTTGGCGGTGTTAGTTTGTTTTCGCTTCGGTTTCGATGATGCCGTAGCCCTTGTAGAGCTTGCCCGTTTTGTCGCGGGCGATGATATACCAGAGGGCGTCGCCCCCGTAGAGCTGTTTGCCGAAACGCCAGTTTTTTACAAACGTGAAGACTTTGTTTTGGGGAAGTTTGCCGTCGATACAGCCAAAATTGTCGGCGAAGTCTTGCGCATTTTCCCGCAGATTCGGGTGCCAGCCCGACGCGTCGTACCAGATATAACTGCCCGCTTCTACAAACTCCAGATCGCCAACGTCGGCCCGTACCATGGTGCTGTGTTTCCAGACGTAGAGACTGTCTGTTTTCTCCGGTATGCAGGGGTTGTTGGTGTGCCAGAGGGTCAGGCCAACGGGCAAGCCCCGCAGCTTGTCAGGCATGATCCGGCTTTTATCGGTCCAACCGGTCTGGGCCTGTGCTGGCAGCGCAGCCACCGCGAATACGGTAAGCAAACAGGCGAAAAGAAAGCGGGTCGTGTGCATCGTCGTTCGGCGTTTTGGTGAATGAACGATGCAAAGGTGAGCGTAGAAACAGCCCTGTGCGCCCCATTTTCGGCCTGAGACGTCCCAACGGATGATTTGGGACTAGCTGCGGGCCATGGCGAAGGCACTTGGCGACAGACCAGTATGCTCCTTGAAAATCCGGTTGAAGGTTGTCTTTGAATTGAAGCCCGACTCCAGCGCAATCCCCAGCAGCGTAAAGCGGTTGAGGTCGTCGGAGTGGAGTCGCTGCTTTACTTCGCTTACCCGGTGGGCATTGACGAAGTCGTTGAACGACTGCTGCATGCCGGTGTTAATGACCTGCGACACCACTTTTGGATTCAGCTTTACGTGTTGCGCCAGTTCGATCAGGGTCAGGGTAGGGTTGAGGTACAGTCTGTCTATGTTCATAGCCCGGCGAATGCGCTCTAAATATTCGGGGTTGACCTTGTCGGCTGCCTTTTCGGTAAATGGCGGGGCTGGTGTTGCTTCGGCGTGAAACTGCACCTGCTCCATGGTACGCTGCTGAAGACCAACGATGCCCATAGCCACCAATACTACGCCCAGCATCCAGTACGAATAGTCGTTGACGTAGTAGCTATTGAACCGGTCGCGCAGCACCATCTCATACGTCCACTGCCCGCAGATCAGTACCAGTCCGATCAGCAGCACCTGCAACCAGCGTAGTGTAAGCTGACTGGTTTCAGAAAAATTCTCCTGCACATACCGCCGATACCACTGCAACAGCCGCAGCGACAAACCCACGTAAATCAGCAAAGACAACCATGTACCGTCGAACTCGATCCGGTACGTAACGGGGTAATGAATCGTTTGCCAGAACCAGTCTCGAAACTCGTAGCTATTGAGCGACAGTACGATGTAGAGGCTGGCCTGTATGGCAACGGGCAGGAAGTGCCAGGCGTGGTGCCGGGTAAACACAAACTGGCTGTCCGTTAGGCTGCGAACGTAGAAATAGATCAGGGGGCCGAAGCCTAGCGAATAAAAGATGGGCAAGAAATAAAGACTGGCGTTTTGCCCGTAGATATTGGCCAGCCGAAACAGCCCGTCGATTAGCCAACACGAGATGCTGAACATCAGCAGCGCCAGAAACCGGTTGGCTTGTCGATTAGTAGATACAAACAGCAGAAGCCCGGCCGAAAAGAAGCCGATGATGACGATGGCATTGGCCAGCAAAATAGCCAGGCTTACGTGAACCTGCATGAGCAGCGACGGAATGGGCGGGTCTGATGGCGTGCCGTTTGCCACCTCTGTAAAGGTAAAGCCCGGCGGTATAAAACCATACCCCAATTATGTACACTGGTCGGGAAACGGAGGGGAACAGCTTTGTTGTTACATAGGCGGACGGCGTCAATCGCCCGTTCTGTCAGCTATGAATACAAGCACGAAGCCCGCGTCAGCGGTTCGGAAAACATACCCGGTACTGGAAATGAGTTGTGCCGCCTGCGCCGTCAGCGTCGAGTCGATGCTGAAGCACACGGCGGGGGTTGTCGATGCCGGGGTCAACTACGCTAATCAAACTGCCTGGGTGCAGTACGACCCCAAACAGACTACGCCCGATACGCTGCAAAAAGCTGTTCAGTCGATTGGATATGATCTGGTTATCGACGCTGAAGACCCCAATGCTGTACAGGAAGAAGCCCGGCAGCAACACTATGCCGATCTGAAGCAGCGTACGGTCTGGGCTGTGGTGCTGGCCGCGCCGGTACTCGTGCTGGGTATGTTCGGCATGAACTGGCCCTACGCCAACGGTATCATGCTGGTGCTGACGGCTCCGGTGGTGTTCTGGCTGGGCCGGTCGTACTTCGTCAATGCGTGGCGACAGGCCCGGCACGGCATGGCCAACATGGATACGCTGGTGGCACTCAGCACCGGTATCGCCTTTCTGTTCAGCGCCTTTAATACACTGTATCCGCAGTTCTGGCTCGACCGGGGGCAACAGCCGCATGTGTATTTCGAAGCCGCAGCGGTCATCATCGCCTTTATTTCGCTGGGTAAACTGCTGGAAGAGCGGGCCAAGTCGAACACGGGATTGGCCATCAAAAAGCTGATCGGAATGCAGCCGCAAACGGTGCGCGTGGTTGAAAACGAGATCGAACGGGAAGTCCCGCTGGCCGACGTGCTGCCCGGTCAGGTGCTGGCGGTGCGCCCCGGCGAACGAATCGCCGTCGATGGGGCTGTGCTATCGGGCAGTTCGTTTGTCGATGAAAGCCTGATTAGTGGCGAACCCATACCGGTCGGCAAATCGGCTGGCGACGCGGTTTTCGCCGGGACAATCAACCAGAAAGGCGCGTTTCGGTTCGAAGCGGCAAAGGTCGGGACCGATACGGTGCTGGCCCGGATTATCCGGTCGGTGCAGGACGCGCAGGGCAGCAAAGCTCCCGTTCAACAGCTGGTCGACCGGGTGGCGGGGGTGTTTGTGCCGGTCGTGCTCGGTATTGCCCTGCTGACGTTCCTCGGCTGGCTGGTGTTCGGCCCACCCGGAACGGCCCTGACGACGGGTCTGCTGACGGCTGTGACGGTGCTGGTTATTGCCTGCCCCTGTGCGCTTGGGCTGGCGACACCCACCGCGATCATGGTCGGTATTGGCAAAGGAGCCGAATCGAATATCCTCGTTAAAGACGCCGAAAGTCTGGAACTGGGCAGCAAAATCAACGCCGTCGTGCTCGACAAAACCGGTACCATCACCGAAGGTAAACCAACCGTTACGGATAGTCTGTGGCTCATTGACAGCGGTGATAAAGCGTCGCTGGAATCGGTATTGCTGGCACTCGAATCCAAATCAGAACACCCGCTGGCCGAAGCCGTTGTCAACTACCTGACCGGATCAGGAGTAACGCCCGCCCGACTAGCCGACTTCGACAGCCTGACGGGGCAGGGCGTGACGGGGCGATACGACGGCAAAACGTATCTGATCGGTAACCGGAGTCTGCTGGCCGAAAATCAGGTTAGCGTCCCTGCCAATGTGGATAACCAGGTTAATATGTGGGAAAGTCAGGCCAAAACGGTCGTTTTCTTCGCCCGCGCTGGTCAGCCGGTGCTGGCTATCCTTGCCATTGCCGACCCCATCCGGCCGTCGGCTAAACAGGCGGTTGCGGAGTTGCAGCAACGGGGCATCACCGTGCATATGCTGACCGGCGACAATGCCCGTACCGCTGCCGCCGTGGCCGCGCAGGTCGGCATTGAACGCGTGCAGGCTGGCGTACTTCCCGCTGATAAAGCCCATTTCGTAGAGCAGTTGCAGCGGCATGGCTGCACCGTCGCGATGGTCGGCGACGGTATCAACGACGCCCCAGCGCTGGCCCAGGCCGACGTCAGCATGGCGATGGGACGCGGGGCCGACATCGCGCTCGACGTGGCCCGCATGACGCTCATCTCCACCGACCTGACGAGCGTACCGAAAGCACTTACGCTGGCCCGCAAGACTGTCCGCACTATTCGACAAAACCTGTTCTGGGCGTTCGTCTACAACCTGATCGGTATTCCCATTGCCGCCGGACTGCTATACCCCGCCTTCGGCTTCCTGCTCAGCCCCATGATCGCCAGCGCGGCTATGGCCTTGAGTTCAGTGTCCGTCGTCAGCAACAGCCTCCGGCTGCGAGGAGCGAAGTTGTAGGGCGGTATATGGTATACAGTTTACGGTTTTCAGTTTACGAAGGTCTGTCGCGCAGGTTTTGGGGGTCCGTAAGTGTCTGAGTTGATTCGTTCGTAGTTTGCGACATCAGACACAATCGACGAAACTATGCATCAACAGGCCATGCGACGGACCGCCGTAAACCGTATACTGAAAACTGTAAACCTTCTTCTCCTCGCTTCCCTCTGCTACGCGCAGACGCCGGGTAGCGACTCGCTGTTCGTCCGGCAGAACTACCGCAAACTCGACCGGCAGATCGTTATGCGCGACGGGGTGAAGCTGTACACGACGATCTACGTACCAACCGACGCATCGCCGACGAACCGCTACCCGGTGCTTATGGAACGGACGCCCTATTCGGCGGGGCCGTACGGCGAATCGAACTATCCGAAGTCGGGGCCGGGACCATCGAAAGAGCTGTCGCAGGAAAAATACATCTTCGTTACGCAGGACGTTCGGGGGCGGTACATGAGCGAGGGGCAGTTCGAGGAAATGACGCCCGCCCTGAATCGCAGTATGTCTACGACGCCGAGAAAAGGCAAGAAGGGGCAGACGGCGGCACCCGCCGGAACCGACGAAAGTACCGACACCTACGACACCATCGACTGGTTGCTTAAAAACCTGCCGACCAACGAGCGTGTTGGGCTGATGGGCATTTCGTATCCCGGCTTTTACGCGTCGGCGGCTCTGCCCGGCGCTCACCCTGCCCTGAAAGCGGTGTCGCCACAGGCTCCCGTCACCGACGAGTTTATTGGTGACGACGCCCGGCATAAAGGCGCGTTTTTCCTGCTCGACAATTTCGGGTTTATGAACTACTTCGACGGTCCCCGCAACGGGCCTGTCGAAGACTATGCCCCGCTGTTCAACGCGCCGATTAAAGACGCGTACCAGTTTTTTCTGAAGATGGGCGCGCTGAAAAATGCCAACGGGCCGCAGTACTACAACCAGAAAAGCAAAATCTGGAACGAGTACATTCAGCACGACACCTACGACGCGTACTGGCAGAGCCGCAACATCCGTCCGCACCTGAAAAACCTGACCCCCGCCACGCTGGTCGTGGGCGGCTGGTTCGACGCCGAAGACCTGTTCGGCGCGGTGAACACCTACAAAGCCATCGAAGAGCAATCGAAAAGCCAGAACAAACTGGTTATGGGGCCGTGGACGCACGGGGCCTGGTCGCGGGCCGACTGGAGTCAGTTTGGGCCGCTTAGTTTCGGGCAGAACACGGCCAAATACTACCGCGACAGCATTGAAACCCGCTTTTTCAGTTACCACCTGAAAAGTAAAGGAACGTTCGATCAACCCGAAGCGCGCGTGTTCGATACGGGCGTCGACGCGTGGCGGTCGTTTGAGCAGTGGCCCCCGGCAGCAGGGCAGGGCAAGACATTCTATCTGTCTGCCAATCAGCAGTTGACTGCGACCAAACCCGCCAGTACAGATGCTTTCGCCGAGTACGTCAGCGATCCCGCCAAACCGGTACCGTATACCGATGGTGTGTTTGCCCGGCGCAACAATCAGTACATGATTGAAGACCAACGCTTTGCCAGTCGTCGGCCTGATGTGCTGGTCTTTGAAACCGAACCGCTCACCGCCGACATGATTATAGCCGGACCTATCGATGCAACCCTCTTTGCCGCCACCTCCGGCACCGACGCCGACTTCATCGTCAAGGTAATCGACGTGCTGCCCGACACGACGCAAAGCCCCGATTTCAGCAAAGCAACCAGTCCGTTGAAGGGTGTTCAGCTAGCCGGGTATCAGCGGCTGGTGCGGGCGGAAGTTATCCGGGGGCGGTTCCGCAACTCATTCGAAAAACCCGAAGCGTTTGCGCCGAATCAGCCCACCGAGGTAAAAGTGCAGCTTCCCGACGTGATGCATACGTTCCGCAAAGGCCACCGGCTGATGGTGCAGGTGCAGAGTTCGTGGTTCCCGCTGGTTGATCGGAATCCGCAACAGTTTATCAACATCGGTACGGCCAACGACAGCGACTACAAAAAAGCAACGATCCGGCTTTATCACGACGCGACACACCCATCAGCCATTCAGATGCAGCAGCTGCGTTAACGATTGCCGGATCAAATCATGACTGCCTGGGCAACCGGTCAGGAATCGTTTTTGCCGTTCCACCCGATCCGCCCATGCGACGTAAGAGGAACGACAGGGGCAGTTTGAATGAAAGCCGAAAAATTCAAGACAAACGGTCTATTACAAAGTGGATGCTGTAGTGTAGCGTCCGCTTTGTAATAGACCGTTTGTTAATATTGGGGTAATAGCAGGTCGTATGAGAAAGTATTGATTAATATGCTGAATAGTAGATTATTGGCGCAGTATAATCCCTTGATTACATACTCTTTGCTGACCGAATAATAATTAATATTACGCCAATGTTAACATTTAGATAACATTGGCGTAATATTACAGTAATGTAAGTTAACGCGGTTTCGGGGCGACCTAACAGGCGATATACTATTCACCTTAATTAATGAAGTCAATGAAAAAGTCTCTTTTTCTCGTTGCGCTGGTAGGCTTCCTGGCGACGCAGGTCTATGCTGACCCCGCCAAAAGCCGCAAACTAAAAGCGCCAAAAGCCAGTCTGGAAAAACAGCTGGCGAGTTACATATCAACGCCCGACGCGCTGAAGCAGGCGCAACAGGCCGGCGTCGTCGTGATTCAGTTTCGGGTCAACGCTGAAAATGAAGTGTGTCAGTTGTCGGTGTTCAGCCATAACGAGCAAATCAACAACAGCCTGACGCGGCAACTTACGGGTAAGAAACTGGCTGGCTACGGCAGCGACACGGGCGAACTGCACACCGTCCGGCTGCGCTTCCAGCCGGAATAGCGCAAGGCACGTACGATACAGAAAAAGCCGCTGGCGCAGGAAACTGGTCAGCGGCTTTTTCGTGTCCAACCATTTTCCCCAACAGCCGGTTTGTACCGTAAACCGATCTAATTGGGCTACCGAAAACTGTAGACCGTACGCTGAAAATATGGCTGAACCTTTATCGCTCGTCTGGCTCCGGCGCGACCTGCGTCTGCACGACAATGCGGCTCTCTACCACGCGCTGCGCAGCGGCAAACCTGTACTCCCCGTCTTTATCTTCGACAAAACCATTCTCGACGCGCTGGACGACAAGCACGACCGGCGGGTGACGTTTCTGGTGCAGGAAATTGAACGGCTGCGCGACGAACTGGCAAAGCTGGGTTCGGCGATTTATGTTGAGTACGGCAAGCCGGAGGCCGTATGGGAAACGCTCATCAAGAAATACGACATCGACGCCGTTTATACCAATTACGACTACGAAGTTTACGCCAAAGACCGCGATAAGGCTATCGGTGAATTGCTCGACAAAAAAGGTATCGGCTTTCACAGCTTCAAAGACCAGACGATCTTCGACCGCGACGAGATTCTGAGTAAGGCCAAACAGACGCCCTACACGGTGTTTACGCCCTACAGCAAGACGTGGCACGCCAAACTCAATGAGTTTTACCTGAAATCGTATCCGACGGAGACGTACGAGAAGAATTATTATCAGACGAAGGCATTGCCGGTGCCGTCGCTGAAGTCGATGGGGTTTGAATCTGTGACGGACAACATTCCGCCCCGCACCGTACCCGACAAGGTGCTCGACCACTACGGAAAGACCCGCGATTTTCCGGCCGATGAAGACGGAACGAGTCATCTGAGTATGCACCTGCGTTTCGGCACGATCAGCATTCGGGAACTGGCGCGGCAGGCCCACGAAGCGAAAGACAAGACGTTTCTGAATGAACTGTGCTGGCGGGACTTCTATTTTCAGGTACTCGACCACTTTCCGCATGTCGAGAAAAACTCGTTTCGGCGCGAGTACGACCATATCAAGTGGCGCAACGACGAGGCCGAATTTGAAAAGTGGTGCAAAGGCGAAACAGGCTTCCCGATCATCGACGCGGGGATGCGGCAACTCAACACGATTGGCTGGATGCACAACCGCGTTCGCATGATTACGGCCAGTTTCCTGTGCAAAAACCTGCTCATCGACTGGCGGTGGGGCGAAGCGTATTTCGGCAAAAAACTCCGCGACTATGACCTCTCCGCGAACAACGGCGGCTGGCAGTGGGCGGCCGGGTCCGGCACCGACGCGTCGCCGTATTTCCGGGTGTTCAGCCCCGACTCGCAAACGAAAAAGTTTGACCCAAAAAGTGAGTACATCAGGAAGTGGGTCCCCGAAGTCGACGACCCCAACAAGTACCCCAAACCGATGGTCGACGCCAGCGAAACCCGCCTGCGTGCCCTGGCAGTGTATAAGAAGGGGCTGGGGAAAGAGTAGTTTAAGGTTTGTAGTTTAATGTTCAAGGTTGTTCGAACGATAGCCAACCTTAAACATTAAACTACAAACCTTAAACCCAACCTACAGCTTCCACTGCACAACCCAGCCGGGCTTGACCGCTTTGGGGTGGGGGACTCCGGCGAGGCCGGTAAGCGGATCGATTGCAATCAGGGTAAGCGGAACGACCGCTTTTGTTTCGGCGGAAACGGCTTTGGTGGCCCGGAAAAACAGGTTGCCGCGCGCATCGACGTCGTCGATGATGGCGTAGAGAATATCGCCGGGCTTTAACTCATCTTCCCCCGCCAGCAGCGGTTCGGTCAATGTAAAGCGCCACGACTGCCCAATTTTGGGCTGTCCGGCCTGGGCCAGTTTGGCGGCTACATCACCCGTAAACACAGCGGGTGTGTTGGGATGACTTTTCAGCAGTGCGATCAGGACACTATCCATCTTGGCGGCTTCGCTCCGGACCGACGCCGGTAGGTCGGGGGCCGGTTCAATGGGTGTACCGACCAGATCGGGCTCCTGATCCTGAAGCCAGCCCATACGCCGGGCCTGCTCCCGCTCGGCTTCGTAGTCCCGCCCGGTCGATGCCAGCAGAATACCCACCGAGCCGACGCCGTAGGCCGGGTTGGTAAACAGCTCCTTCATTGCCAGAATCCGGTAGAGATAGTAACCCGTTTCGGGGTTCATCGCCATCGAATAATAGTCGCGGTGGCCGGTGCGCGAAATTTTGCGCTGTACCATCCCAAGCCCGCCGTTGTAGGCCGCAGCCGCCAGTGTCCACGAGCCCAGCTGACGATGCAGGTCTTTCAGATAACGGCAGGCCGCTTCAGTCGACTTGCGGAGGTCGGTCCGTTCGTCGTTGGCCGGGTCGATGGAAAGGCCCATCAGTTTGGCCGTTTCATCCATAAACTGCCAGTAACCTACCGCTCCGGCCGATGATACGGCGTTGGCCTGCCACGCACTTTCAATCAGCGGCAGATACTTCAGATCGTTGGGAATGTTGTGCTTCGCCAGGATTGGTTCAATGACGGCAAAGAACGGGGCCGACCGGGCTTTCAGGGCACCTACGTGCCGGGCATAGCCCGAACTACCAGCCAGTGCAACGGCCAGCTTGGCCGAAACGGTGCTTTGCTGCGTGGGTACCATTTCTCCGCAGAAATGCAGCCGGGCCAGCCCTACAGCGGGGCGTAATGTCGAGCTAACCGGAGTTGGTTTACGCACCGGGCGAACCGGTTTTTTTTGTGCCGCCAGCGGGCCCGCCACAAGCAGTAGCACAACCGGCAGCAGCCAGTAACGGCCTGTTAAGTGAGACAATAGTGTGTGGTGATGGTTCAACTTATGGACAACAGACTCCGCTTTGGGTTTAGTTCGACCATACAGTTTGTTGATCTACAGGCTCTTCCACGTAAGTGTCCAGCCGATGCGTACCTGGTCGATATCCGGTACTTCGACGCCCAGCCGCCCGGTAGCCGCGTCGATAGCTGCCAGCGACAGGTCGTATGTGCGGTGCTCGCTGGCCGAATACACTTTGTCGGCACGGAGGTAGATACGGCTGGTTTTGGGGTCAATATCTTCCACAACGGCGTAGAGCATGTCGCCCTCCGATACGGGTTGACCGTCGACCATACCCGCGCGTGTCAGGTTAAAGACCCACGTTTGGCCGCGCTCCAGATTGGCCGACTGATGCAGCCGCGTACGAATACCGTCCCGAAACACGTCGGCCGCATTGGGCAGCGGAATATCGGTCAGGCGTTCGCCATCGGCAGGCGTATCGACCGCGTCGTTGATCGCTACTTCGGTGGCCTCGTTGATTAGCTGAACCGGCATCAGCACGTCGCTGTCGTCGGCTGCCAGTACACCGCCAACTGGTTGCCGCAGACTGGCCAGTATCCGGTCTGGAATGACGCCCTCGTACAGATGTGAGTTGGAAAACAGCTCTTTAAACGCCAGAATCCGGTACAGGTACTTGCCTGTTTCGGCGTTGAGCCGCAGGTAATAATAGTCGCGTTGCTGCTGCTTCCGGATATTGCCCAGCAGCGCGCCAATGCCGTTGTTATAGGCCGCAGCCGCCAGTGTCCAGGAGCCGAGCCGGTTGTGGAGGTAGCTAAGGTAGCGGCAGGCGGCTTCGGTCGATTTACGCAGGTCTTTCCGGTCGTCGTGGCCGGGCTGTACGCTCAAGCCAAGTTCACGGGCGGTGGCGGGCATAAACTGCCAGTAGCCCGTAGCTCCGCGTGGCGACACCGCAAATCCTTGTAAAGCACTCTCGACCAGCGGTAAATATTTGAAGTCGGCGGGTATGTTGTGCTTAGTCAGAATAGGTTCGATGATGGGGAAGAAGCGGGAGGCCCGCTGCCGCATCTGAAACAGGTATTCGTCCTGCTTCGTGTTCCGCACGAGTGCATTTACCAGCCGCCGGGCAACGACCTCTTCGTGCAGCGGCACCGATTCGCCACAAAAGTAAACGGGCGGCAACGTTTTCAGATCGGGGCTGAACAGCCGATTGGTGGCGGTTAGCTGTACGGTTGTGGATGGGCCCGTATGAACGAATTGTATGGATGAAGCAGTGCCCGTCAGCAGTAACGCTGATAAGGACAGGGTAACGAATGAATGCATTCAGCGAATAACAAGTACGGTATGGGGTTGTGACCATCTCCGTTCTACAGAGTAACTAGAGAACGTGGGTATTTCGTGAGCGGTCATCAATACCGGTACGTAGCAAAAAACAGGCCTGTGGAAAAAAATCCACAGGCCTGAATAGAAAAAAGTTGGCGGACCGCTGTTATATCCAGTCCCAGAAGTGAAGTGGACGAATGCCGCCTTCTTTCTTTTTAAGAAAGCGGGGCCGCCGGAACCGCAATACCGTCAGGCCCATAATTACTTTGCGAATAGGCTGTTCACTGTTCTGATCCTCAATGCCATCCGCAAGTCGCTTCATTGCTGCCGACGCCAGCCACTGGCTCGTGTCAGAAGGAGCTTTGGTCAGTGCGTTGTTTGGCCGGGGGCCCCAGCTCGGGTCAATATCGTCATCGTCAACCAGTTCGATCGTAGGCGAGTCCTTGATCTTGTGGGGCGTAGCCAGGGGTTTGTGCCAGCTTGGGAGTGGCTTGATGAGCTGCTCCATCGTCGAGTTTTTCAGTAGTACGGCATACTGACGCGGGTTGCTGAGCAGTTCTTTGTAGGCCAGCACCCGAAACAGGTAGTGGCTGGTTTCGCGGTGCAGACGCAGCCGGTAGTAATTGGCGTTTTTCTGCTTGGCAATCGTTTTCTGGACGTGGGTAATGCCCCCGTTGTAAGCAGCCGCCACCAGTGTCCACGAACCCAGTTCGCGGTATAGCTGGTGGAGGTGATGGCAGACGGCGATGGTTGCTTTCTCCAGGTTGTACCGCTCATCGACACCATCACCAACTTTCAGACCCAGATCGCGGGCGGTGCCGGGCATAATCTGCCAGTAGCCCGACGCGCCTTTCGGCGATACCGAGTTACTGACCAGTTCGCTTTCGGCCAGCGGCAGGAAGCGGAAGTCGCGCGGAATTTTGTATTTCCGCAGGATCGGGTCAATGATCGGGAAGAATTTAGACGCGCGCTGCCGGAGGGTAAACAGGCATTCCTGCTGCGCGCCGTAGGTCCGTAAAACCTGCACCCAGCGCCGGGCAATGCGGGGCTCGCTGACGGGCAGTTCTTCACCACAAAAATAAACCGGGAATACCCGTTTGGAGGAATCGACAACCAGCAGAGCGGGGTTATCAAGGCCACTCGCGGCAGACTGAATGCGGCTGGTATCCGGCCCCAAAACGGGCCCTGCCAATGCAGACGTCATCGACGCGAGCAACAGTGAAAAGCTAAGTTCCTGAATCAATTTATAACTAGTTGGTGTAACATGTCACAGACAAGAAAACCCGTCGTGTCGGACGGGTTTGTCAATTTCTGTATTACGAATGTAGCTGATTGTCTGGTATATACCAAATGATCATTCTACGAATTATCCAACGGTCTTATAGCTATCAGGTAGACTACTGCTCCATCAGGCCGACGACGAGCGTGAGCTTGGCGTAGTCGTAACGACCGTTTAAGTACTCAAAAACGGGCTTTAAACGCCCTTCTTCCAGCCCTACTTCGCGGATGGCTTTTTCAATCTCGCGCCGTTCAATCGGGTCAAGCAGGGATACCAGATCGATGTCGTAGCCCGCGCGGGCGAGCTGCACCAGATGACTCGCAATTGAGCTGCTTTTAAGGGTACGTTCGACCGCAATCTCGTCGATCGTCATGCCCTGATTGAACAGGTCGAGCGTCTGTAACTGGGTCGATCCTTTGGGCTTTTCACCGGCCTGCACCCGCCCCCGGACGTAGTTGGTGATCGTTGCCAGAAACTGCCGCCCGAACAGTTGCAGCTTGCGTTCGCCTACCCCGCTGACGTTGCGCAGCGCGTCGGGCGTCGTGGGTTTTTGCCGGGCCATATCTTCCAGCGTCGTATCGGTAAAGATGACGTAGGGCGGCACGTTCTGCTCGTCGGCGAGTTGTTTGCGCAGGGTACGCAGTTGCTCGAACAGCTCGTCGCGGTTGACTTCCGTTTTAGTCTTTGGTTTCTCGACCGGTGCGGGCTTCGGCGCGTCGTCGGGCCGGACGAGTTCGATCTTGCGCCCGTTCTTCAATACGGCGTCGGCCAGGATACCCCGGCGCAGGGCGTAGTGCTGATCGTAGGCCACCTCGATTACGCCGATGTTGATAAGCTGATGAATATAGCTGCGCCACTCCTCGAAGCGGAGGTCGCGGCCCGCGCCGTAGGTTTTGATCTGATCGTAGCCACCCTGCATGACGGCCTGACTCCGTGAGCCGCGCAGAATGTCGACCAGCAGGTTCATCGGCACGCGTTCGCCCGTCCGCACCATCGCCGAGAGCGCCTTTTGGGCCAGTATCGTCCCGTCGAACGTTACGCGCGGGTCGCGGCAGACGTCGCAGTTGCCGCAGGGTTCGGGCAGATCTTCCGAGAAATACGAGAGCAGAATCTGACGGCGGCAGGTGTGAGCGTCGGCGTACTGTTGCATCCGCTCCAGCTTGGCGAGTTGCAGCCCCAGGTTAGCCGGGTTGTTTTCGGCCAGCATATCCTTGTACGTCGCCACGTCGGCGAAACTGTAGAACAATACCGTTTGCGCATCGGCCCCGTCGCGTCCGGCCCGCCCGATCTCCTGGTAGAAGCTCTCGATGTTTTTGGGCATGTTGTAATGGATCACCCAGCGCACGTTCGACTTGTCGATGCCCATACCGAAGGCAATCGTCGCGCACATAATCCGAACGTCGTCGCGCAGAAACGCTTCCTGCGTGCGGGCACGGTCGGCGGGGTCCATTTTGGCGTGGTAGAAAGCCGCGTTGAAGCCTTTTTCCTGCAACTTGGCCGCCAGCGATTCGGTCGATTTGCGGCTCAGGCAGTAAATAATCCCCGACGTGTTGGGCTTCTGCTGCAACAGCCTGATGATCTGCTGAATGCGGTTCTGCCCCGGCATCACCTTCAGGCTGAGGTTTGTCCGGTTGAACGACGAGATAAACACTGCCGGATCGACCATGCCGAGCCGGGTGGCAATGTCGGCGCGGGTCAGCTTGTCGGCTGTCGCGGTCAGGGCAATGGTTGGTACCGTGGGGAACTGCTCTTTCAGCACGTGCAGCTGCGTGTATTCCGGCCGGAAATCGTGACCCCACGACGAGATACAGTGCGCTTCATCGATGGCGAAGAGCGACAGGTTTGTGTGTTTCAGAAACTCAAAAAACGCTTCGGTCAGCAGCTTTTCGGGCGACACATACAGCAGTTTGAGCTTACCCTTCAGGCAGTCGTCTTCGATGGCGTGCTGCTCGCGGCTGGTCTGGGTGCTGTTGTAATAAGCCGCCGGAATACCGTTCATGTGCAGCGCGCCAACCTGATCTTTCATCAGGGCAATCAGCGGGGAGATAACCACCGTCAGGCCGGGCAGCATCAGGGCCGGAATCTGAAAACAAACCGATTTGCCCCCGCCCGTCGGCATGAGCACCACCGTGTCGCGCCCGCCCACTATCGACCGGACGATGTCTTCCTGCATGGGCCGGAAGCGGTCGTAGCCGTAGTATTGTTTCAGGTAATCGGCGGGCGTTTGCAGGGTCGTGGTAGCCGACCCCTGTGCGTCGGCCCCCGGTGCATCGGTAAGCAGCATAAAGCAGTCGAATGAATGTACCAAATTTACGAAAAAAACACGACATGCCGACCGTTTTTGGCCCCGATTCGCTGTGTAGGTTTAATGGGCAATTAATTGATTTTTAGGAAATTTTATCCATCATTGCCCGTAAATAGTTCTATTTCTCACCCAATCTGGTACACCGAATGAAAACCGTACTGTCTCGCCTGAGTCTGGCACTGGGCCTGCTGATTTCGCTGAACACGCTGGCGCAGACGCCCGCTGCCAGCCCTATGTCGCCGAGCGACCGGATGGCAAAAGCCCGTGCCGCTAAAGCTGCCAAGCGCGATGCCGCCAATGCAACGGCCGCCATGCCCGCGTCGGATGCGAAAGCAAAGAAAGAAATGAAGATGGACGATGCGTCGGCCAAGAAAGCGGCCAAAGCTGAGACCAAAGCCGCCAAGGAAGGTGCAATGGCTGGCAAAGACGCGACGAAGGCCGACAAGGGCAAGATGGACAAAGCCATGTCGTCGACGAAAAGCAGCATGAAGGAGGAGAAAGCGACCCCCGCCGACTACAAAGCCCCGGTGGATCGCTCGAAGAAAGGGCCTAACGGTGAAGCCGTGATGACCGGTCCGCGTGGTGGTAAGTACTATATCAATAAGAACGGCAACAAAACATACGTCAGCGGGCAGAAAGGCTCCTGATAGTCTGGTTGGACTGAAGCGAAAAGCGGAAAGAAGAAAGGTTGGCCTTCGCCGGTGTCTTTCTTTTTTCCGCTTTTTGCTTTAGTTCTGCCAGCGAATTACTTCAGATCGACGTACGACATCGTGTGTACCTGATCGGCTTTCTTGTTGACGAAGTGCTTTTCGGGTTTGTCGAAATCCGTGATGTAAAGCCGGTTTCCTTTCAGCAGCACTTCGGCCGGCTGGTCGACCCGGCCATCCTTACCATCCGTGTCCGGGTTCTGCACCAGCGTACTGACTTTTCCATCGGGCTCGACCACGACGATGGCGTTGGTGCGCGAGTTGCAGACGTACAGCTTATCCGTCCGCCGGTCAACAATCAGCCCGTCGACGCAGCTGATGGGTGTGCTGACTTTTACTGTTTCTTTCGACGCCAGCGTACCGTCGGGTTTGAGTGTTAGTTTGTAGAGCGTGCCGTCGCCGAACGAGCCGGTGTAAAAGGCCCCTTTGCTGTCGTAATCCAGTCCGTCGGCCCCATTGTCGACGCCCGTTTCATTGACCGTTGTGGTGAACGTAGCCAGAATATGGGGGTCCATCGTTTTGGGTTTCAGCGTAACGACGCCTTTGTTTAGCTCGTCCAGTTTAAAGTGGAATACGGCACTGCCCTTGTCGTTGTCAGGCATATCCCACTGACTGTCGGTGACGTAAATCGTGTTGCCTTTCCAGACCACCGCGTTGCCCAGCGCCAGATTGACTACCACCGGATCGATCTTGCCCGGCTTGCCGTTCTGCATCGTAATCCGCATTAGCCGCGACTTGTAGTCTTTGCTGTTTTCGTGCTGATTTTCAGCGTAGTATAGGTTGCCGTCCGGGCCGAAGGCAAGGTCCATCGGTGCCGCGTGTTTCGTATCGGGCTGTTGCGGCAGGCTCGTAAAAAACTGCACGGAGTCGGCGGCAAACTTCACGATAACGCCGGGGTAGGTATTGTTGGCCAGGTTCGGCACCGATAGGTAGATCGAGCTGTCGGGCCCGATTGCCATGCCGTCGGGCGTGTTGTACTTATTTGGCAGGGTGTACAGCAGTTTTGGGTCACCCACCGTCGATACGCTTTGCGCAGTGGTATCGCCTTCGCTGCTACCCGAACTGGCAGTATCGCCCGTTTCTTTTTTCTGACAGCCGGTCAGTAGGCTCAGGCCGAGTAAGGCCGGAATAAGGAACTGTTTCATCGAATTTCGTTGAGTGAGAATCGTTTTCCTAACCCGCTGACTCGCGCAAATGTTGTAAAGCCCGTCCGGGAGGAACTGTATGCCCGGCCCGTACGTCGTCAAGAGTATGAATCAACACATCGGACAGATCGCCCTGCTCGTCGACGATTACGACGAAGCCATTGCTTTTTACACGCAAAAACTGTCGTTCGACCTACTGGAAGACACCCGACTGAGCGACACCAAACGGTGGGTTCGCGTGGCTCCCCGCAACAGTACCGGGTTCAGCCTGCTACTGGCCCGCGCCGATTCCGACGAGCAGCGTAGCCGGGTAGGTAATCAGACGGGTGGGCGTGTTTTCCTGTTCCTGTACACCGACGATTTCCAGCGCGATTACGAGGCTATGCGTACGGCTGGTATCGTGTTCACGCGTGGGCCAGTCGAGGAACCATACGGCACGGTGGGTGTTTTCGCGGATCTGTACGGCAACCTATGGGATATGATTCAGCCAAAGTAAACCTAAACGGTTTTTGAAGCCGTTTAGGTCTGCTATTTAGTGTATTACTGGTTTAATAATGAATGTGTTAATTAGTTGACAGTATATCTGCCAAACAAGAAAAAACCACTCAGACTCTGCGCGATCAACTCGATAATCGTATAGGCAAAAAAATTGTCATGTGGGCGAAGTAGGGCGTGAAGCACAAGCCAGACAAGCAGCGCTGCCGTGTGTGCGACCAGCCAGCCAATATATGTATCTGTGTAATCTTCCTTGAAAATGAGCGGAATAGTAAATGAATTGATCAGCTGACTAACGTAATAGGCAAGTACGACAGGCAAGACACTATCATCGAGTCCCCATCTCAGCCATATGTACACCGTTAGCGGCAACGTAAGGAAACACCAGGCAGGATGCCTGGCTGACGAATACTGTCTAAAGAATACATAATAGCCTACTGTCAGCAGGAGGGGCAAAAGTAGTATAGCTGCAAGACCTGCTGCGAGACTCAAAGCAAGAGCTACAATTGGAGCAAATACCCAGGCACAATAAATACATTGTTGCTCTTCCGATAATGAAATAAAGTTTTTCATAGTTTTAAAGTTTCAGAAATAATTGAAATATAGAATCAAAAAAATTATCGGAATACTTTGATGAACTGACTCATAAGCCAGTTTTCTTCGGCTTTGATTACCGCGTTCAGCGTACTGTCGGCAAAACCAACGACGTTGCTAAGTCCAGTCATTACCCGTTGAAATTCCTGCGCTTCCGGTGTATCGGTGGAGATGTTCTTCAACTCATTCAACACCTCGACAACGGGCGTGATTTCCCGGCGACGTCGTTCTTTAGCTACCTGTCGGGCCACTTTCCAGATGTCTTTCTCCGCCCAGAAAAATTCCTTTCGTTCGCCGGGTTTGAGCTGCTTGAAAATCAGCCCCCAATCCATCAGGTCGCGTAGGGTCATGCTGGCGTTGCCCCGCGAAATCTGAAGCTGCTCCATGATACTTTCCGTACTCAGTGGTTCGGGCGCGATGAGCAGCAGGGCGTGAAGCTGCGCCATCGACCGGCTGATGCCCCATTGTGTCGCCAGGGTACCCCAGGTGTGGATAAATGTATCTTTTGCTTCCTCAAACGTCATGCGTCAAATGTACAGTCTCATTTTAAAGTTTCAAAATATTTTGAAACTTTAAAATGAGACTTCGATATGCTGTCTACGAGACACAGAAACATTCGAGATCTTGAAACACACAGTCGCTTAGTGGGGCGTGGCCGATGAATCGGAAGTAATCGCGGCTATCAGGTAATCAGGTACCACCAGGGTTACTTTCAAAAATTGAGTAGATCGTTGTCGCGTTGCTACCAATTTACTTGCTGTAACAAAATTGTGGCGGTCAATATATCTTTTGTCCGTATTTTGTTCGGCAGATAAGTTAAGTTGCCGAATTTTATGGATATACAGCACGCACAGAAAGGTACCGCTTCGGTATGGGCGGGTGAAACCGAACCCTTCGCCGACGGCGCTACTACGCCCCCCATTGTCAACAGTGTTACCTACGCCTACCACGATCTGGACGAATGGCACGCCGTGGCGACGGGCCGGGCAGACGGGCATATCTACAGCCGGAATACCAACCCGACGGTGCGGGTGCTGGAGGAGAAAATCCGTGTGCTGGAAGGAGCTGAAGCCGCTACGTCGTTTTCGACGGGTATGGGGGCCATCAGCAATACACTGTTCGCGCTGCTAGGGCCGGGCAAACGGGTCGTGTCGCTCAACGATACGTATGGTGGCACGAGTCGGCTGTTTCTCGATTTTTTGCCTGGCTATCAGGTCAATGTCACGCTGTGCGAGACCACCAACCACGAGCAGATCGAAGCCGAAGTAGCGAAAGGCTGTGACCTGCTCTATCTGGAAACCCCCACAAACCCTACGCTCAAGATCGTTGATATTCAGCGGCTGGCTGCGGCTGCGCACCGGGTCGGGGCCGTGGTTGTGGTCGATAATACGTTTGCGACGCCGATCAACCAGAACCCGCTCCGGCTGGGGGCTGATCTGGTTCTCCACAGTGCTACCAAATTTCTGTGCGGTCACTCTGACGCGATGGGTGGGGTGCTCTGCGGTAAAAAAGAACTGGTCGAGCGGGTGTTTCGCTTCCGCGAGATCAACGGGGCCAGCTTGCAGGCTGAACCGGCTTACCTGATTGCGCGGGGAATGAAAACACTCGAACTGCGTATCGAACGACAGAACGCGTCGGCGATGCGCATTGCCCGGTATCTAAACGACCATCCAAAAGTCGAAACGGTATTTTTCCCCGGTCTGGAAACCCACCCCGGCCACGCCATCGCGTGCGCGCAAATGACGGGTTTCGGTAGCATGATGAGCTTCTCGCTGAAAGCCGGGTACGACGCCGTAAAGCAGTTTCTGCCTGCGTTGCGGTTCGTGCATCTGGCCGCCAGTCTGGGGTCGGTCAGTACGCTGGCCGGACCACCGCGTACCACCAGCCATGTCGAACTGACATCGGAGCAACGCGCGCAGTTGGGCATCCCCGAAGGGCTGATCCGCTACTCGGTCGGTATCGAAAACGTCGACGATCTGATTGCTGATCTGGAGCAGGCACTGGCGATAGTCCCCGAACCG
Organism: Spirosoma rhododendri; assembly: GCF_012849055.1. Classification (NCBI taxonomy): domain Bacteria; kingdom Pseudomonadati; phylum Bacteroidota; class Cytophagia; order Cytophagales; family Cytophagaceae; genus Spirosoma; species Spirosoma rhododendri. The sequence continues at coordinate 458,707 of NZ_CP051677.1, read as the reverse complement.
GCCGACGCACTGCTGACCGCCTGACGCGCCATGAAATCAGCTGCCAATGCGATTAGCCGCATCATACTACTTGCCGCAGGACTGTTCATTACAGGGGTAGGCTGGGCCCAGACGCTACCCGTTGCGCAGGGTGTCGATGTGGCTACCCAGCGGCTCGGCCAGGAAATGGACCGCATCGCCAGACTGGCGAAGGGGCGGGTGGGTGTATCGGCACTGCATCTCGAAAGCGGCCGGCAGGTACATCTGAATCCGACCGATTCGTTTCCGATGGCCAGTACCGTTAAAGTTGCCATTGCTGCCCAGTTGCTCCACCGCATCGAGCAGGGTGACCTGTCGATGATGACGATGACCGACCTGCACGCTGCTGACCTGCACCCCGGCAGCGGTACGCTCGATGTGCTGTTTGCCAAACCGGGTGTGCAGCTATCGGTACAGAATCTGCTCGAACTGATGATGGTCATCAGCGATAACTCGGCAACCGACATACTGCTGCGGCTGGCGGGTGGGCCAGTGGCTGTACAGCAACGACTCAACGCGCTTGGTATACGCGGAATGTCGGTCGATCGGTCGATTATTCAATTGCTGGCCGATCTGGAAGGCGTCACCTTACCCCCGGCTGACCAGTGGACACCGGGCTTCTACAACCGACTCGGCAAGGCCGTAACTGCTGAACAGGCTAAAGCCGCCGTTGCCCGGTTCAACAAAGACCGGCGCGACCGGTCGACACCCGACGCGATGGTCAGTTTGCTGGCGCAGATTTATCGGGGAACGGCGCTGCAACCCGCCAGCCGGGATACGTTGCTGGCCGTAATGGCCCGGTGTCGGGGTGGGGCAAACCGGCTGAAAGGCTACCTGCCGCCCGGTACGGTCGTATCCCATAAAACCGGCTCGCTCGACGAAACCGCCACCGACGACGTGGGGATCATTACCCTGCCGGGCGACGCGGGTCATATCGCCATTGCGGTGTTTGTGGGGTATTCGACGCAGCCGGCCGCTGACCGCGAGCAGGTTATCGCGCAGCTGGCCCGTAGTATCTACGATTATTTTCTATACCAGCCGCCTGTTTCTCCCACTGCTACCCGCTGATATGACGCGTTTGTACTGCCTGCTCTTCCTGCTGATAACGGTTCGTGCCGTCGGGCAAAAGCCCATTTCCCCGAAACAGATCCGGGAATTTGATACGTACGTCGAGCGTGTGCGTCAACAATGGGATATACCCGGCCTGGCAATTACGGTCGTGAAAGACGGACGGGTGCTGTTTGCCAAAGGATACGGCGTCCGCGAACTGTCCGGGACAGCTCCAGCCAACGGCGGACCCGTCGATACGCAGATGCTGTTTGCCTGTGCGTCAACGACCAAAGCCATGACCGTCACGTTGCTGGGTATGCTGGTCGATGCCGGAAAACTGCGCTGGGACGACCCTGTCTACCAGTACCTGCCGGAACTACAGTTTTACGAACCGTACGTCACCCGGCAGGTCACCATCCGCGATTTACTACTGCATAATACGGGCGTGGGCGGCACCGATTTTTTTACCAGTGCCATGAATATTCCGGCCAGTGAAATGTTTCGGCGAATGGTGCTGGTCAGGCCCAGTTACTCGTTCCGGTCTGGTTACGTCTACCAGAATACCATGTACTCAGCGGCCGGCCGGATCATCGAACGGGTGACGGGTCAAACCTGGGCAGAGACCATACAGGCCCGTATTTTTCAGCCGTTGGGTATGACCCGGACAGTGCCCAAGCGCGGCTATATCAGGGACGATAATCTGACGCGTCCGCACGTTCGTATCAACGATACCATTCGCGTAATTCCGTACGGCCCCGATAGCGAAATCGGGTCGGCGGGGGCAGTATGGTCATCCGCCGACGATATTGGTAAATGGGTTATCTGCATGCTCGACAGCGGGAAGTACGCGGGTGGCCGACTGCTCAAACCGGCTACCTGGGCCGAAATCTTCCGTCCGCAGACCATGGTACCCGACGACGAGTACGCGACCATGCAGCTGCTGAAACCCAACTGGTTTACGTACAGCCTGGGCTGGTATCAGCACGACTACCGGGGCCACAAGGTAAACTTTCATACGGGGAGTCTGGCGGGGTTGACGGCCATCACGGGTCAGCTCCCCAACGAGAAACTGGGCGTGTTTGTATTCGGCAATCTTGACCACGCCGAGGGGCGGCATGCGTTGCTTTACAAAACGCTCGACTGGTTCGCCCTGGGGGGTAATCGCGACTGGAGTACCGAATTTAAAAACCTGTACGATGGACTGGCCCGGCAAAGCCGGGAGGCCGGGCAGGCCCTGGAAGCCCGGCGCGTTGCCAATACGAAAACTACGCTCCCCCTGCCGGCTTATGCCGGTACGTACACCAGCCCGCTTTATGGTGAAGCCACGGTAACCGTAACCGGTGACCGGCTGGCCTTCAACCTGAACAACGTACTGACGGCCACGCTGCCCCACTGGCAATACGATACGTTCCGGGGTAGTTACGACAACACCTGGACTGGTAAAGCTACGGCTCAGTTTACGCTCAGCCCCGCCGGTACTGTTCAGACGCTGCTGTTCGACGGGCTTCTGTTTCAGCGTAAACCGTGAGCAACGGGCGACCGCCTGTTACAACCCCGGAATACGCAGCAGTAGGTTGGGGTCGGGGCAGATCGACAGGAAATAGGCGCGGTCGGCGAGGGAACAGACGCCGGGGAAATCGCCCCGACGGCCGAGCATATCGGTCATCAGCTGAAAATGCAGGTGCGGGGGCCAATCACCGTTTTCGGGGTAGGGTCCGATCTCAGCAATCTTGTCACCCGCCCGAACCGGTTTGCCGTCGTACAGCCCGTCGAGCGATGGGCGGGTCAGGTGGCCGTACAAACTGTAAAGTGGCTTGCCCTCGTACTGGTGTTCCAGAATGATCGTGGGGCCGTAGTCGCCGAAGTTGGCGTTGTCCTGAAAACTGTGAACGACACCATCCAGTGGGGCAAAAACGGGCGTTCCGGCGTCGGTCCATAGATCGATGCCCAGGTGAACTTCGCGCGGTCCGTCGTACGGGGGGGCGTCGTACGGTGGCTGCGCTGTCTGCTGAAAATGGGGGCTTCGGCGGTAAATGACCCGGTGTTCGTTATAGCCACCTACCCCGACCTGTGCCCCGGCCGCGCGTAATTTGCCGAATACATAGTCGGAAAATGCGGCTGTATCGGTCAGGTTCAGCGGTGGCTGTCTGGCTGGGTCAAGGTCGGGGTTGGTGGCCGAAAAGTCCAGAATCAGGTAGGGGTCGGTTGCGAAGTCGAACGGGAGCAGCATAACGGCAGCGTGGTTACGCCCGCAAGTTAGTTGCCGGATTGACGCGACGTCGGTATCTTTACCGTTCCTTTTTACCTGAATAAGCCAAATTATCTTCGGCTGCCCTTTTCTATCGCGACAAACTACATGGAGTCAACGATTGCTCAACCGCCTGCCCGGACGGGCCACCCCACCGGCCTTTACGTACTGTTTTTCACCGAGATGTGGGAGCGGTTCAGTTATTACGGGATGCGGGCCATCCTGCTGCTGTTTCTGATCGACAATGTGCGGGGCGGAATGGGTCTGACCGAAGCTGAGGGTGCGGCCATTTATGGTATCTACACGGCATCAGTCTACCTGCTGTCGTTGCCCGGCGGCTGGATCGCCGATAACCTGCTGGGTCAGCGTAAGTCGATCTGGTACGGCGGTATCATCATCATGCTGGGCCACATTATTCTGGCGTTTCCGGCGGGGCAGTCCCTGTTCTTTCTGGGCCTGACAGTGGTGGCGCTGGGCACGGGACTACTTAAGCCCAACATCAGTACACTCGTTGGCGAGTTGTACCCCGAAGGTGGTGCGCGTCGCGATGCCGCCTTTTCGATCTTCTACATGGGGATCAATATCGGCTCGTTTCTGGGTATCACCATCGTGGGGTACCTGGGCCAGAAAGTGGGCTGGCATTACGGTTTCGGGGCGGCTGCGGTCGGCATGGGGCTGGGCCTGATTACCTTCCGGGCACTGGGGCAGAAGCACCTGAGTCACCTGGGCAATGTGCCCCGCAAGGCGGAAATCGCCGAAGCCACGACATCGGGTGGTAACAAATCGTTGCTCGGTTTTCTGGTCGGACTGGTGGCGGTCTTCGTCGTACTGCAACTGACGGGCGTTCTCGACATGTCGACGGCGCAGGGTCTGGCGAAGGCGATGGGTGCCATTATTTCGCTGATCGCCGTTAGCTATTTCGTGTATATCCTGGTGGCCGGTGGACTCGACAGCGTCGAGAAGAAGCGGGTCGTCGTGCTGTTCATCTTCTTCCTGGCGTCGGCGGCTTATTGGGCTGGCAACGAACAGCAGGGATCGTCGCTGCAAATTTTTGCTGACCGCTACACGAGCCTGAGCCTGTTTGGCTGGCAGATGCCGTCGAGCTGGTTTCAGAACCTCAATCCAGCCTTTATCGTAATTTTTTCGCCCGTCCTCGCGTCGTTGTGGGTGTATCTGGCCAACCGGAAGATCAACTACTCGGTACCGGCTAAAATGGCAACGAGTCTGCTGCTGCTGGGTCTGGCTTACGTCGTGATGGTATTTGCCGCGCAGATTGTCGTGGCCGGTGGCATGACCTCACCGCTTTACCTCGGCTCGACATACCTGCTTTTTACCCTTGCCGAACTGTTTCTGAGTCCGGTCGGGCTGAGTTCGTTCTCGAAGCTGTCGCCCAAACGGTATGCCAGTCAGCTGATGGGCCTGTGGTTTGTCGGTTCGTCGCTGGGTAACCTGATTGCCGGTCTGTTTGCGGGTGGTTTCGACGAGAAGAACGTGGCTCAGATGCCGCAGCTGTTCCTGAGTGTGGTGTATTTCAGCATGGGCTTCGGTTTCCTGCTGCTGCTTTTCTCCGGTAAACTCAAAAAATGGATGGGGGGTATTGAGTAACGAATGAACAACCCGCACGACAAACTATTCAAGGCCACGTTCTCCCACCCGGACGTGGTTGCTTCTCTGATCGAATCACTGTTTCCGCCTGAACTGAGCCAGGCTATTCAGCTCGATTCGCTGGTGCTGACCACTAACTCGTACATAGACGATGAACTGAATGAGCACTTTGCCGACCTGGTCTACGACTGTGTGTTGAGTGATGAAACGCCGGTTCAGATCGCACTGTTGCTGGAGCACAAAAGCTACACGGTGGCTCACCCGCATTTGCAGCTGCTACGCTATCTGCTCAATCGCTGGCAGCAGGATGTTGAGCAGGGCGTTAGACTCACGCCTATCATCCCGGTAATTATTTATCACGGTCGGGAAATATGGCAGCACCAGCCGTTCGCGTCGTCGCTGGCGGGGAAAAATGCGCTGCTGCGACCCTTCTTTCCTGAGTTTGACTATGTACTGGTAAACCTGACGACGCTCAGCGAGGAACAGATCTTTGCTTTTCGGAGCCGGTTCCTGACCGTATCGGCTGCGTTGATGAAGCATCGGCAGGACAAACAGTTTGCCGACTACGTTCGTCAGAACATACGGCGGCTGATGCAGGGCTTCGCCGACGATGAGCTGATGTCGGTCGTTTTGCCTACGTTTCTGTACCTGCTCGAAACGACTGACTTGACTGGGACGGATATTGTGGTTATGTTTAGTACAGTATCCAAACAAACTGAAGAAGCTGTTATGAATGGAGCCGATCAACTACGGATGGAAGGGCGAATCGAGGGGCAAATTGCCGGACAAATTGCGGGCCGTGCAGAAGCGAGTCGCAAGTTTGTCAAGGGTGCCCTCAAACTGGGAATGGACGCGAAGACCATTGCCGATACTTTCGAGATGAGCATCGCCGAAGTCGTTGCGCTGATCGAGCAGGTGCGGCAGGAGAAGCCCTGACCACGCATCAGCCGCCCGCTTTCTTGGCTTTATAGCCTTTGCCGGTGAGCCACGTCAGCACTTTGTCGCGGTGGTCGCCCTGAATCAGAATTTCGCCGTCTTTCACTGAGCCGCCTGTTCCGCAGGCGGCTTTTAGCTGTTTACCCAGCTCGGCCAGATCGGCGTCGGTGCCGATAAATTCCCGAACCGCCGTAACGACTTTACTGCCCCCCAACTTGACCAGCCAGATTTTCAGGTTCTGCTGCGCCGGTGCCAGCGTTTCCGCTTCCGGCGTATCGTCGGATTGGTAGTCGAAATCGGGATTTGTCGAATAGACGACGCCGGAGCGGTTTTTCTTACTCATCTGAGAGGGGTCAAGGTTTGATGTATAAGGTTTAAAGTTAGCCGACAAACCTTAAACCATAAACCCCAAACTTTAAGCCCAACGTTCACAATTCCAGCAGCTGCCGGATGGTATCGCCGTAGGTGGTGCCGGTGGTCAGGCGGGTGGCTTTTTTGTCGCCCATGACCAACTGGAATTTACCGTCGAAATGCTTGTGGGCTTCGCTGATTTTCTGGCGGTTAATCATCGCCGATCGGCTGATGCGCACAAACGTGTCGGGGAGTTTGTCGCTGAGCGTGGTGAGGGTGTAACTGGTCAGAAATTTCTGGCCGTCGGTGGTCGACAGAAACACGTATTTGTCTTCGGCTTCAAAGTAAACGATGTCCGACAGGGGGATAAGCCGGATCTTATCGCCCAGTTTTACCGAGATCGAATAGATTTCTTTCTTCGGCTGCATCTGCGCCAGCAACCGCATTACATTCTCCGTCGCCATGGGTAGCGGAGCCGGTTCGTCAGCCGGATTGGGTGAGGCAACGCTACGTTCGGCCAGTGTCTGAATTTTCTGCGCCGTGCGGGCGAGCCGCTCCGCTTCGATCGGTTTGAGCAGGTAGTCGACGGAGTTCTCTTCGAAAGCACGAATGGCGTACTGATCGAAGGCGGTAGCGAACACAACCAACGGCATCGTCGTGACGCGCGCCAGCATTTCGAAGCCGTTGAGCAGAGGCATTTCAATATCCAGAAAAACCAGATCGGGCTGTTTCGTTTCGATCATAGACAACCCTTCCGCTCCGTTGGCCGCGTCGCCGACAACGGTAAACACATCTCGGTGTTTATCAAGAAGTCGGCGCAGGCGGTTGATGGCGAGCGGTTCGTCGTCGATGAGTAGCGTGGTGAGGGGGAGTTTCATAACGGTGTCGGTGTTGGCGGGGTGGGCGATGCGGTAACAGTAGACATGGTGTTGATCCGGGCTAATCGGATTGAGATAAGCACCTGCTTGAGCGGAAAATTCTGGAATTCAACGTCGGCATCGTCGCCGTAGAGCAGGTGCAGCTTATCCTGAATACTGCGCAGGCCGTAGCCACCGCCCATATCGTCGGGGAACGCAGGGCCATTGTCGTGGACGCAGAGGTGCAGGTAGTCGTTTTTTTCGTAAATCCTGACGTCGATCCGCCCTGACTCGGCGCGTTTGGCAATGCCGTGTTTGATGGCGTTCTCGACGATGGGCTGGAGCAGAAACTGGGGAAGCCGCAGGGCATTGAGCGCCGGGTTGCTGATGTCGACGGTAAAGGTGAGCCGGTTGCCGAAGCGCACCTGCTCGACCTGTAGATAGGTACGCACCATTTCCAGTTCATCGGTCAACGACGAAAACAGATCCCCATCGCGGCCGGTCGAATAGCGGAATAGTTTCGACAGCAGCAGCGTCATTTCTTCGGCTTTTTCGGGGTCGTCGTGGACCAGACTGGCGATGCTGTTGAGGGCGTTGTACAGAAAGTGCGGGTTGATTTTGGCCTGTAGCGCGTCGAGTTCAGCGCGAGTCTTTAGCTTTTCAAGGTTCAGTAGCTGAAACTCCTGTTCTGTGAGCTTGCGCGTCATTTGCCGGCCCTGTTGCAGGATGTACAGGAAAAAATTGGCCACCAGCAGATCACCGATGACGTAGAAAAACCACGGGGCGGTGTCGTCGATACCCTGCGGGCGTTTTTTTAGTTCGTCAATACTGGGTTTCCCGATCAGATAATAAACGCCGGTGTTGACGACGAAAAAACTGATCAGGACAACTACGGTGACGATCAGGTGTCGTTTCCAGGGTTTAGCTACAGTTCGCGCCAGCCGAATCGACAAGGCCCAGACAAGCAGAAACATGACGACTCCATCGGACATGTTCTGCACAACCAGGAAGCGGTACAAACCAACTAATGCCGGGTCTTTTGCCGTGACAATCAGGTTGGTAAAATAAACAATCGCGTTGCAGCCGTAGATGAGCAAGGCCCCCAGCAGGGCACCGATCAGCAGCCCCCAGCCGGGTTTTTGCAGGATAGTCGTCAGGGTGATCGGTTCGGCGGGCAGCTTCGCGGTCGAATACGGCTGACTCTGGCCAACGGAAAAATTGACCTTAGCGCCTTCCATATTAGCCCCGGTGAGGTTGGTGTCCGACAGGCCGCAAAAGTTCAGGTTTGCTTCGTACAGGTCAGCGTCGGTGAGGTTGGCCCCCGTCAGATTCGCGTAGCTAAGGTCGGCCTGCCGTAAGATGGCACCCCGGAAGTTAGCCCGTCGCAGGTCGGCGAATCGGAAGTCGGCCTGCGTCAGATCGAGTCCGCTAAAGTCGAACCCGGTCAGGTCGGCGGCTTTCATGCTTAGCCGCCGACCGTTTTTGCCAATCGTGTCGATGAGTTGTTCGCGGGTCATGGGTCGCTATACGGTTTTCGGTGTACGGTTTTCAGTTCACAGTTTTCAGCGGTTTTATGCCGGCATGCGGGTAAATCGTATACCGAAAACTGTAAGCTGAAAACCGTCCTGCCGCTATTTGCACTTCGTCAGCAGGGGTTCGATCTGTTGCTTGCCCCAGCCGGGGGCAAATTCGCTGGCAGGCTTGAAGGTCGCCAATTTTTCCATAGCCTGCTTCAGTACCGGGCAGGCTTTGTCGGGGCCACCACCAAACTGGGCGGGGGTATACATCAGCGATGACCCTTCGAGTACATACGGGCAGGGGTTGGCCGGGTTCATGGCTTTGGCCTGCTCGATACCTGCCTGAAACAGCGGGCCGTACTGCTGCCAGCGGTTCATCGCGTCGACCGTCAGGCGGGCCTGGGCGATGTACGCTTTCAGCACAGCCAGTTCGTCGTTTTTGGGCGAGATAGTTTCGGCCGCTTTTAGATTGACATCCGCCTGATCGAGATACTTGTCTTTCTCTGCTTCGCTGCCGCCCAGAAAACCCAGATACACGTAGTTCAGACCGGCATAATATCGAGGCAGCCACTCAGCGGATTCGGCACCGGCGATGCGCTCGAACTGGTTGGCCGACGCCAGAATATCGGCCGTCGCGGGCTTATCGGTTTTCTTGTTCATACCGGTCAGCGCGTCGGTCATGGCTTGCTTGTACTGGGGCGATTGCGCCAGCGTAGGAGCGGTTGCGCCCAGCAGGGCCGCGAAGAGGGTGATAATAAGGGTTTTCATTGGACTGGTTTGGTTGGGAGGGGAAATGATTTGAGTTTGTGGAGTTGACATTATGGCAGCGGCTGACCTCACCCCCGGCCCCTCCCGCGACGGCGGACCGCCTAAAACAGGAGAGGGGTGTCGTTACAGACAAGCAGTATTCTGTTACGCACTCATTGTGAAAAAATAGACACTGCACTGAATGTATGCCAAAGGCTGTTTTGCCGCTAGTCACCCCTCTCCTGTTTTAGGAGAGGGGTAGGGGACGGTCGGCCGCTGCCGTGAGGTAATTCACAACTCCCGCGCATTAACCTTCGCCTTGCGCGACAGCATGACGATGCCGCCAACGAAGAAGCTACGGTACGAAGCCGGGCCGACGGCGTAGCGGGTGGGGGCGGGGCCGTCGGCGCGGGCGGGGGTGTAGAGGTAGGTGTAGACGTTGCGGGTGTTCAGGATGTTGTCGACACTGGCGTAGAGGATAGTCAGGTTTTTACCGATGTGGGTCAGGTGGCTCGCCATAAAGCTGAGGTTCGTAACGGTCGGGGTGCGGTCGGCCATAAAAACGGGGTTGGTTGGGTTGTAGTAGGGGCGACCCGTGCTGATGGTGTACGTCAGGCCCATGTTCGTGCTGATTTTCTCGAAGTACCGTTTGCCAATCAGGGCAATGTTATGATTCGAGATAAAGGAGGGTGTTGCCAGCGTCGGGAATTGCTGAAATAAGCGTTTCGAGTCGACGAAGCTGTACGTGATCCAGTAGTCCAGCCCTTTAATCGTTGCCTGATCGCGCCAGAACAAATCGAACCCTTTGGCGTAGCCGTAGCCCGTGCTGTTCGTCTGCCCCCACGGAAATCGGTACGGGTTCGCGTCGTAGGGGCCGAGGGTCATGTTGGGGCCGGTGAACTCCCGCACCAGTTGCGCGTAGTTTTTGTAGTACGTTTCGATACGGAACGTGCGCTTGTTTTTGATGAGCTGGTAATTCAGAATCAGGTGGTCGGCGCGTTCATAGCTGAGAGTCGTATTGCGATACAGGTAGCGATAGTCGGGCGTCTGGTAAAACTGCCCGTAAGCCAGCGACACCTGACTGTATAGGCCCGTTTTGTAAGCCATCGAAATACGAGGAGCCAGGTTGAACCGGTTGATAGCCGACGAATATTCACCCCGTACGCCCGACTGAATTGCCAGTTTCCGGCCCGCGTACACCTGCGATTCAAAAAACACCGCGCCGTACGCGTCGACCAGTGAATAAGCCGTTCCCGACACCGCGTTTCGGTACGTCACCCGGTTGCCTTCGGTGCCAAACAGCAGCTGATTGCCCAGCTTGCCACCCAGAGCCCGCGTCAGCACGAACCGGCCCTGCAAGCGATCGGTACCCCGGCCAAAATCCTGCGTGCCGTAGGCCGTTGCGTCGGTGTCGTGGCTGTACGACAGACCCGACAGTAGTTGCCAGGTACCATTGCCCCAGCTATCGGTATAGGTGCTGGTCGTGAAGAAGTTGCGATTCTGCTGATTAAAAGCCGTTTTGCCCGACTCGCTGCCTGGGTCAACGAAGTTCAACCCCGTCTGACTGTTGGAGTACATGCTGTACAGCTTGAGCATACCCGTTTTGCTCGTCTGCAACCGGTACGTCAGCGAGCCACCGCCGAACTCCGGTACGTGCGTCCAGTCGATGTTTTGCGGGACAAGGGCAAACAGCGGTTTGAGGTTGCCGTAATGAGCCGTTGCCGAAATCGACGCGTTGGCGGTGGCGTGGTCGTAGTTGAGGCCGGTGTTGGCGAGGTTTATACTCACGCCCAGCCCTTCGTTCTGGTTCTGATCGGTCGTGTTGAGCAGCAGCACGCTCGATAGTGCCTGCCCGTACTGCGCCGAATAACCGCCCGTGCTGAACGACGTACCTTTAAACATGAACGGCTGAAACCGGCCCCGCGACTGAAGATTGGGCGACTGGCTGAAAAAAGGATTCTGCACGATCATACCATCGATCACCACCTTGGCTTCTTCGCCCGATCCGCCCCGCACAAACAGGCCCGTCTGATCGCCGACGCGCTGCGTGCCGGGCAGCAGGTTCATCACCGACGTAATGTCGGCCCCGGCCCCGGCGGTGGTTACGATATCCATCGGCTTGAGCATCGTCATCCGCTTCGAGTCGGACGCTTCAAATACCCCGGCCGTCACGACAACCGTATTCAGTTCGTTGGCCGATTCATTCAGGCGGATCGTGGTCGGGCCGGGGCCGATCGTGATTTCGCGGGTGTCTGGTTCGTAACCGATATAGGAAACAAACAGCGTTGCGGTGTCTTTGCGGCTGGTGCTGAAGCGGAACGCGCCCGTGCTGTCGGTGCTGGTGCCGTCGTAAGTGCCCCGCAGCATAACATTGGCACCGGGGAGGCCGTGGCCTTTCTGGTCGGTAACGCGGCCGGTCAGTACGGTTTGTGCCGATGCGGTGAAGGCAAGCAGACAGGGGAAAAGTAGAGCGATTCGGTTCATTGTCGTGGGAGGTTGGCCTTGACGAATCAAAGGTGGCCCGCTGCGATGCCAAACGCTTGTCTTTTCCGACCAACCCCGTCAGGCATGGTGTGAATTGCCGTATATTCCCGGTGAATTTCCCCGCGTGAGTTGACGGAAGCAGAGAAAGGTCAGCCGTCAACATTTACCCCCCAGATTTGTTTACTACGTATAGCCCTGACCTTGCCTTGATCGCTACTTCGACTACATTCCAGCTAACCAAATGCCGCCTTCGCCCCTGGCGCGAGGGCGATGAAGAAACGCTGTCTTATTACGCCAGCAACCGGTTGATCTGGAATAACGTCCGCGATTTCTTTCCATACCCATACACCCCCCGCGATGCGCATTCGTGGGTGCGTTCCAACAAGTCGTACCAGCAGCCGACCAACTTCGCCGTTGAGGTCGACGGGAAGGCAGTCGGTAACATCGGCTTCACGGTGAAAGACGACATTTACCGGTATAATGCCGAGATCGGTTACTGGCTGGGGGAGCCCTTCTGGGGGCGGGGTATCATGGGCGAAGCCATACCGGTGCTGACGCAGTACATCTTTGAAAATTTTCAGGTTAACCGCCTGTTTGCCTGCGTACTGGAAGGTAACAGGGGGTCGATGCGGGTGCTGGAATCAGCTGGCTACCGGCCCGAAGCCGTACTGCGCAAGGCGGCTGTGAAGAATAACCAATACCTCGACGAGCATATTTTCGCCATGCTACGCGCCGATTTCCTGGCTCGCCGGGCCTGCTGATTGGTTTGGCCCATCGGGTGTTTTGTGGTTACTTTTGCTCCTGTAAGGAAGTTTAAAGTTTAACGTTTACCGTTCAATGTTGCTGGCAAGCCGTTTCGAACGGGATAACCTTAAACCACAAACTACAAACCTTAAACCAACCAATTACCCGCTTCGGCGGACCTATTTGTCATGCCGAAGATCGTGATTGCCATTGATGGCTATTCAAGCTGCGGAAAGAGTACGACCGCTAAGGCTGTAGCTGCCCGAATGGGATACGCCTACATCGATACGGGGGCTATGTACCGGGCGGTCAGTCTGTTTTTCAGCCGCGAACACGTCTCGCTCTCCAACACCGGTGATGTGCTGAACGCCCTCGACAAAATTCATATCACGTTTAATTTCAACGGGCGTACGGGTAAAAACGAGACCTGCCTCAACGGGCTCAATGTGGAAGAAGAAATCCGTACGATGTTTATCTCCAACATCGTCAGCGAAGTAAGCGCCATTCCCGAAGTGCGCTGGGCCATGGTGGCCCAGCAGCAGAAGATGGGCCGCAAACGGGGCGTCGTGATGGATGGACGCGACATTGGCACGAAAGTATTTCCCGATGCCGAAGTCAAAATATTCATGACTGCCGACGTCGAAACCCGCGCCCGGCGACGGCAGCAGGAACTGCTGGAGAAAGGCGAGATGGTCAACCTGAACGACATCATCGAGAACCTCGAAAAGCGCGACCGCATCGATAGTACCCGCTCGGAAAGCCCGCTGGTGCAGGCCCCCGATGCTGTACTGCTCGACACCTCGCACATGGCCATCGAAGAGCAGATCGAGTGGGTTATCGAACAGGCCGACACGCGGCTGGCCCAGATTCACCGGCACGGCCGTGGGCATCGGAAAGCAGTAAACGGCTGATCCATGACCATCGATTACCTGATTGTGGGGCAGGGTGTAGCTGGCTCGGTGCTGGCCTGGACCCTCGATCAGCGCGGCTCCTCGGTCGTGCTGACCAACGACCCCACAACACCGTCGGCGTCGGCCGTAGCTGCCGGCATCGTCAATCCGCTGACGGGGCGCAAACTGGTGCAGACCTGGAAAGCCGATGCGCTGTTTCCGTTTCTGCACGACTTCTACAGTAGTATCGAGGCCGAGCTGGGCGTCCGCTTTTTCCACCCCGGTACCATCTACCGGCCCTACCGCTCGGAAGCCGAGAAGCTCAGCTACCAGACCTATACCGCCGACCCCGCCGTTCGCCCATACATCGATTCGTCGACCAACGACGACGCCTACGCGCCCTACATCAACAACGCCCTGGGTGGCCTGACGGTGGGGCAGGCGGGCTGGGTCGACCTGACGGAGTTCGGGCGGCTCATCAAAGGGTATTTCATCCGCAAAAATCAGTACTACGAAGGTCGTGTACCGGTCGATGAGCTGCTGATGACCGAATCGTCGGTGATCTGGAACGGTGTTCGGTTTGGGAAAGTCATCTTTTGCGATGGCGTACAGGCCACCGAAAACCCGCTGTTTAACTGGCTGCCCTACGCCCCCGTGAAAGGGCAGATCCTGACGGCGACGGTCGAAAATTACCCCGTGAAATCCATCGTTAATCAGGGGGTATTCGTGCTGCCCGTCCGGCCCGGCCTGATCCGTATCGGTGCCACCTACAGCTGGCACGACCTCGACTGGAAAACCACCGACGAGGCTCGTACGTATCTGGAAGAGAAAGCGCGGGCGTTGCTGAAAATTCCGTTTGAAATCGTTGGGCAGCAGGCCGGTATCCGACCGTCCAGTAAAGATCGGCGGCCGTTTGTCGGGATTCATCCTGACCAGCCTGCCGTGGGTATTTTCGGGGGGATGGGTACCAAAGGCGTGTCGCTGTCGCCGTATCTGGCCGAACAGTTTGCCCGTTACCTGCTCGACGGCGAAGAAATCGAACCCGAAGCGAATATTACCCGCTGCGTTTCGTTATAATCACGTTACTTTGACCGAGGTTTTTTCGACAGGATTACAGGATTTCTCAGACCCGACACCACTGTCTGATAAATCCATCAAATTCTGTAATCCTATCGAAAAAACCTGTTCCACTGTGTCGTATGCGAAATCATTACTTATTGTTGCTGCTGTGGCTGGGAACGGCGGCAACGGCGTTGAGTCAGAACTACCCGTCGCAGGAACGATTCGGGAAAAACCGGATTCAGTACCAGCAGTTCGACTGGAAGATTATCCGTACGTCGAACTTTGAAATCTATTACTATCAGGAGGGAACGCAGATCGCCAATCTGACGGCGCAGTATGCCGAGTCGGAGTTCGACCGCGTCACCGAACTGCTGGGCTATACCCCCTACAATCGGGTCAAGATTTTCCTGTTCAACTCCCCGCAGGAGCTGGCGCAGAGCAACATCGGTATCAACACGCAGGGTGGCCTGAGCAGCCGCGAACTCAACCTGTCGAAATCGCGCATCGAACTGGCCTTCACCGGCGATCAGGTCAGCTTCCGGCGGCAGGTCGTCCGTGATATTGCCATGCTGTTCGTCTACGACATGCTGTATGGCGGTAGCCTGAAAGACGCCCTCCAAAGCTCACTGCTGCTAACTCTGCCCGACTGGTTTATGCCCGGTATTGCCGCGTATATCGCCGAGGGAAACAGCCTCGATCTCGATGATTACATGCGCGATATAGCCCAGACCCGACCCATCAAAAAGCCGTCGACCCTGACGGGCTACGAAGCCGAGCGGGTTGGGCAGTCGATCTGGAATTACATCGTTCAGCGGTATGGCCGCGACAACGTGTCGAACATCCTGAACCTGACGCGCATCATCCGCAACGAGCAGCGCAGCATTTCCAGCACACTCGGTATTCCCTACAGCCGGTTTCTGCGTGAATGGAACGAGTATTATGCGGGTATGGCCAACACGGTCGGGCAGTCGTTCCGTCCGGCGTCAGACGATTTCCAGCTGAAGGTCAGCACCGACGCGGGGAATCCGGCACTGCGCAGCCTGAAACTAAGCAAAGACAAACAGTACATCGCCTACTCGACCCTGCGCGACGGTCGGTTTACGGTGGAAGTAGTGAACACGGCCAACCGCAAACGGACGACCGTATTGACGGGCGGCTACCGGCTCGATGGGCAGTCACTCGCCCGGACGGCGACGCCCCTCGTGGCCTGGCAGCGCGACAATAACCTGATCGTGCTGACCGAAGAGGAGGGCGAAACCCATATCTACCGCTTCAGCGATTTTGAGAAAAAACCAACGCACGACTTCCGCCGGACGGTCAACGGACTGTCGCAGGTGGTGTCGGTCGATGCGTCGGACGATGGGGGAAGCCTGATTCTGAGTGCCGATCGGCAGGGGCAGAACGACCTGTTTCTGTACAGCATCAACCGGGGTACCTATCAGCAACTGACCAACGATCTGTACGACGACGCCAACCCGGCATTTATCGGCCGTACGGCCCGGCAGGTGGTATTTAGCTCGAACCGGCGGCAAGATACACTGAACGTCGACAAGGGCAGCTACCGCGATACCCGCGAGCAGACGAGCCTGTTCACCCACGAAGGCAGTGCCCGTGATCTGTCGCTCACCCGACTGACCGACTCGACGATGAACGCGACGCAGCCCATTCCGGCCAGCGAAACGGTATTTTATTTCCTGAGTGATGCGTCGGGCGTGCGCAACCTGTACCGACTCAATACGGAATCGGGGCAAATGGCGCAGCTAACATCGCTGCCCGAAAGCATTCGTCTCTACGACCTTATTCCCGAAAACGGCGGGTTTGTGTACAGCAGTCAGCGCAACGGGCAGGAGTACATCGGCTACCGCTCGCAGGCAAATCTGACGCAGGCCGTGTCGCCGACGCCCACGCCCCGCGCAGCCGCACAGCGGGCGCTGATGAGCCGTACGCAGGCTGCCCGGCCGAGTCCCGCCATAGTGCCGACACCCGATACAACAAGGCGCGCCGTCGTTGCTGACTCGGCGGTAGCCAAAGCCGATACGGCCCGGCCTGTATCAACAACCGGACTGGCGCTGAAACCCGGCGAAGTCGATACCGATAACTATACGTTCGATGCCGATGTACTGAAAGCCGTGGAAGCCCGGCAGCGTCGGTCGACGGGTGTAGGCGGAACGCTTACCCAGACAGCACCAACCCTGCGTACGCGCCGGCGGGAGAATATTACCATTCGCGGGCCATTTCCCTACAAAGGCATTTTCGGCGTGACCGACGCCGTGTCGAACTGGCGCGTGGATCCGGTGCGGGGCTTTGGCTACGAGCAGGACGTTACGCTGACCGACATGCTGGAAAACCACGTGCTGCGGGGCGGTGTATTTATCACGACGACGCTACGTAACAGCAACCTCTTCGCCGAGTATACCAACCTGACCAACCGGATTGACTACGGTATCCGGGTCGACCGGCAAACGCTGGCCGTCGATGGGGAGGGCTGAATCAGCGCAACCGCTACAACCGCGTCGCGCTGACGGCGTCGTACCAGATCTCGGTAACGACGCGCTTCACCGTATCGCCTTTTTACGCCATCACCCGTCTGATCGACCTGACTTCGTTTTCCGAGGGTGATTACACGTCTGATTTTGCCGGGCTGCGGGCTGAAGTCGTGTTCGACAATACAAAAGCGATCGGTATGAACCTGATGGCTGGTACACGGGCGAAACTGCGCTTTGAAGAATACGCGGGCATCCGGTCGTCGGCTGAAGGGTTCCGGCGGATCACCCTCGACCTGCGGCACTACCAGCGCATTCACCGCGACCTGATTCTGGCGGCCCGTCTGTCGATCAGTCAGTCGGGTGGCCCGGCGCCGAAGGCCAGTATTCTGGGCGGTATGGAAAACTGGATCGGTACGGCAGCTGGTATTAAGGAACAGACGGCCAACAATCCGCTGCTGATTCCGAATCAGATAGCCGCCAATATTCCGTACGACTACCGCAATATTTTCTTCGCCGATTTCGCGGCTCCCCTCCGTGGTTTCCGGCAGGGCAAGCTGGTTGGTACAAGCCACATGCTGTTCAATGCTGAACTGCGGTTGCCGCTGGTGAAGTACTTATATAAAGGTAACGTAACGTCGAATTTCCTGCGGAACCTGCAATTCGTCGCTTTCACCGATATCGGCACCGCCTGGACCGGACCGGGGCCGTTCAGTCAGCAAAACAGCCTGAACACGGAAGTCGTGGGGGGGGTAGTATTCCATTCCGGGCCACGGTGACCAACTTCAAAAACCCGTTCCTGATCGGGTACGGGGCGGGTGCCCGGACGGTGTTGTTTGGCTACTTCGTCAAGTTCGATTACGCGTGGGGCCTGGAAAACAAAGTCCTCAGCAGTCCGATCGCGTACCTCACACTCGGGTATGACTTTTAGCGAACCGGATTTATAGACAAAAAAGACCATCCGTCAGGTTGGTCTTTTTTTGTGCCCTTTCGATTTAGTTAGTTTCCCGTAAGTTACTCTTCAGGGAAAATCTGGCATAGTTTTCGATCATGTGGGCCACGCTTACCAACGAATTGGGTGAATAGTTTGCTGGTTTTTTCCGATTAACGGTGGTTTCAGGAAGGGTATCGACACCACGACAGGTAAACTCACATATATGCCAGCGTCGCAAATCAACGCGCGTATTTGGCATAATTTTCGATCAAAATAGCCTGTGCGAACTGCCGCGATACCAACTCGTGACAATTCATGTACATGCTGGTCAGAATATATGTCAGCCGAAGCAGCCGGCTGGTACCCACCACTCGCTTTCCAGAATCGATGAATGAATTAGGTTTACCGTATAAACAATACACTTCCTCAGACGACCAATCGGTCAGCTGGCCAGACAGCGAGTCTCGTGCCACGCTGGCAAATGGAGTCCGCCGACTGGCAGGCCGTTTGCTGGATAGTCGACGCGACCGACGAACGGGGAGGGCGCTGGTTCGGGTGGGCGTACTGCTGCTGGGTTTACTCAGCCTGAGTGCTGCGGCCTACAGTCAGGCCACGATTGATCTGAGTGTGCATACGCATATCGACAGGTCGAAACCCGCCCTGGGCGATGTGGTGACCTATACGGTCGTTGTTAGCAATGCGCCCAGTTTATCGACAGCAACGGGCGTAGTGGTAAAGAATACCTTACCCGGTGGCGCAGCGTACGTACCTTCTTCAGCCGTAGTGGCGCGGGGTACCGGCAGCTACGATCCCCAGACGGGTAACTGGGTGGTAGGCGCGCTGGCTTCGGGCGACTCCGCCGTGCTGACGCTGAAAGCGACGGTACTGGAGCGCGGTGTCTGGTTCGACACTGCTCAGGTAACGGCGGCCGATCAGACTGATCTGGACTCGACGCCCAACAATGACAAGCTGTACGAAGACGATTACGAGGGATCCTGTTTCTCGGTGCCGCTCCAACTCTACCGGGGCGACGAATTTACCGTTGAGGTGCCTTCGGGGTATCATCAGGTAACCTGGTACCGCAACGATGTGGATGTGCGTACTGTCTCAGCTGATTCCGCCGTCGTCAACGGCGATTCATCACTGACAATAAAAAGCCCCGGTACCTACCGATTCACTACTTATAATAAAGGCTGTCCGTCGTCGAACTGCTGCGACATTGACGTTATCCAGGGTCCGTACGGCAGCCTGGGTAATTTTGTGTTTTTAGATGCCAACAAAGATGGGTTGTTTGACTCGGGCGATACCGGACTGGACGGCGTAAAAATTTACCTGTACGATCAGACGGGGCAAACCAAACTTGACTCGACAGTATCGGCCAACGGTGGTAAGTACGTGTTCGGCAATTTGCGGAGTGGCACGTACCGGGTACGATTTATAGCACCCGATAATTTACAGTATGCGCAGCAGTCGGCGTCGAGTGTGGCGGGCGCAGATGGATTCACTGGCCTGTACACGATTGATACCGATAAAGGAGCGACCGATCAGGCCCGCAACAACACGACTGTCGTGGCTGGGTTTATTCCCAAAGCAGTACCAACTGCTACCGCCAGCGGGCAGGTGTTTGCCGACGCGAATGGCGATGGCATCCGCGAGACGGGTGAAGGTGGGCTGGACGGCATCAAGGTAACCCTCTACCAGAACGGCACCACCGTGGTCAGTAGCACGACCACCACGACTGGCGGTGTCTACAGCTTCACGGGCATCGCACCGGGCAGCAACTATACGGTGGTCTTCGACACGACGGGCTTCGCTGCGAAGGGGCTGGCTCTGAGTCCGCCCAACGCGACAACCAATACGGCCATCGACAGCGACGCGCTGGCGAGCGGTAGCACGGCTCCGTTTAGCCTGACGGCTGGTCAGACGCTGAGCAATATCGATGCGGGGGTTAAGCCAAATCGCTTCAATGTAACCCTGGCTGGCACGGCACCAACGGGTGGGCCGTACTACCCGGGTGACCAGGTGGTGTACGTGGTCAACGTGATCAATGCGGGCAACGTACCAGCTTACAACGTCGTAGTAGGCGACCGCCTGCCTGCTGGCTTGACGCTGGTACCGGGCGGTAGCTTCACCAGCGTAAGCGGTGGGGTTGCCAGTACGACGCTGGCCGGACCATTGGCCCCGGGGCAGGTTGTCTCGCTGACGCTGGTGGCACGGATTGATCCGACGTTCACGGGCACCAACCTGCACAACGTAGCCGAGATCACGTCGCTCGATAACGATACAAACCCAGCCAACACCCCGCCAACCAACGCGGGCTCGACACCGAACAACAACGTCAAGGGTGAACCCGACCAGGTCGATACGGATCTGCCAATGGGCAGCAAAGGCACTGCCAGCGGTCAGGTGTTTGCCGACGCTAACGGTAACGGCATCCGCGAAACGGGGGATACGGGTCTGGATGGCATTAAGGTAACGCTCTACCAAAACGGCACCACCGTGGTTAGCAGCACCACCACGACAACTGGCGGTGTGTACAGCTTCACGGGCGTTGTGCCGGGTAGCAACTACACCGTTGTCTTCGACACGACAGGCTTTGCCGCCAAAGGGCTGGCTCTGAGTCCGCCTAATGCAACGACAAACACAGCCATCGACAGCGACGCGCTGGCCAATGGCAGCACGGCTCCGTTTAGCCTGACGGCTGGTCAGACGCTGAGCAATATCGACGCGGGGGCCAAACCCAACCGCTTCAATGTGACCCTGGCCGGTACAGCACCAACGGGTGGCCCGTATTATCCGGGTGATCAGGTTGTCTATGTAGTCAACGTGACCAACGCGGGTAACGTACCAGCTTATAACGTGGTGGTCGGCGACCGCCTGCCTGCTGGCCTGACGCTGGTACCGGGTGGTAGTTTCACCAGCGTAAGCGGTGGCGTGGCCAGCACGACGCTGGCTGGACCATTGGCTCCGGGGCAGGTTGTCTCGCTGACGCTGGTGGCACGGATTGATCCCTCGTTCACCGGTACCAACCTGCACAACGTAGCCGAGATCACCTCGCTCGATAACGATACCAACCCAGCCAACACCCCGCCGACCAACGCCGGTTCGACGCCGAACAACAACGTCAAGGGTGAACCCGACCAGGTCGATACGGATCTGCCAATGGGCAGCAAAGGTACCGCCAGCGGTCAGGTGTTTGCTGACGCCAATGGCGACGGTATCCGTGAAACGGGCGACACAGGCCTAGATGGCATCAAGGTAACGCTCTACCAGAACGGTACCACTGTCGTGAGTAGCACGACGACAACCAGCGGAGGTGTCTACAGCTTCACAGGCATCGTGCCGGGCAGCAACTATACAATCGTGTTTGACACGACGGGCTTCGCTGCGAAGGGTCTGGCTCTGAGTCCGCCGAATGCGACGACCAATACGGCCATCGACAGCGACGCGCTGGCGAGCGGTAGCACGGCTCCGTTTAGCCTGACGGCTGGTCAGACGCTGAGCAATATCGACGCGGGGGCCAAGCCCAACCGCTTCAATGTGACCCTGGCTGGCACGGCACCAGCGGGTGGGCCGTACTACCCGGGTGATCAGGTGGTGTACGTAGTCAACGTGACCAATGCGGGTAACGTACCGGCTTACAACGTGGTGGTCGGCGACCGGCTGCCGGCGGGACTGACACTCGTACCGGGCGGTAGCTTCACCAGCGTGAGCGGTGGGGTTGCCAGCACGACCCTGGCTGGGCCACTGGCCCCAGGTGAGGTGGTATCACTGACCTTGGTAGCGCGGATCGATCCGACGTTCACGGGCACCAACCTGCACAACGTAACCGAGATCACCTCGCTCGATAACGATACCAATCCAGCCAACACCCCGCCGACCAACGCCGGTTCAACACCCAACAACAACGTCAAGGGTGAACCCGATCAGGTGGACACCGATCTGCCGGTGGGTACTGTACCAACGGCTACGCTTAACGGTATTGCTTTCGCCGATGCCAACGGAAACGGTATTCGTGAGCCGGAAGACGGTGGCATGCCGGGTATTGTCGTGACGCTGTTCCGCAGCACGACTGCCGGAGTGGCGCAGGTTGCCAGCACGACCACAACCGCCACTGGAGCTTACAGCTTCACGGGGATTACGGCCGGGTCAGGTTATTACCTCAAGTTCGATACGACGGGTCTGGCTGCACGGGGTTATGTTGTAACAAAACCCGGTGCGACGACCAATACCGCGCTTGATAGCGATGCCGGTCCGAACGGGGAAACGGCACCGTTTAGCCTGACGGCGAATGAAGTAAACACGACGATCAATGCCGGTTTCGCACCGAAAGCTGGTACGATCAGCAGCATTGTGTTTGCTGATACGAACAAAGACGGTCAGCGCAATGCGGGTGAGGGTGGTGTTGCTGGTGTCGTTGTCCGGCTGTACCGCGACGGGCAATCGTCGCCGGTGCAGAGCTTCACGACAGACAGCAACGGGGCGTTCCAGTTCGCCAGTCTGCAACCCAATGTCGGCTACTATATGGTGTTCGACACGACGGGGCTGAAAGCGAAAGGGTATGGCCTGACCCTGTACCACCAGGGCAACACGGCTACCGACAGCGACGCCGACCCCGTAACGGGCCGTACCGACAGCTTCACGCTGACGCCGGGTCAGTCGCTGACCAGTATAAGCGCCGGTCTGAAACTGCTTTGCCCAACCAATTTCAACCTGACCATAGCGAGTACCGCGCCGATCTGTCCGGCTGGTATCGCCAGCCTGATTGCATCGACATCGGTAACCGGCGCCAGCATCAACTGGTACACGTCATCAACCAGCAGCCAGCCGTTTGCTACGGTCAGCAGTGGTACGTCCGTGACTGTCTCGCCAGCGCAGACGACCGTTTACTACGTGTCGGCCCGCACGGCGGATGGCTGCGTTAGTCCGCAGCAGTCGGCTACGGTTACTGTAACGACGGTGGCTACACCAACGCTGGCCCGGAACACGGTGCAGAATACATGCCCGGCAAAAACGGCTGACCTGACATCGACCACGATCAGCAACCGCGACGCCAGCCTGACCTACGAGTGGTACACCAGCACGACCCGCTCGGCCAGTACACAGGTAACTAACCTGACGGCTGTCAATGCCGGTACGTACTATGTATTTGCTAAATCGGCATCGGGCTGCTACAGCAGTACCCCGGCTACGCTGTCGGCGGTGGTTGTCGATTGCGGTTGCCAGAGCATAGCTGGTGTCGACGCCGGTCCGTCGCAAACGAGCTGCGGTGCCAGCCCGGTAACGCTCATCGCCAAACTCAGTGGTTCGGCAACGGGTATCACCTGGTCGGCAACTGGCGGGGGTACGTTCAGCAACCCGACCAGCCTAACCACGACGTTTACGCCATCAGCAACGAACGTAGCTAATACGTCGGTCGTGATTACGGCCACTACGAATGACCCCGACGGTGCGGGTGTGTGCGTTGCCGGTACATCGTCGGTGGTGCTGACGATCAACGCCTGCAAAACGGATCTGGCCGTTGTGAAACAAATCACGACCCCCGGTTCCTACACGCTGGGACAAACGGTTTCGTACGCCATTACGGTTAGCAACGGTGGTAAGACCGACGCTCGCAGCGTAACGGTTAGCGACAAACTGCCCGCCAGCCTGTCGTTCGTCAGTGCCAGCCCGGCCGCCGACTACAACGCCGGTTCGGGTGTCTGGACGGTCGGTACGCTGACCGCCGGTGCGCAGCGCAGCCTGACCATTCAGGCCATGATTACCGGAACGGGTACGATCCGGAACACGGCTTCGCTACAAAGCCCCGACAACGATCTGGCGCTTGGCAGCAACGATACGTCGCGCGTCGATATTCAGGTGAACGGCTGTACGGCCCAGGCACCGACTATCGCCAGCAGTATCAGCGAAATTTGTAAAGGTAGCCCGGCTACTCTGACAGCAACCGGCTGCTCGGGTGGTACCATCCGCTGGTCAGATGGCCAGACAGGCGCAACGGTTTCGGTAATTCCTGCGATGACGACGGTCTACTCGGCCAGCTGCGTACAGGGAGCCAACTGCGTGAGCAGTGCGTCGAATGCGCTCACTATCAATGTACGCGATCCGCAGACGCCAACGCTCGTGACCAGTACCACCAGCGTCTGCCCCGGTGGGCAGGCAACCCTGACGGCGTCGGGCTGTACAAACGGTACCTACCAGTGGTCGACCGGTTCGGAAACGGGCGCGTCGATCGTGGTTAGTCCGTCGAGCCGCACAACCTACACGGTGCAGTGCCGGATGGGATCGTGCGTAAGCGCAGCCGCATCAATCGTCATCGACGTAACGAATACACCGGCCAAACCGACGATTGTTGCCAGCACAACGGTGGCCTGTCCGGGTGAGCAGGTAACGCTGACCGTCAATGGATGCAGCGGTACCCCGACCTGGAGCAGCACAACCGCCACCACGGGTCAGATCGTGGTTACACCAACCAGCGGCAACAATACGTACACGGTGTTCTGTAAGAATGGCGCCTGTGTAAGTCCCGTCTCAGACGCAGTCGTGATCCGCATTGCAACCCCGGCCGTACCAACGCTGGTGGCCAGTTCCGACTCGACCTGTTCGGGTGGCCGGGTGACGCTGACGGCCAATGGCTGCGAGGGTACGGTACTTTGGAGCAACGGACAAACCGGAGCCAGCATCACCGTAACACCGACGTCTACCATCAGCTACACGGCGCAGTGTAAAGTCCGCGATTGCCTGAGCGCAACATCGGTGGCTAAGCAGATCACGGTCGTATCGCCAGCAACGCCTATCGTGAAGGTCGACAAAACGACGCTTTGCAGTGGCGAACGCCTGACGCTGACGGCTGAAGGCTGCAACGGTACGGTTCGCTGGGTAGGTACCGACGCGGTCGGGGCCAGCATCAGCATCCTGCCGACCGAAACGAAAGAATACTACGCAACCTGCCGAATTGGTAGCTGTGAAAGTGCCGCATCGAACAAAGTGCGCGTAACGGTCAACACGGCCGGTACCCCGCCGACCATTGCTGCGTCGACCACGGCAACCTGTAGCGGTGGCGTTGTTACGCTGACGGCGTCCGGCTGCACCGGAACCGTTGTCTGGTCGGATGGGCAGACGGGCGCTACTGTATCGGTAACGGCGGTGGCCGCCAGCACGCAGTACTACGCGGTTTGCCGCGTCGGTGCCAACTGCGCCAGCGGTCGCTCGAACACGGTAACGATCAACACCACGACGACCGCAGCACCAACCATTATTGCCAATGCATCGACGATCTGTCCGGGTGGTTCGGCCACACTGACGGTGGGTGGTTGCAGCGGTACGCCGGTCTGGAGTACGGGAGCCAACACGGCCAGCATCGTCGTGTCGCCAACCGTCAATACCAGCTACTCGGTTTATTGCCAGAACGCAAGCTGCCGCAGCGACAACTCGATGGGCTTCCTGATAACGGTCAGCCAGCCAACCCCGCCAACCATCTCGGCTTCGTCGACAACGGTTGTTGCCGGTGGTACGGTTACGCTGACAGCCACGGGTTGCTCGGGCGACGTAATCTGGTCGGCCAAAGGCGTCGACGGATCGAACACCGGCTCGTCGATCGTAATCAAGCCGGAGGGTAGCCAGACGTACTATGCCCAGTGTAAAATTGGCGAGTGCATCAGCGCGGCTTCGTCGGGCATCACCATCAACCGCACCGACTGCGCGGCCCGCGCCGGTACGCTGGTGGCGAGAGCCGCCAGTGTCTGCGCCGACGATAACGGTGCCGTCGTAAGAGCGACGGTGAATGGTGGCCTGGTTCGCCCCGACGATTATACGGCTGTGTATCTCCTGACGACTGGTTCAACCAAAGTCGTTTCGCAGATCAGCCCCGCAGCGACGTTCACCGTCACGGCCCAGTCGGCTGACTACACTATCCATACACTGGTGTACGACGGACGACCTTCGTCGAAGAATTACCTGGATATAAGTCTGATCAAGATGGGTCTGACTTCGATTACCGACGTGAGCAAGCTAATCGCCGACCGCAGTGTCTGTGCCGACGTTGACCTGACGGGAGCCAGCACGAGCGTAACGTACACGCCAGCGCCGAAGCTGATTGCATCGACCTCGCTGATGACCTGCGCTGGTTCGCCGATTACGCTGACGGCTCAGGGTTGCGATGGTGGCACGATCACCTGGTCGGACAACACGGTGGGGGCTTCCATTACCCGGACACCGACCAGCAGCTTCTCGCTGACGGCTAGCTGCTCGCTCAATGGCTGCACCAGCAGTCCGTCGCAGCCGATCAACGTAGTCGTGGGTAGCCCGCAGGGTATCCCGTCGATCGTGGGTAACAAAACCACGATATGCCTGGGTGAAGCCGTATCGCTGACGGCCACGGGCTGCGCAGGTGGTACACTGGTCTGGTCGGATGGTAAAACGACGGGCAGCATCCTGACGGCGTCGCCAACGACCAACACCTCGTACCGCGTGAAGTGCGTGGTAGGTAACTGCGAAAGTGGCTGGTCGGCCTTTACGACGATCACGGTGGGTACGCCCGCTGCGCCGACCATCGCGGCCAATGGCACATCGAACCCGACCGTCTGCAATGGCGCATCGGTGGTGCTGACGGCGCAGGGATGCGCGGCCGGCTCGACGGTACGGTGGTCGAACGGAACGACAGGCGCGAGCATCGTCGTAACGCCGACCAGCAGCACGACCTACTCGGCCAGCTGCACGACCTCGGGTAGTTGCCAGAGCCCGGCATCGGCGGTACAGACCATTACGGTACTGCCGAAAGTGACGAAACCGCTGGTTGCCGACAAGACCAATACGTGTCCGTCCAACACCGTCGACCTGAGCACCGCCGTAACCAGTGCCGCATCGACCAGTGGCGGTGTGTACGAATACTACACCAGCCCGACGCTGAGCAGCAGTACGCTGGTCGGTACCAGTTCGGCGGTTGGTACGGGAACGTACTATGTTGTGGAGAAAACCACCGGCGGCTGCTACAGCGACCCGGCGACCATCCACGTACAGATTACCACCTGTACGTCGCAAACAGCCTGCGATACCACGAACCCAGTCACTGCCAACGCCGGACCTGATGCCGTCGTCTGCGGAGCAAAGTCCTACCGCCTGCAAGGCAGCGTCGGTGGAGCCGCCAGCAAGTTGTACTGGAGATCGAGCGGCAGCGGTACGTTCGACAATCCATTCGCAGCTAACGCCATCTATACCGCCAGCACTCAAGACGTACTGGCTGGCAAGGTGACGCTGACGCTCTCGGCCAGTGCCAACAACGCAGCCTGTCCGGTAGCCACCGACAACATGATCTTGACGATCGAGGGTAGCAAAACGATTCCGACCATCCAGGCCAGCGGCCCATTGGCCTTCTGCGCGGGTGACTCGGTTACGCTGACGGCCCCTGATGGTGTGTCGGGTTATATGTGGAGCAACCGCGCCGTGACCAGAAGCATCGTCGTGAAAGCCAGTGGTGATTACACCGTACAGGTCTACGACGCGAACGGCTGTAGCTCGCCGGTATCTGAACCCACCAAGGTGCGCGTATCGGAGCCGATCGCGACGCTCGTGACCAGCAACCTGCGTAATAGCTGCCCGGCAGTAGTAGTCAACCTGAGCAAGGCGCTGAGTACAACGGCCCCGGCGGGTAGCAGCTACGAATACCGGACAGGTGCCGCTGTGACTTCGGCACGTGTGCTGCGGCCCGACTCGGTCGGTGCTGGTACGTACTACGTCTTCCAGCGCAACAGCACGGGCTGCGTCAGCGCGGGTGCGCCGATCGTTGTGAGCATCGTCAGCTGCCAGGGCGACACGGCCTCGGTTGACCTTGCCATCGTGAAAACGGCGAATAAAACCGTAGCGAAGGTAGGCGACGCGATTACGTACACCCTGCGCGTTACGAACACCAGCCGCCGGACGGCCCACCGCATCGACGTACGCGACGTGCTGCCGACAACGGTACAGCCGCAGTCGACTACGGCCACCAGCTACTCGCTGAGCAACGGTGTCGTGACGGCGCGGATCGATAGCCTGATCGGTGGCGCTTCGCGCGACATCGTGATCCCGGTATCGGTCATTGCGAAGGGTGCCATCGTCAACCGGGCCGACATTACGTACCTGGATGAGCGCGATCCGAACCTGACCAACAACAGTTCGAGCGTTACCGTCCGCGATAGTGTCAGCTCGACTCCGGTTAGCAATACGAGTGTACTGGGTCTGGCGAAAGCCGTGGTCGGTACACCGACACTGGTGGGCGACACAACGCTGAACGTTCGCTATCGCTTTGTGGCCACCAACTTCGGGGGCGATACGCTGCGAAACGTGCAGATCACCGACGACCTGGCCTACGCCTTCGGATCGGCAACGGTGAAAGCGGTGAAGTTTGAAACCGTCGATCCGGCCTTTACACTGGTCTACAAGCCGTCGTACACGGGTGGTGGTAACACCTCGGCCATCTTCGATTCAAGCAGCTACATCGCGCCGGGTCGGTCGCAGACCTTTATCCTCGACGTAACGGTGCTGCGCCGGAAGGGTGATACAACCACGACCTACCGCAACATTGCGAGTGGTAGGGCCACTGGAATGAACGCGCTGGAACTGTCGACGGACGGTAGCAATCCGGACCCGGACAGCGATCGGAACCCGCTCAACAACACCAGCTTCACGGTGTTCCGCATCGACACGACCCGGCAACAGCAGCCCGCTCTGGGCGTTGCCCTGGCGGTGGTCAGCGTGGTTGATAAGCAGGACGGTAGCTACGAGGTGAAATACCGGGCAACGCTGAAAAACTTCGGCAACCAGACGCTCTACGGCGTCAGCCTGACCGATACGCTGGCGAAAGCCTTCCCATCGCCGACGACAGCGTCGATCGTTGGGTCGCCAACCGTACGGAACGGTAGCAACCTGGTGCCAAACGGACAGTACAACGGTACGTCGAACCTGAATCTGCTCTACGGCACGAGTACGCTGGCAGCCGGTGAACAGGACACGCTCACCTTCGTTATCAACGTCCGGCCGAACGGTAACAACGGGCTGTACTACACCAGCATCACCGGTGCGGGCAGCACGGCTGACTCGGTACGGGTACGCGACGTGTCGAACAACGGCTACGATCCGAATCCGCTGGGCACCACGCCGACGCCGGTTCGCTTCGACCAGACGGGTGGTTTGCTGGGTATAGCGAAAGCCGTTGGTAAACCGGTCGAAGTACAGCCGGGTGTCTACGACGTGCCTTACACGATCAAGCTTGTTAACCGGGGTACGACGGAACTGAAGCGGGTGGCGGTAGTCGACGATCTGTCGCAAACCTTCGGCAGTGGTGTGCTGATCGTCAGCAACCAGGTATCGCTCACGGCCGATGCCGGACTGACGGGCAACACCAGCTACACGGGCCGGGGCCGAAACACCAGCCTGCTGGTTGATTCGCTCAGCACGCTGCCAGCCGGCACCAGCCGCAGTGTCAGCTTCACGGTACGGGTCGATGTTCGCAATACCGATTCGACACGGTTCTACAACCGCGCCTTCGGTAGTGCGCTGACGACAGACAATGTCGCGGTCACCGACACGTCGACGGCTGGTACGAACGACGATCCGAACAACGATCTCGATCCGCGCAACGACAGCAACCCGACGCCGGTGGTGCTCGGGCCGTATGTTGGCAACCCGCACATTGGACTGGCACTGGCGATCACCGACACGCTGCGACAGGCCGATGGTAGCTACAACGTGACCTACACGCTCGTCGTCAGGAACTTCGGTAATGAATTGCTGCGCAACGTGGCAATCACCGATACGCTGTCGAATGTGTTCAATGCGCAGACCGGGGCCTCATACCGAATCGTACGCGGACCGTTTACTACCTCGACGGGCAGCGCGCTGAAGCTGAATCCAAACTTCGACGGGCAGGCATCGCCTTACCTCGTCCTGGGCGACAGCACCAGTACGATGGCGGTGGGTAAGATCGATACGATCCGGTTTGTGATCAACGTCGCATCGACCGGCTCGACAACGGCAACGTTCCAGAACTCGGCCTACGGTACGGCAACGGCGCTGAGTGGGGTGGTATCTGACCGCTCGACGGATGGTCTGCTGACCGATCTGAACGATAACAACAGTCCGGGCGATTCGAACGAGAGTCAGCCAACACCGTTGACGCTGCCGCCGACCAACACCTCGTTCTTCATACCGGAAGGCTTCTCGCCGAACGGTGATGGCGTCAACGATCTGTTCGTCATCCGGGGGGCTACGGGCCTGACGGTTAGTCTGGAAGTGTACAACCGCTGGGGCCACATGGTCTACAAGAAGGACGACTACCAGAATGACTGGGACGGCACGTCGAACACGGGTATCCTGCTCGATGGTGACAAAGGGCTGCCAGATGGCACTTACTATTACATTGTACGGACCAGCGACAGTCGTAGGTTTGTACGATACATGACGATTTACCGCTAAAAAGCGGGTTCAAGGTCTAAGGTTTACTGTTTAACATTCCTCCGGGAAAAGCCAAACATTGACCCTTAGACCTTGACCCTTAAACCGATAACAATGCATATGTCTACGAAAAAATGGCTGGCTGCGCTGGTGCTGATGCTGGGCATCGGGGAGCGCACGGCGCAGGCCCAGCAGGACAAAATGTTCTCGCAGTATATGTTCAATATGCTGGCCCTGAACCCGGCCTACGCCGGTAGTCGCGACGTACTGAGCATGTCGGCTCTGTACCGCAACCAGTGGACGGGGGTGGAAGGGGCTCCGCAGACGGCGACGTTTACGATGGATATGCCCATCAACCGCGAACGCGTCGGTATCGGGCTCCAGCTGTACGGCGACCGCTACGGCGTGATGGAAGAAGCCGGGGGCTTTGTGTCGTATGCCTTCCGCATCAAGGTCGGGCAGAAGTCGACGCTGGCGCTGGGCTTGCAGGGGGGCGCGTCGAGTTACCGCGCCAGTCTGACGCAGGTGAAACTGACGCCCGACGGTACGGGTGCCAGCGACCCGGCCTTTGCCAGCGACATCTCGAAGGTGCTTCCCAACTTCGGCACGGGTCTGTACCTGAGCAACGACCGGGGCTATATCGGCCTGTCGGT
This sequence comes from Spirosoma rhododendri, assembly GCF_012849055.1. Classification (NCBI taxonomy): domain Bacteria; kingdom Pseudomonadati; phylum Bacteroidota; class Cytophagia; order Cytophagales; family Cytophagaceae; genus Spirosoma; species Spirosoma rhododendri. The sequence continues at coordinate 427,702 of NZ_CP051677.1, read as the reverse complement.
ACCACGGCTGATTAAAAACAAGCTGAGTGAGTACTCATCGCCCGCGCTGGGCTTGCAGGCCCGGCAGCGTCGGCACGCGTATCTGACCGCCGGTTTCGTCATCGGCGTTAGCCCGCAGATCAAGATCAAGCCGTCGACGCTGGTCAAGTACGCTGAGGGCGCTCCACTCGGTTTCGATGGTAACGTCAACATCTGGTTTGCCGACCGTATCGCCATTGGCGCGTCGGTGCGCCGGAATCAGTTTACCGACTGGACACAGTACGGCACCGACGCCATTGTGGGTATGCTCGAAGTACAGGTGACCGATCAGCTACGCTTCGGCTACGCTTACGACCGCACAACAAACCGGTTGGGCGATGTGGCTCCAAACTCCCACGAAATTATGCTGCGCTATGAATTCGGCTTTGGTAAAAATCGGATACTGACCCCCCGCTATTTCTAAGAAATTCGGCGCACTATTTGCTTATTTCGACAGTACGCTGGCTCATAATCTGTGCCATGCGTACTTTTTTTTTGCCCCACTGACGACCACCTACCTATGAATCGTTTTTTGTTGATATGCCTGCTGCTCGGTGCCCGAATGGCCGCTGGGCAGGTACAGCCGCTGATCGCGCAGGCCGACAGATACTTCGACCGGTTATCGTTTACCAAAGCGGCCGAACTCTACGAAGAAGCCCTCGGCAAGGTAAGTAGCATGACCGACGCGCAACGGCGGTCGGCCCTAGTGCAGCTGGCCTACAGCTACCGGCAGTTGAACGATATGAAAAACGCCGAACGGGTTTATAATAACCTGTTGGTAAACGGCCAACTGCCCGCCGACCTGTCGCAGCACTACCTGTATTACGCGCAGGCGCTGGCCAGCAACGGTAAATACGATGCCGCGCAGACGGCCTACAACCACTACGAAGACAGTCAGCACGCGCACACGGGTGGCCCGACCTTTGCCGAGCTCTACGACGATGCGGCTGCCCGTAACGAGGGAACCTACACGCTCGAATTTCTTAAACTCAACAGCCGTAACCCCGAATTCAGCCCTGTTCGCTACGGCGATGGATTAGTCTACGTAACGACCGGCAAATCGGCGGGGTTACGCGGGCTGTTTGGTAGCAAACGCTTTCTGGATCTGTACTACCAGCCCACGATCGAACTCGGCCGGTCGGCTAAACTTGGCGGCTCGCGGACTGCCAGCACCCTGTTCAAACGCTCACTGGGCCGGGATTCGTACACGTCGCTGACCGCCAACGACTCCCGCACGGTTGGTTTCTACGGCGGCAACAACGTAGCGGCTGGTTTGGGCTACAGCGACGTACTGGTCAGTGAGTCGGAGCGGTTCGGTAAGTCGCTCAATACGCGTTACCACGAAGGCCCGGCTACGTTTACCAAAGATGGTAGCTGCATTATTTTCACCCGCAACAATTTTAATGGCGGGCAGGCCCGGCGCAGCGCCGACGGCGTCAATAAACTCAAACTCTATACGGCCAGGCAAACCAACGGAACCTGGAGTCAGGCTGTCGAACTACCATTCAACAGCGACGAATTTTCGACGGGCCATCCCTGCCTGTCGGCCGACGATCAGCGGCTGTATTTTGCGTCTGACCGGCCGGGTGGTTTCGGGGGTAGCGATATCTACGTGTCGCTCTGGAAAAACGGAGCCTGGTCGGAGCCGGTCAATCTGGGTAGTGAGGTTAATTCCAAAGGCAACGAACTGTTTCCGTTTGTCGATGAGCGCGGTACGCTGTACCTGTCGTCGGATGGGCACGAGGGGTTGGGTAAGCTCGATCTGTTTTCGGCGCAGCTCTCACCCGACGGCATGAAGGTGCGTAAGCTCTGGAATCTGGGCGAGCCGATCAACTCGGCGGCCGATGATTTTGGGATCACGACCGACGGCGAACGCAACAGCGGCTACTTCAGCAGCAACCGCAAAAACGGCGGTTCCGACGACGATATCTACCGGTTCACCCGGCAGGGAACGGCTCACCCCTGCCGTGAGCTGACCGTAATCGTGTATGATGCGCAGTCGCGGATGCCGCTGCCGGAGGTAAACGTCCGCGTGACGGGTAGCGACACCCTGACGGGAAAGCAGTTGAAAACCGACGAGAAAGGTATGTTACGCTTCTGCCTCGACAATACCAGCGATGTGCAGTTTATCACAAACCACGCGGGCTACCTGGAAAATCACATCGGCTTCTCGGGTCGTAACCTGTCTGACAACCAACCCCTGCGGCTCGATATTTCGCTGATGAAGCCAATTGCCATGTCGACCACCGAACTCGCCATCAATGGGCACGTACTGACGCAAAACGACCGCAAACCCATTGGCGGGGCTACGGTCGTCCTCATCAATCAGTGCGACAAATCGCGGCAGGAAGTGGTGTCGGCAGCGGACGGTACATACGGTTTTGTGGCCATACCGGGCTGCGCGTACCGGCTGGAAGCGCGCAAGGAAGGCATGGGTACGGCGGGGAGCCTGATTACGAAGGAGGGTACCGGCAACACCGATCTCCTGATGTTCCGCAAAGGCGATATCGTCCGGATCGACAACATTTACTACGACCTCAACAAAGCCACGATCCGGCCCGACGCAGCCATCGAACTCAACAAACTGGTCGACCTGATGAACCGGTACCCGGCCATGCGTATCGAGCTGCGCTCGCACACCGACAGCCGGGCCAAGGCCGATTATAACCTGAGTCTGTCGGACAAGCGGGCCAAAGGGGTCGTCCGTTACCTCCGCACGAAAGGGATTGCCGCCAAACGCATGGTAGCCAAAGGATACGGCGAAACCGACCTGGTGAATAAGTGCGCCGACGGGGTCGACTGCCCCGAGGAAGAGCATCAGCAAAACCGCCGGACGGAAATCAAGATTCTCGAACTGAACTAACGCGAATCGCTTACCTTCGCGACTGGCTACAGGGGCTGTCTCTCTCCGCATCTGCCGGACTGGAGATAAGCCGTCGACGGGTCACGGAGCTAAACGTTGATTGGTACAAGCGTGTGAATAGGATGCGGAATTGCTGGCTGGTTGTGATTGGTGTTGTGTGCGGGCTGGCAGGACCGGTGCGGGCGCAACGGGAAATGCTGTATTCGCAGTATCTGGTTAATAACCTGAGCATCAATCCCGCCTACGCCGGTAGCCGGGAAAGCTTTCAACTGTCGGCCTTTCTGCGCCGGAAATGGTTTGGCATTCGTAACGCCCCGGTGTCGCAGGCGGTGTCGATGGATGGGGCCGTCAGCAACGGGCGCGTGGGGCTGGGCTTTCAGGCCTTCAACGATCGCATGGGCCTGTTTGCCGCCACGGGTGTACTGGGCAGCGTAGCGTACCGATTCAACCTGCCCGCCCTGTCGCATTTGTCGGTTGGTTTATCGGGCGGGGTCAACGTGCTGCCCATTTACGATCAGGCCAGTGCCGCCAACATCAACCGCCCGATAGGCAGTCTGGGGCTGGGCGTTTACTACCAGGCCGATCGCTTTTTTGCCGGCATCTCACTGCCCGAACTGATCTCGCGCGAACCCAGCGTGGCGGGGCTGACACTCTACCCCGCCGTTCGGCCGTTGATGATCCAGGCGGGCTATCGCTTCCCCCTCAGCGAAACCGCCGTTCTGATACCCTCGGTACTGCTTTCCAAGATAGCGGACCGTCCGCTGGGTGTCGACCTCAACGCACGGCTCTGGTTTGCCGAGCAACTGGGTCTGGGGGTGTCGTACCGGCAGAACAGCCCCGGCATCATATCGACCAATTACCTACAGTTGCTGGCCGAGTACCAGATTTCCCCGGCTATCCGGCTCGGTTATCTGTTCTACTCCCGGACGCCCGAGAGCCCCAACGCCATGCAGTACAATGAAAACAGCGTCCATGAAATCATGCTTCGCTTTTCCCCCGGCTCCCTTCGCTTTTCGTACTGAGCGTTTGCCGATCAAGGGTTACTGGTTAAGGTTGGATCGACCGGCGCTGCCGATGGCCGACAACTTTAAACCGTAAACCCTAGACCGTAAACCGTCAAGTGTTACCTTCGGGATACTGAACCGAAACCGACCTGATTGATGCCGCACAAGGAGCGGGCGATGACTAACCGGCTTCGCCGTCTGGGGGCTGACCATTATATGCCGAATTCGCCAATCATTCAAAATTTATACATTCCCAGCGACCTCGACCGGGAGTTTCCGCTGGCCCCGCATTTTGTACAGACGTTCGGGTCGTATCCCAACTACCTGCATTTCAGCGAAGATTTCAAACCGTCGGCGCGGGAGTTGTTCGCGAGTCGGGGTTTTCAGCTCATTAACCAGTCGATACGCGTAACCGACGAAGGCTGGCAGTCGGTTGAGCGGGTATACCAGCACGACGACGGGATACTGCTGAAAGCCGAGTTTGTGGGCGACCGGTTTTTTCGGCTCTACGGCTTGTACCACACTGAACCGTCGGTAAAAACGCTGCTCGACGGGCTGAACGAGTACAAATACGCTCACGAAGATAATCAGACGAATATCTACCTGATTCAGAGCGGACTGGGGGGATTGCACACCGAACGGGTCGAGATAAATCCGCCCGATATCAACCTGGATTTACACTACAACGACGATTTTCTGCCCGTTCACGAGCGGCTGGTCACGTTGCTGGGGCAACCCAAAAGCAAAGGACTGATTCTGCTGCACGGCGAACCGGGCACCGGCAAAACCACGTACATAAAGCACCTGAGTTCGCTGGTCAAGAAGGACATGCTCATCCTGCCGCCCTACATGACCAACTACCTGACCTCGCCCGAAATCATTCCGTTTCTGCTCGAAAACAAAGACTCGGTGCTGATTATCGAGGATGCCGAGCGGATTCTGCAATCGCGCGAAGCCGGGGGTGATACCAACAGCGTGTCGAACATTCTGAACCTGACCGACGGACTGCTGGCCGATTGTATGCACATTCAGGTTATTGCCACGTTCAACGCCAGCAAACACCTGCTCGACAAGGCCCTGATGCGGAAGGGACGCCTGATGGTCGACTACGCATTCGGCAAGCTAAGCCCCGACAAAGCCAACGCGCTGCTCACGCAACTGGGCATGGACTACCGGACGCCGGAACCTATGACCCTCGCCGACATCTTCAACATCGACGACCAAACCGTGTCCGGCGAACGGCAGGAATTCAAAAAGGTTGGCTTTTAGGGGCTGCCTTATGAAACGCTTTTTGTCATCCCGACGACAGGAGGGATCTTCGTTAGAAGCGAGGAAATTGCCTATTACCAAAGATCCCTCCTGTCGTCGGGATGACAGAAAAGCGTTAAGGCCAGGCTAAGTCAATTAGCCGCCGACTTTCTTGAACGGAGAGCCATAACTCCTCACTATTTTCTTTCCGATATATAAACTACGCACCGATTCGGGGGCAACGTGGCCAACGAACTCCCACCGGTTCGTCAGATTTGTGTCGGCGTGTGACACCATCGTGTACGGCTTAGTTCCTGCCTTTTCCCACTGCTCGATCTCGTAGACCTCTTTTACAATACCCTTGCAGGTAGCGAAGGCATATAGAAAGGAAGCGTCATGTTCGGGTACGTCTTTCCAGACACCACGCGTTGCTTCGTAAAGAGCCTCCGCCGACATATCCTTCTTGTATGATTTGGTGATAATAAACGCCAGCCCCTTGTGTTCGGGTAATACTTGGGTGAGTGTTTCGTCAGTCATAACAACCGCAATTTCGTCAGTAAACTGTAAATAAAAGTCCGAAGATAAATTACTGCCAAAAGCAGTTGGGCCCCGAAATACGAGACTAGCGTATTTCGGGGCCCAACTGCTTTTGGACAACGCGTCGTTACTCCGCCTTGACGATGCGGAGCGTCTGCGACTGCGTGGGCGTGATGGCGCGGAGCAACAGTACGCCGGTCGGGTAGCGGCTGATTTCGAAGGTGTGTTGCTCCTGCGAACCAGCCTGCTCAACCCGGTGCGTATCGACCTGCTGACCCTGCGCGTCGAGCAGATTCAGGTTCAGCGACTGCCCGGCGGCACCCAGCACCTGTACGCTCAACCGACCATTTCGGGCCGGATTGCCCAGCACCTGAAGTTGCAGGTTCGCGCCCGGTTCGCCCGTACCGATGCGGCTGGGCGTGGGTGTCTGGCAGTTTGCCAGCCAGTTGTACGCAAAGCTGACTTCCGTGTCGGTGCCCTGTTGCATGGCTTTGAGCGTAATCACCGGGTTGTCGGTGTACAGACTCAGCATATACGGGCCTGCGCTGGTCGTCGGGGTCGTTTCGTTGACGACGTGGAACGTGATGGGTTGCCCCGTCGTGCCGCTATACTGGGGCGTGATGCTGATGTCGCGCTTGGTGGCCGACGTGGTCTGGCAGTTGTTCATAACGACACTGGTAATGGTAAACGACGCTGTTGGCGACGTGGTCGGTGACGTTGGTTGCGTAGTTGTGGTGCAGGCAGCCAGCCAGTTGTAGACATAGCTGGCGGTGTTGGCACCCTGCACAGCCCGTAGCGTGATAGCCGGGTTGTCGGTGTACAGGTTCAGCGTGTATGGGCCGGTGGCGGTTGTCGGCATCATCTCGTTGACGACCGAAAAATGAATCGGTTCCGCCGTTCCACCGCCATACTGCGGGCTAAACTGAAGCTGCCGCTGCGTGGCTGATGTGGCCTGACAGCTAACCAGTGTAGCGCCCGTGATCGACAGGGGAATCGTGGGCTGGGGCGTTGTCGGTGTAACAGCAGTACTGCTGGTGCAGGTTGCGAGCCAGTCATAGACGTAGCTGGCTTCGTTGTCGGTGCCCTGCTGTACGGCTTTCAGCGTGATGGCCGGATTGTCGGTATACAGTTTCAGCGTGAAGGGGCCAGATGCGGTGGTGGCTGGCAGTTCATTGACTACCCGGAACGTAACGGTCTTGCCGGTCAGCCCTTCGTAGCGCGGGCTGAACGTCAGCTGCCGCTGCGTGGCCGACAGCGTTGTACAGGACGGCTTGGTAACGCCAACAATCGAGAAGGTCGTGTTACTGTTGTTTTCCTTAATGACAATCGTAGCGGCCTCCTCCGATGGGTCGAGGTCGTAATCGGCCTCATCGATCAGCGAGAACACGGCTGTTTCATCGCCTTCGCCATCTTCGTTGTTGTCGAGGGGGTCGAGTTCTTCCATCACGACCGACTGGCCATTGGTGAACGTGACCGACGTAGGCAGGGTGGCGAAGTCTTCGCCGGGCGTAGCCGTACCACCGATTTTGTAGTTGACGACCAGCGTACCGACCGAATTACTGCGCTCGAATTTGAGCATGCCCGGATCAACGGCCCCCGCACGGGCACCGACGGCCGCTTTACGTCCACCGCTTCTTGGCCCTTCCGATGCAACCGGGTCAGGCGCGGTGATTTTCACGATGGGGGGAGCCGGGGCCGTAATGGTAAAGTTGGCGTTTGAAATGTCGAAGAATACGCCGTTGCTGCTGACGATCTTGATCCGGGCTTTTTCGGTCAGTACGGAAGGCAGCGTTATCGGTTCGTTACCGTCGTTGGGGGTGGCGCTCAGCAGCGTTGTTGGAAAGGTTTGTCCACCGTCGGTTGAGAGCAGAATATCGACCGTCGCGCAGTTGATCGGGGCTACGTCGGTATTGTTGACGCTCCACGTGATGGTTTGCGACGAACCGCCAGCGTATGAACCGGACAGGTTGGTTGTTTCCAGGAATGGCCCCGAATTACCATCGACCGTTACCGTGACCATCTGGTAGGTCAGGCCCCCGACGTTGTCACGAACCGTCATGCGGAGGTTAGTGGCCACTCCGACCGACGGTAGTTTGTCGCCTTTGGCGTAGTTGCTGCCGTTCAGAATGGCCGACAGGCGGGGGAAGATACGGGTGCCGGTGCTGGCGGGTGCGTAGCTGCGGAAGAACGGCGGCTGTGCGGTGTTGGCCAGGGTCGTGCCATCGGGCGTAACCTGCCCAATGTCGGTCCCTTCCCACGAATAGCTCAGTACGTCGGCCGTGTTGGCGTCGGTGGCTTCGCCCGACAGGGTAAACGGGGTCGATTTCGGAATCGTTACGTTGGCCGGGAACTTTGTAATTGCCGGAACGGCGTTGTCGAGCACGGTCGATGTGAAGCAGGTCAGCGTGCCGATGTACTTGGCTGCCTGGGCGTAGCTGGCCGTGTGGAAGTTCAGAATGGGCTGGTAGGTGGGCGTTTCGTAGTCGTCGTTACCGGCCGCACCCGAACAGGTATAGCCGTAGCTCATGATCGTCGTACCGGCACCGGGCTCCACCGACGTTTTAGCTTCGCGGGTTGTACAGACGGGGATGCTGCTGTTGAAGGTGTGGCTCATGCTGAACTGGTGGCCTACTTCGTGGCTAAACGTCTGATCGTCGAAGATGGGAGCAAACGAACCGTCGCCGAAGCTACTGGCACCCATTGCTTTCTGGCCGGAAACACAGGCCGACGGAGCGACGGCCAACCCTTCACCCGAGCCGCCCGAGTTCCCCAGTACGTGGCCGATGTCGTACTTGCTATCGCCCACGGCCGCGTCGAGCACCGACTGGTTTTTACCCAGCATCGACGCCAGGTCGCCATTGTTATAGCCACCGTCATTAGCCGCCGTAAAAATGGTCGACTGGTCGCTGACGAGCGTAAACGCAACACTCAGTTCAACGCGGTACACGGCGTTCATCCGGTTTACGTAGCCAACCAGCGCGTTGTAGGCGGCTGTAACGTCGCCACCACCCCGCTTGTTGGTAAACTCCTTCGTCGCGGCCAGGGCAAGCCGGAACGTACGCAGGGTCGCGCCGGTGTTGTTGTCAGCCCCCACCCGGGCACCGTTGTTTCCGGTCCTGGTATCGATCGCTGGCGACACCGTGCCGCATTTGCCCGTACCAACGGGTCCGAAGGGCTGAGCGGATTCGGCTTTCTTCGCGTCGCGGGCGAAGTACGTCACGTATACCTGACTGGCCGGATCGGTCGATACTTTGGTGTAATAGACGGCATCATTGCTGACGCCGAGAATAATGGCGTCGAAACCGCTGCTGGTAAAGCTAAGCCGGATCGTGTAGGTTGGGTGACGGGTCCCTTTACCCGTATACGTCTTGATTTCCGGGTGCTTAGACGCCACCGCCGGTGCCAGAATTGGCGATTCGAGCAGGGCAAACGTTTCGGTCGTACCGTCGGGCAGCGGGATGGTCACGGGGAGCGGGTTGCCCCCGCGCTGGAATTCGAGCGGTGCTTTGGCCAGATAACTACGCAGGTCAGTAGTTTTAAGCTGGTAGGGAACGTAGGCTTTTAATCCCAAAATGACCGGTGTCGCTACGCGTGCCTGTGCCGACGAAAGCGGCTCAAAAAACGGGTTTTGCCCCCAGCTGGTGGCTACGCTGGAACAGAGTGCCGCCAGTAGTAGGACGGCTCTACACATAAACGCACGTTGCATGCAAAGTAAGAATAGTGGTTATAAAGAGATAATTATTGGGTCTGCCGGTTGGGCAGATTAAAGGGGCGTTGAGCAAAATGGGGAATCCGCCAGTCGACTGCGGGATGGCGTCAGCTTATCACGGCGATCAGTCGGCAGGGGGCGGACTGATCGGGAAGGGTGCCAATAGCGGTTAGCTGCCGAACGTCGCGTTGATGGGCGTTGCCGAGGAAAGAAGCATGCTTTGATACAGAGCAGGAGGGGCGACGGGCAGGAAGTTCATGGGTGGTGTCTGGTAATTTTACTCAGTAAAACTACATATGATAGTATGCTATAAGCAATCATATTTAGTAGATGGTAGCTGTGTATCAGGAGACAACTGCACTGGCTGCGTATGGTGCCGTTTATCGCTGTAAGTCGATACCAAAAAAAAGGTCAGGGCCGCCAACCAGTATGATGGTGACGGCCCTGACCAGCACAAAGCATTGTACGTCAGGAAGCGTGAGTAGGGGAGAAGCTGTCGGTTACTTGACCGCTTTCAGATCGATGTCGAATACCAGTATCGAGTTGGCCGGAATACCCGGCTGCTCCTGCGAACCGTAAGCCAGACTGGGCGGTAGATACAGCGTAATCCGGCCACCGGGTGCGATGAGCGGAATGCCTTCCTGCCACCCCAGCACCAGTTGATTCAGTCCGAAGCTTACATCGTTGCCGCTGTCGAACGTTTCATTGTTGGTCAGCTTACCGACGTAATTGACCGTAACCTCCGAACAGATGGTTGGTTTGGCACCGGTACCGGGCGACTGAATGGTGTAGTAAAAGCCGCGCTCGTCGGCCGTAGCCTTGATGCCTTTGCTGGTGATAAACTGCCTGAGGGTCGTAATTTCTTCCGGCAGGGCCGATACCGCAACCGGTGTCGGGTCGCAGGGTTGATTGCTGGCCGAGCCGCAACCCATTATCAGTACCCCCGCGAACAGGCAGGGAAGGCTGTTTTTCAGAATAAATCGAATCATGCGGGCAAGTTAGCGATTTCACGCTGTGGGTAGAGTATCAGGGTGAGGTACGCAGCGTATCAGCTAAAGAAGTGACGGCCGGGCGTTTGCGGAGCGCCCGACGCATGGCGGGCATGCGCAGCACCAGATTTGCCTGCTGTACCATACCGTTGACACCGGCGTACCCCACACCCCGGTGAATTAGCTGGCCGTCGGGGGTCAGAAACAGGGCGGTTGGGTAGCTGGCAATGCCGTATTGCCGGGCCAGCGATAGCCCTTCCCCGACTTCAGCATCGAGCTGGTAGTTGATGAACCGGTCGTTGTAAGCCGCCCCAACGACCGGACTGGGCAGCGCTTCGCGGGCCATCCGCTGGCAGGGCGGGCACCAGTGAGCGTAGATGTCGAGGAAAATAGGTTTGTGCTGCCGCCGGGCTTCGGCCAGTGCCTGCTGCCAGGAGCCCGTAAAAAACTGAATGCCACCCGACTGACTGGCCTGCACTCCCGGCCGCGACAGCAACAACAAACAAACGAGTACAAAACGGTTCATCCCGTAAAAGTAGGCAAATGGCGTACGGTATCCCTACCCGGCGGGTCGTCTACTGCGTTGGGGGCACGGGCTGTTGGGTGGTCGATGCTGATGTGAACGTTGTTCTGAGGAACGCGGCAAACATCACCCACAGTACCAGTGCTGCGATCAGCTTACTGCTGTCCGGCGAATAGTTGACGGCGATAAAATCGTCGACGGTGGGGTCGTAGCGAACATCCAGCCGGGTATCACCCGCGGCCAGCCGGTCGTAATCGTCGGCGTCGATAGCGATGCGCCGGGATTGGCCGCGAAACGCAACTGTAGCGTCGTACTCGTATCGTTTCCAGAAACTGCGCTTGTGCGTCGACCCACGGACGCGGTGCCGGTCGACTCCCGTAACCCGGACGGTCATGGGTTGCCCATGATCGCTTACCCGTTCGTCGTACTGGTAATACTGCCAGGTGTCGTAGCTGAGATACAGCGCCATCGCCCCCAGAAACAACGTCAGCACGATCTGAGCCAGTGTCTGTGCACCGGTAAAGCTGGTCAGCCGCAGGATAAGTCCCATGACAACGACAAACAGTATCATGGCCATCAGGCCGAAGGCTCCCAGCGCCAGCCATTCCGGACTGACATCGCGGGCGGAGGTCCAGCCGATCAGCCGGGATGCCCCCCGTAGCGGTACGGACCGCAGCACCGACTGACGTTGCCCGAAGGTATCGGTGGGCGCAAGGTACAGCAGCGAGAGGGTATCGCCGGGCGAAAGCCAGCGGGTGCTGTTCAGGTAGCGTACTTCGTAGGGCCGGTTGCGGTACGTGAAGCCCGCATAAACGACGTTGTTCAGCTTATCCCAGATCACGCGGCTGTCGCGGTCGGTACGCTGAAGCCGCACCGTAACCAGTTTTCCTTCCTCCTGAAGCTGGGTTTGGAACTGTTCCTGCTCGTAAAGATGCCATGCGAAAACCGTAGCGAAACCCAGCCCAACGATGACGACGAGCAGCCAGAAGCCGTAATACAGCCGTCGGAGTAGCTGGAAAAAGGAGTGAAACATGGATAAGATTGAATGATGTGGATAGAAAGATTGAATGATGTGGATAGAAAGATTGAATGGTGTGGATAGAAAGATTGAATGGTGTGGACAGAAAGATGATGTGCAGCCAAGCGGCTTGTCGTGTCTGGTCAGCGAACGGGGGCGTCGAATGTGCCTTCGATGGCGTAGGTTTTACCGTCTTTATCGTTCTGACCCGCCCCCGAAAATGAACCCGCGCACCGCGTCGACGTGGCCGTTGTTAGTTGAACCTGACCGGCATTGGGAATCAATACGCCATCGGTACCCGCGTAGGTGGGCGGCAGGTCATAACTCTGGTAGAGGAAATTGGCCCGGCCGCTGGTCAGCGTTTCGTGGGGTTTGATGAACGGGTACGTACCCGCCGATTGCCCCTCTATGCTCAGCACGATGGAGTGCCGGGTATCGGTACTGGCGATGACGATTGAGTAGCCGCCACCGCCCACGACCGTTACCTCATCGACGGAAAACTGGGTGATTACCGTTCCGTTCTGCGTTACCTTGACGCTACCGGTCGATGAACCGCCGTCGGGTTGGGTATCGTTTTTCTTGCAGCTGTAAAGCCCAACGACGAAGGTCAGCAGGAGCAGTGTACGGCGTACTGTGTTGATAAGCATGGGTAGTATGTGGATAAGGGTGAAGCGATCACATTGACTTGACTGGTCAAATCTCCGCAATCGCGTTGTCCCTGTCCATAACCCATTACACCCACTGAGCCAACGGTTTACGGTAGCTGGTTTACAGTTTACAGTTTTCGGTTTTACGAGCTGTTGACAACCGGATACCGGATACCGTGAACTGTAAACCGTCGGTCTATTTACACGTCATGCCGTTGAGCAGGAAGGGCGAACGAACAGCCGTTTTCTGGATGCTGTTGTCACCGGCCAGCACGACTTCTTTGCCCCAGCCTTTCAGCGTCGCAAAGGTGCTGTTGGTGGTCAGGTCCATGATTTCACAGAGATGATCGTCAACGTCGTTTCCCGGCCCCCACTCCCATATCAGCCACCCGATGTCGAGCCGCTGCGCTTCCGACACAATGGTCTGGTAGTTGATTCGCCCCTTCGGCCCGCAGCTACTTTCCGGTTTGCCAGTTTGTGGGTTTATACCCGCGTAAGCCCCGTAAGCCGCAAATTCACCCACGATAAACGGTAACCCCGCGTCGACGGCCGACTGAAACTGCTGCCTGATGAACGCTGGTGTAGCACCATCGGTAGCGGGCCAGTAGGTATGCACGGAAAACAGCAGGTTCCGGTCGGGATCAGCCTGTATCACTGGTGGACCAACCTTGACCAGTTGTTCGAGATTCTTGCCGAAATCGGTGCCGTCGATCACCAGCGGGGTGTGGATGCCCGCCTGCCGAAGCTGCTGCACCGCCTGACTATAGCCCGCAATGAATTCATCGTCCTTTACCTGATCGTCACCGCATTCGTTGGCGATATTGACGAGCAGGTACCGTTCGTGTTTTTTGATAACAGCTACGATGTCGGGCCGTTTCCAGTAGTCGACCATTGCGCCGAGTTTGCTCCAGTCGCCGGTTGCGTCGTGCACTTCGACTATCGGAATCATCTGCTGGGCCACGCATTTCGTAATCAGGTTGTCGAGATCAGCAGCTTTGGTGGGCTGCTTGGTATCTTCGTCGGTGGCTAGCCAGACAATGCGAACGCAGTTGGCCCCGGTTTTGGCGATTTCGGCAAACGAAGCCCCGGCCCGGTCGGTCCAGACGTTCATTTTGTTGATGCCCCGCAGCGTGATCTTGGTACCGCAGGGGTCGTGGAGAAAGCGGCCGTCGACGTAGAAGCCGGGCTTGCTGGCGGGGGTGTTCATGGGTGAGTCGGTTGTGGCTGGCTGACAGCGGAACAGCAGGCCGGTCAGCAGCAGTGCAGGGGGAAGATAGGCGAAAATGTGTGGCTTCATGCTTGTAACTTACTTAACGTGAAATGTTTACGGGCTGGCTAAGTGCCGAGCCGCTGCGCTGATGGTACTGCACCCGAACGGCGTACTGGTAGCGGCCGGTCGAAGCCGTGGCGTTGTCCTGAAAGCTGCGCTGCTGCCCGTCGACGGCCCGGTACATGCTCAGCCCTTCGCCGTTGAGCGACCGGTACACCACGAAATGATACGGTTCGGCAAGGGTCGGAAACTCCCAGTTCAGCACCACCGCCTGGCGATTGGCGTCGTAGCGGCCCTGTATGTTCCGCACCGGCTGGGCTACCCCCGCACCGGGCTGCACCGGCACCGCAAACGATCGCTCTGACTCCAGCTTCGCGTCGTCAATGGCCGTCAGGGCGTAGGTGTAAGTTTTACCGGCAAAGCCCGGCTGCGCCCGGAAGCTCGTGTCGCGCAGGGTCAGTAGTCCGTCGGCGCGGCCGGGTAGTTGGCGGAGCAGCGTCCAGGGTGCGTCGCCGTCGCGCCGGTAGAGCCGATGCCCGACCACGTCGACGCTCGAACTGGGCAGCACCATCAGCGTAACGCCCCCCGCATCGACCACCACCGACCGGATAACGGGCGCGGTCGGTGGCATCCGGTCGGGCACGGCAACGGGGAGCGCGGCTGAAAACAGCGAGTGGTTACCCGTGCGGTCGATGGCGACGATTTTGTAGAACACCTGCTTGTTCAGCATCGGGTGGGGCAGTGTGTCGGCGAAGGTCGTGTCGGCGATACCCAGCGGGGTAAGCTGCCGGTAGAAATCGTTTTGCTGCTCGTAGGACCGGTACACCTTATACGCCACGATGTCGTCGTCCTGCCCCAGCGGCCACGTCAGCTGAACGATGCCGCTGGTGTCGGTCTGCGCGCTTAGTCCGGTGGGTTTGTCGGGCGGCAGCAGGTCGGCGATGATACCGACGACGGCGGGGGCATACGCAATGTTCCCCGCCGTATCGACTGCACCGACCGTGTAGAAATTGCTGTACGTGTCGGGCTTTGTGTCGAGAAACTCCAGCGTGCTAGCTGACAGTACCGTGGGTGAAATCGACTCGAACGGCCCGTTGACCGCTGAACCCCGCCCGATTACGTACCCGGCCATGTCGGGCGTGGTAAGCCGGGCGCGGTTCCACTGCACCCGAATCTGCTTATTATCGATGACCTGCGTGCGGAGGTTGGCGGGCGGTAGGGGTGGAGTCAGGTCGCGGGCCATCCCCGTCACAACTTCCGACGCCGGACTTAGGTCGCCAAAGGCGTCGATGCCGATAACGCGGTAGTAAAACCGGCGGTAGTTGACCACCGAATCGCTGTACGAGATCAGCGATCGGCCCAGGCTGTCGGTCTGGAAGCGGACGGTGTCGCGCTGCTGTATGTCGGCGTCGGGTTGCGACTGGATGTAGGGCTGCGCGGTCAGGCGTTTGAACGTTTTGCCGTCGGTGCTCCGCTCGACGTAGAAGCCAGAGAACGCGCCCTGTGTACTGTGCCGGTGCCAGGTCAGCGAAATGGCACTGTCGCCGGACTGAATGGCTTCGAGCAGGGGCGCAACAGCCCGAAACCGACTGTTGGGGTCGACCAGTACGGCCACTGTATCGGTCAGGTTGCCCGTAATGGCCGACGACCGCGCCGGGTAGATGCGGTAGACGTACACCGCGTCGGCCTGCCGGGGTTGCCGGTCGACCCAGCGCAGGCCCAGCGCATCGGCGGCACGGGGCGAATAGTCGGCGGCCATCAGGGCCACGGCAAAGCGGTTGTTCTGCTCTTCGCTGAGGTTGATGATCGATGCGGCATCGGGCGAAAACGTTTTGGTGTACCCTTTTCCATATAGCATTTGCAGGCCGATAGCCGGAAACCGGTCGCCGGCTTTGATGCGCTGCCGGGCTTCGTCGAGTGTCCAAGGGCGGACGGGGCTGGTGCTGAGCAGCGTGATTTTTCCGTCGGGGAATCGCTTGCTCAATTCCACTCGTTCGACCCAGTAGCCCGTCTGGCTACCGGCCAGAAAGTGCCCCGCCCGGTTAGGCGACCACCGCAGCACTACCGAGTCGCCGTAGTTGCGGGCCAGCAGCACGAGCCGGGCCGGTGCCTGCCCCGTATCGGCAGGGGTAGTCGTGGATGGTGCCGGAGCGGGGGCAGGCGGGGTGCGGTTTCGCTGGGCGTATAGATTTACTGAAGCCAGTAGGGCGATTAGCAGGCTAAGCCGAAAAACGATCTTGACAACGTTCATGGTCGGGTTATTTGAGATAAATAGCAGATGAGGTGGGCGTTTTGAACACGAATTCTTTCCGGCCTTCCCAGCGGGCGGCCGTGGGATAAGGCGTGTACATCAGCCGTACGGCACCCCGCGAGCCGTTCGCCCGTGGCACAAAATCGCGGCCCGTTCCGAACGAAGGTCCCGTCGGTACCGGGTAGCGGTTGATCAAATCGTTGGGTAGGTCGTTCATGCGTCCGTACACCGCCGACAGCACGAGTGTCGGGCTGCTGGTCCAGACGTCGATGTTTTTCAGGAATTTTTTGAAGCTCAGTCTATACCCCGTCCCCTTTGGCATTGCCTGGCGCAACTGGTCCTCCAACTTCAGTTCCTGCTGGAGGGCCCGGTACAGGGCGGTACCAAACTGCTCGACGGCCTGCCAGTCGAAGTAGCTGATGCGGTCGCGCTGCACGTAGAATTTGTAGCCCCGCGTCGGTTCCGGATTCAGGACAAACAGGTTCAGCACTGCCGTCGTGGGTCTGATGAGCCGTTCACCAGTTGGCGTGATCGGCGCGGCCGCTACGGCCCCTTTGCCAGTGGCAACCAGCACGGGCTCCCGGCCCAGTACGGATGTAATCGGTCGCTGACCGAACGACAGCACGTAGGCTCCCCGCTTCGACCGCATGGCCGCCATCGGGTAATCGAGCAGCCAGTTGCGGGAGTTCATCTCGGAAAACAGCGTGAACTGCGGCCGGACACTGTAGCGGGTCAGTACTTGCAGGGGCTGGTACACGTTTCGGTACACCCAGCTTTCGTGTGGGTAGCTTTCATCGGCCGGCGACAGCGGGCTGGGGTCGATCATGGGGGGGACGAAACGCAGCGCCGAGTTGTAGCCAAACAATTCGGTATCCTCGAAATTCTCGACTTTTCCGGCCGGTATCAGGTCAAACGTAAAGTAGTTGGCGAAACTGGTACTGCCGATGTAGCTGGTCGGTGCAAACTGTAGCGCGGCCAGTTTCTCGGCGAACGTATTGTAACGACTTGTGCGGAAGGCCGTGCTATACAGGGTTTTATCGAAACTGATGTTACTGCCGCCGACCTGCCCGACCAGGGTATTCTGCCGGATAACGGCCCGGCCCTGAATACCGCTCGAATTCGACACCGCCTGCCGGATTCCTTCCTGCACGCCCGCCGAGCTGGAGCGATTGCCCGATAGTAACATGGTTGAAATGGGGCTGATGCGGTGGAGTTCGAGCCGATACGTTTTTTCGTTCTGTAAACCCAGCGGCAGGGCGAATACGACCTGACTCGGATGATCGGCATTGCCCGTCTGGTAGGTGAATGGTACCCGCAGCGACGCCCCCGGCTCTTTCGGCACAAACACCGCTTCGTAGCGGTAGCCGGGTTTAGTCAGGGCTTCGTTGGGCAACGGGCCCGCCACAAGCCCCTGCGGTACCTGCCGTTTCAGGCAATACAACTGGCCGCTGAGTGGATACTGATAGGCAATATTTTCGAACCGGATTTCGTCGGGCTGGTCGCCGGTGGTAAACGAGACAGTTTTCGTTTCGACGCGCTGATTCGCTCCGTTGAACAGGTAGACGAACGAGCCGTTGGGTTGCTGCTGCTCGATGGTGGCCGTTACCGAAAACGTGTGTGGTCGTCGGCTGGGGAGTTGCCCGCTGTTCATCTTCAGCAGCAGTAATTGATTGTTGTTGGCCCAGACTGGTGACGCCAGCCCGGTGAAGGGCTGCGTCCGCCCACCCGCGTCTTTGTAGGTGAGGCTGTACGCACCTAGTCTAAACCGGTACGTGCGGGTCGATTTATCGGGCAGGTGAACGGTGTATTCCTGATTCATGCTGACGTTGAACACCGCCGACAGCGTCTGATCGGTCGCGACGTTCGTCGCCCCGGCCGTCGGGCGCAGTTCCTGAATGATTGTTAGCGACAATGGCTCGCCGGTATAAACGGGCTGGCATTTTTCACCGAACGCCACGTGGGCACTGGCGTCGAAACTGACCAGTCCGCCCAGTACCGAGCCTCTGGCCCTGACCCGCCCATCGCCCCAGGTTGGGTTAGGAACACCGCCCTGGAAGAGTGCCCCAGCCGTCAGCTCACACAGTTGAAAATCGCCGTCGGCAATGCCAAACAGGTCGACGTGGATGTCGATGCCGCCGTTCAGATAGGCGTATAACTGTGCCGTGCCGTACCAGCCGTTCAGCCCTGGGGGCGGGGTGCCACTGCCTCCGCATGTCTGATCCATGGATATAGCCGCGTCGAAACCTACTATAGCGTCGGCGTGAACGGCCAGCACCAGCACGTTGACGCGCAGACTCCCCTTCAGCTCGGCTCCCAGCAGAACCTGAAACTTGCCACCGAGCGGATTCCCGGTCCCCGATGAATTAACGGCATCAAACTCACTCTGCCGCTGTTGCTGTACAGCGTCGGCGGTCGTGGGGTTTTCACCCGTTACCAGGAACTTCGCTACATCCTCAGGCAAGGGAGGGATACCCGACAGGTCGTTACCAAAGGCGACGTAGGCACTGGCTCCCAGATACGCTTTTACCGGCCCTTTGTCGAAGTCGATCAGGGTAGCACTCATCCGGGGGTTTTCCGGGAACCCTACCTTGACGTGCCAATGACGTGGGTCGAAATGGGCCCGAATCGGAATGGTGAAGGTGGTAGTCAGGAATTTTCCGCTGACGTCGGTCCCGAATACGTAGCTTTTCTGGGCCACGTCATGCTCGAATATGGCATCGGCTCGCACCATCGCATTATCGGGGGTGTTCAGGTTGCCGTCGGTGTCGAGCACGTTGGCCTTGCCGCGTAGGCTGAACTTACTTAAAGCCGTGCCGTTGAAACTGGCTTCCACTTCAACCAGCGAGGTTAGCAGGTGCTTGTCGGCGAGGGCCAGATAAACGCCAGCCTTGATGCCCCAGCCACCCCGCTGGGGCCGGTAACTCACGCCCGAATTGGTGTAGCCGGGTGTGGGTTTCTGCGGTGCTGTTTTGTTCGCAATCGCCGTCGGGGTGACCCAGTTGGCCGGGGTCATGTTGTAGTAAAAGCCGCCTTTGAATCCGCTCAGTAGCAGCGGGGTCGGTGGGGCGACCGGAATGCCGCCCGCGTCCAGATCAACGCTGGCATCGGCGTAGGCGTAGTAGAATCCGCTGACCTTGCCAAACTGCACCGTCGCTTCGACCGTTGCCAATGCTGGAATCTTTACCTGTCCTACGCCCCGGAAGCCGTTGCCGTAAGTAGCATCGTCATAATACAAATCGATAGCCGCACTGACTTCACCTCCGCCGAAGCTGCCTTTGATGCCGAAGCGGGTCGGGTGGATCCCGCCAAACGACGGCGTGGGCCGCTTTTTAACCGGGTCCAGCGTAATCTTCCCCAGAATCTGCACGAAGCCATTAGCCTGCATGATGTTGGCCGATGCCTCGCCCAGCGACACATACGCCCCCAGTTCGACGCCCATCCCGTTGGCATTGGCCACGGCTTTGGGTGGAGCAATCTCGATGGGGAAGCCCGCCAGCCCGCCGTCGTTGCCGGGTACCCAGCCCGGTTCGGGCGCGTCGGGGGCAAACGGGCCACCGCTGCGCGCACCCGGCACGGGGGCGTCTGAGGGCGTATCCCTGAAAATACCGCCGACCAGTTTCCAGCTACCCGGATTGACGTAAACGCCCCCGCCACTGGCCGCGCCCGGACTGTTCTGATTCGAGACGGTGAAATTCTCGAAGAACAGTTTGGGCAGCGCCAGAGCTACTGCGGTAGATACTTTCGCGGTGTTGATCTGAATTTTGCCGTTTAACCTCATGTCCATCACCGGGTTGCTGTTTTGCAGACCCACCAGGATATGTGAGGTTTCCTCCAGGCTCATGTCGGCGGCCCAGAGTGGAATTGTGTAGCCGCCCGGTTTCGGCTGCACCACGAACTGAAGGTTTTTCAGGTTGTCGCGCAGGGTTGTCGTATACGTAAAATAATCGGTGCTGATCGGAAACTGGATTTTGCCGTTCATGCCACCCCGCTCGAAGCGGTTCTGCACGAACAGAATCTCGAAGTCGTCGATCGAGAAGCCCCAGTTGCCCATCGAACCCACGTTGTAGTCGAGCAGCGGATTGGTTGTCGGCGCTAGTCGCCCCGTAAATTCACCACTGGCAAACAGGCAGTTTTTAGCCGCAAATCCCGTACGGTTGCCGTTTTGCCCGGCGAAGGATTTGGGAAGCAACACCTGCAATTCGTTGAGGTACAACCCCTGAAACGTCGGGCCACGTTCGCCGGTGTATTCGGTGGGTGGCGCAAAGGTGGGCGAGTTGCGCAGGTCGGAGTGGTCGTACTGCACGCTGACTCCTTTAAGCGTAAAACCCGCCAGCGGAGCCAGCGTAAAGGCGGGCGGCAGTTTAACGTCGGCTACCCAGTCGGCCCATTTTGTAAAGTCGGTGGTGAGCGTCGCCGTCACGTCGCCGGGTACTACGTTGCCGTTGCCATCGTCCAGTTGTAGCATACTACTGCCGAGGTTCAGCGCCAGTTCGCCGTGAATGCGTTTCAGCCCCTCGGCAGCGGTCAGTTCGGCGAAGGTGCCGGTCGGGTTGGCGGGGGCGAGGTTGCCCGTTTTGAACGTCAGCGGGGTAAACGGTACGGTAAAGTCTTTCAGCAGGTAAAGCAGTGCGTTGTTTGGGATAAGCCGGTCGGGGTCCATGCAGATGCCGACGCCCGCCAGCGCGAGGTACGAATTGGCCTCGGGCATCTCCATGTTGAATACCAGCCCCATATCGGCACCGGTGGGCGTAAATCGCATGTAGTTGATACCGATCAGCCCGCTACCCGCATCGTAACCCAGCGGCAGTGGCACCGCCACGGCGGCTTTACCCTGATCGTAGAGGTTGTTTTTCAGATGGTCGACGTAGGTCTTGACGGCCGGACCAGTCAGGTTACTCAAATCGCTCAGGTTACCCGATGCCAGATCGACACCCGGTTCACGAAAAGCGTCGTCGATGCCGTTGGCGTAGCCTGCAATTACCTGTTTGGCAGCGTTGATCTGAATCGTGGTGAACGACACCCGTACCGGTACGCCGTTCCAGCGGATGCGCCCTTTACCGGTATAGCCGCCACCGTCGGCCGCGATATCGTCGATGGTCAGGTCGAATTTGCCGATTTTGACGGTCTGATTCTGGTAATTGCCCGCCACGGGTGCGTTGTCGGCGGGGGCTGTCACGTCGACGCAGGGGCTGACGCCCGGCGCGACGGCCATCATCGTACGCATCGGCCCGGTGGGTAGTTTGGGTTTGGCGGGCTGCTGGGCGAGTACCGCTGCTGCGGGCGCTACGGGCGGGGCGGCTGCGTTGCGGGTCGTGAACGTGCAGTAGTTGCTGCGGCCCTGATTCTGAAAAACCGTGCGTCCGTCGGGGTCGCGGGCGATGACCCGCCACGCGTAGTCGCCTTCGGTCAGGGGTGGTTCGGCCACGCCGTAGTTGAACGAGGTCGTCGTCAGGTCGCGCTCGATAAAGGGGTTGCCCACGCGCCGGTCGATGGCGTTGTTGATAGCGTCGTTGGGGTTCTGGCCGGGCGGCACCTTCACCAGGTAAAAGTCGTACGTCAGCCGCGCTCCGCCGATATTGCCGACGGGCGGGGTCCAGCTAAACAGCGTCTGATTGGGTTCGTTGGGCCGGATGAGCAGGTCGCGCCCGCAGGTTGGCTGAACGAGCCGGGGCGGTTCGAGGTACGTGATGTTCAGCACGGTGCAGCCCCGGTACGGCGTCCCGACGGGTTGGCCGTTATCGTAGCGGTACGCCAGCAGGCAGAGGTCGTAACTACCCGGCGGCAGCAGACCCGTCGTCAGAATCTGCGTCTGCGTCGCATTGTCGACCCCGGCGACTTCGAGGTTTTTGCGGTCCAGATAATCCTGATTGCCTTCGGCCAGCGTAAAGCGTTGCGACTGCCCCGGCTGGAGTTCGATGGGGCGAGCTGGCCGGTAGTTAGGCGAGGTATAGACCCGGACGCCGTTGGTTCGGCCGGTCAGTTCACCCCGCAGCATCAGCGTTACGGCCTGCCGCGAGGTGTTGGTCAGTACGATGGCGTTACGGTCGGCAAACTGTTCCTGATAGTCGTACAGGTAGGGGCTGTAGGGGGGCGGTATCAGTGTCTGCACCGTGACCTGCGCGTATAGCGGGCGCAGGATCAGCAGGGCGCAAAAGAGTAGTAACGGCTTCATGGTGAGGATGGGTTAAAACGATAGACCGTAGCCGACCTGCCCGAAGAGTTCGGTGAAGTTGCGGCTCTGTACGACCTTGTCCTGGTTGATGGTGCTGGCGACGCTCAGGCTGAACTCGTGCGTACCGGCGGGGCGGTAACGGCCACTCAGCCGGGTGCGGAGGGTATAACCGTTGGCCGCGCCCTCATAAAAATTCTGGTAATAGTTGCCGCTTAGCGACGTGTTGAGTTTGCCCTTGTCGAAGCCCTTACTGGCAATCACCGTTGCGCCGAACGACTGCGTGTTGTAGCCCGGCACGAAGTTGCGGATGGCCGACAGCCCCGGCGTCAGCGACAGCCGTTCTTTCGGGCGGGTATACGCGTAGTTCAGATTCGCCAGGATGTTGTTGAAATCCGTGCGGACCTGCGAGACGGTGTTGACATCGTTGGCGTTCTGGTAACTGACAAAGGCCGACAGCGTGTGCTGCACCGCTTCGCCGTTGAAAAACAAGCGCGGAGCGATAATTACACTCTGGTTGACCTGTTGAATTTTAAGCGTGTCGATGATGCGTTCGGTGCCTCGCTGCGAGGTGCCGTAGTTCGAATAGCTCATCAGCATACTGAACACCTGATTGGGCTGCACCGTGACGTTGGCCGACCCGATCTGCCTCGTCGTGGTCGTCGGGCGCAGGTTGCTGACATTGTCCTGCTGGTAGCCGTAACTCCCACTAACCTGCACCTTACCGTCCAGCAGCACCAACGACGGGCTGACGGTGATTTCACGCAGGTCGTTGTTGAAAAAGTAGGCACCCATCGACTGGTACTCCGCTGAAATCTGCCGCACTTGTAGCTGCATCGTCAGCAGGGTCGATGAATAGCTGAGGCTGCTCTCGCCCGCGTAGCCGACCTGCGTACCGGTGCGGGGCACGATGAACGTGCGCAGCCACGGTGCCTGATCGAGTACATCGGTATTTTCCGACCGTCGGATGTCGCGGGTGTACGCACTGATGCCGAGGTTGGCGCTCCAGGTGAAATGCTTCAGAAACGTCAGTTGCGACGACAGCCCCACGACCGCGTTTTCGTCGGGGGCGATGCGCGTATTGGCCGGAAACCGGATCGAACCGACGTTGTCTTTCGCCCGGAAATAAATCAGGTCGATAAAGCTGTTGGCCGTGCCGTACCCGACTTTCACGGCGTAGCCTGTTCGCTGAAAGCGGGGTGCTGGCGGGGGCACGTCGGCTAGTACGAACCGGAGCGAGTCGGCGGGCTGCGCTTTCTCGAATTGCCCGTACATGGCCGCCAGCCGTAAT
Organism: Spirosoma rhododendri; assembly: GCF_012849055.1. Taxonomy (NCBI): domain Bacteria; kingdom Pseudomonadati; phylum Bacteroidota; class Cytophagia; order Cytophagales; family Cytophagaceae; genus Spirosoma; species Spirosoma rhododendri. Next base: position 404,165 of record NZ_CP051677.1, on the reverse strand, counting down.
TTGCCCGGCGTCAGCTCGATACCCCCGCCCAGAAACAGCCGCCCCGCCAGCGTGTAGGGCGAAAACGACAGGTTCCGGTAGCCCGCGTGAACCCGAATCCATTTGTAAGTCGGACTCATGCCGAACTGCTGATACGGCCCCGTCAGCGACCGCGACTGGTTGTTGATGAGCACGTAGATCGGCAGGCTGATGCCGTAGATCGAGAGCGTCGGCGACCCACTGATTGTCCAGGCCAGCGGGTCGAGCCGTTCGCGGCCCTGCACGTTGTTGTACCCGTCGACGGTGACGTTGAGCGCCCCCGAAATGGCGAACGGCTTCTGCTTACCCAGGCTGCCGAGGTCCTGCGCGTAACCCGCAACCGCACTCAGCAGCAGCCCAAACAGCACACATCCGATGCGGCTCATCGGGTAGAGTTGACGAACGGGCCGCATCATTTCAGGATAGGTCGAGGTAATTCAATCACAGTCTGACGCCGACTGGTTGACGTCTCGTTGAAGACGTCAAGTGTAACCCCCTGTGCTCCAATGTATTTATAAGCGGGCGGGGTTTCCAGCGTCGATGTCTGCCCTGAGCCGTAGTACCATTTGTAGGATGTAGCATCGCGCGACTGATTGATGAGCTGGATGTAAGTACCATCGGCCCGGTTTACTGTCTGGTACGTGAAGATGGACGTGGGAACGGGTGGACGAATGGTAATGGCCTTCTTCACGGTCGCCGTGCCGCCCGGCCCCGTCGCTGTTAGCTCAGCCATATACCCCAGCCGACCACCGTTGACAAACGGAGATACGGCGTCATACGGCTGACTGGGACTAACGTCCGTGGCAGTCCGGTAGAGGGCCGTCGCATTGGGGTAGCTCGTCAGAATGCGCCACGAATAACTCGTCGCATTGGTCGACTGGTTTTGCAGTACGACGGTACAGGGTACGATGCAGTTATCGTTCTGAATCAGGAAGTTGGCGACTGGTGGCGGGGTTTTGATCGTAACGGTCTGGGTGGCTGAGCCACTCTTACCCTGATCGCCGTTTGCCGTGAGTTTGACGGTATACGTGCCACCCTTCGTGTAGGTATGTTTTGGGTTCGCATCGGTAGCCGTACCGCCGTCGCCAAAGTCCCAGGCGTAGGTGTTGCCGTAGGTCGACTGGTTGGTGAAGCCGATTTCGCAGGCGGCTGTGCAGTTGTTGTTCTGCACGGTAAAGGCCGCTACCGGCGTCGGGCTCTGGAGCGACACCGTAATCGTCGTGTCGGCCTGCTGATTTTCTTCGCCCGTAACAGTCAGTTTGATGGCGTAGCTGCCGCCTTTGGTGTAGGTGTGCTGGGGTGTTTCCTGCGTCGATGTGCCGCCGTCGCCGAAGTCCCAGCGGTAGCTGACGGCGTACTGCGACAGGTTGGTAATGCCCGGGTCGCAGGGGGCGGTGCAGTTGGGGCTGGCAACCCGGAAGCTGGCTTTGGGAGTGAGCGGAGCCGGGGTTTTGGTCTTACAGCCGACCAGCATAAAGAGCCCGATAAGTAGGATGTAACCCGTGTGGAGGGAAGCCTGATTGGTAACGTTCATGGCATTGGATGAGGAAAGTTTACGGCTGTAAAATTCCCGCGTAGCCATACGGAGGGCAATAACCCTTTACACCCATTGAGGAAGTGGTAAACGCATACCCGGATTTGTGTAAAAGAATCTAACTTGCTGACCGACAGCGTTACACCTAAATCAGGGCGAGGGTATGGGAAAACGGCTATCTATACTTGTCGTGGTACTGGTGCTGCACATCGGTTCCGTTGGGCGGCTCCGGGCGCAGGCACCCAACGTGTGGTTCGACCAGCTGACCGAAGCCGACGGACTGCCCGGCGGGGCCGTCTATAGCATCACCAAAGACCGGCAGGGATTCATCTGGTTCGGCACGCGCCGGTGTCCGGTCCGCTACGACGGGTCGACGTTTCGCCCCTTCCTGCTACCCGAAACCTACCTCGTTACGGGGCTGGCGGCTGATTCGGCCAACCGGATGTGGCTGGCCAGCGACCGACGGGGTATCTGCCGGATCGAACCCAACGCGCTGCACCTGACGCCCGTACCGAATACCCCCACTGCCACGGGTCGCTTCTACCGCAGTACGGCCAACGAAGGCTGGTTTGGCGATACCAGCGGCATTGGCCGGATCGACCTGCGAACGGGCGTAGTCCGGCATTATCCGTTGCGGCATACTACCTACCGGGGTATCAAGGTGCAGGATTTTCTGGAAGACAGCCAGCGTACACTCTGGGTCGTCGGGAGTGATAACGGCCTGTTCCGGTTCGACCGCCGGGCCAACCGGTTCGTCTGCGTACTTGGCCCCGACTGTGCCGATCCGGCCCGGCGGCTGTCTGTTTACCTGAGTCGGGGCTGTGTCGATGCGCAGGGGATTCTCTGGATTGGTTCGTATGACCACGGCCTGCTCCGGTTCGACCCCCACACCAGTCAGTTTACGTTTTTTACACAAACCGGTCGACCGGCCGGTATCAACTGCGTGGCGGAAGGGCAGGATGAAACCGGGCGTCGGCTGCTGTGGGTGGGTGACGAAAGCGGTCTGCTGGCGTTCCGGCCCGAACAGCAGCGGTTCGTAGCGGTGCCCGTCACCTGGCCCGATCCATTCGCCGTTTACGCGCTGTTTCGCGACCCCGGCAGCGGTATGCTGTGGGTCGGTACGTCGGATGGCGTGCTCAAATACAACCCGCAGGATAGCCGCGTTGAGCCCGTTACCCTGCCCCCCGCGCTGGTTCGGCAGCCCGTGCTGGTCAACGTCATCTGCCCCGATCAGCGCGATACCACCGGGCAAACGTTCTGGCTGGGGTTATCGCACACGGGCCTGATTCGCTGGCACCGGCCGACTAACCAGTTTACGCTGGTGCGGTATCCTGAGTCGCAGGCCGAAACGATGTGGGTGCAGCAAACCGGCGACGGGCGGCTCTGGATTGGCCTGCGCAACTGGAGTTACCGGGGCGATGGTGTGCTGGTTTACGACCCATCCGCCGGTCGGTTCGTACCCGAACCGGCGGCACAGCGGGCGGGGCGGCTGTTCTCGGTGCCCTTCGTGGATCACGGCCTGATCGACCGGCAGCAGCGGCTGTGGGTGGGCAACAACGACGAAGGGCTGCGGGTGCTGGCCATCCAGACCGGGCAACCCCTGCACTACTGGCCGGAGGCCGAGATTCGGGCCATGTACGCCAACAATAATTTCCTGACTGATATCAAAGCGGATAAAGCGGGGCAAATCTGGCTGGCTACGTATCGGGGGCCGTACTGCGTGACCGAACCCGGCCACCGGTTCGTACCTGCCGACCACCACAGCCGCCGACAGTTCGACGATCCGGCGACCAACGCGCTGCTCGTGGCCCGGAGTGGGCACGTATGGGCAGCGCGTTGGGGGAGCGTCACGGAGAGTGCGCCCGACGGCACGCTGCTCACCGTACTGACGTCACGCAACGGCCTCTACGACCGCGAAACCCGGCGGCTGGCGGAAGATGGCGCGGGCCGTATCTGGATCGGTACGTGCGATGGCTTGCAGGTTTACGACCCCCGCACCCGGCAGATCAGGCGGTTCACGGTTGGCGATGGGCTGAGCCGTACCAACGTAACAGCCGCCCTCTACATTCACCGGGGGCGCGAACTGTTTGTGGGGCAGCAAAACGGGTTCGACTACATCGTCACCGACCGGCTGCTGCACCGGGAATCACTGCCGCCGGTCGTTGTCAACTCGTTGCGTATCCAGGAGCGGGAGCGGTCGTTCGATGCGGCAAAACCCATCCGGCTTAGCCCCGCCGATAATGCGTTCAGCGTCGGCTTCAGCGTCATGACCTACGACCGCATGCCAACCAGTCAGTATGCCTACCGGCTGGACGGGTTCGACACCGGCTGGAATTACAGCGGTACGCACCACCGCGCCTATTACACCAACCTCGCGCCGGGCCGCTACGTGCTGAGCCTGAAAGCCGCCAATGCAGCCGGGCAGTGGTCGCGGCAGGTCACGCAACTGGCTATCGATGTGCTGCCGGCCTACTACCAGACGTGGTGGTTCCGGTTACTGATCGGGCTGCTGTTTGCCGGGGGGCTGTACGGGCTGTACCGCTACCGGATCAATCAGATTCTGCGGGTGCAGCGCATCCGTAACCGGATCTCGGCCGACCTGCACGACGAAATCGGTTCGTCCATCAGCGGTATCGATATTCTGGGGACAATGATTCAGCGTGGTCTGCCCAAAAACCACCCGTCGGAGCCGATGGTCGAACGCATTGTGAGCGAAGCACGGCAGGTAAGCAGTGCGCTGGACGACATCGTGTGGAGTATCAACCCAACCAACGACGGGCTGGGCAGCCTGATCGCCCGCATCAATCGCTACGCGGCCGAACTGTTTGAAGCGTCGGGAATTCAGTACGAAATCGCCATCCCCGACGGGCTCGACCGGCTCAGCCTGTCGATGGAGAAGCGGCAGGATTTTTACCTGATCGCCAAAGAAGCCGTCAACAACATGGTCAAACACGCGCAGGCTACGCAGGCCCGGCTGCTTATCAGCTACGCGCACCCGCAGCTGCATCTGACGGTCTGGGACAACGGCCGGGGTTTCGATACCAACGCCGATACCGACCGCAATGGCCTGCGCAACATGCAGACCCGCGCGCGGCAGCTTGGCGGTACGCTACAGATCAGTTCCGCGCCGGGGCAGGGCACATCGCTCCGGCTGACGTTCCCGGTTTCGGCCTGACCCGAAAGGGTTATTGACAAACCCGTACCGATGCCGGTACTTTGTTCGGCCACCCGTTCACCCCGGCCTCTTTCGACCATGACAGCGGTTTCCATCTACGAAGACAACGACGAACTCCGGTCACTGCTCCAGACAATGATCGGCAGCACCGACGATCTGCTGGTCGTAGGAGCCTACGCCAACGGGCAGCAGGTAGTGGAGCAGCTGAAGCGCGACCGCCCCGACGTGGTGCTGATGGATATCGACATGCCGGGGCGAGACGGCATCGAGTGCGTCCGGTTGCTGAAAGAAACCGACGTACGAATCAAGGTGCTGATGCACACCGTCTTTGAAGACGACGACCGGCTGTTTGCCTGCCTGAGCAACGGGGCCGACGGCTATCTGCTGAAAAAACACACCGCTACCCACCTGCTCAATGCGCTGACCGACGTGATGGAAGGCGGTGGACCGATGTCGCCCGGTATTGCCCGGCGGGTGCTGAAAACGTTTTCGCAGGTAGCCCCGCCCAAACAGCAGCCCTACGGCATCACCGATCGGGAGAAAGAGATTTTGCAGTTGCTTACGCAGGGGTACACCTACCGCATGATCGGGCATCGGTGCAGTATTTCGGTCGAAACCGTCCGGCGGCATTTGAAAAATATCTACCAGAAACTCCACGTACAGTGCGGCACCGAAGCCGTTGCCAAAGCCCTGCGCGAACAGCTTATCAATTGATCTCAGGCCGACGTTCGGGCCGTTTTTTTATCCTGCCTGCGCCGGTGTTTTTCCTCCAGCTTCTCCACGTGTATTTCCTCCGCTTCTTCGACGGAATGCGACTCCGCGAGGTTGTTTTCCTGCTGGGCTTTGTCGGCCAGCCGACCGAAAAAGTTATGGAGTGCCCGAAGCTCATCTTCACTGAGATCTTCCAGATTCAGCAGCCGGTTGCTGGCTTTCCGGTTGACCGCGATCAGTTCGTTGAGCTTGATCTGCATCGCCATTGAATCTTTGTTCTGCGATTTCTGAATCAGAAACACCATCAGGAAGGTCACGATGGTCGTGCCAGTATTGATGACCAGTTGCCAGGTGTCGGAGTAGTGAAAAATCGGCCCCGTCACGATCCAGATGAGTACGGTAGCGAGGGCCAGCAGAAACGCGGTTGATGAACCCGTTGCCTTCGTCGCGCGCTGGGCAAACGATTCAAAAAAGCGGGAAAAAGCGGTTTGATTCATGATCGTCGGTAGGGGATGAGTATGTGCATGTAGAACGAACCGACCCGGCTTTCGCCTATTAATTATGGGTTAAGGTAAGCCGGTAAACCGAACACTTACTTCTTCAGCGGTGCGTAGGCAATACAGTCGACTTCGAGGGCTGCCCCCATTGCCAGCCCGTCGGCACCAAAGGCGCTGCGGGCCGGGAATTTACCCGTTGGGAAATAGGTGCGGTAGATGACGTTGAAGGCGGGCCACTGCGCCATATCGTCGATCATCACCGTACACTTCACAATGTCAGCCGTTGTCAGATTCTGCTCCTTCAGCGCAGCCACGATGTTATCCATCGTTTGCCTGGCTTGCGCGTCGAAGTCACCGGCCAGCTTGCCATCGGGCGTTGCGCCGATCTGCCCGGAGATATATACGAAGTCACCGGCCCGCATGGCGCGGGAAAATGGGTAGTCGGGTGGTGTTTTTGTCGCTTGCGGAAAGTCGGCCATACCGGCCGTACGGTCGGCGGTGGTTGTCGATTTACCGGCCAGCAGGGTGATGGTGGTGGCCAGCAGCAGCAGAGAAAGAAACTTGTTTTTCATGGTCGTAATGGTCTTTTTACCCTAATACTACTGATGGGCAACTAGCTATCCAAATGCGTCACCGTTCGTATACAATATGTACACTAGTATATTGTTCTTCGCCATATTGCAGTCCCACCAGTTAATTTGTCACCTTCTTTTACGAACCATAACTTCATGTTTTTGCGTACTACACTTCTACTACTTACGAGCTTATGTACTATCACGTTACGTTCATCGGCACAGTCGCTTCGTATTCGGTTGCAGGATAAGCAGGCGCAGCCCGTTATCGGCGCAACGCTCCGCCTGACTGATCCGGCCGACACGACGCGCCACTTATACGAACTCACCGACACGCTGGGGCTGGCCACCTTTCAGGCAACTACAGGAAAAACATACTGGCTACGAGCCACGTCAGTCGGCTTTATACCGCTACAGAAGGTTGTGCAGGCGGGACCGAAAGCGCTGACGTTCAGAATGGATCCTGAAAATATTATGCTTCAGGGGGTATCGGTAACGGCGGCCAGACCGCTCGTAAAACAGGAAGACGACAAAACGATCGTGGACCCGGAGCCGATTGCCGCCACCAGCACGAGCGCCTACGAGATTATGGAAAAAACGCCGGGCGTATTTCTCGATCCCGACGGCAACGTGTACCTCAGCAGCACAAACCCCGCAACGATCTACATCAACGGGCGGGAGCAGAAACTGAGCGCGTCAGATATGGCGTCGATCCTGAAAAGCCTGCCCCCGAACAGCATCAGCCGGATTGAAATTCTGCGAACGCCTTCCGCCCGGTACGATGCCAGCGGGAGCGGAGGTATCGTTAATATCGTGCTCAAAAAAGGCGTTAACATCGGGCTGACTGGCTCGGTCAATGCGGGCGTCAACCAGGGGCGGTTCGGGAATCAGTTTGCCGGGGTCAATATCAACAGCATGCGCAACGGGCGTACGGCTTACCTGAACCTCAATTTTACCAACCGCAACAGCTACGAGCAGATTCAGACCAACCGGCGTTTCTCGCCCGACTCGGTGCTGCGGCAGGACGCCTACACGACTACACCCGGTCAGGTGCTGTATGTGGGCTACGGGCTGGGTTTTGCCCCCTCCCGCCGGTGGGACATCAACTTCGACGGGCGGTTTTCGTGGAATCAAGCCAATGCCGAAGCGACCAATGCCAACCAGATCAGCCGGGTCAGTACGGGGCGGCTGATCGCCGACAACCTCAACACGGTCGATAACCGGAACCGGATTCTGTCGTTCAATCAGGGGTTTACGACGAGCCTTAAACTGGACACGGTCGGTTCGGAACTGACCACCGATGTATCGTATGGTTTCATCGGTACGCGTGGGGTGCAGGACTTTTCGACGCGCTACATCCAGCCCGAAGGGCAGACGACGGTTGGCGATGGTTCGTTTACCAATCAGCGGCACCTTATAGCCGCGCAGGTGGATTTGAAGTATAAACTAACCCCCGACCTGACGCTCGAAACGGGGGCCAAAACAACCGTGCAACTGTTCACCAGCGACGCGGCTTATTTCAACGTCGTGGGGCAAACGCGCCTGCCCAGCCGCGCCCGCACCAACCAGTACGACTACCACGAAAACATCAACGCGGCTTACGTGCAGGTGTCGAAACCGTTCGGTGCCTTTCTGCTCAAAGGGGGCGTCCGGCTGGAGAATACCAACATGGACGGGCGGCAGTACGTACCGGCCGATACCACCTTTAAAATTCGGCGGACCGATCTGTTTCCGTACGTGTTCCTGAGCCGGAAACTGGTGGAGATTGCGGGCTACGAACTGCGCAGTTACCTCGTCTACCGCCGGTCGATTACCCGGCCCGCCTACGAATACCTGAACCCCTTCGCCCAGTACGTCGATCAGTATCTGTATCAGGCCGGGAACCCCAGCCTGCGGCCCCAGTTTACCGAAAATTTTGAAGCCAACATCAGCGTGGAAGACCGGCCCCTGTTTGCCATCGGCCGCAACTACACCACCGATATTTTTACTAGTGTCGTCTATCAGGACCCGGCCAACCGAAGCATTGCCTACCGCACCTACGACAATCTGGGCACCAATCGCGAAACGTATTTCCGGGTGCTGGGCGTCATTCCGCCGGTGGGTCGTTACTTTTTTCTGGCGAGTGCGCAGTACAATTACAACGACTACATGGGTACCTACGAAAACCAGCCGCTGCGTTTTCAGCGGGGCAGCTGGTCGTTTTTCACGTTTCACTCCTACAAAATCGATAAACGATCGACGGCGACGCTGAACGCTTTTTTCCGCACCAGGGGGCAGCTTCAGTTCTATGAACTCAGTAATTTCGGCGCGCTGAACCTGAGCGTGAACCGAAAATTCATGCAGGATAAACTGCTGGTGACGCTCACGGCCAACGACCTGCTGTTTACCAACTACTATCAGTTTGCGCTGCAACAGGGCAGCGTTCAGGCCAACGGGCTGCGCCGAAACGATACGCGCCGGTTTGGGCTGACGGTTCGCTACAATTTTGGTATGCGGAAGCGCGAGGAACGAACCAACATGTTCAACGTCGACACGCCTACGCAATAGTCCACAAAAAACGCCCGCTGATCCATCAGCGGGCGTTTTTGCTTCGATACTTGTTTCGTATGCTGATTGAGACCGGGCGGTGCCGAAGCCTTTTCGGCGTGGTCATTTCACTTATCACTGCCTGTCGTTTGCTGGCGGAAGTGATTTCGGTAGCCGTTGGCAATTTGCTCCGCCCGATCTGGTGGTATTGGCTTACCACGCATGGCTTCCAGATAAGCTTCGTTTACCTTAATCACCTCAGCCAGTATTGTTTCGTCTTTTTTACTGATCGCCTGTTTGAAATGGTCCTCGTTCATGGCACGTACACCACGGCCGATTGTGCTGTGCAGCGATACCGTTTCGCCATCAGTAGCGGTTACCAGCTGAAGCATTTTCGGGAAGAGTACCGCCATCAACGGTTCGCTATAGCGCTCCACATTACCGGCAATGATATTCAGCGCTGCATTTGATGTCCAGTCGGTTTTCGGAATCGCTTTAAGATACACCATCAGCGCGTCGTTGTCTGGCTTCTGTTCTGACGCACGCTTTTTCAGGTAAGCGGCCAGGAAAGCGGTGTCACGTTTGCCCGCAGCATAGTCCTGCTCCATCATAGTCAGCGTGTACGTATCCCGCTTACCCGTCAACGCCCTGTCGGCTTCTTCCATCATGACTCTGATACCTTCGTAGCCGACAGCCCGGTAGATCAGATCACCGCTTGCCGACACATAGAGGGCCGTTGGGTAGGCGTCGACGGCGTATTTCTTCGCCACCTCGATACCCTCACCTTTTTCCGCATCGAGCTGGTAATTAATGAAACTACTGTTGAATTTTTCGCCCACCTGCGGGTTGGGAAAGGCTTCTTTGGCCATCAGCTTACAGGGGCCGCACCAGGTCGTGTAGATGTCGACAAAGACGGGCTTGTTCTGCCGTTTGGCTTCGGCCAGCACGGCTTTCCACGAGCCGGTGAAGAACTTAATACCCGCCGGTTCGTCGGTGCGGGGGGCGGCTGCAAACGTAGCCGTGACGGTCAGGCAGAGGCTGAACCAGTGCAGAAATGTTTTCACAGTAATGAGCCGGGTTGACGTGAGGAGCTTGAATCGTGTTAATGGTAATTAAAGGACAAAATATAACTATATAGTTTGTATGTGGCGGTGAACTTTATGGATTGGTAATCAAGGTTTTCGGCCGGGTATACAGCGGTGTAAATGGTGGTGATTGGTGTGTGAGATGGGAAAAAAATAACCAGCGTGACGAATGAATACGTGTTTGGCTGTACATACCGGCACTGTCAAACACAAACGCCCGCTGATCCATCAGCGGGCGTTTTATTATGTACCGATCTAGGTTTAACGGCTAGTTTATGCGAGCCGGTCTAAACCGTTACCTGATAATAGTCCACGGTGGGTTTGCCGTTGAAGTAGTTGCCTAGGTGACTGACCGCCTGGCCGAGTAAACCGCTGGTTTCCGCACTGTGGCGGGCTTCTTCCGACTCCCAAACCGACACCATCAGCGCATGATGGTCTGCCGGCGCGTAGAAGCAATACCCGGACGCAAACCCGGCATGTTGCTTGAGAGCAGGCAGTATGGTGTCCTGAAAATACGTAACAGCTTCCTCGTCCGTCTCGGCCGTTAGTGAAGCGCGAACAATACGTGCGTACATAGTAGTAACGTTTATGGGAAAGTAGACTGGTGTACTGTGAATTATCGGGTAGCAGGTAAGCCGTAGCGTGTTTTGACGATAAAGCGCGAGATGACTCGTGCTTCAGGTTTATGCTGGCCTACCACTATTTCATTTCGGCGATGCCTTTTTCGTAATCGGCCACGTCTTCACCGGCCGCTTTGGCTTTGTCGAGTGCTTCCTGCTCCGTTTTTAAGGCTTCGTCTTTACGGCCCAGCTTGCCCAGCAGATGCGCGTAGGTGTCCAGATATATGGGTATGCGCTTATACTCGAGCGATTTCGCCGACCAGCTCAGGGCCTGCGCCAGATCCTTTTTGTCGGGCATCGACTGATAATACGCCCACGCCAGGCTGTTGAGCCCCATCGCTACGCGCTCGGTTTCGGCGGCTTTCATACTCTCGGCGTACTTTTTGAAACCGGCGCTGTTTTTAACCGAATCGGGCATCATCGCGGTCTGCAACTGGAATCGTTTCAGCCCCAGTTCGTTACGCGCTTTCACCGAATCGGCCGGAATATCCATCAGTTTGGTAGCCTCCGCAACGGCCAGCGGGCGGTACTTATCGTAGTTGCCGGTTTGCTGGTAAAAGCGCATACGCTGACTGTCGGCGATCTGTTTTAGGGCTGCTTCTGACTGCGGACGCATCGCGTTCATAAATTCCGCATTGTGCTTAATCGTCTGCTCCAGCTGCGTTTCGTCTTTCTGCTGGGCTGCCTGACGAAAATCGGCCTGTACGGCTTTTTGCAGGCTCATCATCAGCGGTCGGCCTGCCGGAGACATTCGCATCGAGGGTAGCCGACTCAGCAGGAAACTGTAGCCTTTTGCGTTGGCCGAGGTAAGATTCCCCATGATGATTTCCGTATTACGGTCTGACGACCAGTCGGATTCAGGAACGGCTTTCAGATAAGCGTCGAGGGCTTCGGGGCTGGGCATCCCCACTTTAGCCCGCTTTTGCAGATAAGTCGCCAGAAAGTCGGTGTCACGTTTCCCGTCGGCAAACTGCTTATCCATTTCGCTGATCGAGCCACTCTCTTTACTGGCCGATACGGCTTTCTCCGCTTCTTCCATCATGCCTTTGATACCGCCGTAACCGACAGCCCGGTGGATCAGATCACCGCTTGCCGACACGTAGAGGGCCGTTGGGTAGGCGTCGACGGCATACTTTTTCGCCACCTCGATACCCTCGCCTTTTTCGGCGTCGATCTGGTAGCTGACAAAGCTGGTGTTGAACTTCTCACCAACTTTTGGATTAGGGAAGGCTTCTTTGGCCATCAGCTTGCAGGGGCCGCACCAGGTCGTGTAGATGTCGACAAAGACGGGCTTATTCTGCCGTTTGGCTTCAGCCAGTACGGCTTTCCACGAGCCGGTAAAAAACTTGATACCCGCTGGTTCGTCGGTGCAGGGAACGGCCGACCGGGCTACGGTCAGGGCAAGGCACAGGCCAAGCGAGAGCAACATGGTTTTCACGGTAATGAGTCGGTTTGATGTGAGGATATTGTGCTATCAGTACGGTTGCAAAAGGTACGGATTCTGCGGAAAACATAGCACATTACCAGACACTTAATTGCCGATTCTGCTGTGGGTCAGGTGAGTTGAACCGGTTTTATCTCCTTCGATCGTAACCACGAAGCGACGCCCAGTAGTATCCAGGCAAATCCCCATAAACCGATGACGGCGGCTGGCCGGGCACCCGTCAGGAATCGGAGCGGAAACATGAACACAAAAGGGAAAAGGCCCGCGATGAGTGGTGCATAGCGTTTCCAGTCCGTCCAGATCGCGGCTTTCAGGCTCGCGTACCCGACCAGAATCATGCCCAGCCCGTTCAGAAAAGCACCCATTGGTGCAAAGGGAAGCAGAATCCATACGGCCAGCAGATACGACAGGGCACCCGCCATCGGTACGATAAGCAATGTTCGTTTCGGGCCAGACCCGATTGGCTCGCCCGCCTGCCAGAACGAGATGGCACCAACCAGTAAACCCAGGCTCGTCAGCACCTGCATCCAGCTCGCCCGGAAAGCTGCCAGTGGGTCGTCGAGGACAAAGAAGAAGGGCAGAACGAACCGACCGGCGGGCATTCTATCGACGGCGTGTAAAAACCAGAACGGGAAGCCAAAGACGAGAAAGGCAGCCCCGGCCAGCAGATAGCCGATTGCCGCCCGGCGGAGATACATAGCCGATTGTTCCATAGTTGTGCGATTGTCGGGCAAAATTGAGCAACGCACGTATGGAGTGCATAGTAAAAAAACGACGACTTCAGCGCAGGTGGGGGCGCAGGGCCGATGGCGCGAAAAACGCCCGATGGGCCAGTTCGTCGTCGAACAGCTGGGTCGGACTGGGACCTGCAAACTGCTGAAAGTCTTTGATCAGGTGATTGGGGTCGTAGTACTGGCAGTCGTAGGCAATGTTGAGCCACGAGCGGGTCGGGTTCAGCTCCCGGAGTCGGTAGGCTTCGCGGAAGCGGGTAATCCGGAGAAACAGTTTCGGGCTGATCCCCAGTCGTTCGCGAAACTTACGCTCAAACTGGCGGACACTCAGACAGGCGTCATCGGCGAATTTATCGAGCTGATGATGACCCATCGGCTGGAGCATCTGCCGGGCCACCCTGTCGATCGGTAATTCCGGCTGGCGGCACTGAGCCGCTTTCTGTCGAAGAAACGTATCGACGAGCCGGATCATGGCTGCGTAGCTGTCGGCTTCCGGCAATCGGTCGTGTAGGTCCCGTACGGTGTTGCCCGTAACTGCTTCCAGATCAGCGTGTCCGTCGACCAGCAGGTGCATGGGCACACCCAGCAGCCGAAACAAGCCGCCCGGCTGAAAGCTGACTTTCAGCATCAGGTAGTTTGGGTTGATGGTGATATTCATCCGGGTAAGCGGTTGCCCCACGATAATAGCCGGAGCGGCACCTTCTGGCAACGTATGGCCTGCTTTGACACTGTGCGGCTGGTCGTAGGGGTAGAAATACAAGCACTGCTCCGTCGCCGGTGGGTATGGTTTGACTGGCAGCGCGCTGCCTGCCGTGCGTGCATCTAGGCGGACATGAAGAATATGGTAGTACCGGATGAAGGATTGCAGGGACGGGTGCGGAGTGTACAAAGACGAGAAAACCATAGCCTCTGGTAGTGAACAGGTTGCATTGCGGGAATATACGTAGTTGAAACCCCTGATGCCAGCGCTGAAGCTCAGAATACTAATACCAGCAAGCGTATGATCAGCAGTCTAACCGAGTTCGAAAATCAGTCAGCTTAGCATCGGCTGAGTGCTAGGAATAGTGCCTAATCATAAATTATAGCTTATTTTTACGAGTATAGTCTGAAAAATAAGCTATAATTTATGATTAGACGGCTAATGATGAATGCTATCGAGTTGGCATTATACAAAGGAAAAGCAATTATAGTGACGGGACCCCGACAGGTCGGCAAAACGACGCTACTACGGGAAATAGCCCGACAGGCTCAACAGGCAGTTCTCTGGCTGAACTGCGATGAACCCGACGATCGGGCTGACCTCGATAATGTGAGTAGTACGCAGCTTCGGGCGTTGGTTGGAGCGAGTAAACTGGTGGTTATCGATGAAGCGCAGCGCGTGCCCAGTATCGGGCTGACGCTAAAACTGCTGGTCGACCAATTGCCCGATGTGCAGGTTATCGCCACCGGCTCATCGGCACTCGAACTGTCCGGGGGGATCAAGGAATCCTTGACAGGCCGAAAATTTGACTACCGGCTGTTACCGTTTTCAACTGCTGAACTGGCCGCCGAAACATCGGTTCGGGAGGAAGGGCGGTTGCTGGAACGACGCCTTATTTACGGTTTTTACCCCGACGTCGTGCTCAATCCTGCCGATTCCGATCGCCGACTTGCTGAACTGGCTGACAGCTACCTATACAAAGACATTCTGAAACTACAGGATATCCGCAAACCAATGGTCTTGCAAAAGCTATTGCTTGCGCTGGCATTGCGGGTAGGAAGCGAAGTGTCTAACTACGAACTGGGGCAAACCGTAGGAACCGACCCCGCAACGGTAGATCGATACATCGGCTTACTGGAGCAGGTATTTGTTGTGTTTCAGGTGCATGCGCTGAGCCGTAATCTGCGCAATGAGTTGAAAAAAAGTCGGAAAGTGTTTTTCTACGACAACGGCATTCGCAACGCTATCATCAAAAATTTCAATCCGTTGGACCTGCGCGCTGACACGGGCGCGCTGTGGGAAAATTTCATGATCTCCGAACGGATAAAAGCGAATCTGAATGCAGGGCGAAAGCCTAACTATTATTTCTGGCGAACGACACAGCAACAGGAAATTGACTGGCTGGAAGAAGAGCAGGGCAAACTAACTGCATTTGAGTTTAAGTGGAATGTGCGCGCCAAAGCACGCTTCCCAGCTACGTTCCAGCAAGCCTATCCGGGAACGGATATGAACGTCGTTTCGCCCGATAACTACATGGCCTTTCTGCTCCCGAACTAATCCCGATTGGGGCTTGTCTTTCTAGTATATGGCAAGACAAAATAAATCGACAAATACAACTGACAAAGAAGACGTTAGCTGGCGCGAGCGGTTTGCGGCACTGGGAAATCTACCCGCCTTTTTTCGGCTGGTCTGGCAAACATCGCCGGGCCTTTTTTTAGGCAATGCAGTACTGAGACTGGTCAGGGCGGCCGTGCCCGCCACGACCCTGTACGTCGGCAAGCTGATTATCGATCAGGTAGTACTGCTGAGTCGGCAATCCGGCCCCGACGATACGACGCAGCTCTGGTGGCTGGTCGGGGCTGAGTTTGGGCTGGCAATTCTATCGATGGCGATTGGCCGGGCGGTGTCGCTGCTCGACGGGCTGCTGGGCGATCTGCTCGCCAACCGTATCTCAGTGCAGCTGATGGAGCACGCGGCTACGCTCGATCTGGAACAGTTTGAAGACGCGACTTTCTACGACAAGCTCGAACGCGCCCGGCGGCAGACCTCGGGCCGGACGGTGCTGCTCTCCGGCGTATTCGGGCAGGTGCAGGAGCTGATCTCGATTGGTTTTCTGGCGGCTGGTCTGGCGGTGTACAACCCCTGGCTGCTGCTGCTGATTCTGCTGGCCGTGACGCCTTCGTTTATCGGCGACAACTACTTCAACCAGCGAAGCTATTCACTCACCCGCTCCTGGACGCCCGAACGGCGCGAACTCGATTACCTGCGCTACGTGGGGGCTAGCGATGAAACGGCGAAAGAGGTCAAGATTTTTGGCCTGTCAAATTTCCTGATCGACCGGTTTCGGTCGCTGTCGAACGAATTTTTCCAGAAAAACAAAGCGCTGGCACTTCGCCGGGCCAGTTGGGGAGTGTTGCTCACCGGACTCGGTACGGCGGGCTACTACGGGGCCTACGTCTGGATTGTGTTGCGGGCCGTGACCGGGCAGATTACGCTGGGCGACCTGACGTTTCTGGCCGGTTCGTTTCGGCAGGTACGGTCGTCGCTCGAAGGGATTCTGCTTCAGTTCAGTAGTCTGACCCAGGAAGCCATTTACCTACAGGACCTGTTCGACTATCTGGCGATCAGACCACTGATTCATTCACCCAAAACGACACGTCCGTTTCCCAATCCGATTCGGGACGGGTTCGTTTTCGAGAACGTCGGGTTCAAGTACACCAACTCGGATCGGTGGGCGCTGCGTAACCTGAGCTTTACGCTGCATGCGGGCGAAAAGCTGGCACTGGTGGGCGAAAACGGCGCGGGAAAAACAACGCTCGTCAAGCTGCTGGCCCGGCTCTACGACCCCAGCGAAGGCCGGATTCTGCTCGATGGCTACGACCTGCGTGAGTACGATCTGGACGAGGTGCGCCACAACATCGGCGTTATCTTTCAGGACTACACCCGCTTCAAAATGTCGGCCGGGGTCAACATTGCGGTGGGGATATCGACGAGCGAACCAATCAGCCGCGCATCGAAACATCGGCGGAGCGAAGCCTGGCCGACACGGTCATTGCCAAGCTGGCCGGGGGCTACGATCAGCAACTGGGCCGTTCGTTTGGTAAAGGCGTTGAACTGTCGGGTGGGGAGTGGCAGAAAGTCGCGCTGGGGCGGGCCTACATGCGCGATGCCCAGCTGATTATTCTGGACGAACCCACTGCGGCTCTCGACGCCCGGGCTGAGTACGAAGTGTTTCAGCGATTCGCGCAGCTCACGGAAGGGCGATCGTCGGTGATTATTTCGCACCGCTTCAGCACCGTCCGGATGGCCGACCGCATTCTGGTGCTGGGAAGCGCCGGGCCGTCGTCGGGCGGCACGTTGCTCGAAATCGGTAGCCATTATGAGCTGCTGGAAAAGGGTGGCCGCTACGCCGAACTGTTTGGGTTGCAGGCGCGGGGGTACCAGTAAGCGGTTCCGGTAGTATATAAACAGGGAAGGCCCGACTCAGTAGTGAGTCGGGCCTTCCCTGTTTACTAAGCAGACTACATTACTGCTTCAACACTTTCACCGTTTGCAGCTGAGTCGGAGTCGAAACGCGCAGCAGATAAATACCCGCCTGACTTCCCAGCTTAAGCGTCTGGTGCTCAACAGCGCCAGCACTCTCAACCGTGTGCTCGCTAACCGTGAAGCCCTGCGTATCGGTAATCATCAGGTGCAGGCGCTGGCCCTCGGCATGCTGAATATCAACCGATATCGACTCGTCGCGGGTTGGGTTGCCCAGTACCCGAACGTCGAGTGGCGTTTTCGCTTCGGCAGACACCCGAGCGGCTCCGCAGCCAGCTATTGGGCAAACCTGACGAATGTTGAACACATACGAGGTACCGTAGACGTAGCTACCGTTGACCAGTTGCCGGACCTGAATCTCAATCGGCGCGGCATCGCAGGCGGTGCGGGTTTCGCGGTCGATGATCTGCTGGCAGTTGGTGGTCCAGTCGGTAACGCCGATGGCTCTGAACTCGATAGCTCCACCGTTTGGATTACCACCGGTGGCGGTAAACTGAATGTTGCCCGAGGCTTTGAGCTGCTCGCAGTTAACGTTCGGTGCCGTAGCCTGTAGAGCGGAACCGTTCAGGTTGGTGCTGCCGCAGGTTTGTGGCTGTGGCGTCGTTGGTGGCTGCGTCGACGGATTCGGGTTGACCGTGATCGTGAAGCTGGTCGATGCCTGGCCACCACTGTTGTCGTAGGCCGTTACCGTTACCGAGATCACTTCCGCCGTGGTTGGGTAGGCCCCGAAGAAACCACTACTGAACGTGAAACTGTCGGGCAAGCGGCTCGCCGTATACAGCAGCTCGTCACCGTCAGGATCAACAAACGCGTTGGCCGGGATAGCGTACTTGAATTCCTGACCAACCGTTGCTACCTGATTTGGGATACCCGCGCTGACAACTGGTGCACGGTTTGGCGTTGGCAGGCCACCGCAACCGGCTATCGGACACTCTCTGCGGATGTCGAACACATACGAGGTACCGTAGATGTAGCTACCATTGACCAGCTGACGAACCTGAATCTCAATCGGCGCGGCATCGCAGGCGGTGCGAGTCTCACGGTCGATGATCTGCTGGCAGTTGGTGGTCCAGTCGGTAACGCCGATCGCCTTAAACTCGATGGCTCCACCCGTCGCGCTACCACCGGTGGCGATAAACTGGATGTTACCCGAGGATTTCAGCTGCGTGCAGTTGAAGCCTGGCATGATCGCCCGTAGGGGTGAGCCATCCAGATTCGTGCTGCCGCAGGCTGTCGTCGGTGCCGTCGGATTGACCACGTTCAGCACGAAGCTGGTGCTCACGCTAGCCTGTTGCGGATCAGTCGCTGTCACGATGACGGTGAATGGCGCACCAACCGTTGTCGAAGCCGTACCCGAGATCACACCCGTTTGTGGGTTGATAGTGATCCCCGCTGGCAGCGGACTAGCTGAGTAGGTCAGCGTGCCGCCGTCCGGATCGCGGAAGGCCTGGGCCGTTGGCGTCGAGAAGCTCGCGCCCACCGTAGCTGTCTGCGGACTGGTGATACCTGTACCCGTCAGCACCGGAGCCTGGTTACCAGCCGCCGGGTTGACCACGTTGAGCACAAAGCTGGTGCTCACACTAGCTGACTGGGGGTCCGTTGCCGTCACCGTGACGGTGAATGGCGAGCCCACCGTTGTCGAAGCCGTACCCGAGATCACCCCCGTCTGTGGGTTGATGGTGATCCCCGCTGGCAGCGGACTAGCTGAGTAGGTCAGCGGTCCACCATCCGGATCGTTAAACGCTTGCGCCGTTGGCGTGGTGAAACCGACACCCACCGTTGCCGTCTGCGGACTGGTGATACCTGTACCCGTCAGCACCGGTGCCTGATTGGTTGGCGTGGTGTTGCCACAAGCTGCCAGCCAGTTGTAGCTGAAGCTAGCCTCGTTCGAGCTTCCAGCCTGCGTAGCCCGCAACTGAATGGTCGGGTTGTCGGTGTATAGCCGCAACGTGTAAGGACCGGCAGCGGTGGTTGGCATAGTCTCGTTGACTACCCGGAAGGTAACCGTCTGCCCATTAAGTCCAGCGTAGTTCGGCGTAAACGTTACCTGACGTTCCCCGGCAAATATCACCTGACAGTTGTTCGTTGTCACGCTCGTGATGCTAAACGGAGCACCCGGATTGACAACCGCAGGGTTGACTACGTTCAGCACAAAGCTGGTGCTCACGCTGGCTGACTGGGGATCGGTTGCCGTGACGGTAACCGTGAATGGCGAGCCTGCCGTTGTCGAAGCCGTGCCCGCGATCACCCCCGTTTGCGGGTTGATGGTGATACCAGCAGGCAGCGGACTAGCCGAGTAGGTCAGCGGTCCACCATCCGGATCGTTGAAGGCGTAGGCGGTTGGCGTCGAGAAGGCCGCACCCACCGTGGCCGTCTGTGGGCTGGTGATGGGCGTACCCGTCAGCACGGGTGCCTGGTTTGGCGCTACCGGATTGACTACGTTCAAGACGAAGCTGGCACTGACACTGGCTGACTGTGGATCGGTCGCTGTCACCGTGACGGTGAAAGGCGCACCCACCGTTGTCGAAGCCGTGCCCGAGATCACCCCCGTCTGCGGGTTGATAGTGATACCAGCAGGCAGCGGACTAGCTGAGTAGGTCAGCGGCCCACCGTCGGGATCGTTGAAGGCGTAGGCCGTCGGCGTGGTAAAGGCTGCACCGACCGTGGCCGTCTGTGGGCTGGTGATGGGCGTACCCGTCAGCACGGGTGCCTGATTTGGCGCTACCGGATTGACTACGTTCAAGACGAAGCTGGCACTGACACTGGCTGACTGTGGATCGGTCGCTGTCACCGTGACGGTGAAAGGCGCACCCACCGTTGTCGAAGCCGTGCCCGAGATCACCCCCGTCTGCGGGTTGATGGTGATCCCCGCTGGCAGCGGACTAGCCGAGTAGGTCAGCGGCCCACCATCCGGATCGTTGAAGGCGTAGGCGGTTGGCGTCGAGAAGGCCGCACCCACCGTAGCCGTCTGTGGGCTGGTGATAGGCGTACCTGTCAGCACCGGTGCCTGGTTGGGCGCCACGGGGTTGACCACGTTGAGCACGAAGCTGGCACTGACACTAGCTGACTGCGGATCGGTCGCTGTCACCGTGACGGTGAAGGGTGAACCGACCGTCGTCGAAGCCGTGCCTGAGATCACACCCGTCTGCGGGTTGATGGTGATGCCAGCAGGCAGCGGACTAGCCGAGTAAGTCAGTGGCCCACCATCGGGATCGTTGAAGGCGTAGGCGGTCGGCGTCGAGAAGGCTGCACCGACCGTTGCCGTCTGCGGGCTGGTGATGGGCGTACCTGTCAGCACTGGCGCCTGGTTGACTGGTGAGACGACAGATACACTGACGACCGTAGCCGCACTAACGCAGGGTGCGTTGGTACAGACAACCGAGTAGTTGTATACGCCAGTCGCTGTAGTTGCGACAGAGAAGTCACCGGAACCGGTAATTCCTCCCGTGCCTGTATAGCTCGACGTACCACTGGCGCAGCTTACTGTGAATAATACGCTACCCGTGTTCTGAGTAACCGACAGTGAGCTTACCCCTGCTGGATAGGTGCCACCCGTAGTTGTGACAACCGTCGGCGGCTGTACGGTATTGACGCTTACGGGAACCTGGACAGACGCTACCGGCGCGCCCGCAACACTGGCCGTGACGGTCAGGTTCTGGTTACCGGCTGGCAGGCCAGTGATCGTAATGACACCGTTGTTGTCGATCGCGCTGGCCGATATACCAACCGGTCCGGATACAGCAATCGAAACGATGCCATCAGCCAGATTGAAGTTAGCCGGTAATACGGTAAGCGACAGGGGCTGACCCAGGCAGATAGCTGCACTTGCCGATGCTGAAATGATCGGCGTGACGACGTTCACGTTGACGATGGTCGGCAGGCCCAGACAAGTGCCATTCGAACACAGCACCGTCAGGCTCTGTGTACCAGCGGTGAGGGTGGGCACAGAGATGATGCCGTTGCCGATGAGCGCCCCCGTAGTGAGGGTAGTACCCGTTGGGCACAGGCCTGTCAGCGAAAGCACGCTGCCCACCGTCGTGGTGATGGTGCCGGGCTGGGCGGGTGCCGCTGGCTGAGCCAGTACATTCACGCCGACCGTGGCGCTAGCCAGCGGAACGTTGTTGAGCAGGGCAGTAACGGTGACCGAGGTGGGGTTGCCCACGGTGAGGTTACCCCCGCTGACGGTGAGCACACCGTCGGGTCCCAGGGCACCGACCGTCAGGGCACCCGATGGGGTAGCGGCCGTCAGGGTGATGCCGGCTTGCGTCAGGTCGATGCCCGTTGGCAGCAGCGTCAGCGAGAGGGGTTGACCCACGCAGATACTAGCCGTTGGCGCAGCGAGCGATAGGCCAGCGATGTTAGGCAAAGCCAGAGTAGTTGGCTGTCCGGCGCAGGTACCATTACAGGCAATACGAACAGATTGGCCAGCTACGCTGGCGTCGAGTAATAGCGGAGCTGTGCCGCCAGTCGCAATGACCGCGCCTGTGCCGCTATTCGTAACCGTATAGCTAAGTGCACTGCCAATCGGACAACTACCCAATGTCAGCAGTGAGCCAACGGACGCAGCAACCGGCTGTGTAATGGCCGATACCACGGGTAATCCGGTAACAGTAATAGGAACATCGACCGTCAACGTAGGTATGCCCAAGAGCGATGCCGTTACCGACAATAACTTGGTGCCCGTCGTGAGGGTAGGTGATGTGGCAACACTAATCGTCGCACTGGTGTTGCTTGTCAGCGCGTTAACCGTAGCGGTCAGCCCGGCTGGGGCTGTTGCCGTGATTGCCAGCGCATTGAGCGATGTTCCCACCGGAAGTTTAATCGCAACATCCAGCGTCGTAGATTGCCCTGCGCAGATGGACGTCGGCGTAGTAACGCTGATAAGCTGCGCGTGGGCTCCCATCGGCAGGAAAAGCAAGAGCGCGAAGCCAATCGCATAGAGCCGGTTTTTGGTAGCTATCGATACGTAGAGAAGCTGATGCCACAACCGCAGTTGTGTTGACTGATAAACTGAACTAGCCGTAGGCCAAAGAAGACTACGCACGTAGCTTCGTAGCTGGCCTACCAGCAGAAGTAAGAACTCAATCATAGCATGTGTGGTAAAAACAGATTAGCCAAAACAGAGAGAATTGGTAGTGCTGAACCCTGGAGCCGCAGTCATATGCGGTACTGCCCGAAGCAATGGGCATAGCTGTATCCGGCGGTTAATCGCGGACGTTTTTTGAAAACGTACCGGACTAACCGGGGCTGCTCCATTCGATAAGCCGACGCATGAACGACTCGCTATCCCACCGGGCCTTTATTGGCGACGTAAAGGGGGCGTCACTCGGATAGCCAATGAGTCGGGGAGGGTGTCTGGCAGTCATTGCCATACCCGGGCATAAATCAGTGGGCTGATTTCTAATAGTCTGGAAACCAGTAGGTGTTAACTTAGTCCACCTGAATACTGACTTGCCTGATCGCGGATTAAGTAATTTTTGTTGTCATAAGAAGTTGATCTGTTTTGATAAAAGAAGAGTACATGTTTATCGATCTGTAAAATCGATATCATCATATATACGCTAAGCTATGTGCAAGGTTTTATGTATACCTGATAGGGAATAGATAAATAAAGTATTGGCAATAAGTGTCGGGTAGAAAAAATTTTATTGTTTGTTTTTTACGATTAATAATAAAAAGCCCCTGCATTATTATAGGCATACATTGAGACTATCAGGGTTCGATAATTACTGGCTGCTACAGCGGAAAAGTTATATTTTTATGCCGCTCGCTAAGAATAGAGAAAATCACAAAATCGATTCCTTTTTCGTGGTAAGTCGGTAGTAAAATGATTAATAAATCGAGTATACTTGTATAGTTAAATTATTGCAAATCAGTAAGTTGTGATGAATTTTTAAAATTTTTTATAGTTATTAATAATCAGGCAATTTTTTGATACATTAGTATATAATGGTAATAAAAATGTATACTTGTAAATGCGTAATATTGGAATAGTTTTATCAAAATAGTTGAGTATTTGTACTTAATAAGGTGTTTGATTGGTGATATTTTATGTGTCTTTTTATTTTTTTATGGTAACAAAAAAGGGGCCGGTAAAACTCAGTTTCACCGGCCCCTTTTTTGTTAGTCTGATTGGCTACTCAAACGGATTACCGTCGTACGTAACGCTGGCAAGTTGCTTGTCGAGTTCGAAGATTTGGTCGGCCGGAATTTGGTCGAACAGGTCGAGGCAGCGACGGGCGATGTATTCCTCTTCCATTTGCTCTTTCACATACCACTTCATCAGTTCGTCGGTAGCGAAATCATTTTCCCGGCGACAAACCATGATAATGCGGTTGATCGAATCCGTTACAGCGACTTCCTGCTCCAGCGCGCCCTCGAATACGGCCCGCAGCGAGTCGAACTCCTGCTCGACGGCCGGTACTTCGGGCGAATGCGCCGTACCGCCCTGATCGCTCAGGTAGTGGAAAATTTTCATGGCGTGGTTCCGCTCTTCGTCCGACTGTTTGTAGAAAAAGCCCGCGCTGTAATCGAAGCCGTTGCGGTCGCACCAGCCTGCCATCGCGAGGTATTTCGAGGATGAAACCATTTCCATCTGAATCTGCTGATTCAGGGCCAGTTCGACGCTCTCCTTAACCGACGAACGGAGTCTTACCAGGTCTTTCATTTGTTTTCTAGCTTAGTGGGTAACTGCGGTTTCGCCCTGTAAAGAAAGCACGATACGGCAGTCGTATGGATGGAATTGACTGATTGTAAACAAAGATAGAACTAGTCCAGTCGTAGCTGTCAGGCCAGCGAGCAGCCGCATTCGCGGAGCATACTGTTCAGCTCCAGCATAAGCTGGGCACCGTTGAGCAACTCGCGCAGATGAACGACTTCGCACAGCGTCAGTACGTAGCAACGCTCCGAACGGGGGGGCGTCAGAATCTCCACGTCGTACTCCGAATCGGTGCTGAGGGCCATTTGCCGCACATCGACGGTGTCGACCATGCGCCGGAACTGAGCGAAATCGCGCGCCGAAAACGCCGTATGCGTGTCCCAGAATTCGAGAATCAGTCGGCTGGTACGGTCGCATTGGTAAACGCTTCCCTTGTCGGTTCGGAAAATCTCAATCCAGTGGGCAGAGGGCGTAGCAACGACAGGCACGATAACGAACTGATTACGGGTGAATGCTGACTATGACCCAAAGTAACCGATTAGATCGATTCTAAACAAGCTATTTAGAAAGATTCTTCACTGTCAAGTCGCTGGGCTACACCGGCGCGATCTGTTGCGGGCGTATGCGTATGGGCTTCGGCCTGCTTTTCCGGTTGCGCTTTTGCCACCACATGTAAGCACCGGAGAGGGGGAGGGTCGCCGTCAGCAGGGCCACGAGCAGGGCGATGAGTTTGGTGGGCCAGCCGAACATACTACCCGTGTGAACCGGGAAAATGAGCCGCCGGGCTTTGAAGCCCCGCGTTTCCTCGTCGTAGAGCCGCTGCCCGGTGGGGAGGCCGGTGCGCAAATCGAAATACAGAAAATCGACGATGTTGCTGACCGCGGCTGTTTCGTCGACTTTCGCGACGGTCAGCGACAGGCTGTCGGTTTCGGGAAATGTCAGCGTAATACGGCCGGGGTGGGGGAGTTGCTTGTCGGTCTGGGCCAGCACCTGCGTTAGTCGCCCGGTAGCTGCTTCGCCCGGAGCAGATGCGTTGGCTGGGGCTTCGCGTTTGGTCTGTGGTTTACCGTCGAGGGCCAAAAACAGCAGGTTATTAACCCATTTGTAGCTCCAGATCAGCCCGGTCGATGCGATCAGGAAGATGAACGGCAGCACGTAAAAACCCACGACCGCGTGCAAATCCCAGTTGAGCCGCTTGAACGATGCGTTCCACTTAATCCGAAACCGCTGCGCCCGGTTTTTGCGGTTCGGCCACCACAGCACCAGCCCCGTCAGCATGATAACCAGGAACAGGCTGCACGAAATGCCGGTGATGACTTTGCCCGTTTCACCCAGACACAGGTACCGGTGCAGTCGCAATACGGTCGGGAAAAAGGCTGATTCTTCCACCCGCGTCGCCACCACCCGCCCGGTGTACGGGTCGAGCGCGACGGCCAGCACGTCCTTTGCTTTTTTGCTTTGCTTCAGCTCAACAATCACCGTCCGGTCGGGCTGGTCTTCCACGATCACCTTACTAACTGGCTTGCCCGGAAACTGCGCCGTCGCTGTCGCTACCAACAGATCGAGTGGTCGTCGCGGCCCGTTCGTCGGTGACGACACCGTAAAAAACCGGGCGTTGGTCAATGGTTCGAGCTCGTCCCGAAACGCGAGCATTGACCCCGTCAGGGCCACGATAAACACGACCAGCCCGGACGCCAGCCCCAGCCACAGGTGCAGTTTGATAGCGAGGTGCTTCATGGTATGGGGTTCAAGGTTCAATGTCTACTGTTTAAGGTTGCCTGTCAACTGGTTAATAACCTTAAACGTTAGACGTTAAACATTGAACTAGCAATTAGAAGGTATATGATACGGTTGTCATCAGGTTGCGGGGGGCACCGGGGAACAGGCGCAGGTAGTCGTAGCCGCCTACCCAATAGGTTGCGTTGGTCAGGTTGTTAACGTTGAGCTGAAGCTGAAACTTGTCGATGCGGTAGTAGGCGGCTGCGTTGAGCAGGGTATAGGCAGGGATCGTCTGCGTGTTATTGAGCGACAGATTCCGCTGATCGACAAAGTTGCCACCGAACCCGATGCCCAGTCCCTTCAATGCTGGCGCGGTGAAAACGTATTTCGTCCACAGGCTACCCTGATGCTTTGGCGCGTTGGGCTTTTGCAGGTTCACCAGTACCTGATCGGTCGACCGCGTACCGGCGTCCGTGATTTTGGCGTCGTTGTAGCTGTAGGTTGCAATCAGATTCCAGTTGGGTAGCAGGTTGCCGGTCACGTCGAACTCAACGCCCCGCGCCCGCTCCTGCCCGATGGCGATCATCAGGTTTGGGTTGTTGGCGGCATTGGCCGAATATAGCGTGTTGCTCTGCGTGATGTCGTACAGGGCCAGGTTGGCAACCAGTCGACCATCGAGCCACTCGGTTTTCAAACCGGCTTCCAGCAGGCTGCTACGGATCGGGTCGAACGGGCCGCCCGACAGTGGGTCGCTCTGCGTAGTGGGGTCCTGCGGATTGTAGCCTTTCGTGTAGGTGCCGTACACGTTTACGTTGGGCGTCAGCGTGAACACCGCGCCGATGCGGGGTAGCAGGGCGTGCTGCGTTACGGGCGTTTCGGCGGTCGTCGTGTAACCTTTTTTGTCGATGTACGTGTCGAAGCGCAGACCGAGCAGCAGTTGCAGTCGGCTGATTTTCAGTTGCTCCTGTACATACAGACCATGCAGCGAATAGAACGTTGCCGACGTCGCGTTGTTGGTAACGGATGCGTAGGTGTACTTGGTCGGGTCTTCGAGAATGTTGTTTTGCAGGGTCAGATCGTACGACGGCACGTTGGGTCGTGGAATGCTGCGGCTGACGCCGTTGCTGGTGTAGGTGTAGAACTGGTACAGACTGGCCTGTCTCGGGTTGTAAGCCGCTGACCCGCCCGCTTTGAGCAAGTAGCCGCTCGCCGTTTGCTGCCCGGCCCCCTTCGGCGTTGTCGACTGAATGTAATCGTACCCAACCACCAGCTTGTGTTCGGTCTTGCCCAGCGTGGCGTTGTGGTTCAGGAACACCGACAGATTATCCATGAACGACTTCGTTTGCCGCACGAATACCTGTCGACCCACCAGATTCTCAATAGCGACCCCTGCTGAATCAACGGCGTTGACGTTGCTGCTCCGGTGTTCGAGCAAGTCTTCCGTGTAGCCCGTCCGCAGATGCGCCAGATTGATCGATGTGCGGGGTGAAAACTGGTGGTTAAGCGAGGTCGTAATCAGGTATGTATCCTGATTTAGATAGTCGTTGACGGCGTTGAGCGCGGTAGCTATCGAACTCGAATACAGGTCGTTGCCCCGGACGGACTGGCCCCGGTCGAGTCGGCTGTTTGATTTGTTGTAGACCAGATCGACGTTAATCCGGGTGCGGTCGGTGGGCAGAAACGATACCGACGGCGCAATGACGAGGTTTTTGTCGAACTGCAAATTGCGGAACGACTGGGCATCGACGTAGCCGATATTCAGGCGGTAGAGCAGCGTTTTGGCGTCGTTCATCGGCCCCGTAAAATCGGCCAGTACACGGGTCGTATTGAAGCTGCCCATGGTAAACATCAGTGATTTCTGCGGGGTGGTCAACGGCTTTTTCGTTACCCGGTTGATCGTTCCGCCCGGCGACGAGTTGCCGTACAGTGCTGACGCTGCCCCCTTCACCACTTCGACCCGCTCCAGGTAATTGACCGGCGACTGTTTCCAGAACCCCGAGAACGTCCGCAGCCCGTTGAAGAGTTGGGTAGTGCTGCCACCATTCATGCGAAAGCCCCGGATAGTCAGGTCGTCGTAGAACGTAAACTGGTTGACGCCACTCATATTTTTCACCGCGTCGCCCATCGTGAACACACCCTGATCGCGCATAACCTCCTTCGTTACGTAAGCGATAGACTGCGGAATATCTTTCAGGGGCGTGGCCGTTTTGCTGGCAATGAACGACACGTCGTTTTTGTACGTCGTTTCTTTCCGACCGACAATCTCGACCGTTTGTAACTGCTGCATCGACTCGCGCAGGACCAGCTTAATCGTCGCTTCTTTGCCCTCACTAACGGTTACGCTGTGTTTGATTGTCTGATAGCCGACACCCGTCACGATAAGCTGATATGAACCGGGCTGAAGATTGCTAAGCTGAAAATCGCCCGTTGCTGAAGTTGATGTTCCTTTGTCGGTACCACCGATCTGAACGTGTGCCGACTCGATTGCTTTTCCCGACTCGTCGGAGATGGTGCCGGTGATGACACCCCTTTGTGCAAATAAGGTTGTGCCGTAAAATAGAAGACAGACGGTAAAAAAATGCTTCATTATGAACAGGTTGTGCTTGAATGGTTACTTCGGCACAAACCTATTGCATATTTAGATTAATTACAAATAGTGTTATTGGAACAGCGTGTTAACATGAATTGAGGGAATGCTGGGAAGTGTAGCCTGGACCTCTAGGTCCGGGTGGCCGTCAGGCCAACAATGTAAGGCGGCAGCTTCTTGGTCGCTATCGCGCCCACCCGGACCTGGAGGTCCAGGCTACACAGCTGGAAGCTGCCGGGGACAATGTAACCACTCAAGACAGCTACACGTTACCCAGCTTGCTTTTCTTCCGGCCGTAGGTGTAGTAAATAGCCAGACCGATTGCCAGCCAGATGATAAGCCGCAGCCAGGTTTCGCCGGGCAGCGACACCATCATCACCAAGCAAGTTAGAATGCCTAGGATTGGCACGACAGGCACCCAGGGTGTGCGAAACGAGCGGGGGGCGTCGGGCTGCTTTCGGCGCAGAATCAGTACGCCGAGACAAACCATCACGAAGGCAAGCAGCGTACCGATACTGGTCATTTCCCCAACGACGTTAATCGGGACGAAGCCCGCAAACAGGCCGATAAACGCGCACAGCAACAGGTTCGACTTCCAGGGCGTGCGGAAGCGCGGGTGAACCTCGGAGAAGGCAGCGGGCAGCAGACCGTCGCGGCTCATTGAGAAAAATACGCGTGACTGCCCCAGCAAATCGACCAGAATTACCGACGTGTAGCCGATCAGGATAGCGCCGATAATGAGTTGCCCCAGCCAGCGGTAGGGCGTTTTCTCGATGGCGATGGCGACCGGGGCCGCGCTGTTTTTAAACTCGGTGTAATTGGCCATGCCCGTCATGACGTAGCCGAACAGCACGAACAGGATTGTACAAACGATCAGCGACCCCAGAATACCGATGGGCATATCGCGTTGGGGCTTTTTGGCTTCCTGCGCCATTGTCGCCACAATGTCGAAGCCGATAAAGACGAAAAAGACGACGCCCGCCCCACGCAGTACCCCGCTCCAGCCGAATTCGCCAAACGTGCCGGTGTTGGCGGGAATGTAGGGTTGGTAATTCGCTGGATCAATGTATTGCCAGCCCAACGCAATGAATACAAGCACGACCAGCACTTTCAGGGCCACCACGATGGCGTTGAACAGGGCCGAGCCCGACGTACCCCGGATGATAATGGCCGTAATGGCTACAACGATCAGCACGGCGGGCAGGTTGACGAAACCCGATACTACGTCGCCATTAGCCGCCGTTGCCGTCTCGAAGGGCGACAGCATCAGTTGAGGTGGCAGGTGCAGGCCGTAATTGCTCAGAAACCGGTTGAGGTACTGCGACCAGCTAATGGCCACCGTTGCCGCCCCAACGGAGTATTCGAGCACGAGGTCCCAGCCGATGATCCAGGCAAACAGTTCGCCCAGCGTGGCATACGCATACGTGTACGCGCTGCCCGACACGGGGACCATTGCCGCAAATTCGGCGTAGCAAAGGGCACTGAACGCGCAGCCGATAGCGGCTATGACAAACGACAGCGTAACGGCAGGACCGGCGTGGTTAGCGGCTGCGATGCCGGTGAGTGAAAACAAGCCCGCGCCGATGATAACGCCAATGCCGATGGCGACAAGGTTAAACGCGCCTAACGACCGTTTCAATGAGTTCTCGCCACTCTGCGCGGCTTCCTGCCGAAGCAAGTCCAGGGATTTAATACGCATGATACGGTAAAAAGCCAATCACGCGTATTGGTTCCATGCGCCCGGCTGATTTGTCTTGTCTCAAACAGCATCCTGCTGTTTGCCAATTGCTAGTGACAGCAAACAGCAGGATGCTGTTTGAGACAAATTACTTCTTCCGACTACTTGTCGTTTGTTCCTCCTGAAGGGCTTCGAGGGCCGTCGTCAGGTAGACGAGTGGGGCGTTCCAGTTAATGGCGATTTCGTTGGACGCGTAGGAACAGTCGGCGTCGAGGTAGACTTCGTCGGGGGCGGTGCTGGTGTAGCCCGCGCACTTGTCCTGCTGCGCGGCTTTGGCGTTGGTACCACCCGACAGCAGCCCCGGCACGGGCGCGTCGATACCGTCGGCGATGGATGGGCGGTGGTGGGGGTGAAGCGGTGTTTTGGTGCCGAAGCCCGTTACGAACGAATAGCCAATGGCGTTGCGACCCAGCAGGTAGTCGAGGTTGCTCAGGGCCGAGCGCAGGTACTGCTTTTTGTTGGGGCCGCTGGTGTATTTGTAGGCAACCAGCAGCGCAATGCCCTGATTGGCCGCTTCGGCGCTGCTACCCCAGATGAAGTCACTGGCCGACTGCCCCATTGCCGTGCCGTACGGTTGCCGCTCGGTACCGTTGCTGATCCGGTCGGCGAGTTCCATCAGGTGCCGTTTCACCATCGGCAGATCGCGCTTGCCCAGTTGCGTCAGCGAAGCCGCATTCCGCACCAGCGCGTAATAGGCCAGCGTGCGAACCTGCGCCCACGATGGCAGCGGGGTTTTATCGTCGGGAAACAGTTTGACGGCTTTGTAATAGGCATCGTCTTTGGTCGTCACGTACAGTTCGGTAGCCGCCCACATGCGTTCGTCGCTGGCATCTTTATCGCCGTAGGCACCGGTCACGACGTCGGGTTTGAACCGCTTGTTCATGGCATCCTGATCGTAGAGCGTGTTGGGATTGGCTTCAGCCCACTGCCAGGCCAGCTTAGCCGCCTGCAAGCATGAATCAGCCAGGCCGGGCAGTTGCTTTTCGTACGGTTTCAGCACCCGGCTGGCCTGCGCCATAACGGCCGTAAAATCAAGTGCGGCCGTCACGCTTTTCTGCACCACGTAGCGCGTCGAGGTGGCTTTGTCGGGCATAATCATCCCGTCGAATTTGGCGTTGGTCAGCTTGTGGTAGACGCCCCCGTCGTTGGGGTCCTGCATGGTCAGCATCCAGCGCAGGTTCCAGAGCGTTTCGTCGAGCAGGTCGGGCAGGGCGTTGTCGGTTTCGGGAATGGCGGTTTTCAGCGCTTTGGCGGTCGTCGGGAAATCTTCCAGCACCGACAGCAGCGTCCCGACGGTAATGCCCGAATTGACGATGTATTTGTTGTAGTCGCCCGCGTCGTACCAGCCGCCCGGCGACGAAATGATGGTTCCTTTGGGTCGCTTGTCGGACGCGGCCGAGGGGTGAATCTGCACCTGCGTGTCGGGGTGACCGGCGGGCCGCGCCCATTCGCCCGCAAACTCAGCAGGCAGGGGCGTTGAAACACGCTGGTAGTAGAAGCCTTTCAAACTGCCAATCGCCAGCGGGCGGTACACATTGGCTTTGATTGCGAACGGCTCCGACTGCGTTTGTTTGCTCAGCGCGAACACGTACTTACCGGGGCGGGTAAAAGCCGAGAAATCCGCGATCTGCACTGACTTCCCCGACAACGAGTCTTTTCGGCCGTCCTTGAATTTACCGGAGAAAACGACCTGCTTACGGTCGGCCGTCATGATTTTGAATGTCTTGGCCGAGTCGCTCAGGACAGCGATTTGTTTAGTGGCATTGGGGTAATAGCCAAGCTGATTTAATCGGATGCTGTCGGACTGGCCGTAAATGATGTGTGTGGTGAGTAGGGAAATAGAGAGGAGCAGGTATCGGGTCATAAAAGAGGAAATGGAAACGTCCGGCATTAGCTAAGTAGATAATGCCGGACGTGGAGAAAAATTGTGTTGAGGGGTTTACCTCACCCCCAGCCCCTCTCCTAAAACAGGAGAGGGGTGCATCCAATCGCTATTCGAGTGGATGCTATTTTAGTCCGCAGATAAATCTGTACCATAGACTCGAAGCAACGAAACGGTGCCTGTCGTTAACGACACCCCTCTCCTGTTTTAGGAGAGGGGCCGGGGGTGAGGTAAAACCCCTACTTCACTACCTTGATCGTGCCGCGCATGAGCGATGCGTGGCCGGGGAAGCTACAGATGTACTGGTAGTCGCCGGGTTCCGACGGGGCAACGAAGTAGATCGCTTCCGATGATTCGGGTTGCAGGATGTTGGTGTGATAAACCACGTTGCCCGTCATCGGTACGTAGTTGAGCTTGGGGCCGTTCAGGTTCAGCTTGAGAGCTGCGTCGCCCACCGCGTCGGCCATGCCGGGTTTGGTGATGACGCAGTTGTGCAGCATGTCGTCGTTGTTGTTGAACACCCACTTTACACGGCTACCGGCTTTCACCTCGACGCTCTCGATGTCGAATTTCAGGCCCGGCTTGGTGCCGATGGTCACGGTCTGATCGGGGCCGTTAGTCCAGTCGGCGGGTTGCTCGGTGATACGTTTTGCGCTGGCAGCGGCACGGGCGGTTTTCGTGGAAATGATGCCTTTACCACCTTTCCCCGCCATGCTGCCCGGCCCCGCTTTGGTCGACGCCATCGCGCTCATGTCGTGCTGGTGTTTAACCGGTGCGGCAATCGCCAGTTTCTCACCGGTTGCAATGTTGTTCAGTGTGTAATAGCCGACCGTGTGCAGCAGCGGTAACCCCGACGCCGACTTGACGCCTTCAGCTTTCAGTTCGTGGATATACCCCAACCGCAGCGTCGTATCGGCCACGATGCGGGCTTTCAGGCCGTCGTCCGACACAACCACACCCCGGATAGGGACGGGCTTCGCGTCTTCGATGGGACTGCCATAGGCGCGGTGATACTGGTAGGTGAAGCTATTCATCGCGTAAGACGCCGGATCAGCTGCCGTTTTCTTGTCGACGGGCATCGTAAATTCGACTTCAAAGCCGTCGGGCATCGACCGGATGGCTTTCATCTCGAAGGGCGTTTTTCCCGTCCAGACTAGGCGTTGCACACCGTAGGGCGATTTACCCGTTGCCGACCAGCCCCGGCTCGTCATGCCTACGAACATCGATCCGTCGACACCCCACGCCATGCGCAGGATACCCGACTGGAAGCCTTCGCGGAACGGGAAACACACGCCCTGCAATTTGCCGCCAACCGTTTCGGTGAACACGCGCATGACCTTGCTGTGACCCTGATCGCCGACGAACAACTGCCCATCAAACGGGCCGAAGCGGTTGGCGGTGGTGTCTTCCACGATGTCGGCCGTCGAGATGCCCATGATCGTGTGCGGAAACCAGACGACCGGGTTTTTCAACGCGGGAATCGTTTTGGCGACTTCGTACAATGGCTTATCCGTGCTGGGAACGTCTTCCGGCTTAAGCGTAAGGGGCGAACCCGGCTCGCTTGTCCATTTCAGACCGGCGGGGTTCCCGGCGAACGTGCCCTTGTCGAGCTGGGTGATCCGGCCCGAACCAACCCAGTCGCCCTGGTTTTCGGAGTAAAGAATTGCGCCGTTGCGAAGCTGCGTAAAGCCCGACGGCGACCGCAGGCCCGTTGCCCAGGGAGTCAGTTCGCCCTTGTCGTTGAGCTTCAGCATCCAGCCGCGCCACTTCGATAGACTGGCGCCGTAGCCAATCCAGCCGAGGTTGAGCGTCACGAGCATATCGCCGTCGGGCAGGGGAACCGGGCCGTAGCTGTATTCGTGGTAGTTACCCGCCAGCGGCCACTTCACCAGCGACTGGTAATCGTCGGCCACACCGTCGCCGTCGGTATCGATCAGCTTGGTCACTTCACCGCGCTGCGTCGCCAGTATTTCGCCCCGGCGGTATGCCAGGCCCAGCGGTTCGTGCAGGCCAGTAGCGTAGCGCTTATACTGCGGCTGCCGCGACCCCTGCATGTACGGGTTGCTAATCATCCAGACATCGCCCCGGCGGGTCGAAACCCCCAGGCGTCCGTCGGGCAATACAGCCATGCCGCCCACTTCCAGCAAAACGCCTTCGGGAATGGGTAGGGTGACCATGTGGTAGTAATCGTCTTCGGTCATCGGCCGGCTGCCTTTGGGCTGGGCCAGCAGGCTGCTGCCGCCAAGCAGCAACAAACCAAGTAAGCTAAGTCGGGACATTTTACAATGGGTTTAAGGTTTGTGGTTTAACGTTTAATGTTCCTTCGGATGGAAGTAGCCGCTGTGAATCAGGGTTATAGCCTTAAACTTTGGACGCTAAACGTTAAGCCCGCCCCTACCAGATTAGTGCGTAGTTGAGTGTGGTGTTGCCTTTCATGGGCATGACGAGTTCCTGCTTGCCGTTAACGGTACGGATGCTCACTTTCTGCTTCGGATCGAGCCGGACGTAGTAGCTGTGGTCGTCGATGGCGTACAGCCCTTTGCCGAGATCGTCGATGGCTTTGCCAGCCGCCAGTCGGCAGTAGAGCGGGTCGTTGCTGCTGCCGTTGACGGTTACGGTGCGGGTCAGCGACTTACCGTCAGCGTCGGGTAGGAGCGCGTCGGTGACGGCTGTGCCCCGGTAAGTGTAGCGCATCGTCGGGTTACCCTGCTTATCGAGTTTGTAGCCGCCATAACGCAGGTCAGCATCCGACACACTGTCGGGCCATGCCTGCTGCGCGTTGGCGAGTTGCGCGACAACGGGCGTCGGAGCTGTGCGGACGGGCGCACCCAGCGGTTCGAGTAGTTGCGGTTCACCCCGCTCGTACCACATCTGCGTGGCGTCGGCGAAGCTGCCTTTCCACACCTGCACCAGCGCGTCCTGATTCAGGTCGACGGTATAGTTCAGGCCCGATGGCGTACCGACCGACAGACAGTGGGTGCGCTTGCGGGCTTCGTCGGGTAGTTGGATGAACGAACGGATTATCACCGGCTCGTTTTGCACGGCCACGTCGATGGCTCCCACCGGGTCGGGTTCGGGCAGTGACGTGGGTGTGTGCAGCGCCTGCGGCTTGGTGTCGGGGGCGGCAATGAACAAGCCAAAGCCGGGCCGGGGCCACGACCGACCGAAAAACAGCGTGAACGGATGCGAACCCGCCGTCAGGTTGATCCGTGCGCTTTTAAGTTCGCCCAGATCCATGCGGCTATTGGCCAGTACGGGTTTCTGGTCGACCTCCAGCGAGCCGAAGCCACCGTGCTGCATCGTGAGCGTATATATGCCGGTTTTGTCGACGATCAGGTTACCGGTATACAGAATCGCGTGCCAGCGGGGTTGCCCGTACGACACTTCGTATGTCAGCGCGTTCAGCGTATCTTCCTTGAATAGCTTCAGATTCTTGATCGCTGCGGGTTCGGTCGTTTCGGTTTTGGCTTCGTAAAACTGATACCGCAGGTTCGCCAGCCGCGCGACCTGACGTTCAGAAATAAGCTGGTAGCCGACGTTACGCACGGCCACCGTACCCGCGTTGACGTTTAGCACCACCGAACCAACTGCCGACGCAGGTAGGCTGGGCAGCACCAGATTTTCCTGCACGAGTACCCCGTTGATTTTCAGTTGCGCCAGTACGGCCGGGCTTTTTCCGGCTTCCATCGACAGGTCGATGCGCTGCCACAGGCCCGGTGCTTTGCCGACGCTACGGCTGGGTAGTTCGGCGCGGGGCGTCAGTACGGCCCCGGTTGTATGGTCGTTGATGGCGCTACTGCCCCAGTTGTCGGCCAGCCGGATTGTGGCTCCGCTGACGTTCAGGCTGGCATCGGTGCCGGGGGCCAACATCACGTCCATCAGCAGGTGAATGTCTTTGCTGCCTGTCAATAGCGTGATGGGCTGACCGGGCGTCCCGACCAGTACGGTAGTACCCGATTCGCTTTTGACACCCGATTCCAGCCCAATACGGACGTTGCCAGCGGTTTTCCAGTTGGCCGGTGTGCCGGTCAGCTTGTCGGGCGTAATGCGGGTAATTGATTCGTCGGTCGACTGGCTGCGGGCCAGCGTTCCGGTAGCGATCAGACCGGCAAGCAACAGCCGACTGACTACATTCGATTGTAGGCGCATTGAGGGTTTACGGTTTACTACTTAACGTGCTGTTTCGTCGCCGGTATATGTCCCACTGCCGGGAGACAGATGTCAGAACTACGCACAAGTACAAAACCCAAATTTACCCATTATTTACCGCTTCCCCACCCGAAATTCGGCGATGATCCCATCGTCAGCGTGAGGGTGCCACCCCGCTGAATCGTCGCGTGGTCGAGGGTGGGCTGCGTAAACGGTTTGCCGTTGAGCGTGGCCGACTGAATGTATACGTTCTGCGGGCTGTTGTTCCGCGCTTCGACCACGAACGGCTTCGCCCCCGCCCGGATCGTGACGCGGTCGAGGGCGGGGCTGCCCAGCACGTAGTCGGTGGTGCCGGGGCAGACGGGGTACAGCCCCGCCATGCTGAACACCAGCCAGGCCGACATCTGCCCGCCGTCTTCGTTGCCGCTCAACCCGCCGGGGCTGGTATCGTATTCGTCGGTGATAAGCTGCCGCACGCGGGCCTGCGTTTTCGGGGCCGCACCCGCCAGCGCGTAGAGGTAGGCGATCTGATTATTGGGTTCGTTGCCGTGCCAGTAGTGCCCCCCGTCGAAGAGCGTGTCGAGTTTGGCGACGAACTGGGATTTACCGCCCATCAGCCCGATCAGGCCCGGCACGTCCTGCGGAACGAAAAAAGTGTACTGCGCCGGTGAGCCTTCCGTAATGAACGACGACCGCTGCGCGAACGGCTTGAAATCGGCAATCCAGCGGCCGTCGGCGTAGCGGCCCCGCACATAAGTCACGGCCGGGTCGAACACGTTGCGGTAGTATTGGCTGCGTTGCTGAAGCTGCTGCGCGTCGGTGGCATGGCCCAGTGCGATTGCCAGTTGGCCGAGACAGAAGTCGTCATAGGCGTATTCGAGCGTGCGCGACACCTGCTCCCGCTTGTGAAACGCCTGCCAGACCGAGTCTTCAAGCGGTATGTAGTGGTACTTCTCGTACGACGCCAGCGCCCGCCGACCCTGCCCGTTGGCGTAACTCTGCGGATCGGTATTGACGTCGAATGCGTTCTTGCGGAGGTATTCGTAAGCCGTGGGCACGTCGAAATTGCGGACGCCTTTCACGTACGCATCCGCAACGGCCGATAGCGCATGGTCGCCGACCATAGCCGCCGTATACGAGTTCCAGCAGGGAAAAATGGGCATCCAGCCGCCCTGCTCCGCTTTTTTTACCAGCGACTGCATCATCTCCCCGTTGCGTGTCGGGTCCATCAGATTCAGCAGCGGGTGAACGGCCCGGAAGGTGTCCCACAGGTTGAAATCGCAGTAATAGGCGAAACCGTCGGCCTTGTGGATGGTGCTGTCGTCGGCAAAACCGGGGTAACGACCGTCGACGTCCGAGAAAATGCGGGGTGTCAGGCGGGTACGGTAGAGGGCCGAATAAAACAGGGCTTTGTCGGTGTCGCGCCCCTCGACGGTCATCTTGCTGAGTTCGTGGTTCCAGGCGGCTTCGGTTTGCTGACAGAGGTTGGCCAGATTCCAGTCCGGGATTTCGGCGCGGAGATTCTGCCGGGCACCGTCGAGACTGACGAACGACGTACCCACGCGCACCCGCACAACCTGCCCCGGCTTCCCCGTCCAGCCCACGTAGCCGCCCATCGATTCGTTGCGGGCTTTTCCCTGCGCTGATCGCTGATTGGGTGTCGGAGTATTCTGCTGCCAGGTGCCGAACGTTGTAAAGGGCGTGTCGAACTGCACGACGAAGTAGCCGCTGAACCCGGCCGATTGGCCCGCGCCCTGATAGATGCGATACACCGGGTTATAGCCCACGATCTCGCGCCGGGCCGGGTCGATGGACACGAAACCCTGCCCTTCGTCGCTGTTCGGCTCGACCAGTACGTAGTTGTCGCCACCCCGTTCAAACGTGAACTGCATCAGACCAGCCCGCGTGTGGCCCGACAGTTCGGCCCGGATGGCGTAGTCGGCCAGTCGGGTGCGGTAGTAGGCGGGGGTTGCCTGCTCGTCGGTATGCGAATAGGTCGAGGCACGGTCGGCGGGGCGGGTTTTTAGTGGTCCCGACAGGGGCATGATCGTCACGCTGCCGTAGTCCTGTACGCAGCTGCCGTTCATCCAGTGCGAGCCGCGAAAGCCGCTGATGCGCGTGTCGTTGTAATAGTAGGGCGGGATGCATTTTACTTCGGTAGCCTGCGTCTGCGGGGTCCAGTTGGTCATCGCGTGCGGCCGCCCGACCATCGGAATCGTCTGCCCTTTGAGTTCGCTGCCCGCTTCACTGTGGCGCAGGGCCGTAGGCGTCCGGCTGGGTGCCGACCCAATCAGCGGGTTGACGTAGGAGACGGGTGTACGCGGCTGGGCAAGGGTGGTGAGGTGAGAGAGAAGCAGCGCGGTTAAGTAGAACGGTAGAAAACAACGGGTCATGGCGGTTGTATCAATTCGCCAAAGAAAGGGCGATTTGGGCAAAACCTACCAGCGTGGATTTACCCCCCGTCCCCCTGAAGGGGGTGAGGACTCGGCACAAGCCGTTTCATTAGGATCCTCACCCCCTTCAGGGGGACGGGGGGTAAAAACGCAACTACAAAACCGCCTAACGGTCCGCGTTAACTCAAAAACAAAATCCCCCGGCCACTCGACCGAGCAACCGGGGGACTACCGTATACCGTAAACTGAAAACCGTATACCGAATCTTACAACAACTTGTCCAGCGTGATGGGCAGGTCGCGGACGCGTTTGCCGGTGGCGTGGAAAATGGCGTTAGCAATAGCGGCCGGTACACCGACGATACCAATTTCGCCCAATCCTTTTGCGCCCAGCGGGTTGACGATGTGATCGACTTCATCGACGAAAATAACGTCGAACTCGTGGATGTCGGCGTTGACGGCGACGTGGTACTCGGCCAGGTTGTGATTCATAAACCGGCCGTAGACATTGTCCATTGCCGTTTCCTCTTCCAGGGCCTTGCTAAGTCCCCAGACCATACCGCCCAGAATCTGGTTGCGGGCCGTTTTGGGGTTCAGCACACGACCACCCGCGATAGCCGACACCATGCGCGCTACTTTTACGCTGCCCAGCTCTTCGTCAACCATCACCTCGACAAACACCGCAGAGTGCGTGTTGCGGGCGTATTTGCGCTGTTCGAGCAAATCGGGCAGGGCCGTTGCGCTTTCGGTGACGGCCTTACCACCGTTGGCCGCTACGATGTCGACGTACCGCACCCCGGCACCCGGATTGCTTTTCAGGCGAATGCGCGAATCGGCAAATTCAATATCTTCCAGCTTCGCTTTTTTCAGCGGTGACTCAGGCATCTGCTGCGCCATCTTGAACAGCTTCTTGCCCAGATCCTGACAAACCAGTTTCACGGCGGACCCCACCGACGCGGCCGTCCATGAGCCACCGGAGATCAGCGAGAATGGCATCTCGGTGTCACCCAGGCGGAAAATAACGTCTTCCGTGGGCATACCCAGTGTTTCGGCCGCGATCTGTGTCATGATCGTGTAGGTGCCGGTACCGATGTCGGCGGTGGCACTGCTGACGCGCAGCTTCCCGTTGACGGTCAGCACCGCTTCGGCCGAGGCAAACATCTGGTTGGCGTCCCACATCCCCGTTGCCATACCCCAGCCAATCAGGTTATGATCTTTCTTCATCGACCGGGGTTCGAGCGGACGATTCGACCAGCCAAACCGCTCCGCCCCCTGCTTGAAACAGGCTTTCAGTTCCTTGCTCGAATACGGCAGGTCTTCAGCGGTGTTGCGGTCGGAGTAGTTTTTCAGCCGGAAGTCGAGCGGGTCGACCTTCATGTTGTAGGCCAGTTCATCGACGGCGATTTCCAGCGCGGCAAAACCCGTAACGCCACCCGGTGCCCGCATGTCGAGCGGGGTGTACGTGTCGAGGTCGACCAGTTTGTAATCGTACTTCGTGTTGGTGACCGGGTAAAGCATGGCACCCCAGTTCACAACCACCTCAGTGTAGTCTTCAAAGCGCGACGTTTCGGCGTGCGCGTCGTGGTAGAGCGCGTTCATCGTGCCATCCGTCGTGCCGCTAAGCGCAATGTTTTGAACGGTAGCCGGGCGGTGCCCAAACGTAAACATCTGCTGCCGGGTCAGCACGAGTCGGACCGAACGCTTCAGTTCACGGGCCGCCATCACCGCCAGAAACAGCTGATATTGGGGCCGCAACCCCGATCCGAAGCCCCCGCCCATGTACGGCGAAATGACCCGTACATCGTCGTTCGACATGCCGAACACCTGCGTCACGTACATTTTGCTGTTCGTGACGCCCTGCGTTTTGTCGTAGATCGTCAGCTTACCGTTTTTCTCGTACACCACCGTCGACGCAAACATCTCCATCGGGTTGTGGTGCTCCACGGCATGAACGTACGTGCCGCGCATCTTCACCGGCGACTCGTGGTACACCTTGTCGAAATCGCCCTGCGGCTTCGGCGGTGGTGGCTTCAGTAGCGACGCAATACCCGTCGATGGCTTGTGGCCCCGGTCAATGTGTTTTTCCAGCCCGGTTTCGTGCGGTTCAACGTCGTACGTTACTTCGACCAGCGATGCAGCGTAGCGGGCCAGTTCAAACGTTTCGGCGACGACCAGCGCAATCGGCTGACCGCTGTACTTGATTTTGTTATCGTAGAGGGGCCGAAAAGGCGAGCCCGGCGGGGCGTCCTGATCGTTGTACGAAATATCGAACCAGGCTACTTTGGGCCGGTTTTCATAGGTGAATACCTCCAGTACACCGTCGAGACTTTTGGCCGCGCGGGTGTCGATGTGGTTGATTTTTCCTTTCGCTATAGTGCCTGATACGACGTAGCCGTAAGTCAGGCCGGGGGTGTTGAATTCGGCTGCGTACTTAGCTTCCCCGGTTACTTTGGCCCGGCCGTCGACGCGGCTCAGGGGTTTTCCGATTGCATTGCTCATGGGTCGGGTTTATTCGGTTGGCTCCTGTTTGGCGGCTATGCCCAGTGCCCGCACGATGGCGCGGTGGGCCAGCTTGATTTTAAAGCTATTGTGTTCGAAACCGCGTGCTCCTTCGAGCAGCGCGTCAGCCAGCTTTGTGTAGTTTTCTTTCGTCGCTTTTTGCCCAATCAGCAGGGCTTCGGCGTCGGGCTTGCGCCAGGGCTTGTGGGCCACGCCACCCAGCGCCACGCGGACGTCGGTCACGGTGTCGCCGTCGAGTTCGAGGGCTACGGCAACCGACACCAGCGCAAAGGCATAGGACGCACGGTCGCGCAGTTTCAGGTAGGTGTGGTTCTCCGAAAAGCCTT
Organism: Spirosoma rhododendri; assembly: GCF_012849055.1. Classification (NCBI taxonomy): domain Bacteria; kingdom Pseudomonadati; phylum Bacteroidota; class Cytophagia; order Cytophagales; family Cytophagaceae; genus Spirosoma; species Spirosoma rhododendri. The sequence goes on along the minus strand of NZ_CP051677.1, from coordinate 363,038 downwards.
TGGCTGGCAGATCAATAGCCGTCACCAGCTCGTCGGGACCGAGCGTGTTGTCGTACTGTGGGTCTTCGCCGGGGAGCCGGTGAAAATCCGCAATGGGTACGGTGCGCTCGCCGTTGGGCCCTTTCACGCGAATGGTAGCGTCAAGAGCCGCCAGCGCGACACACATATCCGAGGGGTTAGTCGCAATGCAGGAATGGCTCGTGCCCAGAATCGCGTGGATGCGGTTGTAGCCGTTGAGGGCCCCACAACCCGACCCCGGTTCGCGCTTGTTGCAGGCCGTAGCCAGATCGTAGAAATAGTAGCAGCGGGTTCGCTGAAAGAGGTTGCCGCCATTAGTGGCCATGTTCCGCAACTGGGGCGATGCACCGGCCAGAATGGTTTGCGATAGCAGCGGATAACGAGCAATGACCCGTTCGTCGTAGGCGGTGCTGGCGTTTGTTACCAATGCGCCCAGCCGCAACCCACCGTCTTCGGTGTCGGTGATTTCGGCCAGCGGCAGGTGATTGATGTCGATGAGCCGTTCGGGACGCTCAACGTTTTCTTTCATCAAATCGAGAATATTCGTGCCCCCCGCGATGAATTTGGCCGCTGTTGACTGTTGCTGATCGTCGATGGCCTCGGCAACGTCAGTGGGCCGGGCGTAAGTGAAGCTGTTCATAGGTCAAGGTTTTTCGGTCACGTGCATAACTTCCTGAATGGCATCCACGATGTTGGTATACGCACCGCAACGGCAGATATTACCGCTCATCAGTTCGCGGATGTCAGCGGTCGTTCTGACCTTGCCTTCGCTGATCATACCCACCGCTGAGCAGATTTGTCCGGGCGTGCAGTAGCCGCACTGGTAGGCGTCGTGGTCGATGAATGCCTGCTGAACAGGGTGCAGTTCGCCGTTTTCAGCCAGCCCCTCGATGGTTGTGATCGACGCGCCTTCTTTCATGACGGCCAGCGTCAGGCACGAGTTGATTCGTACACCGTCGACCAGTACCGTGCAGGCCCCGCATTGGCCGTGGTCGCAGCCTTTTTTGGTGCCGGTCAGGTGCAGGTGTTCGCGCAGGGCGTCGAGCAGGCTGGTCCAGGGAGCCAGCATTAGTGTGTGTTCGGTGCCGTTGATTGTCAGCCGAACCGGCTGGGGCGTTGGCACCGACGGGGCCCGGTCGATGCTGATAGGGGCCAGTGTTTCCATAGGGCAGGAGTTATAGAGTTGACTCAACCATCGGACCACCGAAGCGGCACCATGCCGGTTGAGGCAGTATGGCGTGAACCACTGCTTGCTCACAAAACATACTAGCTACTCTAGTAAACTACTGGAATTTTGCTTTGTCTGACCAAACCCATTTTTGTCTAGTAAATGGGTATAAATAATCCCCTTTGTGCCTGATTATCAGCTATCGACCTAATTAATACAGAATGGATTTAAATAAGCTGTTAAACCAATGTCTGTCTATATCACCTAATTTACAGCCCGAAACGCGTTGAGTACTTGTCGCAAGGCACGGGCAGGCGTTACTCACTATTTTAATTGATTGATTCCAATGACCCTTATCAACCAAAACTCCCGGCGCGACTTTCTGAAAGTTGGTGCGCTGGCTACGGCGGCTGCGCTGCTGCCCCGGACGAACCTGCTGGCGGCACCCGCTACGCAACACGCTGGCCTGCAACTCTATACGCTCCGCAACGAACTGACGAAAGATCTTGAAGGAACGCTGCGTCAGGTAGCAAAGATTGGCTACAAAGAAGTCGAGATGTTTGCTTACAACGGCAAATTCTTCGGCAAATCAGCGGCTGAAATGAAAGCGTTGCTGAAAAGCCTGAACCTGTCGGTGCCGAGTGGTCACTACACGGTTGGGAAAGCCATGAAAGGCAAGGGTACGCTGCTGGATGGCTGGAAGGAGGCCGTCGACGATGCGGCAACGCTGGGTCAGAAATACATGGTCTGTGCGTACCTGTTTCCCGATGAGCGCACCAAACTCGACGATTACAAAGAGTACGCCGACCTGTTCAATAAGTCAGCGGAAGTGTGTAAGTCGGCCGGTATTCAGTTCTGCTACCATAACCACGACTTTGAATTCAAGGAAATGGACGGTCAGCTGCCGTACGACCTGTTGCTGAAGAACACCGACCCGAAACTGGTTAAGCTCGAACTCGATCTGTACTGGGCGACCTTTGCCGGACAGGACCCCGTCGCGCTGTTCAAGAAAAGCCCCGGCCGCTACCCGCTCTGGCACGTAAAAGACATGGAGAAAGAGGGCGATCATACGTTTGCGCCCGTCGGCACCGGCTCGATCAACTTCCAGCGCATCTTCGACGCCAAGAAAATTGCGGGTATGACCCACTACTTCGTCGAGCAGGATCAGACTAAAGGCCCCGCGCTCGAAGCGATCGCCACGAGCTACAAAAACCTCGGCAAGCTGAACGTGTAAAGGTGCCGGTAAGATAAACACCCGCCGATGAAGCCAGTACCCTACGGGTGCGTAAAGTGGGCTTCATCGGCGGGTGTTCATTGTCAGGCGGATGCCCGGCGCAAAGCCAGTGACGCCGGTTGGTAGTAGCGACGGGGCAACGCGCAACGACAAATCATCCGACAGATCGAAACTCATCAGGTGGGCCGCAACGTTGGCTTCGACCGCATTTAGCGCCCACCCGACAACGGTAAGAATAAGCGTCAGATCGCGTTGTTGCCGGTACTGGTCGCTGGCGCGTTTCAATTGCTGTACACTCAGCACATACCCGTCTACGACGGCAGTCTTCGTACCAGTGGTGGTAGACAAATAAGCCGCCCGGTAACCAGCCAGGTACTTGTCGTACAAGTGCTGATTGGTTTGAAAAAAGTAAAAGGCCGCACCAGCCCCGCCATAAATCAGCCCCAGCTTCCAGGGCTGACGATTGTAAAGCTGCCCTAATCCGGGAAGTAACAGCGAACGCACTGTTGCGCTACGAGGATCACGCTTCGTGGTGGTATTCGGTTGCTTTAAACTATCCCCAATCAGGCAGTGATAAGCTGACGCGGACATAGTCACCGGGCGCGCTCCCAGTACGCCGATGGGACTGGCAAGCGCGCCAAACAGGACAAACAGGAAATAGTGCTTCATGCGAAGACAACGCACACCCGCCTGTCTATCTGCCGAATAGCAGTCGCCTTTTAAGATGCTTTAACAGGCTGTAATCCTGCCCAAAAAAAACCACCAAATAGAACCTCCCCAGATGTAGCCGTCAAACGTGCGTAGGGGATGGCGATAAAGTAGTACTACTATTTTATAAGACAAATTTAAAAATAGTAGTACTATTTTAAAAATGTTGGGCAGGATTACAGCCGGGCCGCCGTCGCGGATTGACAGGATTTAACCATTTTTCTAAATCCTGTCAATCCGCGACGGCGGCCCGGCTGTAATCCTGCCCAAAAAGTCAGCGTGCTGGCTACTCCTGCAATCCTGTCGATAGTACCGGTTGCGGAACCGATTGCCGTTGCCGGAATGTGCTGAGCAGTTTATCATACACGCCCAGCAGTTTACCCCGCTCGTGTGACCACGACAGTTCATTCAGGACGCGGTTGTAGCCGAATTCGCCCATCTGCTGCCGTACCGCTTCGTTGTCAAGCAGGTACGTGATCTTGTCGGCGAAGTCGGTGATGTTGTGGGGCTCGGCGTAGAGCGATGCCTGCTGCGCCGAGAACCGCCCTTCCTTCAGATCGAACTGAACAACCGGCTTTTTCAGGGCCATGTACTCCATGATCTTGTTCATGGTCGAAAGGTTGTTCATCTCGGTGGGCCGGTCGGGGTTCACGCAGACGTCGGCTGTGTTGAGCACCTTCAGCAGTAATTCGTCGGGTACGCGGCCGTAGAAATCGACGTACTCGGTCAGGTTCATGTCGGCCGACAGCTTTTTCATGTCGTCCAGACTGGTGCCACCCCCTACGATGGCGAACTGCACGTCCTGCCGCTTCGCCACGATCTGCTGCACCGCTTCCAGCAGGAGGTCGATGCCTTCACTTTCGCAGATTACCCCCAGATAGCCGACCAGGTACCGACGGCCCTTTTTACAGGCTTCGTCGCCGGGCATAATCCGCAGCCGGTCGAGTTTGGGGCCGCTGCGCACGATGGTCACATCGTCGGGGTGCATCTTACCCCGCTGAATGGCGATCTGCCGGTACGACTCGTTGGTGGCAATACTAACATCGGCGATGCGGTAGGTGATCCGCTCGAAGAGCAGCATGAGCCGGTAGAAAAAGTCTTTCCGCTCGAACTTGGCGATGTAAAACTCGGGGTTGATGTCGTGGTGATCGAACAGGTATTTGACGCCCAGTAGCTTGAACGGTAGTGCGACGGTGAAAATCAGGTCGGGCGGGTTGCAGCCGTGGATGACTTGAAACCGCTTTTTTGCAAAAATCTTGATGGCGTACCAGTACCACCAGAAAATCGACGTGCCGTATTCGATCAGATACCCTAGCGGCCCCGATGCTTCTACGGGCAGCGGATGGCGATAGATCTCGATGCCATCGAGTGTTTCGCGGGGCGTTGTAAAGCCTTTCATCCGGGGGCAGATGATGCTGACCTCGGCACCAGCTTCGCGCAGGGTGGTGGCTTCCTGCCAGACCCGCCGGTCGAACGGCACCGGCAGGTTTTCCACGATAATCAGCACGTGTTTTCCGATAATGTTTGAGTAGGGAGTTGTATGCATAGGGAGGGAGATTATGGATTGGGGGGCTGTTGACCTCACGGTTGCGGTTGCCCTCACCCCCGGCCCCTCTCCTAAAACAGGAGAGGGGTGACGTTAACGACAAGCAACGTTTTGTTGCATCAAGCTTATAAATTTATCAGCGGGTTAAACCGGTATCCGCTCAAACAGCGATTGGATGCACCCCTCTCCTGTTTTAGGAGAGGGGCCGGGGGTGAGGTCAGCCGCTATCATGAGGTCGGCCGCTTAAACCCCTACCGGTACAAACCCATCGTGGGTACTTCAGCCGCGTCCTGCGACCAGTTGATGCCGATGTACTGACTGCTGGCGTCGATGTCGATGGGGAGCCGGACGAGGTCGAGCACGACTTTGCCAACGGCTTCTTCGGCGAGGGTGATGAACTCGGTTTCTTTCGTGCAGATCACCAGTACGTCGGCCCAGTTCATCAGGTCGCGGGCATCCTGCACCATCAGCCGCGACAGGTGCGGAATGTGCTGATCGATGTACTCTTTGTTGGTACCCGTCAGCTTGGACGTGTGTACGTTACGGTCGTAGATTTTCAGCGTGAAGCCTTTGCCCAATAGCGTTTCGGCCAGTTCGACGGCGGGGCTATTGCGCAGGTCGTCGGTGCCCGCCTTGAAGCCAATGCCCAGAAAACCGATGTTGCGATGACTGTAGCGCATCAGGAGTGCAATGGCCCGCTGCATCTGAATCTCGTTGGTCCGGTGAATGCTGCTGATGACCGGCACCTGCAAATACAGGTCGTGGGCCAGCGTTTGAAGTCCTTTCAGATCCTTTGGCAGGCACGATCCGCCGTAGGCAAAACCCGGTTTGAAGTAGTAGTTCGAGATGTTGAGCTGCTTGTCTTTGCAGAAAATATCCATCACCTCGTGCGAATCGATACCCAGCGACGAGCAGATATTGCCGACCTCGTTGGCAAACGAAATCTTCAGCGCGTGGTACGTATTGTTGACGTACTTCATGATCTCGGCCGTCTTGGTTTCGGCCACAACGACCTCGGCAGGCAGCTCGTCGTATAGCCGACGTAACAGCTTACCCGCCCGCTCCGACTCCGTGCCGATCAGGGTAAGTGGCGGGTGGTAATAGTCGTGAACAGCGGTGCCTTCGCGCAGAAATTCGGGGTTGCTCACCACCGCAAAATGAACGTCACGGATCAGGCCCGACCGGCTTTCGATCATAGCCGCGATCTTGGCGCAGGTACCGGGCATGACCGTCGAGCGGAGTGCCACGACGTGAAACGCGCCGGGTTGCTGTTCGCTCTTTTCGCGCAGTACGTCGCCAAAATGGGTGGCTACCCCCATGATATAACTCAGGTTCAGATGCCCCTGCGCCGTTGTCGGTGTTCCGACGGCGATAATCGACAGGTCGGTATTGAAAATAGCTTCTCGAAAATCGGTTGTGGCCCGAATACGTCCCAGCAAATGTTGCGTCGCGATGATCGCGTCGATATCCTTTTCAATAATCGTCGGGCGACCCGTGTTGATCTGGTCGACTTTCGTCTGATTGACATCAACCCCCACGACCTGATGTCCGTTCTGCGCCAGACAACCCAGGCTGACGCAACCCACGTAGCCCAAACCAAAAATGCTGATGTTCATACCGAAACCGGTTGTAGTGGTTATAAAAAGTTGGATAAAGTAGTTGACTGTCAGTGGCGTAACTCAACGGAGTCGGTAGCCTGAAGTGCCGGGGCCGCCGTCGGCAGGCCAACCGTAAGGCGATGCCGCAGCGTAATCGACTGGCCGGGCAGCAGTGTCAGCCAGGTACGTAGCGTCGGGCTGGGTTCGCGATGGTAGAACCCGTCCGAATACCAGCCCAGCGGTACGGGATCGATCTGCCCAGCTACACATTCAGTGTTTAGGGCGGAAGCAACCGTAAGCGTTAGCCGACGCGGTGTATCGGGATGAATCAGATTGAACGTTTGCCCGGCCTGCCCGATCCGGATGGCGGGGCCAAAGTGAAACACAATCTCGACCTGCCGGGCCTGCTTGCCCAGATTCGAGACGTAGTCGATGATGAGCAGCGTGTCGGTATCTTTCTCGAAGCGCAGCGACCGCGTATGCTGGCAGCGCATGGCCCGGTAGCCGTTGTGGGTGGCCGTCAGCTCGTCGGCCTGCTCGTCCGACTGGCTGTTGAGTACGAGCGGCTTGTATTGGTCGAGCCAGAGCATAGCCCCCGCCTGCCGCGCCTGATTCTGCCCGTCGAAGCAAACCGTGTTGTGGGCGCGGGTGCTGATAAAGTAATTGCGCCAGAGTGGATCGGTCTGGTAGCTGTAGGTGCCGGGGTCGGCCAGAAAGACACAGCCGTCGATGTGTAGCAGAAACGACAGCGCATCGGCGTGGCCGTGGGCTGCGATCGACAGGTAGCCCAGCGGGGCTGCGTCAGCATGGATGTAAATCTCGTCGGGGAGTGGCCGGGCGGGGTTGTGCGTCTGTTTCCGAAAAATAAAATGGCCTTCGCCAGGGTACAGCACGCTGCCCAGCAGCGCCGTCGTCGGGAGTACAGCGTCGTACCGGTCGCGCCCCGCTTTACCGAATAGAACGTAGTTTTTCAGATCGAAACCGGGCTTGGCGCTTTCCTCGGCCCGCTGTTTTAAAAACGGGTCGCCGAACAGGACGACACCCGACGCCAGCAGCGATCGGAAATTGTTGAACGGACGATACTCATCGAGCATTAGCACCCGGCCGTCGTCTTCGTCGCCGTAGCGCGGAAACGTACCGTTCACGTCCAGAAACTGCGCGATGTACGTCAGGACTTTGTGCAGCGTAGACTGATATGTTGCGGAGAGCGGTTTGCCCGCCCGGTCGGCCGTGACCTGCGCCAGCAGAAAAAAATCGGTGATAAACTGGATGTATTCGGCCGCTTCTTCGCGGTTAATACCCTGCGCGCTGTGCTGCCGGACAATCTCTGTTTCAAGCCCTTTGCGGGCGTAAGCTTCCCAGTCGGCCGACTCCGGAAATTGCCAGAACGTAGCTGCAACGAACAGACCCGCGTACTCAGCAATCAAATGGTTATTGGCCGATGAGAAATACGACGGGTTGGCCCGGCTGTATGTGCAGTGCTGGTAAATCAGCGGCACCCAGCAACTGTCGACAAACGTGCCGAAGGCCGGGTCGGTCTTTGCCAGCGCCGACGCGTCGAGGATATTCCAGCATACAAACCAGTTCAGCAGCCGAATATTTACTTCGATGTTGCTGTACCAGTTCAACCCCGTCAGGTACGGGTTTTCGACCTGCCACGATATGGTAGTCGCTACCAGCTGATCGAGAAAACGCCGGTCGCCGGTCTGCCGGTACTGTACGGCCAGTTGTGGCAGGAACAGCAATCGGTTGATTTCCCAGGCGTATTTGGCACTACCATTGTTGCCCGTTCTGACGTCGACGTCGTGGGCGTAGAGCAGCGGAAACCGCTTACCGGTACTGATATCGAGGTGCCAGTCGATGGGCTGGTCTATTGATTGCGTATGGCGAAAAACGGGCTGGTCTGGCGAAAAATGCACCGGGGGTGTCTGCGCCGGATCGAAGGGTAACAGCGGTGGCGGCAGCGCGTCCAGCCGAACAAACGGTAGCCAGCCCATACGTCTGCGCGCGTGTCGCTTCTGCATCGACTGCTGCGCCCGAAATGCCAGCTCGGCGGGTGACATGGAGCGCAAACGGTTGTAAAACCAGCGTAGCGTAGTCATATCAGCAGGCTATCGTTTATGGGGTGAGCAGTAGCTGGTTGCTTGCGATACTGGCTTTGTGAATGATCCGGCTGGCTGCCTGCCGAAGCGTGCCATTCCGTAACGGCGGGGCCTCCAGGACTTAGCAGCGGAGTTATCCCGCCAACTGTTTTAGGTAGGTACAGACTGTTACGCATACGTTCATAGGGTTAGAACCGTATGAGGAAATACGGTCTTTATTAATTCTTATTAATTTACCTTTTTGTAAAAGTGTTTACTAAAAGATGAAATTAGTTTTCAATATGTTGAATAGTAAAAACTGTGCCAGTAGACTAAGTCGTACCTGCAAACCGTGATATAATCGGATAATAATCAGGCTGTCACACGTGGGTAAATGCATAAAGCGGCTGTGGCCAACTCTGTCTCAGAGTTGGCCACAGCCGCTTTACTATATAAGTGTAGTTACGGTGGGTACTGATTTTTAATGGCTTAGTTAGCCTGACCTGGTTTTACCGTGTCGTAGGTGGCTGAAGCGTTGCCGATTGTTACGTCGTCGTAGTACAGAACCCGCTCAGCGTACTTCGACTTGCCCGTCCAGGCGTAGATACCGGCTTTCCAGTAAGGCTTATATTTCTGGGGGTAACCGATGTTAATGTTTTGCTCGTTGGCCACCTTCTTTCCGTCCTGCCAGATCTCTAGGATGCCCGTATTGCCGCTTGGATCCCACTTGATGTGCACTACGTAGTCAACCCATTTGTCGTAGGTGGCCGTGCCTAGGCGCAGGATCTTCTGGGCGGTTGGCAGCTGCTGGGCTTTGGTGATGGCCACGTCCGACGAGCGGTAGTAGGCTTTGATCTGGTTGTTTGGCTCCAGGTAGAAGGCCAGCGGGGGTAGGTATCTTCTTCGCCGGGGTTGGCTACACCGTGCCACTGGCTGAAGACGATGGTTTCGTTGTCGTTGGCCATCTTGTCAGACGGCATGTAGACACTGTAGCCGTACCAGCGCTCAACTTCACCATTCTTCAGCGCGTCGGTGCCCAGCTCAGAGTGCATCGACGTGTTGGTGCCGTCGTACTGGCTGGGCATCCAGCCAAAGCGCATCGACTGCTTGCCCGAGCGGGCGAAATCGGTGCTGATCGTACCGGCGGTGGCGGTGCGCAGTTCAGGAATCCAGAAGTTAGAGAACCAGCTACCCTCGAAACCATCGGCGTTGATGAGGTGGCTGTTGGTGCGGGCGGTCGACTGGGTTATTTCGTTCTGCGGAGCGATCGTATCCGACTGCGAGCAGCTCGTCAGGCTAAGGTTGGCAAACAAGGTTATCAGAGCCAGCATGATCGTTACGCGAACCGATTTTACAGCGGTGAAGGTAGCGTTTTGAACGGTTTCGATGATGGAATTGCGTTGCATAACTCTGGTCTTTTCTGCGTTTGCTTGACCAAAGTTGGCTCATCGGAGGGGGGTGGATTGGGCTAATTCGATGAACGACGGGGAACGCCGGTTTTTCGGTAGGAAAAACCGGTTTTTAGGAAAAGTGTAAATTCATTGTTTTCGATAAGAGATTTTATGAAAACAAAAGCACTACATCGGTGCAGTGCGATGCGCGGCTTATTGTTGACTTAATTGTTTTATAAATTATTGATAATCAATATATTGAAAGGTAAATAGATGGATTTTTACAGTCCGAAAATCTGTAATTTATCACATAAAAAGTAATAGCGGAGAGCGAATAATCGTATCTGAAGCTCTAAATGTGAACAGGTACTATTGGTAAAGTTATACTTTGTGTAGGAGCGGTTCGATACCCTGAAGCGGTGCGGTTTCCGGTTGCACAGCCCGTCGCTGCTTCGATAAGCGGTCTGCGAAATCACAAACAACCTCGCGAACCTGCCGCAAAAAAAGCGTCCTGTTTCGGGGTGTCGATCAGCCGATCGATAGCCCGAAACAGGACGCATTGATGAGGAGCAGGCTGGCTTAACTGACAGACGGCTGCGACCCGATTGGCGGGTCGGCGGTGGGTACGGTTGTATCAACCGTTGAGCCGAAGCGCCGACGAAGGCCAGCGGTGGGTTTTTCAACGTACTGATAGCTCAACACGCTGAGCAGCAGCCCCAGCGGTACGGCCACCAGCAGCCAGGTTGAGTTCAGCCGTTCGCTGCCGACCAGTTGGTCGGCTACGCAGACGCCCAGCCAGTGAAACAGGTAGAGCGAGTAACTTAGTTTGCCCGTCAGAACCAGCCAGGGGCGGCACAGACCCTGAGCCAGTCGGGTATAGGCGGGGTTGTATACGATGGCCGGTATCAGTACACTCAGCGACAGGCCCTGTAGCGTGTACCGCCAGCTCTCGCGGAAGGTACCGTCGCGGAGCAGGAATGTGCTGAGCAGCAGGAGCAGCGCCCCGGCCGCAATGATTGGCTGGGTACTCTGGCGCACCCAGTACCCGGCCCGGTCCTGACTGACAAGTACGCTGACCAGACAGCCAAACATAATGGCGTCGAGCCGGGTATCGGTCAGGTGGTAGATGCGGTACACGGTCAGGTCGTTCAGGCCGTGAGTCGCGATCAGGTAGAGCCGCCAGGCCGCCACCGCCACGATCGTCAGTACCATCAACCCGATAAACACGCGCGGGCGTCGCCAGGCCGCCATAAACAGCAGCGGGAAAAACAGATAAAAGTGCTCTTCGATCCCCAGCGACCACGTAATGTCGAACACGTGCCGACACAGGTGCGAGGCCGGACTGTCGCCGTAGAGCATATAGTAGTTGCGGTAATAAAACAGCGTCGACAGCAGGTCGCCGGTTAGCAGGCCACAGCCGGCCAGCAGCGAAAAGCCGATGGCCAGTGCCGCCATAAACAGCAGGGCCGGGTAAAGCCGCAATAACCGCCGGAGGTAAAAGCCGCTCAGGTCGATACGCCCGGTTTTGGCCCATTCGGCAATGAGCAGCCGGGTAATGAGAAAGCCACTGATAAAGAAAAACAGCGTTACGCCGAACCCGCCCGGAATCCACCGCCCAAACCCGTAGTGGCTGACAACCACGACCAGAATGGCCAGTCCGCGCAAGCCATCGAGCACGGGGAGGTAACTTTTATGAGGAAGCATATAGGGATTTGATTAGCGGTATTCGGTATTCGGTTTACGGTTTTCAGTTTTCGGTGTAGCCTGGACCGGCCCGCCGGCGCGGCTCCAGGTCCGGGTGGCCGTCAGGCCAACTACGTAAGGCGGCAGCTTTCTTGGTCGCTATCGCGCCCACCCGGACGTGGATCGCACCGGCGCACCGGTCCAGGCTACAGGTCCATCGTAAACCGTGAACTGTAAACTGTAAACCGGTTACAGTTTTTCGATCCAGAATGAGCCGGGTTCGCGGTGCGGCTGAGTAGCCAGAATCGGGCAGTTGGCCAGTAGCAGATCGGGGTAATGGTGCTTCAGGTAATTGACAGCCCCGATGATTTTGAAAGACCGGTTGAAGCTCAGGAATGCTTCGAGCAGATACTGTTCGTTCCAGAGAAAATGCTCTTTGTAGACCCACTCGTGCAGGTAATCGCAGGGGGTGAAGATGTCGTGGATATGCACCCGGACGCCCACATTCAGGATCGGCAGAATTTCCAGATACTCCGTCAGTACATCGCCCTGTGGCCGGATAATGTGCGATGAGTCGATGAACAGAATATCACCCGCCTGCAAGCTGGTGAACACCGACCGGTCGACATCCTCAACCTTCGCCCGCTGCACGGTCACGTTCGTCTGCTCCAGCCAGGGCATTTTGTAGGGCTCGATACAGATGTGTTCGCAGCTGTAGGTCGGGTCGTCGTGGTGGTTCCGGGCAATGGCGTTGATTGCCATCAGGGTTGAGTTGCCGCTGCCGATTTCCACCAGCCGCCGGGGCGGGTGTGCCGAATCATGCTGTACAGGTACTCCGAATCGCCCGACGCAAACGAACCGTTGTTGTAGTAATAGGCCAGTTCGGCTGGTTTGTTCATTGGAAACTGGCGCAACTCGTCGGCGTAGTGAAACTGCCGCAGCAACGTCAGCTGTTCCGCCGTGTTGAGGTCGATACCGGGCAGTGGCCGTTCCTGCCTCAGCGACTTGGTCAGGTGCTTACCGGGGTTGATGAGTGGCTGATAGAAATGGTCGCGAATGGGCAGAAAACCGAAACGGAGAAACGTCGATTTCGTGAGGGGCATGGTCACGAAGCTCTTCCGCACCACAAACGCCATCCAGATACTGCACAATAACGTGAAGGGTAGCAGCAGCACATCGGCTACCTGCCGGGACCGGTTGATGAGAAGCGCTTTCATGAGAACTAATCTGGTTTTTTCGTCAGCAAGTCATTATACAGTTGATTAAGGCGGGGTAGTACGACTTCGGGCTGGTAACCGGCGATGAGCCGGGCCGATTCATCGCCCATCTGATTGACCAGGTCGGGGTCGTCGATGAAGCGCATCAGCCGCTGGCAAAGTGTTTTTTTGTCACCGGGCGTTACCAGAAAACCGTTGACGCCGTCGTGGACCACCTCGGCCGTACCGCCGACGGGTGTCGCGATAATGGGCAGGTGATAGTTCATGGCTTCCAGAATTGAGAGGGGTAGCCCTTCGTTATACGACGGCAGGATAAAGACGTCGCAGGTGCTGAGGAGTTCGTGTTTGCGGATACCCGACACCCAGCCCTCAAACCGCACGATTGACTCCAACCGGTGCTGCGCGATGTAGCTTTCGAGTCGTTTGGTGTCGCCGTTGCCACCCACATACAGCAGCAGCCGCCCCTCAAACGAGTCGCGATACTGTTGGATGCCGTCGAGCAGATCGAAAATGCCCTTGCGCTGCCCGATCGCCCCCAGAAACAACAGCCGGACAGGCAGTTTTCCGGCGGGCCGGGTCGGGAAACCCGCCGACAGGTCGCGCTGATGGATGATGTTGCTAAGAATTTCCAGCCGACGCACCCGAAACTGCCGGTTGAAGTAATCGCGCCAATATTCCGACAGCACAATCACAATATCTGCCCGCTCGACCAGAAACCGGATCAGCCGCTGACTGAGCGGACCGCTCTGCTCGTAAAACTCCACGAAGCGAGAGCCGTGCATGTGGTAGATGGTGCGTTTGCGGAAGGCGTAGCGGGCCGTTAGAAACAGGACAAGCTTCCGGTAAAAACTGCCGTGCGACGAGGCCTGAATATGCACGATGTCGATGGCCGGGTCGCGCAGCAGCGTTTGAATGAAGCGCAGGTACTGCCGCAGAAAAAACAGGATCAGCTGGCCCTTGCCCATCACCCGGTGGGTCGTGATGCACTTGTAGGTGGCAAAATGCCGGGCGTAGACGTTCATGACGCTACCGATACCACCCCGGTAATTGATGTGATCGGGGCCCACCGTCAGCACCCGCTCGGCCGTATCGAGGGGAATGAGCCAGTCGGGAGGGGCGGATACAGCAGTAAAAGGCCGGGAGTCGAGCATAACGTTGGTGATAACTAAGGCGCGGGGCTAAACGAGGAAATGAGGTCGGTATGGGCCGGATGACGGCGCAGAATCCGGGCGGGGTTGCCCACGACCGTGCAGCCCGTCGGGATCGATTTTGTCACAACACTTCCCGCGCCAATCACAACATTATCGCCGATGTGTACCGGGCCGATGATGCAGACGTTGGAACCGATGTCGACGTTGTTGCCGATGATCGGACAGTCGTTGCCCCGGCCTGCATTGCCGATCGTGGTCGATTGCCGGAGAATGCAGTTGCGGCCGATGCGGACGTGCTTATGTACGACCAACGCCTGCCCGTGGTAGATGCGCAGGCCGGGGCCGACTACTGTGTTGTAAGGCAGTTCGACGCCCAGCGTCCACTCGACCAGCAGGCGGTACAGCAGCTGGTAGGGGGTTAGCAGCAACCGGGCTACGGCGCTACCCGCCCCGAAGTTGGCCAGCCGGAACAGTACCCCCAACAGGCGCCCCTTCGAGTTGCTGGTGTTGGCCGACCAATCCTGAAAAATAAATGAAACAAGCTTCATGCCGGAGAAAAATAAGTGCTCGGATCGAGGGCTTCAGCGGGTGGTGCCGTTCGGTTGGTAAGCAGCTGCTGGTACAGATCGACGTACTGGTTGGCCATCGCCCGGATCGAGTACGCCCCATCGTTGGTCAGCGCTGGCACACCCACCAGGTCGGTAACGGTTTGGGTTCGGTACGCCCGGATCAGCCGCAGCAGCGCGTCGACGCACGAACCGGCATCTTCGGTCGTAAAGAGCAGCCCACCCGCCAGCGACCGGACAATCTCGGCCGGTCCGCCCGCGTCGGACACCAGCACGGGCAACCCCGCTGCAAGCCCCTCAACAACAGTCAGGCCAAACCCTTCATAGATTGATGGTTGAACCAGCAGATGATACGTCGAGAGGTTAGCCTGTAGCCATGTCCAGTCGCGATGGCCCCGGAAACGCACGTAGCTGTCGAGCCGCAGCGAGCGGGTCAGTTCGTTGAGATAGGTCAGGGAGTCGCCTTCGCCGATGAAGTCGAGTTGCAGCCGCGTTTCGCCGTGCTGATGTACCAGCAGCGACAGGGCTTCGAGCAGGATATGCTGGCCTTTCTTTTCGTGCATCAGTCGCCCCGTCTGCACAATGCGGATCGGCTCATCGGGGCCCAGGCTGTACTGCGTCCGGCGGCTGAACCGCTGAATCGGCACACCATTGTGAATAACCCGGATGGGCAGGTCGGTACGCTGACGGACGTCGTCGGCAACGGCCTCGGAAATGGCGACCAGCGCGTCGTAGCTGGCGAAAGTGTCGGCCGGAATACGGACGTCGTGGACAGTATAAACCGTTTTGGCCCGGCTGGTTTTCAGCAGCTGAACCATCTTGCGCTCATGGCAGTGGACGATGTCTGGTTTGAGCTGATGCAGCAGCCAGTTGAGCCGCAGGATAGGCAGGGGGTTACGGCTTCCTTCCTGCCGTTCGAGAAAATAAACCTGTACGCGGTGATCGAGCCCGACCAGCAGCGACGACATGTACTGATCGTTGACAACAATCAGCGACACATCGTGCCCGTCGACCAGTTCGTTGAGTAGGTTAAGCGTCAGGATCTGCGCTCCGCCCGTGCGCAGGGTGAACAGACAGTGAACGATATGCATGGCGTTGGTTGAGTAGTGGGCGCAGCCCGGTTAACAAGCGATAAAGAGGAGTATAGCGAAGTGCTTCACGCAGGGATCCGTAGTGGGTCCGCAGTACCGTTGGGGCATACGGCCCCGCCCCGTTCCGCCGGAGCGTCTGTCGGATATCGCGCAGAAACCGGCGACCACCCGTACTGGTTTTTGAGGCTTCCCACCGCCGGAAGGCCGCCATGGCCGGGCCATTGTCGTAGTAGATCGGGCCCTTCGTCAGCAGCCGCAGCCACAGGTCGAGGTCCATGCAATAGTGAATGGTATCGTCCAGATAGCCCACCTCGCGCACCTGCCGGGTTGCGTAGAACGAACCCTGCTGTACGATGTCGGTGCACTGATTGAGCAGAAACGCCCGGTCGGGAATGGGCAGAAAGCGGTGCCCCGTGACCTGCCCGTCGGCATCGATCCAGTCATTGGCAGCCCCGTAAAAAATCGTGCCATCGGGATGCTGCTGATATAGCTGTACGATGCGCGCGACACAATCGGGATAAAGCAGATCGTCGGAGTTGAGCCACCCTACCAGTTCGCCCGTTGCCAGCCGGAATCCTTTGTTGATAGCGTCTGACTGCCCCCGGTCGCGCTCATGCACGACGATGTCGATGCGGTCGCGGTACTGCGCCACCACCGCCATCGTTTCATCCGTCGATCCGCCGTCGATCAGGATGTATTCGATGTTGGGGTATGTCTGCGCCAGCACCGATTCAATCGTCGCGCCGATAAAAGCACCCTGATTGTAGGAAGGGGTGACGATCGAGACTTTAGGCAGGCAGGCGCTCATACGACAGCGGAATGGTGGTTAGGGGTTGTGGCTGAATGGGTTGACGGCGCGGTTCGGGCCGGGACTCGTAACAGCCGGGGTGGAGCAGGCTCAGAAAGAAGGTGAGCGGAAACAGTATCTGGATAAATCCGGCCGCCCCGTTGTAGACCGTACCCCACAGGAAGGGAGCGAGTAGCCAGAACAGGCCCACTGCCAGCATTGGCCGGCTGTTGCCCGCCCCGAACCGGTTGTAATGGCGGATTATTTTGCCGTACAGCCAGTAAAACAGCACCACGGCCACTAAGCCACTCTGCAAGGCGAGGGAAAGCGTCGCCGAGTGAGGGTCGCGCAGTCGGTCGTCGGTTGCCATGGCTTTCTGGTTGTGGGCAAAGTAGTTTTCCGTGCCGTAGCCCGTCAGTGGCTGCTCGCCGATACCTTCGACCGCAAACCCCCAGATCGCCATGCGAAACAGCATATCATCGCTGGTGTGGTAGTCGCGGTTAGCGTGGATCGTCTGCCAGCCCTCGTTGACGTAAAAGCCAACCACCAGCAGCCCCACCAGCGTACCGAACTTCCAGCGGCTCGCCCGCGACAGGTGCAGAAAAATCAGGAGTGAGTAGGAGAGCCCCACCCCGCCCCACGAACTCCGGCAGTCGGTCAGCAGCAGAAATACGTTCAGCGTCAGGAAGATAAGTCCGTAGTACAGCCGCACACTTTTCGACCGGCTGACGATCAGTTGCTCCAGCGCAAACAGGGCACCTATACCCAGCAGCATGGCCGTGTGGGCGTAGTAGAGAAGCCCGCCCAGCCGGAGGTTGTTTTCCTGAAGCCGGTCGGGAAACAGTACCAGCGGCCCTACTTTGGTCAGGTGAATGTAGGTAGTGAGGGGCAGGAAAATAAACGCAATAAACAGCACGAGCAGCGCCATTGTCCGCCGGAAGGGCAGTGAAAAGCCCAGCATCGTCAGGCCCAGGATAATGCTGTACGTCAGCGTGATCGACGCCATATTGTTGATGCCCGCGCCCACGTCACCCCGAAACAGGCCCACCCCCGTCAGGACCAGCAGAAAGCTGATAAACACGCCCTTAAACGGTCGGAAAACCTTTAGATAGCCCATCAGGCCACTGACATAAACGGTACCGAGCAGTAGTGGTACGTACAAAAGCAGAAACTGCGAGTTCGATCCGCTTTCGGCGGCCTGCTCTTCGTTGATCTGCCCCTGCCACCTGCCAAACTGAGCCAGCAGGGCGGTCAGGAACAGCAGAAACAGGAAGCTACGTTGTTGCTGGTGTTTCATAAGGATGGTTGCTAATGGGGTAAGCGGATTCGGGGCGGTAGCGGACGATTCGGGCGGGTACGCCCGCGACGATAGCGAAAGGTGGTACATCGTCGCGCACGACGGCTCCGGCACCGACCACCGCGCCCCGGCCGATGGTTACACCGGGCACGATGACCACGTGCGACCCGATCCAGACGTCGTCTTCGATCACGATGGGGCCGCCAATGGCCGGTGCAAAGCGCATATCCGGGCGGGTATAATCGTGGGTCAGCGAGGTGATGGCCGTGTGGGAGGCAATCATCACCCGGTTGCCGATCCGAACACCATTGTGCCCCCAGATGTGGGTGTACGCATTGATGGCGGAGTATTCACCAACCTGCACTGACTTGCCGCCCAACACGGTCACGTACCGGTCTATGGTGGTGCCCCAGCCGCAGCGGCCCAGTCGAAAGCGGTAGAGCCACCCGCGCAATTTCATCGTCCGCATCGGGTAAAAAGTGTCGATCTGTGCGTTGGAAAGCCCCAGCCGACGGAGGATAGTACGTGCGTAGCCCATTGATTGATGGATAAAGCGTGATGGTCGTTTTGCCGACCGATGTTAGCTGAGCCAGGCTTTGAAGCGGTGGCGTAGCCGGACCAGCAGCAGCAGGTAAATCAGCAGGGCTCCGCCGATAGCCAGCCCGATACGGATCTGCGGCACGTGCACCTGCAACAGCGCGACGAGCAATAGCCCGGCAACGAAACCAATGCCCAGCCAGACCGGCCACTGCCGCCCATCGGCGGGTATGCGCAGCCAGCCCAGGTACCGGTGCTGATACAGCAGACTCAGCGTGAGCGACCCCAGAATCGCCAGCACGTTGGCCAGGATGATGCCGTAGAAACCCAGCGTGTTGTATGTCGCCAGAATAACCAGTCCATTGACGATCACATTGGTCAGCTGGAGCCAGACGGTTTTACGTACGTGGTGCTGACTGAGCAGGTAGTAGTAGAACGGGAGCGCCAGCGAACCAACCGTGTGAGCTGTGCAGATGGCGATTGTGGCTACGACAACCAGTTGGTTTACCCCCGGAATCCAGAGGGGCATCAGGTCGGGCATAACCAGCGCAAACAAACCGAGAAACGGAACCAGCAGCACCAGCATACTGGTCTGGTAACCACTCACCAGGCGGCTGATCTGCCGGGTGTCGATCTGCCGGGCGATGCGCGGATAGATGGGGTAAATAGCTTTGGTCGCCAGTGTCCAGAGCTGCGCCCTGACCCGGTAGGCAATTTCCAGATAACCCACTTCCCGCACGCCGATCAGCCGCGACACCAAAATTTTTGTCATCGGCTCAAACAGCATGTTAAGCAGCCCGGCCGCGTACAGATTCAGGCTGAACGCCAGCTGTTTCCTGACCAGCCGATGCACGTTGCCCCGCAGCCCGGTCAGGTCGAGCGACCCCCACGAACGGCGGGCGGCTACCAGCACGAGGCCAAACCAGATCAGGGCTGCCAGCAGAATCACCCCACCAATCATCGTCAGGTCGTACCCCAGGCTGACAACCGTAATCAGGCCACCCCAGTAGAGTACGCTGTAAACAAACTGGTAGCCGTTGGTACGGTAAATCTGCTCCTGCGCGTCGAGCACCGTCGTGAATGTCTGCCCCAGCATCAGGACCAGATTGGCCGCAATGACCAGCTTATAAAGCGTAGCGACCCGCTCGTACAGCCCGCCCGACAACCCCAGCCACTGCGTCAGGATATGTTCTTCCTGACTGATGGCCAGTGCGCTCAGCGGCAGCAGGATGCTCAGCAACAGACCCAGCGTCACAACGATGTCGTGGTCCGACTCGCGCGTTTTCCCCTGCTCCGATAGCAATCGCAGCAGCGACGTATTCAGCCCCAGATTGGCCAGCAGATTAAGGTTGCCCGCCAGCGTGACGATGGAAAACGCACCGTAGGCTTCTTCGCCCAGCACCCGGATGAATACGGGAATGCTGACGAAGGTGAGCAGTCCTGTCAGTACCAGCTGTCCGATCCCACTCAGCGAATTTTTGTAGGTCAGCTTCATAGACGTGTGCGGTTGGTACTACCAGGCTTTATCGTCGCCCCCGATCATGTTGAGCACCGTCCAGATGCAGATCTGTATGTCGAGCCGGAACGACTGCTTGCGGATGTAGAGCAGGTCGTACCGGACCCGGTGCTGCATCTGAATCAGTTGAGCCGTTTCGCCCCGGCACCCCCGCGACTGGGCCAGCCCCGTCAGGCCGGGCCGGATGGCATAGCGGTCGATGTAACCCGGCATCGTGTGCCAGTGCTGGGCGTCGAGCCGGAGCGGGTGGGGGCGGGGGCCAACCAGACTCATCTGCCCCAGCAGGACGTTGATAAGCTGGGGCATTTCATCCAGGCTGGTCCGGCGCAGAAACGCGCCCAGTTTCGTCACCCGTGAATCGTTGCGTACGGCCTGCCGGAACTCGGCGTTCCTGGTGTAGGTCATCGTCCGGAATTTCAGGCAGCGAAACGGAATTCCGCCCCGGCCCATTCGTAGTTGCATAAACAGCGCTGGCCCCGGCGACGTCAGTCTGACCAGCAGGCTAACCAGGGGCATCAGCCAGCTAAGAATCGCCAGTAGCAGCAGGAACGACACAACAATGTCGAATGTACGTTTGGCCCAGGCCGTCCGGTCAGGCATTGGCACACGGACGGGTGGCTGACTGTAAGGGGCATCAGTAAAAGAAGGAAATGAGATGTCCATCATAAAGCGGGGAGTTAGGGCAATTACGAATCGACGCATCAGCGAATAGTCCGGGTTGGGCGTTTGTCGGGCTTATCCGCTTCTTCGTAATAGCCGCCGTAACCGTAACCGTACTGGTACGATGTTCCCGCACCCACCGCGTTGAGAACCAGATTCAGGCGATGGAACCGGTTTTCGCGGTACAGTACATCGATCATTTTCAGGTATGACTTGGGGGTGTGCTCCTGGCGCACCATAAACATGGTGGCGTCGGCATGGGGAGCGATAAGTTGCGCGTCGGTGACCAGCCCGATTGGGGGCGAATCGACGATGACGTAGGCATACCGCGCCCGCAGTTCGGTCAGCAGCTGCTCCAGCATCGGGCTGCTGAGCAGTTCCGACGGGTTGGGCGGAATCGGCCCGCTGGTAATGATGTGGTAGTTCGGGAAGCCCGGAATCTCCTGAATGATATCGTCCAGCGTAGCTTCCTGAATCAGGTAGTTGCTGATGCCGACCGAGTTCCCCATCTTCAACACTGAGTGCAGCTTGGGCTTACGCAGGTCCATCTCCAGAATCACCGTCGGGCGGTCGACCAGCGCGAGGCTCGCGCCCAGGTTGAGCGACATGAATGACTTGCCCTCTCCGCCAATGCTCGACGTGAACAGAATCACCTGACTGTCGGTGGGGTGGCTGCGCAGAAATTGCAGGTTGGTCCGCAGAGCGCGAATCTGCTCGGCAATTACCGACCGCTTCCCCGACACCATGACCAGCGGATCGACGTTACGCGTAGCTGCCACTTCGCCGATGATGGGTACCTGCGATGCGGTTTCGACGTCCGACCGGCGGCTTACCCGGTCGTTGAGCGCATCCCCGGCGGCAATGACGCCCACCGGCAGCAGCAGGCCCAGCAGGCCGAACAAAATAAACACGGTACTTTCAACGGGTTTTACCGGCTTGCGGCCCGTGCGGGGCGGGTCGATGGTGCGGCTGTCGGCTACCGTCGATGCATACGACAGGGCCGTTTCCTCCCGCTTTTCGAGCAGGTAGGTATACAGGTTGTTTTTGATCGACTGCTGCCGGGTGATGTTGACCAGCGCCCGCTCCTTACCGGGGATGGTTCTGATCTGGCTTTCCAGCCGCCGGTTGGTCTGCCGGAGTTTGTTCTGCGTGTTTTGCAGGCCCTGCTTGATACCGGCAATGTTTTCCGACAGACTGGTTTTGGTGGCCCGAATCTGCGAGTCGAGGCTTTGCAGGATCGGGTTGTTGGTGGCCGTTGTCCGGGCCAGCTGATCGCGCTGGAGTTCGAGTTCACTGAGCTTGCCCACCAGCCCGATCAGGACGGGGTCGTTCAGGCCGAGCATGGCCGGTGCCGCTCCCCGGCTGTTGCTCTTGCTCTCAACGTACGACTCAATGCCGTTGATCGAGCTGAGCTGTAGCGAAGCCTGATTCAGTTGCGTGTCGTTGTCCTTAACCGTTTCCAGAAACAGCTGCGCCTGCGAACTCAGGTCGGTAATGCCCTCCGACGATTTAAACGATTCGACGCCTTTTTCCACCGTTGTCAGTTCTCCCGCGATCAGCCGAAGCCGGTCGTCGATGAAGTTCAGCGTGTTGGAGGCTACCACATTTTTGTCGACAATAGCGGCCCGGTTGTATTCACCGATCAGGTTGTCGAGCAGGGCTTCGCCTTTGCGGGGTACCGCGTCGAGCAACGTCATCTGCAATACCGTCGAGGCTTTGCTGCTGGGTTCAACGGTCAGGTTTTTCAGGTACTCATCAACCGCCACGGCGCGGGGCAGCACCTGCACCACGATAGGGTCGGTAGCGACTTTAAGCGGCTTGCTGGCGAAAACACGCAGCTGCCCAAATGCCGTTTTGATGCTTTGGTTGGTGGCATACAGCTCGTCGTTGATACGGACACGATTGGGGCCTACCGCCAGCACTTCCAGTTTGGTGTCGTAGATAGACGGGTTGGCCTTTTCCACGATCAGCCGAAAGGGCGCGGTGTTGTAGATTTCGCGGTTGCCGGTACTGGTGGGGCGGAAATACTGCACGTCGAGCCCCATGCTACCCACGACTTTGTTCATCAGGGCATACGACTTCAGGATCTCCATCTCGTTCTCGATCACCTTCTTGGGCGAGAGAATGTCAATTTCTTTCAGGATGCTCTCTTCGCTCAACCCTTTCTTATCGTCTTTGATAAGCAGGCTGGTCTGCGTTTTGTAGATCGGCGTCTGGAATTGCAGGTACGCATACGCCCCGACGCCCGCCAGCAGCAGCGAGCCTAAAAACCATTTCCACTGTCGCACATAGCGCATCAGTACCAGCCGCATGTTCGGGCTGTTTTCCGCTTCGTACAGTTGGTACGAAGTGTAGGTGTACGAGTTCTGATTCGACATAGTTGTGTCGTTGGATAAAGGATGACTGGTTGTATTCGGCTAAAAACGGGAGACGAGGATGGCCACAAACGACAGGGCGCTGATGGCGATGGGGGCCAGCTGCATCGTCCGGTCGGCTGTTGCAGCCCGCACTTTGCTGGGCTCGACGTACACGACGTCGTTGGGGTGCAGGTAGTAGTAAGGCGAAGCAAACAGATCCCGGCGGGTCAGGTCGACGTGCCCAAATTTGCGCTGGCCGTTTTCCTCGCGAATGACCAGCACATCGGTCCGGCGGCCGTAGATCGTCACGTCACCGGCCAGGCTGAGCGCTTCCAGCAGCGTCATTTGCTCGTTGGGAACCGTAAACAGCGAGGGCCGACTTACTTCACCCATTACCGACACCCGGAAGGTGAGGTTGCGTACGTTTACGGTTGGCTCCTTCAAGTATTCGCGCAGGGGCTCCCGCACGCGTTCCCGAACCTGCGCCATCGTTAGTCCTTTCACCGACAGCTTGCCAATGACGGGCAACTCAACCGCCCCGTCCGGATCGACCATATAGCCGCTGACGGGTTGCAGGGGAGAGGTTGTCGTGGGAGTAACGGGCTGACTGGCGCGATCGGCAACGGCGAACGAGGTGTACGGATTGAAGAACGTCGACGCTTCCGGGTTCAGACTGCTGATCTGAATCGAAAGGATATCGCCCGCCTGCACGGTTGGTGTGTAGCGACTCAGCGTTGCCACCTGATCCGGCGACCCGGCACTTTTCTGGAAGTAAGACAGGTCTTTGGTTGATGCACAACCTGTTAGCAGCCCAATAGTGCCCAGTACCAGCCAGACACGAGATAGCATAGAAAATTGGCTCATACGAAGCGATTGATCAAGTTGGAAGAAAGCAGATGTGATGGATACGGATGAAAGCGACATGGAAACGTTGTGTGTAGCCCGGCCATTCATCAGATGAGGCAGAACGCCTTCTTGACAAAGATACTGAGCTTTATGTTTACGAAATGCTTCAAACGTTAATTTATAGTATAAATATACAGTCTCGGGAGAACCAATTTTTGTGCCATTGTTGGCACTGATGCATGTCATGAAATCTAACGTATGTACACTGATTAGCACTTATTTATATCGAATAAACATTGTTTTGAACTATACAGTACTCTTTGAAACGTTTACTAAAAATGAGTATACTTAAATTAATTTCTTGATGATGTTAACAGTAATCGCAAAGCAACTACTTAATAAAGTCGGTTGGCTACGGCTCGATTCTATGCCCGAGTTGCCCGGCCGGTGGTAACTTGCGGGTATATATCAGATGAAGTGGTTATGCACCTACACCTGCACCCGGTCGACCTGCGGCTGCGGCACACCTTTACCATTGCCCACGACAGTCGTGATGTGCAGCCGTCGCTGATCGTGTCCCTCAGCGACGGTCCCGGCGGGCCGGTCGGGCTGGGCGAAGCAACAGCAACCAAATACTACGGTGTCACTATAGCGTCGATGACGCAGGCGCTCGAAGCAATCCGGCCCATTATCGAAAGCCATGACCTGGCCGACCCCGCCCGCTTCTGGTCGCTGGTACAGCCATACCTGGCAAACAATCCATTTGCGCTTTGTGCCCTCGATCAGGCCGCCTGGGATCTGTGGGCCAAACGGCAGGGCAAGCCGCTCTACCAACTCTGGAACCTCGATCCCGCCCGCGCTCCGCTCACCAACTACACGATCGGTCTCGACACGCCGGAACGCATGGCCGATAAGCTGCGCGAATGGCCGTGGCCCCTCTATAAAATCAAGCTGGGTCGGCCCGACGAAGACCTCGAACTCGTGCGTACCCTGCGGAAGCAGGCTGATGCTATGTCTGGCCCAGCTGGCCCGGCCCGTTTTCGGGTCGATGCTAACTGCGGCTGGACGGCCGAACAAACGCTGGCCTTTGCGCCCGAGCTGGCTCGTTTGGGAGTTGAGTTTATCGAACAGCCCCTGCCTGCCAGCGACATCGACGGTGCGAAACGGGTGTTCGAGCGAAGCGAGCTGCCTATTATAGCCGACGAAAGCTGTATCGTGGAAAGCGATGTCGACCAATGTGCAGGTCTGTTTCACGGTGTTAATATCAAGCTTACCAAGTGTGGTGGACTGACCCCTGCCCGGCGCATGATTGATCGGGCGCGTGAACTGGGCCTGCGCGTGATGGTTGGCTGTATGACCGAGTCGAGCGTCGGGATTTCGGCCATTGCGCAACTGCTGCCCCTGCTCGACTACGCCGACCTCGACGGGGCTCTGCTCATCGCCAATGATCCGGCGACCGGCGTTACGTTTGCCAATGGGCGGGTACACTACGCCAGCGAAGCCGGTACGGGCGCACGACTTATCAACGCATGAATTCGATACTCACCATTGATCGGCTACCCGACCGACAGATTCGGTACAACGACCGCGACTACCTGTTTTTCAGCGGAACGGCTTACCTCGGTATGCAGCAACTCCCGGCGTTTCAGCAGCACGTTGCCGATGCGCTCCGGCAATACGGCACCGCGTTTGGCAGTTCGCGCAACGGAAATCTGCGATTAGGTATCTATGAGCAAGCCGAAGCACAACTGGCCGCGATGCTCGGCGCACCCGACCACCAGCCCGAAATGGCCCTGACGCTCTCGTCGGGGATGTTGGCCGGGCAGGTGATGGTCGACCGGCTGCGGCAGCAATCCACGCAGTTGCTGTACGCGCCGGGTGCGCATCCCGCGCTGTGGGACGGTCAGGCTACGCAGCTACCCAACCAGTCGTTTGCCGACTGGAGCCGCCAGATTGCCGAACAAATTCGGGCGATTCAAACGCCACAGCCCATCGCTATCCTGACCAATTCGCTGGATGCCGTCCGGTCGGAAGCGTACCCGTTCGACTGGGTTCACGACTTACCCGACGATCGGCTGATTACGCTGGTTGTCGACGATTCGCACGGGCTGGGCCTGCTGAACGACGGACGCAGTATCTGGCCGCAGTTACCCCGGCGTGATAACCTCCGGGTAGTGGTGACGGGGTCATTGGCGAAAGCGATGGGCCTGCCGGGGGCGTGGTGCTGAGCGATGCCGACACGATTGGTCAACTGCGGCAAACGGCTTATTTCGGTGCCTGTTCGCCCATGCCACCCGCTTATCTGGCCGCGTTCATGCAGACGGTTCCGCTGTACGCCCGGCAGTACCAGCAACTCCGGCAACGCGTCGACACCGCAGGGGCATTGTTACTGCCAACGGGCCTG
This sequence comes from Spirosoma rhododendri, assembly GCF_012849055.1. Classification (NCBI taxonomy): domain Bacteria; kingdom Pseudomonadati; phylum Bacteroidota; class Cytophagia; order Cytophagales; family Cytophagaceae; genus Spirosoma; species Spirosoma rhododendri. Next base: position 337,182 of record NZ_CP051677.1, on the reverse strand, counting down.
TTTCAGCAGGCGGCTGCTTACCCTGTTTTCTACACCAGACACGACGATCTGTACGCGTTTCTGCTCGACCGAAACATCCTGATTTATTCCTTCGCCTACCCAACTCCCACCGACCGGCCCAACACGCGCATCGTTATCAGTGCTTTTCATGAAACTACTGACATACAGCAGCTTGCCGATGCTGTCCATGAGTACGCATATACCGTTTAATACAGAAATAGGATTAAAAAACGCCGGCGCGGGCTGGTCGTTTGAGCAATCGGAATGAATTTTGACAACAGTCGTTCAGCGCAAACCAACTAGACTGTAATGAAACGATTTCTTGCTTACCTGCCCCTGCTGGCGTTGATGGCCTGCGGAGGTGGGGCCGACCCCGAACCCGATATATCAGGTACCTACGAAATGACTGAATATGTCACGCCCGGTGCGGGTGGATCGGGTACCGTTACGTACACATTCCCGTACACCAATCCGCAAAATAATCTGGTTTATACCGGCAAGGTAAAAGTAGTCAAGAGCACAGAAAGCCGCCTTGGCATCGTCTACACCATCGGCGTTGAGGGCCGCACGTCCCTGACTGACTCGTTGACCCTGTCGATTCGTTCGGGCGGGGGGCAATTCCAGATGTACGACGGCAACACAAAAGTGGGAACAGTCGACGCAACCAGTTTCCTCTATGATAGCCGTACGCAGGTCGGCACGCAAACGCTCCAGTTCATCATTAAAGCAAAGAAATAAGCAAAGTTTCAGGCTTTCTGACACAGTGGCTCGTTCATCAGCGTATCTGAAGAAAATAGACACTGCGTTATGAAAAAAGCGTTTCCCTTCTTTGCCTTCATCGGCCTGATGCTGGCTTTTGCCGCCTGCTCTAAAAAAGACGACGTCGCACCCGCTATCGATTCCGCCACGCAGATAGCCGGTACGTACGTCATGAACAATTTTCGGTATGATTCGGCCAGTGTCAGCGTTTACAACTACACGTTGCCGGTGTCTTCCGGTAGTAATACCTTGTCAGGTACGATAGTAGCCCGGCGGGATTCCGCCAGCGTAGTTTACACGACTTACACGCTCAAACTGACGGGCTACCCCGACGATAACGAAACGATTGGGCAGCTTAAACTGCAAGGGACCGCTGCACCGTATGACCTCTACTACGGCACTACTAAAGTTGGTACCGCCGATGGAAGCAATTTTACGATTGATTTTTCGTACACCGATGGGGGAATAACGTACCGTCAGGTAATCAGCGGGAAAAAGCAGTAGGTCCAGACGAATCTCAGAAGGGAGCGCAATGAAATGAACGCACCGCTTTTCGGTTCGCCATCCTCCCTGATGGATGGGTGATCTACCGCAACCCCTCCAGATACGACACGCTGGCGGGTACCTGCTGCAACGCCCTCGACGATTCATCTTCGATAAAAAAGTGCTTCACGCCCGACTTGCGAGCCTGTTTCATAATGGCCGCGATACCCACGTCGCCCTGCCCCAGCGTCACGTTTGATTCGACGTCGGCATGGCCGGTATTGCTGTCGGGCGTGCCGGGTTTGCGGTCTTTGAGGTGCATGAGCAGAAACCGCTTCGGGTACTTTTGGAGCAGCGCGACGGGGTCGTAGCCGGGCTCTTTCACCCAGAACACGTCCATCTCGAAATTGACGAATTTCGGGTCCAGATTCTCGGCCATGTAGTCGAAGAACGTACCGTCTTTGTAGGTCTGAAACTCGTAGCCGTGGTTGTGGTAGCAGAACGTCAGGCCGTTTTCGGCCAGCAGGCTCCCCGCCGTGTTGAACACATCGATGGCTTTCTCGACATCGAACGCGGTAAACTGATCGCCGTAGTGCGGTATCCAGGTGCAGACGACGTACTTCGCCCCAACCGCTTTGGCTTCGTTCACGACTTTCGGGATGTTGGTGGCCAGATCCTCGAAACTAGCCCCCGTGCTGATGGCCTTCAGCCCGTTCTGATCGAGCAGTTGCCGGTAGGCCGGTAGTGATAGGCCGTACGTGCCCGCCGTTTCAATCTCCCGAAACCCCATCTGCCTGACCTTCGCCATTGTGCCCGGCACGTCTTTGGCAAACGCGTCGCGGAAGCTGTACAACTGCAAGCCAACCGGAGCGGCCTTCTGGGCAACCGTTGGCAGGCCCGGCAGCAGGGCGATGAGCAGGAGAAAACTACGTACGTGTTTCATCGGTAGTGAATGGTTATTACATGCCTGGATCGGGGAAATCAGAGTACCGCCGATGACAGAACAGCTTGACAACAGCAGACAAGTATAAATCGAAATCCGGTACGCTTCTACCGGTTCGTTTGCGTCGTGAAGGTGCTTTCAAAAATTTTATCGGCGTTGGCGGCTTCGAACCCGTCGCGTCGCTGCGCCCGGCCAATCTGATCGGCGGGCAGGTCGGCAAACTGGGGCAGTACGCGCCGTTCGGCAAATTCGACGTACGAACCGGCAATGCGGAAGGTCTGTCCATCGGCGAAGTCGGCGTTGGTCATCTGCGCTACCGTCGATGCCTGCCGCAACCCCCCGTCGGGACTGACTTTGATAACGCCCCCGCCGAGTTGAGCCGGATGCCCTGCTGCTCCAGAAAAGCGACGAACTCGTCGATCGTATTGTAGCCCGGCTTCAGGTTGTGCACGCTGATCGTGAAGTGATTCAGGTAGTACCGATTGTAAATGACCCAGGCGGCATACTCGCTTTCGGCCAGCAACGTCTGGTAATCGGTCAGCGTTGGCAACGGCCACAGCGACTGGTGCAGAAACCGGTCGACAGCCGCGCCGTCGTTTAGGTCGAGCGCATCGACCAGATCGCTTGTTACGGCATCGGTATACTTGTGAATGATTTGCTGCGCCTGTTCAGAGAGTTCATGAACGCGCAGTTCGCTGGCGAAGATGCGGGGCAGATTGCGCCCATCAGCGGGGGGCGCATACCAGTAAGCCGACAGCTTTTTCTCGGCAAAATTGTACGGGTCGCGCTTCTCGTAGCCGTAGTGCTGGAAAATCTTCTCGAACGACGCTAGTCCCAGGTTCGGCACACCCATCGTCCGAAAAGCTATGTGGTCGTTTTCAATCTCGTCGGGCGAGTTGATGATACTTTCGGTCAGCATCGCGTCGATGATGCGCTGCACGTCGGGAACGCGTTCGCTGTACCGGCGCATCAGGCCGTTTAGTACGGTGTCGAGGGTAAGGTTCATAAACGGTATCCAGTTTCGGTTTTCAGTTCTCGGTATACGGTTGGATCAACTGTAAATCAGTATCGGTAATTAGCAGCAACGCCGTAAACAGTAACTGTACTGAGCAGTTGTCCCCGGCAGCATCCTGCTGCCGGAGCCGACAGGCTAACGTGCTGAGATTATGCTAGCCGCTATCGCGGCTCCGACAGCAGGATGCTGCCGGGGACAGTATCATCAACACTATATACAGACTACCGCATTTATCGCCACGTACTCCGTGCCAGCAGCACATCCTTGCCCGATTCGGCCTGCTCAATGCGGTGGAGCAGCGCGTCGGGCGCTTCGATGGCCTGACTCATGCGAAGCCGGTCGTGCCAGTGACTTTCCGTACGGAAAACTAAATCAAGTTCGGCAATTTCCCGCGTTTGTAGCCGGTCGTCGCCCGCGTTTTCCAGCAGCCACTGCACATAAGCCACGTTGTTGACATGCTGATTCTGATCGATGCTGAACCAGCCGACTTCGACCTCGCCCGTTAGCGTATAGGGTAGTGCGTGCGCCAGGAAATCGGGCTTGGTCGCCAGTTTCGGCAGGGGTTCGACGGTGGTCGGCGGGGTAAGCTGCCGGATAAACGGGGGCAACGGAATCATGGTGCGGGCTTCCTTCGAAAACACCAGCCACGTGCTCGACGCATCGGCCAGCAGCGTGCCATCGTCGGCCAGCACCTGAAAATCGCGGTAGATGAAGTATTTCTCGACGCTCGTCGGGTAGGTTACGACCCGAATTTCCTGCCCGTAAGTAGGGTAGTGGTGCATCCGCAGCCGAAACCGCATCAGCATCCACCCGACACCGTGAGTTGCCAGATCGGCGATGCCGATACCGTAGTCGAGTGCATTGCGGTTTGCCGATTCCTGCATCATATTCATCAGCGCCGGGATGCTGAGCCGCCCGTTAGCGTCGCAGTCGTAGCCGCGCAGCACGTAGGTATCCGTCTGGATAAATGTCATGCAGCAAAGGTACGGCTGTGTACAAAAAAACGTCCCGGAAACGGCTGGCGTTTCCGGGACGTGTCAGTTGTTAAGGGCTTTCCATGTCATCTTGTTTCGTTACGAAACAAGATGTAGCTTTACCTGCTTACACCCACCATATAATGACGCGGAAACAAATCGGACAGCTGATATCCCTGCATCAATCAAGATTGCAACGAGTTATGGCTATTCTTAGAACGTGTTTTGAAATTATGTTTGGTTTGTGGCTGGCAAACGCTGCAACATAAGCTGAATGTTGGCTAAATAAAGCCAGCATACCGAAGAAGATGTGGTGTACTCATAGTCCTTCACCAACCGACGGAAAAAATTAGTCCACGCGATGGATCGTTCTACGACCCATCGTTTGGCGATGGGAACGAAGCCACGGACCGATTCGGGTCGGGAAGCTTTCTCAAATTTAATGCTCCAATCAGCTAACGCTTCTTTGAATACGCCATTGTAAGCCTGGTCGCCACAGATTACTTCTAATCGTTCACCGCATCGCCACAGCACATGGCTAATTAACTCGACTGCCGCCGATCCGTCGGCCTAGTTTGCTCCGTGTACCCCAACCACCCAAAGCCGCCCCTGGGCATCAACGACCCACTGCCGCTTGCGTCCATTAACGGCCTTGTGGACATCTAAGCCGCGTGCTTGGCTGCCCATTGGGGCTAGCTTAACCGATTGTGAATCAATGCAAAGTAACGAAGGGAATGCTTCCCGGCCAGCTCGGATTCGGTCGTCCTGATTCAAGGCGGCATTGAGTTTTTCGATGGTTCCGTCCAGTTTCCAGCGATGGAAGTAGTAGCAGATGCTCTGCCAGGGCAGGGACTCGAATGGCAGATTGCGCCATTGACAGCCCGTGCGGAGTTGCCACAGCAGAGCGTTGACAATAGGGCGGAAATCATGTTTTCGTTTGCGCTGAAGCGGTAAAAAAGGCGAACCGGGTCGCCGGAGCGATTGCCGCCCACTGAGAGTCAGTTAGTGGGCTCCACTGATGAGTCATTGTTTGTAAGCTTGGTCGCTACAAAGATGACCTGACTCTCAGATTTCAACTATTCCAAAACACGCTCTTAAAATTAATTACGAAGAACTTGAGCAGGACGACGTGCAATATGATTACTGGATAGACGAACTCAGGAAAGAAAAACAAATAATGGAGTGGCTCACCAACCAAACACCCGATGATTAGCCGAACAAAAGTCTCGGCTCGTTACGGTAAAAATCTATATAGCTATGATCACTGAAGCAAAAACCCTGTCTTACTTACTCGACCTGATTGGTCGTATGAAAACGGCTGACGAAATTGAACACATCGGTAAACTGAAAGAGGAGTTTTATCAACATGCTACTACTGATGAAGCCGTTCAGATTGGCGACGCTATCCGTGACCGGTCCAAAGAACTTATCGAAACGGCCCGGCGGGAGTCCGATGAGAGTTTAAGGATATTGACAGAAGCCGGAATAACGCTTGATACATCACAATGGCTAACGATAAAGCGGTATGCCGAACGATATGGTATCACCATGCAGGTCGTAACCAACTGGATTAGCCGTGGGATCATCCCCGCTGACTGTACGATGACAGTGCCGGAATTGAACGATCTGCGTCTGGTGAAAAATCAGGCCTATCGATGAGAAGCTGTCGTCCGTTAGTGACGCGATACGCTACGAATGAGTAAGTATTTTGGGCACTGAAATAGTGGCTGAGATCATAATGCCTCCCTACGCTCTTCAATGGCGGCATCGCTGAATGAACTCTTGTAGTCTTTCAACGCTTCCTGCGACTTTCGAAATGAAAAGTCGTCCAGCGTCAATCGCTTTGGGATAGGCTGTGCTACGCGTTTCTCGTTCAGAAACGTGACAATGACTTTCGTGTCGTTCTGAACCGATACGGTATCATCCAGGCGAATTTGCCCGTCCTGATACACTCCTTCAACGGATACCAGCATAGCGTTTATGTTTTGGTCAAATATAACAAAAAACACCCCCGACACGTCAGCCGTATCGGGGGTGTATGAATGCCTTGCGGGACGTTCCTTACTTGGTGCCGTAGCGCTTGCGGAACTTGTCGACGCGGCCAGCCGTGTCGAGCAGTACGTTCTTACCGGTGTAGAACGGGTGCGACTGCGAGCTCACTTCAAGCTTAACGAGTGGGTAGGTTTTGCCTTCAAACTCGATCGTGTCGCGGGTCTGAACGGTCGAACGCGTCAGGAACTTGTAATCGCTCGACAGGTCGTGGAATACCACCTCGCGGTAGTCCGGGTGAATGCCCTTTTTCATAATCTTAGTATCAGTTTCTTGTCATCTTCTCGGTTTCCGACCGAAAAGGACTGCAAAGATAATGGATTAGGATGGGTCAGTCAAATTCTTTTTGTCGTTCTTTTTCGGCTTGATAATCAAGTGACTACCACTGTCCCGTTCCCTAAATCGGGCAAAAAAAGCGTGCGAAATAGCTTGTTACTAATTACTCTTTTTTGCAACTTACCCCGGTCAGTTATGTTGGCTACCCGCCCGGCAGGTCATGAACGGCTCCGGGTGACCGGTCTGTAAAATCACCGATTTTTTTATTCCACTTTTTACGCGTCCCCCTCGAATTGTAAGTCGCTAAGGATTACGGCTTAACAATTTAGTAACGTATTTTCCTGATTGGATCTTTTCCAGATAAGGCACTATGAGCGAACCTTCAACCTTGGTTTTTCGTCCAATTGAAGGCAACTTTAACTCGCCATCCTGATTGTTTACACCCCGCGAAATTCGTGCTGGCTGTCTGAATAAAAACCTATTGATTATATAGTTTACTAATTAAAAATCAACGCTTTAACCCCAATCGATCATGTTTGTAGTCAAACGCGACGGTCTTCGGGAGTCGGTGAAATTCGACAAGATTACCGCCCGGATTGAAAAACTATGTTACGGCCTCGACCCGGCCTATGTTCAGCCCGTCGATGTCGCCATGAAGGTTGTCAGTGGCCTTTACGACGGCGTGAAAACGACCGAACTCGACAACCTGGCTGCTGAAACGGCCGCGTCGATGACTACCCGGCACCCCGACTACGCCATCCTGGCCGCCCGGATTGCTATTTCCAACCTGCACAAGGAAACCAACAAGTCGTTTTCGGGTACGATCAAAAAACTGTACCACTACGAAGATCCCAAGACGGGTGAAAATGCGTCGCTGATTTCGAAGGAAGTTTACGATGTCGTGCGGACCCACGCAGCACTGCTTGACTCGACCATCATCTACGATCGCGATTACGGCTACGATTATTTCGGCTACAAAACGCTGGAGAAGTCGTACCTGCTGAAAACCGAAGGGCGGATCGCCGAGCGGCCCCAGCACATGCTGATGCGCGTAGCGGTGGGCATCCACATGGACGATATCGACGCTGCCGTTGAAACCTACAATCTGCTGTCGGAAAAGTGGTTTACCCACGCTACACCGACGCTGTTCAACGCCGGTACGCCAAAGCCGCAGATGTCGAGCTGCTTCCTGCTGACGATGAAAGACGACAGCATCGATGGTATCTACGACACGCTGAAGCAGACCGCCAAAATCTCGCAGTCGGCGGGTGGTATTGGCCTGAGCATTCACAACGTCCGGGCAACGGGTACGTACATCAAAGGGACCAACGGTACCTCCAACGGTATCATCCCGATGCTGCGCGTATTCAACGACACCGCCCGGTACGTCGATCAGGGTGGTGGCAAGCGCAAAGGCTCGTTTGCGATCTATCTGGAGCCGTGGCACGCCGACGTGTTCGACTTCCTCGATATGAAGAAGAACTCGGGTAAGGAAGAAGCCCGCGCCCGCGACCTGTTCTACGCCCTCTGGACGCCCGACCTGTTTATGAAGCGGGTGGAAGACAACGATGTATGGTCGCTGTTTTGCCCCCACGAGTGCCCCGGCCTGTCGGATTGCTACGGCGATGAGTTCGAGGCCCTGTACACGCGCTACGAGCGTGAAGGCCGCGCCCGCCGGACGATAAAGGCGCAGGAACTGTGGTTCAAGATTCTGGAATCGCAGACCGAAACCGGCACGCCGTACATGCTATACAAAGACGCGGCCAACAAGAAGTCGAACCAGAAAAACCTCGGTACGATCAAGTCGTCGAACCTGTGCACCGAGATCATCGAATACACCGCCCCCGATGAGGTAGCGGTTTGTAACCTTGCGTCGATTGCGCTGCCCAAGTTCATCACGCGCGGTACCGATGGCGTCATGCGGTTCGATCATCAGAAGCTGTACGAGGTAACGAAAACCGCCACGCGCAACCTCAACAAAATTATCGATCTCAACTACTATCCGGTCGAGGAAGCCCGGCGGAGCAACATGCGTCACCGGCCGATTGGTCTGGGGGTGCAGGGGCTGGCCGACGCATTCATCATGCTGCGGATGCCATTTGAGTCGGACGAAGCGCGCCGGTTGAACGAAGATATTTTCGAGACGATTTACTTCGGTGCCATGACGTCGTCGATGGAGCAGGCGAAGGAGTCGGGCCCCTACGAAACCTGGAAGGGATCGCCCATTTCGCAGGGTATCTTCCAGTTTGATATGTGGGGCGTGAAACCCAAGTCGAACCGCTGGGATTGGGAAAGCCTGCGTAAAGACGTGATCGAGCACGGCGTTCGGAACTCGCTGCTGCTGGCTCCTATGCCTACCGCATCGACCTCGCAGATTCTGGGTAACAACGAGTGCTTCGAGCCATACACGAGTAACATCTACACCCGTCGCGTACTGTCGGGCGAGTTCGTTGTCGTGAACAAGCACCTGCTGCGCGATCTGGTAAAGCTGGGTCTGTGGAACGATACGATGAAGAACAACCTGATTCTGGCCAACGGCTCGGTACAGGCAATTCCGGGTATTCCGCAGAACATCAAAGACCTGTACAAAACGGTCTGGGAGATCAAGCAGAAGCACGTGATCGACATGGCTGCCGACCGGGGTGCTTACATCTGTCAGTCGCAGTCGCTGAACATTCACATTCAGGATTCTAACTTCGGCAAGCTGACGTCGATGCACTTCTACGCGTGGAAGGCGGGGCTGAAAACGGGTATGTACTACCTGCGCACGAAGGCCGCTACCGACGCCGTGAAGTTCACCGTCGTACAGCCGCAGGCCGAGCCGCAACTGGAGCCGGTGATGTCCGAGGCCGCACCCGTTGAAAAACCACTCGACTATGTGCAGTACGCCAAGGAGCACGCAACCAACGCCCAGCCGGCCCCCGTACCGATGGTCACCGACCTCGAACAACAATACGCAGCGATGACCTGCTCGCTCGACGACCCCGAAGGTTGCGAGATGTGCGGGAGTTAAGATTTTGAAATAGCAAAAAGAAACCCTCCGCTGGAGGGTTTCTTTTTGCTATTTCAAAATCTTAACTTTTACTTGCAATAAATTTTTCATAAAATGAAGCTAAAAAGTGTAACAATTAATGACTATCATCAATTTGCAAGGCTCAAACTTGATCTGACGTATCCTATAGGTCACAAAAAAGCGGGACAGCCTTTAGAAAAAATTTGTATAATAGGGCAAAGTGGAACGGGAAAAACAAGTTTACTATCGTTGATTAAAAATTTCATTAAGCAATTTCCATACATAGGCTTTCCATTGCATGATGCTGTTGATCTACCAGAAGGAGAGTATAAATTTTGTGGATCCGATAACTATAAAGATGAGGTAAAAGTTGTCATAAACCCTAAAAATTCGAAAGAAACGTTTCGCACTTTTAGCGTGCTATATAATGATAAACCGTTCATAACCACTAGTAGTCGAAGTTTCGAGGATATGTACAAGATAATGTACGACAAGAAAATTTCGAAAGCTACAAGTGATAGTAATTATAAGTTTATTTACTATCCTGCTGATGTGGCTACCATTGGTAAAAAAAGAACTAAGAAGGTTACTAAAAACTTAGAAAGCGTTGACTTTTCGGAAATAGATGCCTTTCAAATGTGGGCAAAAGTAAAAGAAAAGCTTACTCAATACAGAGAAGTTGAGATACAGAAGAATTTAGAAATATCCAAGGTAGCTCTAAGGGAAAGTGTAAGTATAGAAGAAATAAACAATGTGCAAAAAGAATTTTTAGAATGGCAAAGGGAGCATCCATCGCCAGTAAAAATACTTGCTGAAAAATATTTGAATAAGTTTTTAAATAAGTTCGGATTAGCAGTAAGGACATCTCTTGATTTCGAGCGTAAGGATGACATAGAAGGTATAAAGATAGAAACTCTTAACGGCGAGGAAGTCCCTAACCTTTTCTGGAGTACAGGGACGCAACAAGTAGTAATAACTACTATTCCCCTTTTTACTTTATCTCCCGTCAACAGTGTAATATTTTTTGATGAACCAGAAAGATCTCTTTATCCTGATGTGCAGACAGAAATTGTCGATTTTTACACCTCAATGGCTCCGTCGTGTCAATTTTTCTTTGCAACACACTCTCCTTTGGTAGCTTCATCGTTCGAACCTTGGGAAGTGATTGAGTTAAAATTCGATGCGGGTGAGGGTATAGTCTATCAAGAACAATACTTCGAAGGAGAGAGGCATGTTGATAACTATTTTGTAAATCCTCGTCTTCTGCCATATGAGGGCATACTCACGAAAATATTTGATCTAGACCAAGAAGCAAGTCCAGCGAGAATAAAATCTTTGATGCGTTTGGCTCAATTGGAAAAGCAACTTAAGATGACAGATCTTAGTCATGCGGATAAACAAAATAAATTAAATGAGTACAGGAAATTGGGGCAACTTTTGGGGAAGTTTGAAAATTGAAAGGTGAGAAGGATTGATAAATCAAAAATCCCATCAACAGATTATAAAAAATGGGAGAAAGAGTTGGAGAGTAAAAATAGAATACACCCTAAATATTCTGCAAATCACAGATTTTATTTAGATGTAATAATGAGTTTGTATAGTTGCCAAGATGGCTTGTGTGCATATACAGAAAGACGTATATGTGAGGTTAAAGACTATAAGGTTAGCTGTTGGAACCTGCATAAATTCACGGGTGGGAAGCCGAAACATTACGGAGAATTAGACCATTTCGACGCTAGCTTGAAGGTTGAGAAGGGGTGGCTTTGGAGTAATTTCTTCATGGTAGATGGTAGAGTCAATCGGTTAAAGTCGGAAAAGAGTATAGGAGATATTCTTAAACCAGACCTGTCTAGCTATGATCCATTCGAGATTTTTGAATATGATTTTGAGACTCACATGTACATAGCGAACACAAATAAGTTTGATGAAAAAAAGCAAGATGAGATTAATGAAATGATTTTTGAATTAGGGCTTAATTATGTTGTAGGGCCTAGATCGAGATACTTGAACGAAAAAGTACAATTGATAGAAGATTTTGGTATAGAGACTTGGGATACAATTAAGATCGATGAATATCCTACAGCATTCGCTTTCATCAGAGCAGAGCGTAGTAAATGATGAAAATAATACCATACCCATGCAACCACGTTTAGACCGCACTGCTTTTCACGCGGGGACACATATGGAAACTGAGTTATACCATATTCGTTGTCAACCGGCAACATACAATGACAGATTGCGGATGGCTGCTTACCTGAATAGTGTTGCATTCAATTACGATCAGTCGAATCCGCCACGCTTGGATAGAGAAATTTTTGCTACTCGGAGACACGAGCACCGAGATAATCGCGAGATGTGCGGTAGCTAGTTTGCTCGTACGTTGATATAAAAAGCGGGTTTCGTGATTGGCACGGAACCCGCTTTTTTATTGGGGCTGATTGGGCTGGTAAGAGAACTGGATAATCACCTGTTGCTCGTCGTCGGGGTCGATGGGGAGATCGAGGAGGGGCGGGTTGGTGAGTTCATCAATGTCGACGGTCGGGGTAGGTGCGCCCGGCTGCTGTACCGCATCGATGGCAAACTGTTTGGCAGTCTGATGAATCAGCGACAGCCGGGAGTGCATAGACGGCTGACCGGATAGCCCCGCAACCCGAACAACCTCGCTCATCCGGGTGCTGAACTGACCAAGAGGGACACTGATCGTGTGGTAGCGGGACTGTTCGGAATCGGTCATGCAAACCTAACCGGTCAATTAGCTGAACAGTTTATGGGCAACCGCTTGATAGATAAACGATATGGCGGAAAAAGTTTAATTAGATAGTAACACGCTGGCACGATATAGGTACAAAAATCATAACGCAGCCGTTAAGTCAACAGAGTAGCCGAAAACCAGTACTAGTACATTTGTAAATACTGGGATAGACCAAAACTGATAGATAGTTTAATACGTACTTATACAAAGTGATATAATGTAATCTGTGGTTACATTCTTGATAAGTAACTAGTAACTTGCCGAAAAGCAACCTGGTCGGAGATCCCGGCTAAGAACCGGGTTAACGAATGAACAAATTTTGCGGGGGGAATCGCATGGATTGGCCCGGTAGGTACTGCTTACCGACTGGAAGCTGGTATCGATACTGGTTAAGTATCGTGCTGCTGTTTGGGTGTGGTATGAGTCAGCTGATGGCAGCAGCTACACCAACCGCCCAGCGGGGCGTACTCGACCTGCGGGGTATTGACGTAGATCGGCGGAAAATAATTCTGGATGGTCAATGGAAGTGGTACTGGCACCAGCTCAGAACCCCCGGTCAGCCCGAATCGAGCTTCGAGTACATCGCATTTCCGAAGCTGTGGTCGGCTAGTGAGTGGCGTGGAAAACCGGTTTCAAGCCAGGGATACGCTACCTACGCGCTCACCGTATTGTTGCCACCGCACGAGGAGCGGATGGGGCTGGAGCTAGGAACTCAGTACACTGCTTACAAACTGTTTGTCAACGGGGAGGAAATTACGGAAGACGGACAACCGGGCACGACACCCGCCACGACCACTCCCTACTGGTCGACGCAGCTGGTTATGTTGCCGGAAGCCGATACGCTACAGATTCTGTTTCAGATTGCCAACTTCGACCACAGTAAAGGGGGGCCCAACGAAGCGCCACGGCTGGGTGGCGTAAACGCGCTTCGTGGTCAGCGATACACGGCGCTGGCACTCGACATTCTGCTGACCGGCTGTTTGTTTATGAGCGGTCTGTTCTTTCTGGGACTGTTCAGCTTCAACCGCTACGACCGGTCGATGCTTTATTTCGGGCTGTTCTGCCTGCTGTACAATTACCGCGTCATTGGCGTCGATACCTACGCGCTGCACGTATTATTCCCCAATATACCGTGGTTAGTCACGACCCGGCTGGAATACGGGTCGCTGTACTTATCCATAGCTGCCTTCGGCCTGTACACCCAGGCACTGTACCCCAAAGACACTCACAAGTGGTTTGTTCGAGCGGTGTACGGCTTGTGCCTGCTGTTTACCGCCACGCTGGCGCTGCCGTCACTGGTTTTCACCCGGTTCATGCCGTTCTTTCTGGTGCTGTCGGTGCTGTGTATCGCGTATGTGGTGTACGTGTACTGGCTGGCTGCCCGTCGGGCCCGGCCCGGTGCAACCTATTCACTGATGAGTACGGTCGTACTGATGGTTGTCTTTTCGATGCTGTTGGGCAATTACCTGCACGTGCTCAATGCCCCCCGGCTGCTGCTGACGGCGGGCTATATGACGTTCTTCTTTTTTCAGTCGCTGGTACTCTCGTATCGGTTCGGGTTCATCATCAACGAAGCAAGGCGCACGGAAAAGCAGTTTCTGGCCAATATGAGCCACGAAATTCGTACACCCCTCAACGCAATTCTGGGCTTTTCCAGCATGCTCGAAACAACCCCGCTTGATAAGGAGCAACAGGAAGCGGTGGGCTTCATCCGTTCGGCGGGGCGAAATCTGCTGACTATCGTCAACGATATTCTCGACATCTCGAAAATCGAAGCGGGCATGTTATCGCTGGAATTGATTCCATTCAGCCTGAGCGGGTTAGTCGATTCGCTGCGGACGATGATGAACCCGGTAGCGTGCGAAAAAGGATTGCAGCTGATCGTGGAAACCGACCCGATGCTGCCCAATGTCGTGCAGGGTGATCCTACCCGGCTGACGCAGATTCTGCTGAATCTGCTCAGCAACGCCATCAAGTTTACGAAGCAGGGACGTGTTACCGTGACGATGCAGCTGGCCAGCGAAACCGATGATACCATTCAGGTACGCATCGTGGTACAGGACACGGGCATCGGTATCGACAGTGATGCGCTGCAACACATCTTTGAACGCTTCCGCCAGGCCAGTGATTTTACCACGCGCTACTACGGTGGCACCGGGCTGGGGCTGAACATCGTCAGGTCGTTGATCGAGATGCAGGGAGGATGGATTAAAGCGGATAGTAAACCGGGTGAAGGGTCCCGTTTTACGCTGGAGATTCCGTACCAGAAAACCGATGAAAAAGTTGCCAGTGCCGACTGGAGCGAGGCTGTGCAACTGGCCGACGCTGAGCCACTAACGATTCTGATTGCCGAAGACAACATGATGAATCAGAAGCTGGCGGTACAGGTGTTGAAGCGCCTGGGCCATGTGGGGGTGGTTGCTGAAAACGGGCAACGGGCTATCGAGCTACTCCAGCAACAGCCGTTTGATCTGGTACTGATGGATATTCAAATGCCTGTACTGGATGGGTACACGACAACGCAGCACATCCGCTCGGTACTGCACAGCCAGGTGCCCATCATTGCGATGACGGCTCATGCGCTGGCCAGCGAACGGGAGCGCTGCCTACAGGCTGGTATGAACGACTTCCTGCCCAAACCGTTCCAGATCAATGAGCTTCAGCGAATTATTCGTAAATACGCTCCTTCATCGGTGCAATCTGCTCCGGTGATAACGCAACCGATGGCCATAGCGCATAATCAGCCAACCAATTTTTCATTTGACTACCTCGTACAGTCTCTGGATGACGACCTGCCATTTGCCATCGAACTACTCGACCTGTTTCTGATGCAGACACCCGGCGAAATCGATCAGATCCGGCAGGCGCTGGCGCAGGGCGACGTGAGTACGATAAAGTATGTTCTTCACGCGCAGAAAGGGCCTATTCAGACACTGGGGCTGACGAAGACAGTAGCTGAGAACAAGGCGATCGAAGCGATACTGACAAGCGATAAGCCCACCATCGATCAGGCTTTGGTTGAGCAGTACCTTTGCACGCTGGAGGCCGAACTGGCTGTAATTAAAACCAGTGTAGCCGAGAAGCGCAACCACATCGTAACCGAATAAAAGCGTAGGTTTGGGGCCACAACTCAACTTCTATGCGTTCGTTATCAACCCTCCTTATCCTGCTGGTAACCATCAGCTTCACTGTTGCCCAGACGCCGGACCCGGCGGTCGAAAAAGAAAAATTCGCGCTGCTCAACAACGGAGCAACGGTGGGTATGGTCATCAAATCGGTGATCAAAGCCGATACGAAACGGCTGAGCCTGACCGAACAACAGGTGCCCAAAGCCCGGCAAATCATCACCGATGCGACGGTCAAGTTCAACGAAGGCGTCAAGAAACTGAAAGCGTCGGGGATGAACCAAAAGAAGCTGCGGGTACTGGCCGTCGATGTCGAAACGGGTAAACTGCTGGCGTACAAAGCCATTCTGACACCCCAGCAATACAGCATCCTGCTGGCGCAGCACAAGAAAATGTACCCCGAAAGTAAGGTGTAAACAGCCCTCTTTTCGTGAACGTTGAACCGCCAACACTGAACGTATTCTAGCAAGCTGGTGGTTTACTACCTATGCAGTTGATTCGTATTGCCCGGTGTACCGTTTCGGTTCTGACTATCTGTTGCCTCCTGAGTAGCCTGCTGGCCCTACGCCCGGCCGTCGCCCCGCGCGAGCGGACGGTGGCGTTCACGTACAGGGCGCTGATTCCGTCGGAGCCGGGGCAAACCGATCTCTGGTTGCCCATTCCACACGACAGCCCATTTCAGCGCATCACCGGACTGACCATCAGTTCGCCCGTTCCGTACCGGATCGATACGGGTGCTTACGGGAACCGTGTGCTGCACGTGAACATCCCCGCGAAAGCTGATACGGGCCGTATGGTAACGGTTCGGTTTACGGCGCAGCGGCTGGAGCATAGTCAGCCCACGACGCCACAGCCCGGCCGTAAGACGCTCAGCGCGGCCGAGCGTACCCGGTGGTTGCAACCCGACCGGCTTGTACCCATCGACGGAAAGATAAAGCAGTGGGCGGACGAAGTAGTGACAAAGGCCAACGCCCGAACCGATCTGGAAAAGGCGCGGGCCATCTACAACCACGTCATCAGCACGGTACACTACGATAAGTCGGGAACGGGCTGGGGCCGGGGCGACATCTACTACGCCTGCGACGCCCGGCGCGGTAACTGCACCGACTTCCACGCTATTTTCATCGGCTACTGCCGGGCGGTGAACATCCCGGCCCGCTTCGCCATTGGTGTGTCGCTCCCCACCGACCGGCCGGAGGGGCAAATCAGCGGCTACCACTGCTGGGCTGAGTTTTACCTGAACGGCGTCGGCTGGGTACCAATCGACGCGTCGGAAGCGGCCAAGAACCCGGCGAAGCGCGATTACTTCTTCGGTACGCACGACGAGAACCGCATCGAATTCAGTGTCGGCCGCGATCTGCGGCTGTACCCGGAGCAGGCCGAGCCGCTCAACTTTTTCGTGTACCCCTACGCCGAAACGGCTGGGCAGCCAGTAACTGGCGTGAAAAGCGTGTTTGCATACCGGGCCTTGTAACCAGGTAACACTCAGCCGCCCGATGCCGCGAGCAACTGGCGCAGTAGCTGGTTGAAAACGGCCGAGTCTGGCTCAATGGCCTGGAAAAAGCCCGCGTCGACCTGCCCGACCAGCGCGTATGCCTCCCGAAGTACTGCTTCGCCCGTCTGGGTCAGCTGGAGTCGTTTCGCCCGGCCGTCCTGCGGATTGTCGGACCGGAGCAGAAATCCCTTGCTTTCCAGCGTCTGCAACACCTTCGAGGTCATCATCTTGTCGGTATTGGCATACGTGGCCAGCCGCTGCTGCGTGACGAGTTCGCCCTGCCGGTCGAGCCAGTACAGCCCGGCCATCAGTGAGAACTGCGTCAGCGTAATACCCACTCCGCGTAACCGCTGGTTCATCAGCAGATGCCACCGCATACTGACCTGCCAGAGCAGGTAACCGTTGTTTTCTTCGGGCTGATTGTAGGTAAAAATCGGAGAATCAGGCATGGCTGTGGTTGGTCATTGCTGAGCGAATCAGATCGAAATCGGCTTTTGGAATGGCGAAACAACCAAACCGGAACGAGTACCCCCAACTGGCTTTATTCTGAATAAAACTCAACTGCTCGATCAGCGGCTGAACAGGCGTTGCAGTAACGGATTCGTCGTACGTAACCCGGCGACGGAACGGTTGGAAGTCGTCGGTTACCGTTATCTGATACACCGGTTCGTCGGCCACCGTTCCGACGGCAATGAACTGCTGAAGCGGCTCCTTTTCCCCGAATGTTTGCTTGGGTGCATAAATCAGCACACCATCGCCGGGCTGCATCCGACGCAACGGGGCTTCTTTGCCGTGATTGGCCTGCACGATACCCTGCTCAATGCCGGAACGGGCATGGTCGCGTGCCGCCACCACGACCCAATACTGCGTTTCACAATTCATCGGTTCGGCGATTCCTGTATGGTGAGCCAGTAACCATCGGGGTCGGCGATGATAGCCGTATTCCCAAAGGGCGTAGCCTGCACACCGCGTATCAACGTAGCCTGTCCGTCAATGCGTTGCAGGAAATCGTCGAGGCTATCGACCGCGAACCAAAGCCCGACACCCCAGCCAAGCTGGTCGGTCTGGTTGAGGTCGACCAGTGGTTTGCGAATGGCGAAGGTCGCTCCTGACTGCGTAGCGAAAATGCAGGCGTCCGGTGGGGACTGCGGCACGGGCTGGAACCCTAGCGTGTCCCGGTAAAAGAGGGTAGATGCAGCCAGGTCGCTGACCTGTACTGAAACGAAGCCGAGTTGTGTTGGCGTTGTCATGGTTGATAATTTAGTAGTCGTGACTACTAATTAACCGACGTGCCGCCCGGTTAGTTTCGCAACGGTGAAAAAATAAGGCTGATCAATGTCGCCTGGCAGCCGGTGATCTTTTCGTTAAGTCGTCCGAAACGCCCTGACTGGTCGCCCGTATTTTGTTGGTGCCCGGCTATCTTTGGCCCGCCCGCAGTGGGCCTGACTAAACTCAATTGTTATGCGAATTACGTTACTGCTGATCGCCTGTGTGATAGCTTATACCGCTGTGGCCCAGCCTGCCAACACCATGCGTGTTGCTTCGTACAACCTGCGATACAACACGCCAAACGACGGTGCCGACGCCTGGCCGAACCGGATCGAGATGGTGAAAAGTCTGATTCGTTACCACAAAATCGAGCTGTTTGGTACACAGGAAGGGCTGCGCGGACAACTGAATGACGTTGCCCAACTACCCGGCTGGGCGTTTGTTGGGAAGGGGCGCGACGACGGAAAGGAAGCGGGTGAGCACTCCGCCATTTTCTACAAAAAAGACCGCTTCGACCTGCTTACCACCGGCGATTTCTGGCTGAGCGAAACCCCCGATAAACCCGGTAAAGGCTGGGACGCTACCTGCTGCAATCGTATCTGTACGTGGGCCCGATTTCGCGATAAACAGACCAAAAAGGAGTTTTACTTTTTCAGCGCTCACTTCGATCATCAGGGCGTTGAGGCCCGGCGGCAGTCGGGGCGGCTGATGGTTGAGAAGATCAAAGCCATCGCCAAAAACGAACCCGTTATCTTCGTCGGCGACCTGAATTCGACGCCCGATACCGAGCAGGTCAAAACGATACAGGCGTCTCTACAGGATGCGTATCAGGCCACGAAGCAGCCGCCTTACGGCCCGGTAGGTACGTTTACCGGCTTTAAATCCGACGCCCCGCTCAACGACCGTATCGACTACATTTTCGTTAGCAAAAGCATCGACGTATTATCCTACGCAGCCCTGACCGACCGACTCGATCAACGCTTCCCCTCCGACCATCTGCTCGTTGTGGCTGATGTTGTAATCAAGTAGCGGGTGCTTGATATACTGGAAATAGTTTAAAAAATTAGTTGTTTAAGCTAATTTTAAACGATACCTTTCTTGTGTACTAACTCTCGCATTACTATGAAAAAATATCTGGTAATGACCGCTTTATTGCTGGCAGCAGTGACGGTCGGGTGGGCACAGTCGGAGGACAACGCGATCAAGCAGGTTCTCCGCAACGAAACGGAAGGGTTTTTTAAGCGCGACAAAGCACAGTGGTCGAATGCATGGGCACACACGCCCTACATCCACTTTGCGGCAAACCTCTACGGCGGTGATTTTATGCTGGTGAAAGGCTGGGATAAGCTGGAAAAGCATTTCGCCAGTCAATTCAAAAGCTCGAAGATAAGCGACAAAGTATCGGTGCAGAACGCCAACTATACGATCCGGCAGAAGGGCGACATGGCCTACGTTGCCTACGATCAGACGCTGGTCGACAGTCACGGCAAGACAACCTCGAAAGAGTCGAGGGTACTGGAGAAGATGAACGGGCAGTGGAAGATTATCGACGTCACGGCCCTGACGAACCTGAAAAATTTTGGGCTGGCTCAGTCGAAGTAGAGTTTGTGATTCACCCTCACGGCTGCGGCCGACCGTCCCAACCGAATCGTCGGACCGCCCCTCTCCCAAAACGGGAGAGGGGCTTTTTGTATCTCGGACGTCTACACGCTTACCTACACGTTACCAAACAGGTTCGTGTTTAGAAAGGCGTTGCGGAATTTGCCGCTGGGGTCGTATTGGGTGGCTAGCTGGCAGAAGGCGGGCATCTTTTCGTAAAGCGACTCAAGCCGCGAGGGGGCCATTGTAAAGAGCTTGCCCCAGTGCGGCCGGGCCTGAAACGGTGCCAGCTCCCGCTCGATTACGGGTAATAGCTGCCGAACGGCGGGCCACTCCGGTTTCCACGTAAAGTGAATCGCGATGCTCGGTTGCTTGTAGCACGGACTCATCCACAGATCGTCGCCGTCGATGGCGCGGATTTCGGAAATCAGCAGGTGCGGATTGACCTGAGCTTTCAGCTTCTCGACCGCCAGAATAGCGTCGACGGCGTGTTTGCGGGGTACGAAATATTCTGATTGCAATTCCTGCCCACTGCTGGGCGTAAAGCCCATTTTGAAGTGGGGCATCCGCTCGTACCACGGCCCCACGACGCCCAGTTGATCGGTGCAGTTTTCGGCCGATATACCCACAATAGGGTGCAGGTTCTTCGTAGCAGCTGTGGCACCGTAGAAGTCAGTTTTGGGCGGTGCTTCGTCGGCGCGGCTCTTTACCCACACTTCGCTGACGGTGTCGTTGAGCCAGTTGGTAAACAGACTGACGCTGTAGCCGCTGCTCATGATGGCGTCGAAATTTTCTTTCAACTGCGCCAGCGGCAGGTTTTCGTAGACTGTCTGCCGCATCGTGAACGTCGGCTGCACGGCCAGCGTCACCCGCGTTACGACGCCCAGTGCACCCAGATGCACGACAGCCGCCCGGAACGCATCGCCGTCGCGGTCAGCAGTGAGTGTACGGGTTTCGCCGTTGGCCGTGATAAACTCAATACCCCGTACTGCCGTCGACAGGTTACCGTTTTTCATGCCTGAGCCGTGGGTGGCTGTGCCGATTGCCCCGGCCACGGAGATATGGGGCAACGACGCCAGATTGTGCAGGGCAAACCCTTTGCTGTCGAGGTACGGTACCAGTTGGCCGTACTTCATGCTACCATCGACGGTAACGGTTTTGGCGGTGGTGTCCAGCGAGACAACCTCGCTCATCGGCATCAGCGATAGAAACTGATCGGTGCTGTCGGCGATGGTGTTGAAGCAGTGACGGGTGCCCAGCACTTTGAGTTTCGGGTATTTTCTGACCAGTTCCTGCACGTTGGCCACCGACGTACACTCGGCCAGTTTGTCGGTGCTGTAGGTTAGATTGCCCGCCCAGTTTTTGAATTTTTCACCGGGCACAAGACCCTCGAACGGTTTTAGAAAGGGAGTGGCAAGCATCGCCGACGATAGTTTGAGAAAGGTACGTTTTTGCATACAGCAGTAGGTTAAGACGCGAGTAGTCAACTGCTTACCCGTCTGCTCCCAAAAGCGCGGCTGCTGGGCGGTTTACTGTGTTGGGGATGTTTCCGTGGTGCTAGTTGATTTTTGTCATTCCGACGACAGGAGGAATCTTCGGTAGTTGGACTCTTCCAGTCTATTCCCGAAGATTCCTCCTGTCGTCGGAATGACAAAAATCAACCCCCAAATTGCTTAACCAGTCCTTCCAGCGTGTGCAGTGGTTGTACACCCGACTGACGCCAGACGATCTTGCCGCCTTTGAACATAATCATGGTCGGGATGCTGCGAATCTGGTATTGGTTGGCGGCTTTCTGCGCCTTGTCGACGTTTATTTTCACAACCCGTACCTTATCGCCGGCGCGGTCGGTGAGTTGTTTCAGAATGGGCGCCTGCTGCTTGCAGGGACCGCACCAGTCGGCGTAAAAATCGACCAGTACGGGTTTGTCGCCCTTAATAATGTCGCTGAATGATTCGGTTGGCTGGCTCATAGGTACTTGTGTTTACGAACCAATCGTGGTTCTTTGTGTAAAACAACACAGGGCTGACAACGGTTCGAGCCGGATCAATCAACACGCCATACACGCATGTTTACACGATTTTTGTTTACCATCGCTTGCCTGTGGTGGGCGGGCTCGGTCAGCGCACAGACCGCATTTGCCGATCAGATCGCCCGGCATCGCGATACCTACCGGAAGGACTTTCTGACCTCGACCAGCAGTCCGCTCCAATCAAAAGAAGCGGTCGACAAGCTCAGTTTCTACGCACCCGATTCTACGTACCGGGTCGTGGCCGACGTGCAGCGTATCGAAAAAGCCGAACCGTTCGATATGCCGACCTACAGCGGAAAAACGCAGCCGTACGTTGCCTACGCTACGGTATCGTTCGCGTTGCGTGGTCAGCTGCAGCAGCTCACCATCTACCGCAGTCTCAACCTGCAACGTATGCCCGAATACCGAGACTATTTGTTTCTCCCCTTCAAAGACGCGACTTCCGGCAAGGAAACATACGGCGGTGGCCGCTACCTCGACCTGCGGCTGGGTGAGATCCAAAACGGCAAGCTGACGCTCGATTTCAACAAAGCCTACAATCCCTACTGCGCCTACGCCGACGGCTATTCCTGCCCCATACCGCCGAAAAGTAACGTGCTGCCAGTAGCGGTGGCAGCGGGGGAGAGGGTGTACGAGCATTGACCTCACCCCCGGCCCCTCCCGCGACGGCGGACCGCCTAAAACAGGAGAGGGGTGACTAGCGCTCCCACCGGATGCCGTCTACACCGGACCATAGTGAGGGAAGCCAACGACGTGTGTATGGGGTGCTCCCCTCTCCCGTTTTGGGCGGTCCGCCGTCGCGGGAGGGGTCGGGGACGGTCGGCCGCTGCCGTGAGGGTACCTAATATCCCCAAGCCAGCATACCACCATCGACGGAGAGGGTTTGGCCGGTGATGTACGACGAAGCGGGCATGCTCAGGAACGATACGGCCGAGGCTACTTCGACCGCTTCGCCGACGCGCTTCATGGGTGTGCGGCTCAGGATACCGGCCAGCTTGTCAGGGTTGGTCAGGACGGGCTGGGCGAGTGGCGTGTTGATGTACCAGGGGGCCACGGCGTTGACCCGGATACCGTCGGCGGCCCATTCGACGGCGAGGTTGCGTGTTAGTTGGAGCATGGCCGCTTTGCTCATGCCGTAGAGCGACCCACTGCTCGTGTGCGTCAGGGCCGATACCGACGATACCATCACGATACGCCCGTTGCCCGACGCTTTCAGCAGTGGGTATGCCGTCTGGCAAAGTTCGTAGGTCGATCGCAGGTTGGTCGTCAGAATGTGGTCGTACTCGGCTGGGGTGTATTCGGCGGTCGGTTTGCGGATGTTGGTGCCGGTGTTGTTGACCAGAATATCCAGTCCGTTCCAGGCGTTCGTTACGGCGTCAATGATGCGCCGGGCCGCATCGGGTTGTCCCAGATCAACGGCCAGACCCTCGACGGTGTGCCCCTGCTGCCGGTAGTCGGTGAGTTGCTGTTGCAGCAGGTCGTTGGTGCGGGCGACGATGAAAACTGATGCGCCGAGGTCAAGAAATTGCCGGACGATGGCTTCGCCAATGCCTTTGGTGCCGCCCGTGACGAGGGCGCGCTGACCGCTCAGCGACCAGCCGACTAGTGAGGTGGGGAGAGTCGTGTTCATGCCGGGTCAACACGATTTCGCCGTTCATTGTCCGGTTTTCGCCGAATAAAAAATGGCGATTGCCTTTCCGGCGTGGCCGTCGTAGTTTACGATGTTCATTAACACGATCATCCATGAAAAAATCCACCGGGCTGCTGGTCGGTCTCTGCCTGTCGGCGGGGGCGTTGCTGGCGCAGAACAAACCCAAACCGGAAGACGTACACACCTTCACGCTCAAAAACGGCATGAAGTTCATGGTCCTTGAAGACCATTCGATTCCCAACGCCAACTTTTATACCTTCTGGAAAGTCGGGTCGCGCAACGAGGTGCACGGCATTACGGGTCTGTCGCACTTCTTCGAGCACATGATGTTTAACGGGGCGAAAAAGTACGGTCCCAAACAGTTCGACCGGACGATGGAGGCCAACGGCGGCTCCAACAACGCTTACACGACCGAAAACAACACCGTGTACACCGACTGGTTTCAGAGCGGGGCGCTCGAAACGATTTTCGACCTCGAAGCCGACCGCATCCGTGACCTGGCCATCGACCCGAAGATGGTCGAGAGCGAGCGCGGAGTGGTGCTGTCGGAGCGGAGCACGGGGCTGGAAAACTCGAATTACCGGCTGCTGGGCGAACTCGTACAGTCGACGGCCTTTACCGAGCACCCGTACATGTTTCCGGTTATCGGCTTTGAATCCGACATCAAACGCTGGACGCAGGCCGATCTGGAGCGGTATTTCAAAACTTACTATTCGCCAAACAACGGCGTGGCGGTGATTGTCGGCGACGTGACACCGGCGCAGGTCGAGAAGCTGGCCAAGCAGTACATTGAACCGATTCCGGCGCAGAAATTACCCGACAGCCTACGTACGGTGGAACCCCCGCAGAACGGCGAACGGCGCGTAACGACCTACAAAGACATCGCCACGCCCAACATCATGCTGGCCTACCACGTACCTGCCACTCGACACCCCGACTATTACGCCCTCGACCTGCTGAGCGGGGTGCTGAGTTCGGGAAATTCGTCGCGGCTCATCAAATCGCTGGTGCTCGATTCCACGATTGCGTCGCGCGTGTCGTCGAACATGGAAATCGCGCTTGATCCCACGCTGTTCACGATCTACGCCATTGCCGCCAGCAACATATCGGCTGAGCAGCTTGAACGGTCGGTCGAGAACCAGATTGAGAAGATCGTTGCGAACGGCATTACCGACGTGGAGTTGCAGAAGCTGAAGAATCAGAAGCTGATGGAGTTTTACCACACGATGGAAACCATCAACGGCAAAGCCAATTCGCTCGGCACGTACGAACTGTACTTCGGCGACTACAAAAAGCTCTACGAAGCCCCGTCGCTCTACGAAAAAGTCACCAAAGAAGACGTACAGCGCGTCGCGAAAACCTACCTGACCATGCGCAACCGCACCGTCGGCTATTTATTGCCGGAAACGAAAAAAGTGGCGGGCGCGAATTAAATATACCCTCACCCCCGGCCCCTCTCCCAAAACGGGAGAGGGGGGTGGCACGTCCTGCCAATTAGCTCCCTGTGGGTACCAATCCGCTAGTCACCCCTCTCCTGTTTTAGGAGAGGGGCTGGGGGTGAGGTCAATCGCAGCCGTGAGGTCAAACCGATATACCATGAAGAAACTCATCATACTCGTTACCACCCTGCTCGTGGCGGGGTTGGCGCAGGCACAGACGTTTAAGGTGCCGCCATTCCAGAAATTTAAACTCAAAAACGGGCTGACTGTCTACCTGATGGAGCAGCACGAAGTCCCGCTCATCAACGTGTCGGCGGTGTTCGACGCGGGGGCGGTGGACGACGGTACGCGCTACGGGCTGGCCAACATGACCGCCGATGCGCTGCTGTTTGGCAGTTCGCGCTACACGAAGGAGGAACTCGAAGCCAAAACCGAGTACGTCGGGGCCAGTATCGACACCTACGGCGGCAAGGAAGTGGCCAAACTGACGGCTTCGTTCGCGGTGAAAGATCAGGATCTGCTGTTTGACATTTTCCAGGACGTACTGACCAAACCGACGTTTAATCAGACCGAGTTTGACAAGTACAAACAGCGGCTGTTGCTTCAGCTGACTCAGCAAAAGGAAAGCCCCCGCTCGGTGATCGGCTCGTATTTTGGGCGGTTCGTCTACGGCGACAACCCCTACGCCAACCCGATTTCGGGGACACCTGCGTCGGTGTCGGCGATTTCGGCGAATGATGTTCGGCAGTTTTATCAGAAAAATTATACCACCGACCGGGCGGCTATCGCCATCGTCGGCGACTTCAACACGGCCGCGATGAAAAAGCGCATGACCGATCTGTTCAGCAACTGGAAAACGGCGGCTTCCACTACGCCCCGGCTGGACGAACCGGCGTTGGCGTTCAGCGGTCCTCGTGTGCTGCTGGTCAACAAAGACGACGCCCGCGAAACGACGTTTATCATCGGTGGTAAGGGTATCAAGCAGAGTAATCCCGATTTTATTCCCGTCACGGTTGTCAATACGATTCTGGGTGGGCGATTTACGTCGTGGCTCAACGATGCGCTGCGCGTGAACTCCGGCCTGACCTACGGGGCCAACAGTCGATTTGCGACGTATCGGAACAGCGGTACGTTTGTCGTATCGACATTCACGAAGAATAGTAGCACGATCCCCGCGATTGACTTGGCCGTTCATGTGCTCGACAGCCTGCACCGCACCGGTATCGACGAGAAGACGCTGACATCGGCCAAAAACTACGTCAAAGCCGATTTTCCACCTCGCTATGAGTCAGCGAGCGAGTTGGCCAACCTGCTGACGGATATGTTTAGCCTGGGGTACGATGAGTCGTTTATCAACAATTTTCAGAAGAACGTCGACGGGCTGACGGTAGCCAAAACGCGGCAGATCATCGACCAGTATTTTCCTGACAAGAACCTGCAATTCGTGCTGATCGGAAAGGCCGATGCGATTCGGGATAAGGTGAAAAAATACGGTGCCGTTACGGAGAAAGAAATCAAGGCAGAAGGCTTCTAAGTGGCCCTCTTTCGTGATGAGGTTACCGTTCGCGAACCCGTTTGCACCGCTCAATCAATAAACATAGGACGGAGTGAGGGGGCTACATACGTTTGACCATCTGGCAGGTAGTGGGTATTTACCCATGACTGACCAAGTAACGAGGTAGTCTTTCCGTTACTATTCCACCTGTTCAATAATTCAGCCCCGAGCAATCGGGGCTGTTTTTTTAGGTGATTCCCGTACCTTTGTCGCGAGTTATCGGTGCCTGATGCCGCTCCGTAGTGGCGTTCATGGCTTAAAAGGGAAGTTGGTGGAAAACCGACGCTGTCCCCGCAACTGTAAGTCTGTACAAACCCGGTTCAATCTGCATGGCCACTGCCTACGGGCGGGAAGGCCCGGACCGGGACGACGAGCCAGGAGACCTGCCGATGACCATCCGCTGCCGAATCGTTCGGAGGAAACGGCCCGGTCGCGTGCTGACGCAAACACGCACGAGAACTGAATCAGATTGTGAAAACCCACGGATGGTTTTGGGGGGCTGTTGGGCTTTCGCTGATGGCTAGCTGGCCTGTTGGCGCGCTCGCCCAAACCACCACAACCGTACCCGACTCCGCCGTGGCGCTGTCGGCGGTGACGGTGCGGGCTATCGCGCCTGAACGGTTTCTGGCGGGGCAAAAAATTCAGCGCATCGATTCGACCACACTGCTTCAGTTTCGGTTCAGCACCATCACCGACCTGCTGACGTACAATACACCCCTGGCGTTTAAGAGCTACGGCCCCGGTCAGCTGGCTACGGTATCCTTTCGCGGTACGTCGGCCAACCACACGGCGGTTCTCTGGAACGGCATCAATATTAACCAGCCGAACCTCGGCCAAACCGATTTCTCAACCGTGCCCGTCGCGGGTTTCGATAAACTGGCTGTGCAATATGGCTCAGGGGCCAGTGCCATCGGCTCCGATGCCGTGGGCGGTAGCATTCTGCTGGGAAGTCAGGCCGACTGGCAAACGCGGCTGGGCGTGACGGTGGGGCAGCAACTGGCGTCGTTCCGTAATAATCAGACGCAGTTGGGGCTTCGCTACAGCAGTGCGCCGGGGGCAAACTGGCAGGTGTCGGGCCGGACGTACCTGTACCGGAGTCAGCTGAACAACGACTACCCGTACCGCGAATTTCGTAACTACTTCGTCGATCAGGCCACGACGGCGCAACGGGGGCTGGTGCAGGATGTGTACGTGCGGCACCGCAACGGTCAGCAACTGTCGGTCAATGCCTGGTTGACGGATAATGATCTGATCCTGAGCCCGCAGGATGCCATTGCGCGGGAGCGAACCCGTACGCAGTCGGCGCGGTTGCTGACGACCTACGCAGCCGGGGCCACAACCGTGCGGCTGGGCTGGATCCGCGACGTGCTCGATTACGCCAAAAGCGACTTTACCCGACCCGATCATACCGAAACCGACCGGTTTATTGGTCGCGTCGAACGCGAGTTCCGGCTGTGGCCCGGCCTGACGGGGGCAGCGGTGAACCTACGGACGGGCGGGGAATGGTCGCACTACCGCACCCGGACGGACGGTTATGGCGGGCAGCTTATCACCGAAAACCGGCAGGACCTGTACGCGCTGCTGCGACTGCAAACGGCGCGTTGGCTCGTGTCGGCTAATGTCCGGCAGGCGTTTGTGACCCGCTTCAACCCCCCGCTGACGCCTTCGCTGGGTGCTGAATACAAACTGCTGATGCAGGGATCGACGACCCTCACGGCGAAAGCATCTGTCGGGCGGAGCTACCGGGTGCCGACCCTGAACGAACGCTACTGGATCGAACTCGGCGACCCGAATCTGAAACCCGAATCGGGCGTTAATCTGGAAGGTGGGCTATCGCTGGTCAGTGCACTGTCGCCCACGCTGAACCTAACCACCGACCTGACGGCATACCATAACCGCGTCGACAATTGGGTGCTCTGGAACCCCACGACCGACTACCACGTCGAAAACCTGCAACTGGTGGTGGCACGGGGTGGCGAACTAGCAGGCACACTTCGCTACGCGCAGTCGGGCTGGCAGGCGGGGCTACGGGTCGGCTATGCACTGACGCGCACGTCGCAGGAGCGGGCCTACGACAGCTACGCCCGCGACGTGATCGGTAAGCAGTTGCCTTACGTGCCGGTGCATACGGGTACGCTCAACGCCTGGGTGCAGCGCGGCCGGTCGCGGCTGTCGGTGCAGATGCAGACAAGTTCGCGCCGGTACATCACCGCCGACAACACGCAGTATTTTCAGGGTGTCCTGCTGGCGAATGTGCTGGCCGAAACGCAGGTGCGGGTCGCCAAAGCCGCTTTTCGGGTGCAGGGTCAGGTCAATAATCTATTCGACGCGCTGGTCATCAGCGTTCGGCGCAACGCCCTGCCGGGCCGAAATTTCGCCATCAACGTGCTTTTTACTTTACCATCCAATAATCTATGAACAAACACATTACAACCGGAATCGTCGCCAGCGTATTAACGCTTAGCCTGTGGAACTGTAAAACCACCGACCCGGAGGCATCGCCTTACGAATCAGGAGCTTATATTGCCAATCAAGGTAATTTTTCGCAGAATAACGGGTCGGTGACCTATATCCCGACGGGTAGTAATACGGCGCAGACCAGCATCTTCGCTACGGCAAATTCTGGGCTGACGATCAGCGGTGGCGTTCAGGATATTACGGATGTCAACGGCAAAATGCTGATTCTGGTCGATAACACGGCGGCCGGTCAGGACAAGGTCGAGATCGTGGAAGACGGTACGTTCAAAAGCCGGGCGACGCTGAAAACCCCCGACATTGAGAACCCCCGCCGGGTGATCTACGCGGCTCCCAACAAAGCGTATGTTAGCTGCTGGGATGTATCGGGTAGCTTCAGCGCGGGTACGTTCTATAAAGATCCCGGTTACGTGGCGGTCGTCGACGTGAACTCGGGTACGGTGACGAAGAAAATCTCAGCCGTTAAGGGAGCCGAGGGTATGGTTCTCGTCGGTAGTGAAGTATTCGTTGGTAGTGCCGGTTACAGCGGTGGGAATGCGTTGGCCATTATCAATATCAACACCGACGAGGTGGTTCAGAAGGTCGACATGGGTGGCGAAGCCGAACCGATTGCCGTCGATGCCAATGGTAAACTGTGGGTACTGGTCGGTCAGACGATGATCTGCTATAACGCCGGTGCCCGAACCGTTGAGAAGCGCGTACCGCTGAACGCAACCCCAACGGGCGTGGCCATCAGCCGCGACAAAAAGAGCTTCTACTTCTCGACCAGCAACCGTACCTACCGGTTCGCCATCACCGACACCAGTGTACCAACGACGGCCGTTCAGAACCGTTCGTTCAGCGCCATCGGTATCGACCCAAACAGCGGTACATTCTACGGTAGTCAGAACCCGGTCAGCTACAGTCAGGCGGGGTACGTAATCCGCTACCAAGAAAGCGGTGCCCTGATCGACTCGGTCCGCGCCGAAATCGCTCCGTCGCGGTTCTTTTTCCGGTAATGGGGCGGGTTTCCCTCACCCCCGGCCCCTCTCCCAAAACGGGAGAGGGGAGCGTTAAATGGTATGCAATAACAGGTTGGGTAAAGCGAACCGCTAATAATGTATAGGTAAACTTCCGCGCAACAGGTTGCCCGTCCCGAAACAGAGCGGGTTTTGCTCGTTATGCGGTTTCGGTTGACACAGCGAACGCCCCGGTTTGGTAGGTTTCTCTCGACATGATAAACTTGAGAGTTATGGAAAAAGAAATATTTGAAAAAGCTTTCAACGAAAGTCTAAACAAAAACTTCCAAAGACAATCAAAGTATTTCGAATTTGACTTTTATGTTTTCTCTGAGCTGGGTGGTTTGATATTTGAAATCAACAAATGTCTAATTCTTGATTTTTATCGGGCGTCGATAACTTTGACAAATAATCTTTTAGAGCGATTACTGAAGCTAGCTTTAATTTATAACGAGACTGGGATTGGCCCTCAACCAATTGAAGACTGGAGTTCTACTTTTTCTATACCTAATGAAAAGTATAGCTCTATTCCATTAGGTAATTCGATAGAGAAATGTAGAAAGGAAGGTTTAATTACAGAAATTGAAAAAGATATTTTATTCAATACAATTCGAGAATTAATGCGAAACGGATTCTCGCACGCAGACCCAAGCAAAATATTACAAGACCTCCCAGATGAAATGCCTCTTTTGCAGGGTAGTTTCTTAAATCCCACAGAATTGAAAAAAGTTGAAATTAATTACAAAGTTATCCCGATCTTTCAGTCTTTACAGATGGATACCTTTGCTAGAGAAAATGCTTCAAGCTATTTTGATTTCGTTTTCAGGCTTGTGAAAGAAATAGATAAAAAAATTACTGATAAAAATAAGTGAAAGCTGAAAGATTGCACTGTTAATTCGATCCACATGTGCAGCTTGTCGGGCGCAGGTCGCAGTGTCATGCACAGCAGCCTAAGTGTCCAAATTCACAGTGCCTTATGCCATTGGTAAACTTCTTCAGTAAGGGCGTCTACTAAGCCAAGAGAAGGGTACGATAGATAGTCCGCTAGTCACCCCTCTCCTGTTTTAGGAGAGGGGCGGGGGGTGAGGTCGGCCGCTGCCGGTGAGGGCAAACTACTTTTCTTCCAACTCCAGCCGCCCTTCTTCCAGATCCAGTTCGAAGAGAATCGAGCGGAGGACTTCGTCGTCGTGTTCGCCAGTGTGGCGCAGGCGGGTGGCTTCCTCGCGTTCGAGCTGGATAATGCCCAGTTGAATCCGGCGGGTTTCGCGTAGCTCCGATTCGTTGATGTTTTTCCGTTTGTTGCCGCCCTGCCGGAGCCGAAGCCGGTCGATCCGGGCTTCGTATTTGTGCTTCAACACGCTCAGCACTTCGTCGGACACCTCGTCGTTCATCGAGTGCTCGGCTTCCAGGTGTTCGATGGCCAGCGACGCCAGCCGAATCCGCAGCTTTATTTCGTTCTGCTCGGCCTGCAAATCGGGTTTAATGTTGAGGGTCCGAATCAGGAACGGCAACGCCAGCCCCTGCAAGACGAGCGTGACGAAAATGACGCAGTAGACAATGAAAATAATGAGGCCCCGGTACGGAAATGGCGACCCGTTGCTGAGGGTCAGCGGCAGGGCGAGGGCCGTTGCCAGCGACAATACCCCCCGCATCCCCGTCCAGGCCACCACAACGACCAGCTTGAGCGACGGTACCAGCACGTGTTTGTAGCGGCTTATAAACAGGCGCGGGGTGTAGTGAATCAGAAAAACCCAGATGAACCGGGCAATTACCACCGCCAGGCTGACGATGGTACCATACAGAATCAGCGTGCCGGGCGAATACTGCGCGTTGGAAAACAGAATCTCCCGCAGCTGAAGGCCCATCAGTACGAATACGGTGCTGTTGAGCAGAAACGTCAGTACATTCCAGACGCCCATCGTCTCCAGATGCCCCCGGCGCGACATATACTCCGACGACCGCAGCGTCAGATACAGCCCCGACGACAACACCGCCAGCACGCCCGACACGTGCCATTGTTCGGCCAGCAGATAGCCCGCGAAGGGCGTAATAAACGATAGCGTCGTTTCGACAACCGGCGTTTCTTTCGTCAGCTTATGCACCTGCCTGACCAGCCACGCCAGGCCTAACCCGATGGCGAT
The DNA here is from genome assembly GCF_012849055.1 of Spirosoma rhododendri. Taxonomy (NCBI): domain Bacteria; kingdom Pseudomonadati; phylum Bacteroidota; class Cytophagia; order Cytophagales; family Cytophagaceae; genus Spirosoma; species Spirosoma rhododendri. The sequence goes on along the minus strand of NZ_CP051677.1, from coordinate 305,142 downwards.
GCCTTCCACCACGCTCAACAGAAAATCCTGCCCCGCTTCCATCAGCACAAACTGCCCCGTCGTGACGGCCAGCACGGCGTAGCGATACACGACCAGCCCCGTCCCGTCGTTAACCAGGCTTTCACCCTCCAGAATCACCACCACCCGCCGGGGTAAGCCCATCTGTTTGATAATGGCCGTACCGGCAATGGGGTCGGTGGTCGAGACGGTAGCCCCCAGCACAAACGCCAGCGGCCACGAGAAGCCGGGAACAAACGTATGCGCTACCCAGGCGACGCCCACCGTCGTGAAGATCACCAGCCCAAACGCCAGCAGGAAGATGGGAGTGAAACTGGCTTTAAAATCGGCCCACGACATATTCCAGGCCGACGCGTAGATCAGCGGGGGCAGAAACAGCAGAATAACGACTTCGGGGCTCAACGCTATGTTGGGCAGACCTGGCACCAGACTAATGGCGATACCGGCCAGCACCAGCACGATAGGCGAGGCAATTCGGACGCGTTCGGCAGCCGCTGCCAGCGCGGTGACGAGCGCCAATAGCCCTACGAAAAGAGGAAGTTCATGCATAGAATAGGTATAGGTCCGGTGGTTAAGGCAGATTTTTTAGCGAACATAGATGATAAACAGCCGACTGACGTCTTTATCTAATCGGTTTCAGGTTTGGGGTTCAACGTTCGACGTTGCTTGCGCACGAACTTTAAACATTGAACCTTAGACATTGAACTATAAACTGATGAATCGTAGAGAAGCAATACAACACGTGGCACTGCTGATGGGTGGTGCGCTGGCGGCTCCGAGTATAGCCGGGGCAATGGGGCAGGTGCTCAATACGGCACCCAGCCTTACCGTAACGCCCGAACAGGAAGCCCTGTTGGCCGAAGTCGCCGATGTGATCATCCCGACCACCGGCACACCGGGTGCGAAAGCCGCCGGTGCCCAGAAATTCATCATCCGCGTCATGCGCGACTGCTACCCGAAAGCCGATCAGGATGCATTCTACAATGGGCTTGCCAAACTCGATGCCGATAGCAAAACGAAGTTCGGCAAAGGGTTCATGGACCTCGACAACGCGCAGAAAACCGAGATGGTGAAGCAGACGACCACCGCCGACAAGCCCTTCTTCCTGCGCATGAAAGAACTGACGACGCTGGGTTATTTCACCTCCGAAATCGGCGCGACAAAAGCATTGGCTTACCTCCCCGTTCCCGGTCAGTTCGACGGTTGCAAACCGATGGAGCCGGGTCAGAAAACGTGGGCTTTGTGATAACTCTTCAACTCCAAGAAAATGAATTTAAACATAGATGCCGCCAAGGAAATGACTTACGATGCCATTGTAATTGGCTCCGGGGTGTCGGGCGGGTGGGCAGCCAAAGAGCTGACCGAAAAGGGATTGCGCGTACTGATGCTTGAAAAAGGGCATCAGCTTGAACACGTTACGGGCTACCCCAACGCGACCAAAGATCCCTGGGAACTCAAGTACAACGGGCGGCTGACGATGGAGCAGAAGGAAACGCACCCGAAGCTGATGCGCGACTACCCGTACAACGAAAACACCGAAACGTACTGGATGAAAGACACCGACTCGCTCTACAAGGAGGAGAAACGGTTCGACTGGTACCGGCCGAATATCGTCGGGGGGAAATCGATCATGTGGGGGCGTCAGTCGTACCGGCTCAGCGACATCGACTTTGAAGGCAACCTGAAAGATGGCATCGCTGTCGACTGGCCGATTCGCTATAAAGACGTCGCGCCCTGGTATTCGTATGTCGAGAAAGTGGTTGGTATTTCGGGTGAAAAGCTCAACCTGCCGCAACTCCCCGACAGCGATTTCCTGCCGCCGATGGAGATGTACTGCGTGGAAAAGGAAGTGCGGAAGCGCATTGAGAAAGATTTCCCCGGCCGTACAATGACCATCGGGCGGGTAGCCAACCTATCGAAAGCGACGGAAGCGCAGTTGGGTATCGGTCGGGCTCCGTGTCAGTACCGCAACCGCTGCGCGATGGGTTGCCCATACGGGGCCTACTTCAGCACGCAGTCGTGTACGTTGCCCTACGCTGGGAAAACCAACCGGCTGACGTTGCGCCCGGATTCGGTCGTGACGAATATTCTGTACGACGAAAATCAGAAGCGGGCCACGGGTGTACGCGTAATCGACGCCAAAACCTTGCAGGAGCGGCAGTATCAGGCAAAACTCATCTTCGTCTGCGGTAGTGCCCTCGGCTCGACGGCTATCCTGCTCAACTCCACGTCGAACCGTTTCCCCAACGGCTTCGGCAACGATTCAGGTGAACTGGGCCACAACCTCATGGACCACCACTTCCGCACCGGCGCGTCGGGCGTGTGGGAAGGCGACCTCGACAAGTACTATGTCGGTCGGCGGGCCAACGGTATTTACGTGCCGCGTTACCGCAACATCGGCACCGACAAACGCGACTACCTGCGTGGCTTTGGCTATCAGGGCAGCGGCAGTCGGCAAAACTGGCAGCGCGAAATCGCTGAACTGAGCTTCGGGGCCGACTACAAAGAAGACATGACCAAGCCCGGTCCGTGGACGATGGGCCTGAGCGGCTTCGGCGAAACGCTGCCGTACCACGAAAACCGGATGTTCCTCGACAAAACCACCAAAGACAAGTGGGGAATGCCGGTGGTCGTCTTCGATGCGGAGTTCAAGGACAATGAGAAGAAGATGCGGAAGGATATGCAGAACGACGCGGTCGAGATGCTGGAAAAGGCGGGGCTGAAAAACGTGAAAGGCTACGATAACGGCTCATATCCGGGCATGGCGATTCACGAAATGGGTACCGCACGCATGGGTCGCGACCCAAAAACGTCGGTTCTGAACGGCAACAATCAGGTACACGGCGTGAAGAACGTGTTCGTCACCGACGGCGCATTTATGACCTCAGCCTCCTGCGTGAACCCGTCGCTGACGTATATGGCAATGACCGCCCGCGCAGCCGATTTCGCCGTGAAGGAGATGAAGAAGCGGAATATCTAGTCACGGTGCTCGCCGGGGCGGTCGCGTGTAGGCATAAGCACACGCATATTCTCCAAGGTCTGTGTCTTCACAGACCCTCGTGCGTCAGCAAGTAATCAACCTGCCGGATATGGGTCTGTGAAGATACAGACCTTGGAATGAACAGAAACGGTTAACCAACCAAACCACATGAAAACGAACGCGCTGCGGATGTCGGCGGCCGGGCTACTGGCTGGGGGGCTGCTGATCGGAGCTTACCAGAATCACAACCTCAACCTCGCGTCGAGGGACTACCTTAAGCGGTTGTTTACCAGTCTGTCCGACGACGACAAACACGACCCGAAGTATGCCGTGGGTAGCTTGAACGTGGCACCGGGGCTGGAAGCGACGCTGTTTGCCGCCGAGCCGATGCTGGTGAACCCCACCAACATCGACGTCGACGCGAAGGGGCGTGTCTGGGTGTGCGAAGCGTACAACTATCGACCCGCCATCAACGGTAACCCCACCCGGCCCGAAGGTGACCGCATCGTGATACTCGACGACGAAAACCACGACGGGAAAGCTGACAATAGCAAGGTGTTTTTTCAGGACCCCGCCATCGAGTCACCACTTGGTATCTGGGTGCAGGGCAATCAGGTTATCGTCTCCGACAGTCCTAACGTCTGGCTGTTGACCGACGACAACAACGACGACAAAGCTGACCGGAAGGAACTGCTCTTCACCGGCATTGGTGGCGAACAGCACGACCACGGTATGCACACCTTTGTGGCCGGACCAGACGGTAAATGGTATTTCAACTTCGGCAACGAAGGGGGTCAACTGCTCGATAAGGATAAAAAGCCGGTTGTCGACATCGCGACGGGCAAACCCATTGACAGAGAACATTTCCGGCAGGGGCTGGTCTTCCGTTGCGATCCGGGCGGGAAAAACGTCGAACTGCTCGGGCAAAATTTCCGCAACAACTACGAAATCGCCGTCGACTCGTACGGTACGCTCTGGCAGTCGGATAACGACGACGACGGCAACAAAAGCACGCGTATCAATTACGTGATGGAGTATGGCAACTACGGCTACACCGACGAGATGATCGGTGCGGGCTGGCAGGCCAATCGCGAAAACCTGGAGAAGGAAACACCACAGCGGCATTGGCACCTCAACGATCCCGGTTCGGTACCCAACCTGCTGCAAACAGGCGCGGGGTCGCCAACGGGCATACTCGTGTACGAAGGAAAGCTGCTGCCGCCCGCTTTTCAGAATCAGCTCATTCACTGCGACGCCGGGCCGAACGTGGTGCGATCGTACACGGTGCAGAACGACGGCGCGGGCTACAAAGCCAGTATCGTCAACATCCTCGAAGGTGCCCGAGATCAGTGGTTCCGCCCGGCCGATGTGTGCGTCGCGCCCGATGGTTCGCTCATTATCGCCGACTGGTACGACCCCGGCGTGGGTGGGCATCAGGCGGGTGACCAAAGTAAGGGCCGCGTGTACCGCGTGGCTCCGCCCAATTCGCCCTACACAATTCCCAAAACTGATCTAACGACGGTCGAAGGAGCCATTGACGCGCTGCAAAGCCCGAATATGGATGTTCGCTATGCCGCCTGGAACACCCTGCACGGCATGGGTAAAAAATCGGAGAAGGCATTGGCGACCATGTACAAAAGCAACCCGAATCCGCGTATGCAGGCCCGCGCGCTGTGGCTGCTAAGTAAGGGCGAAAACGGGTCGAACTACGTAACGGCCGCGTTGAAAAACAGCAACCCCAACCTGCGCATCACCGCGCTGCGGGCGGCTCGTCAACTCGGTGCTGACCCGACGATTGCGGCTGTCAAGCAACTGGTTTCTGACGCTAATCCGCAGGTGCGCCGTGAATGTGCTATCGCGTTGCGTAACAGCAAATCGGCCGACGCGCCGGAACTGTGGGCGAAACTGGCCAGTAAGCACGACGGTACGGATCGGTGGTATCTGGAAGCGCTGGGTATCGGCGCGGACGGCAACTGGGACCGGTTTTACTCCGCCTGGATGAAGCAACAGGCCAACGACCCGACCACAACAGCCGCCGGTCGCGACATTATCTGGCGGGCGCGGACTAAGGAATCGGTGCCAATGCTGGCGAAGCTGGCTAGCGATTCGCGCACCGACCTAAACACGCGGCTACGCTATTTCCGGGCCTTCGATTTCAACCCCGGTGCCACCGAAAAATCGAACGCGCTGCTAACTATTTTGAAAGAAAACAGCGGGTCGACCGACGTGAGCCGCCTGGCCCTGCGCCACCTCGACCCCGACTTTGTCCGGCAAAATCAGATTGCGCAGCAGGCGTTGGCCAAACTGCTCGATCAGACCTACGGCAAACCCGAATACATCGAACTGGTCAGCCGGTACGAACCGGCGTCGGAAAACGAGCGGCTGCAAAAACTCGCGCTGGCGAAGTACGACGTCGGGATGGGCCGCGATGCCGCCCGGCAACTGCTGCGGCAAAAAGGCAGCGACCTGGTGTGGGCATCGATAAACGGTAGTAATGCCGACGATGCGATACACATGGTCACGGCTTTGCGGAACGTGGGCAGCAAATCGTCGATTGACATCCTGAAAACCGTCGCGCTGGACGGTAAGCGGTCTCCTAGTCTACGTACCAATGCAACCCGTTCGCTGGGCGGCAGTTCGGAAGGTGCCGATATGGTGATCGCGCTCCTTAAAACGGGTGACATCACCGGCGATTACAAAAAAGCGGCTGCGCAGGGTGTTAGTGGCGACTGGCGCAAAAACATCCGGGTACAGGCTGCCAGTTACCTCGACGGTGCACAATCGGGCGACGGCAAGAAGCTCCCCGGCCTGTCGGAGCTGATGGCGATGAACGGCGACGCAGCACGCGGCCTGACGGTGTTCAAAGCCAATTGCGCGATTTGCCATCAGGTCAACGGCGAAGGCATGGACTTCGGGCCGAAGCTGTCGGAGATTGGCTCGAAGCTGTCAAAAGAGGGAGAATACCTCGCCATTCTGCACCCCGACGCGGGCATCAGCTTCGGCTACGAAACGTCGGAAGTGAAACTGAAAGATGGCACAATGCTGACGGGTATTATCTCAAGCAAAACCGAAACCGATCTGCAAATGAAGTTCCCCGGCGGGGTTGTGCAGAACTACAAAATGTCGGACGTCAAATCAATCAAAACGACCGAAACGTCGATGATGCCGTCGGGCTTGCAGGAAAGCATGAGCACGCAGGAACTCGTCGACCTGGTCGATTACCTAAGCACGCTGAAGAGAAAATGATTCTGAACCGCCGGGCGGCCCCGTGTGATTTTTTTGATTACGCTGATGGACTATGATTCTTTTTTTGAAATCAGCGAAATCACATAATCAAATGAATCATAGTTCAGACAATCTTGAACTGTGATTCATTTGATTACACAGATAGGCTGTGATTCAAACAAAAAAATCAGTGCAATCAGCGTAATCATAAAAATCACAGTTCAAGACAATCAAGAAATAACCAAGAAAATCACTACTCAAAATATGCAACGACGCCATTTTGTAAAGTCTACAGCTGGACTCGCGGGGGTAGCCCTCGCCGATCAACTGTACGCCGAACCCATTCCACAGGCGAAGCACAGCTTCAAACTCAAATACGCCCCGCACATCGGTATGTTTGAGAATACGGCGGGTAAAGACCCCATCGATCAGTTGAAATACATGGCTGATATGGGCTTCACGGCGTTCGAGGATAATGGCATGATGGGCCGCGATGTAGCCATGCAGGAGAAGATGGGAAAAGAGATGGCCCGGCTCGGTATCACGATGGGCGTTTTTGTGCTCGACAAAGGCGGCAACGGTGCGAATACGCTGGCGGCCGGCAAACCCGAATATATCGATATTTTCCTGAACGGTTGCCGGAAAGCGGTCGAGACAGCGAAGCGCGTCAACGCCAAGTGGACGACCGTCGTACCGGGGGATTTCGAACGGCGACTACCGATTGGTGTGCAGACCGGTAATGTGATCGATGCGCTGCGCCGGGGTGCCGAAATCCTTGAACCCGCTAGCCTGACGATGGTACTGGAACCGCTGAGCGACACGCCGAATCTATTTCTGCGTACCTCCGATCAGACTTATGAAATCTGCCGGGGTGTCAACAGCCCGTCGTGTAAGCTGCTGTATGACATTTACCATATGCAGAAAAACGAGGGTAACGTAATCAGTAACATCGACTGGACGTGGCCTGAAATCGCCTATTTTCAAATCGGCGATAACCCCGGCCGGAAAGAGCCAACAACGGGCGAGATCAATTACAAGAAAGTGCTTCAGCACGTGTACAAAAAAGCCAAGGCCGAGAATAAAGAGTTCGTGTTTGGCATGGAGCACGGCAATTCAATGCCCGGCAAAGACGGTGAAACCGCCGTCATCAATGCCTACGTCGAGTCTGACAGCTTCGCAGTGTAGAACAGTAGGAAAGCACGGGAACAAAGTGCTCGCTTTATCCCGTGCTTAACATAAGACTGATTATACAACACATCGTATGCTACTGAATTTAGTCAACACTAAATCAGTAAGCCAATGTATATTAGCGTATTACAACGAAATAAGAAAACTAGAAAATCGCTCCATTTTAAGCGACGCGTCGTGTCAATCTACCGGGCCGAAATTGCTCAGCCGGCCGACATCCAGCAGTACCTGCATATTTCGCTCAAGGAATTGCGCCAGCTCAACCGCTGGTATTACAAACACCGACTAGCTCCTTTTCTGTATCCTTACCGGTATTTCAAGCGGATGAAAAAGCACAATCAGGAGGCCTACATCAAAGCACTTGAGCGACGATTGAGTGCTACCGAAGCCGAAAATCAGCACCTCAAACTCAAAGCTGAAGCCTTCGAAGCGGCTATCCAAATTGCCGAAGAACAACTCCAGATCAAGATCCTAAAAAAGTCTGGCACCAAACCGTCGACCAACTGACTCGTCGCTATCCCCTGGTGGGCATGGAGCAGTTGTGTGGGCTGTTTGGATTAACACGATACGCCTGGTATGCGGCTACCAGGCGACAGCAAAAAGCGGGTTTTCAGGCTAGCCTGGTGTTGGCCGAAGTGATGCGGCTACGCCGACAGGTACCCGGCTTAGGAACCACTAAATTACATGAAATGATGCAGGCTTTCTTGGCTGTTCACCAGATCAAGTTAGGTCGTGACAAGCTACATAACCTATTAAAAATCAATGGTTTGCTGCTAGTCAAGAAACGAGCATACGTGCGTACGACTGATTCTGGACATGGCTTGAAGACGTATCCTAATCGGGTTAAAGATCTCAAACCAACGGCTGCCAATCAACTTTGGGTAAGTGATCTAAGCTACGTTCGAGCGGGTACTAGCTTCGCCTATGTATCAATTATTCTGGATGCTTACTCGCGCAAAATCGTGGGTTGGTCAGTGCACAAAACATTAGAAGCCAAGGGACCGCTGGCGGCTCTAGAGATGGCACTGGGTGATCGAGGACAGACCAGCAAATCGCTCATCCATCACTCAGATCGGGGCGTTCAGTACTGTTCAGGGCTTATGTGGCCCGGCTTCGTCAGGCAGGCATTGTTATTAGTATGACCGAATCAGGTGACCCAAATGAAAATGCTTTAGCCGAACGGGTCTTTCGCACGTTGAAGTATGACTTTCGACTGCATGGCTTTGTCAACTTTGGCTTGGCCGAGACGACCGTTGGCCAGGCTATTCGGACTTATAATTCACTGCGTCCTCATGCGTCACTGAATTACCAAACTCCAAACCAAGCTCACCGGCAAGTTGGTCATCAGCGGTTAAAATGGTATCCTTACAAGCGAGTTCGGTTTGGAAATGTGCCACTGCAAATCGACAAGCCGTTTTGTTCCCCTTTGTAAACCTATTTCAGTAGCATACGCTTCTGAAAAATGTACAAATTGTGATTTTTCGTATCTATTGCATTCTGCTTATAATAGCGATTTAAAAATAAGGGGGTAAGGAGATTGCTATTATTACAGAAAGTACACTTATTTAACTGATTCGTTCAGGTTTGAAAGTGATCAAATAAAAAGTGGGCGGATAAACTTCTAAGTTTATCCGCCCACTTTTTATTTGATGTCCTTACAGAACAACTACTGAATTTTCGTCTCCCGAAACACCGCTGGCTACATACTTATCGGCAGCCCAATCGTTTTCCCATTTCGTACCGTCGAGGATGTACCGGTATTGGTACTCGCCACCAACGGGCAGTTCAACCGTCGTCTTGTACGAACCGTCCTTTTGCTTCTTTAGCGCTTGAGCTGATGCGTCCCAGTTGTTGAATTCACCGGCTACGGCAACCGTTTTCGCACCATTGACTGCTTCGGCTGACAATTCGAACGTTACTTTGGCAACAGGCTTACTTTTCAGAAATTGTTTGGCAACTGCCATAAGAGGTTTTCGTTTGGTTTTGTTGCAAAATTATATAACTTAAAAAATAAGTTCATAGTTATCAGTGGGTTACTGATTGAAATTCTTTAAATAGTTATAGTGGATGTATTTAGGGTTATACTCGTTACGCCAAGTCGAGTAAGACAAACGATACCGAAAATAACGTACTGACTACCAGATTAATAAGACAATTGCCTGACGAAATAGGCCACCAATTCTACAAATGAGCGGGTTGCCGATCTGTTTGGTACGACCGGTATTCGCGGGTCCAGTGCCAGGCTCCCTGAAACGCAATCAGGCAGAAAACAGCGTATTCAATCCCGACCAGTTTGACGCCCTTGATGAAGTAGATATAGGTGCTGATAAGATCGATCACCAGCCAGACCCACCAGCATTCCAGCTTTTTCTGGATCATCATAAACGTGCCGACGATGCTCATCACCGTCGTGAATGAATCGAGATACGGAAACGCGCTGGGCTGGCTGAACAGGACCGGAAACAGCCGGTGCAGGTTTTGCGCCAGTGCGCCCAGCCCCAGCGTAGCTACCAGTCCGCTTGCCAGCGTCAGGATCAGCGGGCGACCCGTCAGGCGGGTGATGCGGAGTTCGTTCTGTTTATCGGCTTCCCCGGTTTTGGGGTGTGTCCAGCGCCACCAGCCGTACAGGTTTGTGATGACGAAAAAGACCTGCAAAAACATGTCTGGGTAAAGCTGAATCTGGTAGAACAGAAAAAAGAACAGCGTTACGCTAGCTGCCCCGACCGGCCAGCTCCAGATGTTAGCGCGGGCCGCCAGCCAGGTTGCCAGTCCGCCCGACACGACGCCGAAGAACTCCAGGTAACTCATGGGATACCCCCAGACGGTAAACAGGATGGTATGAATGTCGAAGAAAGCAGCCACGTTGGGGGAAGGAGTCGATTGTGATGACGAAAATACGCGCTACCAACCGTTCTGTTGCCCTTTCAGCAACAGATCCCAATTAATGATGACTCGCTGCAACGCTTTGCGTCGGACATTCGTACTGCCTAACAAACCTATTTTCGGGTTCACCGACACATTCAGGGCATTAACCGCTTAGTCTGTAGTCGGCGCAACGGAGGGTGATACATGGGGCGTTATCCTGGCTGAAACAAGATCATTTATAACAAGAAGGCCAGGCATGGAACGGAAAGATTTTTTGAAACGCGGTTTTGGTAGCCTGCTGGGCATCGTCGCCATTAGTAGCTGCAACCAAACCGATATCGAACCCACGTCGACGACATCGACAGGATCAACGACCACGTCGGGTGGATCGACAAACGGGAGTTCGGCGAGCAACTGCACCGTGACCAACTCGGAAACGGAAGGGCCGTTTCCGACTAAATCACCGGCCAAGTTTGTCCGTAAAGACATTCGCGACGACCGGACCGGCGTAGCCTTTACGATGAACATTACCATCAAAAACGCGAACGCCAGTTGTGCAGCCCTGTCGGGTGCCTTGGTCGATGTGTGGCACTGCGATAAAGATGGTAACTATTCGGAATACGGCGGGACCGGCATGCAGAGTACCAACTATACCAGTGTCGATTTTCTCCGTGGCCGTCAGACAACCGACTCGAACGGACTAGCGTCGTTCACGTCAATTTTCCCCGGTTGGTACGGTGGTCGCGCTCCGCATATTCACGTCCACGTATACAACTCGTCGGGCAAGTCGCTGCTGGTAACGCAGATTGCTTTTCCGTACGACATCTCGAATGCGGTGTACACGACGGCCCAGTCGTATGGGTACACGAAAGGCGCGCAGGATACCCTGAACGAACGAGACAATGTCTTTGGCGATGGCTACACCAACGAACTAGCCACCGTATCGGGGAGTATTTCGAGCGGCTACACCCTGACGCATACCATCGTAGTCAGCGCCTGATCCGGCAAGACAGCAGATACGAAATGACCCTTCAGATTTTGTGGCCGCAAGGTCACACGTGTTGATAGAGTGCTACTGGATAAGCCCGGCTCCTTGGCCGGGTTTTATTTTTTCGGGCCATTCAGATCATAGAACCGCCAGCTCGTCTTGAAATCCCGGCGCAGCGGCTGATCAATCAGAATGGCGCGGATCATCTCGACGGGCAGCGCGTTCATCCGCATGATCGTGTCGTGAAATTGCTTGTTGGTCATTTTGCCACTACCGACGAGTTCTTTCTGCAAGGCGTAGAACTGAAATCCACCCGTCATGTAGGCCAGCTGGTACAGCGGAGGATAGCCGCCCACAAACGACCGGCGCACCTCGCCCTCAGCGTTGGCCCGCTCGAAACCTACCCGGTCGACCAGAAAGTCGATGCACTGCTGGGGTGACCACTGCCCGAGGTGATAGTTGAGCGAGAAAATAATGCGGGCGCAGCGGTGCATCCGCCAGAACAGCATCCCGATCCGGTCTTCGGGCGATTGCGGAAAGCCTTTGTCCCACAGCAGCATTTCCCAGTACAGCGACCACCCTTCGACCCAGAACGGTGTGTCGAAATTGCGGTAGGTCTTGTATCGGTTGTTCATGAAAAACTCCAGATGGTGCCCCGCGATGAGTTCGTGATGCACCGTCGAGCGGGAGAAATGGGGGTTGTTGCCGCGCATACTCATCAGCTTGTCGGCTTCGCTCATGCTGCCCGTGGGGTAGGAGATAATGATCTCTTCACCACCCAGAAAAAACGGATTGACCCGCTGCCGTTCGGGCGACATCATACTCATGCGCCACGTTTCTTCGGCCACCGGCGGAATGGTGATGAGGTCGTTCTTTTTCAGAAAATCAATCGATTCGTTGTAGAGCCGTAGAATCAGTTCGGGCTGGTGGCCGGGCGCGACATAGCTGTTTTTGACTTTCTCCTGTGCGGCTTTCCAGTTGTCGCCGAAACCCATCTCGCGCGACGCTTTTAGCAACTCCCGGTCACACCAGGCAAATTCACGGTTGGCAATCTGAATCAGCTCGTCGGGCGAGTAGGGGATGAGTTCGTACTGAAGCTGCCGCACCAGTTCGTCGCGCCCGACGGCCGTACCGACGATACCGCTGCTGTCGGTTTTGGCTCCCGAACTACGCTTCGCCCGCCGACCAAACAGAGCGGCATAATTGGCCAGCAAACTGTCGGCCCGTTGGTACGGCTGCGGTACCCACCACGTAAACTGCGGATCATATTCGTTGTAAAAATTGAACACCGATTCGAGGGCCGTTTTCAGCCCAACTGCCGTCCGGTTCGCGCGACGCGCAATGGCCGGATCAATCGGCCCTAGTTTCTCGACCTGCCGATGAGCGGCTTCAACCTGCGCCGATAGGGCTGTCAGGTCGGCGGCTACCTGCCGGGCGTCGAGAACCTTACCGCGTCGCCGTTCTTTTTCGAGCGTATACAACGTACCGGCAAAGGAAAACCACGGCTGAATCTGCTTCATCTCGGCTTCTTCCTGTTCCAGTTTGGTCAGGTCGTTGCGGAGGTTGCGCTGAAATAGTAAGTAATCGACCCGGCTGTCAGTGTTCATCTGGTCGAACGGCAACGCCTGTAACTGAGCCAGGTAATCGGTTCGTAGCTTCTTGAACCGCTCCCGACGTTCGGGCGAGTTTTCGATCACATAGAACCGATTCAGGCTACCCCGGTCGGCGTCAAATTGCACCATGAGCGGATGCACGGCGCTGGTTTCGTAGCTGATTGAGGGGGCAGGTTGTGCAGAAAGTGAACCGGCGGCAAACAGGAGAGCAAAACAGGTAGTCGTAAAACGCATGCAGGAAAGGGTTGCCAGGAGTATGAATCCTGTTGGGAGTAGACAGGCAATTTCGTTTCTTGCGCGCAAAGTTCCAGACGGGTCAACCAAACAAATGTGGTTAACAGATAAAAAAATCGTAGTTATTGGCGGTACAACGGGCATGGGGCTGGCAGCAGCACAGTCGTTTGTGGCCGAAGGGGCGCAGGTCGTAGTCGTTGGCCGCAACCCCGAAAACGGTGCCAAAGCCGAACAACAATTGAGTGGCAACGGTCTCGCTATGTCGGGCGACGCGGCCGATCCGCAAACGGCCCCCAAAGCAATAGGGCTGTGTCAGCAGATTTTCGGTGGCTTCGACGGACTCTATCACGTGGCCGGAGGCAGCGGTCGGCGGTTTGGCGATGGCCCCCTGCACGAACTAACCCTCGACGGTTGGCAGTATACGATGAACACCAACCTGACGGCCATGATGCTGTCGAATCAGGCGGCTGTGCGGGCCTTTCGCGCGCAGGAATCGGGTGGTACCATTCTGAACATGGGCTCGGTGCTGGGGCAATCACCATCACCGGCTTATTTCGCGACCCATGCCTATGCTGCTGCTAAGTCGGCCGTGATCGGCTTTTCGCGGTCGGTCGCATCGTACTACGCCAGTCAGAATATCCGGGTCAACGTGCTGGTGCCGTCGCTGGTCGAAACACCCATGTCGCAGCGGGCCGTCAACGACGATAAGATCATGGCGTTCATCCCGTCGAAACAACCACTTGATGGGGGACGCATCGGCCATCCCAACGATTTGTCTGGTGCAGCGGTCTACTTCATGTCCGATCAATCGCGCTTCACCACCGGGCAGGTGCTAACCATCGACGGGGGCTGGAGTGTGAGCGAAGGACAGTACTGATTTGTCAACCCGTTGCCATGCTGACTACCCCCGCCTGACGCTGCGCCCGCTGACGCTACCCGAACTACGGCTGCACATCGCCGATAGCTACCGGCTGGAGCAGGCGTTGCACCTGAGAACCGGCCCCCGCGTTGTGACGGAGCCGCTGCTGAGCATTATTCGGGGATATACCATCCCGCGCCTGCTCGACCCCCGCTTCGATCCGCTCTTCCACACGATCTGGGTCGCGATTGATGACGAGCGGCAGCAGATCGTAGCTGAAGCTAAATTCAAGGGGGAGCCCGACGAAACGGGTACGGTGGAGATTGGCTACGGCACCTACCCGTCCCGGCAGCGGCAGGGCTACATGACCGAAATGGTCGGTGGTCTGGTCGATTGGGTGCTGCAACAGCCGGGTGTGCTGCGGGTTACGGCCGATACCAATGTGGAAAATGTAGCGTCGCAGCGGGTGCTGGAAAAAAACGATTTTCACCTCTTCGACCGTTTTGAGAATATGCTGTGGTGGGAATATCCGGGCTGAACAGGTACATTGCGTGATCTCATAAAAACAGTATGAAACTCAACGCAAAAACTAGTCTTGCCTTCCTGCTGGTAGGCTGTTTCTCATGTGATATCTCAAATCCGCTTGGGCTGGATAGGTACGGGGATATGGGAACGTTCGATTCAAAGTTCGACGCGCAAAACGCAACGCTCAACCACATAGCAGGCCGGTTTAATCGACTACCTTCCGACGACTTCTACCGGGTGATGTATTCGTTCCGCGACAGTGACCCAGCGCAGGGAAACCGACACGCAATCTGGTACCATAAAACTGAACAACGCTTGGGCGTTGAAGTAGACGTAAACAGTGGCATGACTTGTACTTGGTACGAGGTAGATAGGGTAAAATTAGAGGAGATCGTAAAAACTGGAAAGGGTATAGCGGGTGTCGATTCGCTGGCCAAATCAGTGTATGATAATAAGCATTGCCGCTAGCTAGATCGCCCCGTAGAAAACAAAAAAACACCGTTGTCAGCGGTGTTTTTTCTGTCTCAAACAGCAAGACGCTATTTGACAGTCACTCTATACCGCGAAGCTTTCGCCACAGCCGCAGGTACGGCTCGCGTTGGGATTCTTGAATTGGAAACCTTTGCCGTTGAGGCCGTCGGAGAAGTCGAGTTCGGTACCGGCCAGATAAAGCAGGCTCTTCCGGTCGACCAGAATTTTGATGCCCTTGTCTTCGACGACGTGGTCAGTAGGCTGCTGCGCTGTGTCGAATTGCAGGTCGTACATCAGGCCCGAACAGCCACCACCCTGCACAGCTACCCGAATCGAATAATTGTCGGTATAGCCTTCTTTCTGGCGCAGTTCGATAATCTTGTCTTTTGCTATGTCTGAAACCGTAACCATGGTTGATTGTGCGTCTGCCGACGGCGAATTAGTCGTTACTTCCTTAACTTACCCCCAATCAGAAAAGTTCTTACCCGCTATGCTTACCAACATCGAACATATAGGCATCGCCGTTCGCGACCTGGCGCAGGCCAACGACCTGTTCGCCCGACTGCTCAATGTGCCGCCCTACAAGCAGGAAACCGTCGAATCGGAAGGTGTGACGACCTCCTTTTTTCGCATCAACCAGACCAAGCTTGAACTGCTTGAAGCCGCCAATCCCGACAGCGCAATTGCACGTTTTCTGGAAAAGCGGGGCGAGGGTGTTCACCATATTGCGGTTGAAGTCGATGATATTCAGGCGGAAATGGAACGGCTGAAAAGCGAAGGATTTACCCTGCTCAGCGATCAGCCAAAGCCCGGTGCCGACAATAAGCTGGTGTGCTTTCTGCACCCCAAAACCACCAACGGCGTCCTGATTGAACTGTGTCAGGAAAAACACAGCTGACGTCTGGAATTTCACGTCAGGCGGGAGTCGGAGCGGCCCCATTGAAATCTCAACTAAACGGTACCCAATGGCGTTATGCCTGTAAGCGCGCCGACAGCGGTATTTTATAGGATAAAAACCATAAATTTTGCGGTTAAGTATCTGAACGATACGCTACCTTTGCCCCTCAAAACAACGACGCGCCACCGTCATGGATCAGTACTCATATATCGCCAATTCTGATGTAGCCTATATCGATCAGCTATATCAGTCTTACAAAAAAGACCCTCAGTCGGTCGATGAAAGCTGGCAACAGTTTTTCAAGGGATTCGACTTCTCTTCGACCTACACCGATAAACCCAACGGGAACGGAAAAACCAACGGTGCCGCCGTCAATGGCGTTGCCTCGAACGGCGCGGCAACAGCGGCAAAACCCGTCGATGCGACCCACGCCGAGAAAGAGGTATCAGTGGCTAGTCTGATCAAAGCCTACCGCTCGCGGGGGCACCTGCTGGCAAAAACAAACCCGCTGAAAGAGCGCAAAGACCGGCAGCCCCGCGTCGACCTGCCCGACTACGCCCTGTCGGACGCCGACCTCGACACCGTATTTGAGTCGGGTAAGCTGCTTGGTATCGGACCCGCCACGCTTCGCACGATCATGGAATCGCTGCGTAAGATTTACGCGGGCAACATCGGTTTCGAGTACATGTACATCCGCGAGATGGACGTGAAAAACTGGCTGCGTAACAAGATCGAGAAAGAAGCGCTGGAGTTCAGCCCGTCGCTCGATGAGAAAAAGCGCATCCTGGAAAAGCTGAACGAAGCCACCGTTTTCGAAAACTTCCTGGCCACGAAATACCTAGGGCAGAAGCGATTCTCGCTCGAAGGCGGTGAGTCGACCATTCCCGCGCTCGATACGATCATCAGTCAGGCGGCCGAACTGGGTGTCGAAGAAGTGATGATCGGGATGGCACACCGGGGACGGCTCAACGTGCTGTCGAACATCATGGGTAAGTCCTACGAAGCTATCTTCGACGGCTTTGAAGGTAACGTTCCGCAGCACGCGTACGGCGATGGCGATGTAAAATATCACCTCGGCTATTCGAGTCTGCTGCATACCCCGGCCGGTAAGGAGATTAGCGTGAAACTGGCCCCTAACCCGTCGCACCTGGAAACCGTCGACCCGGTGGTTGAGGGCTTCGTGCGGGCGCAGGCCGATGAAGAATACAACGGCGACTTCACCCGGATTATGCCAATTCTGATTCACGGCGACGCAGCCGTGGCGGGGCAGGGTATCGTCTATGAAGTGACGCAGATGGCCAAACTGCCCGGCTACACAACCGGCGGTACAGTTCACTTCGTTATAAACAACCAGGTTGGCTTCACCACTGACTTCGACGACGCCCGTTCGTCGATCTACTGCTCGGACGTTGCCAAAATCATCGATGCACCGATTTTTCACGTCAACGGCGACGATCCGGAAGCGGTAATTTTCTGCGCCAAACTGGCCGTTGAATTCCGCGAGAAATTCAAGCGTGACGTGTTTATCGACATGGTCTGCTACCGACGCTACGGACACAATGAGTCCGACGAGCCGAAGTTCACGCAGCCGACGATGTACGGCATCATCGACAAGCACGACAACCCCCGCGAACTCTACAACAAAACACTGATCGAGCGTGGCGATGTGGATGCCGAACTGGCGAAGGGTATGGACACCGAGTTCAAGAAGCAGCTTCAGGAGCGGCTCGACAAGGTGAAGCAGAAAGCCGAGATTCCGTACAAACCGCTGCGGCTCGACCTCGACTGGGCCGAACTGCGCTACTCCGAACCCGAAGACTTTGAGAAGTCGCCGGAGACGGGCGTACCTGCCGAAACGCTCGAAACCATCGGCAAAGCCCTGACATCGGTGCCGCAAGGATTCAAGCCGCTGAAGCAGATCGACAAGCTGCTGAAAGACCGGCAGGCCATGCTGACCGACAGCAAGATGGTAAACTGGGGTACGGCCGAACTGCTTGCCTATGGGTCGCTGCTGCTGGAAAACAAGCCGGTCCGTCTGAGCGGGCAGGATGTGCAGAGGGGGACGTTCTCGCACCGCCACGCCGTACTGCACGACGCCGAAACAAACGAAACATACTCGTCGCTCGACCATATCGCCGAGGGACAGACGAAGCTACAGATTTACAACTCGCTGCTGTCGGAATACGGCGTGCTGGGTTTTGAATACGGTTACGCGATGGCTAACCCCCACGCGCTGGTGATCTGGGAAGCTCAGTTCGGCGATTTCTCGAACGGCGCGCAGATCATCATCGACCAGTTTATTTCGGCCGCTGAGTCGAAATGGGGTATTCAGAATGGTCTGACCATGCTGTTGCCGCACGGCTACGAAGGGCAGGGACCGGAGCACTCCAACGCCCGCCCGGAGCGGTATCTGCAACTGTACGCGGAATACAACATGGTCGTGGCCAACATCACGACCCCGGCCAACCTGTTCCACGTCATGCGTCGGCAACTGACGTGGGCGTTCCGTAAGCCACTGGTGATTATGTCGCCGAAGTCGCTGCTGCGCCACCCGAAAGTGGTTTCGCCATTGGAAGACCTAACCAACGGTTCATTCCAGGAAGTGCTGGGCGACAGCTACGTCGATGCCAAGAAGGTGAAGCGGGTGCTGCTTTGCACGGGTAAGGTGTACTACGATCTGCTCGAAAAGCAGCAGGCCGATCAGCGCGACGATGTAGCGATCATCCGGCTGGAGCAACTAGCTCCGCTGCCTAAAACGCAGATCGACGCTGAACTGGCAAAATACACCGACGCGCAGGTATTCTGGGTACAGGAAGAACCTGAAAATATGGGTTACTGGACCTACCTGCTTCGTGTAGGCATGGTCCTTCCGATCATTGGCCGGAAAGCGTCGGCATCACCCGCCAGTGGGTATCCGAAAGTACACAGTCAGGAACAGGCCGATATCGTTCGGCGTGCATTTGAATAAATGAGTTTGAGGTTTTTCGTTTAAGGGTTTAAGTTGCCTCCCGGCAGCACAAACCATGAACTACATACCACAAACTACAAACCCGGAAATAATGGCCGTTGAGATGAAAATCCCCCCCGTTGGGGAATCGATTACCGAAGTAACCGTTGGTACCTGGTACAAAAAAGAAGGCGACACGGTGAAGATGGACGAAGTGATTTGCGGATTAGAATCTGACAAAGCCACCTTCGAACTGAATGCTGAAGCCGATGGCGTACTGCACATTCTGGCGCAGGAAGGCGATGTGTTGCCTATTGGTGCCAGCATTTGCAGCATCGACGGCAACGGCAGCGCACCAGCCGCTGCCCCCGCAGCACCGGCCGCCCAGAAAGAAGAGCCTGCTCCAGCTCCCAAAGCGGAGGCTGCTCCGGCCCCGGCGGCAGAAGCTGCTCCCGCTGCTTCGTCGGCAGGTCAGGTAATCGAAATGAAAGTTCCCGCTGTTGGTGAGTCGGTTACGGAAGTGACCATCGCGTCGTGGAGCAAGAAAGACGGCGATCAGGTCGCGCTGGACGAAGTGCTGTGCGAACTGGAATCCGATAAAGCCACCTTTGAATTACCCGCTGAAGCGGCCGGTACGCTCCGTATCGTGGCTGAAGCCGGTGCTACATTGCCCATCGGTGCCTTGATTGCTAAAATTGAAACGAGTGCTGGTGCGGCCAAACCCGCTGCGGCACCGTCGCCTGAACCTGGTCGCCCAGCGGCCGAACCGGCGCAGCAGGCTGCATCGAACGGACAAAATGGCTACGCGGCCAACCATCCGTCGCCAGCAGCGGCCAAGATTCTGGACGAGAAAGGCGTAACAGCACAGGCCGTTCAGGGTAGTGGCGTTGGCGGACGCATCACCAAAGAAGATGCGATGAAAGCATCGCCTGCACCTGCTGAAGCCCCTGCTGCCAAGCCCGCAGCACCAGCTAAACCAGCTGCCCCCGCCCCGCAGGCGGCACCAGCCCCGGCCGGATCGCGTAATCAGCGCACCGAGCGGATGACGTCGCTGCGTCGGACCATCGCCCGCCGACTGGTGTCGGTGAAAAACGAAACGGCCATGCTGACGACCTTCAACGAGGTCGACATGAAGCCGGTGATGGATCTGCGCAACAAGTACAAAGACAAGTTCAAAGAGAAGCATGGCGTTGGGCTTGGCTTCATGTCGTTCTTCGCTAAAGCCGTTTGTGCCGCGCTGAAAGATTTCCCGGCGGTGAACGCCCAGATCGACGGCGACAACATCGTGTTCAACGATTTCTGTGATATCTCCATCGCCGTTTCGACGGAACGGGGACTGGTTGTTCCGGTCATTCGGAACGCTGAGCAGATGAGCTTTGCCGGCATCGAAAAGGAAATTGTCCGGTTGGCTGGTCTGGCCCGCGACAACAAACTGACCATCGATCAGATGACTGGTGGTACGTTTACAATCACCAACGGTGGTACATTCGGGTCGATGCTGTCGACGCCGATTATCAACGCGCCACAGTCGGCAATTCTCGGTATGCACAACATCGTTGAGCGGCCAGTGGTGGTGAACGGTGAGATCGTTGTTCGGCCGATTATGTACCTGGCCCTGTCGTACGATCACCGCATCATCGACGGTAAAGAGTCGGTTAGCTTCCTGGTGCGAGTCAAGCAGATCCTCGAAGATCCCGCCCGGCTGCTGCTGGAGATGTAAGACAATAATTACCCGTACAAAAAAGCGTCTAAGTCAGACGCTTTTTTGTTTTTAACAAATGGTAAAAAATACGCCGTTCTAAACCTGGTATTTAGCTGTGGAATTAGTGACAAACACACTCGCAGTTAAAACCTATGAACAAGAAGATTTTTGTTTCGCTAGCCCTGACACTGCTGTCTTTCGCATGGGCGAATGGTCAGGCTCCGGCTCGTACTGCCAATGGAAAACCGACCGTTGTTTTTGTACACGGATTATGGGCCGATGGCTCGTCGTGGAGTAAAGTAATCGCGCCCTTGCTCGCCAGTGGCTATCCGGTTATCTCCGTGCAGAACCCAACGACATCGCTGGAAGACGACGTGGCTGCGACGAAGCGGGCCATTGCGCGGGCTGAAGGCGACGTTGTACTGGTTGGTCATTCGTGGGGTGGCTTCGTGATTTCCGAAGCGGGCAACGACCCGAAAGTGAAGGCGCTGGTCTACGTAGCGGCCCTGATGCCCGACAACGGGGAAACAATTCCATCGCTTAGCGCGAAGGCTGCGGCCACGAAACTGGGAACGTTCCTGAAACCGGCTGATGGCTTTCTTACCCTGTCGAAAGAAGGTGTTATGCAGGCATTCGCGGGCGACGTAAGCAAGGCCGAGCAGGAGTTGATTTTCGCGACGCAGCCACCCGCTTCGGAATCTGTGTTCAAGGCCGAAGCCAGCAACGTAGCCTGGAAGCAGAAACCAAGCTGGTACATCGTGGCTACCAAAGACGGTGCTATCAACCCTGATCTGGAGCGGATGATGGCGAAACGGGGTAATGCAAAAACCACTGAAATCAGCGCCAGCCACGTACCGATGGTATCGAAGCCAGCCGAAGTGCTCAAGGTAGTAAAAGAAGCCGCCGACAGCGTGAAGTAAGAGTTATCCGAAGCGTTGAAAAAACAAACCCCGGCCATCTGACCGGGGTTTGTCGTTTTTTGGGTAGCTTAAGAAACTGCGTAGCCTGTATGCTGGCGGAGATGTTCCGGGTGGAAGCCTAGCACGATAGCCTGTTTTGGTATTCCCGCTGCAACGAGTGCGTCTGTAACCGACCGATCTGTGTTATCTTCCTGCACCCAGACTTTTTCATCGATTATGTCAATTCGAATGATGGGCTGAACAATGTGTTTTAATCCATCCCATCCCATACTGACTAGCATGTATCGATCACGGTCTGAATCGAATACGACGTCGTCCCGTACCGGCTGACCAACTGAATACGACGCATACTCAGTCAACTGATGGCGGATTAACTGACGGTAGTGGCTCACGGTATCCATTGAATAATCGTTTCGTCTTCTTCATCAAAAATAAGTAAACTGATAGAGAATGTATCCCGTACCAGTTCACCGAATTCGTTCTGAAATAGATTCACGTAAGCACGCTGCGGTATGGCCAAGTATATCGGTCGGTCAGGCTGTTGTAGGGCCAGTATACGTTTATACAACGCATACTGGCCTGCGGCACTTTCCATATCAGCAACGGGCGATACGCTCAGGAAACTTTTGATTTCAACCGCAATCTTATAGTCCTCGCGTTCGGCTCCAATCGTATCATTCTGCGCGCCTAAGTCAACATAAAGTTTTCGGTCACCAAACTTCAGATAAAGCGGGTCATCGGTAATCCGCCAACCATCTTTTTCCAAGGCTTTCACGACTAAGCTATGATAGAGATCCCGCGCGGACATGACTATCCTTTGATCAGGCTCACGCCCGTCATGATCGGTGGTTGCGGTACGCCGAGCAGTTGCAGCACCGTGGGGGCGATATCGGCGAGTTTACCATCGTTCAGGGCGGGGTGGTAGTCGTTGTCGACCAGGATGCACGGCACGAGGTTGGTCGTGTGGGCGGTGTTGGGCGACCCGTCTTCGTTGAGCATAAACTCGGCGTTACCGTGGTCAGCGATGATGATCGTGGTATAGCCGTGGGCTAACGCAGCTTCCGTAACGGCTTTCGCGCAGGCATCGGCAGTTTCGGCGGCCTTCACAACGGCCTCAAACACACCCGTATGGCCCACCATATCCGTATTGGCGAAGTTCAGGCAAACGAAATCCGTTTCTGCGTTTTCCAGCTCGGGAATAATCTTGTCGCGGATGTCGAAGGCCGACATCTCGGGTTTCTGATCGTAGGTTTTGATGGGAATTACTACCTGTTCGCCCTGCTCATTAACGACGGTCATCTCTTTCGGCGACGGAGCCAACAGGCGTTTCTCACCCGTAAACGGCTCTTCGCGGCCGCCCGAAAAGAAGAACGTTACGTGCGGGTATTTCTCCGTTTCGGCAATGCGAATCTGCGTTTTACCCGCTCCGGCCAATACCTCGCCCAGCGTATTTTCCAGGTTGTCTTTCTCGAAAATGACCTTTACGCCCACAAATTCGTCGTCGTATTTGGTCATTGTGATGTAGTTCAGGTCCAGCTTGTGCATGCCCTGGTCCGGAAAATCTTTCTGCGTCAGGGCCTGCGTAATTTCGCGGCCCCGGTCGGTGCGGAAGTTGAAGCACAGCACTACGTCACCCTCCTCGATTACGGCCACGGGCGAACCGGTCGGCTGTGATACGATCAGCGGCTTGATGAATTCGTCGGTTACGTCGGCGTCGTACGAAGCCTGTAGCGCACTGATGACGCCGTCCGGCGAAATAGGCTGACCGATGCCCTTCACCATCGCGTCATACGCCACTTTTACCCGTTCCCAGCGATTGTCGCGGTCCATCGCGTAGTAGCGTCCAACCACGCTGGCGATCTGACCGGTGGTCTGGGCCATGTGCTGCTGTAAGTCCGAGATGTAGTCAACACCGCCTTTGGGGTCGGTGTCGCGGCCGTCGGTGAAGGCGTGAACGAATACGTCGGTCAGCTGATGCGCGTGCGCAATCGACAGTAGCCCTTTCAGGTGGTCGGTATGGGCGTGAACACCCCCGTCAGACACCAGCCCGATGAAGTGTACTTTTTTGCCGTTGGCTTTGGCGAAGTTGAGTGCGTCGACCAGAATCGGCTCATTATCAAGCGTGTGCTCGTCGACGGCTTTGTTGATTTTTACCAGGTCCTGATACACGATGCGACCCGCACCGAGGTTCATGTGACCAACTTCGGAGTTGCCCATCTGCCCAACTGGTAAGCCAACCGCCAGTCCGGACGCTTCAAGCGTGCTGTGCGGGTATTTACCGTAGAGCGAGTTGATGAAGGGCGTATGAGCCGCTTCGATGGCCGACACCGCCGGGTTGATCGGAATCCCCCAGCCGTCGAGAATAATCAGAATGACTTTTTTGTTCATGTTGGTCAATGATTGAATGATAGAGTGATGGAGTGATTGAATGATTGGTGCGCCAGCCTGGTCAATCATTCAATCACTCCATCATTCAATCTTTTGTCAAGTACGCTAGTAACTGTTTGCAGCACCGCTCGACGATCTGGTAGACGTCTTCGAACGCGTCGGGGCCTTCGTAATAGGGATCGGGAACGCTGGGCTGATCGCTGACAGCCGGATCGAATTCACGGAGCAGAAAGATGGTATCCGTCGTGTGCAGACCTGTGCTACGGGAGTTCAGTTTCTCAATAGCATCGAGGTTCAGTTCGTCCATTGCCACGAAATAATCAAACGAAGCGAGGTCGTCGCCGGTCATGCGCCGGGCGCGGTGGGTAAGGGTCAAGCCATGTTCGAGGGCGTTCTGGCGGGTGCGCAGGTCGGGTAGCTGACCAATGTGGTAGGCCGACGTACCCGCCGAATCGCATTCGATCTGACCAGCCAGTCCATTTTCGTCGATAAGCTTACGAAAGACGCCCTCCGCAATGGGCGACCGGCAGATATTGCCCAGACAAACGAATAAAACGCGTATCATCAGCAAACCGGGTGGGTAGATGCACGACACCGACCGTAGCGGTCGACGTGTGGCGGGAAACCCCGCTTATTTTTCAAGGGGTTCATTCAGGGAATCGACCACCACGAAAACGTCTTCGGTGGGCTTCTTCATCAGATACTTCTCGCGGGCGTATTTCTCCCGCAGCCGATCGCTGCCCAGTACTTCGTGCTGGTCAGCGCGAATGGTATCGATCTGCGTCGAATAATAATCGATTTCCCGCTGTAATTCGGTCAGTTTGGCCAGGTTACGAAACTGAGCGATAAAATTGTTGGCGTCGAAAAACGTCATCCAGACCAGCAGCGCCAGCGCCGTAGCTACGTAAAAATTTCGGAAAAACGGCGGAATTTTCTGGAGCATGGCCGGGGGCGGGTTCAAGGTTTAGAGTTTAACGTTTAAGGTTGCTGCTTGCGTAACAACCTTAAACGTTAAACCACAAACGTTAAACTAAACTTACATCTTCAGACCGGGGAAGTAAGCGGTTTCGCCCAGTTCTTCCTCGATGCGGAGCAGTTGGTTATACTTCGCCATTCGGTCGGAGCGCGACGCCGAACCCGTTTTGATCTGACCTGTGTTCAGAGCAACGGCCAAATCAGCGATGGTAGCGTCTTCGGTTTCACCCGAGCGGTGCGACATGATGTTTTTGTAGCTGCTGCGCTTCGCAAGGTTCACCGTATCGATGGTTTCGGTCAGCGAACCGATCTGGTTTACCTTGATCAGAATGGCGTTGGCAATACCCTTGTCGATACCTTCCTGAAGGCGCGTGACGTTGGTTACGAACAGGTCGTCGCCAACGAGTTGCGTTTTCGTGCCCTTCAGCTCGTCGGTGTGCAGCTTCCAGCCATTCCAGTCGTCTTCGGCCATGCCGTCTTCGATCGATAGAATCGGATATTTGGTCGCCCACTCTTTCCAGTAACCCGCCATTTCCGGCGAGGTCAGCTTGTCGCCGGTCGATTTTTTGAAGTGGTACATTCCGCTGTCAGCGTCGTAGAACTCCGAGCTGGCCGCGTCCATCGCGATCCAGACGTCTTCGCCGGGCCGGTAACCGGCTTTCTCGATAGCTTGCAGGATTGTCTGGATGGCTTCTTCGTTCGACTTGATGTTGGGGGCAAAACCACCTTCATCGCCGACGTTAGTTGCCAGACCCATGCCTTTCAGTACTTTTTTCAGGGTATGGAAAATTTCCGTACCCCACCGCAGGGCTTCCGAGAAGCTGGGTGCGTTGGCAGGCATAACCATGAACTCCTGAAAATCAATCGAGTTGTCGGCGTGCGAACCCCCGTTGAGGATGTTCATCATCGGAACGGGCAGCGTGTTGGCGTTAACACCACCGATGTAGCGGTACAGGGGCAGACCAGCTTCCTGCGCAGCGGCTTTGGCAACGGCCAGCGAAACGCCCAGAATGGCGTTGGCGCCCAGCCGACCTTTATTGGGCGTGCCGTCCAGATCCAGCATGATTTTGTCGATCAGGCTCTGATCGAACGCCGAGATACCAACAAGCTCAGGAAAAATCAGTTCGTTGACATTCGATACCGCTTTTAGTACGCCTTTGCCGACGTATACCTTCGGATCGTCGTCGCGCAGTTCGACGGCTTCGTGCGTACCGGTCGATGCGCCCGATGGCACGGCGGCACGGCCCAGAAAGCCGTTTTCGGTGCGAACGTCTACTTCAACCGTGGGGTTGCCGCGCGAATCCAGAATCTGGCGGGCATGAATGCTTTGGATTGTACTCATTGTAACGAAATAAGAAGGGTTAACAACGAAAAAGCTAATTTTTTCAGCCTTGATTGCCAGAACTGTAGCCGATCTGGCGAAGCCGGGGCAAAGTAACAAAATACAGGGCAAAAGTGCAGACTAAGGTTTGGCGAAAAGCACAGCGGGCCGGTAGACGTTGCAAAACAGGGGCGTTTGCCGATATTTGGTGTAGCCTGAACGGTGTAGCCTGGACATTCTGATCCGGTCTGCACAACCCCTCCCTATGCGTCGACTGTCTATTCTTCTGCTACTCATCAGTTTGTTTGGTCAGGTGATGGCTAAACCGGCGGTTCCGATTTTCTCCAAACCGCTGAGCCCCCGGCTGGCAAACTACCAGATCGACGTGTCGCTCGATACGAAGACGCGCAAACTGACCGGGCGCGAAACGCTGACATGGCGAAATCCGTCGAACGCGCCGGTAAACGAACTGCGGTTTCATCTGTACCTCAACGCCTTTCGTAACGAGAAGTCGACGTTTATGCGCGAATCGGGGGGGCAGTTGCGGGGCGATCAGATCGAGCGGAACGGGGCTGAGAATCCGTATGGATCGATTGATGTAACGTCGATGAAAACGGCGGCCGGGGAAGCATTGGCGTATGAATTTATCCAGCCTGACGATAGTAACACCAACGACCGGACGGTGATTCGAGTGTCGCTCTCTAAACCCGTTGGACCGGGACAAACGATCAGCTTACGCATCGACTTCCAGGCTAAGCTCCCCAAAATCTTCGCCCGAACGGGCTACAGCCGCGACTATTACCTGGTTGGGCAGTGGTTCCCCAAAATCGGGGTATACGAACCGGCTGGTACGCGCTATGCCAAGACGAACCAATGGAATTGCCATCAGTTTCATGCCGACTCCGAATTTTACGCCGATTACGGGGTATATGACGTCAACATCACTGCACCGAAGGAGTACTGGGTAAGCGCAACGGGCTTGTTTGTCGGCGAAAAAATGCTGACCAATAACCGCAAAAGGGTGCAGTATCATGCCGAAGACGTAGTCGATTTTGCCTGGACGGCGTCGCCCCATTTTCAGGTCGTCAACGACAAGTGGCTCCGGCCCGATGGCGACTCGGTCAGTATCGAGCTGCTGATGCAGCCGGAGCATCTGTCGCAGGCTAGGCGCCACCTCGACGCGGTGAAAGCGGCCATGACCTACTTCGACAAACACGTGGGCCGGTACCCCTTTCCCAATCTGACCATCGTTGACCCGCCAACCCACGCAAGTGGATCGGGCGGGATGGAATACCCCACATTTATCACGGCCGGAACGAGTTGGGGAACTCCCGCCGGGCTGCGGATACCGGAGGTTGTAACGGTGCATGAATTTGGTCATCAGTATTTTATGCAGCTGCTGGCCAGCAACGAAGCCGAAGAAGCGTGGCTCGACGAGGGCTTCAACCAGTATTTCGAGGGTCGGATTATGGACGAAGCCTACGGGCCGAAAACGTCAGTAGTCGATTGGCTGGGCTTCCGTATGGGTGACCTCGAACTGTCGCGGGATCAGTATGCACACCAGAAGAATCCGGCCGTTGGTTCATCGTTTGGCAACACATGGCAGCTCCCCGCCGGGCAATATGGCGTGCTGACCTACATGAAAACGGCTACCTGGATGCGGACGCTGGAGGGGCTGGTTGGCCGGAGGGTGATGGATGAAATTATCCAGACGTACTTCAACCGCTGGCAGTTTCGGCATCCCAACGCGCAGAGTTTTATCGATATCGTCAACGAAATCGTTCCGAAGCGGCTGGGGCAAAAATACGGTGCTGATATGAACTGGTTTTTCGCGCAGGCGCTCTACGGCGATCAGGTAGTTGACTACCAATTGCAGTCGATACGCAACCGGACCCGGGCAGGGAGTCCCGTTGGGGAAGTAACTGTATTACGAAATTTTGATGGGCAGATGCCGGTGGAGGTACTGATACGGCTCGACGGTGGTACCGACGACAGGCCCCGGGAACAGCGGCTGGTTTGGGATGGCAAAGCCCGGCAGCACACGTTTACCGTGCCCGGCCGGGTCGTGTGGGCGCAGGTCGATCCCGCCCGGAAGGTGTTTATGGATATTGATTTTAACAACAACAGCCTGACCCTATCGCCCTCAACGGCTCCGGAGGCCAAGATCGCTGCGCGTTTTCTGTTTTGGGTCGAGAACTGGATGCAGTGGCTGGTGTGGCTGGCCTGAGTCAGCGTGTATGACGCTAGCTAATGTTGTGCAGTTGGCTGGCGATAGTCTTGCTGATACAGCAGCCACACTATAGGCACGTACCAGACAGGGTGAATAGGTACAATACAAATAGCAACTAATCGAAACAGACTCCCGCGTCCGTCAGTAACGCATTGCGCTACTGACGGATAAACTGACTCGACCGGGTTGGTCGGTGCGGGGCTGGGGAGCGAGGAAGGGTCGAAAAGAGACCGAGATGTTTATCAGGTGGATAGCAGGAACGATACTTAGTAAACTATGGAAGAAGCGAAAAGCTACTGAACAAGGGGCGCTGACGAGGAACCGGAGCCGCGTAGGTTAGGCTGATAGGTACCACCCGACTGATAATTAGATAATTGGGGGGCGGCAGTCAGGGACGGGTCGGTGTGCGTTGTTGTCGAAATGCTGCTATGCTCGTACTGCCAGTAAGCCAGCACTAGCCCAGTTACGACAACGCAAATCAGAACGGTTTTCATAGCGGTCGCGGGGTTAGTTAGCTACCGTTATGTAAGTCGACTGAACTGACGCGGCCGCAATTTCGGTTTCGGGGCCACAACTGGGCAGGCCAGTCATCGTGATCGTATTGGCAGTTAGCGGGGGTTGACGTAGGGAGTTTTTCATTTTTCTGCTGTTTTCAGTGACTGGTTAGTTATAGATCGTTTACTCGCGGAGCACATGACAAAGGTCAGGGTTGCGGGGCGGGCGGGCGTTTGGTTTTGCGTCAGCTTGTTTTGCTAATCGGACAACTTCGGCAACCAACCAGAAAAAGTGCGTTAATGCGGCAGGTCATGTATCAGCGAGCCGTCTGTACCGAGCGACTGGGTTGTCCCCGACAGCTTCCCCGCTGTCGGAGCCGCGACAGCGGCTAACAGAGCTTCGGTCATTCAGCCTGACGGCTCCGACAGCTGGGAAGCTGTCGGGGACAACGTAATCGACCAATTCAGCCATACGGCAAGCGAGTTAGCTTACGTTTGGTTTTGCGCCAGCTTGTTTTGCCTATTGGGCAATCGAGGGCGTCGTCGGTGCAAAAAAGCGGACGAGCTGGTGGGAAGGAAGTTTGCTCCGCGCTTAGCGGGTGGCCAGAAAGTCGGACGGGGTGCGGCCGTACACGTCTTTGAATGCCGTGGTGAAATTGGCGGGGTGCTCGAAACCAACCATATACGCAGTTTCGGAAACGGGATGACCCGCCCGCAGCAGATCGGTGGCCCGCCGGAGCCGGTAGGTGCGAATCAGGTGCGCCGGACTTTCGCCCGCCAGCGTCGTCAGCTTACGGGTCAGCGTACGAATACTCATCGAGACTTCTTCGGCCAGTGCTTCGGCCCGGAACGTCGAGTCGTCGAGGTGGGCTTCAACAATCGCGTACAGTTTCTGCAAAAACACATCCTGCACCGATGGTTCCGGCGGTAGGGCCGGGGCGGGCATAGGCGAGCTGAACTGCCGTTGGTAATAGTCGCGCAGGGTTTGCTGCCGTTGCAGAATGTTGTGCAGCCGTAGATGCAATTCCCGCAGGTCAAACGGCTTGGTTAGGTAATCGTCGGCCCCGCCCAACAGACCCGTCAGTCGGTCTTGCCGGGTAGCGCGGGCCGTCAGCAGAATAACGGCGATGTGGTCGGTGGTGGGGTCGGTCTTTAGCTGACGAGTCAGTTCGAGGCCGTCCATTTCCGGCATCATCAGATCGGTCACGACAAGGTCGGGCAACTCCTGCCGGGCCAGTTCCAACCCGATGCGTCCGTTTGTCGCCGTCAGTACGCGGTACGACTCGGTCAGGGCGTCGGCCGTGAACGCCAGCAGATCGGCGTTATCTTCCACCAGCAGCAGCAGGGGGCGATTGTCGGTCGTGCCGTCGGCTGGAATGTCGATGGACTGAGCGGATAGCGGCAACGGCCGGGTCGACGGTAGCGGCTGCGCGGTAGACCCGGTCTGCCCATCGGCCGGGCTGACGGGTAGGTCGACGGTAAAGGTGGTGCCCGTAGGCGCGTCGATTCGGCTGTGGACCCGAATCTGCCCGTCGAGCCGGGCGATGAGTTCGCTGACGAGCGCCAGTCCGATCCCGGTTCCTTCGTAATTCCGGATCGATGAGGATTCGATCTGGTAGAATCGGTCGAAGATATGGGGCAGGTAGTTAGCCGCGATACCGATTCCCGTGTCTTGTACGATTAGTTGAATACCAGTCGCTGTTGGCGACAGTGCCACATTTACCTGCCCCCCCGCTCCGGTAAATTTCAGGGCGTTGGAAAGCAGATTAGCCATTATTTTTTCCCACTTGTCGGCGTCGAACCGGCCCGCATAGGTGGGTGTGTCGGTTGAAAAGCGCAGGTCGATGTCGCGTTGTTCGGCCAAGGGGGAGAATGTGTCAACGACCTGCCTGGTGTACAGCACCGCGTCGCCCCCGGTTTCGATGACGGGCAGGCTACCCGCTTCGAGTTTGGCGAGGTCGAGCAACTGGTTGATCAGGTTCTGGAGCTGCCGGGCATTGCGCTGCACAACCGTCAGTTGCCGACGTACCGGTTGAGCGAGCGGTTCCTGGCAGAGCAGCGTATCGAGCGGAGCCAGAATGAGCGAAAGCGGGGTGCGAAACTCGTGGGTGATGTTATCGAAAAAACGGGCTTTGAGTGCAGCCACGGCCTTTTCCCGGATTGAGTCGCGCAGTTGACTCACGTGCCGGGCCGTTTTTTCGATGGTCAGTTCAAGGTCCTGGAAATTGATTGGCTTGGTAACGAAGTCGAAGGCCCCCCGATTCATAGCTGCCCGAATATTGCCCAGGTCGCCGTAGGCCGACACCATGACGGCCCGGCTGTTGGGCAACCGCTCCCCGATTTCAGCCAGCAGCGTCAGCCCATCCATGTCGGGCATGTTGATGTCCAGCAGCAGCACGTCGGGGTCGTTGGTGTCGCTGATCGAGGCCAGAGCCGCCCGCCCACTGCCCGCAAAGGCAAACTGGTAGTCGCCCGCCTGTATTTTACGGCGGAAGCGTTGCAACATCAGTGATTCGATGTGCGGCTCATCATCAACAACCAGAATGCGGGTAGGCATGAAATTGAACTCAGTATTTAAGGTCTGAGGGCTGACGTTTAAAGTACGGGACCGATAACCTTGACCTGTAAACGTTAAACCACATTATACTGGGCCAGTATAGTTTTTAGACGGTTGAAATTAACCGGTTTCGTGAGGAAGTCGTCAGCACCGAGTGCGCGGGCCTGCTCCTGATTTTGCGCGTCGCCGTAGGCCGATACCATCAGCACGGCGGGTGGAAGTTGTGGGTGTTGCGCCCGGATTCGGCGCAGGAGTTCCAGCCCATCCATGCCGGGCATGTTAATATCAGACAGGATCAGCACCAGGGCCGACTCGGCCAGTCGTTGCAGGGCTTCTTCGCCCGAATAGGCAAAAATCAACTCAATGTTACCGTCGCGAATTTCACGGCGGAACCGTTGTTCAAAAAGTGGACGTACATCTGGCTCATCATCGACAATCATAATCTTCATAGTAGTCACTAGCTTACAGGGAGGGGTATCTGAAGGGAAAATTCCGTATAGACATCGGGTTGACTATCGACAGAAAGCTGCCCGCCGTGCCCGTTGGTAATAATATCGTAACTGATCGACAATCCCAGTCCAGTTCCTTGTCCGGTTGGTTTTGTCGTGAAAAAAGGTTGAAAAATCTTGTCCTGCACGGCGGGGGGAATTCCCGGTCCGTTGTCGCGTATCGTCAGCCGCACGTAGGTCGCTGTGTGCCGGGTGCAGACCGCTATGGTTGGTATAAAGCCGTTTTCGGCTAACCGGGCTTTCTGCTGCACGGCGTAAAACGCGTTGTTGAGCAGGTTGAGGAGCACCCGGCCAATGTCCTGCGGCACAATCAACACGGGGGGCAGGGCCGGATCATAGTCGGTCTGCAATTGTGCTGTAAACGACCGGTCTTTGGTCCGAATACCCTGATAAGATAGCCGCAGATATTCGTCGGCCAGCGTGTTAAGGTCGGTGAGTTCGAGCTGTCCCGTCTCGGCGCGGGCGTGCTGGAGCATGTTGCGCACGATGTCGGACGCCCGCTGCCCGTTCTGCACGATATACGCCAGATTGGTCCTGATGTCGCTCGACAGTGTCGATACGGTGTCAGTATCGCCCGTTTGCAAGCCGTCGTTCAGTTCGTCGACCAGTTCGACCGATACTTCGGCGAAGTTATTGACGAAGTTAAGTGGGTTCTGAATTTCGTGGGCGATGCTGGCCGTCAGTTCGCCCAGACTGGCGAGCTTTTCCTGCTGCACAAGCTGTTCCTGCGTCTGGCGCAGCGAAGCAAGCGCTACCTGAAGATCGTCTTCCCGGGCGTTGATTTCAGTGGTGCGTTCCTGCACCCGGAATTCGAGTTCGGCATTCTGCCGTTCGACTAGTCTCCGATTTTCGTCGGCAAGCCGAAGTTGTTCGCTGATAGCTTCGTCTTCCTTCTCTTTCAGCAGGTTGACTTTGTAGGTCAGGGCCAGTGCGGACAGGATGATCTCAATACCGGAACCGATATAAAGGCTGTTTCTGGCCCAGAAGGTGGGCGGCAGATACCCGAAGGCGTAGGACAGAAACTGAAAGATTGACAGAAAGAAAATCAGGTTGCCGATGCTGTAGAAAAGGGCGGGCCGAAACCCGTGCCGAAGCGCGAAAACACCCGCCCCGACGCTGAACAAGCCCTCGATCAGTGCAAGCACGGGTATGAGGTCAGTGGGGCTACCCAACTGCCCCCTGGTCGCTATAGTAGACGCGAGCAGCACAATGCCGATCAGGTACAAACCCGCCACGAACAGCCCAACCCGGTAGAAACGGGGGGAGAGCTGGCGAAGGCGCAGAAACTCGACCGTAAACAGGATGTGCAGTATCCCCGTAAGGCCGCCGATGACGCTGCCGTACCGGCTGAGCGACGGGTCGGACGCCCAGAGGAACTCGGTCACAAAGCCCCGGTACAGGGCTAGCTGCAAGCCGATAAACAATACCCAGATGGCATAAAACAGCGTATCGCGTTCGCCGAGCCGGGTGTAGAGAAACAAACTGTACAGGATAACAATCAGGATAAATCCGTAATAAATCCCGTTGAACAGGTCGTCTGAATGGATAGTCCCGAGCAGGGTAGTCGCCGTCTCCGCCCCGAAATACAGTGCCGTCGTGTGAATGCCTTCCATGTACACGTACACTGTGCGGGGCTGACCTTCCGGAAGCTGCATAGGCCAGAACCAGTTGCTGTACCGGAAAGGATTGGCTGATTCCCTAACAAGCGTACCGATCTGCCGGGATGCCACTACGCGCCCATCAGCTACTTCGTAGATTGTCATGCGCTCGGTGCCGCAGTAATCAAAGTGCAGGATAAACGCATCGGCTGACTGGCGCGTCAGGTCGACCCGAAACCAGTAGGCTCGTTGCTGTTCCTGCGGTTTAATCAGCGCGTTGCGGGTCGGTACAAAGGTATAGCGGCCGGGCGTTTGCAGTAAGTCCTGAATCGATACCTGCCCCGGCCGAACCTCCAGCAGCGAACTGGACCGAAACAGATCATACGTTTGGGTGGGGTCGCGCAGGACAATAGGCGTGGCCCCGGCCACCGATAACAGGAGGTAGACGAAAAGACTGCATAGATACGTTCGGGCGTGGAAGGACATAACCCCAAAAGGTGTGCACTTTTGAGACGAATATCAACGATTTTCCGCAGTTAGTGTATCAACGTACGCAGAGGCTGTACGGACGGAAGAAACAGGGTGCGCAGCACCAAGTCAATTTTCTGAGTAGGGGTGCCCATTCGCTGTTGGCTATCAGCTTCAGTGGGGCTTGCACTACGGTGGGCGAGTCGGTAATTTGGCGGCATACGGCCCCTGAATCGTGCTCCGGTCTGTTGAGCCGATGTTGCCATCAAGTCAGTCCATCGGGCTGGTGCAGGGCCGTGCAAGCGGCCAATTCCCACTCCTGACCTTGCCTGATGAAGCTGCGTTCCAACGCTTTGAATCGCCCCTCGATCAGACGCCATAACCGACCCATCAGCGGGGCAGGCTGACGCCGGTTCCGGCCCGTATTGGGCTGGTCGGTGGAGACAGGGGTGGGGCTAGCCAATCCGGTTGCGAAATGCTGTATCTTTGTTTGGTGGGTCCTGTTAGTCGCCCGCCTGATCCCCATGACCTTTTCCGCCATTGTCGACGTACTGACCGATCAGTTCGGAACCGACGTATTCACGACCAATTCACAGGCCATCCAGCCGTTTCTGACCATCCCGACCGAGCGGCTGGTCGATATGTGTCAGTTTCTACGCGACGACGACCGCCTGTTTTTCGATTTACTTGCCTGCGTTACCGCCATCGACAACGGCCCCGACGCAAACACGATGGAGGTAATCTACAACCTGACATCGATTCCGTACGAACATGATCTGATGGTGAAAGTAATGGTGCCACGCAGCGCGGTCGGAAGTAAGTTGCCATCGGTAGCCAGTTTGTCGCATCTGTGGCGTACGGCCGACTGGCACGAGCGCGAAGCCTACGACCTGGTTGGTATCTGGTTTGAGAATCACCCCGACCTGCGCCGGATTCTGATGCCCGCCGATTGGATTGGCCATCCGCTACGGAGAGATTATCAGGAAGAATCTCAGTACCACGGCATTCAAACAAAATGACGGTTTTCGGTTTATGATTTATAGTATTCGGTTGTCGATTTTGCGCTCCGAAGTTTGCCTGGCTGTCATCAATTTCGGGTTCCGTTTACCCCCCAGCCCCCTGAAGGGGGAGTACTCCGCAAATGAACCGCTCCCCCTTCAGGGGGCTGGGGGGTAAACGGAACCTAGCGGATACTGCAAAACCGACAACCGAAAAACCGAATACCGTAAACTGCACTACCGTATACTACACATGCGTTTTCTCACCATACTATTTTGCTCGTTACTACTGTCGGCAAACGTGCTGGCGCAGGTCGACTCGGTAATTGTCAGCGGACGGGTTCGGAATCTGTCGGCCCGGCTCTATCGCGACGCACCGACCGTACTAGTTGGCCGTAACAATATTCTGCAAGCCAGTCGGGAATTGATAAAACCGGCTCCGCTCAACGTCGATGGTACGTTTCGGGTGAGCATTCCGCTAATCTATTCGCAGGAGGAACTCTACTTCACCTACGGCCGTATTTCGACGGCGTTTCTGGCAGCCCCCGGCGCGCTGACGATCGACCTTAACGCCGACTCGCTCTTTACGGCGCGGGTGCCGTTCCGGTTCGGCGGGGTCAATGCGCAGGTCAATCAGCAATATGCCCGGTACAAAGCGTTTGAAGCGGGGTACGCCGATAAGCCGAACGTCAAGAAGCTGTCGGAAGACATCAGCGGCCCAGTTAGTAATACTTCATTCGTACTGCTGAATCAGGCGTTCCAAAAACCATTTCGGGCGTTTGCCGCACAGGAGAAACCGTTTCCGCTGCTGGCCCGCTGGGTTGAGGCAGACAACCGCTACGCTGCCGCCAGTTTTTTATACGATCGCCTGATTGTGGGTGAAGATGAGCGACAACCGCCCGCCCTGAGCGATTCGGTTGGCCTGACGAACGACCTGATCCTGACGGCATCGCGCACGCAGGCCATGAACCGGTTTGCCACCTTTGCCAACCGGCAGATTGTTAGTAAAGCATCGCAACAGGCGCAGCGGGGGCTGGCTGTCGACAAGCTGTCGGGCCTGCTGCTGCGCTATGGAACGAATCTGACCGATGCCGAAAAGGCAAGGTTGCAGCAGTTCGCCGAAACCAACTCCGCCCGCAATGCCGACCTGCGCTTTTTGACCGACTTGGTCCGGCGTAACAACGAAATGATTCAGTCGCTGGTCAACTACGAGTTTCTGATTCAGGAGAGCCGCAAGCAATACGACGATGAACGGCGGGAGTATATGACGGCGTTCTGGCTGGTCAATTCATTCCCGATTCTGACGCTGGCGCAGGATAAGCTGCTCTACGACTATGCCCGCCCGCAACTGACAAACCGGCGGCTGGGACAATCGCTCGACGAACTGTACGCGCTGGAAACCAGAGACAGTGTGGCGATGAAACAGGCCGTTCAGACGCTGGTTGCGAGTAAGGATGTGGCCACCGAACTGGAAGTGTCGCCCGGCGTTTTTGTTACACGCGATAAATTCGGTACGGCCAACGGATCGGACCTGTTCGACAAGGTCATCAACGCCAACCGGGGCAAGGTGATCTATGTGCTGCTGACGTCCAACGAGAGCGAAGCCGGGCGTCAGGCCGCCCTCGACGCGCAACGGCTTCGCAGCACCTACGATGCCCGCGATTTCGCCGTCGTCTACTTACCCATGCTGACTAGTGACGAACAATCCGTGTGGGTTGAAGCCGCTGCCCGCAATAAACTCATTGGCGATCATCTGCTACTGACAAGCGGCCAACTCGACGGGCTGTCGGGTCGGCTCCGCGCAAACGATCTGCCCAGCGCGACGATCATTAACCGCACCGGCAAGGTTATCAAACGCAACGCCCCCCTCCCCGCCGACTTCGATGAAGCCAAGAAAGCGGTGGATAAGGGGCTGTAAGCTGCGCTGGTTTAACGTTTAAGGTCCAATGTTTAAGGTTACCCAGCGGAGCAACCTTAAACATTGGACCTTAAACGTTAAACCAGCATCGCCTACTTCGCCCACCACAGCTTTGTCTGCATGGTGTTGGCACCGCCCATCTGGGTCAGGGCCGTTTTGAAGTTGGCGTTGTTGAGGTTTTCTTCCGACGACGGGTAGGGCAGGCGCGTCGGGATTGCGTTGTTGTTATAATTGATCTTCGGCACCACCAGTGCGGGAATACCTGTCCGGCGATATTCCGTCCAGGCTTCGACACCCTGCCCGAACAGCGCAATCCATTTCTGTTCCAGCACCTGCACCAGCGCATCGTTGCCAGTTTTCAGCGTCGTAGCGGTCAGGTAACTGGCTGGGGCTGTCAGGCCGTAGTAACTCATCGACGCTTTGATACCCTCCTGGTAAGCCGCTGCCGCGTCGCCAGCCGCCGTAACGCCCTTCAGCGCAGCTTCGGCTTTGATGAAGTTCAGTTCGGCATAACTCATCAGTACACCGGGTGTCGTTTCCTGCACGAAGTACGTCCCGATCTTCGACGTTTTTGTCAGGCCGAGTGCACCAGCTTCCGAGTTCGACAGCCCGTTGGGTACGCCCTTATATTCGCCCGTGTCGGCCGCTTTGCTGGCGTAGATGGCCAAGCGTGGGTCGCTCATACCGACGAGTTTATTCATCATCGTGGCACTAACGCGGTGATCGTCGCGGGTGCGCCGGTTTTCGTTGATCGGGTTGTTGCTGGGACGGGCGAGGTAAACAAGCTGCGCTACATCTGAATTCGACGTCATCACCGGGTACTTGGTCGGGTCGCTCAGAATCCGGGTCATTTCGGACTTCGGATCAATGCTCAGCCCCGATTTATTCACCATCCGGTTCAGTAAGCGCAGGCTCAGCGAGTTGGCGAATTTCTTCCACCTGGTCATGTTGGCCGCGAACAGAATGTCGCCTTCGCTCGACACTGTTTTAGTGTTGATCAGGTCGCTGGCAGTTTTCAGATCGGCTACCAGCCCGGCATACACATCTTTCTGCATGTCGAACTTCGGCGCAACAAGACCGCTCGTGGTGCCTTTCAGCGCTTCCGAGTACGGAATATCGCCGTACACGTCGGTCAGAACCGAGTAGACGTACGCCCGCATGATGAGCCCGATGGCCTGATAGTTCTCATTGTTGCCCGCCTGCCCCAGTTCGATGACCTTCTGAAAATCGGCCAGCGATTCGTTGTACAGGTTACGCCAGGGGGTGTCCTGCGTGTCGCTGGTGAAGCTGAACTGGTCGATTTCGGTGTACTGAATCCGGGCCATGTGCTGCGCCCAGTCGTTGCCCACGTCTAAGCCCAACGTGCCGATGACTCCGTTGACGGTCGTGTAGATACCGTGCGGCAGCAGCCGTTCGGCCGGTACGCTGGTCGGGTCGTTGGGGTTGACGTTGGTTTCGTCGAACTTGTTATCGCAGGCGGTGAGGATGCCGAGCGAAAAAGCGAATGAGAGAAAGAGCGATTTCTTCATTGATGTATGTGTGTTTTTAAACACGGAGGAACGGAGATTTCACGGAGTACACGGAGGTCTATTTCTTACGTTGATTCGATGCTGATTCCGTGGTCGGTGGAGACACCGACCACGGGAGTTTGGGAAGCTTTTTCTCTACTTTCTCCGTGCAATCCTCTGTACCTCTGTGTTTAGAAAAAATTAAAGTCCGAAGGTCAGGTTGAAGCCCATGCTGCGGGCCGAGGGGGTGTTGCCGTTCTCGAAGCCCTGCACGTTGCCGTCGCCGTAATAGCTGGTTTCGGGGTCGATGTGCGGGATGTTCTTGTAGAGCAGAGCCAGATTGCGGCCGACGAGCGCGAAGTTGACGTTGTGGAAGGGCGTCCGGCCGAACCACTTCTGCGGAATCGCAAAGCCCAGCCGTACCTCGCGCAGCTTGGCGTAGCTGGCGTCGAAGATGTAATTTTCGTTGACGTTGCGGTTGTAGAAGTTGTGGTAGTAATCGTCGGCATTGGCCACCGCCACCGTGTTGGGCGCGTAGGTAAACGTGCCATCGGCGTTGGCCGTTTCGGTGACGCCCGGCGCTACGATGTTGCCTTCCCGACCCGGCAGCGTTTCGGCCAGTACACCCGTGTACCGCCCGATGTTGATACCCTGCGAGAAGACGTTACCGCCCCAGCGCACGTCGATCAGCGAACTGAGCGTCACCCATTTGTAGCTGAACGTGTTCTGGAAACCGCCCGTCCATTTCGGCATGATATTGCCCACTACTTTCCGGTCCGACGACATGATGGGGTAGCCCTGGCTGTTGATAATCAGGTTGCCGCTGGGGTCGCGCCGGTTGTAAGTGCCGTAGAAGTTGCCGTAGGGGTCGCCGGGCCGCGCTTCCAGAATCACGTTGCGCAGCAGCGAACCCGTGTTGATCTGATACGTCGACAACCCGCCCAGGTCGACTACCAGCGAGCGGTTACGGGCGAAGTTGACACCCACATCCCAGCGGAAGCCGCCCGGCCGCCGGATAACTGCGCCCGACAGCTCAAGTTCGAAGCCGCTGTTGCGGATGCTCCCCGCGTTGATAACGGAGTTGTAGTAGCCCGAACTCTGCGCGACGTTGGCCAGCAGAATCTGGTTCTTCGTGTTCTTGTCGTAGTACGTAAATTCAAATTGCAGCGCGTTGTTGAACAGGCGCGTTTCCAGCCCAAATTCTACCGCCGTCGTGATTTCCGGCTTCAGGTTCTGGTTGTAGATCAGGTTGTTTTCCGAGAAGGTCGTAGTGTTACCCCAGGCCGTTTCGCTGGTGTATACCTGCATCAGGTTGTATGGGTCGGTGTCGTTACCCACCATCGCGTAACCCCCGCGCAGCTTGGCGTAGGTCAGCACGTTGGAGCGCAGATTGAGCATGTCGGTCAGAATGGCGCTGGCCGACACCGAGGGGTAGAAATAACTCCGGTTGTTGGCGGGCAGCGTGCTCGACCAGTCGTTACGGGCCGTCAGGTCGAGGAACAGGTAATCGCGGAACGAGAGCGAAGCTGACCCATACAGGCTGTTCACGCGCTTGTCGGTTTGCCGACCGAAGAGTGCCGGGCGCGACTTGGCGTTGCCGATGTTGTACAGGTTGGGAATCGTCAGCTCCGATGCGTACATGTAGTCGCGCTGGGTGACGTTCCGGCGCTGGTTGCCGCCCACCGATGCCACGACGTGAAAATCGGAGTACCGTTTGTCGGCCGTCAGCAGGAAGTCGCTGTTCGTTTCGCGGACGTACACGATGTCTTCGGTGTAGTCGCCGTTGGGAAGTCCCACGCCCTTCGCCCGTTTGGTGATGCGCCGGTCGTTGGAGAAATCGGTACCCGTACGGCCCGTCAGGCTCAGCCAGTCGGTCAGTTTATAGGTCGCCGTGATGTTGCCGATGATCCGGTCTTTGTCGTTGCCGTATTTGAAGTAGTTCAGCGCGTAAGCCGGGTTGTTCCAATAGTTGGCGTTCCAGTTGCGCTGCTGCGGCCACTGCGACGGGTCGGTGCCTTCCACGACGGGGTTAGCCTTTAGGTCTTCCAGATCGACCTGCCGACCAAACCAGATCCAGTACAGGTTGAGGTTCTGCCGGTTGTCGGAGCCGTCTTTGATGTAGTTGACGCTCGTCCGGACGTTCAGTTTCGGGGTGAAATTCCAGCCTGCGTTCAGCGAAATGTTCTGCCGCTTGTAGTTGGTGTTGGGCAGCATTCCCTTCTGATTCAGGTTGGTGTAGGCAATGCGGAAATCGCCTTTGTCGCTGCCGCCCGTCAGGCCGATGCTATTGGTCGTCGTAACGCCGGTATCGTAGAAATTCTTGACGTTGTCGGGACGCGCAATCCAGGGCGTTGCCGTCCGGACGCCGTTGACGATGGGGGAGTTGTACTGCGGAATCAGCCGCCCGTCGAGCCGGGGGCCCCAGCTTTCATCGACGCCGTCGTTGACGCCACCGCCCAGCCCGTCGACGTACGAAAACTGCCCTTTCAGACCCTGCCCGTATTCGTTCTGGAAATCGGGCAACCGCAGTGGTTTATCGAACGTCGTGTTGGTATTTACCGTTACGCCGATGTTTTTGCTGGCGGCACCGCGCTTGGTCGTGATCAGAATAACGCCGTTGGCCGCCCGCGAACCGTAAAGCGCGGCTGCGTTGGCTCCCTTCAGCACGGAAATATTGTCGATGTCGTCGGGGTTGATCGATGAGGCACCGTTGCCGTAGTCGGTCGTGACGTTGTTGGTGTTGGACGTTGAGCCGGGCGTGACGTTGTAGCTGCCATTATCGATTGGAATCCCGTCGACTACGAACAGCGGCTGGTTATTGCCCCCGATTGAGTTGGCCCCGCGAATCAGAATCCGTGACGATGCGCCTGGAATACCGTTAGTGGCCGTCACCTGCACCCCCGCAATTTTCCCCGACAGGGCATTGACGAGGTTGGTAGGCCGGGCCTGCGTCAGTTCGGCTCCTTTTATTTCCTGTAAGCTGTAGCCCAGCGCTTTTTTATCGCGGGCAATACCGAGGGCCGTCACGACGACTTCCTGCAATTGCGAGGCATCGTCGGCCAGCGTAATCGTAATCTGCGACTGATTGCCCAGCACGAACTCCTGCGTCAGAAACCCGATGTACGAAACGGTCAGCGTCACATTGGGTTCGGCACTGAGCGTAAAGGCACCATCGGCATCAGTTACGGCCCCGACGGTTTTACCTTTCACCAGTACGTTGGCACCGGGCAACCCTTTTCCGTCGGATTTGGCGATAACCCGGCCCGTAATCGTCCGGGCCGATTGGGCCCAGCCAGCCGATTGGGTCAGGAGCCAGCACACAGCCAGTAGCCCCCATAGTTGAACAGTAAAGCGATGTCGCATAGTCAGGATCAGTTAAAAACAGAGACGTATTCAAAATTGTATTCTGCTAATTTATCAAAACTATAGTGCGTATTTTTAACAGTAAAGCAGAATATATTCGTCAATTATGAATTATTTTAAAATAATATTGGGTTAATGCTATTTTAACAAAAAGTCCTGCGCACGAAACAATTGGTGGTACGGATCGTATGAGTATAGAGACGTATAGGCTACTGTTGGCCAGATCAACACCACACAGCAATGAGCAGAACCGGTAATCTGGCGAGAATGATGCGCGTTGGCTGGTGCCTTGGGCTGCTGATAGCCGGTACCGGATCGGCGGGGGCTCAGAACATCGTTACGAGGCTGTACAACCGGTTTCTGAACGATACGACTGCATCAAATCAGCCCCATCTGGCCCTGTATCCGACGCTGGCCTACGCGCCCGAAACCAGTCTCGAACTGGGCGTATCGGCTCTGTACCTGTACCACGCCAACAACGATACGGTCAACAATCGGCTGAGTGAATTGCAGGCGTTTGGGTTTTTTACGCTGCTGGGGCAATACGGTCTGAACCTCGACAATACCGTCTTTGGCGATCACGACCGCTGGTATTTTCTGGGCCGGGCGCGGTTTCAGCGGTTTCCACTGCTCTATTACGGAATCGGCCCCGACGCCCACACCGACAATCCAGCCACGGTCGACGCGTTCTCGATTCAGGCGCGGCAGCGGGTCATGCGCCGGATTCGACCTAATCTATTCGGTGGGCTGGCCGTCGATTTGCAGCACCTGAGCCGGGTTGAGTTTCAGCAGCCGGAGGGTACACCGCTCGACCTGCCACGCGGTAGTACGGGGAGCACCAATCTGGGGTTGGGCGTGGGCCTGATTTACGACAGTCGCCCTAACGTGCTCAACGCCCGGCAAGGTGCGTTCGCCGAACTGACGTATCTCAATTACCACCCGACGCGGGGCAGCACCTACACGTTTTCCAACATCGTGGCCGATGTGCGGCTGTACAAAACAGTCCGTACCAATCAGGTGCTGGCCTGGCAGGCATACGGCGTGCTGGCCGGGGGCGACGCTCCGTTCAACCAACTGGCTTTGCTGGGTGGCGAAACCATTATGCGGGGTTATTACATGGGCCGTTACCGCGACAAGGTTCATGCGGCCACGCAGCTCGAATATCGCTGGCTGCCGTTCTGGTTCAGCAAGCGGGTCGGCGCGGCTGTATTCGCGGCCGTCGGCACAGTGGCCCCGTCGGTGAGGGAGCTGAGTTTCAGTAACCTGCTGCCAGCCGGTGGAGCCGGGGTACGGTATCTGCTGTTCAAAAAGAAAGACGTTTTCCTGCGCTTCGACGTTGGGTTCACCCGCGAAGGCCCCGGCTTTTACATCCTGACCGGCGAATCGTTTTAAGCCTGTCGCGCTACACTCCCCCGACGCTACGCCAGTACCGCATACTACAGTTGCAGCTTATTCACTACGTAGCCTGTGGATTATGCCGTATTTTTAGCCCACTCGGTCTTTGTGACAGCCTGTTTACCCCCAGCCCCCTGAAGGGGGAGCACTACGCAAATGAACCGCTCCCCCTTCAGGGGGCTGGGGGTAAACAGACTAGCACTAAACAGCCCTGATATTCAGTGGGCTGCCGGGTAAACGGACTGTCGAAATCGACCAAACAAAAAACCTGACCCCTGTTTATTACTCTTTTCGTATGAAATACTGTCTACTGCTTTGTAGTTGGCTCATAGTCAGTCTGTCGCTTCAGGCGCAGAATGCCCGAACCCCTGTCGAAGCCGCCCGTTTTATTAAGCTGGGCAATACGCTGCGCATGGTCGACCGGCCGCAACAGGCTATCGATCTGCTACAGCGGGCCATACCGGCCGTTCAGCAAAAAGATCTTACGCAGGAAGCAATTGCTTACGAAAACCTGGGTTACGCGTATACCGAGCTGGAAAACACCAGAGAAGCCGTTCGGTACTTTCAAAAAGCCACGGCGCTGTACCAGAAGCTGGGCTTTACGGCTAGTGAAGCGGCTATGCGTCAGCTAACAAACGAAGCCGCCGGGAAAGACCTCTACGCCGGTATTGATATTGGCGCGTCGGGGGTGAAGCTGGCCATTTTCCGTACGACTTACGACAATGGCTTCTACGCAAAAGATATTCGCTCGAAGCCGCTTGCGCCCAACGTGACGCTGGTGTCGGGTACAGCGCAGGCGTTCGACGCGGGGCGCGATGTGATGAAAGCCTACCTCGACTCGATCCGTCATTACAACATTAGCCCGGAGCGGGTTTATATGGCGTTCAGTAGCGGTATCAACGAGTCGCTGGGGAAGACACCGGAAAAGAAAAAGAAGCTGTATGAATTGCTGACGGGACTGGTCACGACCGAATTGCCAAACGGCAAAAGTATGCCTATTGACACGACGCTTACGGCCGCCCGCGAGGCTGAACTGTTTATGGTCGGTACGATTCCCCGTAAATTCTGGGCGTCGACATCCTGCATCGACATCGGTAGTGGCAATACAAAGGGCGGCTACTACGACGGCAGCGGGCAATTTCGATCGATCAGCTTTCCGTTCGGTACCAAAACGCTGGCGGCTCAGATCGACAACAAACGGTCACTCGATATTACTGGGTACAAAGAAGAAGCGCTGAAAGCCATCCGCCCCCTGACCGACACGACAATCAATCTGGAGTTTAATACGGCGAGTCCGGGTTTGCAGCAGCGCAAAACAGTGGCGTTCGGTGGGGGAATTGCCTGGGCCATGACCGCGTACCTTCACCCCGAGCGGGCCGGTACGACGGCCGTTCCGCTGACGCAGGGTGATGTTGACCGGTTTCGGCAACTGGCTCTCAATGATTATCAGGCGTTGATCCACCCCGACCTGAGCAACCTGACCGACCCCGTGATCCGCCGAAAAGCGGAAGCTGATCTGGCGAACGCACAGAATCAGTTCAACGAAAAACAAATCATCGCCGGAGCCTTGCTGCTCGACGCTATTGTCCGGGCCTACAGCAATACATCGGTGCCGAAGCGGTTCGTTTTTATCCGCGATTCCGATATCGGCTGGGTGACGGGTAAGTTTATGGAACAACTCAATCAGAACTATGAACGCGCCGTCGCTAAGGGGGCGCAGTAAGTAGTTTTACAGTGCTCATTGTGAGGAATTATACATACGGCGTAAGCAGACCACAACATC
Organism: Spirosoma rhododendri; assembly: GCF_012849055.1. Taxonomy (NCBI): domain Bacteria; kingdom Pseudomonadati; phylum Bacteroidota; class Cytophagia; order Cytophagales; family Cytophagaceae; genus Spirosoma; species Spirosoma rhododendri. The sequence goes on along the minus strand of NZ_CP051677.1, from coordinate 260,204 downwards.
GGGCAATATTATCCACAAATTCAGTAGACTACCGTAGCGTGTGGTAACTCATACAAACTTTAAAGTTCTGATATACAGATTTTTAAAGTTTGTATTTTCAGAGTGGCATGGTTTTGACCAATATGATTATCTGCACAGACAGTGTTGGATGAAGCAAACTAAACGCTGTCCCCCTTTCTGATTGACTCAACGATATGAACGGCCCCACTTTCACCCGAAAGATGGGGCCTCTTTTTGGGTAACGGTTAATTGGTAAAACGCAAAAAAGCGGCTGGCTCCGTAGAGTCAGCCGCTTCCATTTTCATAGCGTTGAGTCGTGTTGCGTGCTGATTAGTTGAGTTTCAGCGCGTCTTCTACTTTGTTGACACCCGACTTCGTAGCGTCGGCTGCATCTTCAACTTTATCGTTATAATTCGATTTCGCGCGCTCCTGGTTGTACTGCGATTTAACGTCAGCCTTCACCTCATTAGCTTTGTCCTGCGCTTTATCAGCCAGATTGTTTGCTTTGTCTTTTACTTCATCAGCTTTTGCTTCAGCCTGACCAAGTAAGCTGCTGAACTGCGATTTTACATCGGCAACACCCTCGTCCCACTGATTCTGAAGATCACTGATGCCTTCGCTCAGCTTCTGGCGGGTGTCTTTACCGCTACGTGGTGCTGTCAGATAACCAATGGCAAGACCTGCAAGTACTCCTCTAATAAAACCCATGATCGTGTGTGTTTAAGTTGTTTGGGATCTGACTACAGAGTGGTAAAAACTGTGCCAGTAAGAAGTGTTTATAGAGTAATGTGCTAACTGTCAGAATGTTACTTGGTGAAAACGGAACGTAGTAGGTGTGCCGGAAAGTGGGTAGCTGAGTAGGTTTCTCCACAGAATAGGGGCCAGCGTGGGGCGATTGTGTATCCTGTGTTCTGTGTATCCTGACGCGCTTATGTAGCCTGGACGTCCACGTCCGGGTGGCCGTTAGGCCAACTATGTAAGGCGGTAGCTTTGTGGGCCGCTTCGCGTCCACCCGGACGTGGACGTCCAGGCTACACATACACGCCAGGCTACACAGAACACATAAAAAAAGCGGGTTACTTACTAGAGCAACCCGCCTGATAATAGAACCGTGAGAAACTACCGCTTCTCCGCGATTACCTCCCGAATATCGTTAATGATTTTTCCGGCCAGATGATCGGCTGTGGCCAGCGTGTCGGATTCGGAATAAATACGGATGATCGGCTCGGTATTGGACCGGCGCAGGTGAACCCACTCGCGGTCAAATTCGATTTTTACGCCATCAATGGTGCTGATCGGGTTGCGGGCATACCGGGATTTGATCCGGTCCAGCAGCGCGTCGACGTCGATATCGGGCGTTAGTTCGATCTTATTTTTCGAGATGTAAAAGTTCGGGTACGTCCGGCGGAGCATCGATGCCGACTTGCCGGATTTCGCCAGCTGAGTCAGGAACAGGGCGATGCCCACCAGTGCGTCGCGGCCGTAGTGCAGGTCGGGGTAAATGATACCGCCGTTTCCTTCGCCACCGATAACGGCGTTGCTTTCCTTCATCAACTCGACCACGTTGACTTCGCCCACCGCCGATGCAAAGTAGCTGCCACCGGCTTTTTCGGTGATTACGCGCAACGCTACCGTACTCGACAGGTTCGACACCGTATTGCCAACGCCACCCGTACGCAGCACATAATCGGCCACGGCCACCAGCGTATATTCTTCACCGAACGGCGACCCGTCTTCGCAGATCAGCGCCAGCCGGTCGACGTCGGGATCGACAACGATGCCGAGGTCGGCGTTGCCGCGCTCCATCTCCTTGATAATGTCGCGCAGGTTTTCGGGTAGTGGCTCGGGGTTGTGGGCAAAGTTACCGGTCGGTTCGCAGTGTAGTTTCGTTACCTGCTCAACACCCAGCGCTTCCAGCAGCATCGGTACGGCCAGGCCACCGGTGGAATTGACTGCATCGACAACGACGCGGAAATTCCGGGCGGCAACAGCGTCGCGATCGACCAGGGTCAGGGCCAGAATCTGGTCGATGTGTCGGCGGAGCCAGGTGTCGTCGGTCCGGTATTTTCCCAGTTTGCGTACGTCAGCGTACTCGATGGCGTCGGTATCGGCCAGGGCCAGCACTTCGGCACCGTCCTGAGCCGAAATAAACTCACCCGCTTCGTTGAGCAGCTTAAGCGCGTTCCACTGGATCGGGTTGTGGCTGGCCGTCAGAATAATACCGCCAGCGGCCTGTTCGCCAACAACCGCAACTTCAACGGTTGGCGTTGTGGAGAGGCCGAGGTCCAGCACATCGAGGCCGAGGCCCTGTAAGGTTGCTGCTACCAGTTTGGCAACCAGCTCACCCGACAGCCGCCCATCGCGACCGATGACAACCGTTGTCAGTGCTGGGTTGCGCTGTCGTAACCACTGGCTAAAAGCTGCCGTGAATTTAACAACGTCTGGCGGGGTCAGGCCGTCGCCACTGCGTCCACCAATGGTCCCCCGAATGCCGGAAATGGATTTGATTAGGGTCACAATAGGGAATCAGATAAGTAAGAAGTACAAAGCAACAAAGATACAGGTCAAGCTACTGGCGACAACGCCCTACAGACAAATAAGTTGATCTGATTGATCGGTTTACTACTTAAACGGTACCATTCCCGCTAGTTCTGTACCGGTCGGCAGACGCTGTCCGGACAGGTGGCAACCATGAGTTTTACGGGCTGTCCGGCGCGGAAAGTACAGACGTCACAGGTATATATTTGCTAAATTGATATAGAAAATAGGCCCTGATTTTGAACTGAGGGCACCTCCCCAAATTTCCGGCTTCATCGGCTGAACCTTGTGCTCTATTATTCTTTTATATTCACCAGATCAAAGAAAAGTTGACTTATAAGGAGGAAAAAATGTTTTAAACCTAGATGTGCTGCGTTAGTCACGCACGTACTCTCTGTAACTGAGTAACACCTTAACCAACACAAACACGTAAAATGGCATTCTTATCATTTCTCGACCGGGAAAAATCAGTAGCTGGTCCGGGCTATAGTCGCTGGCTGTTTCCCCCCGCTGCCCTGGCTGTTCACATGTGCATCGGACAGGCCTACGGGCTCAGCGTATTCAACATTCCGCTCTCGAAACTGATCGGTATCGATCAACCGGCCCCCGACGACTGGCCACTCTCGGCAACGGTGCAGGGGTTCAACTTTGCCTTCTTTTTTCTGGGCGTATCGGCGGCAATTTTCGGCAAATGGGTGGAGCGGAGCGGTCCGCGCAAAACCATGCTTGTGGCCGCCATCTGCTTCGCCAGTGGCTTCATGGTGTCGGCGCTGGGCGTAAAGATTCACAGCCTACCGCTATTCATCGGCGGTTATGGCGTATTGGGTGGTATCGGTCTGGGACTGGGGTATATCTCGCCTGTTTCGACGCTCATCAAGTGGTTTCCCGACCGGCCCGGCATGGCAACGGGAATGGCCATTATGGGCTTTGGCGGTGGTGCCATGATTGGCTCCCCGCTGGCTGTCGCGCTGATGAAGTACTATGCAACGCCCACGTCGATGGGCGTGTGGCAGACGCTGGTAACGATGGGCCTTATTTACTTCTGCTTCATGATGTTCGGGGTACTCATCGCCCGCGTACCACCCGCCAACTGGAAACCGGCGGGCTGGGTGCCCGCTGTCAATTCCGGCAACAAGATGATTGCCACGGCCAGTGTTACGGCCGACAATGCCATCAAAACCCCGCAGTTCTGGCTGCTGTGGGGCGTACTCTGCCTGAACGTGACGGCCGGTATCGGGGTGTTGTCGCAGGCATCGCCCATGATTCAGGAAGTGTTTTCCGACGTACGAATGGGCGTGGGCAAAGGCATCACGGCTGAAGCCGCTGCGGGTTTCGTGGGGCTGCTGAGCCTTTTCAACCTCGCCGGGCGGTTTTTCTGGTCGTCGCTGTCCGACAAAACCGGGCGCAAAACGATCTATATGGTGTACCTCGGACTGGGTGCAGTGTTGTATGCGCTCATTGGCTCGACGGCTACGATCGGGCTGTTCGTGGGCATCTTCTGCATTATTCTGTCGATGTACGGCGCGGGTTTTGCCACCATTCCGGCCTACCTGCGCGACATGTTCGGTACGTTGCAGGTGGGGGCTATTCACGGTCGATTACTGACGGCCTGGAGCACGGCGGCTATCCTGGGGCCTAACATCGTCACCTCCCTGCGGGAGCACTACATCGAGAGCGGCAAAGCGGCCGGGCTGGCCGAGAACGTGGCCAAAGCCAACGCCTACAACACGACCATGTACATCATGGCATCGCTGCTGGTGGTCGGGTTTATCTGCAACCTGCTGGTAAAACCCGTAGCCGCGAAATACCAGGTCAAACCCGAAGAAAAACCCGTAATCGCTTAGGCCAACTTAGCCATGAACGAAGAAAAAAGCACCCCGACGCTGCGCATTGCTTTGGCCTGGATTTTTGTCAGTATCCCGCTGCTGTGGGGCGTTTCGCAGACGATCATCAAAGCACTGGCGTTGTTTAAATAATCGATAGTGAACCTACCCCAACCCGTTGAGAGGCTATTTGGGGTAGGTTTTTGTAGTGCAGAATTAATCAACCTATGGAAAAGTCACCGAATAGCGAGGAGCGGCCAAGTAATCCGGCCGCCCAGCATGCCGAGAATAGCCCGCGCAGCGGAGAACGACCGGAAGAAGGAAAACAAACGGCGCCCGATCATTACATGCAGAAAACGGACGCCGACAAACACGCCCTGCCTGTGCCCGATAACGTGGGGGCCAAGCATCGGAATCCGGTACTGGCGCAGCCCCCCGAAGCCTTTACGGGGCTGAAACTGGGCGAGCCGGCAACGGTGGCTGCGGGTGTTACGGCGGTGCTGAAATCGATGGAGTTTTCGTGGAGCGAGGCAGGCGTCGGGCGCGGAACGAAGGCGCTACTGAACCTCAATCAGAAAGACGGGTTCGACTGCTCATCCTGCGCCTGGCCCGACCCCGACGATCACCGGTCGTTCGCTGAGTTTTGCGAAAACGGAGCCAAAGCCACCGCATCTGACGCCGACAGCCGCCGGGCCGACCCCGACTTTTTCGCTCAGCACAGTCTGGTCGAGCTGTCGCACATGACCGACCGTGACCTCAACAACACCGGTCGGCTGACGCACCCGATGGTGCTACGCCCCGGCGATACGCACTACCGGCAGATCAGCTGGCCCGACGCGTTTCAACTGGTTGCCGACGAACTTAACGCGCTCGACTCGCCCGACGAGGCTATCTTCTACACGTCGGGGAAAGTGCCGAACGAACCGGCGTTCCTGTACCAGCTGTTCGTCCGGCAGTTTGGTACCAACAACCTGCCCGACTGCTCGAATATGTGCCACGAAAGCAGCGGTTCGGCCCTCAGCCCGACGCTGGGTCTGGGCAAAGGGTCCGTTACGCTCAACGATATTCACGAGGCCGAGGTGATTCTGATTATGGGGCAAAACCCCGGCACGAACCACCCCCGGATGCTATCGGCGCTACAGGTTGCCAAGCGGAAAGGGGCCAAGATCATCTCCGTCAATCCGCTGCACGAAGCCGGGCTTAGCCACTTCAAGAACCCGCAGGAATTCACCAATCCTATCAAGGCGGTCGGAGTGCTGCTCGGTGGCGGAACACCCATTACCGATCTGCACTTACAAGTGCGCGTCAATGGCGACATGGCGGTACTGCGGGGTATTATGAAGCACCTGCTTCGGTCGGAAGAAATGAATCCCGGCGAAGTAATCGACCACGAGTTTATTCGGGAATACACGACCAATTACGAGGAGTTTATTGCCACCATCCGCAACACGAGCTGGGAGTCGATCGAACAAATGAGCGGGCTGACGAAAGAGCAGTTGCTCGAAGCGGCCAACATCATCGCGCCGAAAAAGAAGATCATTACCTGCTGGGCAATGGGACTGACGCAGCAGAAAAACGGCGTGATGACCATCCAGGAAATCGTGAACCTGCAACTGATGAAGGGCGCGATTGGCAAACCCGGCGCGGGCACCTGCCCGGTACGTGGCCACTCCAACGTGCAGGGCGACCGTACGATGGGAATCTGGGAACGCCCGCAGAAGAAATTCCTCGATGACTTGAGCAATGAATACGGTTTCGAACCGCCCCGCGAACACGGCTACGACACAGTGGAAGCCATCAAAGCGATGCACGAAGGCAAAACGGGCGTTTTCTTCAGCATGGGCGGTAATTTCCTGTCGGCCGCGCCCGATACCGAACTGGTTGCCGAGGCCCTGCGGAAGCAGAATCTGACGATTTTCGTGAGCACGAAGCTTAACCGGGGGCACCTTGTAACGGGGAAAACCTCGCTGATACTGCCCTGCCTGACTCACCTCGACATCGACATGCAGAAAGCCGGGCACCAGTTTACGTCCTGCGAAAACTCGATGGGTGTGGTTAGTCAGAACAAGGGCGTGCTGCGGCCGGTTGAGGGCGAAATGCTCAGTGAAGTCGCGATTGTGTCGGGCATCGCCATTGCCACGCTCGGCAACCGGTCTACCGTCGACTGGGTGGGATACACGGAGAACTACGACACCATTCGCGATGCGATCGGGCGGGTAATTCCGGGTTTCGATAAATTCAACCAGAAGATTCGTAAGCCCGGCGGGTTCTACCTGCCCAACGGCCCCCGCGAACGTAACTTTACCACCGCCAACGGCAAAGCGAATTTTACCGCTACGACGATGGAAGGGCATCGGCTCGGAGCCGGTCAGCTGGTGATGATGTCGCTTCGCAGCCACGATCAGTTCAATACCACCATCTACGACTATAACGACCGCTACCGGGGCGTTTACGGCGAACGGCGGGTGGTGTTCATGAATCCCGACGATATGGCTGAGCGGGGCATCCGCGAACGGCAGCTTATCAACATCACCAGCCATTTCAACGGTGAGGAGCGCCATCTGGAAAACTTCGTTGCCATTCCGTACGACATTCCGAAGGGCGACACGGCGGCTTATTACCCCGAAGTGAATCCGCTGATTCCGATTACGAGCGTGGCCGACGTGAGTAACACGCCCACGTCCAAGTTTATCGTCGTCACCATCGAGCCGGTAGCTGAAGAGCTTCCCGAAGGCAGCACGACAGCCGTGCCGCTGGAGCTGGTAGCTTAACCCAGTGATTGATCAGGTTGTCCCCGGCAGCTTCCAGCTGTCGGAGCCGCGATAGCGGCTAACAGGGCTGCTACCATTTAGCCTGTCGGCTCCGACAGCTGGAAGCTGTCGGGGACAACTTGGTTAATCAGTTCAAACATCATCAATAAGAAAAGGGAAACGGCCGTGTGCTGTTTCCCTTTTTTGTTGATAAGGTCGTTGTAAAAATCCGTTGGGGGCCTGTTAGGTGAACAGCAGTTCAGCCCGTAACGTCGAGCTGGCCTGCCCCTGAAACGTGCCGCTAATGGGGGCCGCCAACTCAGGTTTGGCCGTCGATGTCAGGAAAATATGACGGTTACTGACAACGGTACCCTGCGTTGGGTCGAAGCCGCGCCAGCCTGCGCCGGGCAGATACACCTCCACCCACGCGTGTAGCTGATGCTCCTGCTGCGGGTTGCCAAACAAATAACCGCTTACAAAGCGGGCGGCAATGCCGACACTGCGGCAGGCCGCCATAAACAGGGTGGTGTAGTCACGGCACGAGCCGCACATCAGCATCAGCGTCTGCTCCGGCGGGTAGGGCGCTCCTACTTCGCGCACCTCATAGGTAAACTGACGGATTGCCTGATTGAGCGCCATCAGAAAACTGGTTGTCTGCCAGCTAGCCTGAGCCGCCAGCTGTCGCGCCCAGCTTTCCACCCGTTCCGACACCCCGACCCGCTCCATATACGGGTTCAGCAAATCCTGCTCCTGAGCCGGATACCGAAACGGAATTCGTTGGGTATCAAAAGGAAATAGGACAAAGTCGAACGAATTGAATTCCTCGGACTCCAGCTCGATTTCGGCCCGTACGTTCAGGCGGTTGGTCGGATGGTCGAAGTAAGCCAGTTGCTGCACATTGCCCTCGACATCGATATTGCGCACAATTCGCGACGGAACCGGGTCGATAATCAGTTCGTAGCGCAGCAACCGCTGGTACGGGTACATGCGTGGGTACAGATACAGCATCTGCGGCCCCAGGGCAACTGGATGATCGTAGGTGTATTCGGAATCGTGCCGGACATGCAGCTTCATAAGCGGAGGCATTACAGACTAAGCCGGAAAAGCGCTCAACTGTTTTTTACGGCGCGAACCTTTTCGAAAATGGGGTCCATCCAGTAGGAGGGAAGTTTACGGACTGAATTGCTCAGCAGGGCACTCCACTGGTGCGACACCTCGTCCATGTCGTCTTTTTCCAGCCGGTACTCAGTCATGTGGAAACTATCGGTTGGGTACACCACCACGTCGAGTGGGTAATCGACGTCGTTGGCGCTGACACGGGTAGCGTCGAAAGCCAGAAAGCCGATCTTCAGCGCGTCCTGCAAGCTGGTTTCGTAGGATAAATTTCGAAAGAGCAGCGGTTTGCCGTAACCCGAATTGCCGATAATTTTAAACGGTGCCCCCTGATCGACCTCGACCCAGTTGCCTTCGGGATACAGTAGAAACAGCTTGTGTTCGCGGTCCTGCTCCAACTGCCCGCCCACAATGGCGTTGAGGTTGAAATTGAGCCCACTGGCCGTAATCGACGATTTGTCTTCCTGCGCCACCCGTTTTACCTGTTCGCCGAAGGCATTGACAGCCTGATACAGTTTGGTAAACGAGCGGTCTTTTTCGGCAATGACTTCGTTGAAATAGGTGATGGCCTTGTCGCGAACGGAGCGCAAACCGGAGGTCATGATGAATAACGAATGGTTCTCAACCTCATGAACCGAAATTTTTCGATTCGATGATACTTCCGTGCCCGACGTTAGTCGAGTATCGGCGATTGCCACCAGGCCACCTTTTACTTTGATTCCTAAACAATACGTCATTTTCCAGCGATACAAAACGGGGGTGCTCCGGGCAAATATACAGGCTTGCCCGGTTGATGGTTCACCCTGAAATGGCTTTTCTCAAAAAAGCCCCACTTGCTCAACGCTTATCGCCTGACTCTGTGTTGGTCGGGTCTTCAGTCTGGCCGGATCAGATCACTAAGGATTGCCTACTATTTTCTGGAAACGGCCCCCTGCCGCCCGCCCGACAGCCCTGTTACGCGCAGGTCGAGCTGGGCGGTGTCGTCTTCGCCGTTGGTATAGCCATTGCCGGGCGTACTGTCGGGGTCGGGCTGCGTCGATGAATTGATCTGGGCCATATTCGTCAGCGTACCGGTAGCCGTTGTCCGTGCCACGAAGCTAACGGTAGCGCGGCTGCCCGCCTGAAGGGAATTGACGCTGGCCGACAGCAGCGTGCCGTTGCCGGTAGCGGTAAAATCCGACGACGAAACAAACGTGAGCCCGCTGGGGAGCTGATTGAGCACAACGGCCTGCCCAACCGTTTGTCCGCCCAGATTCGATACCGTCAGACTGACGGAAACAAGCTGCCCAATTACGGCTGCGCGCCGGTCAACCTGCATGGTCAGGCTCAGGTCGGCTTTGTTGGGATCGGGTGTGGGCTGGTTGCCCTGTACAGCGGGCAACGGTACCTGATTGGGGTTGGGCGAGGCAAATGTCGCGTTGTTTGAATCGATGCTTGTCGCGCGCAGGTCGACGTGCGCTTCGTCGTCCTGTCCGTCGTCAGTACCGGAGCCGGGCTGGCTGTCGGGGTCAGGGCCGTCTTGCGTCATGATCTCGGCCGCATTCTGATACACCCCTGCCGCCTGCATTCGGGCTACGTACCGGAAACTGCTCGACTGGCCGGGGGCGAGGGTCGCCAGCGTACCTAACACCATACCGTTCGAAAGCTGCATGGTGGGGCTGGAAACGGCCACCAGATTAGCCGGTAACCGGTCGGCAATCGTGGCAGAGCGGACCTGACAGGCACCTTCGTTCCGAACCGTCAGCGTAAACGTGGCGGTATCACCCACGAGCAGGGTGCGCCGACTGACGGCCATGCTGATTGACAAATCTGACCCGGCCGGGCTGATCGATAAGCTGGCGGGGTTTGAAAGGCACCCGTAAGCCGCTCCTTTGGCCTGTACCGAATAAAGGCCGGACCCGTTGATGCTCAGTGAATTCGTATTGACGCCCGTGTTCCACACGTTGCTGCCACTACCGGCATAGCTCGAGGTTAAAATCGTGTTGCCCGGCAGGCAAAACTGGGCGGGGCCCTGCACGCTGATTGTCGGGTCGGCGGGGCGAATCTCCGACGGAACCGTGATGGCCGGCGGAAACGTGATCTTGTTCTGCGCGCTCCTGAGCCGGGCCGAATAGGTACCCGCGCCAACGGTCAGGCTTTGGTCGCTGCTGCCCGTATTCCAGGTGTAGGTAGCGCTGGCAGGCAGGGTGATCTGTACCTGGTTGCCGGTGGCGCAGGCTACGCTGATGAGGGGTTGCTGTTCGGCCAGATACGGCTGCGAGTTACGGAAAAAGTCGTCGCTGATGGCATCTGACCAGAGCTGGGCGACGGCCCGCTGTCCATTGGGCGAGTAATGAATTCCATCGGGGCGGTCGGTCATGTTGTCGAGGTCAGGCCCCTGAAATACGTTGTAGTTGGTCCGGCTCAATACCTGTGTCTGTGCCGACCGTACGTTGTCAAACCGGCCATTGGCGTACGACGAAATAGCGATCAGCATGGGCAGATTTGGCTTGCTGGACTCCTGCCGTACTTTGTCGATCACCCCGTAGTACTGTGTCCGGATATCGTCGGTTGCATTGCCCCGGTCATTTTCGCCGTGGTGAATCAACACCGAGCGCAGGCCGGTAGCCGGTACGTACATGTTCATGATGTTACGGATGTTGGCGTACGGCATCCGGATGCTGTAGTTCACAAAACCATGACTGAATGGAATATCGTAGGCCGCCTTATAATTCTGCTCCATGTTGGTGCCGCCGAAACCACCGTTATAGATCAGTACCGGCACGTTGATACGTTGGACGAGCAAATCGCCCATGCGCCCCCAGAGCCAGCAAAACCGCGCAAAGGGCGACAGCCCGCTGTACGTAGCCAGCTGACCGAATACCAGGCCCGGCAGGTAGGTCGTACTGGCGGTTTGTTCGTAAGCCCGAAACTCCGGCGTCGACTGGTCGACGGGAACAACCGTCACCCGGTCGTCGACGGCTCCGTCTATGGTTGGGCAGTAGTCGGTGCCGCCGATAACGCAGCTGGATCCCTGCGCGTTGGAGTGACCCAGAATAGCAAACACTTCGCCCACGCCAAACCGCGCGACTGCATCGGTGGCCACGGTCTGCCCGTTGCGTAGTCCACGCACCTCGATGCTGTACCAGCCACCACTGACTGGCAGCGTGCCCGAGAATTGGCCATTGACGGGGTTTGTCTGAAGGGATGTCCAGCCGGTGGTGGTGCCCTGCCCGGATGCGCGGGCAACAGCCCTCGCTTCTACGGCATCGAGCAACTGCGCGTAGCTGCCCGCAATCTGGACGGTAGCCCGGTTGTTGTTGTCGCGCTGAACGACCATCCGTTCGACTGGGTAAGTGACATTGATCTGGGCCGATACCGGGCATCCAATCAGCAGAAACAGGCCACCACACAGTGCGGCAAGCAAGCGATCACGGAAACGATTGTTCATAAACGAGGTAGAACTGTATCTGTCTGTTTGCTATGTAGCAGGCACCGTGCCAGACTCCGGCCGGTTGAGTCAATTTGTTGATTAATCGGTAGGTAAAGGTAGTGGCACCGCCAGTTTAGTACCACAGTGTTACTGTTTTCGCAGAAAATTAATGTTAATTAATACGCTGACGGTATTTCTTGTGCCGTGAACAGGCCCGTCGATAGCTACGGGTAATTAGCGGCCGTTTAACGATGTTTAAACAGGCAGATCAGATGACCGTAATGAGTGGTTAAAAATAGGCAATTTATTGATTATCAGATGAGCAGGCAGGCCTGGATGGGTGGGTAAATTTGTTTTACCCAAACCTTTCTCTTACTTTGTCTGACGAAGGAAAATCCCCCCCTTCGTTGACCGGCTGATGAACTTTGATGACGAAGACGACGAAGACAATTTCATGGATTGGGACGGCTTCGACGAAGATTACGATCCTGAAGAGACGCGGGCGGAGATGGAAGCTGAGAACAGACGAATTCGTAACCTGCCCATTCTGCGCAAGGCCAACGAGATCATGGAACTGACGCAGGCCATCGTCGAAACAATCAACAAGGAAGAGGATGTGCTGATGATGCACGAGCAGATGCTGGCCAACGCCATGATGCTGGCACCGAAAATCGTGGGGGCGGAAGGCGGTGACCTGTACACACTGCGCATGGAAAACGCGGTTATCATTAAGATGCATGCCCGCGAATTACTGGCGCAGACCTCGTACTGCAAAGCCGAAAAACTGGCTACCTCGGCCTACCTCAACGTGCTGCGCGACGAGATCGAACAGTTCCGGCTCCTGTTTGTCGACTGGGTAAACGGCTTCGATAAAGATAATGATGCGCCCGACGACTGGGGCCTGTTTTATTGAGTGAGTAATAACCTGAAAGCCCCGCCTTACAACCTGCAAGGCGGGGCTTTTTTTGTGCCGCTGACAGAGACAGGGGCGTGGTGACGTCCGCCGAACTTTCGCCATCCGCTGACGAAAGTTCGGCGAATCAATTCCGCAAATCGAATACCTTTGTTTTTACGCTGTACCAACTTTGTGGCTATGCCATCTCCTCTACTAACCGCTACTCAACGGTCTTTGCCGGCTGCCCTTGCCAGTATGTTATTGCTGCTGCTGGCCCTACTACACTCCGTAACCGTACGGGCTCAGGCACCCGGCAGCACTGCCGGATTGACGATAAGTCCGGCTTCTGTCAGTGTGTGTCTGGGTAGCCCGGCTTCGCTGACGGCCGGTGGCTGCCCGGCGGGTGGTATAGTCCGCTGGTCGACGGGGCAAACGACTGCCGTTGTCAGCGTCACGGCCAGCCAGCCAACAACCTACACCGCTACCTGTACGGTCAGCGGTACGGCCACTACCACTACGGCAACCGTGACGCCCGTTCAGGCCGTCACGTTCACGGCGGGGCCGGGTTCAATTACAGTCTGCTCTGGTAATACGGCTGTTCTTTCTGTTGCCCTGGCAGACGGCACGTCGGGTACGCTGGCGTGGTACGGCGACGGTAATCCGGTACAACAAAATCCTACCGCGTCGACGCCACGGCTGACGTTTACGGACATACAGCCTTACAACGTGGGCAACTATTACCTGACGGCGACGAATGCCTGCGGCACCACCACCAGCCGGGCCGCGCGGGTTACCGTACCGCCCGCGCTGACGATCAACGCGGTCAGTACACCAACCAGCTGCGCCAGCCAGTTCACGGGGCAGATCAGTGTAACGGCAACGGGCGGTTCGGGCGACAAGCAGTATCAGCTCAACGGGCAGGAGTTTCAAACGCAGAATACGTTTATCAGTCTGCAATCCGGTAGCTACGTTGTGGGCGTCCGCGATGCGCTGGGCTGCTCGACTCAGACGACGGTCGAGGTAAAGCCGCCAACGCCCATGACGTTGTCGATTCGTACCGTCGATACCCGATGCTTCGGCGGTATCGATGGTGGGTTGGTCGTTGGTGTGACGGGTGGTACGTCTCCGTATCGGTACCAGATCAACGGCGGAACCGCCCAGCCGAGCGGTACATTCACTGACTTAAAAGCGGGGAGTTATACGCTCGTCGTGACAGACAATGCGGGTTGTGTAACGGCTCAGTCGGCGCTGATTGGGTCGCCAGCGGCTTTCGACATCCGTGCAACAGCACAGCCGACCCGGTGTGCTGGCTCGGTCGATGGGAGTGTCACGATTGTCGCCAGCAATGGCAACGGGCCTTTTCAATACCAGCTCGGTACCGGCGCTTATCAGACGGGTACGGTCTTCACCGGATTAGGAGTGGGCCCCTACGATTTCACCGTTCGGGACCAGATTGGGTGTACGATCAAACGAACCGTAACGGTGCAGCAGCCGGTCGTGCTGGCGCTGACGGCGGCCGTGCTTCCCGTAAACTGTCAGGGCAACGCCAGTGGGGCGATTACGGTGCGCAGTACCGGTGGTACGGAGCCAATCCGTTACCAGCTGACGTCGTCGCGCACGGTACAGCGGAATCCGGTATTCAGCCGGTTAGCGCTGGGCGATTACACGGTTGTAGCGACAGATACCAACGGCTGTACGGCTCTGCTGTCGGTTACGGTGGGGAAAGCCGAACCGATCCGGCTACAGGCAACGACGCAGGCGGCCCGCTGCTGCGTTTGCCCAACGGGTACCGTATCGTTGACGAGTACGGGTGGTTCGGGTACAACGCGTTCTTACCAGCGCCTGGGGCTGACGGATCAGGCCAGTAATCAGTTTGGCGGATTCGTGCCGGGTTCGTACCGCTTTAGAATTGCCGACGAGGCAGGCTGCGCCGACACGGTACAGGCCAGTGTCGGCGATGCATCGGCCCTGTCGCTAACGGTTGGTACGGTGAAAGATGCCAACTGCGCGGGCGGGGCAGACGGGGAAGCGGCCGTACAGATCGTGGGTGGTACACGCCCGTTTCTGTTCTATTGGCAAACCCCTCGGCGCGATACGCTGCAAAGTCGTGCTATGGCACAAACCGGCCTGACTGAAGGCACGTATACGGTAAGCGTTCGGGACAGTAACCGCTGCACAGCGTCGACGGCTTTCGTAACGATCCGATCGCGCTTTCCAACCCCGGAAGCCCCCGTTGTATCGCAGTCGGGCAGCACCTTGCGCGTGACTGGCTCGTCGGGTATTCAGTGGTACGTACAGCCAACGGGCAGTACATCGGCAACTGCCATCACCAACGCTACCTCAACTACGCTGACGCCCTTTCAGAGTGGCCGTTATTACGTCGTTACCACCCAGAACGGGTGTGCATCACCAGCTTCCAACGCGGTTGTTTTTGTGCTGACGGCTATCGCCGAACCCGGTACGGAACTGTCGATCCGGGTGCTGCCCAACCCCATCGGTACGCACCTGAGGCTGGAAATAGAGCAGGCCATCCGGCAAACTGTTTCGCTGACGTTGCACGACGCGGGTGGGCGATCTGTTCGTCAGTTCACCGTACCCGCCTTCGTCGGCAAACAACAGCTTGAATACCCGCTCCCCGATCTTCCCGCCGGTACCTATCTCCTCCGCGCCGACGCCACCGACCGGCAGGCAACGATGCGGGTTGTTAAGGAATAGTTTTAAAGAGCGAAAGAACGAAAGAGTGAAAGAGCGAAAGGTTGCTGACGCAGGCCATCGCTCCGCTTCGGCGGTCCGATTTCACTCTTTCGTTCTTTCGCTCTTTAGAATAGGCTCGCCGAAGTGCGGTGAACCGTCGGGATTCCAGGTGAACGGCTGAATGTGAGGGGCGCGTTTGTTGCCGCAGCCATCGGTGGCCGATGGGTTGGCGTGGTAGATCATCCAGTCGGGTGAGTTAGCGCTGGTGGTGCGGAAAAAACCGCCGTGGCCGGGGGCATAGACGCCGTTTTTGGGCGACTGGACAAAAACCGGCTGTGGGCTCTTTGTCCAGTTGGCGGGGTTGAGCAGATCACCCGTACCGGTAAACGTAAGCAGCCCCATGCAGTAGTCGAGCCAGCAGGCATTGGCCGAATAAATGATGAACAGCTGCTTGTCGTGCCGCAGGAATTCCGGGCCTTCGTTGACGTAAACTTTCGGGACTTCGCCGTTTTTCTGCCAGTCGACCGGAACGTCGCCGTGCCGCTCCCAGGGTAGGTCCGGTTGCGAAATCAGTACGCGTTCGCTGCCCATCGTCCACGGATTGGTCAGTCTGGCGATGTAAATGTTCTGCTGCCCGTTGGTGGCCCCTGCCCAGCCCGACCACGTAGCGTACAGTTGACCGTCATAGTCAAGCACCGACATATCGATGGCCCAATGGTCGCCCGGATCGCTGACTTTACCTTTCATCGTCCAGTCGCCCTGCATGGGGTCGGGCGATTCGTTTTCAACAACCCAGATACGATGGCTCAGATTGTTGACTGAATCGGCCGCGAAATACACGTACCATTTGTTGTTGAACCGATGAATTTCGGGTGCCCAGAGATCCCGCGAGTAGGGGGTTCCGGCGGGGGGCGTGTAGATCACCTTCGACTCCGCATTACGCAGGTCAGCCATGTCGCGGGTTTTCCAGAGCGTCAGGTTTCGGCCCGTCGTATTCATGTAATAATACCAGCCGTCGTGTTGCAGCACCCACGGGTCCGGGCCGGAATCTTTAACGGGATTGGTAAACGTGCGTTGGCTAAACGCCGAGGTTGTCAGAAAAAGGAGCAAGATAATGCTACGCATACCAGTTGATAGTGTTGAGTTTTTGGTCGATTTGTCAGGCAGATGCTATACATCGTAAACCCAGAACCGTAAACTCTATACTGTAAGCAGATTGCCCAAACCGCTATCGAAACAGCGTGGAAACCGGAGTGACCGGGGTGGAGGGGGATGTGGGCGACGCGCTGCTTGGCGCAGGAGCCAGTCCGGGGGCGGGGCGGCTTGTACCGAATAACCGGTTGAACGAGCGGGTGTAAAGCAGGCTTAGCCCACCGCCCGTCGAAATGGTTGTGCTGGCCAGGTTAAACTGATTCAGAATGCTTTGCTGATTGCGATTGTAAACTTTCGCCCGCAATTGCCCGTCAGACGTCAGCCAGTATTCCAGTGTCCATTCGCCCAGCAGACTGGCCGTGTTGTACTGGTTCTGCCCGTACGTGAAGCCCCCGTCGCGGCTGATCCGCAGCCGGTCGTTAAGCAGTCGATACGAAAAGCGTAGTTGCAGGTTATTGAGCAGGTTGTCGTTTTGCGTCGAGCTACTGCTGGTGAAGCCACCAAACGACAGGCCGATGTCCAGGTTGTCATTGAGCGACGAAGCCAGCCGACTGATCTGGTTCGACACTAGTTCACTCACGCTGTTGGCCACGCCCGCGTTGACCTGTCCCTGATCGAACAGGCTGGTGCCTTCGGGTAAAAGCTGGTTGAACAGCAGAATGCTGCTTACCTGCCGGGTCAGCTCCTGATCGTTGCTTTGCAGCCTCGATTGAAAGGCGGTGACGGCCTGCCGGAAATCGGACGTCGAGGGGTAGTCTTTTACGTCGACGTTGTAGTTGATGGCGGGGGCTCCCAGATCACCGTTGATCCGAATCACCAGATCGACCGGGTACCGACGCGTCTGATCGGACCCACGACTGCCCGTTGGCAACAGGGGCGACAAAGACGTGTACTGCGTGTATGCTGCCGTAACGTCGAGCAGGGCACCGTAGGGGTCGCCCGTCCAGGTGATGCGACTGTTGGGCCGAATCTGGAAGCGTTTGTTGATGATGTTCTGGAAGGTAAACGTGTAATCTCCTTTCTGAATGGCGTAGGTGCCGGTCATTGAGAAGTCACCCTTCGTATCAACCCGCATCGCGATCCGCCCCTGTCCGTAGGCTTTGATAATGTCGCCCGTCTGCTTGTCCAGCTGGATTTCGCAATACGCATCGGGGGTGATGTCGAAGTTGAAATCCATCATAATCCGCGACAAATCGATCCCACCCGGACGTTCGTCGGGGGGCAGATCAGTGCCGGATTTGGGCGCGGCATGGCTGACGAACCGAATCTGGTCGTCGGACGATACCGACGCGGCTCCGTCGAGCGGGATGTAGATACGGGTGCCTTTGTTACTGGCTACGTTGGCCTGAATCGCCAGATTGTCGAGCGGCCCGGTTAGTTCTGCTTTACCCGTGATGACCCCCTGCCCGTAGAACACGTCGTTGTCGGTCACGCTGGTGTTCATAATGCGGAAGTTGCGGAAGTCGCCGGTCAGCCCCAGCGTGACGTTGCGGAAGCCGTCGTGAAATACCCCACCACGTAGCTGCGCCGTGTTGCCGTCTGCGTCGCGCAGGGTCAGGTTACGGGCAATGATTTCGTTTTCGCCGAAATAAATTTTGTTGTCGAACGTGAAATCCGTTTTCAGGTAATCGAAGCGGCCCCGTCCGTTCTGCAAGTTCAGTTCACCCGTCAGTATGGGGGCTGCCGGTTTCCCTTTGATGGCGATTTGCCCCATAGCCGTACCGCCGAAATTGGAAAACAACCCTTTCGTAAAGGAATCCAGAATAGCCAGGTCGGCGTTGGTCAGGGCTGCCGTCAGGTTCAGCGGGTCGGTCGTCAGCGAGGGCGTATAGCTACCCAGAATGGTCAGGATATCGGCGTCGTTGCGGCTCAGGTGTGCGTCGACGTTCAGCCGCTGCAATGACTGTTCCCATTCGGCCCGGCTACGCAGATCGCCAAACAGGGTGCTGTCGTAAGCCAGTGCCGTCACCGCAAACTGACTTTCGAGAATGGGTGTCTCGTAAATGTTGCGTACCGACGCGGTGCCGTTCAGCGTACCGCCCAGCTTGGTGTTCAGTACCGAGTTGAGCGATTGCAGTTTGAAGGCATTGGCCGCCACCGTCAGCACCTCGCTCGAATCGGTCGACAGCCGCCCGGCGGCCTGTATGCGCTGATCCTGGTTCGTAACCGACAGATTACGGATGGTGTATTCGTCGCCTACTTTCCGAATCAGGCTTTCGGTGTTCAGTGTCCAGTCGCCATCCAGTACGCGCAGCTGCGATTGCCGGAAGGTCAGGTCGATGGCGTCGCCTTTGAAGCGCAGTTCGCCGTTCAGCACCGCCCGGTTACTGCTGCCCGCCTGATCGACGTTGGTCGTAAAATCAATGTGGTCGGTGTCCCAATAGCCTTCCGCCTGTAGGTTGCGGGTCGGTATCGCCTTGCTGAACGACTGCCGCTCCGACGATAGCACCGCCGATGCCAGCACTTCAGGACTGAGGGTAAACTTAGACGTCGTCAGGTCGAGATCGGTTGGGCCGAACCCGATTTTGTTGAACCGCAGCGAGTCAGTATGCAGGTTGGCCGTCAGGAATGAGGTGTTGCCGACGGTGAAGCGCCCTTCAAGCCGGGTAGCGGGCGAGACATACAGTGTCGGGTCGAGGAAGGCGATCAGGGGCGCTACAGCCTTCGTGATCGTCTGATAGTCGATGCTGTAGTGCATCAGCCCGGTGCGGGGCAACTGCTGTTTCTTTCGGGCGTAGTACGCGTTCATACCAGCCGCATCGCCCGCAAAAAACAGCTTGTATTCCCGGATGAGTTGACTCAGGTCATCGACGGTGCGTTGCGGCTGGAAATTGCCCTGAAGTTTGGCCGTCAGAAACTCCGAGTCGAGCGCAAAGTATCGCTGTGAACTGACCGAGTCCGGATTTCCCTCCTGTCGACGCTGTTCTACCGACGATACCAGCGACAGGGTATCGATGCGGAGTGAACGCCGGTTGAGTAGCAGTCGGGCATCGTGGAAGTAAGCCTGCCCCACAATGTTGTCTAACTTGTTGCCTTCGAGCTGCACGTCGAGGCCGGTGCTGATCTGCAACGAATCGTCGACGAAACCCAGCGCCAGCAGATTGGCCTGCTGCACGGTGCCATGCAGATCATAGCGGCTCAGGGGCTTGGTGAAGTCGAATTCGCCGTCGAGATCAAAGGCCAGGTTCGGGTCGCGGAGGGCCAACTGCCCGTGGAAAAATGCCTTTTGCAGGTTGCCCCGTACCGTCACGTCGCGGTAGTCGTAGCCCTGCCAGCCGAAGCGCGCCAACTGCCCGTTGACGTCGACGCTGGCTTTTTCAATATTGATACCCCGCCCCGTCAGTTGCGCCTGCCCGTCGATCAGTCGGAATTGCTTTGGGTCGTCAATCAACGTACCGAGGTTGAAGTCGGTAGCTTTCAAATTCGCCGTGTAGGTCGTCTGATCGCTGTTTTTGGGGAGTTTCAGGGCAATGTCGCCGGTCACCGTTCCGAGGGCGGTTCGGAAGGTGCCCACGTTTTTAAAGTCGCTGAACAAGCCGACGAAGCGTGTGTCGAACGCTACCGTGCCCAGCTTCTGAATAGTCTTGTTGAAGCCTTCGTTGGGGTAATACTGCCGGATATCGGCCATGTTGACGAGCGAGGGAGCAAACGCCAGATTGACCGTTGTGCGGTCGATGTCGGGCAACCCTTTCCAGGCCATGTCGCCCACAAGCCGACTGCGTCCACCGGGGCCAAAGCGCAGATCGGTATGGTTGAGCCGAAAATTATCGACCGTACCCGTGAACAGCCCTGACAGGTACCACGTCTCGTTGAGTCCACGCAGGTAGTCGGAGAAAAGGCCGAGGTCCTGCGAGCGGATTTCGCTGTCGTGGAAGCGGGCCTGTATCACAACCCGGCGGTTGAAATCGCCAAAGGCCGACGGGCGTTCGTAGAAAAACGTCAGGCTGTGGCGGATGATCGAGTTGCCGATGTGGGCGTAGAGCCGGTCGAAATCCATCGTTTTGGCACTGTACAGAAAGTGCGTGTCGAGCCGCCGGATACGCAGCCCCGATCCCTTGTCGATGCCCGATAAGCCTTTGATGTTAAGCGCGATGGTATCGCCCAGTACCAGAAACTGGCTAACGTCGCCGGTCAGGTTTTTAAGCGTGAAGTGGTTGTAGTCGAAGCTGTTACGGTCGCGCATGTACGGCTCGCGGGGGTCGTCGAGCGTGTAAGCACCTTCGATCAACTGAATCCGGGCGATGGTAAACGGCGTGTGCTGATCGGGTACCGATGGGCGGGTCGTGTCGGCCGTCAGCTTATCGATTTGCGCAATGAACTCGTCCAGGTTGGTGTCGCCCGTGCGCGGATTTTTTATCATCCGTACGTCGGGGCGGTACAGCACGGCCCCGTCGAGGTGCAGGTTGTGCGCCGACGAGTCGATCAGATTGCGGAGGTTGTAATCGAGATCGAGCCGCCCGACCTGAATCATGGGGCGTTGCTCGCGGTCGAGGATTTTAACGCCCGACAGGGTCAGCGAGTCAAACCACTTAATCGATACACTTTCGATACTGACCGGAAATTCAAGCTTTTCCGACACCCGACGGGCTACCTCCTGCACCAGACGCGTCTGAACGGGCGGCAGTTGCAGCGCCAGTAAAATCGCAAACGCCAATCCGACTACCGTCAGCACGAGGTAGAGCAGGGTTTTGGCGAGTATGGCGAAAAACTGACGCATTCCGGGCGGAAAGGGCTAATATACACGCTGTCGGGTAATACCCGTACGGGTCAGACCGCTAAGAGAGGGAACGGTTTAATGGTGACTTTCCTTACACTCTCTACAACAAACATTATCCATTAGTTTTGTGCGTGATTATTTTAGCTATTGAATCGTCCTGCGATGAAACGTCGGCGGCCGTTCTGGTCGATAGTGAGATGCGTTCTAACGTCATTGCGGCTCAGCTGATTCATGAGCAGTACGGGGGCGTAGTGCCCGAACTGGCGTCGCGGGCGCATCAGCAACACATCTGGCCGGTAGTCGAACGGGCGCTGGCTGATGCAAAAGTAACCAAAACCGATGTGTCAGCGATTGCCTTCACGCGGGGGCCGGGCCTGCTGGGGTCGTTGCTGGTGGGCGCGTCGTTTGCCAAAGCCCTCGCCCTGGGGTTGCGCGTCCCGCTTATCGAAGTCAACCACATGCAGGCCCACGTGCTGGCCCACTTCATCGACGACCCCGACCGACCCGAAAAACCGCAGTTTCCGTTTCTTTGCCTGACCGTCAGCGGGGGGCATACGCAGATTGTCCGTGTCGATGGTCCGCTGGATATGCACGTAATCGGGCAGACGATGGACGATGCGGTGGGTGAAGCCTTCGACAAGTCGGCCAAGTTGCTGGGGCTACCGTATCCGGGTGGGCCGCTGATCGACAAATACGCTGCCGAAGGAAACCCGCTGGCCTACCGCTTCCCGATGAGTGAGATGCCCGACTTTAACTTTTCATTCAGCGGTATCAAAACGGCTATTCTGTATTTTCTGCGGCAGCAAACGAAAGAGAACCCCGACTTTATTCAGCAAAACCTACCCGACATTTGCGCCAGTATTCAGCACACGCTGGTTCAGATGCTGTTGACGAAGCTGAAACGGGCCGTGCGCGAAACGGGTATCCAGCAGATTGCCGTAGCCGGGGGAGTATCCGCCAACCGGGGCTTACGCACCGCCCTCAGTCAGCTGGGGCAGGAGCAGGGCTGGTCGGTCTTTATCCCCCGCTTTGACTATTGCACCGACAACGCAGCCATGATTGCGATGGCGGCCAAGTTCAAATACGAGCAGGGCGACTTCACCGATCAAACCGTCAGCCCCCTGCCGAGAATGAGTTTTTAAGTGGTTTAAGGTTTAATGTTCAAGGTCTAAGGTTGTTTGCCTGCCCAACGTTAAACCTTGAACATCAAACCACAAACTACGAACCAACAATGTTTCTCTCCGCCCTATACATCTACCCGATCAAGTCGCTTGGCGGGATTTCGGTTGATGAAGCCGTCGTCGAAGCGAAAGGACTACGCCACGACCGGCGATTTATGCTGGTGACCCCCGACGGGAAATTTATCACCCAGCGTACCCACCCCATCATGGCCCTGATCGACGTCCGAATCGATGGTGATACCTTGTCAGTATGGCACCGGCACCGGGCCGACGATGTGCTGAATCTGCCGCTTGACGGTGCCGTACCGGGGACGGGGGAGACAATGGCCGTGTCGATCTGGGACAGCAAAGACGTGCCCGCACAGACCGTCAGTGCCGAAGCCGATGCCTGGTTTTCGCGGGTACTGGCGATGCCCTGCCGACTCGTCTACATGCCCGATACCACTCACCGGCCCGTCGACGAGCAGTACGCCCGGCAGAATGATCCGGTCAGCTTTGCCGACGGGTATCCGTATCTGCTCATCGGGCAGTCGTCGCTCGATTACCTGAACAGACTGGTTATTTCTGAAACGCAGCCGGAGCCGATGGAAATGGCGCGGTTTCGGCCCAACCTGGTTGTCAGCGGAAGCAAGCCGTACGAGGAAGACGGCTGGGCAACGTTCCGGATTGGTGATCTGACGTTTTACGGGGTGAAACCCTGTGCCCGCTGCGTACTGACAACCATTGACCCGACGACGGCCGAAAAAGGACGCGAACCGCTGCGAACATTAGCCACGTATCGGCAGTATACACACAAGATTCTGTTTGGGCAGAACGTGCTACCCGACCCCGATGCGTCGGGCGTGTTGCGGGTGGGGCAGGTGCTTGACGTGACAGTTCGACAGGAACCCTGGCTGGCTCCGCCCGTTGATATGGAATACTAGTTTTGGCTTATTTGATTGACTTTGTTTACCCTACTTCGCAACGCGTATTATTTGAGTGTACCGGTTGTATTGGGCGCGGTGCTCTCCAACCGGCTGGCGGCCCGCCTGTCCGACGTCGAGCCCGTTCACTGGGCAACGCCGGTTGTGCTGGCTCTGGTTGTTTTTATGATCTACACCGCAGACCGGCTGTTCGATATTCGAAAGCTGGGCCGCACCACCCCGCTTGCCGAACTGACAGCCCGTCACCGTTTTCATCGACTCAACGAAACCCCGCTCTGGTGGGCGATAATCGTTGCCGGACTGATCGCGCTGGTGCTGGTTTTCTTCCTGCCGTGGTCCGTTGTTGAATTCGGGTTGATATTGGGTGCTGTCTGCGCTGCTTACGTGGGTATCGTATTTTCACTCCCCAAACGGCATCCGTCGCTGTTACTGAAAGAACCACTGGTAGCCGTGTTGTATGCTGCCGGAGTGTGGGGCAGCGTGTGGGTGCAGCGGCCGTCGATTACGGGTACCGATATTACCGAAGGGCTGATGTTTACGGCGATTGCGTTTCAGAACCTGCTGCTGTTTGCGGTTATGGAAGAACTGGAACACGCCAAACAGGCTGATTTCTCGCTGGCCACTCACTGGGGGATTGCTACGAGCAACACCATACTGACCGTGATTACGGTAGTAGTCGTTGGTGCGGCACTGACGCTCTGTTTCGTCGTCGATGACCGATTTGCCCAACGGTCGGCGCTGATCATGGGGCTGATGAGCCTGTCGTTGTACGGTATTCAGCGATTCCCGAATCGGTTTGTCAAGAACGAACGATACCGCTGGCTTGGCGATGCCGTGTTCTGGTTTCCGGCACTGGTGCTGTGATCGGTACGCAGCCTAGCGCTGCACCAGTCCCCCCGCTTTCCCGTCTGGCCTGACTTGCAGGTGCGTTAGAATATCCAGCAGAATTTCGGCTATATATTCCCGCTTGTTCATAACAATGTCGTGTCGGCTTTCGGGCAGCAGGAATTGCTTGATGGGCGCATTGACCAGATGTTTCTTGGCGAATGAGACGTTGGTGGGGTACACCAGTTCATCGCGCTGGCCATGCAGCATCGTAATTTTGGCCCGGATGCGGGGCCAGTCGGGCAGGATAGCCCGTAGCGCCTGGTAGTGCGCCATTTTCTCGTCGTTTGCTAGCCGAAGCAGCGGTGGAATTCCCCAGTGCAGCAGCGGCCGATCGACCAGATAACTGATCGGGTACGTTCGTTCCAGTCCGGGGCCCAGCGCCGATGAAACAAAGACAACGTGATCGACCTGATCAGGGTTGTTCATAGCCAGCCGCGCTGATACCGATCCGCCGTACGACGAACCAACGATAATCAGGTGCGAGGCTTTTTTGTACCGATCGATCAGCGGTTGTAAAAACTGAGCCTGCTTGATAACCGACGTTTCAACCCGGCCAAAGTCTGAATAGCCGTAGCCCGGCCGATCGACAGCCACGAGCTGCGCCCGGTCGAGCAGGGTTGTGTCTTTGAAAAAGCCGTTGAAGAACGAGAGCGAACTCGGCGCGCCATGAATAAACAGCACGACGGGCAGCGCTTTGCCACCTATCGATCGGGCCGGGGTTTCCATGAACCGAATCGATCGGTCGGGTTCCGGGCCGGGTACATCGACCCGATAATGATGAATTGTTGGCCGAACTGACTGACCAGCAAATTCGTCGGCTAACTCCTGATCGGTTTGTCTAAAATCGAGGAGCCAGGCTACGATAACGGATCCAATTGCCAATACTAATGTACCCGCCAGAAGCCAGCCCAGCAGGCGGAAAAACCGGTTCATATGAATGGTGGATAAAGGGCAACAATAGGAGGGTAACGTCCGACGCAATCGGAAGGTTACGCTATTTCTTTCTCGACAGCCAGAAAGTGGGTCAATTCTCCCTGACCGTCGTAGAGCGGATTAATTTCAATCTGACACATGTAGGTGTCTCCGTTCTTACGGTAATTGAGCAACTCGGCTTTTACGGGTTTTCTGCGGTGAAGCGATTCGCGAATTTGCTGCACCACTGCCGGATTCGTGGCCGGGCCATGCAGCATTTTGGGCGTTTTGCCAACAACTTCACTGTTACTGTACCCTGTCATCGACAGAAAGCTGTTACTCGTCCAGATGATTGATCTGGCCGCATCGGTCAATACAAGTGTAAAGCCGGTTTTTAGTTTCTGCGCATACTGCTGCTGCTGCCGCCGACTTAACTGCCAGTCGAAGATGTTGCCGAGCCGCTGAAACAGCGTTTCTTCTGACCGGCGGGCACGATCCTGTGCGTGCATCAGCAAAAATATTTCGTAGCTAAGAGCCGGATAAGGGCGATTTCCTTCCGGACGTGGCCGTTGGGTTTGTTGCTCGGTAGTTGAATTGGTATCGGCAGGTATCATGATCTTGGCAGATTCGGTTGTACAAGGTAGTAGATTCATAATACAAACGCGTTGTGTAGCCGTTGCGATAAAACAAGTAAAAAAAAATTCTCCGGAAAAGCCGCTGATTACCAGCTTGTGACCCGCCAACGGAGCGAGTAAATTAACTTTTTTTAGCAACACCCCTTGTGCTGCATTACGAATACCACTACTTTTGTGCCACGATAAAGGGAAATAAACAGCCCCAAATCGAAAAAATGGTTCGGTAGTTCAGTTGGTTAGAATACCTGCCTGTCACGCAGGGGGTCGCGGGTTCGAGTCCCGTCCGGACCGCCAACAAGATCAGAATAGTCTCATGAGCATAGCTTGTGAGACTATTCTGGTTTTAGTACGTTTTAACCGTCCGAGACTATGAGTGCTGTATCAACCGACGGATCGGCAAGAGTCGGCTCAACGCCCCCGCTCAATCCTGCTCAGATCGAACTCCTCAAACTGTTTGAACGTCCCTTGACGGCGCAGCAGTTACAGGATATAAATCAGCTTATCAGCCAATATCTAGCTGAGCATACAAATAAACTGGGAACGCATATCTGGCAGGAAAAACAACTGACTGCCAAAGACATGGATGCTCTACTGACTCAGCATATTCGTACGCCTTACAAGAAGTGATGACGTACATTACACTGGATACAAACATATTACTAGCCATTGTTCTGCCGCCATCACCTTACCATTGGGTTTATCAGGCACTATGAGATCAACAATACGGTCTGGTTGTGTCGACCGATATTCTGGAAGAGTACGAAGAGAAGTTGACGGAATTTTACGGGGCTACGTTTGCCAATGCTGTGTTGACAGAGCTGCTGAAACTTGCTGCTATTCAACGAGTTTCGCCGACCTTTTTCTGGCGCATGATCCACAAAGATCATGACGATGATAAATTCATCGATGCCTATGTTGCTGCGAACGCAGTTTATTTAGTCAGTGAGGACAGCCATTACCAAGGCATCTTTACTGTTGACTTTCCACTTGTTCAGTGGATGCGGTTTGTCAATTTTACGAACTGGCTGCGCGGAAAACCGGCTCTGTTACAGAGGAAGAAGCAGAAGCAAAATCAGTGAGTTGAAGCAAACACATAGTAACATCAGTAGCGTTTCTCCATCTTCAAATACATGCCATCTATAAATACCGAGCAACGCGTTTTATCGATTGTTATTAAGAAAGAATGGTTCGATCAGATTGCAGATGGGACGAAGAATGAAGAGTATCGCGATTTTACACCCCACTGGCAAAGCCGGTTGCTGAACTCCGACGATGAGTACCGTGAGTTTGATGTCGTTGAGTTTATCAATGGCTACAACAAAAATGCACCCCGGTTAGTGGTTGAATGGAAAGGGACGGAAGTTGTTATGTTTGACGATGCGACCGACAACTCAGATAATCCGGACGATTACCAGTTTGTCATTAGCCTGGGTAAAGTGCTGAAACGGACTAATTGCTAAATACGATACACGCATCGTATTTCTCGCAAACGACACAGCCCCGACTTTTGAATAAGTCGGGGCTGTGTCGTTTATGCTTTCTAATAAACCGATCTCGGGCGGTCGGTGGGGGCGGTGCCCCAGGTAGTGCTGGGTTTGTCGCTCATGTCGATTACCAGCGTGCCACCGTTGAGTAAGTCCTGATGGTGGATGTACGAGCGGGCGTACGGCTTACCGTTCAGCGTCATTGCCTTGATATACCGGTTTTTCGTGCTGTTGTTCCGTACGTTGATCGAAAACGACTTATTGCCGGGCAGGCTCAGCGTGACGGCGTCGAAGAGGGGGCTGCCAAATACGTAAGCCCCGTTGGCCGGGTTGACCGGGTAAAAGCCCATTGCAGACAGTACGTACCAGGCCGACATCTGACCAACGTCTTCGTTGCCACACAGCCCGTCGGGGCGGGCTGAATAAAGCGAGTCCATGATGTAGCGGACTTTGTCGGCGGTTTTCCAGGGCTGTCCGGCGTAGGCGTAGAGGTAAGTGATGTGGTGGCTGGGTTCGTTGCCGTGGGCGTACTGCCCGATCAGGCCCGTGATGTCGTTGGATGCTTCGGCGCCCATGTCGCTCTTCACAACAAATAGCGAATCCAGTTTTTTCGTGAACGCCTGTTCGCCACCCATGAGTGCCATCAATCCTTCGACGTCCTGCGGCACCAGCCAGGTATATTGCCAGGCGTTACCTTCAGCGAAGTCGTCTTTCATATGGCGCGACACCACCGGGCTGAATGGTGTTCGCCAGGCTGTTTCCGATACTCTGCCACGCATAAACTTAGTCGCTGGGTCGAAGTAGTGCTGGTAGGCTTTGGCGCGTTTGCTGAAGTAAGCGTAGTCGTCGGTTTTGCCCAGTTTCTTGGCCACCTGTGCGACGGCCCAGTCGTCGATGGCGTATTCAAGCCCTTGCGCTACGCTCTCAACCATACTGTCGGCCGGGATAAACTGTAAGTTTCTGGCCCACTTCAAGCCTCGGGGGTCGCGCATGGCACTGGCTTTCATGGCTGTGTAGGCCCGGTTGGCGTCGATACCCGGAATGCGTTTCAAAATGGCGTCAGAAATAATCGGTAGTGAACTGTTACCGGGCATAGTGTTGGTTTCGTTTCCCATTAACGGCCAGATCGGCAGACTTCCCTGCTGTTCACCGATCGCAAGCATCGAATTGACCATATCGCCGACGCGCTGGGGCTGTACCAACGTGTAGAGCGGATTGGCGGCCCGGTAGGTATCCCAGAGCGAAAAAGTCGTCAGATTGGTGAACGGTGCTTTGGAGTACACTTTTTTGTCGGTGCCCCGGTAGTCGCCGTTGTGGTCGTTGAAGATAGACGGGGCAATCATGGTATGGTACAGGGCCGTGTAGAACGTAGTCAACCGGCTCCGGTCTGCTGACTTGACCTGCACCTTGCCCAACTCCCGGTTCCAGACGGCATCTGCATCGGCCCGCACCTGATTGAAATTCCAACCCGGTATTTCCGCCCGAATGTTGGCCAGTGCGTTGTCGGCGCTGACGGGCGAGATGCCTACTTTCAGCTGGACCGTTTCCCCCGCTTTCGTGGCAAAGCTCAGTACACCCTTCGTTTTGGCGCTGGTCAGGCTCTGGCCGGTGGCGGCTGTCTGATCGTCGTATAGCGCGAAGCTGGCGACGGGGCGGGACAAAACGATAGCGAAAAACAACCGTTGATCGGCGGCCCAGCCCTTCGAAAAGCGGTAACCGACGAGTGTGCTGTCGTTCAGTTTTTCCAGCTTTGTTTCGGTCGATTTATCCCAGCCGATACCCTGCTCCAGATCAATCAGTATGTGTGCGTCGCTGGTTTTGGGAAATGTGTAGCGGTGCATGCCAACGCGTTCCGTCGCCGTGAGTTCGGCACCGACGTTATAGCGGGGTAATTTGACGGCGTAATAGCCGGGACGCGCGGTTTCGTCGCTATGGACGAAGTGGGACGCGTAGCCGCTCTGGCTGTCGCGCGGTTTTCCTTTGGTCAGATGAACCGGGCCCGTGGTGGGCATAATCAATACATCGCCGAGGTCGCCAATGCCCGTGCCGCTGAGGTGCGTGTGCGAAAAGCCAATCAGTAGCGAGTCGGTGTTGTGGTAGCCGGAACACCAGTCCCAACCGTCGGCCAGCCCCATCGGACCCAGCAACGTAGGGCCAAGCTGCACCGCTCCAAACGGTACGTTCGCACCCAGAAACACGTGACCGTGAAAACCCGTGCCAATAAATGGGTCGACATACTGCGTGACGCCGGGGGCGGGTGTGCCGGATTGTTTCGGTTTCGCCGACGACTGGGCGAACGCGCCGGGGGATGCGATAAGCCCGATTGCAACTGCTGTGAGCAGCGATAGGCGTTGAATGAACTTCATGAATATGGGTTATTTACCGGAAAGCCGGACGTCGTCGATGTAGAAAAGGGTGGGTGTTGTCTGTTCGTCGCAGCCGGGCAGGGGCGGATCGTTGGTTTCGTTCTGGGTCTGTCGGTTGGGCAGATTCCGGTACGGCCCGGTACGTAGCGACAGCCGTTCAACCGATTCAACCGCTTCGGCCAGGCGGGCGTTGGTCAGTACGGGTTTGTCGTTGACGCGCAGGCTGTAATTTCCCATCGCCGACGCACTGACCGTGAGTTGCAGCGTGTACCACTGGCCCGGTTGCATCGACTGAACGACTTTTTCTGTGCCGCCATCTACGGCTACCAATTGATTTTTGGCGGTATACCGAAGCCGGACAGGCCGATTGCCGTAGCGATCCGTCAGGTCGATGTCGAGGTCACCGGTATTTTTAGGGTCGGCGTACAGGCGCAACTGTATGGTAGCCGTACGGCTTTCTTTGAACACCCGAATCGCACGGGCGTAGTCGTAGGGGTCGGTGTCGCGCAGTTCCAGGCACAGGCCCGACGCGCCGGGCGTCTGCACCAGTGTAACCGGTGCCCACTTTGGTGCGTAGATATTCCAGTCGGTAACCGTACCCCCCGGTGCCAGCTTATCAAACGTTTCGGCGACGGGGCCGGTCACGGCGTAACGGATGGGGGTTGGAATACGGGAAACCCAGATGTCTTCCTTATTGACGCTGTACGTCATCCACATATCCGAGCCGGGCGGATTGCCGTTTCCTTCCTCAATACCGCGCATGTAGCAGGGGCCAAAATCTTTCCAGCGGCCCGTAAATCGTCGGGGCGGAACTTCGCCACTGACAAGCAACAGGTTATCGAACACGATGCCGTCGTCGCCCGAAATGATAGCGAGTGGGTAGCGGTACTGCGTCGTTTCGATGGGGTTGTACGAGATGGCGTAACGGCCGTCGTCGGTGCGCTGCCCCCACACCTTGCCGCCCGACATGAGCAGGGTAGGCACTTTGACGGGTGCGGAAAAGGTGGTGCCCCCGTCGGCCGATAGTCCCGTCAGCGACTTTTTCCAGAGCGCTACAACCTGCCCGTCTTTGCGATGGTAGTAGGAGAGTGCCTGCCCTGCTTTGTTGTCGCCGTAGAATCCGTCTTTGCCGTTGTCCTCATCCCACCACTGAAACGTCATCAGCTTGTCGGCCAAGAGCGCATCGCAGGCGTTAACGAACCCGGCGTCGGGCGATTTTTTGTAGAATGGATAGCTGGTGTTAGTCTCGTTCCAGTTGTTGTAGCTGCTGTATCGGATGAAATAGATCGGGCCAAACGTGCCGTCTTTGTGAATCTCCCGCACCACGCGGCCGATGCCGCCTTTCCCGAATGGGTCATCGGTATGCCCATAAAAGGCTACGGTCAAAAGGCGGCCGTCGGGAGCGGTGTAAAAGCCCATGCGCTGATGCATCATGTAGCCGTGGTAGCCTTCCGGAATCATGACGCCCTCGGGGGCTTTGTAGGGCGGGAAAACTACCTGCGGTTTGTCCCAGGTGCGGCCATCCGTTGAGGTTACGAGTAGGGTTTGCCCCGGTGCCACGTGTTCGTCGGCGGGGTTGCTCAGGTACTGCTGATAAAACCGGCCGTTCCAGTATCCCAGGTTCGACGCGTGGTTATACGTCCAGCCATAGCCATCGGCCTGTTCGGGGTGCGTGCGGTTGGCACGCATTGTCTGCCGGTTTTCGACGCCGATAGCGTAGCGGAGACGCCCTTCGTGCATTGTCGGATCAACCGTAACGCCACCGACATAGCGCACCGGCTCGGCCGCACTACCGGTTTGGGCCTGCACCATCGGAGTAATACTCAGACTGAGCAGGGTTAGAGAAAAAAGAGTTTTCATTATTCGGGAGGTATTCGCCCGCAAAATACGACTTGAATGCGTAGCCTGCGAATATGTAACCTACACCGGCCCACCGGTGTATCCCGGACCAGGAGGCCCAGAATACAGTAACCCCTACTTGCTCTCAATCGTATCGAAATACACCTTCAGCTTGTTGGCGCGGTCTTTTCCGACAACCTCAATTACTTCATCGAGCGACGCTTCGCGGATTTTGCTGACGCCTTTGAAATGCTTCAGCAGTTTGGCCGCCGTTTTCTTGCCGATACCTTCCACGTTTTCCAGTTCGCTGATAAGGCTATTGCGGCTGCGCTTGTCGCGGTGGTAGGTGATGGCGAATCGGTGGGCTTCGTCGCGGATGCGCTGGATGAGTTTGAGCGATTCCGACTTTTTATCGATGTATAACGGGAGGTTGTCTTCGGGGAAATAAATTTCTTCCAGCCGTTTGGCAATACCGATGATTGGCACCTTTCCGTACAGGTTCATCGCCTTGAGTGCGTCACAGGCGGCACTAAGCTGGCCTTTGCCGCCGTCGATCACGATCAGATCGGGCATGTCGGTCTGCTCTTCGAGCACACGGGTATACCGCCGGGTCACGACCTCGTACATACTGGCGAAGTCGTTGGGGCCAACGACCGTTTTGATCGAAAAGTGGCGGTACTCCTTGTTGGCTGGTTTGCCGCCGAGGAAACAAACCATCGCCGAGACGGGGTTGGTGCCCTGAATGTTAGAGTTATCGAAACACTCGATGCGGTTGGGAATGGTCTTGAGCTGCAAGTCCTGCTTGAGCCGGATCAGTACGCGATCTTTCTTGCTGGCGTTGGCGGTGGCTTCGGCGGCAGCACGCTCCTGCCGTTCGCGCCGGAAATACAGCACGTTCTTAAGCGACATATCCAGCAGTTTCTTCTTGTCGCCGATCTGCGGAATCGTTACTTCCAGCTGCAAATCGACGTCGGGCTGGATGTTGGTGATGATTTCCTTCGCCTGACTGCCGTACTGTCCGCGAAACTCGACGATCAGCATTGCGAGCAGATCAGCGTCGGTCTCTTCCAGTTTTTTCTTGATCTCAACGGTATGGGCCTGCACGATGGTACCGTTGACGACTTTCATAAAGTTGACGTAAGCCGCTGTCTCATCGGAGGCAATCGAAAACACGTCGGCGTCGGCGATTTTCGGGTTTACGACCGTCGACTTGCTCTGGAAGCGTTGCAGCACGTCCATCTTTTCCTTTTGCTTCTGTGCCTGTTCAAAGGCCAGGCCATTGGCTGCTTCCAGCATCCGGCTCTTAAAATACTCCTGCGCCGGTTTCAGATTACCCTTCAGAATATGGTGCACCTGCTCGATGTCGCTGTCATAATCGCTCTCCGACTGCTTTCCTTCACAGGGCCCCTTGCAGTTGCCGATGTGGTATTCCAGACAAACTTTAAACTTGCCCGCTTCGATGTTTTCGGGCGTCAGGTTGTAGTTGCAGGTACGAATCGTAAATAGCTGGCTGAACATATCCAGCACCGTGTACATCGGCTTCAGATTAGCAAACGGGCCGTAGAACGTGCCCTGCTTGCGGTCGATGCGCCGGGTCGTGATGACGCGCGGAAACGGTTCGTCGGTGACGCAGACGAAGGGGTAGGTTTTGTCGTCGCGCAGCAGAATATTGAATTTCGGCTGGTAGCGTTTGATGAGCTGGTTTTCGAGCAGCAGGGCGTCGAATTCCGTGTGCACGATGGTGAATTCGAGCTTCCGAATCTGGCTGACCAGCCGCAGCGTTTTGCGGTCGTGCTGCTTGGAGTTGGTGAAATAGCTGCTGACCCGGTTTTTCAGGTCCTTGGCTTTCCCGACGTAGATAACCTCGCCTGTCGCGTCGAAATAGCGGTAAACCCCCGGTTCGTGCGGGACTTTTGTTAGTTCTTTCTTGTAGTCGAATTCGGGCATGGCAACGTGAGCCAGAAGCGTAGGTTGGTGTCATAACTAGCCATTACCCGCAGCGGGAAATAGCTACTTAGAAAACAACCGGCAGACGTTAAAGGTTGCCGTGCGCAGGTCGTCGTAGGCAGTTTGCAGCGCTACATCGATAGACTGCGGCTGAGTCTGAATGGAAAAGGCGGCCCGCAAACCAAGGTCGTCGATAGCCTCCGGCGACAGATCGACCGAGCCGCATATCGCCACAACCGGCACATCGCCCGCCCGGCTCGTCAGGCCATGGAGTAGTTTACCCTGCGCCGTCTGACTGTCGAGTTTTCCCTCACCGGTCAGAATCAGGTCGGTGCCGATCAGGTGCTGATCGAACCCGATCGTATCGAGTACCAGCTCACTGCCGGGGCGCAAACCGGCTTGCAGAAAAAACAGGCAGCCAGCCCCCAGCCCTCCGGCTGCTCCGGCACCGGGTACGTTGCCCAGCTCGTACCCAAACTGCTCACGAATCACCTGCGCGAACTGCTGTAGTCCGGCGTCCAGCTGCTCAACCTGCGCTGGCGTAGCCCCTTTCTGCGGGCCATACACGTAAGCGGCTCCTTCCGGACCGTACAACGGATTCAGTACGTCGCAGGCAACCGAAAACCAGACATCGTCGACCGGTGAGTTGGTAGGGGGAACAAGCCGGGCCAGCCGGTTCAGACTTCCACCGACGGGCGGCAATTCGGCATCATATTCATCGAGCAGTTGCCAGCCCAGCGCAGCCGCCATGCCAACGCCTGCGTCGGTGGTGGCACTGCCGCCAATGCCCAGTACAATGTGTTTGACCCCGGTTTCCATAGCCCGGCTGATGAGCTGTCCGGTACCGTAGGTGCTTGTGTTGAGTGGGTTTCGTTCGTCGGGTGCCAGTAGAATCAGCCCCGAGGCACTTGCCATGTCGATGAAGGCCGTCTTGCCATCACCGGCCAGCCCAAAGCCCGCTTCGATGGTGCGTCCCAGTGGATCCTGCACGTCAACGGCATGCCAACTGCCGCCCGTTGCGCGGGTCAGCACGCAGGCGGTTCCCTCGCCACCGTCGGCGAGTGGGAGTCGAATCAGTTCGGCATCGGGCAAGGCAAGCCGTACGCCTTCGGCCATCGCTCTGGCTGCTTTTCGGGCCGACAATGATCCCCGAAATTTATCAGGAGCCAGTATTATTCGCATATAGTGAGTGGTGGATAGGGGGACAAAAGTACAGTTGCCCTCCGATTTATTCACAACTCGTCATATAAAAGAAATATGAAGTTAAGTAACTGATAGTCAGTATCCTGTTACTTAGTATATCTACAGACTTAGCGGACTGATTCCGGCTACTGTAGAATTTCCTCTTCATCTTCGACAACCACTTTGGGTGGAATGTACCGGCTTGCCGAGTCTATATGGTAACCGCCACAGTCGATCTGGAAATTGTTGGGCTTCCGAAACGGTACTGGTTTGTAGCGGGTTAAGGTCGGGTCTTTGTAAACTTTCTGCATGTACAGCGCCCAGGTCGGCATGGCCAGTCGCCCGCCCTGCCCCAACTCAATAGTGCGGAAGTGGATCGAACGATCGTCGCCACCCACCCACGTACCCGACACCAGCCGTTGCGTCATGCCCATAAACCAGGCGTCGGAATAGTTAGAGGTCGTCCCGGTTTTGGCCGCAATCTGATTGCCGCCTTCCATCAGTTTGTACTGCCCCGCTAACCGCGCGGCCGTACCACCCGTTTCAACGGCACCCTGCATCAGGTGCAGCATCTCGTAGGCCCGGTTGGCACTGATAACCTGATTGGCGTCGGCAGTGAAGGTTTTCAACACATTACCATTCTTGTCGGTGATTCGGCTGATAATCATGGGCCGTACACGCAACCCACCATTGGCGAAGGTACAGTACGCAGCTACCATGTCGTAGACCGAAACATCGCCTGTACCTAGGCAAAGCGTAGGGTTGTCGGGCAGGTTTTTGCTGGAAATACCGAGGTCATGCGCGTACTTGATAACGGCTTCGGCGCGTGTTTTTTTGATAAGCTGTGCACTGACTGTGTTGACCGACTGACCCAGGGCTTCGCGCAGGCTCAGGTCGCGGTAGCTATACTTGTTATTCGAGTTTTTCGGGGTCCAGGCGGGGCCTCCGTTGTTATCTTCACCGTGGGCGAAGGTCGTTGGGCGGTCAACGATGTGCGTACAGGGTGTTACAAACCCCTGATCGATGGCGGTCAGATACACAAACGGCTTGAACGTCGACCCCGGCTGACGGCGGCTTTGCCGGACGTGGTCGAACTTCATGTGCCGGAAGTTGATACCACCCACCCATGCTTTTACGTGCCCCGTTTCGGGGTCCATCGACATAAAACCGGTGTTGAGCAACCGTTTGTAGTACCGCAGTGAGTCGAGGGTGCTCATCGTAGTATCTTTCTCGTTGCGTCGACCACCGTAGACGAATACCTTCATTTTATGCGGCTTACGCATCTCAGCCCAGACCGCCTTCTCATCGTCGTCCAGGTCAGCTTTCAGTTGTTTGTACCGGGTCAGCAACTTTGCTTTTCCTTCGATGAAGCCGGGTATTTCCTGATATTTCTTGGTCTTTGGGTTTTTTACCACCCACGGGTTCCGACCGCGCCAGTGCTCGTAGAACTTACGCTGCTGATCGCGCATGTTGGTCATCACCGCTTCCTCCGCGTAGGTCTGCATCCGCGAGTCGATGGTCGTGTAAATACGCAGCCCACTGGTGTAGAGGTCGAGTTCGGCACCGGGGTTCTCCTCGTTGTATTCGTTGATCCACCGCTTGATGTCGTCGCGAATGACCGAGCGGAAATAAGCCGCCATACCGGTGTTCTGATTCTCGACGCTGAAATCGAGTTTGAGCGGTTTCTTCTGGTACAGCGCTTCCTGATCGAGCGTTAGAAAGCCGTACCGCTGCATCTGACTCAATACCACGTTTCGGCGCTGAATAGCTCGGTCTTCGAAAATACGCGGATCGTAGCGCGACGGGTTTTGCAGCATCCCGACCAGCAGGGCCGCTTCCTCGACGTTCAGGTTCCACGGTTCCTTGTCGAAATACGTCTTGGCCGCCGTCTTGATACCGTAGGTGTTGTTGCCAAACGACACCGTGTTCAGGTACATCATCATGATCTCCTGCTTGGTGTAGTTGCGCTCCAGCCGCACCGACAGAATCCACTCCTTCGTCTTTTCAATGACAGTTTTCAGCACGGGCACGTTACCGAGAACCCCGCGCAGTTTTTCGCCCCGCGTATCAAACAGGTTCTTGGCTACCTGCTGCGTCAGCGTACTACCGCCCCCCGAACTGCTATTGCCCGTTGCCAGTCCTTTGATAACCCGGAAAAATGAGCGTGGGTCGATGCCGGAGTGCTTCACAAAGCGGGCATCTTCGGTTGCCAGCAGGGCCGACGTGACGTTGGGCGACACCTGCGTAATCTCGATGGGTGTGCGGTTTTCGGTGTAGTACTTACCCAGCAGCTGATTATCGGCAGTGTATACTTCCGAGGCAACTTCGCTCTGCGGATTCTCAAGCGCTTTCAGACTGGGCATACCGCCGAACAGCCACAAAAAATTGAAGCTGACGGCCAGAATATACAGCACCAGCAACCCCACACCAAGCAGCGCAAACTGCCATAGCTTCGTAATCAGGTTCCGGTACCGACCGGGTGCAAAATCAAACATCGTATGGGTAGATGGTTTGGGGTATTCGGTATACAGTTTTCGGTTTATGGTGGTTTACCAGTAGGCAACCTTAGACCTTAAACGTTGAACTTTAAACCAGCAATTTATTTCTTCTGACTCGCGGCTGCCAGCATCTCCCGGGCGCGGAACAGCAGCGGACTGGCCGGAAAATCGCGGACAAATTCGTTGAGTGCCTGCCGGTAGGCGTCGGGCGTTTGCAGCTTACCAACCAGCAGTACCCGCAGCAGTGCCAGCTTGTCGTTGATCTTCGTACCGGCGTAATCGCCCAGTGCTTTGTCGGCACGAGCCAGCGCTTCGGTCAGGTTATTTTCTTTGTAAAGGTCGTAAATCTGCGTGTAAACAGCCAGAGCCTGCGCTTCACTGTCGCTGCTCTGCGTGGCCGTCTTTCCCGTTAGCCGGGCGTATGACGTGTTCGGGAATTCGGTCTGCAAGCGGTCCTTCCAGGGCGACGCCTTACCCAACTGCTCGTTCGACAGGTATAGCAGGTAATACACTTCGGGCTTCTGGATAGTGCTGGGGTACCGGTTAAGTAACTGCTCGAACGTGCTGATGGCATCGACGGGCTGGTTGAACTGGAACTTGTATAGTTTGCCCAGCTTATACAACGCCGTCTCGACGCGCTGATTTGCCTGAAGCTGTCCGTCGGCGGTAAACGGAATCCGGGCGCGCATGACGTCGCGCTGTGCCTGATTTGCGGATACCGGACCGCCGATCACCGGCGTACCATTTACGGCATCCTGCGGAGTCAGCGGTGCATTCGGGTTGATACTGTTGGCCGATGTCTGGCCGTTCAACGGACTCCCTACGCCAGCTACCGCTTCGGACGCCTGCTTGGTACTCCGTCGCCAGTCGTCTTCGAGTGGCCGGTTGCCCCAGCGCGTCGAAAATTCCTGCCGCCCCTGACTCAGTGCTACCGGATTGTACAGCACCCAGCGCTGATCCGGAGCGAGTTCGGAATTGGTAGCGCCGGGTATGTTGTTGACCCCACCCGATACCCGGTCGGCTATCTGCTGCGCCAGCGCCACCTGCGCTTTATCGGCCTCTTCCCGGCGTTTTATGGCGTCATCGATAACCTTGTTCAGTTCGGTAGGAGAAAGCTTGGCCAGTCGTAACAGACTGTCTTCGGTATAGATCGTGTTTTTATACTGGACAAATTCGTCGAGCGTGTTTCGGCGCGTAAGCAAAGCCGCGTAATCGGCCGACTGACGGGGTAGCTGCGCCAACGCACTGTCGTAGTACGCTTTGGCCTGCGCGTAATCACCTTTTTTCTGGTCGAACAGTCGCCCGATTTCCTGATAGGTGTACGGTACCTGACCCGACGACGGCGACGCCTGAACCGCCTTGCGGTAATAGTCGATACCTTTATCGATGTTGCCTTTGCGCACTTCCAGCACGGCCATCGTCGCGTAAATCTTGTCGCGCAAGTCCGCGTTTTTCCGGTCGGCCAGCATTGTTTCAAACGTCCGTTCCGAGGTAGCTGCTTCCCGAATATCGGTCGATAACCCTTTGCTCTGAATAGCGTACAGGTTGGCGTAAAACAGCTGATCGTAGCTGGGGCGGCTCTTCGCGACCAGTTTGTACTGCGCGACGGCTTTGGCGGGCTGCCCCGACACATCGAACAATTGCCCCGCAATCAGGTGCAGCCGGGCCGTGGCTTCACTTTTGGGCAACACCGGAAACGTCGCTTCCAGAATCGCGGCAGCGACGGCGTATTTCCCCTGTCGTTCGTTCAGGTACGCATTTACCAGATAATAGTCGCGGGTGTTTGTTTTGCTGAGCGGCTGCGCCCGGAGGTACTCGCCCACATTCTGCGCGTTGGCGTAATCGTTGGCTTCCACGTAAGCCCGCATTAGCCCGACGAGCGCCATGTGTTTATCGTCGTCGCTCGTTCCTTTCGTATTGACGTATTTAAACACCTCGATGGCATTGGGCAGATCCTGCTTCAGCAGCCGGGCGCGACCGATAAGAATGTACGCGTTGTCGAGCCACTTGCTGTTCTGATGCCGTTCGGGAATCAGCGACGCTTTTTTGATGGCGTCATCGAGCAGCTGCTTCACCGCCTGACTCTTGGTGGAATCGACCGGCAGCAGAATGGGCAATACCTGACCGTAATTCTCCTGCCGGGTTTTGAATAGTTGCATCTCTGCCTGTTCGACTTCGTCGCGGGCGATGACATAGGCGTTGTAGTGCGCCGTGAGGTTGTGGTAGCCTCTGCTGACGGGTTTCGTGCTATACTGCGAACAGGACAGCAGGCTACCCAGCAGGCCCACGACCGTCAGGAAGAGAAGGAAGGATGACTTGATAAAGCGAACCATTCAGATTAACGATGCGTGGCGTACCCGCACTCAAAACGATGCCGAACCGGATGGATATATGCAACGTTAGCTCAAAGTAACGAATTTTGCCTGACCGACTGTATACCGAACCCTAATTCGATGGAAAACCAGCCCGACGACTTCGCCAACGATCAGCCCCGCCGTTCGGTCGGCAACGACCCGCTGAAAACCCCGACCGAAAAAAGTAAGTCGTTCGTACAGTACAGCGGCATTGCGTTTCAGATGCTGGGCACCATCGGTCTGGGCGTCTGGGTCGGGTTGAAAATCGATGAATGGCAGCAAAACCCGCGCCACATCTGGACTATCGTCCTGTCGCTCACGGCCATTGGCGCATCGCTGTACCTGTTTATTAAGCAACTGACCCGCTGATGGCGGGTTTAAGGTTTGTGGGTTGAGGTTCAACGTTCGATAGCGGGAAACTTCAGACCTTAAACCTTAACCGTTGAACCCAATTATTCATGCTCCGTACAACACTTGTCACCATCGTCTTAGCAATTGTATTTTTCATAGCTGAACGGTACGCACAGGTACCCTGGCTTCATCCGGCCTGGAAAGCGATGCTGATCTTTTTTTTGAGCATCGGCTTTCTGATGCACCGGCTGGTCGATATTGGTTTACAGGGCGATCGGGAGCAGTTTGTACCGATGTATCTGGGTGCTACTGTTGCGCGGCTTGTGCTGTCGCTGCTGTTCACCGGCGTTTTTTTGTATCAGGGCGTCGCTGACAGGCGCACCTTCGTCTTCGACTTTCTTGCACTATATATATTTTACACTGGTTTTGAGATTTGGACGGTGAGCCGTAACTTGCGACGCGATTCATAAACGGGATCAATCGCTTCATATGATGCAGTCGTCAATTAAAAAATTCTTAATCGCTATAACGCTTATCCTGAGTTCGTTAGGGGTAGTGATGGCCCAGGAAGGGCACGAAGGCCATGCGGCCGGTCATGAACCCGCGAAGAAAGGTAAATTCGATGTCGGTGGCATGATTATGCACCACATCAAAGACGACCACGGTTGGGAGTTTGCCCACGGGTTGACGCTTCCGCTGCCTGTCATCCTGTATTCGCAGGATCGGGGTGTTGAGGTCTTCTCATCGTCGCGGCTGGCGCACGATGAAGTGTACAGTGGCTACAAAAACGTTCACGGCAAAATTCACCGCGTAACCGAGTCGGGTGCTATCGACGAAGAAGCCAAGGTTTATGATTTTTCCATTACCAAGAACGTAGCGTCGCTGCTGCTGAGCGCGGTTATCATGCTGCTGCTGTTTTCGGCCGTCAGCAAAGGGTACGCGGCCAACAAAGGCAAAGCACCGAAAGGGGTACAGTCGTTTCTGGAGCCAATCATCCTCTTTGTTCGCGACGAAATCGCCAAAGCAAGCATCGGGCCCAAGTACGAGAAATTTCTGCCGTACCTGCTGACGCTGTTCTTCTTTATCCTGATTAACAACCTGTTGGGCCTGCTGCCGGGTGCGGCTAACCTGACGGGCAACATCGCCGTTACGCTGGTGCTTGCCGTAATCACGTTCCTGATCGTGACGTTCAACGGTAATAAGTACTACTGGATGCACCTTGTTCGGCCGACGGGCGTACCCCTGCCGCTGCTGATCGTTATGATTCCGGTCGAGATTGTGGGTGTGTTTATGAAGCCTATCTCGCTGATGATCCGGTTGTTTGCCAACATCACGGCTGGCCACATCATCATCCTGAGTTTGCTGGGCCTGATCTTCATGGCCAATTCGATGGCGGGCACAACCACGAGTGTCGCTATCAGCCCGGTCGTTATGTTCTTTACCCTGTTCCTCAACATTATCGAACTGATCGTTGCCTTCCTGCAAGCGTTCATCTTTACGCTGCTGACGGCCATGTATATCGGTAGTGCGGTAGAGGAGCACCACGGCCACGAGGCCGACCATGGCACAACGTCTGAGTTGGGCTAACCTTTTGATTTGCAATCTTTTGTTTCACGTTTACCATAAATTCTGTTTATCATGTTTGCAATGTTGATGTCTCTGCTGCTGGAAACCACGGGTAGCATTTCTGTATTCGGTGCCGCTCTGGGCGCAGGTCTGGCAGCTATCGGTGCTGGTATGGGTATCGGCCGGATCGGTGGCAGTGCCATGGAAGGTATCGCTCGTCAGCCGGAAGCAGCTGGTCGTATCCAAACGGCTATGCTGATCATCGCGGCTCTGATTGAAGCCGTGGCCCTGTTCGCAGCGGTAATCTGTCTGCTGGTTGCTACGGCTGCCTAAGCCCGGCAACAGACAGTAAAAAACTGAGTCGGCTGGTTGCGGTAGGCACTGGCACCACGGCTCGCTGAATTGACCAAACAACGCGCTCTGGTGGGGATAGCCCGCTGGAGGGCGTTGTTTAACAAAAGATTGACCGGAGCCACTCGGCACCACCTCAAAATCGACCATCCATAATCTGACTGGTATACATACATGGACTTACTTACTCCTGATCTCGGTTTGCTGTTCTGGCAGCTAGTCGTGTTTCTTGGCCTGTTCTTTATCCTCCGCGTCTTCGCCTGGGGACCAATCGTGTCGAGTCTGCACGAGCGCGAAAACAACATTCAGAGTGCCCTCGACCTGGCCGAAAAGACCCGCGTCGAGATGACGGCCTTGCAGGCCAACAACGAAAAGCTGCTGGCCGAAGCTCGTCATGAGCGTGAAGCTATCCTGCGCGGTGCGAAAGAAACGGCTGACAAAATGGTAGCCGATTCGCGCGAGAAAGCCGAAAGCGAAGGCAAGCGGATTCTGGAGCAGGCTCGCGAAGCCATGCAGAACGAGCGGCAGGCGCTGGTGGCGCAAATGAAGAAGGAAGTGGTTACGCTTTCGCTCGACATTGCGGAAAAAGTGCTGCGCAAAGAACTGAACGACAAGTCGACACAGGAAAAACTGGTGTCGGACATGGTTGCTAACTCACGCTTAAACTAATCGACTATGGCTGTTGCAACGGTAGCATCCCGTTATGCCAAGTCGCTGCTTGATTTGGCAAAAGAGCAGAACGTGCTGGAAGAAACGCATATCGACATGCTGTTTTTTCGGGACACGCTGTCAAAAAACCGGCAGTTGGGACTGATTCTGCAAAACCCAATC
Organism: Spirosoma rhododendri; assembly: GCF_012849055.1. Lineage (NCBI taxonomy): Bacteria > Pseudomonadati > Bacteroidota > Cytophagia > Cytophagales > Cytophagaceae > Spirosoma > Spirosoma rhododendri. The sequence goes on along the minus strand of NZ_CP051677.1, from coordinate 217,802 downwards.
GTCCGGGCCGAGAAGAAAAACGCAATTGTTGAGCAAGTATTCGCCAGCCGCTTCAAGCCGCTGACAATGGCGTTCTTCAAGATCATTGCCCGGAAAAATCGGGAAGCCATCATTGGTGATATCGCATCCGAATTCATTGCTCAGTACGATCGATTGAAGGGTGTGCAGCGGGCAACGGTTATCACTACCGTGCCGCTCACCGAGGACCAACGGACGTCGTTCAAAAACATGGTTACCAAACTGGCGGGTAGTAAGTCGGTTGAACTGGAAGAGAAAGTTGACTCGAAACTGATCGGTGGCTATGTGCTCCGCGTCGGTGACCGGCAAATCGACGGATCGATCCGCAATCAGCTGAACGAAATGCGTATGGCACTGCTGAGCTAGGCTGACGCACACATCATAAACAAACGGGCCCGATTCACACGAATCGGGCCCGTCTGCTTTACCACCATTTCTCATACCCGGCGGGTGGTGTCCACGTAGATTTAGGCTCGAAATGACGCCACAACAGCGACCCGACCGTGCGCAATAGCGTAGTGCCTTCATTGCTACGTCCCCAGGCTTCGTCCTGCTGGTGCTTCGTCATCACACAATACACGTACTCGCCGTGGGGGGCATGCACGAGCGCAACTTCCGACCGTGCCTGATTGACCGCGCCGTTTTTAGACGCTACCCGGATATTTGGTGGCAATTGCGATAGTCCGTCGTGATCCCAGTATTGGCGGCTCAGGTTTCGGTACATCTCGTCGCTGGCATCGGGGCTGATGGCTTTGCCTTCCCTGATATAAACCAGCAAATTGGCCAGCTCGCGCGGGGTGGTCTGCCCCCAGCCATGCTGCTTTTGGAAGGCTTCCCGACCGGGTGTACGCGAGTTGACGCGTGTTTGCCGAAAGCCATTAGTGTCGAGCCATTGATTGATGGTCGTGCCGCCCCCGGCCAGCGCCTGACACCACAGGCTGCCCGTGTTGTCGCTGACAGATTCCATAAGCATAACGACCTGACTAAGCGAAATCCTGGCCCCGTCTTTTAACGAACCGACGATACCGTCGTCGTAATGCAGCGAATCGCGGTAGGTCAGTTCCTGATTGTAGGTCAGGTCGCCTTTGTGGATTTTGTCGAACAGGCCGCATTGAATGGGTATTTTGACCGTGCTGGCCGTGGGAAACAGGGAATCGGCATCAATAGCGACTTCCTGCCCTGTACGTAGGTTACGGACATACACCCCGACCTGACCCCGAAAACCGGTGATTGCCTGTTCGAGTGCTTTCGATAGCCGTCGGGTGCTGGCTGATGGGCGAGCCGGTGCTTCCTGCGCATGGGCAGCGGGAAAGGCTGCGTACCACAGAAAAACGAACAGAAATCTCAGGCGGGGCATTGCTTAACCAATTTAAGATGAGTGGGTCGGAAGGCTATCGATTCGTAAAATCGAATGGCGTCAGCACGTTGCCCGTTTGTCGTTACTTCCAGGCTGGCGAGCGTCAACGGCGTAAGGTCGGCTTCCAGCGCTGCCACCAAATGGCGACCGATTTGCTGATTTCGGCAATCCGGGCGGACGTACAGTTCCTGAATCTCGCCCACTGGCCCCGTATGATGCAGCAGATATTGAACGTGGCAACTAACGAAGCCAACAAGTTCGTCGCCCTGCTCGGCGACGCGGTACAAAATTGTTGGCGTGTTCAGGTTATGCGCCCACACGGTATCGAACGCTGATTGATTTAATTCCTGATTCTCTAACTCGCACAGAAAGCGGTAGACGGTTGCCCCGTCGGGCAGGCGGGCGGGGCGAATGCGGGGAGGTAAGCTCATTCGTAATCGGCTAGTAGCCCTGAATAACGTCGGATTCAAAGACGTGTTTGCCAGTCAATCCCTGCTGCGCAGTTGTGAGCATCGCATTGGCAACTTTCGACGCGTCGACGCCTTTGTACTTGGCAGGAATCAGTGGACTGAGCAGGCGCATTGCCCCTTCGGCGAGTTTTTCGAGCAGTCGGTTTTCGTTGCGATGCCCAAGCAGTATAGAAGGCCGAAAAATAAGCAGCGTAGGGTAGTGTAAATCGGTCAGATCGCGCTCAACTTCACCTTTCACCCGGTTATAAAAAAACGTCGACTGCGTGTCGGCACCCATTGACGTGACGATAGAAAACTGCTTCGCTCCCGACTGCTGCCCCATCTGGGCAATATTGAGCGGGTACTGATAATCGACCTTCTGGAAAGCGCCTTTCGAACCTGCCTTTTTCATCGTCGTTCCCAAGCAGCAGAACAGATCGTCGGCCTGAACGGGTAGGGGAGTCGGGGCGTCAAAGTCGAACGGAATTTCGCGCAGGCGCGGGTGCTGCCAGCCGAGTGGTCGGCGGACGAGCACATTGACTGTTTTATACAGTGCTGAGTCGACAAGACGATGGGTGAGCAGGTCACCGATCAGGCCCGTTGCACCGAAAATAAGCGCCGTTTTATCTGTGAGAGCAGCCATGGAGTTAGGAAAGGATTTTTGCTAATTTAGGCGATCTACGACCATTTCCACCCACAACTTGTATTCCGCACCCATGCGTCCCTTCCTCGTTGCCTGCACCGTTGGCGTGCTCGCATTGACACTAGCACTCGTTTCCTTCCGCGTCGACGACGGGTTTACGGCAAAACTGATTGAGCAACTGTCGGCGTACATGCGGCAGCGACCCACTGAAAAAGTATACGTGCAGACCGATCGGGATGTGTACCTGCCCGGCGAAACGGTCTGGCTGAAAGGCTATTTATTTAACGGCATCAACCACGAAACCGATTCCGTTAGCCGGGTACTCTACGTCGATCTGATCGACCCATCGGTGCAGAAGGTCCGGGTCCGGGCGCAATTGCGGGCAACGGGCGGGTATGCACCCGGCCAATTTACACTCTCCGATTCCATACCCGACGGTACGTACGTGTTGCAGGCCTACACGAACTTCATGCGCAATTACCCGGCTGACTATTACTTCACAAAAACGCTGACTGTGCTGCGGGGGACGACGACCCAGGAGCCGCCGGTCAGTCGGGCTGGTGCTAAGCCTGATGTGCAGTTTATGCCGGAAGGGGGGGCGCTGGTAACCGGTGTGCAGAGCCGGGTGGCCTTCAAAGCCGTCGATGCCAGCGGGCGCGGCCTGTCGGTAACGGGCTATGTTGTCGATGCCAGCAAAGACACGCTGACCGGGTTTACCAGCCAACACCTCGGCATGGGATTTTTCTCGATACTGCCAGTTGCCGGGCAAACCTACACTGCTTACATACGAACAGGCGATGGGCCGCTATTGACGTATCCGCTACCAGCAGCATTGCCCCAGGGCGCTACCCTGCAAGTCGATAATTTGAGCAATCGCGACAAAGTGCGGATTTTTGTGCAGCATAATTTTGCTGGTCAGACGGGCGCAATGACGCTGATTGCGCAGGCGCGGGGATTATTTCGCAAACGGCTCAGGTGCCGATGGCGCGGAAAACATCGTCTATCCAGATGCCACGCAGCCAGTTTGCCGAAGGAATCACCCAGCTGACGCTGTTCGACAGCGAAAACCGGCCCATCTGCGAGCGGTTGATTTTTGTGGATCGAAACGAGCGGATGCACATTCAGCTGACGCCCGCGAAGGCGACCTACAAAAAACGGGAACGCGTTGACCTGACCATCACAACGACCGACGCCACCGGGAAGCCCGTACCGGCTAACCTGTCGTTATCGGCTCTGGATGAGCAGCTGACGCCCCGGCCTGACTCGGCCGCCCAGACCATCGTATCGTCGCTGCTCTTGACTTCTGATCTGGTAGGGACAATCGAACAGCCCGGCTACTACTTTGATTCTACCCACGCCGATCGCGCCCACAAACTTGATCTGTTGCTGATGACGCAGGGCTGGCGTCGATTCGTCTGGGCCGACGTGCTGGCCGGGAAAATACCGCCCATAACCTATCCCGTAGAGCAGGGTTTATCGCTGACGGGGCAGGTTCGCCGACCGAATCAAAAGGAAACGGGTGCACCGGTGAAGCTGACGTTTGTGCTGGCCAAACGCGATAGTACGCGCGAATTTCTGACGGGTGAATCCGACGCGGCCGGGCGGTACGGCGCGTATGATCTGGACTTTGTTGATACGACGACCGTGCTGATCCAGGCGGTCAAAGGGAAAGCCAACCGCGACCTGTCGATCTCGCTCGATCAGTTGCTGCGGCCAACGGTTACGCTGACGAAAGTGCCGTATAACCCACTGGAAGTCAGACGTGACGAGCTGGCTGAGTTTATCCGGCGCACCAACGAATACCTGGAAATCGAGCGGCAGATTCGCGACAACCGGGAGGTACTGCTCAAGGCCGTAACCGTGCGGGCTAAACGCGCCGAACCAGTTGACTCGCGCAAAATCTACGGCCGCGCCGATGCGACGGTAAAATTTGACCAGACCAATACGGCTGGCAGGCTCACGGTTCTCGACGTCATTCAGGGGCGTGTGGCGGGGGTGCAGGTGTCGGGTAACGGGTTTGGCGCGCAGGTGCAGATTCGGGGAGCGGCCAACTTCGGTGGTGCCATCGCTCCGCTGTTTGTGCTGGATGGGATGCCCGTGGATCTACAGACGATCAACAGCCTTTCGATACAGGATGTCGATCAGGTCGATGTTTTGAAAGGGGCGTCGGCGGCCATTTATGGGTCGCAGGCGGCCGGGGGCGTTATCGTCGTGCTGACCAAACGCGGGTCGCCCAATTATGACCTGGCCAAAGAAGCCGCGCCGGGAACGCTCGTTGCCACACTGCCGGGTTACACGCCGGTCCGGGAGTTCTACGCACCACGCTACGATGTGGCGTCGAAAGAGCCGCCCCGCCCCGACTACCGCACGACACTGTTCTGGGCTCCCTCTATTCAGACCGACGCCACCGGCAAAGCAACCGTCTCGTTCTTCACGTCGGACAACAAAACAGGGATCCGCTTTAAAGTCGAAGGCACTACCGTCGACGGTAGGGTCGGTGTGGGCAATCAACGTATACAGACTGAGTAGATTATCTCGGCCACCCGGCTCGAATCTGTGAGGAATGACAAAAAGGGCAATGTTGATACGGGTATTGAAGTCCCGGATAAGTGCTGAAAAGAGTAGAAACGGGACGGGTTTGCGGTTTTAGTGGCAAACCCGTCCCGTTTCTTTAGTTCACAATCGTATGCGTATTCAGTCGCCCGCGCTGCTAACTGGCCTGCTACTCACGGTCGGTAGTTTGTCAGTTGCGCAAACACCCAATTACCCAAGCATCGGGCAGGTCGTCCGAACCGATGCCCGAATCGACAACCTGATCCCGAAAGACGCCAAAATCGACGTGCTGGCCAGTGGTTTCGTCTGGTCCGAAGGACCGGTCTGGGTGCGGCCACGAGCGGGGCAGGAAGGCAATTTTCTCCTGTTTTCCGACGTGCCCCAAAACACCATTTACAAGTGGACGGAGAAAGAGGGCATCACGACGTTTCTGAAACCGTCGGGCTACACCGGTCTGGGCCGCTACAGCGACGAACCCGGCTCCAACGGCCTGACCATCGACCCGCAGGGCTACCTAGTCGCGGCCGAGCACGGCGACCGGCGTATCTCCCGGATGCCGCTCAACGGACAAAACGGCAAGCAAACCCTGGCCGACGGCTATCAGGGCAAACGCCTGAGTAGCCCTAATGATGTTGTGGCGCACTCCAGCGGCAGCTACTACTTCACCGATCCGCCCTACGGCATGCCCAACCGCGAAAAAGACACCACTCGCGAGCTGGGTACGAACGTCTACCGCATCAGCCCCGTGCAGGCCGATGGTCGGCGCACGGTATCGCTGGTCGTCAGCGACCTGACTCGACCCAACGGTATCGCCTTTTCGCCCGACGAAAAAACGCTGTACGTCGCGCAGTCGGACGGGAGCAATCCGTTGATTATGGCGTACCCGATGCAGGCCGACGGTATGGTGGGCAAAGGCCGGGTCGTCATCGGTAAAGAACAGATGACAAAGCAGGGTCTGCGCGGTGGTTTTGACGGTATGAAAGTCGATCAGGCGGGGAACATCTGGGCTACCGGGGGTGGGGGTGTAGTCGTGCTGGCTCCAACAACTGGCACTGGTCCCTACGATTTCCTCGGACATATCCGCGTCGGTGGCGCTACGGCTAACTGCGCTTGGGGCGACGATGGCTCAACGCTCTATATCACTGCTGATATGTATCTGTGCCGCATAAAAACCACCGCGAAAGGGTTTTAAACACGGAGGAGCGGAGGTTTCACAGAGTATACAGAGAAGATAACTGTTTCTTTTCGTGCCCGGTCTGTCTCCCCGGCCCCGTCCTAGGTAAGGACACAGATCGAGGGTGTAGCTGTCAAATTCTCCGTGCGCTCCGTGACACCTCCGTACCTCCGTGTTTAGAAAAAAACGTTTATTAAGCGGTAGGTGGCCCATTCTTGACCGAATGCGAAAAGCTTCTTTCAAACTGGCGTTCTTTTCACGTAATTTTGTTGTAGTGGCAATTACCCACCTATAAGAAATTACCTGAATGCTGGAGAATCGTAAGTACGTCGTTATCGGCTTTTTCTGCCTGATTGGGGTACTGTATCTGGCCCGGCTGTTTTACCTGCAAGTGCTGGACGACAACTATTCGCTGGGCGCGTCCAAGAACTCGATCAAGCGCGTTATCGAAGTGCCATACCGGGGGCAGATTTACGACCGTACCGGTACGAAGCTGCTGGTCGACAATACGCCCGTTTACGATCTGTACGTCACCCCGAAGCAGGTGCGCATCAGCGATACGGCGGCTTTCTGCCGGCTGATGAACATTACGAAGCCCGACTTCGACAGCATCATGGGGCTGGCGCTTAACTACTCGAAAGTAAAACCCTCCCTGTTTCTGCGTCGGCTGGCCAAGGAAGATTTTGCCCGTATTCAGGATGCACTGGTTGATTATCGGGGCTTTTCGCCGGTCATCAGTTCAATGCGTACCTATCCGTCGCACACGATGTCCAACGCGCTGGGCTACGTTAGTGAAGTGTCGCGGAAACAGCTCGACGAGCAGGAATATCCATACTACCGGCAGGGCGATTACATCGGGCACGGCGGACTGGAGCAGGAGTACGAACAGCAACTGCGCGGGCGTCGGGGTGTGAAGTTCATGATGCAGAACGTCTACGGCGTCAACAAAGGGTCGTGGAAAAACGGGGCGTATGATACCGTCGCCGTTGCCGGGCAAAATCTGATTACGGGTATCGACGTCGACATTCAGCGGTTTGCCGACAGCCTGATGCAGCACAAAGTGGGTGCGGTAATCGCCATCGAACCGTCGACAGGTGAGATACTGGCGTCGGTATCGGCACCGACCTTCGATCCCGAAATGCTGTCGACACGCTCATTCTCGAAGAGTTATATGAGCCTGCTGCGTAACCCGTACCGGCCCCTGTTCAACCGGCCGATCATGGCGAGTTACCGCCCCGGCTCTACGTTCAAACTAATTCAGGCACTGCTGGCTCAGCAGGATGGTACGCTTTCTCCGCACACCGTTTACGGCCATGCCGGGTCGCCCATGCGCTGCCACTGCCGGGGTGGGCAGGACCTGCGCGGGGCTATTGGTAACTCCTGCAACCCATACTTCTATCAGGTATTCCGCCGGATGATCTACAACAACGCCGAGCGCAACACCTTTAAGGCGTCGGCAATCGGGTTGGCAAAGTGGCACGAAGGCGTCGAGAAGTTTGGCATCGGTCAGAAGCTGGGCGTCGATATGCCGAGCGAAAAGCTGGGGAATCTGCCCGACGTAGCCTACTACGACAAGATGTACGGTGGGGCCAACCTATGGAAGTTTTCGTACGTGTCGTCGCTGAGTATCGGCGAGGGAGAGCTTTTGATCAGCCCGCTCAAACTGGCTAACCTGGCAGCGGCTATCGCGAACCGGGGCTGGTATATTACGCCACACTATGCGCGGGGCTTTGGCCGCGTCGGGGCGGGGTTGCCTGCCCAGTACACGCAGCGGCACGAAACCGGGGTCGACCGGTCGTACTTTCTACCGGTTATCGATGGGATGCGCCGGACGATGGTTAACGGCAGTGCGCGGTCAGTCAATCTGTCGACGATCGATCTGTGCGGCAAGACGGGTACATCGCAGAACGCCAAGTTCGGCCACCGCTACGACCACTCTATTTTTATCGGCTTCGCGCCCATGAACGACCCGAAAATTGCGATTGCCGTTTTCGTGGAAAATTCGGGCTGGGGCAGCGACGTAGCCGCGCCGATTGCGGGCCTGATTGCCGAGCGGTACATTCACAAACGCACCATCTCGAAGCACGTGGCCAATCGGATGATGAATGCTTACTTCCTGCCGCCCATCGAGCGCGTTGAGCCTATCGGCAAACCGGCTCCGCGTCGCCCCCGTACCGATTCGACCAAGGGAACTGATCCCCGCAACGGGCAATCCCCGCGTATCGACTCGATTGCGACGCCCAAACCGCTGGCGCCCAAACCCATGATGACCATAAAGCCCCGCCCCGTCCAGACCGCTGGCGTGGGGGGAAATTAATTAGTAGTTCAAGGGTTAAGGTTCAAGGGTCAATGTTGCCAGCGGGCAAATGCAAACCTTGACCCTTGACCCTTGAACCTTGAACGTACCCAAGGATGCCTCGCAGCAACGATCCATTTTCGCAGGATGTAGACCTGCTCACGCTGGTGCTGTACCTCGGTTGTGTCACGATGGGGTGGCTCAACGTGTATGCCGCCGTGTACAGCCCGGAAGACCATACCAGCCTGTTCGACTTTTCGACGAACGCCGGTAAACAGATGATGTGGATTGGTACGTCGGCCATCCTGATTATCTGCATCATGGTGGTCAACCACAAGTTTTTCGACTCGTTTGCGTACCTGATCTACGGCTTTATGATTCTGCTGCTGCTACTGGTTCTGGTGGCAGGCGCTAACGTGAAGGGGTCGCGCTCGTGGTTTAAAATCGGCTCGTTCTTGCTGCAACCGGCGGAGTTCTCCAAGCTGGCGACGGCACTGGCACTGGCAAAATACATCGATCAGCCGGGGATAAACCTCTCGAAGGGTAAAGATCTGTTGTACGTGGGGGGCATCATCGCGCTGCCCTGCGTGCTGATTCTGGCGTCGAACGAAACCGGGTCGATGCTGGTCTTTGCGTCGTTCGTTATCATGCTGTACCGCGAAGGGCTACCGGGCTGGATTCCGGCCGTCGGTATTACGGCGGTGATCCTGTTCGTGCTGGCGCTCATCTTTCCGCTGCTTTACATTTTTATCGGCATCGTGGTGCTGCTGGCGCTGATCGTGCTGCTGATGCCGCGCTACAACCGGAACGTCAGCAACCTGATTTCGCTGGGACTGGTTGGCGTTGGTATGATGATCGTGGTTGTGGGCGTCGATTTCTTCGTCAACAGTGTGCTACAGAAGCACCAGCGAAACCGGATCAAAGTACTGGTCGACCCGACGGTTGACCCGCTGGGCGTGGGCTGGAACGTGACGCAGGCCAAGATCGCTATCGGCTCCGGACGGTTGCACGGCAAAGGGTTTCTGGAGGGGACTCAGACCAAGTTTGACTTCGTACCCGAGCAAAGCACCGACTTTATTTTCTGTACCATTGGCGAAGAGCACGGCTTCATCGGCAGTCTGGTCGTCATTGCCCTGTTTCTGGGGTTGCTGGCCCGCATCATTGTGCTGGCCGAAAAGCAGCGGAGCCGGTTTGCCCGCGTCTACGGGTACTGCGTCGCCGGGATTATCTTCTTCCACGTCATGGTCAACATCGGTATGACCATCGGCCTGATGCCCGTTATCGGTATCCCGCTGCCCTTCTTCAGCTACGGCGGTTCGTCGCTGTGGTCGTTCTCCATCCTCCTCTTCATCTTCGTCAAACTCGACGCCCGACGCAACGCGCTGGCGAGATGGTAAGATTTGTTATGTACGTTCGATTGTAGAACAGAGAATACAAAAAATGCCCGATATCGGGCATTTTTGAGTATGTAGACAATTGATCGGATAAAACTACTGTTCGATTGCTTCTTCTACCTCCTTATCTGTAGTGTTTTCGACATCAGCTTTAGTTTTTCCTTCTCTTCTTTCACTTTCGACTACAAGATAGAGCACAAGAAAGTAGGCTAATACTGTAAAGAACCTTTGGTGGGGGTACCAGAAATTGATATCAAATGTTGACATCAAGAAGGACGCAACAAGGTAAACGAACAAAGCGGGTAGCACTATAAACGAGAAAACAGATCGGTTCATGATGTTTATCAGTTAAAAGTTGATGGCTACCTGTAATGAATACCCATGTGAGCACTCACTACAGGTAATTGACTTATATACTACGCGTAACTGACCAGTTGCCAGGTAACAGCAGACCGATTATAAGGCGGCATCGTGTTACCCTTCGCAATGGGGGCTGTCGTTGACGATGCAGCCATCACTTTCCAAACTCCGCTTTCAGGGCACGTTGCGCCTGTCTTTGCTTGTGTACCAATTGGTTTTTTCATAGTTGTGATAAACATATGAGACTCGCTACGGTGCGCGTTCATTGATACAACGGCATAAATTTTGTCTTAGTTCCTTTTGGTAGAAAAAATTTATAGTGAATTTAATTCACATTTATCCTGCTACTTTCTCGTACTTATATAGAATTAACTTTGCGCCGTGAACAAGGAAATACAAGAGAAGCTATACAGAATGATAGGCGAGAACGTTAGGAACTATCGGAGCAAGGCAGCATTAACGCAGGATCAGCTAGCCTCCAGAATAGATTTGACGCGCACATCTGTCGCAAAAATTGAGAAGGGTAGACAGCATACCCCTCTGCACTTACTAATAGACATAGCTAAAGCACTTGGGGTAACTTTGGAAGTTCTGATACCCAGAAGTACTGACTACGAACCGCTTGAACAAATAGATGCTTACACTCGAAAAGACATAAAAGACGAAGACAAAAACAGGTTCGACGCGTTTTATGAAGACTTTTTAAAACATCAACGGCAATGAATTTGAAAAGACAAAAGCAAATCGAAAGTGCCGCAAAAGCTCTTCTACAAAAGACTGGTCACTATCCTACGAACTTCTACGAGTTACCATCAGACAAGCAGGGTATTGACGTGAAGACGGTTGCGGAGAAAATAGGAATAGAGGTGCGCGAGTATGACTTTGGCGAAGATGTCTCTGGTGTGCTACTACAACTAAATGGTAAAGTTCAGATCGGATATGCGCCTGAAAATAGAACGGGGAAGAAGCGTCAGCGTTTCACGATAGCCCATGAAATAGGACATTACGTGCTCGAACATCAGCGCAAGGGCGTGTTTATAGATACTCCTGAAAAATATTTTGCCCTTTATCGTAACGCTAATTCATCAACAGGAGAAGACATGCAGGAGCGCGAAGCCAATGCTTTCGCGGCATCTCTGTTAATGCCGCTCGACCTAGTGCGAGAAGGAGTAACCCACTACATGAGTTCAGACATCACACGTAAACAAGATTTTGAACTGGTTCCAAATTTGGCGTCAGATTTCAATGTCAGCAACATAGCAATGAGTATCAGACTGACTAATCTTAATCTACTTTGGTGATCGTCAAACTAAGCTTTTTGATGCATTCATTCTGTAAGATTTCGCCCGGATGTACTGGCGACAACGCTCGTTTTGTGGACAATCGAATCGTATGGTAAACTCAATACGATTGTAGTCTGAGAGTTGACGCATTGCAAGAGGGCTATACGAGTAATTGAATCATTTATGACGCCGGGACGCAGCGGGACATAGTGTAAACGTGTGGGAGTTTTAGTCAAATACAAAAGCTCATAGTAGGTGGATACACTGGCTTCCCTCATAGTACCGTTCATGGCGTCAGCCAACTACGAACTGCGAACCACGAACCACGAACCACAAACTTAACTCTCAATCAGCCGGTAGAAGGCGTCCCGGTAGGTGTCGCCGATGGGGATGACGGCCTTGCCGATGTAGATGCGGTTGCGCTCGACGGATTCGATGTGATTTACCGCGACGATGTATGACTTGTGTACCCGCGCGAACTGACTGGCGGGCAGCTTTTCTTCCATCGTTTTCATGGTTTGCAACGCCAGAATCCGCTCCGTGGGCGTGTACAGCGACACGTAATCTTTCAACCCCTCGACGTACAGAATCTCGTTCAGGCCGACGCGCTGTAATCGGTACTCCGTCTTGACGAAAATAAACTCTTTGCCGGGCTCCGGCGCAACCTGAACAGGGGTGGCTGTATCGGCAGGTGTCGACGCGCTTGTTGGTGGGGCAGGCATTAGTTTTTGAACAGCCCGGTAGAATCGCTCAAACGAGATTGGCTTGAGCAGATAATCGACTACGTCGTGTTCGTAACCGTCGAGGGCGTACTCCGAATAGGCGGTTGTCAGAATCACCCGGCAAGCCTGCCCGGACGCCCCCCGCCGAAGCAGATTCAGAAACTGAATACCCGTCAGTTCAGGCATTTGAATATCGAGAAACACCAGATCGACTTCGCCCCGCTGCACCTGCGTCAGTGCATCGATCGGGCTGGTCGTCGCGCCAACGAGCGACAGAAACGGCACTTTCCGGACGTAGTCGCTCAGGATCGTGTGGGCCAGCGGTTCATCGTCAACAATCAGGCAGCGCATAAAGTCGGTATTTGGTATTCGGTGGGTACAACCACAAACTACGAACTACAAACCACAAACTATAAACTAATCTCCAGCGAGCAGGCATAGCTGTCGGCGGTATCGGTGATGTGGAGTGCGTGTTGGTTGGGGTACAGCAGTTGCAGTCGCCGGCGTACGTTGGTGAGGCCGATACCACCCACGGCGTCGGTCTGGCGAGTGGCTTTTTTGTTGAGGGTGTCGAAGCGCAGCTTACCGTTCTGAACGCTCAGGTCGAGCACGAGCGGATGAGTGGGGTCGGTCAGGTCGCCGTGTTTGAACGCATTCTCCACAAACGAAACCAGCAGCAATGGCTCGATACGAAACAGGTTGACGTTACCCTCAACGCTAAACTCGACATGCGCCTGCGCCACCCGCAGTTTTTCCAGATCAACGAAGCTGTTCAGGTATTGAATCTCCTTGCTCAACGGCACCCGGTCTGGCCCGTTGGTGCTGTCGTACAGCATATACCGCATCAACTCCGACAGTTTCAGGATGGCTCCCGGCGCTGTATCCGACTTCGCGTAGGTCAGCGCGTAGATGTTGTTGAGCGTGTTGAACAGGAAATGGGGGTTTATCTGCGATTTCAGAAACGCCAGTTCCGCCTGATTGCGCTCCGTAAGCAGCGAATCACGTTCGCGCTGATGCACCAGCCAGTCTTCAACCAGTTTAAACGCAACACTTATAGCCAGTGCCGACGGCATGAAATACGCATTGTCCTGAATATAAAACAGGATGTTGACGTCGGACGGATAGTTGGTGAATCCCAGCACGTACCAGTAAATCTCCTGTTCGATCAGGTAACGCGTCGCGCAGAAAACCAGCAGCGCACCAAACGTACCGGGCAGGATCAGCCACCATCGACGCCGGTTCAAAAACGGATTGAGTACCTGTGTATGCTCAAACCAGGCCGCCAGCCAGAACGCGGTGCTGAACGAAAAGCCCAGCGAATTAAACGAGATGGTATCCGTTTTCGGATTGTACGCATTGCTCAGTTGAGCCCCGGCCCAGATCAGGATGTACAGCAGGGTACGAAGGCGGGTGCGGGAATTGAGAAACGAAGGCAGTTGAATGGCCATAAGACGCGGATAAATCGGTGTACGAACTACGTCAGTACCGGGCGCAGCCGCAAGACAAATCGACCAACGCCCGCTTTTATCCGACCAACGGCTTGGGCCCAGTCAGCGGGCGTTGGTCGGGTGACGTACGGGTTTGACGAGGTGTACAGTGGGTTGGTCGAATAGGGTAGGGCCGGGGCTTTTCGGGGCCGCACCTTTGACCCATCAATCACCGCAAAACACCCCGCAATCATGAAAACGCTCATCACTACCGCCATTCTCCTGCTGTCTGTCTTTATCTCGGGTTACGCACAAAAAGCCGATCAGCCCATCGAGGTGCTGATGATCGGTACGTCGCACGGGTACGGAAAAAAGCCGGTCGAGCAGTTCGATTCGATCATCAATAAAGCGTACGCGTTTCGGCCCGATGCCGTGTTCGGTGAATGGCTGTCGGGCGCTGATTACGACGCGATTCCTGATTACTGGAACAAAGCGAACGTTGAAAGACGGCTGGCGTATCTGAAAAGCCGCCCCTACGCCGACACCAAAAACGCGGACAAACTGATTCGGCACTCGTACGAACTGCTGCGTGAGCACCCCAACTTTCATCAGGTTCGTATGAAACTGGCGCGGGCACTGTACCTGAAACGCGATTTCGGCAATGCCGCCTACCAGCTGTACCGGCTCGACCGCGCCCGCCCTGCCTTCGGTGATGAAGAGAAAGCGGCTTACCTGACTATACTGGGCGTACCTGACTCGCTGTACCGCAACCGCACCAACGAATACCATAACATTCTCTTCCCGCTGATCGATAAGCTGGGTCAGGACAAAATCCTGCCGATGGACAGTCAACGGCATGATGTGGCCTGGAGCGCAGCCTGGGGAAAAACGGATTCACTGATTCATACTTGGGAAAAAGGACTGGACTCCAACTCGGTCGACGGAAAGCGGTATATGGCGCTTACAAAGCGGACAAACGAGCTGGAGCAGGCGTCGAATAAGGCGAGCAGTGCGGGTAACGCGACCGCATATTTCAACAGCCCCGACGGCGATGAATACCTCAACATTATGAACTTCTACGGGGCCCGGCGAATGTTTGGCGCGGCTGGTTTTCCCGAAGCGGCCATGAACGAGATGCTTCGTCAGTGGCAGTTCCGTAACGACGATATGGCGCACAACGTAGTCAATCGGGCGCGGGCTGCCGGGGCAAAGCGGGTTGTCGTTGGGGTCGGGGCGAATCACCGTAAAATGATGGTCGACATTCTGCGGACCATTCCCGGCGTGACTGTGCATGAATTCAATTCGTACGACGGAAAGTAATTAATGTGTTGATAGTTAATGGTTTGAAGGTGGTATCGAAAAAAAGATGAAGAATTTTCTCAAGACCATGCAACCGAAAATACACTGACGTACATCTACTGGTCAAAACGGCGGAAGTAGCTACAAGCCCGATTCAGTAAAACACAAGGTTTCAGAAAATCTAAACTGCATACAGCACCATGAACGCATTCAAACACCTCCTCGCTTCGGCCCTGATCGCTACTTCCGCTGCTTCGTTTGCCCAAACCAGCGTCACGATAATCACAACCGAATCCACGGCGGCAAAATCTGACTCTACCGTAGTCGACTCCACAGTCACCAGCTCAACGGTGGGTACCCCCACGACCGTGGTTATCAGCAAATCGACGACTCGCCCAATCGAACGGATCGTCAGCGACTTCGCCATCTACGTTGGCTTCAACAACTTGGGCGGTAATCTGCCCGTCGGTTACGAGCTTCGGCCGCTTGGCTCACGCTTCGTCGCCCTCGCCTGGCAGAAACGAATTCCGCTCATCGCCAGTGGCCCAACCAAACTGCGGCTGATAACGGGCCCCGAGGTCGCCTGGAACAACTTTATGTTCGAAGGGCGCAATGTGCTGACCGAGCAAAACGGGCAACTGATCGTCAAACAGGCCGACACCGGTCTGCGGAAAACCAAACTCGTTACGACACAGCTCAACCTGCCAATGATGCTGAGTGTGAGCACACGATCGGGCTTCTCCATCAGCGCCGGAGCGTATGTGGGCATGCGGCTGGACAGCTATACCAAAGTAAAGCCCGAAGGGGGTTCAGCCGTTCGGAGCCACAACTCCTTCAACCTGAATCCAGTACGCTGGGGCTTTATGACCGAAATCGGTTTCCGGGGATGCGGCAAGTTGTTTGGCCGCTACGAACCCAACAGCCTGTTCCGCTCCGGCCAGGGACCCGATGCCGCCGTTTGGTCAGTCGGTATCAAATTGTAAGATCAGTAACGAGGGCCGTCGCGAATTACAGACGCGACGGCAGCGTATCGCTTATACACCATGTCACAGGGCAAAAGGCAATGCTGACGCCCGGTGAAGAGTAGAGCTGTCAAGTGCGAGTCGGTTTACCCGGCAGCGGCCTGAAGGCTATTAAGTTCTTGAACTTACGGTAGCAATTGCCAAATTCCCTTCGGCCTGTTTACCCCCCAGCCCCCTGAAGGGGGAGTATTCCGCAAATGAACCGCTCCCCCTTCAGGGGGCTGGGGGGTAAACAGGCCAACACTTAAAAACTCTAAAGACAACGATACCAGCCGATAAGCAGACCCACCAGCAGTGCCCCATTTAGCAGAATCAATACCAGGTAGAGAAAAGTCATAAGCAGGGAGTGGATGAGTACGAAAAGTAAGATAAATAATCGCGCTCATGCAACATCCGGCCGCCGAATCTCTCCTTAGCCTGAATTCCCCCGATACGCTCTTGCTTTAGTCCCTTTTAACCATTCGTCAGCCCGATTGAACCACTCGTGTAAGATAAGGTACTTTGCTATGCATACTACCTACCTTTGTTGAGTACTAAGTAATCAAGAGCACGCCTTATCAACACCTGATCCATCGCTATGAAAACGGTATTCTCCTTCCTCTTTTTTACACTCTTTTACGTGTCGGGGGCTTATAGTCAGCCGATTAACCGGGGCACTGTCCGTGGCAAAGTAAACACCACGACCGGCAAAGCCCTGGAGTTTACGACGATGATGCTGCTCAAATCGAAAGACTCGACGCTGGTTAAAGGCGTGGTCAGCGATGTCGATGGCAATTATTTGTTTGAAAACGTGGGTGCCGGTGCCTATCTGGTATCGGCGCAGCAGCTGGGATTCCGCAAAACGTACAGCGCCCCGTTCACCATCGACGAAGCGCAGCCTGCCCTCGAATTACCCGTGCTGGCGATGGCCGACGAGTCGAAAAACCTGACCGAAGTCAACGTGGTGGCGAAAAAGCCATTCATCGAGCAGCAGGTCGACCGGACGGTGCTGAACGTGGAAAACAGCATCGTATCGAGCGGCAATACGGCGCTGGAAGTGCTGGAAAAAGCCCCCGGCGTCACCATCGACCGGCAGAACGATCAGATTCAGCTGAAAGGCAAAGCCGGGGTAATCGTGTATATCGACGGTAAGCAGACGTACCTCTCGCAGCAGGAAGTCTCGAACCTGCTCAAAAACACGCCCAGCGATAATATCGCCAGCATCGAGATCATCACCAATCCGGGGTCTAAATACGACGCGGCCGGTAACTCAGGTATCATCAATATCAAGATGAAGAAAAACAAAAACCTGGGTACCAACGGCTCCGTAATCCTGAACTCGGGCTACGGCTGGGTGCGCGACCTGGACGGGAATTTCCTCAACCGGCCCAAAGGTGGCGTTACGGTCAATCTGAACCACCGCACCAGCAAAGTCAACCTGTTCGGCAACTACACCTACTTCAACCGGACCAGCAACAACAGCAACGAAATAGGTCGGGTGATTACCTACAACGGCCGCACGAACTACTTCGACCAGCGATCGTTCCGGCCCAGCCAAAGCGTCAACCAGTCGTTCAAAACCGGGGCCGATTATTTCATCAGCACCAAAAGCACAATCGGCGTGGTGGTCAATGGCTTCAGCAACAACTGGATGTCGGACGGTGTCAACAAGACGTTTATCCGCGACGAAAACCGGAAGCTTATCAGCCAGCCCATCACCCAGACGGATGCCAACGAGATGCTGAAAAACCTGACGACGAACCTTAATTACAAGTACGATTTTGACGGGAAAGGGCATGAGTGGACCGCCGATGTCGATTACGTTCGCTACAACGGCAACAATAGCAACACGCTCAGCACGGTATACCGCAACGCCGAGGGGGCACTGCTCCGCCCGAACCAGGATGTGCGTAACCGGATGCCATCAACTATCGGTATCTGGGCGTTCAAGACAGACTATGTGCGGCCACTGAAAAACGGATCGAAAATCGAGCTGGGTCTGAAAAGCAGCATCGTCGACACCGACAACAACACGATCTACGATACGCTACGGCAGGAACAGCAGCAGTGGGTGTTCGACGCCAGCCGGTCGAACCAGTTTGTGTACAACGAGAACATCAACGCGGCCTACGCCAACTACGCCGGTAAGATCGGTAAGCTGAAAGTACAGGCGGGTCTGCGGGCCGAGCATACGCACTCGATCGGTAACTCGATCACGATGAACCAACGCATCGAGCGCAACTACCTGAACCTGTTCCCGACGCTGTTCCTGTCGCGCAAGCTGGACACCAACAACGTGCTGAACCTGTCGTACAGCCGCCGGATTCAGCGCCCCGACTACCAGAACCTAAACCCGTTCGTGTTCTACCTTGATCCGTACACCTACCAGCAGGGCAACCCGTTTCTGCGCCCCCAGTACACCAACTCGGTCGAACTGACGCACGTGTACAAAGACAAAATCTCGACCTCGATCAACGTCAGCCGCACCACCGATTTTATCAATGACGAAACGCCCCGGCAGATTCCCGAAAAAGGCATCACCTACGTCACGGCCGAAAACCTGGGTAGCCTCGACAACATTGGCCTGACGGTTAGTATGCCCGTTGCAATCGCGAAATGGTGGAATGTGCAGACTAACCTCAACGGCTACTACCAGCACTACCAGACGTTCTACTCGAATACTCCGTACGAAGTGAAGTTTGTGGCCGTGAACCTATACATGTCGCACAACATCACGCTGAGCAAAACGCTGTCGGCGGAAGTGTCGGGCTGGTACAACTCGGCATCGCAGTACGGCTTCTACCGCGCCCAGCCGATGGGTGCGTTCAACATCGGGGTTCAGAAGAAATTGATGGATGGCAAGGCCAACCTGAAACTGAACGTCAACGACCCATTCTGGATCAACCAGTTTCGCGGCCGGGCCGTCGTCGGCGACATCGACTTCAGCGTGAAATCGCGCTGGGAGAGCCGCCGGATCGCCCTGACGTTCACCTATCGCTTCGGCAACCAGAACGTCAAAGCCGCCCGCGAACGCAACTCCGCCACCTCCGCCGAACAAAACCGCATGAAGGGAGGGAATTAATGAGTGATTGAGTGAGTGATAGAATTAGTGAATGATAGAATGATTGAATAAAAAAAAGATTGCTATACAAATCACTCATTCACTCAATCACTCATTCAATCACTCATTCACTCATTCACTCAATCACTCAATCACTCAATCATTCACCAATTGGACTTTAGTTTAGGTTAAGCAAGTGGAAAGCCAGCCCCGGATTGAGGGCTGGCTTTTTTGTTGGGATGGACTGAGTAAAACCCCTTAAAACAAGATAAGGTCCCCCGAGACGGAGAACCTTATACTGACTATTCCTAAACCCTTAACCTTTTCTACATGAAAAACTAACTTTAACCCTTTACTGTTTCAAAGCCCGCCAGAGCCGACTTCGAATATCTTCTTGAACGTCAGTCAATTTTAATGAACTACGTCCCTATATCTCGTTCACTTGGCAACAGAAATCTCTGTTGGATAAGCGTGTTGCCGATTCGTTCACCGATTACACAACTATAACGACTCAATTCTCTGTTTTGTTCTATTTCCCTTGTGGCTAAAGAACATACAAATCTCGCCAGAAGTTTTTAGAATGCAAACATGCGTAAAAGCCGTGTCAGAATTATGTTCCGCAAAAAATATCGCGTTTTGGCGATATTCCGAATAAAAAATAGGTAAAATGGGCTTAATTGATAGCATTTGCCTACCTAAGAAAAAATAGCCCACCATATATGTGCTATTGAAATAATGCAAAATTCTTTAAAAAGTTATATCATTGGTTGTAATTATTCATGGCGTTCTGTATGCCCATAGTACAAAAAGCCACGACGGCGTCGCCTGCCTTGTCGAGGTAGTCAGGTAGCTGGATCATTTCGTCCTCGGAAAACTCGCCCAGCACGAAATCGATTTGCCGTCCCTTCGCAAAATTACTCCCTATGCCAAGGCGTAGCCGGGCGTATTCCTGCGTGCCCAGCAGTTCGTCGATATTCCGCAGTCCATTATGTCCGCCAGCCGAACCTTTGGGCTTGAGTCGGAGCTTCGC
This sequence comes from Spirosoma rhododendri, assembly GCF_012849055.1. Taxonomy (NCBI): domain Bacteria; kingdom Pseudomonadati; phylum Bacteroidota; class Cytophagia; order Cytophagales; family Cytophagaceae; genus Spirosoma; species Spirosoma rhododendri. The sequence goes on along the minus strand of NZ_CP051677.1, from coordinate 197,735 downwards.
AAACGGCAAATCTTTATCATCCGACAGGACGAGCAGGTTCTCGACGGGTATGTTTTCCTGCTTCAGATAGTACTGCACCGCCTTACCGCTCAGGTTCATAAACGTGGTTGGTTTCACGAAAAAGAACTGCTTGCCTTTGTACGACCATTTGGCGGTGAAGGCCAGCCGGGTCAGCGAAAACGAAAAGCCATGTTGGGCCGCCAGTCGGTCGAGAACCATAAAGCCCGCATTGTGGCGGGTGAGTGCATATTCGGGGCCAACGTTGCCTAGCCCAACGATCAGAAATTTCACAGTATCGGCAGATGAAAGATGTCTGCTGCAAAGGTCCGGCAAAAGGGTATGCGAAAAAAGCGTCCGGCCAATCGGTAAACTGCAAACCGACCCCTTACTTTTGGGCTATGAATCAACAACGCCTGATTTTAGCCAGTCCGTTACTCGAAATTGTCGTAAGTCGACTGGCGCAGCAGCTCATTGAGAATCACCAGGATTTTACCGATACGGTGCTGCTGGGCATGCAGCCGCGCGGCATTTATTTCGCTGAGCGCGTTAGCCGCGAACTAAGCCGCACTCTGGGCCGCGAGGTACCGCTGGGGTATCTGGACGCGACCTTTTACCGGGACGACTTCCGCCGGCGCGACACCCCCCTGCGCCCCAATACGACGCACGTACCATTTGTGATCGAAAACAAACGCGTTATCCTGATCGACGATGTGCTGGCGACGGGCCGGATGGTGCGGGCGGCCCTCGACGCTATGACCGCGTTCGGGCGTCCCCGCAAGGTCGAGCTGCTGGTCCTGATCGACCGCCGTTATAACCGCGACCTGCCGATCAAGCCCGATTATACTGGTATGAAAGTCAACACGCTGGAGTCGCAGCGCGTGCTGGTCGAGTGGACGGAGCAGGGCGCTGATGCTGACCGAATCTGGCTGGTTGGCTGATCGGCAATCTCGCTGTTTAAAATTATATTAAATAAGTATTCGCCGGGTAACACCCGAGTAGGAATTACTGAGTAGTACGCGTAAATTGGCTGACCTTTTTTTCTCGCATGGAAAAACGTTTACGTACGCTTACTTTCTTCTTACTGGCTGGTTTACTGCTGTGTTTGAGCGGGCAACTATACGCGCAAACGACCTACTCAGTTACCGGACTCGTTACCGATGCCAAAACGGGTGAACCCGTTCCGTTTGCCAGCGTAGCGCTGGTGGGAAAACGCGTCGGCACCATCACCGACGAGAAGGGTCGCTACACATTGCGCACCAACGTACTGAGCGATTCGCTGGTGGTCAGCTCGATGGGGTACGCCAACACGCGCCGGGCGATCGACGGCGAACGGCTCACGCAGGCGATCGACGTGCAACTGCCCATGTCGGCAGGAAACGCCTTGCAGGAAGTGGTCGTGCGGGCAGGGGAGAACCCGGCTTTTCGCGTACTGCGGCAGGTGCGCAAGAACCGGTCGCTCAACGACCGCAGCCGACTGAAAGCCTACGAGTACGACAGCTATCAGAAAACCGAAATGGCCCTGAGTCACCTAACCGACCGGATGCGGCAGACCGGCCTTTTCCGGAAGATCAATCAGGCGATGAGTCAGGTCGATTCGATTGTCGACAGTGAAGGAAACCGGCTGCTGCCACTGCTGGTGTCGGAATCGGTAACGCATACGTACTACCGCACCGGCCCGCAGCGTCGGCGCGAAGACGTTCGCAAGACCCGTATTCGGGGAGTAGCCGTCGATGATGCGGGCGTAAGCTCGCAACTGCTGGGCGGTACCAGTCTGGCCAGTCAAAATTTTTACGACAACTACATTCCGATTCTGGGTAAAGATTTCGCGTCGCCCATCGGCGACAACTGGCGGAACTGGTACGAATTCTTCCTGGCCGATACAACCCAGATTGGCGACCATATCTGCTACGAAATCCAGTTCGACCCCAAGCGCCCCGAAGACCTCGCCTTCACGGGAAAAGCCTGGATCGACACCAGTTCATTTGCGCTTTGCGAAATCGAAGCCCGAATCGGTAGCCGGGCTAACCTCAACTACGTCCGGGCGCTGACGATCGAGCAGGAACTCGAACCAACGCCCGACTCGACGGGAGCCAAAACGAAAGAAGGATGGTTGCCGGTTGGATTGAAGCTCACCGCCGATCTGACGGGGGTGGGTAAGCAGTCGCTCGGTATACGGGCGCAGGTAACACTGCGCAACAGCAACGTGGTGGTCAATCAGCCAAAGCCGGTACTGTTTTACGAACAGCCTATCGAGCCGAGCGATACCGTTGCGACGACTAACGAAGCGTACTGGCGCACCGTGCAGCGTACGCTGGCCGGGCCCGACTCGCTGAACAAGGCCGATCAGAAATCCCGGATGATGATCGAAACGCTGCGCTCTGTACCGGCCGTGCGAACGGCCGAGGCCGTGGGGCAGATTGCCGTAACGGGCTTTCTGAAAGTGGGAAGCTTCGATTTGGGGCCATATCCGTATCTGTTTGCCGTCAACACGGTCGAAGGGCTGCGGACCCGTGTTGGTTTTCGGACGAATGAAGATTTCAGCCGTCATCTGGTCCTGCGGGGATATCTGGCCTATGGTACGCTCGACAAGGAATTTAAGTACGGTGTCGAAGCCGATTACCTGATTTCGCGGCAGCACTGGACACAGATCGGTGTTCGGATGAGCTACGACCTCGAACGGCTGGGCCTGACGCCCGAACTGATCGGTGGTAACCGGATTTTCTACGCACTGAGTCGGTTTGGCCGCTATCGCGGTGCCTACCAGAGCAAACAGAAGGAAGCGTTCTTCGTGACGGAGCCGGTGAAAGGTATTATGCTACGGGCAATGGTTGGCAGCCGAACGTTCGACCCGCTGTTTCCCTACGCGTATCGCAGTAGCCCCGACATGGGCGATCAGTCGCCCCTGCGCTCCGACATCAACGATGCCTATTGGGCGATCGAAGCGCGGCTGGCCCGGAAGGAAAAGTACATCATGGACGGCAACGAGCGCATCACGCTCGGCACCAAGCGTGCCCCCGTCCTGACGGTTCGGTACACGCGCGGCACAACCGGGTTGGGGTCTGACTTCAATTACAGCCGGATCACTCTGCGGGCGCAGCAAACCCTCCGGCTGGGACCGCTGGGCCGGATGACGTATCTGCTATCGGCTGGGTTTACGCCGTCGACGCTGCCCGCTCCGCTGCTGTTTCCGCACATCGGTAACCCAACGCCCCTGCTGACGGTCAACACCTTCAACCGGATGCAGTTCTACGAATTTGTCAGCGATCGGTTTGTGGCCGTTCATATGCAGCACCGGTTCGAGGGTTTTCTGTTTAACCGCCTGCCGGGTATCCGCAAGTTGAACTGGCGACTGGTTGCAAACGCTGATATGCTGTGGGGAAGTCTGTCGCAGGCCAATCAGGATCTGGAAAGCAACAAGATGCTGCCGAACGGCCAACGACCTATTCACTTCGGGCACCTTGACCCCAGCGTTCCGTATGTAGAACTGGGCTACGGTATCGATAATATCTTCAAAATTTTCCGGGTACAGGCTGTTCACCGGCTGACGTATCTGGAGCCGGGGCCGAACAACATCCCGACCAATCGGTTCGCTATCAAAGCGGCTGCGTCGATCAGTTTTTAGGAGAGGATACTTCCCCCGCCGGTATTACCTAGCATCGCCTGTCGGACAGCCTTGCTCTTAAGAGGTTTTTTGGGGAAGTAATTTTGTCATCCCGACGCAGGAGGGATCTTCGTTAACAGGCAGATTTTATCTGCTTTTAGCGAAGATCCCTCCTGCGTCGGGATGACAAAAACGGCGACTTGAAGACCTCAAAACACTTCCCCGAACAACCTCTCAAGAGGCTGGAGGTAACCGACTAGTCCGGTAGTTTCACCTAAGCAGCAACCCGCCGATTTAATCTTTTCGGTGTCGAATGGGTTATGCTATCGATACCTAAACCACCGTTTCGTATGTCTCTTGTCGCGCCCATTACCATCCGAAAAGTTACCGGCGATTCTATCGTTGAAAAGCCTGACCTGCTGGCCGTTGAAGAACCCCTCGAAATCCGGCTGGGGTTCGGCCCCATGCACGACCGGCAGCAGCGCAGCGTATCGGTCACGATGCGGACGCCCGGCCACGATGAAGAACTGGCAATGGGGTTTCTGTACACGGAAGGCATCGTTCATCAGCGCGAAGACATCGTATCGTGCCGCCACTGCGTGCAGGATGAAGCCAAGGAAGGTAACGTGCTGCGCGTTGAACTGAAGCCCGACGTACTGGTCGACTGGGCCCGGCTGGAGCGTAACACGTTCACGTCGTCGAGCTGCGGGCTGTGCGGAAAGGCGACTATCGAAGCGGTGATGGCCGAAACCGCCGGGCCGGTCGAGTCGGATCTGCTGCTCGACGCGGCTATACTGCACGCCCTGCCCGATCGCGTCCGCGATGCACAACGGGCCTTTGCCTACACGGGTGGTATTCACGCTGCTGCACTGTTCGACACCGACGGTACGATCCTGCTGGTGCGCGAAGACATCGGCCGGCACAACGCCCTCGACAAATTGATTGGGGCGGCTTTCTGGCAGGGCTGGCTACCACTGCACACGCACGGTGTTTTCCTGAGCGGCCGTATTGGCGTTGAACTCGTACAGAAAAGCTGGAAAGCGAGTATTGGCCTGCTGGGCGCGGTGGGTGCCCCGTCGAGTCTGGCCGTGCAGATGGCGCAGGAAGCCGGTATCACGCTGGCTGGATTCGTCCGCGATGACCGATTCAACATCTACACCGAACCGCAACGCATTCGTGTGGGTGAGCAGGTCGTTCTACAGGCTCCGGTTGGTTGAATTATCGCCATTTTAATAGCCGTTTTGTCGAACAGCGGGTTGGATAGGTAAAACCAACGAGTCGACGTAATGAAAACGAAACTGATAATGGGCGTGCTGCTGTTTACGGCGGTATCCTTCAGCGCACAGGCGCAATACGACCGCAAAAAAGCCGAGAAGAACGCGGATGTCGGCTCGGTAGCGAAAAACCAAGTCAACGACGTAACAAAGAAAGGGGGCGGCAACGCGGGCAAAACCAGCAATGGCGTCAAAAGTGAAGGTGTACACACAAACGGTGAGCAGATGAAGCCCGACACCCGGTCAATCTATGACCGGCCGTCGAAGAAATCATCGTCGGCGACAGCGGGTAAAGGGAAAGAAGCCAAGAGTAATAGCAGCGTCAGCGCGCCACCGACAAAGAATTAAACACGGAGGCACGGAGAACGCAAAGCTGATAATCACCGGAAACGGCACAGCGCGTAGGAGGCAATGTGTTCTCCTGCATGCTGTGCCGTTTTCGGTAATTCCTGGCCTGTTTGTCTTCAGTTTTCCCGACTTGTAAGACGCAGATCGCGGACGTTTCTGTTAATAAATAAGGGTATCAGCGGAGTACAATTTTACGCACGACGCGGTTAAATCGATCCGCTGCGTACAGGTTCCCCGCTCTATCGAACGCGATGCCATTGAGTTGGTTGAACCGGGCCGTCGCGAGCGAACCATCCTGATAGCCTAAGTTAACACCGCCCGCCACGGTAGTGACCACCCCATCCGGCGTTACCTTGCGAATGGCGTCGAACGTGCTGACGTATAAATCACCCAAGGCGCCGATGGCCAGGCCATTGATAAAGCCGAAGCCCGCAGCCGTGCCAACACCGTCTTTGTCGGCTACTGCCTTTTCGTACCCGGCAAACGTAGTGACGCTACCATCGGGCGCGACTTTACGGATCAGATTCATGTCGGCAACGTACAAATTACCCCGTTGATCGGACGCCAGACTCGCTGGATTGACGAACCGGGCTGAATCAGCATCACCGTCGCGGAAACCACGCGGAACGCCCGGCTGACCTGAGAACAAGCTTACCTTGCCCGCCGGACTGATTTTATACAGACAGGTAGTGGTACTGACATACAAATTACCGCTTGCATCAAACGTCAGTCCATTGCCGTAGCCACGCGGTAAAACGGTAAACGTACTAACCTGCCCATCGGGCGTGATTTTGCGGACCTGACTGGTATATTCGACCGCATAGCAGTTGCCATCTGCACCGAAAGCAATGTCAGTCAGGCCGTTGAACGACGCTTTCCGGCCCTGTCCATTAACTGGATCGTGATGGTAACGAACGTAACCGGCTCCGGCCAGTGTCGTAACCACCTGATTTACGTCGACCGCTCGGATCAGATCGTTGGTGTTGTCGGCGATGTAGAGCGTTCCGGTTGGGCTAAAGGCCAGTGCCTGTGGAAAGCAGAACTGCGCGGAGTCGGCTTGCCCGTCCCGGTCGCCCAGCTTACCACTTCCCGCAAACGTACTTACCTCCCTGGGTTCTGCCGGGGGTGTAACGATCGGTTCGTCAACCGGTCTGGTGCAGCGTCCCGACAAAGCCAGGACAGCGATAGCGAGCAGGGGCACACTCACATACCTCATAAAAGTCGGTGTTAGACTGAGTGACCAATGATACGTCTATTTTGCGCAACTGGCAAGCAGCTAGCCAGTTAGGTTACTTTGTAGCCCATTAGTGGCTGTCCCTCAGTCTACCCCTTGTATGTTGCTTGGGGAAGCGTTGTTCGTGTCAAGAGTGTCTTTTTGTCATCCCGACGGCAGGAGGAATCTTCGCTAAAAGCAAATAAAACCGCCTGTTAGCGAAGGTCCCTCCTGCCGTCGGGATGACAAAAGCTCTATAAACAACCTCTCAATCCCGCTGTGAAGCCCGCTGTGTCCTCCGTGCCTCTGTGTTGAAAAATAGCCTTAAGCTGGTAGCCGCATCATGAGCGCGCCGGGCCGAATTTTGGCGTCGATCTCCGTAACGCGCCCTTGATACTCCCCGTCAACCTGAAAGTAAGCCTTCCGATGGGTGGCGATTTTGATGGATGTTGCCGGGAAAATTTCGATGTTTTTGCTGTCGAACGGCTGGTACCGCCAAAACAGTTTGACGATCTCCCAGACGGTAAGCCGCCGGAACACCACGATCTCAAACTTACCGTCGGACGGGTCACCGTCGGGGTTGATGACAGCCCCCGTTCCATACATCCGGGCGTTGGCCAGTACGATCATAAAGGCGGCCCGCTGCACGCATTGATCGTCGAGGTTGATTTCGACCCGCAATAATCGTCGTTTTTTCAACACCTGCATAACGCTTCGCAAATACCCCAGCTTACCCCGCAGGTTGTTGCGCTGGTAATACCGCACCAGTTGCGCGTTCAGACCCACATCGCTCAGGTGAATACACAGTTCACCGTTGACGTCGATGCAGTCGACGGGGCGGTTTTGTCCGTCGACCAGCAGGTTCAGGCTACCGTCGATGTCCTGCGGGATGTTTAGTTCGCGAGCCATGCCATTTGCCGATCCGGCGGGTAGCACGCCTAGTGGGACACCCGTATCGACAAGGTGTTCGGCGACGGATTTGATGGTACCGTCGCCCCCAACGGCCACTACGCAGTCGGGATTGACCTCCCGTATTTTCCTGGGTAGTTCAGTATCGTCGGTTTTGCCGTCGAGGTGAAACAGTTCGGTGCTGTGCGTATTGTTGGCAAAAAAGTTATGGATGGCAACCTCCCAGTCGTTTTTGCCTTTGCCGCCCGAAGCAGGATTGATCGCGAATAAAAACAGCAACTTACGTGGTGTTTACGGGTTATAGTCAATGGCTATCGACCAGGAAGGCCGAATGCCTTATCGCCGACAATGATCTCTAAACAAAACAAAGGCCCAAAAAGCCTGATTGCTCACCGTTTGTTAACATGGCTTCGGCTAAGCAACCAGCCACTGGTAAAGGTATATCGGGGATACGGCAATGATAAAGTACTGAGTATTAACGGTCATGTGCTGCGACGGAGCGCGCTGCCCAGAACAAACTACCGCGACAATAAGCTGATTAACCTGCTGGCGGTCATGCGCTTATTTCTGGTAAAGCCGTACCCCAATACCCGTGTCCGACTCAGCTGCGCCGGTCAGACGGCCGAAGTTTTTGCCGATGAAAACGGGTTTTTTCAGTGCGATTTACCCCTGCCTGCCCCGCTTTCGCCCGGCTGGCATCCCGTCCGGGCGGAACTGCTGTCGCAGACGCTGCCGACGGAAACGGTACTGGGCACCGGCGAAGGAAAAGTCCTGATCCCGGCCCCTACAACCTTCGCCTGCATCTCCGATATCGACGATACATTTCTGGTGTCGCACTCCGCAACCATTGCCAAACGGCTGCTGGTGTTGCTGACCGAAAACGCACACAGCCGCGACCCATTCGACGGGGTGGTCGCTCATTATCAGTTGCTGGCGCAGGCCGACAGCGGCCCGGCAACCAACCCGTTTTTCTACGTGTCGAGCAGTGAATGGAACCTGTACGATTACATTCTGGAGTTTTCGGAGCAGAACGGCCTGCCCGATGGCGTGTACCTGCTGAGTAAGCTCAAGCAGTTTCACCAACTCCTCCAGACGGGCAAAACGAAACACCACACCAAGTTCGACCGGATCAAACGTATACTGGAGACGTACCCCGATATGCGCTTTATTCTGCTGGGCGACGATTCGCAGCAGGACCCCGTAATTTATTCGTCGGTGGTACAGCAGTTTTGTCACCAAATTAGTTGTGTATACATACGTCGGATCAAACCCGCGAACCGGGCGGCAACCGAAGCCCTGATCGGGCAAATCGAAGCGGCTGGCGTACCATGCTGTTACTTTACTCACAGTGAAGAAGCGCACCAGCACTCGATCCGTGCGGGGCTGGTCGCTTCCTGAAAACCCTATCTGGTAAACATGAATACGAACACCCCGCCGGAAGAAATTACCGGCAATCTGGTCGTCAAAGACCCGTTTGACGATGCCGCCGGTATAACGGCCGTTATTCAGTCGGTTAAACACACGTTTGAGGGCACGGGACTTGTCCGGGGGTCGAAATCCCTGCTCAAACTCAACCAGAAAGACGGCTTCGACTGCCCGTCCTGCGCCTGGCCCGACCCCGACCATCACCGCTCGCCCATTGCGGAGTACTGCGAGAGTGGCGCGAAAGCCGTGGCCGACGAGATCATGACCAACCACACGGCATCGCCCGTGTTGTTTCAGCGGTACACGGTCGATGAGCTGCTGCAAAAACCGGACTTCTGGCTTAGTCAGCAGGGGCGCATCACGCAGCCGATGTTGCTGAAACCGGGCGAGCAACATTACAAAGCCATTAGCTGGGATGAAGCGTTCTCGACCATCGCCGATAACCTCAACGAACTCGATTCGCCCGACGAAGCGGTGTTCTACACGTCGGGTCGGGCCAGCAACGAGTCGGCGTTTCTGTACCAGTTGTTCGTCAGGATGTTTGGCACCAACAACATGCCCGACTGCTCGAACATGTGCCACGAATCGACCAGTGTAGCCCTCGCCGATACGCTGGGACTGGGTAAGGCGTCGGTGACGTACGAAGACTACGCCAAAGCCGACGTGATTATGATTATGGGGCAGAACCCCGGTACCAACTCGCCCCGGATGCTGACGGTGCTGGAAGAAGCCAAGCAAAACGGGGCTAAGATCATTTCCGTCAACCCCATTCACGAAATCGGGCTGATCAAATTCAAGAATCCGCAGAGTCCGCGCGACGTGCTGTTTGGTGGTGAGAAGCTGACGGATCTGTATTTGCAGGTGCGGATCAATTCCGACATGGCCCTGCTGAAAGCGATGTGCATAATTCTGCTCGAAGAGGAGGAGAAAACGCCGGGGCAAGTGCTCGACCGCGACTTTATCGAGCAATACACGTCGGGTTTCGAGTCGTTCAAAAAGAGCCTGTCGCAGTTTAGCCTGAACGAGATGGCAGCGCAGTGCGGGGTGCCGCTGGAGCAGATTCGCGAAGCGGTCGGTATGTTCCGCAACACCCGCAAATTCATCATCTGCTGGGCGATGGGCCTGACGCAGCACCGCAATTCGGTTGATACGCTCAATGAAGTGGTGAATCTGTTGCTGCTGAAAGGAAGTATCGGTATCGAAGGGGGCGGGGCCAGCCCGATTCGCGGCCACTCCAACGTGCAGGGCGACCGGACGGTGGGCGTGTGGGAGAAACCCAAGCCGGAATTCCTCGATGCGCTCCAGAAAACCTACAACTTCGAGCCACCCCGCCACAACGGATTCGACGTGGTGAAGTCGGTGAAGGCGATGCACGACGGGAAGGTCAAAACCTTCTTCGGGTTGGGTGGCAACTTTGCCCTCGCCGTGTCGGACACGAACTATGCTGCCGAAGCCATGCGTAAGCTGAAACTGACCGTGCATGTGTCGACCAAGATCAATCGGTCGCACCTGATCCACGGCGAAACGGCCCTTATTCTGCCCTGCCTGGGCCGTACTGACCACGACAATCAGGCCACGGGCGAGCAGTTTATCAGTTGCGAAAGCACGACGGGTGTAGTAGCGCAATCGCATGGTGTGGTCGATGCGGTGTCGAAAGACCTGAAAAGCGAAGTAGCAATCATCGGCGAAATGGCGAAGGCGACGCTGGGGAACACCGGTTCGCACGCCCGGCGGAATCTGCCCCCGCTGCCACATAACGTGACGACAGCCGAGTTTTGGGATGCATTTGTCGGCAACTACGATCTTATCCGCGACGGTATCGAGAAGGTGGTGCCGGGTTTCGACAAGTACAACGAGCGGATACGCGTGCCGGGTGGGTTTTACCTGCCAAACGGTCCCCGCGTTCGGGAATTCAAAACCAGCGATGGCAAAGCCCATTTCACGGTCAACGCGCCCGACACGTACACGCTGCAACCGGGCGAACTGATGATGATGTCGATCCGGTCGCACGATCAGTTCAACACGACGATTTACGGGTACGACGACCGGTATCGGGGGTCTACGGCGAACGGCGGGTGATTTTCATGCACAAAGACGATATCGCTAACCTCGGTCTGTACGATCAGCAATTGGTTGATCTGCACAGTACGTACTACGGTAAGGTCCGCACGGCGCACAAGTTTCTGATTGTTCCGTACAACATACCGCGGGGCTGCGTAGCGACGTATTATCCCGAAACCAACGTACTGATTCCAATTGACGAAGTTGCTGAGCGAAGCAATACGCCTACGTCGAAGTCGGTCGTGATTACGGTCACGCCCGCCAGGGTGCAGGAAGCAGTAGCAGCATAGTCGATTTACGGGTTTTAGTTTTCAGCAATGCGCCGGGCCCAAACCCGGCGCATTTTTTTAAAACCATTAGCGGTACTAACCCGTTGAAATTTATACTACTTTATCTATAGTGATTATGGAAAACTCGCAAAACGGCAACTCGACCGAACCAAAATACGGCGATACTGGCCTGAAACCGCAGGACAAGCCCGTAGACCAGACCTTAACGACCCGTCAGGGACATCCATTAACGCACAATCAGAACGTCAGAACGGTAGGTAGTCGTGGGCCCACGACGCTGGAAAACTATCCGTTCCTTGAAAAAATAAGCCATTTCGACCGGGAGCGCATACCCGAACGTGTCGTACACGCGCGCGGTGCCGGTGCGCACGGTGTGTTTGAAGCATACGGTACGGTAGGCGATGAACCGATCAGCAATTATACGCGGGCGAAACTCTTTCAGGAGAAAGGAAAGCAAACGCCTGTGTTTGTCCGGTTTTCGTCGGTGATTCACGGCGGGCACTCGCCCGAAACGCTGCGTGACCCGCGTGGTTTTGCGGTAAAGTTTTATACCGAAGATGGCAACTGGGACCTTGTTGGCAACAACCTGAAGGTGTTCTTTATCCGTGACGCTATGAAGTTCCCGGACCTGGTTCACGCGTTTAAACCCGACCCAATTACCAACCGGCAGGACGGCCACCGTATTTTTGATTTTATCAGCAATACGCCGGAAGCCCTGCATATGATTACGTTCCTGTTTTCGCCCTGGGGTATTCCGGCCAACTACCGGCAGATGCAGGGTTCGGGCGTGAATACGTACAAATGGGTTAACGAAGCGGGAGAGGGTGTGCTGGTGAAATACCACTGGGAGCCGAAACAGGGTATCAAGAACCTGACGCAACCGGAAGCCGAAAAAATTCAGGCGAAGAACTTCAACCACGCCACGCAGGACCTGTACGACGCTATCGAAGCCGGTAATTTCCCGCAGTGGGAGTTGCTGGTGCAGATCATGAGCGACGATGAGCATCCCGAACTGGATTTCGACCCGCTCGACGATACCAAGCTATGGCCCGAAGATCAGTTCCCCTGGTTGCCGGTTGGGGTGATGACGCTCAACAAAAACCCTGAGAACTACTTCCATGAAGTAGAGCAGGTAGCATTTGGCACGGGTGTGCTGGTCGATGGGCTCGACTTCTCGGACGACAAGATGCTACAGGGCCGGACGTTCTCGTACTCGGACACGCAGCGTTACCGCGTCGGTACCAACTACCTGCAACTGCCGATCAACGCGCCCCGGAAGCACGTTGCCACGAATCAGCGCGACGGGCAGATGGCCTACCGCGTCGATACGGCACCGGGTCAGAACAAGCACGTCAACTACGAACCGTCGTCGATGAACGGGCTCAAGGAAGCACCGAAAAAGTATGCTGAGCACCAGCCATATATTGCCGGTAATCTGGTTCGTCAGCCAATCGACCGGACCAACAATTTCAAGCAGGCGGGCGAACGCTACCGACTGCATGAGGACTGGGAGCGCGACGACCTGATCAATAACCTGGTCAGCACGATCGCTGGCGCGGAGCAGCATATTCAGGACAAAATGGTCGAGCTGTTTACGCAGTGCGACGAGGACTACGGTCGGCGGGTGCGCGACGGGCTCGACAGGGCCAGAAACGCCAACGAAAAATCGACTCCCGAAGAAGCCGAAGAAATGGCTCACTCGGCTCAGCCGTATTAACCGGACCAGACAGAGATGAAGTGAACTATCCCGCAGTTACTTGGTTGTAGCTGCGGGATAGTTTTTGTCAATAAACTCCATTCACCTATGTCTTTTTATTCTGCCCGCCCCGAAGATCTATTGATTGATGCCGCCCGGAAAGGCGACGTAACGCAGATCAACCAGCTACTTGCCGAAGGCGTCGACGTCAACGCTACCGATGGCCGTGGGTTTACACCGCTGGTCATTGCTGCTTACGACAACCACATCGACGCGGCCAAAGCCCTGATTGCGGCTGGTGCCGACGTCAACAAGCAGGACGGTAGTGGCAATTCGGCCCTGATGGGCGTCAGTTTTAAAGGCTACGCCGAGGTTGCGCAGCTGCTCATCGACAAGGGGGCCGACCTCAACCTATTGAACGGCAACAACGGAACGGCATTGATGTTTGCCACGATCTTCGGCCGCAACAACCTCGTCAAGCTCCTGCTCGACAACGGCGCCGACACTTCAATCCGCGACTCGCGCGGCCTCAGCGTCCGGGACCTCGCCGTCCAGCAGGGCAACCAGGAAGCGCTGGCGTTGCTGGAGGGAAAATAACCTCACCCCCCTGCCCCCTCTCCTAAAACAGGAGAGGGGGTGCAGCCATACGATAGTCCCACCGCTCACAAACCAGAAGCTAGAAAGCAGTCTGTAAAAAAAAGCCCCTCTCCCGTTTTGGGAGAGGGGCGGTCCGACGTGTCGGTTGGGGTGAGGGAAAGCGGCAAACTCAGAATACCAACTTCCTCACGCCGGCCATTGAAGCACGAACGCTTTCGAGGGGCGTTTGCGAACCGTATTCTTCTACCTCAACGAAGAAGTGTTTGACGCCGGCGCGCTGGGCTGCACCCAGGATCGGGGTCATTTTCAGATCGCCCTTGCCCAATACCGTCGATACTTTGTGGTCTTTGGGATCGCGGTCTTTGATGTGGGCCATCGTAAACCGACCGGGGTATTTGTTGAAGTACGTCACCGGGTCTTTGTCGGCGGCTATCACCCAAAAAATATCGAGTTCGAACGTGACCAGCTTGGGGTCGGTGCCGCGAGCCAGCGTGTCGAACGGAACCATACCGTCCATTTCGGTGAACGGGTAATCGTGGTTGTGGTAACCGAACATGAGGTTCGACTTCTGCGCCAGTTCGCCGTACTTGTTGAACTCGTCGGCAACCTTACGGAAACCGCCCATGTTTTCGCGCATCTCCTTCGGGATTGAAGACACCGTGAAATACTTGAAACCGGCTTCAGCGGCTTCGTTCATGTATTTCTCCATGTCGGGTTCTATACCCGTATGCGTGCTGATCGGCGTCAGGCCCAGGCTGTTCAGGTAGGATTTAAACTCGGACGGCGACATGCCCCACAGAAACCCTTTGCTGCCCGGATACGACTCGATTTCCTTGTAGCCCATAGCCGCTATTTTCTTCAGCGTGCCACGCGCGTCCTTTTCCATATCATCGCGGAGTGAATACAGTTGCAGGCCGGGCTTTGGCGTGTTGGGAGCCGCCTGAAGCGCGTCGGGCAGCAGAGCCGCACCAGCCGTTAGCATACCCGCCTGTTGCAGAAATAAGCGTCGATTGAGTGTCATAAGCGTTTCGGTTTTGGGTTTTTTGGTTGAAAATAAAGCGTTTAGGGTTGGGTTTAACGTTTGTGCCGGGCCGCCGGGCGGTTCAACGTTTAAGGCTGGCAAACTAGTGTTGGTGCTTGAGCAACTCTAAACATTGAACCGCCCGGCGGCCCGGCATAAACGTTAAACTCATTTGATATACCGGAAGTCTTCGTTGCCTTTCAGCGTCAGCAGTGTCTCGTACATCAGCTTGATTACGTTCTGCACGTCTTCCATATGAACGGTTTCGACGGTCGTGTGCATATACTTGAGAGGTAGCGAAATCAGGGCGGAGGCAATACCTTCAGTGGCATAGGCGAATGCGTCAGTGTCTGTACCGGTCGACCGGCTGACGGCCTGCCGCTGGAACGCAATCTCTTTATCCGTCGCTACGTCGATCAGCATATCGAGGACGTTGTTCTGCACGGCGGGGCCGTAGCACAGCACTGGTCCGGCACCACATTTCAGGTCGCCCTGCTCTTTTTTGTCGTACTTCGGCGACTGCGTATCGTGCGTCACGTCGGTACAAATAGCGAGGTCTGGGCGGAGCCGCCGGGCAATCATCTCGGCTCCACGCAGGCCGATTTCTTCCTGCACCGCGTTGACGACGTATAGCGTGAACGGCAGCGTAACGTTGTTTTCTTTCAGCAGCCGGGCCACTTCCGCGATCATAAACCCGCCCATGCGGTTGTCGAGCGCCCGGCCGACGTAGTACCGGTTGTTCATTTCCATCAGCCCGTCGACAAACGTGCAGACGGTGCCGACGTGAATACCCATTTCCGCGACTTCCTCTTTCGTAGCCGCGCCCACGTCGATAAACAGATCGGTTACTTTGGGGGCGGTGTCTTTGGTCAGGTCGCGGACGTGGATAGCCGGCCAGCCGAATACACCTTCAACGACGCCCTTCTTCGTATGCAGATTTACCCGCATCGAGGGGGCAATCAGCGCGTCGGAGCCGCCGTTGCGCCGGACGAACAGGTAGCCGTCGTCGGAGATGTAGTTGACGAACCACGAAATCTCGTCGGAGTGGGCTTCGATAACGACTTTATAGGGTTGATCGGGATTGATGACGCCGACTGCCGTGCCGTAGGTATCAACGATATAGCTGTCGGTGTAGGGTTTGATGTAGTCGAGCCAGATCTGTTGCCCCGACGATTCAAAACCGGTCGGCGACGCGTTGTTCAGATACTGGTACAGAAACGCTTTACTGTGTTCGTTCATTGGTGCAAAAGGCGAAATGAATTAGATATGAGCCTGATTTGTAAATGTACACAGGTTTGGTTTGACATGATTACAGTCGGGCCGCCGTCGCGGATTGAGGATATTACTGGAACGCGGATTTTGCTGCCGTAGTGTCGGACGTGTAATTTGTCGCAGTGGTACACCGGTAGCCCACCCGAAGCTGTATCCTCCGGTTGTTATCTCTGAAAGCCTGTTAATCCGTCCGGCGGCCTGGCTGAAATCCTGTCCAAAAAAATCCTGTCGTATGTTTGTCTAAAACCTTAGCCGATCATGGAAAATTTATCATCGACCCCCGTAACTGGCCCCGTCACACCGGCCGAGCGTGACTATATCGTAACCGCCCTACAAACGACGCAGCAACTGCTGCACGAAGCTGTCGATGGGCTGACCGACGCGCAACTGACGTTTAAACCCAATGCTGACCGCTGGTCGATTGCCGAGTGCGTCGAGCACATTGTGCTAGTTGAGCGGGGTATTTTTCGGGCCATTCAGTATGGTATGAGTTTGCCTGCCAAGCCAGAAAAACGCAGCGAAATAAAGGTGTCGGATGTTGATTTGGTCAGAGCAACCCGTGGGCGGAGCCGACTATTGGCGGCTCCCGAGCCTTTTGTACCGACTGGCAAATATGGCGATACAAGTGCGACAGTGGCCTTGTTCGATCAGGTTCGCACTGCTGATACTGACTTTGCCCAAACAGCCGAGGGCGACCTGCGCACGCACTATTTCGACCATTTTATACTGGGTCGGCTGGATCTGTATCAGGCACTGCTGCTGATTGCGTCGCACGGGGAGCGGCACCGCAAACAGATCGACGACGTAAAAGCCACGCCCGGCTACCCACAGTCCTGATGCCCGATTTATTGCCTATTTTGTACCAGTCCGACGAATTAGTGGCCATCAACAAGCCGCACGGTTTGCTGGTGCACCGGTCGCCCATTGCCAGCGATGCCAGTGAATTTGCCGTGCAGTTGCTGCGCGATCAGCTTGGGCAGCGCGTATACCCCGTGCATCGGCTCGACCGTAAAACGGGTGGGGTGCTGCTGTTCGCGCTCAGCGACACGATGAATGCGCAGATGCAGCAGCAGTTTATGAACGGGCAGGTTGATAAAACGTACCTCGCCATCGTGCGCGGCTATACCGACGACAAACAAACTATCGACTACCCGCTCCGGCGCGACGACGGTACGGTACAGGATGCCGTGACGCATCTGCGAACGCTCCAGCGAACCGAAGTGCCGATTTCGTTTGGTAAGCATGCGACGTCGCGGTATTCGCTGGTGGAACTGAACCCTGAAACAGGGCGGATGCATCAGTTACGCAAGCACATGGCCCATATTTTGCACCCGATCATTGGCGACCGGCCCCACGGTTGCAACAAGCAGAACAAGCTGTTTCTGGAGCATTTCGATATGAACACGATGCTGCTTCACGCTCAACAGCTTCGCTTCACCCCGCCCGGTACCACGGAGCCGGTCGTCGTTACAGCCCCGCTACAGGCTGAGTTCCAGCGAATGGTTGATAGTTTAAAGTTTAACGTCTAATGTTTAAGGTTAGGCGTCGTTACGAACAACCTTGAACATTAGACGTTAAACCTTAAACCCAAATCTACTTCTTCCCGCTGCGCTTGATCGGGCGACCGTATTTGAGCCACTTCTCGGCGGCAATGTCGCGCCGGACGTTGACCTTCTGGTTTTTGGCAATCTTTTCCTGAAACGCCGACCCTGCATCGTCGGGGCGGGGTGCCGACAGGTCGATGATCTTCATGCGAACTTGTGTTTGTTCGCTGGGTAGTAACTCTGCGCTGATGACCAGATTGTCGGGTAGTTCAGCGTTGGGGATGGGCTGGTTGATGAGCGTTTCAATGGCAGCGCGCAGCTCCGCATCGGCGGGGGTAGCGAACGAAATGGCCACCCCGCTACGGTTGGCGCGACCCGTCCGGCCGACGCGGTGCACGTAGCTTTCCGGTTCCTCGGGCAGGTCGAAATTCACCACGTGCGAGATGTCGTCGATGTCCAGGCCGCGGGCCAGCAAATCCGTAGTGATCAGCATACGGATTTCGCCGGAACGGAAGCGCTCAACGGCGTCGAACCGCTTGTTCTGGGCTTTGTTGGCGTGGATAAAATCGACCTGATCGGGGAAGCGGGGCGACAGCTGATCGAACAGCAGATCGGCCATGGCTTTGCTTTCCGCGAATACCAGCACCTTGTTCATCTCGGCGTGTCGGCGCAGCAGCAGATCGAGTAAGTTGATCTTCGTATAGAAATTCGGCACTTCGTAAACGGCCTGCGTGATCGTTTCCGCCGTCGACCCAACCGGAGCCGCTTCGATGCGAACCGGATTGGCAAAATACGTGTCGAGCAACTTGTTGACGTCGTCGGTCAGGGTGGCCGAAAACAGCAGGTTCTGCCGCTTCGGTAGTAGATCGAGAATGGTCGTCAGCTGCGCCTGAAAACCCAGCGTCAGCATTTCGTCCACCTCGTCGATCACCAGCTTTTTAAGCGATTTAAGCTTAACGGTCTTGCTGACCAGCAGATCGACCAGTCGGCCGGGTGTAGCGACCAGTACGTCGGCCCCCTGCTGCACCTCGGCCTGCTGCGGCCGCAGGTTGACCCCGCCATACACACCAACGACTGCCAGATTCATGTACGTCGTCAGTTGTTTGATCGCGTCGACAACCTGCACCACCAGTTCGCGCGTCGGTACCAGAATCAGAATCTGCGTGGCGTGGTCCTTCGAAAACTGATACTGCCGTAAGCAGGGCAGAAGGTACGCCAACGTTTTACCGGTACCCGTCTGGGCAATGCCGCATACGTCGCGCCCCGACATGACGACCGAAAAGACCTGCTCCTGAATGGGCGTTGGGGTCGTATAACCCAGATCGCCGAGGGCGTTTAGCAGAGGTTTGTTCAGATTCAGATCGGCAAATGTCATGGCAACTGGTGATAACGTATATAGCCCGCAAAGGTACGGCGGATTTGGGGTCAACGCGGGAAAATAGCTGGAAGGTTCCGACGAAGCGACACAACCGGAAGCCGGTTTTCGACGTATATATCAGTAGGTTAATCCCTTGTCCGCACGATCTATGCGCTTTATCGCCGTCTTCAGTCAGCAGAATGATTATCATGCTGTCGGCTTCGATGAGCTGGCCGACGCGGCTGATTTTCTGCTGGGTGGCTATCAGGACGCGCAGCTCGTTCCCTGCGGTACGTACGACGTATTGACCGATGAAACGATTCACGTAGACACCGGTTTGTTCGAGCCGGACACCGATGCGGGTGAGTTGATTCGGCAGACGGCCCGTACGTATTTCAACAAGGCAGTAAGCCGAAATCAGGAATAAAAAAAGGCAAAGCGGGGTGCGCCTTGCCTTTTTCAGGTTGTCGTGACTTGCTAGTCTGATGCGGGTTTGCCGTAGCGTTCCTCCCGAATGGCCTGCCACTCAGCAACCGTACCACCCCGGGTGAAATGCTCGTCTTCGTCCTGCATCTCCTGATCCCAGCTGAAGTCGGTCGTAAAATTGCCCTGTGGCGTCAGGTCGATTTGCAGGCGGTTAGCCTGTGGCTGACCAGCTTCCAGCCGTAGCCGGTACAACGTCTGTATCGCGTCGGTCACGTCGGCCGGAAATTCGGTGACCAGTACTTCGGCGTCGCCTGATGGGGTGAGGTAAAAGCCATCGAACTCAATATCCTGCCCATTATCGAGCATCTGCACGTTGACCCGTGCAATCGTCCATTCGTCCGGAATGTTTGTGCTAATGGCGTCGGTCAGGATGTTATAAATATCGTCGGGTGTCATGGTCGGTGGTTGATTCTGTCAACCTTAAACGTTGAACTGCAAACATTGAACTAGCTACAACATCACCGGCTGGCCGGTGCGGACGGATTCGTCGCAGGCGAAGGCAATACGCAGGCTGTTGACGGCGTCCTGCATGTGATCGGTCAGGTCGATGTTGTCGCGGATGGCGTGCAGGAAATAGCGTTGTTCGCGGTTGCAAAGTTCCTGGTGGTCGGGTTCGTCCTGCATATCGATCCACTCGTCGGGGCGGGTGAAATGGTCCTCCGCGTCGATATCGGCGTAGTGAACCCGCAGCGATTCCGTCTTGGTGTGCGAATCGACGTTGTCGGATTTACCAGTGCCGCCCGCGTTCTTGGCCACAATCGAGACGCAGCCCTTGGGTCCGATCACGTCTTTCACGAAGAACGCCGTTTCGCTCATCATCGGCCCCCAGCCCGCTTCGTACCAACCGACGGAGCCGTCTTCAAAGCGAATCTGTAACTGACCGTAGTTATAGTTGCCAGCCGGAATATCGTCGGTCAGGCGCGCACCGATGGCGTTGACCTGCACCGGTTTTGAGCGCGTCATCTGGCACATCACATCGATGTAATGCACCCCGCAGTCAACAATCGGGCTGAGGCTTTTCATCAGGTTGCGGTGTACCGTCCACATCTGCCCGTGGCTCTGCTGGTTGAGGTTCATTCGCATCACCAGCGGCTTGCCCATCTCGCGGGCAACTTCCACGAATTTCTCCCACGACGGGTGATGCCGCAGAATATAGCCCACGACCAGTTTGCGATCGGCTTTCTGGGCGGCAGCTATGACGCGCTGCGAACCTTCAACGGTGTCGGCCAGTGGTTTTTCGATGAATACGTGGCAACCCGCTTCCAGCGCCATAATCGCGAACGACTCATGCGTATCGGGGTAGGTCGAGATGCAGACGGCGTCGGGTTTGGTTTCGGCGAGGGCCGTTGCGTAATCGCTGAAAAGGGGGTAGCCACCACCCAGCCGCTCGTTCAGCACGACCTTACTGTTGCCGGTCGAGACGATACCGCAGATTGTGAAGCCGTCGATGAGTTGATACGCCAGTGCGTGCGATGCGCCCATGTTGCCGCAGCCGACAACCAGTACGCGCAGGGAAGAGTCAGGAGAAGTCATAAACCGTTGATTCGAGCAATGACGCCACTGTGGCGCATGTATAGAACAGACGAAACGCGGCAATTTACTCCCCAGCGGTCAATGTCTTTCAGAAAACCAATTTTGCAAAAAGCGAAAGGGTTGATTTTCTAGTTAACCGCTATACATACTCAACAAAAAACTGACTCATGGATAGCATTAACCAACAACAGCCCGAAGAGAACCACAAAGACCTGACCGGTACCGAAGCAGGCAAGAAAATCAAGGAGCTGGCCGAGAAGGCGGACACCTGTTATTTCTGTACCAAAATCACCACTGGCGAACCGCTGCGGACACGCCCGATGTCCATACGGAAGGTCGACGAGTCGGGGAGTTTCTGGTTTTTGAGCGCCAACGACAGCCACAAGAACGCCGATATTGCCACTGATAAGCAGGTGCAACTCCTGTTTCAAGGGTCGGAAAACTCGGATTTCCTAAGCATCTACGGTGACGCGACGATCTCGACCGACAAAGCGCTGATTAAAGACCTCTGGAATCCAATTCTGAAAACGTGGTTTACCGAAGGCGAAGATGATCCACGCATTACGGTCGTCCGCATCGACACGCAGCAGGGTTACTATTGGGATAATAAACACGGCAATACCGTCGCGTTTGCGAAGATGGCCGTAGGAGCAGTTCTCGGAAAAACGCTGGACGATTCCATTGAAGGAACGCTCACCGTGTAATCCCGGTCGTGACAATTACAGTGTTTGCCTGCATCGAGCGACAAGGTTGTACCCGACAGCATCTTGCTGTCGGAGCCGACAGGCTAAATGGCAGCGCCCCCCGTTAGCCGCTATCGCGGCTCCGACAGCAAGATGCTGTCGGGTACAACCCTGTCGCTCAATATATTGCTCTCTTGAACGTTGTGACGGAGCACATGACAAAAACCATTCTCCAAAGCCAAACAATCTTTAAACGAACCGACGATCGGCGGTGGCTGATCGGCCAAACAGCGTCTGGTCGATGCTGTATTGACCGGGGCCGGTAATCAGGAGCGATACATAAACGGCGAGGTACAGAAAGCCATGCTCACCATCGCCCAGGATCTGGCCCTCGTGCGCGCTAAACACGATGACCAGCGCTGTAATAATCAGCGGGATAAGGGCTAACCGGGTGAGCAGACCCAGCACCAGCAAAACCGAACAGCCCAGTTCGGCGAAGATAGCCAGCCCTAGTGATATGTTGGTCCCCATACCCATCAGATTCAGGAAGTCGCTCTGGTACTCGGCAAAGTGCGTCAGTTTGGCGTAGCCGTGGGGAATCATCAGCCCACCGAAGACCAGTCGTAGCAACAGGGTAGACATGTTCAGTGCGGAGGCAGTAGAGCGCCAGGGAGGAAACAGAAAATTAGTCATTCGTGAAGAAATGGTTCGTCTGGGGGTGAAAGTAGACAACCGTGAGCAAAGCCCGGCTTTATACGGCTCTACTGTTCAGGCGCCCCCAGCCCCGACGACGCTGCCGTACTTGTAGCGGGTGTGAAAACCGGTTTCGGCTGGAGCTGACCCGGCCGAAAAGCGGGTTTGGGCGGGGTACCCGTCGCAATAGTGGCCGCCGTTTCGTCGGTGGCTGCAACTGACATGGTCCGCCTAGCTGGTTTACCTTTCTTTTTGCCCTTCTTTTTACCCTTACCCCACCAGATGATAAAGCCCGTAACGGGTAAGCTGGCTCCGATCAGGCTGGCGAAGAAAGCCAGCACCTTACCCGGCAGACCCAAAACGGTACCGATGTGAATGTCGTAGTTCATCCGGCGCAGCTTGTCGCCAAAATCCGACTGGGTGAACGGCACCGTGTCGATGTCTTGGTGGGCGATGGGGGCAGCGGTGTAGCGATCGAAGTGGTAGCCCAGCCGGTCGTAGAACTTACCCGCCGAGGGGTATGCCGAAATATCGATGGTGCCTTTCTGGTCTTTGTCTGATGGAAACGTCATGAAAAACCCTTTCGAGTCGGGGTGTTTGCGGGCGACCATTTCCCACGCCAGATCGACGGCCTGCGCATTGGTGTAAGGGCGATTGGGTTGAAGCGTGTCCGACGCCATTCCCCCTCGCCGGTGTTCGGGCATCGTCCGGCCGCCGGTGGTGGTCCAGTAGAAGCCCTTGCTGAACCAGTCGAGGCCAATCACGATACCCGTCGTCGAAATCGCCATCACGACCAGCAGCGAATAGAAACCCAGTACGTTGTGCAGGTCGTAGTTAATCCGCTTAGTCGAGCCGTTCCACTTGATCGTAAAACTGCGTTCGCGGGTGCTTTTCGTCCATTTCTGCGGCCACCACAGCACCATGCCGGTGATGAGCGTGATGATGAAAATCAGGGTGCTGTAGTTGACGATGGGCCGACCGATGGGGTACGGTAGCCACAGGGCGCGGTGCCCGTTCAGCGCCCACCGGAAAAAGCCGACCTGCCCCTGTTTCCGTTTCTCGACGCTGACCACCTGCCCCGTGTACGGGTTGATCTGCACCGAACCGCCCGCTTTCCCGCGCCCGCCGACGGTGGCTTCGATGGTATGTCCCTGCCGGTACATCGCGTAGGCCGCTTCCTTGCCGGGAAACGCTGTGGCCGCAATCGCCATCACCTGCGAGGGGCGCAACACTGGTTTTGCCTGGTAGGGAATCGTTGTTTCGGGTTCGAGCAGGTCGGTAATTTCTTCCTGAAACACCCAGATGCAACCCGTCAGGCAGACGATGACCATAACGATGCCCGTCAGCAGCCCCAGCCACAAATGCAGCCAGGCCGACACCCGGTAAAACGCCGAGCGGGACGATTCTTTTTGAGAAGTAGTCGATTTGTAACGCATGGGCTAGGGGGCTGCCAGTGGGGTATTTTTAGTTGTAGGAGAGCCGGTTGATGGCTGTGATTGTGCCGCCTTCGATTTTCAGGCCGCGCGTAGCCCTGGCCGTTGTTGCATCGACCTGGTAGATGTAGCTGCTGCCGTCGGTTAGTGTCAGGCCGATGAAGCCCGTTCTGCCGTCCTTCGGCGAGTAGTTGTTTTGTCCGCTGGTTAGTTGCACAATCTCATCGACCGTTGGCATACCCTCGACCCACTTAAACGTCTGGTTGTAAACGTTCACCACGGCCACGCGCTTCCCTGTATTGTAGGCCCCTTTTTCGGCCGCATTGGTCATGGTCAGGATGTAGTTGCCCTGCCCGATGTAGAGGTGCGTATTCAGGTTTGCGCCACCCGACGCCTGCTCGACGTTGAACAGATACGACCGATCGAACTCCGTCGTGCCTGATTTGATGCGGGTAATGGCCGAGGGCTTGGTCGAGTTCAGCTGGTTGCTGTTGGTGGCCACACCCGACGAGAACGCATACACATCACCCTGCTCATCGACGGTCAGGCCGTTGGTGAAATAGCGACCGATAAAGCTGGTCCGGTTGTCGCGGATGACCTTTTCCACTGTCAGGCTGGGGTACGACAATACGGCCACCCACGCGCTGTCGGGGTAACTGGTGCCGAACGCGTCGGGCGCTGCGCCTTTGATGCTCATATACGGCGCGTAGACTTTATTGCCGACCTGCGTGGCCCAGGTGAAGTGTGCCCGCTCGCCGTTACCCGCCAGTTGCACGATGTTGATCTGCGACTGCCCCTGCACTTTCGAACTGTCGGCGTTGATGCGAAAGGCCAGTGCCGATTCGGTACCCGTCCGGGGGATTCGCATCGTCAGAATGTCGTTGTTGACGGGCGCAAAGACCTGTACGGTTTCGGCCTGAAAATCTGACACTTTTTCGAGCTTACCCGTGGCATTGAGCGTGTAGGTCGTTACGGCACCGGGGTTGCCCTGCCCGTAGAGGAGGCTGAAAAAGCGGTTTTTGTGGGTGATGTAGTAGCGGTACGTACCGTCCTGCTCGATACCCGCGCCCCGCGTCGAAATCGTTCCTTGCGTCAGCGTGTCGGTCGTGAGCAGGTAGTCGGCCACGCCCTGCGAACCAACGGGCGTCGCGGAGATGATAAAGCGGGGTTTTGAGCCGTCGCCGTTGGTGCCCGGTGCTACCTCGGAAACATCGTTTGTACAGCCAGCCACCGCCAGGCCAAGCGCCAGCGTGAATAGAGAGAGTTTACCCGTAGTGGTCATCATTGATAGGGAATTGAAACGCGATTAGTTACTGAAATAGTAGCGGAGTTTGCCGTAGAAGCCCCGGCTGGGCTTTTGCAGACTAAAGTTGTCGTACAGGCGGGCGTCGAGCAGGTTTTTGCATTCCAGCCCGATATTGTATTTGCCGTTGCCCAGCGCGTAGACGATGTTGACGTCGTGCGATAGCTGCTGCGGAATGTCGAGTTTGTCCTGCCCGAGGCTGGGCCAGTAGAGGTAGTACGCGTGGACGTAGAGCAGGTTATAACCGACCGTCAGCGTGTTGCCCGGCCCACCCACGTTGCGCAGAAACAGCGACGCATCGGCGTTGCCGAACAGAAACGGCATGTTGGGAATCCGGTCGCGGTAGAGCGGGCTTTGGCCGGTATAGCCTGCCTCAAACTGCGTGTTGTTGCGCAGGTTCTGGTAGGTCATGTTCACCCCCGCCGACACCAGTTGCTTGTACGAATACCGCACTTCGCCGTCGAAGCCGAGGTTGGTTACGTCGGCCAGATTGTCCATCACCTGCTTGGTCTGGTTGGTATTCAGCCGGGGGCGGATAAAGCCCCGCGCATCGCGGTACAGCACGTTGCCGCTGACGTTGAGCCGGTGATCGCGGTGCAGGCTGGTCTGGTAGCTGAATCCGAGATTGTAGTTGTTGCTGCTTTCGGCTTTGAGGTTGATGTTTCCCTCCAGGTTAATCAGGTCGCCGTAGAGCTCTTCGGTTTCGGGGAGCCGGTAGCTTTTCTCGTACGACGCTTTGAGTTGCAGGTTTTTGCGGAGAAAATACGAGGTCGCGACGCCATAGCCCAGGGCGGTAAACGCGTTGCGCTGGGTCATATACGCCTGATCGCCGTAGTTGCCGCTGGGATTGTACGTCATCCCGTATTTGTTGTGCTGGGCGTAGTGCTTGCCGAAAATCGACGTATTCCAGCGGTCGCTGTAATCGTATTTGTAGCCGACACCCAGCACGTTTTTGGTGGTGACGCGGGGCTGTTCGTAGCGTTCGCTGCCGGGTTGCAGTTCGTCGGCACCGGTACGGTTGAACGTGTTGTACACGTTGTTGACGCTCAGGCTCTGTTTTTCGCTAAGCTGGTAGTTGACATTGGCCGTCAGCAGGCCGTTGTTGTTGCGAAATTTGTAGAGCGACCGTTCGCGTTCGGCCCCCGGCCCGTTGTACTGAATGTACTGCTGAAACCAGTTGTAGCGCCGGTACACCGTGTCGACGTTCTGTTCCTGCCCCAGGTTGAAATTCCCCGTCAGCCGTACGCTCAGCCCTTTTACGAGGTTGTCTTTCTGGTAGCGGAAACTGGGCATCACGATGTTGCCCCGCCGGTACCAGTTGCCGAATACGCTCACCATCCGCGCCCCGGTCTGAATCTCGGCCCGGTTCTGCCCCAGCGTGATCCCAACCAGCAGCTTGTCGGCCCACCGTTTGCCCGTGACGCCCACGTTGGCGATCACCGTTTCGTTGCGGTAGGTGTCGTGAAACCGGCGCACCCGCTGCTGCCGAAAGTATTCACCCGTATTGATGTCGGCCACGTCGACCGTTACCCAGTAGTTGTTGTCCGAATAGTTTTGAAAGGCGTTGAGTTGAAACGTGAAGCCCGATTTGGTGGTGATACCCGCGTTGACGGTGCTGCGGTGGGTGTTGAACGAACCGTAGGAGTACGATGCGTCGACGTAGGTGCGGGGCCGGTTGCCGGTGACGATATTGACCGCCCCGCCCAGCGCATCGGACCCCAGCCAGATCGGCACGACGCCTTTGTACACGTCGACGCGCTCGGCCAGGTTGATGGGAATGTTGTTGATCTGGAACGACGAGCCGAAGTTGTCGATGGGTACGCCGTCGAGAAAAAACTTGACCTGCCGACCCGAAAAACCATTGAGTGAGAAGTTGAAACTCGACCCAACGCCCCCCGTTTCCCGCACCCGCACCCCCGACACCCGGTCGAGCGCGTGTGATAGATCAAGCGTTGAATTGTGGAGTTTACTGGCGTCGATGGCCGTGACGTTGAACGCCTGCCGGTTTACTTCTTTGGCTTCGCTGCGGCCGATAACCGCTACGGCGTCGAGGTCGGTATGTTCGGGTTTGAGGCTGACGCTGAGCCGCGTCGATTCGCCGTCGTGCAGGTGGACAACCCGGCTTACTTTCTGGTAACCAACGTAGGAGATAACAACCGTATGCCGACCGGCGGTAAGGTTTTCCAGTTGAAACGCCCCCCGCGCATCGGCGAACGTCCCCCGGCTCGTGTTGGCAACGCTGACCGACGCTCCCGGCAGCACGTCGCCATCGTCGGCCCGGACGGTACCCGACAGGATGGACCCCGGTTGCTGCGCCCAGGCACTACAGGCCAATAGGCACAGTAGTCCTGCGTGCAGAATTTTGCTATTTTGCATTGCTTTATAATGTTACCCCGTTTTAAAGCACCTGCTTTCGGGCAGGCCGAGCCGAATGGTTGCCGCCATTCGGCTCTCTTTTTTGGCTGATTTCAGGCTACAATCGGTGGCCGAAGCCCCCGCCTGAAACACGTCCATAATCCGACGCTATAGTTGCCGCTACAGCAGAGATTAAATCCGTATTAAGACAAATGTATCTGGTTATTTAGATGTAGTCCAAATAATGGGATAGAATCTACGAAAAATACAGATGAATAGTCTATTCGGTCAATTGGTTAGTAGACTAGCTGTCTATTGTCATTTATTTCGGGATGAAACAGGAAAGATGTAGTTTATAGATACCATAGCGACTCGTAAATAAGGCACCAATGCAGTACTACTCAGCGCAATAGAATGGCAATCAAAGCAATTATAACCGGGGCTACGGGTATGGTCGGGGAGGGGGTACTCCGCGAGTGCCTGCTCGACCCCGCTGTCGAACACGTACTGGTCATCAATCGGAAGCCGGGTGGTGTTAGTCATCCGAAACTGACCGAAGTCATTCACGCTGACTTCATGAACCTGTCGGCTATCGAATCGCAGCTCAGGGGCTACAACGCCTGTTTTTTCTGCCTCGGTATCTCGTCGGTTGGCGTTAGTGCCGATGACTACGCCCGCACGACCTACGACCTGACGCTGGCGTTTGCCCGCACCATGGCCCGCCTGAATCCTGACATGACATTCTGCTACGTGTCGGGGGCCGGCACCGACAGCACCGAGCGGGGTAGTAGCCGGTGGGCGCGGGTCAAGGGCAAAACTGAAAACGATTTGCTGAAGCTGCCGTTCCGTAGTGCGTATATGTTCCGGCCGGGCTTTCTGGAACCTA
The DNA here is from genome assembly GCF_012849055.1 of Spirosoma rhododendri. Classification (NCBI taxonomy): domain Bacteria; kingdom Pseudomonadati; phylum Bacteroidota; class Cytophagia; order Cytophagales; family Cytophagaceae; genus Spirosoma; species Spirosoma rhododendri. Next base: position 169,755 of record NZ_CP051677.1, on the reverse strand, counting down.
CACCGGACCTCAAAAATGTGAAGTCGTACTACCGCTACATCAGTTGGCTGATACCGGTGGTGAAGCTGTTCTACGCCAATGCCGGGTCGACGCTGTCGGCATTGGGTCGCGCCATGATCCATGTGGTAGCGCGTGGCTACGACAAACCCGTACTGGAAGTTCCTGATATCATCAAAGCGGCCGACTGACGCCGGAAACTACAGGCAAACAAAAAAGCCGGGAGTTCTCCAATGGAAAACTCCCGGCTTTCGTACTTAAGAATACCAGTCGGAATTAAGCCAGCCGGTTGATGCAGTTGAGGTCTTCAAATGCGGTTTTCAGGCGGCTAACCATGCTTTCTTCGCCTTTACGCAGCCATACACGAGGATCGTAGTATTTCTTGTTTGGCGAATCGGCTCCTTCGGGGTTGCCCAGCTGCGATTGCAGATAGCCTTCCTTCGCTTTGTAGTAGTTCAGAATACCTTCCCACATGGCCCACTGCATGTCGGTGTCGAGGTTCATCTTCACAGCACCGTAGCGGATAGCTTCGCGGATTTCCTCGCGGCTCGAACCCGACCCACCGTGGAATACGAAGTTCACTGGCAGCGGCCCCGTGTTGTATTTCTCGCGGATGAAGTCCTGCGAGTTGTTCAGGATAATCGGCGACAGCTTCACGTTGCCCGGCTTGTACACACCGTGTACGTTACCGAAAGCAGCCGCGATGGTGAAGTTTGGCGAAATCTTGCTCAGCTCTTCGTAGGCGTAAGCTACTTCCGAGGGCTGGGTGTACAGCTTCGAGTCGTCGACGTCGGTATTGTCGACGCCATCCTCTTCGCCACCCGTTACGCCCAGTTCGATTTCGATCGTCATACCGATTTTGGCCATCCGCTCGAAGTATTTGGCGCAGATTTCAATATTCTCTTCGATTGGCTCCTCCGACAGGTCGAGCATGTGCGACGAGAACAGGGGCTTGCCGGTCTGATCGAAATGTTTCTCACCGGCGGTCAGCAGGCCGTCGATCCAGGGCAGCAGTTTCTTGGCACAGTGGTCGGTGTGCAGAATGACCGGAACGCCGTAGAGTTCAGCAACGTGGTGTACGTGCAGCGCGCCCGAAATCGACCCGGCGATGGCACCCTGCTGCTTGTCGTTGGGAAGGCTCTTACCGGCGTAAAAAATCCCTCCACCATTAGAAAACTGAATGATTACCGGCGAGTTAACGGCTTTGGCCGTTTCCAGCACTGCGTTTACTGAATCGGTACCGACGACGTTGACGGCAGGCAGGGCGTAATCATTCTCGTTGGCATGACGAAAAAGTTCGGTAACGCCTTCGCCGGTGACAACACCGGGTGCGAAGCGGGTGGCTACATCGCTCATAAGCAAGGGATACTAGTGTTAGTTTTAGATTATGGCAAGATACAAATAGCCAAAATTGGTGCCGGCTGCCTGTATCTGGCTTCGGTGGGTAAAGTTCTGAATAGTATGGAAGAATTACTACTATTGACTCTATCCGGTAAAGGTGATTTATGAATAGACTACTTACCTGCCTGATCGTGTTGTCGCTGAACTGGGCCTGCCAGTATACAGCTCAGCCACCCGATTCCGATTGCGCCGTCTACGAGTCGGTTATCAATCAGTTCTCGTATTGTAACGATAATCAGCTTCTGCACAGGCATGGGCAGCAGTTACTTATTCGCCGTACTACCGCTGTGCCACGGCGACATCAATTCGATTTTAGCTTCGCTCATGCGCAGCAGGCGTTGGCTGTTCAGCTACAGACAGGCGACCCGTTCTACAGAGAACCCGGCTGGGCCGCTTTTTTGTCGTCGGTAGATAACGCACAGTTCACGGAGCGTTTGATTGATGGGCCACTCAATCCTGCCTGTCGTGGCACGGTTTTGTGGACAGATCAGCAGATTGACCGGCACTTTATGCATGGTGCCGACGGCTACCACACCCTGGGCAAAGCAATCAAAAACTTTGGCGGTATCGTTACGCTGTCGGCGGTTGTGTACGCTGCTGACAAACGAAAAGCAATCTGCTATTACGAATGTATCTGGGGGTATAAAGAAGGGTACGGTAAGCTGGTATTTCTGGAAAATCGGCAGTCGGTGTGGCATGTCGTGGGTGTAGCCGGTTTGTGGATTGCCTGAGTCTTACGATGCGGGCAAATCGGTGTTAAGTTGGCTTTAGTTACAGGCTCATTTTAATGAACTTTACCAGCAAACAATCGTATATTCGTACGTATGGCACGTCTACGGTTTTTACTGATTTTCCTCTTCGCTGGTTATCATTCCGGACCGGTGCGGGCGCAGTTATCCCAGACGCTGCGGCTGGAAATTCCGGTGAGTGCCACGGCCATACAATCCTTCGACGTAACGCCACTGGCCGATCAGGGCGTGATGGTTACAACGCAGGAAGGCGGTATGTGGCTCGACAATTCTCCGCCCCATTTCACCTTTCGTAAATACGACACGCAGCTTCGCCCGGTCTGGCAGCGCGACATTCTGGAGGACCGCCTGATGCGCCCCGTAATGTCGTTTAGCAGCGGGCAATACAGTTACCAGTTGTTTCGGGGCATCGACAACAACCGCTTCCGGGTTATCCGGCTGAATACCGACGATGGGCAGCTCGACGCGTTCGAGAGCGCACTTATCGAGCAGATGAGTATTCAGCAGTTCAAAGTGATGGGTAGTCAGGCGTATATCGGCGGCTATTTTAAGGGGCGGCCCATCGTGCTGGCTTTTTCGTTCTTCGACCGTTCGGTGCGGGTGCTACCGGGGCTGTACGCCAACCATATCGAGATCAGCGGCCTGGAAGTTGATGAATACAATCAGGAAGTAAACGTGCTGGTGCATTCAACCAAACGGCACTGTCAGTTCAGCGTCAGAACGTACGGGTACGACAGCAAGCTGATCCGTTCCCTGAATTTCGACGGGGCACAGAACAGCCTGATTTCCGGGAAGATTCTGCCGGTCAACGAAAACGAATCGCTGCTGGTCGGTAATTATTCGTCGGATTGCACCCCGTACTCGCAGGGCGTTTACGTGACCCGGCTCCGGCGCGACTCGCTAGGCTTTGTCGACGGCGATGCGGCCATCAACGATATTCAGTACATCGAATTTTCGCAGCTGGCCAACTTCTTCAATTACCTGAAACCCCGGCAGCAGGAACGGATGCTGGCCCGCGCCAACCGCAAAAAGGAAGTCGGGAAGTCGTACAAGTACCGGTATCGGCTGCTGGTGCATGACCTGATTCCGACGCCCGACGGCCTGACGCTGGTGGCGGAGGTGTATTACCCCCACTACCGAAGCACAACGCTCGCTAACGGCAGTATTCGGGGCACCGACCGGTACGATGGCTACCAGTACACCCACGCGTTTCTGTGCGGTTTCGACCGGGCCGGTAAGCTGCTGTGGGACAATTGTTTGCCCATCAACGGGGTACTTAGCCGCGACCTGACCCAGAAAGTGCAGGTATCGCAGCTGGGCAACAAAACGATACTGGCCTACCCGAACGGGGGGCAGATCAACACGGAAATTATTCAGGGGAACACCGTACTGCAAAAGCCCGAAGTAGTGCGGCTTCTTACTACCGACGGGGAAAACGAGCGTGTAACGTTTTCGGAAAACGACGAGCTGACCCCGTGGTACGACCGTCACTTTCTGGCGTGGGGCGTGCAGAAGATTGCCGCCCGGCAGAACTACGCGTTGCAGCGTGAGGTGTTCTACATCAACAAGCTGAGTTACACGCTGGAGAATGAGCTGCCAAACCTGCGCACGGCAACCATCAAAAAAAACGCCGAACCAAAGCGATAACGATATTCAGCACAACGCTGACGACGATGCAGGTGACGATGGGAAAGTAAAAACCGCCCCCGTTCTGACCCGTCACCCGGATGTCGCCGGGCAATCGCCCCAGCCAGTTCAGCTTATCACCAAACAGCCAGACGAACAGCCCGACCAGCATCAACCCGGCTCCGGCCAGCACGATGTATTTTCCAACTACTGGATTCATACCGGTACAACGCAGCGACCGACCAACAAATTCTGATGACCTACCGGTGCCCATGCCGCCCACGGAAGCGGGGGCGCGGCCGTGCCAGTCCGATCAGACCACCCGTGTCGGTGCGTTCGAGCCCGTAGCGCAGGTAGATGCCGTAGTACGTTTTCGACGCATCGGTGAATTCATTGCTGAAGTCGATGTAGCCGGTGACCAGTCCGAAGCCAAATTTTTTGGCGATCTGCGCGAAGATGCTGTAGCTAAGTTCGAGCATCAGGCTACCCGGCTTATCGAAAAGTCGACCCGCGCCGATGGTCATTTCGCTGGCAAACGGCCCGTAATTGCCGACGTCCATCGTCACCCGTCCTTCCAGAAAAAAGGTACTGTCGGGCCTGAACGTACTGCGACCTCCGGCAACGCCCAGGTCGATGACGTTGAACGTCTTGCCGATTTCAATTGACTGCAACCCCCGGTCGGCGAGTTTACCCGCCCCCGTGTAAATAGCGAACGGCGTCGACCGGCCGTACCAAGGCGCATTCTTAAAACTAAACGGCGACTTCGTTGTATCGACGTCCGACTGAGATTGCGTTCCGGTCTGGGCAATGGCGAAACCGGGAAGCAGGAGGAGTAGGAGAAGTAGACGCATAGGCGGTATGTTGTGTTGACCTCGGTTGACGGCAGCGGCAGCGGTATGACCTCACCCCCATCCCCTCTCCTAAAACAGGAGAGGGGTGACCTTAAAGACCAACTAATGTTTCGTTTTTAAATTGTCACATTCATAATCTCGTTGGAACATCAGAAAGGCCAAGTACTAATTTCTCGCTAGTCACCCCTCTCCTGTTTTAGGAGAGGGGCCGGGGGTGAGGTAAAAATCATTCTACCTGCTGTACAAACAACTGCGCCAGCGCGTCGGCCGGATCGGTGCACAGGCCGGGGTGAACGGGCGAGGTTTGTACGACGGTGCTGCGGGTCGCGGTGAGCCAACGGAAGCGGGCGGCTATCGGCAACTGACCAATCGGGCCGCCGGCCTGCCGACCCGCGCAGACGCGCTCGAATGCCCGCAGCCGTTCGGTTAGCTCCGTTAGGTCGAGGGTGGGGCAGAGGGCCGCGAGCCGGGTTTCGGGCAGAACAAACAGCGTGCGCAGAAACCCCTGCGAGGCACAGTACAGAATAACCCCGACGTTAATGAACTCGCCCCGCTCAACGCGCGGTACTACGCGGATAATGGCGTATTCAAACAAGTGCTTGTCGGGCATGGGCGGCTTCGTTGACAAAACGTTCAGAGTGAGCAAGTCGATCGGTGAGAAACTGTACATACGCGTCGCGCTGTGGTTCGGGCGATTCGTCATCGGCCAGCCATCCGTCGGGAACCAGATCGACGATGGCGCGAATACGGTCGGGCGTCAGGATCGCCCGGTATGCCGCGTCGACGGTCGTTAGCTCCGACGCCTGGGGTAGCAGCACGTGGTCTTTAAGCTGCACAAACGCCCGCTGACTATGCTTCGCCCAGTCGGGGCCGGTATGGTGCAGGTACAGCGACGCGCCGTGATCGATCAGCCACAGTTCCTTGTGCCAGATCAGCATGTTCGTGTTGCGGGCCGTCCGGTCGACGTTCATCGTCAGGCTATCGAGCCACACGATCTGCGACGCCAGCAGCGGATCGACGGTATTGATAATCGGGTCGAAGGTGATCGCGCCCGACAGGTAGTGCAGGGCCAGATTCAGCCCCACACTGGCCCGCAGCAAATCCTGAATTTCTTCGTCGGGTTCGGTACGGCTGAAAACGGGGTCGAGTTCGGTAAAGACGATTTCGGGAATGCGCAAACCCAGCAGCCGGGCGATTTCACCCGAAATGAGTTCGGCGATGAGCGCCCGCGCACCCTGCCCGGCTCCGCGAAACTTCTGCACATACAGAAAATCGTCGTCGCCTTCGATGATGGCGGGTAATGAACCGCCTTCGCGCAGGGGCGTCACGTAGCGGACAACCTGAACGGTGCGAAGCTGAGGAATCGAATAAGACACAGTGGCGAGGGGTCAGAAGTGTAGGCCGACCAGCGGCTAGCCCCGATGATCGAGGTAGTGGACGGTACTGGTGATGGTGTGAAAATTGACGTTCAGCTCCCGGAAACCAACCTGATGCCCACTCACAACAAAGTCGGGCGTGTCGGGCCGGAGTTGTACGTAGGTCGAGGGTGTCAGCATGACCAGCAAGTTACCGCGCTGCACCACTTTATCGGTGTGGTAGTGCCCGCAAACGACCGTCACGTGGCAGGGCAAATCTTTTATTAGATCGAGAAATTCCTCCGACGGACCAAACCGCCCCAGCCGGTCCATGCTGCGCATATCGGCGGGCACGGGCGGGTGGTGCATGAAAACGAGCAGATTTTTATCGCGCAGCAGTTTCAGGTAATCGCGGAGCCACGTCCACTGCTGTGCCGAAAACGTGGCTTTCGAGGAGTCGAGAAACAGGGCCGGAAACCCTTCCAGCGCGACGGCATAGTACAACTCGCCGTCGTGCAGATCGGCTTCCCGCCCAAACGCTTTCGCCATCAGCCCGGTGTCGTCGTGGTTGCCGGGAATGACGTAGGTTGGCCAGGGCAGTTTCCGTGTTTCGGCGCGTATCCAGTCGTAGATGGTGGCGTCACCGGCGCGGTTGCAGAGATCGCCCCCCAGCACCAGGCAATGCGGTTTTAAATCGGACACCCTGGCCAGTACGTCCAGGAAATTCTGCCGGACGTCAACGCCCTGCGTGTGTTCCGTATCGGTGTCGATATGCAGGTCAGTGATGAAAGCGATACGCATGGTTTTAGGGAGAAAGAAGAGAGGAGATATACCCCCGGCCAGCTCCATCATCCTTACCCCCCGCCCCCTGAAGGGGGAGAAGCTCATTTGTAGGGCACTCCCCCTTCAGGGGGCGGGGGGTAAGGATGACGGTTTGAGAGCCCAGCTCGTCAGGGGGCTGGGGCATTAAACAGTTTTGGCCTGATTCCAGTACACATCCATTTCGGCCAGCGTCATGTCGCTCAGGGCTTTACCGTTGGCGCGGGCCTGCTCTTCTATGTACTGGAAGCGCTTGATAAACTTCTTGTTGGTGCGTTCGAGCGCCGTTTCGGGGTTGATGTCGATAAAACGGGCGTAGTTGACGAGCGAAAACAGCAGGTCGCCGAATTCGCCCTCGGCCCGTTGCGTATCGATGGCCTGTTCCAGCGTATCGATGTTGAATTCGGCTTTAAATTCCTGCATCTCCTCTTCGACCTTTTCCCAGACCTGTTCTTTTTCGTCCCAGTCGAATCCGGCCCCGCGCGCTTTTTCCTGAATCCGCATGGCTTTCACCAGCGCAGGCAGCGAGGTTGGCACACCTCCAAACACCGATTTATTTCCTTCTTTCAGCTTAAGCTGCTCCCAGTTGGCTTTAACCTGCTCTTCCGTGTCGGCTACAACGCGCTGCCCGTTTATGTCGCCGTATATGTGGGGGTGGCGGCTGATGAGCTTGTCGCACTCGCCGTTCAGCACGTCGGCAATGTCGAAGTCGCCGGTTTCTGATGCGATTTTGGCGTAGAAAATCAGGTGCAACTGCACGTCACCGAGCTCCTTCCGAATATCGACCATGTCTTTATTCAGAATCGCGTCGGAGAGTTCGTACGTTTCTTCGATTGTCAGGTGACGCAGACTGTCGAGGGTTTGTTTGCGATCCCACGGGCACTGCTCCCGCAGTTCGTCCATGATCGTAAGCAGGCGATTGAACGCCATCAGCTGCTGCTGACGGCGGGGGGCTAGTTGCTGGAAGTCGGTTGCATCGTTCATTGTTCGAATAAAACAGGAATCAGCGGATTGGTTTGCCTGTAAGACGATTTTCTTCGGAATAGGTGGTATTCTGTCTGGTCCAGCGTCCCTGCTGGGCCGTTGGGTAGCCTGATTAGCCTGTCGGCTGACACAGCAGAGATGCTGTGCCGGACCAATTGGCTGTCCGCTTCCACATCGCCAACTGTCCAATCGCGGACAGTTAGTACGCTACCTTTTTTCTCAAAAATCTGACTGTCAGGGTGCTACGTTGGTGGCATAGCAATTGACTAGCCTTACGTGGCCGGGTCGGTGAAATGCTGGACGATGTAGTGGTGCTGTTCGGTGGAAAACGCGCCCGCAAACACCTGAATGCCCATGACATTGGCCGAAAAAACAACGGCAGCGGTAGCAAGCACGTCGGGGAGATACCAGCCCTCCCGTGCGTCGGGAAACAGGCGCAGGAGTTGTTTGCGGGCTGTTCCGTCAACGCAGCCGGTTCTGAGGGAAGGGGTGTATAACACGTTGTCTGTCAGCCAGAATAGGTTGGCCGCCTGGCACTCGGCGAGGTAGCCGTTGGTGTTCAGCAGCAGGACATCGTCGAGCTGTTGCTGCGATTTATAGATACCGGCCAGTACATACGGTAACGAATTCAAGGTTTTAAGCGACGAAACAGGAGAATCATGCAAACGAAATGTATCGTAAATACTTATTTTTGGTTTTTCAGTACTAGCGAACGGAAGCCCCGCGCGGGCGGTGAGCAGGTAGTTAATCGCCGATGTTACAGGCGTATACAAGCCGCCCGGCTGTCGCCAGACCTGAAGTTTTACGCGAGCTGTCGTGTCGGTGAGCCCATTGCGCGCCAGCAGATCGAGCAGCTGACTGTACAGTACGTCGGCGGTGAGGTCGGGCGGGAAAGTGAGATGCAGTGCGGCCATGCCAGCCTGCAACCGCGCTATGTGGTCGGGCCAGAACCAGACGTGGCCCCGCTCGTAGCGAATGGTTTCAAACAGGCCGTCGCCGTACTGGAAAGCCCGGTCGGTGGGGAGCAGCGGCAGCGCGTCGTCGGCCAGAACAGTCGAATTATAAACCAGGCTCATGGGGTTTTGCGCCGTTCATCCAAAACTAGCGGTCTGCTCAAAGGTAAGTTCGTAACATTGATCGCTCAAAGGATAATGACTATGCAGGTTTCTACGTCGACACTTGGTTTGCTAACGGGGGTGCTACTAACGGCCCTGTCGCCCGTAGTGGCCCAGACTCCCCCGGCTGTCCGGTCGGGCGTAGCGACGCCGGGCGTCGCTACGCCAGCTGTCACCACGTCGGGGCGGCTGAACCTGCAACAGTGCATCGACATTGCCCGGCAGAACAACATCCAGATCCGGCAGGGGCAGCTTACCGTTGCCAACGCCGATTTGCAACTGCGTCAGTCGCGGCTCAACAAATTGCCGACGGCGGTATTCCAGGGTAACCAGTCGATCAACGGGGGGCGCAGCATCAACCCTCAGTCGAACGAATTTGTCCAGCAGACAGTCAACTCCAGCAGCTTTCAGCTCAACACCTCGGTTACGCTCTACAACGGTGGTGTATTGCAGGGCTCGATACAGCGCGACAACCTGGCGCTTCAGGCCAGCGAACTGGAATTACAGGCTACGCTGAACAACGTGGGGCTAACGGTCGCGCAGAATTACCTGAACGTGCTGACTGGCCGGGAACAACTGGCCGTGGCCCAGCGGCAGGCCGACGTTACCCGCGCCCAACTTGACCGGACACAGCGACTCGTCAGCGCGGGGTCGGCCCCCGAAGCAAACCTGTTTGAACTACGGGCGACCCTGGCCAGCAACGAACTCGACATCATCAACGCGCAGAACACGCTCGACCTGGGGCGGGTGTCTCTGTTGCAGGCGATGAACGTACCGATCGATCAGGCGTTTGAGGTCGAGCCGATCACCGTACCCGACCCCGGCCTCGACCCCTACACGGCGTCGGTGCAGCAACTGTTCGACGTGGCGGCTACCAACCTGCCGGAAGTCAAAGGGGCCGACCTGCGGGTGAAAAGTGCCAACGCGGGCGTACAGGTGGCCAAAGGCGGGCTGTACCCAACGCTGTCGCTGAACGGTAACCTGAGTACGCTCTACTCCAGCGCGGCCAGCACAGCGATCGCTACCGGCGCAACGACACAGATACAGACAGGCTTTTTAACAGACCCCAACACGGGGGCAAGCATACCCGTCTACACAGTAAGCCCTGATTTTAATCGGATCGGTATCGGGTATGGTTCGCAGCTTCGCAACAACTTCAGCCAGTCGGCATCGTTGTTTTTGCGTGTGCCGATCTTTCAGGGTAACCTGTCGCGCAACCGCATCACGACGGCCAAAATTCAGCAGCAAAACGCCGAACTGACGGCCCAAAACACACGTCTGCAACTACGGCAGCAGATTGAAACGGCGTACACCAACATGCGGGCCGGGGCTAATCGCTACCGGGCTACGCAGGCGCAGGTAGCCTCACTGGAGCGGGCGTTTCAGGTTGCCGAAAGTCGCCTGAACGCGGGCGCCATTAACGCAACCGACTACAGCATTGCCAAAACCAATCTCGACCGGGCACGGGCGAGTCTGGTACAGGCCAAATACGACTATGTGTTCCGCACCAAAATTCTCGACTATTACCAGAATAAACCGTTGACTTTTTAGGGGTTTACGGTTTAAAGTCTAACGTTTAATGTTCTGGCTGGAACAACCTTAAACGTTAGACTTTAAACCGTAAACCACAACTATTCCCCTCCCTATGAAAAAGAGTAACCGAATCTGGTGGCTGCTTGGTCTGGCAATCGTTGTGCTGGCGGGTGGGCTGATGGCCGCCAAACAGATGGGCGTTATTGGCAAGCAGAAAGCTACCGAAGTCGATTTTGCCACCGTAAAGAAAGTTGACATTACCGAACGGGTCAGCGCGTCGGGCCGCGTACAGCCGCAGGTCGAAGTCAAGATCAGCCCCGATGTATCGGGTGAAATAATCGGGCTGTACGTCAACGAGGGTGACCCTGTGAAAGCGGGGCAGTTGTTGTGCCGCATCCGGCCCGACAACTACGAATCGGTGATGGCGCGCTCGAAAGCAACCGTCAACCAGAGCCGGGCGCAGATGGAGCAGTCGAAAGCGACGGTGGCGCAGTCGAGTGCGCGGCTGCTGCGGGCCAAAGCCGACTACGACCGCAACCGAAAACTGCTGACCGACAAAGTAATTTCGACCGCCGATTTCGAAACCAGCGAAGCCAACTACAACGTCGCCAAGCAGGAGCTGGAAGCGGCAAAAGCCAGCGTGCGGGCGTCGCAGTTCAGCATTCAGAGTGCCGAAGCCAACATGCGCGATGCCAGCGAGAACCTGCGCAAAACCACGATCTACGCACCCGTCAACGGCACGGTGTCCAAGCTGAATATCGAGCTGGGCGAACGCGTCGTCGGTACGTCGCAGATGGCCGGTACGGAGATCATGCGAATTGCCAATCTGCAAAACATGGAAGTGCGGGTCAACGTCAACGAAAACGACATCGTGCGCGTCGGGCTGGGCGATACGACCGATATCGAGGTCGACTCGTACACGACGGCCGGACGGAAGTTCAAAGGCATTGTCTACGAAATCGCCAATACGGCGAATGGTCTGGCGTCGGGTACGTCGGCCGCAGCAACGCTGTCTGCCGATGCCGTGACGGAGTTTGAGGTAAAGATCAAAATCCTGAATAACTCGTACACCGACCTGCTGGCGCAGAAAGACAAGAAAGGCTATCCGTTCAAGCCCGGTATGACCGCGTCTGTCGAGATCATCACCGACCGTAAACCGGGGGTACTGGCCGTGCCGATTGCCGCCGTCACGACCCGCGCCGACAGTACCGCCGTGGAAAACGAGAAAGAGGAAAACGCCGACGAGGCTGCGCCGGAAAAGAAGGAGAAGCCCAAAGAGATCGTGTTTGTCAACGCGGGTGGCAAGGCCCAGCAGCGCGAAGTCAAAACGGGCATCAGCGACTACGAAAACATCCAGATTCTGTCGGGCCTGAAAGCGGGCGAACAGATTATTTCGGGGCCGTTTATGGCCGTGTCGAAGAAGCTGAAAAATGGTGAACTCGTCGCCAAACGTGATCCGAAGAAACTAAAGAAAGAAGCCACAACGGAGGAGTAAGTGAGTTTGTGGTTGAAATACGCATTCAGAAACGCCCGGTAAACTACCGGGCGTTTCTGCTTTTCAGGTAAATCAATTTCTGCCGATGAAACGCCTGCTTAACTGTCTGACGCTCGTTCTGCTGCTTACGATACCAACCGCGATGAACGCTCAATACCAACCCAACTGGGCGTCGATCGACAGCCGACCCGTACCGGCCTGGTTCGAGAATGCCAAGTTCGGGATCTTCATTCACTGGGGCCTGTTTTCGGTGCCGGCGTTTGGCCCAACCGCCCGCGACGGTGTCGGCGTGTACGACCGATATGCGGAGTGGTACTGGCAGAAATCGACCGACCGGGACTCGAAGACGTACCCCATTTTTGCGAAGTTTCAGGACCGCGTTTACGGTACCGATTTCAAATACCAGGATTTCGTCAAAGGCTTCACCTGTGAACTGTTCAAGCCCGATGAGTGGGCCGATATGTTCAAACAGTCGGGTGCTAAATACGTCGTCCTGACGAGCAAACACCACGAAGGTTTTACCCTCTGGCCGTCGGCGCAGGCCTGGAACTGGAACGCTGTCGACGTGGGCCCGCACCGCGATCTGGCGGGCGATCTGATCAAGGCCGTGCGGGCAAAAGACCTGCGGATGGGCTACTACTATTCGCTCTACGAGTGGTTCAACCCGCTCTACAAGAAAGACGTTAACGCCTACGTCGATCAGCACATGATGCCGCAGCTGAAAGACCTCGTCACGCGTTATAAGCCCGACATCGTCTGGACTGATGGCGAGTGGGAGCACCCCAGCGAGACGTGGAAAAGCACCGAATTTCTGGCGTGGCTCTACAACGAATCGCCCGTGAAAAAAGACGTGGTGGTGAACGATCGCTGGGGCAAGGAAACCCGCTCAAAACACGGCGGTATCTACACCACCGAATACGACCTCGTTCATGATGCCAACTCGACGGGCATGACGTTTACCCACCCCTGGGAAGAGTGCCGGGGCATCGGTTCGTCGTTCGGTTACAACCGCACCGAAAATCTGGAAGACTACTCCACCAGCGGACAGCTAATCGGTATGCTGATTGACAAAGTAGCGCGGGGTGGGAATCTGCTGCTCAACGTAGGCCCCACCGCCGACGGGCGTATCCCGGTGATTATGCAGCAGCGACTCCACGACATCGGCGACTGGCTGGCCGTCAACGGCGAAGCGATCTACGATACCCGAAAATGGGACGCGGCTCCGGCCGTCACGAAAGACACGAAGGTTTACTTTACCCGCAAGGGCAGCGACCTGTATATGCTCTGTACCGAATGGCCCACGCAACCCATTACGGTATCGGGTATCAGCAAGGCTGGGCGTACCACGATGCTCGGTTACAAAGGCACCGTCAGCGCATCGACGTCGGGCAAAACGGTCCGGATTACGATGCCCGCTGTTACTCCCGGTAACATCCCCTGCCAGCATGCCTGGGTGGTAAAACTGGCGGGAGTGCTATAAAATTGACCATAGTTAATTTTGTTAAACAGTTGTTTAAAGCATTTATATTACGCTGAAGTGATATAGTTCCGTTGATTATGGAGATTTATGCGTCTTAATTAAAAATTAATTTTAATATCGATTTAGAAATCTGCCTGTAACCAATGTGCGTAGATAGTGGAGTTACGTGATTTTTTAACCCCATTATCTATTGTCCAATGAAAAAACGTATATCTGTAGTAGCGGTACTACTCGTATCGATTCAGCAGTTATGGGCACAGGCCTTCATCGACCCAGAACTAAAAAATTCGCTTGCTACCAACCCGCTCGCTGAGGTAGTCGTAACCTTCGAAGGAGATGGCGCACCGACCGCCGGTCAGGTGTCGCTACTGCAACAATTGGGTATTACGCGGGGCATCACGTTCCGGGCCGTACCCATCGCGGGTGTACTGGCTACAGCTGCCCAAGTCGACGCGCTAGCCGCTCAGTCGGGTGTCAAATCGCTTTTCCTGAACAAGAAGCTAGACTATTACAATTTTGAGGATACCCACCTGACGGGTGTGAAACGGCTGCGGGCCGACAAGACCATCACGGCGCGGAACAAGGGCATTCCTGTGTCGGGTCGTGGTATCGGTGTGTTGATCAACGACAGTGGTATCGACGGTACGCACGACGACATCAAGCTGGGCACGCACCTGGTGCAAAACACGCTGGGTACGACTAATCTGAACTCGCTGAACTCGATGTTGCCCGTGTCGTATATAGAGGGCGTTCCCAACACTGATTCCAACTCAGGACACGGTACCCACTGCGCCGGTACGGTTGGGGCCAACGGTGCCAAGTCGAGTGGCAAGTACGAAGGCGTTGCGCCCGGTGCTTCGCTGATCGGCTACGGATCGGGTGGGGCGCTGCTCGTGCTGGATGCGATTGGTGGCTTCGATTACGCGCTGACACACCAGTATCAGTACAACATTCGGGTGGTGAGCAACTCGTTTGGTTCGAGCGGTACGTTTAATCCGCAGCACCCGATCAACCTGATTACCAAGAAACTGTATGATCGTGGTGTCGTTATTGTTTTTGCGGCTGGCAACAGCGGTCCCGGTGCCGATACCCATAATCCTTACGCTGTTGCCCCCTGGGTTATTTCAGTAGGGGCGGGCGACAGATTCGGTCGGCTGGCCGATTTCTCGTCGCGGGGTGTGATGAATCAGAGCGGTACGTTCCAGATCGATGGCGAAACATGGACGTTTAAAAACGAGCCGACCATCGTAGGGCCCGGCGTCGATGTGATTTCGACCCGCGTGATCAGCCCACTGATGGCGACGGCTGCTCAGCAGGATGCGCAGGGTATCGAACCGGCTTATCTGCCGTTTTATACCTACAAAAGTGGTACGTCGATGGCGACCCCACACGTAGCGGGTATCACAGCCCTGATGCTGGAAGCCAATCCGTCGCTGTCGCCGGCACAGATTCGGCAGATCATGCAGAAAACGGCCACCAACATTCCCGGTCGTGAGTCATGGGAAGTAGGGGCCGGGTACGTTAACGCCTATGCCGCTGTCGATCAGATTTTCCGTGGAACGGCGTTCGGCCCGACGGTCAACAGCAGACGCTCGTTTGTGAGTAACGTGAATACACAGATCAATCGGCAGAGCTTTTCGATCAACTACAATCCGGCATTGACAACGGGTAACCAGATGACGTTTGCGGTTGCCGCCGGTACAAACAGTATCGAAGCAAAAATCAACGCGAACGGGCTTTTGGGCGAAACGGGTAATCCGATCACGCTGACCCTGGTCGATCCGGCGGGTGTACAGTACCGGGCTGGTATTCCGGTTGCGTTTGCCATTTCGCCAGATCGTAGCGTAGCTGTTGCATCGCCGGTGGCGGGCACCTGGACACTGCGAATTGACGGATTGCGCGGGGCTGGTATTCCCGAAACGGTATCTGGCAACATTACCCTACTGACGGCCAGCGGTACAAGCGGTATGAACGATATTGCTGGTCACCCGGCTGAAGCGTCGATCAAAGCCGCCGTGGCTAACCGACTGGTTGATGGTGTCGCGGGTGGCTTCCGGCCCAACGAATCGCTGAAACGCTATCATCTGGCCGATTACCTGTTGATGGGACAGGGCATCCGCCAGTTCGTTCCGACCGATGGTAGCCGTACGTTCACCGATCTGTCGGCCGAACAGTGGCTGATTGCCGAATCGGTCGTGGCAAAAGGCGCTGCGCTTCGCGATAACAAACACGCATTCAGTGGTGTACTGTTGCCGAAGAGCACGAACACCTTTGCCCCCTGGGAGGTGGTAAATCGGGCATCGCTGGCGTATTCGATCGTACAAAGCCTAGGTCTTCAGGAAGCGGCACTGGGCCGTGCCGGTAAGCCCGTAACGGTTTCGATGGACGGTAAAACCTACACCATTGAAGACGCGGGCAACATCCCGGCTGGTCTGGAAGGGTACGTTGGTATCGCCCTCGACCTGGGTCTGATCAACGCCTACTATACCCTGACGCAGGGACCGTACGACGTACAACCCGTACTGCACGCAACATTCAAACCGGCGCAGGTAGTTAGCCGCGCTGACTTCGCCGTCGTCGTTACCCGCACTTTCCCCGCTGGGAAGCCCTGACGCAGCCGTCAGCCGGTCGCGTTGCCGCCGACGAATTTGTTCGTACGACAACCGCGTACCCAAACCCATTCTCGGGTAACACGACCATTCAGTACAGCCTGCCAAGTGAAGAGCACGTAAAAGTTGAGGTGCTAAACGTGCTGGGCTATAGCCTGAAAACGCTGGTAGACGAGTCGAAGCCAGCCGGTCGTCACGAAGTACAGTTCGATGGTAGCCAACTAACGCCGGGTAGCTATCTGGTGAACGTAAAAACCGCAACCGGTATGGCCACACAGCGACTGGTGGTTAAGTAAAAAGTAAGGGTGCTACAATGCAAACAGTCCGGCTCAATGAGTCGGGCTGTTTGCATTGTAGGGGTATGCCCTTCATTCCACCGTTACAATGACGCGCTGGTAGCGGGTAAGCGCCGGACTTCCGGTGTCGGTCGCGTTGAGAATCAGGTGGATGGTTTGGCCGGGTTTGGCGTCGGTCGGTACGCTGAACGTGGCTTTTGCCTGATCAGGATTGGTCAGAACAACCGTGCCGGGGTAGGTGCCTGCTTCTTCGTACTGCCACCAGTGGAAACCAACCGTGTTGCCGTCGGGGTCGGTGGCGGAGCCGGTCAGGGAGACGGTTTGGCCGGGTTTGACGCGGATGTCAGACGCCTGTTTAAGCGTCACCACGGGCGGGTGGTTGGCCTGTTTGTAGGGTTTGATACACCAGTCGGCGCGGGCGGCAAAGTCGTTTTGCAGAGCCGGGATCCAGCGCGTTTGTGGGTAAGCTGCGTCCTGTTTTTTGGTATACGGGTCGTAGTCGGTGACGGTCTTGCCATCTTCCCAACGGTACGGGTTCGTCGGCGATTGAACCATACGCCCGCCCCAGCCGCCGTACGCGACGTTTTCCCGGCTCCGCAGCCCCACGTCGATCAGGTAGAAAAAGGCAGGGGAGTCACCTTCGGAGATGAAGTCGTATTGCTGCCGGTCGTACTTTTTGGCTTCGGCCATCTCACCGTGCGTGTGTTCGGGGTCGCCGGGCAGGTGCTTACCATCGCCCCAGAGGTAGTAGCCGTCGAGCAGTGCCCCGTGGGCGCGAATGTTTTTGTCGAACCACGGCCCGCTGAGGTACGTCTGCAATTCCGCTGGTACGACGCGCGGCCACAGGTAAGCGAAGCTCCAGAACTGATCGGAATTGTACAGCACCCGAATCTTCGGCCAGTTTGGCGCGACGTATTTCTGGTAGGTCGCGTCCTGATCGAGTACAGCGTAGATAATCGCCTTGTCCGACACCTTTTTGCTGATAGCGGGCCACTCAGCCGTGCGTTTGTACTGATCCTCGATTGATTTCAGCGCGCGGGCCACGGTATTGGTGCCACCCCAGATTTGCAGGTAAACCGGGCTGGGGTCGTTGTCGAGCAGGATGGCTTTGATAAAGTCCGAGCCTTCGGTATCACGGCTCATCTCACCCTCAAAGTCGATATTCCCGATCCGTACCAGACTGCGCAGGTAGGCCGGGGTCGGGTAGCCGGGTGCGTGTTGGCGAAGGGTTGGGTACACCTGCGCATACCGGTCGATGTACGATTCCATCCAGGTCGTGCCGGGCCACCGCAGTTCGGTTCGCTCGCCGTACCGCTGCGCCGTGCTTGCCATCTCCGACGTAAATTTTGTGCCCTTTCCGTCGCCTTTGTAGTGCCACTGCGAACTGCTGTAGACCAGCCCCACCAGATTGAACTCATTGCTGTACAACAGCAACCGCACAAACGTATCGACATCATCGACTTCCCCGTCCGTCGTCACAATCGTCCGGGCTTTGGCGGGTGCTTTCGGCCCGGACTGGGCGACAGTAGAAAGAGATAGGAACAGGGACAGGCTAAGGGCGAGCAGAAGCGGTTTTATCACGGTAGGAAATAACCAGAGACAGGTCAGGTTTATGATTATTGACAGGATTACAGGATGAACAGGATTTTAGAGAATACAGAATCCTGTTCATCCTGTAATCCTGTCAAAGAAAATAATTGACAAGCAAGTTATCAGATCGTCAATACCATCGCAACCGCCAGCCATTCGTTATAAGCCGGTATTTCGTGCGCTGGCTGTTTTTCGCTTTTTTTACCCCATGAAAGTAAGTCAACCGACGCGGCTAACGATGGTGGGCGGGGGAAGCTGGGCTACGGCACTCGTCAAAATCCTGTCAGAAAACAACGTTACGATTAAGTGGTGGATGCGGAGCAAAACCGACGCCGACCATATCAAGAAGTATAATCACAACCGAAGCTACCTCAGCGATGTGCAGATAAACCCCCGCCGGGTGAAGGTCTGCACCAAAATCCGCGATGCCTTTCGTGATAGCGATGTCATTATCCTGGCGGTTCCGGCCGCGTTTATCAGCGACGCCCTGCACGGTATCCAGCCCCAGCATTTTGCGGGTAAAACCGTTGTGTCGGCCATCAAAGGCATGATTCCGGGTGCCAATCAGCTTGTTACGGATTGGGTCAGCGAACAGTATGGTGTACCGGCAGGGCAGATTGCCGTGATTGCCGGGCCGTGCCATGCCGAAGAGGTGGCGCTTGAAAAACAGTCGTACCTGACCATTGCCTCGCAGGGTGTCGACTGCGCCAGTAGCGTTGCCGATCTGCTGCGTTGCCGCTTCGTGCAGACAACCCCCGTCGATGATATTTACGGGATCGAATACAGCGCGGTGATGAAAAACATCATTGCATTGGCCTGCGGTATCACCCACGGGCTGGGTTATGGCGACAATTTTCAGGCGGTACTAGTATCGAACGCCATGCAGGAAATCCGTCGGTTTGTCGACGCCCTCCATGCCAAGCACCGTGACCTGAGCGGCTCGGCTTATCTCGGCGACCTGCTTGTAACGGCCTATTCACCGTTCAGTCGTAACCGCACCTTCGGCAACCTCATCGGGCGGGGCTATACGATTCAGTCGGCGCAGGCCGAGATGAACATGATCGCCGAGGGGTATTACGCTGTAAAAAGTATCCACGCTATCAACGAGCAGTTCAGCGTTCAAATGCCCATCGTCGACGCGGTCTACAATATCCTCTACGAAAAAGCCACGCCCACCACTGAGATGAATACGCTGAAACGGGTGTTGTTATAGTGGGTTTAAGGTTTGATCCGGGCCGCCGGGCGGTTTAAAGTTCAAGGTTGGCTACCGCCGGAGGAACCTTAAACGTTGAACCTTAGACTTTAAACTTCTTAATTAATGGACAACATAAAAGACCTGTTCAACGTGTTTCCCCGGATGGGGCGGGTGGAGTGGATCGGCATACGACCCGAACGACGCAGCGCCATGACGGTGGTCGACTCGGTGGAGGTGTCGCCGAAAAAAGGGCTGCTGGGCGATCACTACAGCGGGCAGAGCGGCAACCGGCACGTAACGCTGATTCAGGCCGAACATCTGCCCGTTGTGGCTGCGTTGACTGGGCGAGAGACACTCGATCCGGGCGTGCTGCGCCGGAATATCGTCGTGTCGGGCCTGAATCTGCTGGCGTTAAAAGATCAGCAGGTGCAGATCGGCGACGTACGGTTGCAGATAACGGGGCAGTGTCACCCCTGTTCAAAGATGGAAACGGCACTGGGACCGGGCGGGTACAATGCCATGCGGGGACACGGCGGCATGACGGCTAAAGTGCTGGTTGGTGGTACCATCCGGCAACATGACGCCATCACCGTTACTGACCCGGGGGCCGTTGCTCCGGCGGGCGCTGCCCCAGCGGCTGACCTGATTGTTGGCGCGCCGGTGGCTGATGCGACTGCTCCGGGTCGGCAGCTATCCCGCTCGGCCGGTGCTGATTGATACGAAACCCGTTCCGCATCTGCTGAATGGCGTTGATGAGGTCGTAGTCAGACGCTTTCAGGAGAAAATCATCGTCGAAATCGCAGTAGTCGTGAAACCGGTCAACCTCGTCGGCTTTTAGCGACGTGGCCTGTTCGACCAGTAGCCGGAAGCGTTCGAGGGCCAGCGCGTGCCGCCGGTCCTGCTGCATGATGTAGTACGCTTTACGGTCGGATTTGGGCCGCTTACCAAACATCTCGTACAGCAGCGTCACGCCCGCGCCGTCGGCCAGCCGGTCGAATGCCTGCTCACCCGTTACCTTGCGCGACGCCGTCGGTTCGGCCAGTTCCAGCTGAATTTCACGCTTTACTTCTTCGTAGCGTTTACCCGTCACGGTCACTTCGGCCAGATCAACCACCCGGTAGGGCATGGGCGGCAGGGCGCGGGCCACGATCGTGGGGTTGTCGGAGCCGTCGTACAAAATACCCACGCGGTTATACAACTGACTGTTCATAATCAGTGAATCGCCGGGTTGCAACGTCAGGAAAAAACGCCCCGCGGCATTGGTCCGTGCCCGCTGCGTCGTGCGTTTGTTGACCACCGTCACCTTGTCGACTGGCTTCCTCGACACCTGATCAACCACCGTCCCGACTACATATTTCCCCTGCGCCCGCGCTCGATTGGGCACGTGGCAAATAGTCAGGCAGATCAGCAGAAAAACGGTGACGTAACGCATAATGAGTAAAACGGGCTGTATTCCTGCCTGTTGTGCTGGTACAGCGGCATAGGTCTGTTCGAGTAAAAGTAACGGTTTGTTAGCGGGCGTCAGTTCGGGATGGCGTTAAAAATCGTTAAGAGCCGGTGTGGGAATGTCGTACTTCAAGGTGAATCGCAACGCTGGTGAACAATTACATGAAATAGATTTCAGTATTTAAACTTTGTAATACAAAGTTCTTTTTATTTGTGGTGTAAACTAAAAACAGGAGATCGTTATGACTACGCTCGCGAAGAGAAAAACCACTGTTGTGCTGATTGTCGCCTTGCTGTTGCTGCTTCCGCTGGTGGCTATGCAATTTACCAATGAAGTAAACTGGACACTTTCGGACTTTGTCGTTGCCGGCCTTTTGTTGCTTGCCAGTGGCCTGTCGTTTGAGTTTGCCTTGCGAAAAGTTCGTACTTCAACCTATCGTATCGCTGCCTGTACGGCAATTCTGGCGGTGCTTGTTCTGGTGTGGCTGGAACTGGCGGTCGGCATTTTCGGTACGCCCTTCGCCGGACAGTAGCCACCAGGCCCGCCTGCCGAATTGACTTGGCCCAACTTCAGAAATCGGTAGAGTTGTACGTCGGGGAGGTTATAGACTGCTAGGTTAGTCGTGTCAAATTCTACAACTGGATTGGTGTGAGAAGTATCTTTTCTTACTGCTGGTTCTGCTGACGGTTTCTTTTGCCTTCTTTGCCAGTAAAACACATCTCACACTCGCTGTAATCATGAGAACCCTTTTACTGCTTGTTGGCTTGTTGACTATCATTTCGCCAACCTTTGCTCAGGTTGAGCAACTACAGGCAAAAATTGAGCAGGTCATCAACGGAAAAAAAGCAACGGTGGGCGTGGGTATCTACGAATTTGGCAGCCGACAAACGCTGACAATAAACGACGACAAACGCATGCCAATGCAGAGCGTGTACAAGTTTCATGTTGCGCTGGCCGTGCTAAGCGAGATAGACAAAGGGCGATTCAAACTCACGCAGCAAATGCACGTGAAGAAGAGCGACCTGGTACCCGGCTTGCATAGCCCAATGGGCGAAGACTATCCGAATGGTGAGGTGGATTTGCCACTGTCTAAACTCATTCAGTACATGGTTGCCGAGAGCGATGGTAGTGCCTGTGATTACCTGTTTCGGCTGTTAGGCGGTCCGAAGCAGGTTGACGCGTTTATTCACCAGCTGGGTATTCAAAACCTAGCCATCCGGGAGACGGAAGCCGTGATGCAGGCACGGGGGAACTGGGATATTCAATACACGAACTGGACAACCCAGACCGCGATGCTCGACTTGCTGAAGCTTTTCTATCAGCGTAAAATTCTATCGCTCAACAGCCAGGATTTTCTGTGGAAAACGATGGTCAGTACGACGACGGGCGAGAACCGACTTAAGAAGTTGCTACCGACCGGTACTGAAGTCGCTCATAAAACGGGCACGTCGGCAACGAGGGAAGACGGCCTGATGGGTGCCGTCAACGATGCAGGCTTCATCGTGTTGCCAAACGGCAAATGCATCGCCATCAGTGTATTCGTCTCGAATTCAACCGAGGGTGTACAAACGAATGAGCGGATCATCGCTGATATCGCAAAGCTGACTTACGATCACTTTGCCGGATCGAATTGATCGTTACGGTATCTGTGACAGGCGTAAAAATAGGGTACCCGAAGTATACGCTCTAGGTACCCTATTTTTATGCCCAAATAGCTTTAAGCGACGCCAACGCCTTCCCGCAGGCGGTCGAGCGTCATTTCGGTGAAGTCGCGGATAACGTCGTTGACGAACGGGCGTAGCTCGTCGGGCGATTGCGTGGTGGCGACGCCGACGACGTAAGCACCGGATGCTTTAGCCGCCTGAATGCCCGTCATCGAATCTTCAAAAATCACGCTTTCATCGGATGTAACGCCCAGCATCGACATAGCCTTCTCGTACACCTCCGGGTTGGGTTTGGGGTGCGTGATCGAGCGTTCGTGGAGTAGTACGTCGAAGTATTGGCGCAGGTCTAGTGCGTCGAGTACAAAGTCGAGGTTTTCCAACGGAGCCGACGTGCCAACCGCCGTTTTGATACCTGCTTCCTTCAGTGCTTTCAGGAATTCTGGAATGCCCGGAACAGGCGTGATAACATCTTTGTACAACTCGCGGAACAGCGCTTCTTTCTCGTCGCCCAACTGCCGGATTTCGTCGTTGGTCAGGGGTTTGTCGGCGAACAGGTGTTTGACGATCTGCGAGTTGTGCTTACCCGAAACGTGCTCCAGAAAATCGGCGTCGGTGAGGGGCTTGCCGTGCTGTTCAAAATAACGGTGCCAGGCAGTGTGGTGGGTCGGATTCGTGTCGACAATGACACCATCCATGTCGAAAATAACGGCGTTCATAGTGGGTTTAATGGTTAAAGTTTTTGGTTTAAGGGTTGAGGTTTACGGTGGGGTTTTAACCTTAAACCGAAAACCTCAACCCTTAAACTCACGTCAGTACAGATTTACTTTTCGGGAGATAAGTGACGAAACCAGCATCATCAGGGCAACGAAACTGAGGCCGTAGGGAAGCCCGGCAGCTTCGGCGATAAAGCCAATCAGGGGCGGGCCCGCCAGAAAGCCGACGAAGCTGAACGACGCAAACGTGGCCAGACCAGCCGCCGGGGGAATACCCGGAATGCGCAGCGCAGCCGCGTACAGAATCGGTGCACCCAGCGAGCAGCCGACACCCAGCAGCGCAAAACCGATCAGGGCCGTGGGCGGGTAGGGAACAAGAACCGCCAGCGCCAGCCCGGCAGCACCGACAAACCCACCGATTATCAGCCAGCGCCGGGCACCGATGCGGGGTGTGATGGCATCGCCGACGAAGCGTAGGCCCGTCATGGTCAGGGAAAAACAGCCAAAACCCAGCGCGGCTACCTGACTACTGGCCCCCAGCGTTTCGTGCAGATAAACGGCGCTCCAGTCGAGAGCAACCCCTTCACCCATCGATACGGTTATGCCAATCAGAATCATCAGCCACAGATCGACCGTGGGTTTGACGAACGACGAACCAGCTTTTTCACCCGTCGATGTGCGGCTGCTCGACGGAATTTGGGCCAGGCGGGGTTGTAGCAAAACCGTCAGGAGAAGAATCAGCCCCGACAGCGCGAAGACGTGCCACGATGGCGGGATATGCTGCGCGATGATGATACCTGCTACGCCCGACCCGATAAGTCCGCCCAGGCTCCACATGCCGTGGCAAGCCGACATAATCACGATGTTTTGCTGGCGCTCCAGGTTCGTTGCCGCGGTGTTCATGGCTACGTTGATGAGCGATGCGTTCAGACCCATCAGAAACAAACCGAGACTCAACACCAGCGCGTTGGGTGCGTTGACGGGGATACACACGGTCAGGGCCAGCCCCACTGCCGACCATAAGCAGGCTTTGGCTTCACCCAGCCGGGCAATGATACGGCCCGTAAAGGGATTCATTGTGAGCAAGCCTGCGGGCATCGCAAACAGCACCAGCCCAAGCTGACCGTCTGACAGCCCCAGTCGGGCTTTTACCTCCGGGATGTGCGCCAGCCAGCTACTGAACAGCAAACTGTCGGATGCGAAGACCAGCCCCACCGCTAGGGCTAGCGGATTCGAAAAAAACGTCAGTACGTTTTTGATGAGTGGATTGCGGTGAATGTTTAGCGGTATGGTGGTATTCATGATACAAAAATAGCCGGTCGATGCCGGCTATTTTTGTTATCCATTAGCTGTAACTAATGCTGTATTGATTGTTCAGTAGCCGCAGCTTACTTATTCATGGTCAATGCGCTATCATTTTTCAGATAACCTTTCATCGCTTTCCGCAGCTTTTCGACCTTCGGCAACGATACACTCTGGATGTAAGGCTGATTGGGGTGCAGGGCGAAATAGTTCTGATGGTACTCTTCAGCGGGCCAGAACGTCGTCAGCGGAGCCACTTCCGTGACAACTTTGCCGTCGTAGTGGTGCGAGTCGTTGACGCGCTTGATAGCGGCTTCAATGGCCTTTTTCTCGTCTGGCGTACGGTAAAACGCTACCGAACGATAGTCGCGGCCCCGGTCTGGCCCCTGCCGGTTCAGCGTCGTGGGATCATGACCCGCGAAGAACGCGTCGAGCAATTTATCGTACGAGATTACTTTCGGGTCGTAATAAACCTGCACGGTTTCGGCATGACCGGTCAGGTCGGTGCCAACTTCTTCGTAGGTAGGGTTCTTGGTTTTGCCGCCTGCGTAACCGGAAATAACTTCCCGCACGCCTTTCAGCTGGCTCATGCCTTCATCGAGTGCCCAGAAACAGCCCCCGGCAAAGTCGGCTACGGCTTCGCCTGCTTTGGGCGTTGGTAATTTAGCTGGAGCCGTCTCGTTCGACTGAGCCTGTGCGCATCCGGCCAGCAGTAGAAGACTCGCAGCGAATGTCAGTACGTTTTTCATGGTAAGTTGTCGTTACTAGTTACTGTATAAACGTTTATTTGGGCATGTCAGTTTCTTTGTCTTGTTTAAGGTTTGTTGTTCAAGGTTTAAGGTGCTGTGGAGTGCTGTTTTCCCAATCGAAACTTAACCGACTCCAGGGGCAGTGTCTTCACAGGCCCCACTCGCGCCAGCCATCCGCGACCTGCCGGGCGTAGAGGGCTGTGAGGACACAGCCCCCGGAGATGGACAAAGCCCCTGGAGAGGAAACCGACCGAAAACCGTATACTGTAAACCGAATACCGAAAACCCACTATGAAACTACAGTTTGAGCGTATCGAGCCGGGGGCGGGAAGTTCGTTTCGGGTCATCCATGCGACAGGGGCTGAACCGTGTCGGGTGTTCTGGCACCATCACCCCGAATACGAGATCGTGTTTATTCCGGCGGGGCAGGGCAGGCGGCACATCGGTAACAGCGTCGGGCATTACGACGCGGGCGATCTGGTGTTTATCGGCCCGAATCTGCCGCACCTGAACTTCAGCTACGGCCACGTTGGCGATGCGTTTGAGGAAGTCGTTGTGCAGCTACGCGCCGATTTTATGGGTGACTCGTTTCTGAGCCGACCCGAACTGGCAACTGTCCGGCGGCTATTCGAGCGGTCGCATACGGGCTTGTTGTTTGGTGCCGAAACCCGGCAGGCTGTAACTGACTGGATGAAGCAATTGCCTGGCCAAACGCCGTTCGAGCGGTTGCTGACCTTACTTCAGGTGCTGCACATCATGGCAACGGCTACCGATGGCGTCCCACTCCACGCCGATGGCACCCGCTTTGAACTAAACCCCAAAGAGCAGGCCCGCATCGACCGGGTATGTCAGTATGTCGAAGCGCACTATGCCGAACCCATCGACATCCGCACCGTTGCTGATCTGGCTAATCTGACCATTCCGGCGTTCAGCCGCTATTTCAAGCGCATGACCCACCTGACGTTTACTGATTTCGTCAATGAATACCGCGTCAGTCAGGCGCAGCGGCTGCTGCATTCGGCCCGTACCATCGCCGACGTAGGTACAGCGGTGGGTTTCGTCAACCTGTCGCATTTCAACAAAACCTTCCGCGAAGCCACCGGCCAAACCCCCAGCGCGTATCGGAAGGGAGTTACAATGATTGAGTGAATGAGTGATTGAGTGGGCTGACGCAAACCATGCTATCACTAAAAGAAAAATGAGTGATTGAATAGGAGACTCGCGTCAGCCTATTCAATCACTCAATCATTCACTCATTCAACAGTGCTACACGCCCGGATACCCTGGGTTTTGGGTTTTCAGGTTTGGGTTGTTCAGGAGTTCCTGCCGGGGGATGGGTAGCAGGAGGTGCTTTTCCTGCAACGCCTGGTTGGAGCTGGGGTTGATGTGACCCACGAAATTGTCGAAGCCGTTGGTTTTGTCGTTGTACACCTTCCGCAGCCGGACCATATCGAACCACGTGATCTGCTCGTAACACAGCTCATGCCAGCGCTCGCGCAGTACGGCGTCGCGGAAGGTAGCCTGCGTGAAGCTGCCCAGCGCGGGCGTCGTCAGCGTGGCCCGGTCGCGAATCCGCTTCATGGCGTCGTAAGCCGCCTGATTCGGACCACCCATTTCGTTTTGCGCTTCGGCGTAAATCAGCAGCGTTTCAGCGAAGCGAATCTGCGGTACATTCAGGTTGTTCTGACGCGTTCCGGCCACGCCCGACGTACCATTGGCCGTCCGGTTGAAGTGCTTGAACACGTAAGGCGCACCCAGGCTGAACTGCGTACCGTTGCCGTTGGTGTAGTAGGTCGTGTAGAAATAGCCCACCTGATCTTTCGCCCGCAAATCCCCGCTTTCGTAGGAGTTGTAGAACGATGGCGTCGGCACCGAGCTGCCCGTCCCGCCGGGACCGTTGTAGGTCACCGGTTTGAAGTTGGGGTAGAAGTTGTCCATCGGGTTAGCGGCTACCGACGTGTTGTACTGGATCATGAACAGATGCTCCAGCCGGTTTTTGTTGCTCTCCCGGTGTACGTCGTCGTAGGTCGAAAACAGGTTGATCGACGAGGGGTTGGCGTTGGCGTAGGTGATCACTTCCAGCGCTTTGTCGGCGGCCAGTTTGTAGTACGAAGCACCCTTGCTGAGCGGAAAACCCGCCATGGTCAGGTACACCTTCGACAACTGCGTTTTCACCGCTGCCAGATTGGTCCGTCCGGTCGCGTCGGTCCAGGCCAAACCAGCGGCTTCGGCCGCTACCAGATCATCGACAATCAGTTTGTAAACCTCCTCCGGCGACGTACGTACTGGCATGAAATCCGTCGAAACTGCCGATTGCGGTTGGGTAATCAGCGGGATGGCACCCCACAGCTGTACAGCTGTGAAGTAAGCCGATGCCCGCAAAAACCGGGCTTCTCCCAGGATTTTGGTTTTCTGAGCAGCATCCATCTGCGGAATGCCGGGTGTCCGGGCAAGAACCAGATTGGCGTTGGCGATGATCCGGTACAGTCCATTCCAGTAGTTGACAACGTGGATGGTGTTGCCGTCGTGAACCAGTCCGTACAGGTTGTTAAGGTCGGAGTTCTGCGCGGTTTCCGTCGTCGATGTACCCGTCAGGGCTTCCAGTAACTGCCAGTTGTTGGAGAAAATCCCGGCTCCGTCGCCCATAAACCGCAGTCCGGAATAGGTAGCAGCAATGCCTGCTTCGGCATGGTCGGGAATGGTGTAGAAGCTGTCGGGGCTTAGGTTCGACGGAGCCTGCTCTTCCAGAAACGTTTTACAGCCGACGACGCTCGTCAGGGCAAACCCACACAAGAGGGCCCGGCTGATCTGTTTTAGGTTTGTATGTCTCATATACTGAAAATCGGTCGATTACGTAGCTGTTGCTTACAGGCCAAGTTGAATGCCCAGCAGATACGTGGTTGGTTTCGGATAGTTGTGCCAGATCATGCCCTGCGAGAAGGCGCTGTTGCCGGTGCCCTGGTTGGTCGGCGTTACTTCGGGGTCGCCAACGATGGGGTCTTCCAGCAGCAGGAAGAAGTTCTGCGCCGACGCATACAGCCGGAGCCGGTTCATCTTCAGCCGGTTGGTAACGGCAGCCGGGAAGGTGTAGCCGAACAGCAGGTTACGGCCGCGCAAAAATGAGCCGTTCTTGATCCAGTGACTGTCGACGTTGGTCACATAACCCGCCCGCGTATCCCGAATCTGGGCAATGGGCGTATCCTGGTTCTGCGGTGTCCAGGCCATCAGTACTGAACTGTAGCTGTTGGCCAGCGCCTGCCGGTCTTCGCTCGAGTGCAGGTTCATCATCATCACCTGATTGCCGAACATATACTGCAATTCAAGCGTAGCGTCGAAATTGCCGAACCGGAAGTTGTTGGTCAGCGCACCCCAGCCTTTCGGGCTACCGTTGCCGATGATGCTGCGGTCAGCGTCGGTGATGGCGCGGTCGCCGTTTACATCGAGGTACTTGATGTCGCCGGGCAGAATTGTCAGGCCGTTGCGGTAGCTGGTGTAGCGGGCCGCTTCGTCACGCTCGGCTTCGCTCCAGGTACCCAGGCGGGTCAGCCCCCAGAACGAACCAACCGGCTCGCCGACCCGGATAACGTTGGTTGGGTTGGTGAAGTTAGGCCCACCTACGTTGAAGATGTCCGACGGAGTTGCCAGCGACAATACTTTGTTGCGGTTGAATGAGATATTGAACGTCGTATTCCAGGTAAACTTGGGCCCGTTAACATTGACTGTGTTGACGGCGAATTCAAAGCCCTGATTCTGCATCGAACCAACGTTGCGCCGGATGGTCGCGTAACCGCTCGACTGCGGTACGGGGGCGTCGAGCAGCATATCGGTCGTCAGGCGGTAGTAGTAGTCAGCTTCGATGTTGACGCGCCCTTTAAACAGCCCCAATTCAAGGCCCACGTCGTATTGTGCCGTTTTTTCCCAGCGCAGGTCCGGGTTCGCCAGTCGGTTGATACCCGTACCACCCGCCCGCGTGTCGCCGTAGATCGTGGCGTAGTTGGAGCTGAGCAGCGACAGCGACGAATAGGGAGGAATTTCGGAGTTACCCGTCAGACCGTAGCTGGTACGAATTTTTAGGTTCGAGATGGTTGGGTTGCCACGCAGGAAGTCTTCCTCCGACACGCGCCAGGCCAGAGCCGCCGAGGGGAAAAACGCGAATTTGTTGTTTTCCCCGAATTTAGACGAACCATCGGCACGGCCGGTTGCCGTGAACAGGTACCGGTTCTTGTAGCCGTAGTTGATCCGCCCGAAGTAGGAGTTAAACGCAAACCGATCAGCATACGACGACACCTGCGGGTTGGTAGCACCCGCGCCCAGGTTGTTGAAACCGAAGTAGTCGGTAGCGAACCCACTCACCGACGCGCCGATGCCAAACCGGGTGGTTTCCTGCCACGAGATACCCAACAGACCCGTAAATGAGTGATCGGGGCCGAACTGCCGGTTGTAGGTCAGGTAGTTTTCCGACGACCAGAAGTTCGTGCGGTTGTTGTTACCCGACGCGTTACCGTTGCCGCCGATATTCAGCGTACGAGTCTGCGACTGGTTAATCTCCTGCGTCTG
Organism: Spirosoma rhododendri; assembly: GCF_012849055.1. Classification (NCBI taxonomy): domain Bacteria; kingdom Pseudomonadati; phylum Bacteroidota; class Cytophagia; order Cytophagales; family Cytophagaceae; genus Spirosoma; species Spirosoma rhododendri. The sequence continues at coordinate 140,228 of NZ_CP051677.1, read as the reverse complement.
AATGTTTGCACCGAGTACCGAGCGGAACTCCAGCCCTTTCGCCAGCGTGATGTTGGCGTACAGACTACCCAGCGTGGTCTGCGTGTTCTGGATGTACCGGCGATCCATCAGCCGGTGTACCGAGCTCATCGTGCCCTCAGCCTGCGGATAGTCGCGGTTCTCCGCGAAGATGCCAGTATCGGGGTAGCGCACGGGCAGGAAGGGGAAGTCTTCCACGATCTGCCGGGCTACCGCGTCATTGACGTCGACCAGGTTTTCGGTCTGGTAGTTGTAGTTCAGCGTACCGCCCACTTTCAGCCAGCTCTTCACCTGATCGTCGAGGGTAAAGCGTCCTGAATACCGTTTCATGTACGAGGTCTTGATCAACCCCTGATCGTCGCGGTAGTTGAGCGAAATCGAGTATTGAGTCCGTTCGTTACCACCACTAAAGCCCAATTGGTGGTTCTGCGACAGCTTGTTTTGCGCCGACTCCTTAAACCAGTCGGTGTCGTAGAGTGGGTTCAGGTTGGCATCGAACACGCCGGGGTGGGCTGCGCTGAACGTTCTGCGCCGGGCCACTGGGTCGAGGTTGGTGTATTTGCCAGCCGCCCAGCCCGTGGGGTCGAACTTGGCAATGTTGGCGTAAGCCAGATCTTCCACCGCCAGATACTCGCGGGCGTTCAGCACTTTCGGCTTGTTGGGGCCGATGGTGTTGACACTGAACTGACCGTCGTACGTAACCCGGCTTTCGCCCGCTTTGCCTTTGCGGGTTGTGACCAGAATAACGCCGTTGGCACCCCGCGCCCCGTAAATGGCCGTCGACGACGCATCTTTTAATACCTCAACGTTGGTAATGTCGTTGGGGTTGATGTAGTCAATCGGGTTGCTGAACTGATCGCCGGTATTTTGCGGCAGCATGACGCCGTCGACCACGTAAAGCGGGTTGTTGGACGAGTTGATCGAGCTAAAGCCCCGAATCCGAACCGTCGTACGACCACCCGGACGCCCGGAGTTGGTGTTGACCTGCACCCCCGGTAACCGCCCCGACAGTTGCTGATTGAGCGACGGTGCGGGACGTTCCAGCAGTTCGGCTTCCTTGACACCCGATACGGCTCCCGTCAGGTCAGACTTGCGGGCGGTACCGTAACCGATCACCACGATTTCATCCAGCACCTTGTCGTCGGATTTCAGCGTGATATTGACGGTCGACTGATTGGCCACGCTTACCTCCTGCGACAGGTAGCCCACGAATGAGAAGACCAGCTGCGCGTTGCCGTCGGGAACATCCAGCTTATACCGGCCGTCGGCGTCGGTAACGGTTCCGCGCTGCGTGCCTTTGATAATGACGCTCACGCCCGGAATCGCTTCGTTCTTGTCGTCGATAACCCGGCCCGTAATCGTGCGGTCAGCTTTTGCAGTTGCTGACAGGCCCGATACGGCCAGATCGGGCGTTGCCGTTCGGGCAAACGTGGGCGTTTGTTCACCCGCCAGTAAAAAACAGGCTAGCAAGAATTGCCCCGTAAGCCAGCCCGGTGAGTGCGGGATGGGTAGTAGTTTTTTCATAAAATCAAGTGGATTGGTTGGTAGAGAATTGCGATGTGCTGAGCACTGGATATGTTTATTCCTACCTAGAACAGGATGCAACTGGGGTTTTACTCGTCTTTTTTTAATAAAATTTATAAATCAATTAATGGTGCGTTAAAAGAAAGTAATTGTTAGGAGTGTAATGGTGCTGATGTACAGGTAGTTAACTCTCGGTGCGTCAGCTAGCAGGCGGATTAAGTAAGCAGGCAGGTACGTTCGGGCGTGCGTAAAAAAAGCAACCCAATGTCGGTGTGCCTCTGCTGGATATACCTGTACAAAACGGCTTGCCCCATGAGTGAACTGGCTTCAGAACGTAAGCTGTCATTCGCTTCCTGCTGGTGGATTGGCTGAGCTGCTCCTGACCATTCGACTGATGTGTCTTCGACTAACGGACCTGCGTTATCAAATCGTGAAGTTGCCGCCATATACCGGCTCACTGCCTAAACTTGCGCCCGAAAAACAGACTAACTCTGCGTATGAATCGCTCCTCTCTACTGGTTGTTGCACTGCTGTCGCCTGGTTGCCGCTCTAATCGACCTACTCCGGTGAAACGTGCTCAGGTGGCTTCGTCGAGAAAAGCAATTCAGACTATTGCATTTGGCTCGTGCAGTCGGCAGAGTTTGCCCCAGCCGCTGTGGGACGACATCGTAGCCGCCAAACCCGACCTCTGGATCTGGCTCGGCGACAATATCTATGGCGATTCGGAGAGTATGGACACGTTGCGGGCCAAGTATGCGCTTCAGAAAAGTAACCCCATTTACCAGCAACTGCGCCAGTCGACGCCCATTCTTGGCGTGTGGGACGATCACGATTACGGCGTCAACGACGGAGGCAAGGAGTACCCACGTCGGCGGGAGAGTCAGCAGGTAATGCTCGATTTTCTGGACGTGCCCGCCAACGACCCCCGGCGCACGCAGGAGGGCGCGTACTCAGCACAGACGTTCGGCCCCGCGTGAAAGTTATTCTACTCGACGGCCGCTACTTCCGCGACCCGCTAAAAAAAGAAGGCAAAGCCAACGTCCCCGACCCATCGGGCGATTTGCTGGGCGACGCGCAGTGGCAATGGCTGGAAAACCAACTGACCAACTCCGACGCCGACGTTCACGTGATTGGCTGTGGGATTCAGTTTCTGGCCGACGAGCATCCCTACGAGAAGTGGGCCAACTTCCCCGCGTCGCGGCAGCGGCTGTTCGATCTGCTGGGTAAGACCAAACCCAACCGCACCCTGCTCATCAGTGGCGACCGGCACATCGCCGAAATCGCGAAAGAGACTATTCCGGGCCTGCCCTACGACCTGTACGACATTACGAGCAGCGGCCTGACGCATGTGTCGCAGCCGCACGACGAACCCAACCGCCACCGCGTCGGCCCGATGATCGCCAAACTCAACTACGCTCTGCTTACTCTCAACTGGAACCAGAAACCCCTAACCGCCACCATCCGCATCAACGGAGACAACCGCGCAACGTATCTGACGCAGGAGGTACGGTTTTAACATCGTCGGCCCGGGGAAGTGGGGGGGCTGATAGTTTAACGATACGTGAGCGTTGCACACAATGTGATGGTAAATCGTGATATTTGAACCAACCGTCGCTCTCAACCAGTTGGCGTTACGTTGAGAACGACCGTCTCACTTTTACCGTTACAGTACAAACGTGATCTGCCATGAAATTACCGCTCGACCTACTCAGAACGCAAAATGACATTGCCAGCATGCTTACGATGCTGTACTCGTACGAGTGGGCTGACGTATATCGGGAGATGGCAGAGGAGGAGTTCAGAATTGCGTGGGGCGAACTCACCAAGGAAGAAGCGACTGCGTTGTTAATGCTGTTGAATACGGCCGAACAGACCGGTACGATCAACCGCCAAAGCCCTCAGCTCATCAGCCTTATGCCCGTTGCCATACTGAAAGGACTGGCTAACGCGTATGTTCGTCTCAACCCCTACAAAAACGTATTGACCAAGATCAAAGACGGTGAAGTAACCCGCTTAGAGGCTAAAATTCTGGCCGGTGAAATTTCCATCTCGCGCAACGAGGGAACAGTCCTGTCTGGCGATCAGCTAATAAACTTCGTTGCCAATGCCGCGTAACGTTGAGTTTTCCCCGGAAGCGTTCGATGAGTTAAAAGAGTGGTTGCAGGTCGACAGCAAGATGGCGAAGAAAATACTCGACCTAATCGAGACATGCACCCGCACACCGTTTGAGGGTATTGGCAAACCGGAAGGGCTGAAAGGCAACCTCAAAGGATACTGGTCAAGACGAATAAATTTGGAACACCGGCTAGTGTACCGGGTCACAGACGAGCGAATCTACGTTTTCTCTTGCCACGGTCACTACGAATAGCACTGAAGAATTTCCAGTTTTGTTCATAATCAGTTCCTGTATTACCTTGTCGAATTTGCGAGGCTATTACAATTTATAATAGATTCAAGCTATTGATAATAAACTCGATAATTTATGTACGAATGTTAGTATTGATATTCGTAAACAGGATAAGTTTGTTTGAATATTTTGTATCCTGTCACCTTATGTTCTTGAAAAATTTGAATTGCTTTCTCGGAAATAAAATCATTCGTTGAAATAATTTTTGTACCCCATATATTCAAGTCAGGATTCAAATTCTTATTGAAGACAATTTTAATTACTCCAAGCCTGCCATACTGTTGACTCACCCGTTCATATTCTTCGTATGAAGTTATTTTTATTTTGACTTTATGTATATGTTCAACTAAGGTGAGGTCAAACTGACTCTTCTCAAAATCAATAATATCTCTTCCATTAAACCTATTGAAATAAAACCATTTATAGACGCTAGGTATAAATTGCCCTTGATGATACAATGATACATCGTATAATTTATACGGGGGTAAGTGCAACGTAGATAGTATATTCTGCACCTTTCCACTGACTATGTAACCTGAAAGAAGCGCAACATCTAGGAAGTCATTCAGCTTAGACTTAGGGTTAAGTTCAATATTTTTTAATATTACTTGTTCTGATGGTATATCACCTAGGCGCAAGTATCTGTCCTTTCCATAGAAAAAATTAAATATTTCTTCGTCTTCAAAGTTATGACGTTCGGGTACCTTGGATTGAGATACCCCCTGCATTATTCCAGATACTTTCGGATCTTTATCGTTTCTTATGTTGTAATAATTCATAATAAAGGTGTTCTGATAATTGAAGAATTTTACGGCTTATCAAAGAAAATACGTCTATATTTTCTTTGATAAGCCGTAAAAAAAAATATAGACGTGATTGTAATCAATAAGAGAAATATATTGAGTCTTTTTCTAGTACGGTATATCAATCAGCCAGTTATCCACTTGTGTATGATAATCGCTCACGAACACTCACCGCCACGCCCGGCTTAACGTGGCTCCGGCGGGTTTGTCCTGGGGGCTGAATTGATCGCGCTCGTGGTGGCGGTGGCTGGTGTCGACAAACCATTTCCAGGCGAATCCACCGGCAAACCACGGCTGCGGCCAAACGGTGTCGAGTAGGGCCGCGTAGGCGTTGGCCTGCGCCGTTTCGTTGGGTGTGCAGTCGCTTTCGGATTCCCACGGCTGCCGACCCGCGTAGTCGCAGCTTCGGTAGCCGAACTCGGTAAACAGCACCGGCTTCTGCGTCTGACTGCTGATCGACGCCAGCGTTTTCAGGTGCGGTTGCCAGCCTTTTACCAGTGCCTTCACGGAGGGTGTCCGGCTGTCGTTCAGCGGAAAATACGCGTCGACGCCCACGTAATCGAGTTGGGGCCAGAACGGAATCTGCTCGTAGCGGTCCCAGTTGGCAGCATAGGTCAGTGGGCCTTTGTAAAGCTGTCGTACCTGCCCGATCAGGCGCTGCCAGAAAGCGGGCCGGGCCATCGCAAAGCGGTCGAGCTCGGTGGTGATGCAATACAGGTCGACGTGCAGCGAGTCGGCGAGTCGGGCGAAGTGCAGCACGTACTGGGCGTAGTCGTGCTCGAACGATTGCCAGTCGGCTTCGGTGCTGAATTCGAGGTCGAGGTGTGAGCCGCCCTGCATCCAGACATGGGGCTTGAGCATGGTTTTCAGCCCCTGCTGCCGCGCCATCGCTACTGTACCGGCTACCCCTTCCGTGGTTTCGCCCCACCACTGCCAGCCGCGCCGTTCGGTTTTCGGGCGGTTTTCGCTGAAGAAAAAATGCGGGTCGCCCTTGCGGCAAAAGCCGTAGGGAACAATCGCCACCCACTCGCCACCAATGGCCCGGACGGGTGCCAGCACGGCCGACGAATCGGGCTTGCGGGGTGGGGCTACCAGATTAACCCCTTTGAGTTTTGGACTAGCATACTGAAACGGCGGGGTAGGGCGGCAACCCAGCAACACAACGAGCAGCACCAGCAGACGACTAAGCATGGGGGTAAGTTACGCGGAAAATTGGCTTTTGTCAGCGGTCGTTCCGCGACCGGTCAACGCTAATTTCTCAACGTATGCGTCGTCTCCTCCTTGCGCTGCCGCTGCTGCTGTCGGCCGCTCCGCTGCCTGCCCCGCCAACGCCCACCTTCGACCGGTATTTCGTAGCGGCTGAAAGCTATGAGTCGGTGGCCGTGTTCGACGTCGACAACAACGACACGCTCGACATCGTATCGGGCGATTTCTGGTACGAAGGGCCGCGTTTCCGGCGTCGGCACCTGATCGACAATCAACCCCGGAAGGAGCAGTACTACGACGATTTCTCGACCATCCCGCTTGACGTCAACCGCGACGGGCGCATGGATTTCGTGACCGGGGGCTGGTTCAATCAGACGCTGCGGTGGCTGGAAAACCCGGCCAAAAAAGATAGTCGCTGGACGAGTCACGACATCGCCAACGTCGGCAACATCGAAACGACCCGCGCCTGGGACGTCGACGTCGACGGTACGCTGGACATTGTCCCGAACAACCCCGGCCATCCGCTCAAATACCTGAAACTAACCGGGCCGGGGCAGTTCAACACCGTTACAGTAGCGCCCAAGCAGGACCACGGACTGGGCTTTGGCGACCTGAACGGCGACGGCCGGGGCGACTTGATCGTGAGCGACGGCTGGCTCGAAGCACCGGCAGATCGCTCGGCCGGGAACTGGGCGATGCACAAGGAGTTTGCGCTGGGAACGGCCAGCGTACCGATTCTGGTGGTCGACGTCAACGGCGATAAAAAGAACGACCTGATTGTGGGGCAGGGGCACGGCTACGGCCTGCACTGGTACGAACAGACGACCGACGCATCGGGTAAACGCAGCTGGACGAAGCATCTGATCGACGATAAAAATTCGCAGTACCATACCATGGAATGGGTCGATGTTACGGGCGATGGCAAACCCGAGCTACTAACCGGCAAACGCTATCGCGCCCACAACGACAATGATCCCGGCTCCGACGATCCCGTTGGCCTGTATTACTTTACCTGGGATGCCGGTCAGAAGGCGTTCGCGAAACATACCATCGCATATGGCCCTGCCGGAGTCGGCAAAGGCACCGGCATCTACCTCGCCGTCGCCGACCTCCGCAAAACCGGCCACAACGATATTGTGGTAGCCGGGAAGGATGGGCTGGTGGTGTTTTTTCAAAGAGCGAAACCGGGCCGCCGGAGCGGAATGAATGAGTGAAAGAGCGATTACATGCGTCAGCAACTTTCGCTCTTGCACTCATTCACTCTTTCGCTCTTTACGTTTTCTCTCCTGACATAAGGCTGTCACTGGGTCGGTTGATCTTTGTTGAGGCAATGCGCCTGAACAGTTAACCCGTCAACCAAAACCAATCGCCTTATGGACCTACTTCCGATTTTCCTGCACGAGATGGAGCAGGAAGCCGCTACGACCCGCCAGTTTCTCAGCCGCGTACCCGCCGACAAATTTGACTGGCAGCCGCACCCCAAAAGCATGACGCTGATGCAGCTAACAACGCACATCGCCGAACTGCCGTCGTGGGTGTCGCTCGCCCTGACTACCGACGGACTGGACTTCGCCACCGTTCCCTACCAGCCAACCGTTGTCAGTACTACCGATGAACTACTGGCGATGCTGGAGAAAGCATTGGCCGACGAAAAAGCTGCGCTGGAAACGGCTTCGGAAGATATTCTGACAAAACCCTGGACCCTGCGCGACGGCGATACGATCTACAGCACAACGCCGAAGCACGAAGTGATCCGCATGACCCACAACCAGACCACGCACCACCGCGCGCAGCTTGGCGTCTACCTCCGCCTGCTCGACATCCCCATCCCCGGCAGCTACGGGCCAAGCGCAGACGAAGGATTTTAAAGAGTGAAAGAGCGAATGAGTGAAAGAGCGATTACACAGGCGTCAGCCAATCACTCTTTCACTCATTCGCTCTTTCACTCTTTATCTCGGTGCTAGCCGGAGAATGCGGCCGGGGCTTTCGAGGGAAACATACAGGTTACCGTCGGGGCCCTGTTTGACGTTGCGGATGCGACCCTGCCCTTCGAGTAGTTTCGCTTCGCCCGTGATCTGATTGTTGCTGATACTCAGAATACTCAGGTAATTGCCCGCCAGCGCACCCGTTGCCAGACCGCCATTGGCGCTGCCGAACCGTTCGTTGGTAATAAAGGCCAGTCCACTCGTACCGATAGAGGGTGTCCAGGTATGAACGGGGGCCTGAATGCCGTCGCGGGTGGGGCTTTGCGAGATCGTTGTCCCGTCGTAGTTGATGCCGTAGGATACCAGCGGCCAGCCGTAGTTCGCGCCTTTCTGAATAATGTTGACCTCATCGCCCCCCTGCGGACCGTGTTCGGTTTCCCACAACTGATTCGTTTTGGGATTGATCGCCAGCCCCTGCGGGTTGCGGTTACCGTAGGCGTAAATCGTCGTGGGTGCGGTGTTACCGGGCAGGATCGGATTGTCGAAAGGTACCTGTCCGCTGTCAGTCATGCGGTGAATTTTGCCCCAGCCCAGCTGCGTATTCTGTGCATTCTGATTCGGTGAGTTAGTACCGCCCTGCGACCGCGGACCGCCTTCGCCGACGCTGAGGTACAACATATTGTCGGGGCCAAATTCGATTCGGCTACCGTAGTGCCCCTGCCAGGTGTTGCTGGCGTCGGTCTGGAAAATCGTTTCGAGATTACTGACCTGATTGTTCGTCAGTTTGAACCGGATCAGGTTCAGCCGTCCAGCCTGCGTCCCGGCGGTCGATGCGGCATGACTGGCGTAAATCCAGCCGTTACTGGCATACTGCGGATGCACCCGCACGTCGAGCAAACCGCCTTGGTTTGTTGTGTAGATGTTTGTCGGTAGCCCCGTTATTTCGGTGGCCGTCGTAGCCCCGTTGGGTAGCCGGTACAGCTTACCCCGTTTTTCGGTGAAGATCAGTTCGTTGTTGGGCAGAAAGTCCATGCCCCAGATGATTTCGTAACCCGTCAGAACGGTCGACACCTGTATTCCAGCCGGAGCGGGGACTGCGTCGGCGTTAGATTCGGTCGTCTGCTGACAGCTGCTGAGCAGGCTGGCCCCTGCCAGGAGCGCGCTCAGCGCGAAGCGATTATGCGTTTTCATAGGTTGAGATTAATCTGCTTTTAATCTCAACGTTGTTTTGCCATAAATGTTGAAAGAGCGAAAGAACGAAAGAGTGAAAGAGCGATTACACCGGCGTCAGCCAATCGCTCTTTCACTCTTTCGTTCTTTCGCTCTTTATCTGCCTACGCCGTCAGCGACCAGCCGTCGCGGTATTGGCGGGTGACGAACTGATTGGCTTCGTCGAAGTTGGTGATTTTCGTGTTCTTACCGTCCCACGTTAGTTGTTTGCGACCGGGGTAGGTGAAGCCCTTGCCGTCGGCTTTGGGCGTGCGGAGCGTGTAGCTACGGATGGCGAGGTTACCCATCAGTACCGATTCCGTCAGCGGACCGGCGAAGTCGAACGACGACGTCAGGGCTTTGTGCTCCTTGCTGTTGAAGCCCGCTTTGCAGGCATCCGTCCAGAACACCTGGTGGCCATTTTCGGGCAGCGATACCGTACCAGCCGTACCACGGGCGGGCTTGGGCGCGGCTTCCATTTTCTTGCCGTCTTTCGTGTACAGTTTCGGGTCGTCGCCGTACATCCCACAGGCAATCAGCCCTTTGTCGCCGATCAGGAACACGCCGTTTTCGCCATTTTCCGGGAATGGTTCGTTTTCTGGCAGCATCTCGGGCCGGAACGGACGCAGCCCACCGTCGAGCCACACCATTTTTACCGCCGACTTATTCTTGCTCGACTGCGGGAATTGCAGTTCGACGTGCGACGAGGGCGGGCAACCTTCGGGAATGTATTCGGGCGTCCAGTCTTTCAGGAACACCGCACCGATGCTGGATTCGACTTGTGTTGGATAACCCAGACCAAGCACGCGGAAAGGAACGTCCATGATGTGGCAACCGATGTCGCCGAGCGCACCGGCACCGAAGTTCCACCAGCCGCGCCATTTGAATGGGTGATAGGCGGGGGTGTAGCCCACTTTCTGCGCGGGGCCGAGCCATAGATCCCAGTCGAGGTCGACGGGTGTTTCCGAGGCTGGTTGCGGCACGGGAATACCCTGCGGCCATACCGGGCGGTTGGTCCAGAGATAAACCGTGTGTACGTTCCCGATCAGTCCCTTGTCGAACCACTCGACCATTTGCTTCTGCTGCGGGTTCGACGAACCCTGATTACCCATCTGCGTCACGACCTTGTATTTGCGGGCCGCTTCGGTCAGCATCCGGGCTTCGTGGATGTTGTGCGTCAGGGGCTTCTGCACGTAAACGTGCTTGCCCCGCTGCATGGCGTTCATGGCCACGACTGCGTGTGTATGGTCGGCGGTCGATACCGTTACGGCGTCAATAGTTTTGCCTTCCTTGTCGAGCATTTCGCGGAAATCCTTGTACCGCTTGGCGTTGGGATGCTTGGTGAAATTCTCCTTCACCCGGGCCAGTCCCCAGTCGACGTCGCAGAGCGCGACGACGTTGTTGGCACCGTTGTTATACGAATTGTTGATGTCGCTGAAACCTTTACCGCCAAAGCCAACGGCGGCAATGTTGAGTTTGTCGCTGGGGGCAATGAAGCCCTTGCCACCGAGTACGTGGCGCGGCACGATTAGAAACCCCGCCGACGCCAGCAGGCCCGACTGGAGAAACTGCCGCCGGGAGGTCGCGTTACCCGCTGGTTCCGGCGTGTTCGTTGAGTGATCTGACATGTTTTTAGAAAAGAAAAAGGAATAACAATTTAACAAAGCAGGTCGACTCACCTTTATACCCTGCCCTGCAATTAAGGAATAGTGAACAGCCAGCAAAGCTTTCGATGGGTATATCCGGGCCTATTGCTCTCGGCACGTTGACAGCCATTGGTAACGAATGTATTTTGATCTACTTTGTGATTGCTCTATGAAACAACCATTACGTAGCTGTCTATTGGTGATTTGTCTGCTGGAGATCATATCATCGCTCTATGCACAGCCTGTGTTAACTACCCAGGCGCTGGCAACAACGTCGGTCTGCGCCGGTTCAGTTATCGATGTCTCGTTCACACAGACAGGTACTTACGGCGCTGACAACACGTTCCGGGTGCAATTGTCGGATGGTGAAGGGTATCGTACCCTAGAAACAGCCATGCCCAGCTATAACAGCAGTACCGGTTTGTATGCAGTGCAGGCAACAATACCCGCTACGCAAAAGCCGGGCAGATCGTATACGGTACGGGTTATTGCCAGTAGTCCGGTCATTAACGGTACGCCCAGCCCGTCAGCATTGGCGGTCAACGCAAAGCCTATTCCTCCTCTTGCCCCGTCAACAATCACCGAATGTGCGCGACCATTGGAAGGCGTCAGTTCAATGTTTGTCGTAGTATCGCTCACGGCCACGGTGACTGGCGCAAAAACCCAGCTGTATGATGCGCCTGTTGTTGAGAAGCGGCTGGAAACCATTTATACACTGGCTAAACCCGGCGTCGGGACGTACACTTATTATGCTGCCCAAACCGTCGATGGCTGTGAGAGCGATCGGGTTCCGATTAAACTCACGGTACAGCCAATACCGGATACCGTCACGCCATTAAATGTATTCGGAGGTGGGGACGGACTGTATGGAAAGATAACGTACTGTCAGTATGACAAAGCTGTTTCATTGAAAGAGTATGGAATACGTCCTTTACCCGACAATGTCTATGTGAACTACAAAAAGGAGTCTGGTGACCTATCCTTTACGGGCAACCCGCCGATACCGAATACTGACAAGGCAGGTACAGCTACCTACACGTTCATGACTTATCTGGATGGATGTCCATCGTCGGTCAGATACCTAAGCCATCTGACCGTCACGGTAAAACCCCGCCCCGATAAGCCAATAATTCCAGCAAATACCGTAGCCGTTTGTGTAGGACAATTGACGAAGCCGGCGAGCGTGTCAACCGCAGCAGACGGCGCGTCGCTGGTGTGGTATGCGACGACAGCCACTGGTGGAATAAGCTCAATAACGGCCACTATGCCATTGACGGTTACAGCTGGTACAGCCACTTATCAGGTAGCCCAGCGAGTAGACGGTTGCGAGAGCGAACGAACCCCAGTAACTGTCGACGTCCGCCCCCTGCCGACGGCTGCGTTGACTGGTACGCAGCGCATTTATGAGGGACAGTCGGCGAAGCTGTCGGTTGCGTTTACCGGCGATGCACCGTGGACGTTTTCGGTGCAGGATAGTTCGGCCACAGGTAGTGGGGCGGTGCAGTCGATTCAGACAGCCGCCAACCCACATACCCTTGATGTGTCGCCCACCCAATCGACTGCTTACGTGCTACGGGATGTGCAGAATGGCTGTGGTCTGACGAAGCTGACGCTGACGCCGGTACTGGTAACCGTTGATAAAGCGCTGGGTGTGGAAGATCAGGCGCTGGCCGAGGCTATCGACGTGTATCCCGTTCCGGCCGCGACGACGCTGACTGTTCGGCTGCGTGGCCTGTCACCCGCGCAAACGGCCCGGATTGAGCTGATTAGCGAAACGGGGCTGGCGGCCTGGCAAACCGAAACGCGGCAGGAAACGTCGGTGTTGTCGCTCGATCAGCAGCCCGCCGGGGTTTATGTGCTGCGCATCCGGGTTGGCGATCGAACGGCGTCGCGACGGATTGTTAAACGCTGAGATAGCCAGTAAAAAAGCGTATCATGCGGTTTTCCTCGATACCAATCAGTTGGTTAACCGCCCCGGCCTATGGCTGATAGCATCCCTGTTTACTCGATTCAGAACTTCGCCCGTCACGAGCCGGATACGCTTTTTTACATGACGCCCCTGGAGAAACTGGTCGGTGAGTTTAAAGGCATCGACCAGTCGCATTCGCACACGTTTTATCTGCTGATGTGGATACGGCAGGGGAGTGGCAGCCACACGATTGATTTCAAAACATACCCGGTCGCCCCCGATCAGCTGTACTTCCTGACGCCCGGTCAGGTGCATAGCTGGCAGTTGTCGCCCGACACGCAGGGGTTTAACCTGTTTTTCGACACCAACTTTTTCCGGGCGCGGCTGGGTAACCGGCTGCAACAGTATCCGTTCTACCACTCACATCAGCACCTGCCCCTGCTGGACGTGACCTCGCAGGGTACCTTCTTCTCGGACCTGTTTGGCTACGCCTACGACGAGTACTGGCAACAGCAGCCCAACCGGGCCGATGTGTTTCTGTCGTTCATCCATATTCTGCTCGAAGCTGCTAACCGCTTGTACGATCAGCAGCTACCGGCGAGTGCGTCGCACTATTACGACCGGCTGCGACAGTTTGAAGAATTACTGGAGAATCAGTTTGTGCAGGTGCGTACCGTCAACGAGTATGCGACTCAGATGAACATTACGCCCAATCATCTCAATCATATCTGTCAGCAGGTGCTGGGGAAAACGGCCAGTCAACTGCTGCACGAGCGACTGGTCATTGAAGCAAAGCGATTGCTGACGCACACGGCGAAATCGGTAAAGGAAATCGGCTTTTTGCTTGGGTTTGACGACACGTCTTACTTCGTCCGGTTCTTTCGAAAACAGACGGGAGATACACCCGCCGACTTCCGCCAAGTGTTCGAAGCTGATCGTTGATTTGTACCATAACGCCCATCGTTTGTCTTAGCATACGGCGGCTGGGCGGGGTACCTTTGTCATACCAGAAAGCGGGTCTGTTCGGCCGTCGTTGGCTGGTTCGTTACTACCAATCTTGTATCGCTATGGCTTCTCCCAGTCGTTTTTATAGCATTCTGTTTAACAAGTGTCCCCGCTGCCACGAAGGTGATTTCTTTGTGTCGAAGAGCGCATTCAGCCGAAACTTCGACAAGATGCACGACCACTGTCCGCACTGTGGGGAAAACTTCATGCCGGAGCCGGGCTTCTACTGGGCGTCGATGTTTGTGAGCTACGCGTTTTTTACGATCTGGAGTCTGCTGACGTTCTTCGTCTTCGTAATCTGGCTGGAGGTCGACCTTGACTATTTCCTGATTGGATTAGTACCATCCATCATTCTGCTGACGCCATACTTCTTTCGCATGGCCCGCCGTACCTGGCTGACAATCTTTATTGAGCCTGCACCCAAACAACCTTCGGGTTTACCTGAAACAGCTCGTAGTTAATTTTGGCACAGAGTTTTTCTGTCATCCCGACGTAGGAGGGATCTTCGGAAGCCGGTGAATTTTCTGCTTTTACCGAAGATCCCTCCTACGTCGGGATGACAGAAAAAGAGAAATCCTCATTGTTACTACCAATGCAAAGTGGGGCGGCTTCAACCTGTGAAGCCGCCCCACTTTGCATTGGTACGAATGCGATTACAACCGGCCGAATCGGGCGTGGGCCTGCCGGTCGAGGTCTTCGCGGTGGTCGGGATGGGCGATGTTGATGAGGGCGCGGGCACGCTGTCGCAGGTTTTGGCCGTACAGATCAGCGATGCCGTATTCGGTGACGATGTAATGTACGTGTGCCCGCGTCGTCGTCACGCCAGCCCCTTCTTTCAGAAACGGCACAATTTTGCTCAACCCTTTGCTGGTTGTCGAAGGAAGCGCAATAATTGGTTTGCCACCTTCCGACAGCGACGCGCCCCGCACGAAATCCATTTGTCCGCCAACACCCGAATACTGGTACGTCCCGATGGTGTCGGCGCACACTTGACCGGTCAGGTCGACTTCGATAGCGCTGTTAATAGCCGTTACTTTCGGGTTGCGCCGGATGATCGACGTGTCGTTGGTATAACTGGCCTGTTTCATCGCTACGCCGGGATTGTCGTTGATGAAATCGTACACCCGCTGACTGCCCATGACGAACGCCGATACGATGCGGTGCGGTAGTACCGCCTTGTGTTCCCCCGTAATGACGCCCCGCTCAACCAGGTCGATGACCCCGTCGGAGAACATTTCGGTGTGAATGCCCAGTCCTTTGTGGTGAATCAGTTCGGCCAGTGTGGCGTTTGGAATGCCGCCAATACCGAGTTGCAGGGTCGCGCCGTCTTCGACCAGACTGGCGACGTACTGACCAATCTTCCGGTCTTCCGCGCTGATTTCACCGGGTAATACTTCGTAAATCGGCTCATCGACTTCGATGGCTGCGTGTAACATCGACACCGAAATCAGCCCGTCGCCGTGTGTGCGGGGCACCCGTGGGTTAATCTGGGCAATGACGTACTTCGCCGACTGAATTGCGGCCAGCGACACGTCGACGGAGGGGCCGAGCGAACAGTACCCGTGTGCGTCCGGGGGCGATACCTGAATCAGCGCGACATCGATCGGGAGAATCTTGCGGCTAAACAGCAGCGGCACTTCGCTCAGGAAGACGGGTACGTAGTCGCCGATGCCCGCATTCAGCTGCTTCCGCATGTTGGCCCCGATAAAAAACGAGTTCGGCCGGAATGATTCCTGATACTGCGGTTCGAGGTACGGCAGGTAACCCTCCGTGTGGATGTGACACAGCTCGACATCGCGCAGCTGCGGTGCCCGGTCTATCAGGGCGCGGATGAGTGTATGAGGTGTTTGAGCAACGCTGTGAATGAAGACACGGTTGCCCGATTGAACAACGGAAACGGCCTGCTCAGGCGTAGTAATCGGGAGGAAAGTTGCCATAATGTTGACGTACTGATAATCAGCTCCTGAAAGGGTTGTGTAACCCTTTCAGGAGCAATTGGGTGCTAATTTGTCGTTACGGCACCGTCGAACAGCGGAGCATAATCATCCGACAGCGTGATTTTTATCTTGTGCAGTTCGCCCTCCGTCACCATCGACCGGAATACGGTCATGAACTGCTTCGTGTGGCGCTCACCGGTGGCCGCATCGACGCCCAGTTTGTCGGCGACGCGCTGGTAGAACTCTGTGAGTTTGAACCGCTCGCCCTGATCGCGGTCTTCGGGCGATACTTCGCGGATGATGTCGAGCAGGGGGGCGGGTAGTTGCGCGCCCAGATTGTCGGCAGCGTTGCCGGCCAGGTGCGCCGTCAGCGTGTGGAGAAAGGCGCGGGTGATGTCAATGACTTCGCCCTCCGACTGAACGCCAAGGGCGGCTTTTGCTTCGTGAATAAATTCAGGATATTGCATAACGTCAAGTTGACTTGGTATTGGTTGCTCAACCCGACGTTTGTGAAAGATGTTGGTATAAACCAGAAAAACTGCACCACATGCAACGAATTCTATTGGTACTGTTTTGGGTAATGGGTCTCGGTGTTGCACAGGGGCAACACAGCGAATTCAGCGTACAGGCGGGTAGTGGGCTGTTTTCCTTTCGGGGATCGGGGGCGGTGTCGCAAACGGGAATACTACTGATGGCACCGGGAGTGATGAGTCCGTACGGTCGACACAGCGGACTAAGCTACGGTCTGACCGGGCAATGGCAGCAAACGAGCCGATCGGGTCTGGTGCTGGGTGTTCAGGCGGGATACGAATCACTGACGAGCCGAGCGGCCATTCTATACGTCAATGGCGATTTTACCAGTAATCCGGCCAATGGTAACGTCCGTCTGCGCAACCAGTACGTCAATCTGCATCCGTTTGTGGGGAAGCGATTTGGAACCATAAGGGGCGGCCTTGACTTAACTGCGGGAGTCGATCTAGCGTACGGAGTGGCCAGTACCGGTTCGATACTGCTCGACAGTGATAACACGCCTGGAGGATACATCACAGCTGTCGACTACAATATGCCAACTGTTGATGTGCGGCCCCGTGTAAACCTGACGGGTTATTACCGGTCATTTGGCCTGAACGTGGGCTATTCGCTGGGAGCACTTAGCTACACGCCCAGTTCCCGCTCCGATGCTACGCAGGTATACAGCCAGTATTGGCGGGCCGGGATAAGCTATCGTTTCGGTCGTCGGGGCTGATGGTTAGTGAGCCTGAGCGTGTGCCGACCAGTCGACGGGGTCGGTGAGGAGTTGCTGAAACCAGTGGCCGGAATCTTTTACGATGCGTTGCTGGGTGCGAAAATCGACGTAGACCAGTCCGAAGCGGGGGCGGTATCCTTCCGCCCATTCGAAATTGTCGAGAAAGGTCCAGACGAAGTAGCCGTCGACCGAAAAGCCGTTTTCCTTAGCCCGCAGCACGCTTTGCAGATAGTCCTGATGGTAAGTGATACGTTGTGGGTCGTGCACGCGGCCTTGTTGCACGGTATCGTAGAAGGCTGAGCCGCTCTCGGTAATGTACAGTTTGCGAATGCCCTCGTACTGCCTGAACTGCTGAATGACCCGGTACAAACTGTCGGGGTTGACCTCCCAACCCATCTCGGTAATCGTCTGCACCCCCCGACTCAGCGGAGAAATATCTTTCGCCCAGATATACGGTACGAAATAGGAGTGCTCGACTACCACGCGGAAGTAGTGTTGCAGTCCGATAAAATCGAAGTCGAAGGCCAGCTTTTCCAGGTCGCCGGGTTGGGCGTGTTTCTTAAAAATGCCACCTAGAAACGACAGCTCGTCGGTCGGATAACCCAGCCCCAGCGCGGGTTCGATGAAGAGCCGATTCAGCAGCGCGTCGACGCGTTTGGCTGCGGCCCGGTCGCGGGCAGAGTCGGTGTACGGATCGACGGGGGAACAGGAAAACGTGGTGCCGACATGCGCGTCGGGTACGTTGCGCCGGACTACCCGACCTCCTTCCGCCTGAGCCAGTGCCGTGTGGTGAATGCTGGGCAGCAACGCGCGCAGGCTCCGTCGGCCGGGTGCGTGCGTTCCCGTAAAATACCCCAGCACCGACGACGCTAGGGGTTCGTTGAGAATAATCCAGTGTTTGACTTTGTGGCCAAAGGCTTTCGTGCACACATCAACGTAATCGGCGAACCAGTCGACGATTTTGCGGTTGGGCCAGCCGCCGAGGTTTTCCAGTACCTGCGGTAAATCCCAGTGGTAGAGCGTGATCCAGGGCGTCAGGCCCAGCGACAGGCAGTGGTCGATGAGTCGGTCGTAAAAAGCCAGTCCGGCATCGTTGATTTGGCCACCGTGTTGCGGTCCCAGTCCATCGGGCAGAATGCGCGACCAGGCTATTGAGAAGCGAAAATGGGGAAAGCCGAGGGCTTTGTGCAGCCGCAGGTCGTCTTCGTAGCGGTCGTAAAATTCGCAGGCAATGTCGCCGTGTTCGCCGGTTTTGATTTTGCCGCGCTGATGACTGAACGTATCCCAGATTGACGGGCTACGCCCGTCGCGGTCGACAGCTCCCTCGATTTGGTAGGCGGCTGTTGCCGTTCCCCAGATAAAGTCAGGGCCGAATACAGCCCGAGAAACGAGTGCCGAATCGGCGTCGGATAAGCGCGGTTGAGTAGTCAAAACATCCCAGGAATGGTGGGGCAAAGGTAGTTGTTGGGTTTAAGGTTTGTGGTTTAATGTTTAAAGTTATCATCGCAGAAACCTTGACCATTAAACCACAAACCTTGAACCTGGCGACTATCTCCGTCCGTAGAAACCGCCGGGGCGGTTGGGGCGGTTGTTTTGCTGGGCGGCAAACAGGCGTTCACGCTGCGAGCGGTTCAGCACCGACAGCATCTCATCGCGCTTGCGGGCGCGGGCCTGCCGGAGTCCGTCGGGGGTAAAGCGCGAGGTGGCAAACAGGTTGTCGTAGTTGTCTTCGATGCGGTGCAACTGCTTCTCCTGCCGACGCGATAGACCGACCAGCGCGTCGAGCCGCTCGATTTTTAGTTCGTCGCGGAACTCATCATTTGGGTTGTTGGGGTACTGTTGATTCCCATACCCCTGATTGCCATAAGCGGGGGGCGGTTGTCGAACGGGCGCTGGTAAACGCGTTGCGCCATGCTGCTACCGGCGGTCAGAACGAAAAGCGCAAAGGCGGCAATGAGTGTCTTTTTCATGTCAGTTGGTAAGTGATGGTTAACTGACGGTTAGAGTAGCTCAACGCTGCTGCGTTTAATCGAACTGGTGAAATAGCCGCAGAACAGGCTTTTTTACGGGTCGAATGGCGTCAGCGGGTGGGTGAGTCGTCGTGTACTGCCTGCGGACTGGGTTTCCAGTTGGCCATTGCCTTCGCCAGAATGCTGGCTACGATCAGTTGCAGGGCGTGGTACATCATGATCGGCAGCAGCACGACTCCAGCAGCACTGCCCGGAAACAGCACTTTTGCCATTACGCTACCCTGCACCAGCGATTTTTTCGACCCGCAGAACAGTGCCGTAATGCGATCCTCGCGGCTGAAATGCAGCCACCGACTGATGACGGTGATAAAGCCAAACACGAAGAAAAACAGCGCGAGCATCCCCACTGCCAGCAGCACAAAATCGGTTACCGACAGGTTGCGAAACAGGTTCTGAGCAAACGATTCGCAGAAGGCTGTGTAAACGATGAGCAGAATCGTGATCTGATCGAAATAGCGGAGGGCACCTTTGTATTTTTCAGCAAACCAGCCTAGCTGTTTGTTCAGCAACAGCCCCAGCACCACCGGCACGATGACCTGAATGGTCAGCTTCAGAATGATGCCTTCCAGGTCAAACTGACCGCTACCGGCGCTGAGTAATGCACTCATCCAGATCGGGGTGACGAATACGCCAATCAGACTGGAGATACTGGCGTTGAAAATAGCCGCCGGAACGTTGCCGTTGGCAATCGATACCATGACAACCGACGAGGAAACGGTAGAAGGCAGGGCCGCAACGTAAAATACGCCCAACCAAAGCAACGTCGTTTCCGGCGTGACCAGCAAGGCACGTATGCCCAAAATCAGTAGCGGAAACAAAATAAAGGTTGTCAGGTGAATGAGCAGGTGGAGCCGGTAATTGCGCAGGCCAACTTTTAGCTGATCGAAATTGAGCCGAAGGCCATACAAAAAGAAAATCAGCGAAACGCCGTAGTTGGTAAAGGCCGACAGCGACAGCGGTCCGGTCTGAATGCCGGGTTCGGGCCAAAGCCGGGCCAGCCCGATCATCGCCAGTAGCGCCAGCAGAAACCAGTCGAGTCCGACGCGGCCGAGTAAAGTTGCAAGGGAGGTTTTTGCCATACAGTACTAACGCGATTTGCGGAGTACGGTTTTCGGTATACGGTTTACGGATTGTCCCCGGCAGCTTCCAGCCGCTCGGCGGTCCGATGTCGGAGCCGCGATAGCGGCTAATCGGGCTAAGTCCATTTTAGCCTGACGGCTCCGACATCGGACCGCCGAGCGGCTGGAAGCTGCCGGGGACAAAAAGACATACAGCTTACGGCAGTTCATAGCACAGCGAGGAATCTCTAATTTGCAACATTGTTGCAAATATTCAATTTCACTAATACCTTTGCGTTGTTACTACGCTTGCTATGAATCAGCTGCTATCCCGCCACCGCGCCGATTACGTCGGTATTACCGGCTCCGTATTGTGCATTATCCACTGCCTGCTGACGCCCGTACTGGTAATGACGTCGGCACTGCTCAACTACGAGTCGCTGCGGGTCGGTTTTCTGAGTCTCGATTATCTGTTCATTGGTATCAACGTTATCGCCGTATGGTCGGCGGCACGGTGTGCGACGGGCTTGATTCGGTGGGCATTAGGGGGTTTTCTGGCCCTGTTTGCCGTTGGTCTGTTGCTGGAAGGCCAGAGCGAACTATTCGAGTATGTAGCCTATGCCGCATCAGCGGGGCTGGTTGTGACGCACCTGATTAACATCCGGCAGGGCCGCACCACGCACGCTCATTGCTAATCAAATTTTTGCCCGCCGTATAGTGCGACAGGGGTGCCAGTCTTCAAGTTATGCGTCGATGGTTGGGTACTTTTTGACGGCATCGGTACTGGCCCTCTGTTTTTTGAGTTTAATGTCTAAGGTCTAACGTTTAAGGTTGTTGGCACGGAGACAATCTCGGCGGTAGCCAACAACCTTAAACGTTAGACCTTAGACATTAAACCTACATGTTCCGCCGGTACTGCCCGCCGACGGCGTAGAGGGCGTGGGTGAGCTGACCCAGCGAACACACCTTGGCGGCTTCCATCAGGCTCTCGAAAATGTTGTCACCGGTTAAAGCCGCCTGTTGAAGCTGGGCGATGGCCGTTGCTGCGGCTTCCTGATTGCGCTCCTGAAACGCCCGGCAACTGTCGACCTGATACCGTTTCTCGTCGTCGGTCGAGCGGATAACTTCGGCGGGTGTCAGGGTAGGGGAGCCAGCCGGGTCGAGGAAGGTGTTGACGCCGACGATAGGCAGTTGGCCGTTGTGTTTCAGCGTCTCGTAGTACATCGACTCCTCCTGAATCTTGCTGCGCTGATACATTCGTTCCATAGCGCCCAGTACACCGCCCCGCTCATTGATCGCCAGAAACTCCTGGTACACGGCTTCCTCCACCAGATCGGTCAATTCTTCCACAACGAATGAGCCCTGCAACGGATTTTCGTTTTTGGTCAACCCAAATTCACGGTTGATAATCAGCTGAATTGCCATCGCCCGGCGCACCGACTCTTCCGTGGGCGTGGTAATGGCTTCGTCGTAGGCGTTGGTATGCAGCGAGTTACAGTTATCATACACAGCGAGCAGCGCCTGTAGGGTCGTGCGGATGTCGTTGAAGCCGATTTCCTGCGCGTGCAAACTTCGCCCCGAGGTCTGAATGTGGTATTTGAGTTTCTGCGACCGCTCGTTGGCCCCGTACCGGTTCCGCATGGCCTTGGCCCAAATCCGACGCGCCACCCGACCCATCACGGTATACTCCGGGTCCATACCATTCGAGAAAAAGAACGATAGGTTAGGCGCAAAGTCATCGATGCGCATGCCCCGGCTCAGGTAGTATTCTACGAACGTAAAGCCGTTCGATAGCGTAAAGGCAAGTTGCGAAATCGGGTTGGCTCCGGCTTCGGCGATGTGGTACCCGGAAATGGACACCGAATAAAAGTTCTGCACCCGGTGGTCGGTGAAATACTGCTGAATATCGCCCATCATCCGCAGGGCAAATTCCGTCGAGAAAATGCAGGTGTTCTGCGCCTGATCTTCCTTCAGAATGTCGGCCTGTACCGTTCCGCGCACCCGTTGCAGCGTATCGGCTTTGATTTGCTCATAGACCTCGCGCGGTACGACCCGGTCGCCCGTTGTGCCGAGTAGTTGCAGGCCAAGTCCGTTGTTATTATCGGGTAGGGGGCCGTTGTAGTGGGCGTTACCCTTTTCTTCGTCCATCCCCTCACGGCAGCGGCCGACCGCCCCGGCCCCTCTCCCGTTTTGGGAGAGGGGGAATTAGCGGGAGTACTGCTCCCCTCTCCCGTTTTGGGAGAGGGGCTGGGGGTGAGGGAATTTACATTCTCCCGTAACCACTTCTCACACTGCTGGTCAATGGCTGCGTTGAGGAAGAAGGCCAGTAGAATGGGAGCGGGGCCGTTGATGGTCATGGACACCGACGTGGCTGGATCGCAGAGGTCGAAGCCGGAATAGAGTTTTTTGGCGTCGTCGAGCGTACAAACGCTGACGCCGGAATTGCCAACTTTACCAAAGATGTCGGGCGGAGGGCAGGGTCTTCACCGTAGAGCGTCACCGAATCGAAAGCTGTTGACAAGCGTTTGGCGGGTTGACCTTTCGAGACGTAGTGGAACCGGCGATTGGTACGTTCGGGACCGCCTTCGCCCGCAAACATCCGCGTCGGATCTTCACCTTCCCGTTTGAGCGGAAACACCCCCGCCGTGTACGGGAATTCGCCCGGCACGTTTTCGGTCAGCAGCCAGCGCAGTACGTCGCCCAAGTCGTGGTATTTGGGCAGGCTCACTTTCGGAACGCGCAAATGCGACAGGGTTTCGGTATACAGCGGTTGCCGGATGGTCTTGTTCCGAACAGTAAATTCGTAGAAATCAGCTGTGTAGCGCGTTTGCATAGCAGGCCACTGCGCCAGCAAAGCCCGGCAGTCGGGATGCATCCGGGCGTCGAGCTGCGCGCGGAGTTGTTCGAGGGTTTCCCTCGTCGCCCTCACCCCCGGCCCCTCCCGCGACGGCGGACCGCCCAAAACGGGAGAGGGGGGAATTAGCGGGAGTACTGCTCCCCTCTCCTGTTTTGGGAGAGGGGCCGGGGGTGAGGGTAAAAGCATCGCCAGCGTCCCATCAAGCTGATATAGTTGCCGGGCTAGCGTTGTCTGCTCGTCGACGAATCGGTCGTACCGGCGGCTTTCTTCTACAATCTCGGCCAGGTAGCGTACCCGGTCGGGGGTATGATGGGGTTTACGGCAGTTGATATTCGGTTTACGGTGGGTGGCACGTCGATACTGTGTTCACTGTGTACCGAAAACCGAACACCGAGAACCGCCATCAGCCGAGCGAACAGGGTGTTCATGCCTGCGTCGTTGAATTGCGACGCCATCGTGCCAATGATGGGTAACTCGTCGTCGGGCGTGTCCCAGTCGTTGTGGTTGCGTCGGTATTGCTTCCGAACGTCGCGCAGTGCATCGGCGGAGCCGCGTTTATCGAATTTGTTGATCGCGATGACGTCGGCAAAGTCGAGCATGTCGATTTTTTCGAGCTGCGTAGCTGCACCGTATTCCGCCGTCATCACGTACAGTGTCTTGTCGGCATGTTCGGTAATCTCCGTGTCCGACTGCCCGATGCCCGACGTCTCTACGATAATCAAATCAAACCCGCCCGTCTGGCAGATGTCAATAGCGTCCTGCACCGAGCGGCTCAGCGCCAGGTTCGACTGCCGCGTCGCCAGCGACCGCATGTATACCCTCGGCGAGTTGATGGCATTCATGCGGATGCGGTCGCCGAGAAGCGCCCCGCCCGTTTTCCGCTTCGACGGGTCGACCGAGATAATGGCCAGCGTTTTGTCGGGAAAGGTCCGCAGGTAATGCAGTACCAGCTCATCGATCAGCGACGATTTACCCGCGCCCCCGGTGCCGGTGATGCCCAGCACGGGGCATCGATCAGTTGTTGGGTTTCGGTGGGTACTGGTTTTCGGACCGTCATTTTCGGCGGTGGTGATTTGCCGGGCGATGGTATCGGTATCAGCAGGGGAAAGGGCGAAATCACACTGGTTCAGCAGATCATCGATCATACCCTGTAAACCCATCGACCGACCGTCGTCGGGTGAATAGATGCGCGTGATGCCGTAGGCGTGTAGTTCCTCGATTTCGCGCGGGAGGATGGTGCCGCCCCCACCGCCAAAAATCTTTATATGTCCCGCTCCGCGTTCGCTGAGCAGGTCGTGCATGTATTTGAAAAACTCTAGATGGCCGCCCTGATAGCTCGTTATGGCGATGCCCTGCACGTCTTCCTGAATAGCGCAGTCGACAATGTCGGCTACCGACCGGTTGTGCCCCAGGTGAATCACTTCTGCCCCCGATGCCTGCATTAGCCGACGCATCAGGTTGATAGCCGCATCGTGCCCGTCGAACAGCGAAGCCGCCGTTACGATACGGATTTTATGCTGACGAACGGGTGTCGTATCTGCTTGCTCCTGTCGCCGTTGAGTAATCATAGTTCTATCGTATCTGGAAATTATACCAAAGATACGAAGAAAGCCCAAGGCCGCATAGCCCGTAAAAGACGCTGTTGAACCGCCCGGTCAACGATGCGCTACTTCTTGAACGCCAGCGCCCGTATCGGCTGAATACGGTTGATAATGATGGTCGGAATCCAGAGCACCAGAGCGATCAGCAGAACGGTCGCGCCGTTGAGAGCCAGAATGGTCGGCCAGTCCCAGGCGATGGGTACGTACTTGATAAAGTAGTTTTTGGGATCGAGCGGAATAAGCCGGAACCGATCCTGTAGAAAGCATAAGCCGATGCCAATCACGTTGCCGATCACTAGCCCCCACACAACCATACCCAGCCCGACGTGCAGAAACATACGCCGGATGAGGGTGTCGGTGCCGCCCAGCGTCTTCAGCAGGCCGATCATGGGCGTCCGTTCCATCATCAGCACTAGCAGCACCGATACCATGTTGAACGACGCCACAAACGCAATCAGCCCCAGCAGAATAACCATGTTGCGGTCAAGCAGGAGCATCCAGTCGAAGAGGGGGCGGTACTGTTCTTTGACCGATACCAGCCGCATGTCGGGCGATAACCGGTCGAATACGGTTTCGCGGGTTTGGTCGAGTTTGCTGAAGTCGCGCACGAAAATTTCGTAACTCCCTACCGTGTCGGGGCCCCACTTGTTTAGCCGCTGAATCAGGCGGATGTCGCCCAGTGCGATTGTTTTATCGACTTCCTCCAGCCCCGTTTCGTAGATGCCGACAATGGTCATTTTGCGGGCGCGGGGCGGGTTGCCCAGAAAATACAGCGGCAGCGACTGCCCGACGGTCGCCTTCAACTGATTGGCCATGTACTGACTAATCAGCAACTGTGTCGAGCCATTACCCGTGTCAGCCCCCACTTCGGGTACCGTACCCGCCACCAGCGATTCGCGTAGCAGATTCCAGTTGTAATCGCGCCCGACACCTTTCAGCACGACGCCGGCCAGCTCGTCGGGTGTTTTCAGGATACCCGGTTTGGTGGCGACAGCCTGTATATGGTCAACGCCCGGAATATTGGCGCCGGCGTTGAACAGGGGCGTATTGAGCGGCAGCGCCGTATCGTCGTACGAATGGTTGTTGGTGAATTTGCTGACTTGCAAATGGGCCCCGAACAAGAAGATTTTTTGCTGAATAGACCGCTGATAGCCAAACAGTACGGCAAACGCAATAATCATAACCGCCAGTGCCAGCGCGATGCTGCCAATGCCGATACGGGTAACGGTGGTCGAGAAGCTACCCTGCGGGGCACGGCGCACCCGGCGGGCCAGAAATAAAGAAAGATTCAACGTAGTTGGCTGACTAAAGATTGGTTGCTGCGTGCATCGTACCGACCAGCGGCAACAGCAACTACAAAGAAACGGGTATCAGCTATAGAGCTCATACGTGGCTGTCAAATTTACCACCCAACGGTTCTGCTGTTAGGTGTACTGAACTGTTAATCAGCTACCATTCTGAATAGGTCGTGTCCGGCAGATAATAATAAAAAAAAGTCAGTTTGGATGCCGATATCGTCATTTGTGCGGGGATAAGCCTATTTTATGAGCAAAAATTTACAACTATTGACTGGATATTAATTTTAATTCGGTTTTAATTAACATGCATTTTACATTTGATTTATAGGATAAAACGAAGTAAAGAAAACTTATGACAGGAAGCACACAAAGACAAAACTCAGCGAGTCAGTACGCAATTAGCTAGGTCGTTACAAAAAAAGGTCAGCAGTGCTGGTACCACCGCTGACCCGATTAATTCCCGATCTGTGTAGCACCCGTTTGGCGGGTGTCAGGAATGTTTTTGCCCTTTTCTATCAAGACAAAACGCATAAAGGTATGAAAAAATCAGTACCGCCTACACCGTGGTACCGGCCAGTTGGTCGTTTGTATCTGCCACTTATTCTGGGACTTACGGCTGGATCTACGCTGGCCGCGCCCAGCCCACCCAGCTGGTTCAGGTCGGTGCCTGCTGCCAGCGCTGGTCTTCGTCAGGACGACATCACGATAACCGGTTTGGTTAAAGACGACAAAGGCGTTGGGCTGCCGGGGGTGAACGTCGTTATCAAAGGAACCACGCAGGGCTCTGCCACCGATGCAAACGGCCGGTTCACCGTCAAAGTACCCAGCAATAACACCGTGCTGGTCTTCAGCTATATCGGCTACAAAACGCAGGAAACAACCGTCGGGACGCAGACCCAGCTGACGATGACGCTGGTAGCCGACGATCAGTCGCTCGATGAAGTTGTGGTGGTTGGGTACGGCACGCAATCGCGCGGAACCGTTACGGGGGCGGTCAGTACGGTGCAGTCCGATGATCTGCTGAAAACCCCGGCTGTTACTTCGTCGGCCGCGCTCGTGGGTAAGGTGCAGGGTATCACGTCGCGGGCGACGGACTCCCGGCCGGGTGGTGCCGTTAATATCGAAGTTCGGAACATGGGTGAGCCGCTCTACGTCATCGACGGTGTGCCGGCCGACGCGGGGCAGTTTAATAACCTGGGTCAGAACGACATCGAAAATATTTCGATCCTGAAAGATGCGTCGGCGGCTATCTACGGCTTGCGGGCGGCCAATGGCGTGGTACTCGTAACGACCCGGAAAGGCCGTGCCAACCAGAAAACCGCCATCAACCTCAACGGTTACTATGGCTTTCAGGACTTTTCCCGCTACCCGTACCCCGCCAATGCCTATCAGCATCAGCGCGGGCTGGTCGAGTCGGATCAGAACCTGGGCATCCGGCCCAGCATAACGCCCGACGAGCTGGAAAAGTGGCGCGTCGGTACCGAGAAAGGCTACCAGAACTACGATTACTACAAAATGGTGCTCCGGTCTAACGTGCCGCAGTATTCGCTGAACGCCAGCGTAACGGGTGGTGCAAACAACGCCAACTATTACGTGGCCGTCAACCACCTCGATCAGAAGGCGCTGATCGAAGATTTCAGCTTTAAACGCACCAACCTGCAAGCCAACCTGGAAGCCGGACTGACGAAGGGGCTGCGCATCGGCGCGCAGATCAGCGGGCGGGTCGAAACACGGAAGCAGACGGGCGTGCCGGGTATCGACGATTATTTCAACCCGTTGCTGAGTGTGTTCTCGATGTGGCCTACCGAGCGGCCCTACGCCAACGATAACCCGAATTACATTGCCCAGACGCACAACATCAACGTCAATCCGGCGACCTATAAAAAGTCGATCACTGGCTATAACGACGAGGTCTGGCGAGCGGCTAAAGCCAACCTGTATGCGCAGTACGACTTCGGCTTCGGGCTAATCGCCAAGGCGACGTTTTCGTACAACCATACGGCCCTGAATTTTGACGGCTTCGAGTACACCTACAACACCTACAGCTATAACCCGACGAACGACACGTACAACGTCGTGCCGGGCGGGGGCAACCAGAACCCCTGGCGCGAGCAACGTCGGCGCACGCTGATCGATCAGTTTGGCCAGTTTCAGCTGACCTACAACAAGCAGTTCGGCGATCATGGTATCTCGGCCGTTGCGGCTTTTGAGCGGTCGGACTGGAGCAACCGCTATCTGGTGGTGCATACCGTGCCGCCCAACAACTATATCCCGATCCAGTATTTCGCCAATCAGGATTATCTGGCCGACGAGTACGGTGAAGTGGCGCGGGCGGGCTATATCGGCCGGATCAATTACAATTATAAGCAGAAGTATCTGGTCGAAGTGCTGGGCCGTTACGACGGATCGTTCCTGTTCGCACCCGGTCGCCGGTACGGGTTTTTTCCCGGTGTATCGCTGGGCTGGCGGCTGCTGGAAGAGCCCGTCATCAAAAACGCCATCGGCAGCGTGGTCAGCGACTTCAAGCTGCGGGCGTCGTGGGGTAAAACGGGTAGCGACAATACCAACAACAACCAGATTTCGCCCGGCTTTATCGTGGCCCCGTTCAGCTACCTGACAGGCTACAACTGGGGGGCGGGGAGTGCGCTGTTCAACGGCACGCTGATTACGGGTATCCAGCCGCGTGGTGTGCCCATCACCAACCTGTCGTGGATCAACAACGTATCGACCAACCTGGGCTTCGATTTCTCCCTGTTCAACAGCCGCCTGTCGGGTACGTTCGATGTGTTTCAGCGCAAACGCACGGGCCTGCCAGCCGCCCGCTACGACGTACTGCTGCCGAGCGAGGTAGGCTACTCGCTGCCCCCGAAAACCTGAATACGGAATTCAACAAGGGTATGGAAGGGTCTATCAACTACTCGGGCAAAGCGGGTAAGCTGTCGTACACCGTTGGGGCCAACGCCACCTATAGCCGGTACCAGGCGGGTGAGCAGTACAAGCCCCGCTTTGGTAATTCGTGGGATCAGTACCGCAATTCGGCCATGAACCGCTGGGGCGGCACCACCTGGGGCTATCACGTGACGGGCCGGTTCCAGAGTGCGCAGGAGATTGCCAACCACCCGGTCAACAACGACGGGCAGGGCAACCGGACCATGCTGCCCGGCGACTTTATCTATCAGGACGTCAACGGCGACGGTATCATCAACTACCTCGACGAGCGGCCCATCGGCTACGCGCAGGGTTGGCCACCGTTCATGAGCTTCGGCCTGAACGCCAATCTGAGCTGGCAGAACTTCTCGCTCTTCGTCGGTTTCGCCGGTGGTACGATGCAGAGTCTGGAGCGAAACTGGGAGCTGAAATTCCCGTACCAGAACAACGGTACGTCGCCAGCCTACATGCTCGAAGACCGCTGGCACCGGTCCGACCCCTACAACCCCGATAGTCCGTGGGTGGCGGGGCTGTATCCGGCCATTCGGAAAGACTACGGCAGTCACGCCAACAACTGGCGCAACGACTTCTGGGTAACCAACGTGACTTACCTGCGCCTGCGTAACCTCGAACTGGGCTACAACCTGCCGAAACCCGTCATGGACCGGCTGGGGCTTACGGCGCTGCGCGTCTACCTGTCGGGTACCAACCTGCTTTCGTTCGACAACGTCAAACAGTACGAAATCGACCCCGAAATCGCGTCGGGCAACGGGCTGGTATACCCCACGCAACGGCTCTACAGCGCGGGTTTCAATCTGAGCTTCTAATTCTCATCGTCTATGAAACGCATTCTGATAAGTTTTCTGATCGGTGCCACCCTGTGGTCGACGTCGGCCTGTAAGGAGGAATGGCTCGACCGGCAGCCGGTCAACGTTATTCTGGATAGTCAGGTCTGGAACGACCCTGCCCTGATTACTAGCCTGCTTGCCAACTACTACAACCGCCTGCCGGTACACACCCAGATCGATAACAACAACGGTGGCTTTGCCGATTACGACGAAGCCAGCTGGTCGGGTTCGGGCGATGGGCGCAACAATATCATCTCGTACGGCTTCGACCGCTGGCGGTTGTGGGATTACGGCCTGATTCGCGACATCAACCTGGCCCTCGACAATATTCAGACGAGTACCGCGCTAACGGCGGCTCAGAAAACCCAGTTCAACGCGGAGTTTCGGTTTCTGCGGGCCTACCAGTATTTCGAGCTGGTCAAGCGGATGGGCGGTGTGCCGCTGGTAACGAAGCAGCTTGTCTACGATTTCAGCGGAGATCCGTCGCCCCTGCAAGTACCCCGCGCCAAAGAGTCGGAGGTGTACGACTTCATCGGCAGCGAACTCGACGCGGTGATGGATGTGCTGGGTAACGACGGTAGTAATACGCGCGCCAATAAGTTTACGGCACTCGCCCTGAAAAGCCGGGCCATGCTCTACGCCGGATCGATTGCCAAGTACAACAACCGGCTGGCCGCGCCCATCACAACGTCGGGTGGGGAGGTCGGAATTCCGGCTAACCGCGCCACGGAGTACTACACGAAGTCGCTGGAAGCCTCGCGTAAGATTCTGACGGAAGGCAACTACGCGCTGTACCGGGTCAACCCCAACCTGGGCGAGAATTTCTTCGAAGCTATCACCCGGAAAGCCAACAACCGGGAAGCCATCTTCGTCAAGGATTTTCTGGTCAGCAAAGGTTACCGGCACGGCTACAGCTACGACAACATTGCCCGTGGCCTGCGCGAAGACAACCTCAGTTCGTCGAACGTAACACCCTCGCTGAATCTGGTCGAGGACTTTGAATACCTCGACGGCTCGTCGGGCGAGCTGAAAACGCGCACCGCCGACAATTCGGACTATATCTACTACGACAACCTGAGCGGGCCATTCGCCAACAAGGATGCGCGGCTCTACGGTACGGTGATTTACCCCGGCACCAGCTTCAAAGGGCAGGAGGTGCAGATTCAGGCGGGGGTGCTGGTCTGGGATGGTGCCAACTACCAGATTTCGGAAGGCAACGCGCTGGGCACTACCTACACCGACGGCCTGCTGCAAACGGGTAGTTCGGGGCCGCAACGCTCGCAGGTCGACGTGACGAACACGGGCTTTTACCTGCGCAAATTCGTGGACCCGGCGGCAATGTCGAGTACGCGGGGTGTGGGCAGTGATATCTGGTGGGTGCGGTTCCGGCTGGGCGAGGTGCTGCTCAACGCATCGGAAGCGGCTCTCGAACTGGGGCAAACCGCCGAAGCCCTGACCTACGTCAACCGGGTGCGCGAACGGGCGGGTTTCGGGGCCAACAGCCTGAAAGAGCTAACTATCGGGCGGCTGCAAAACGAGCGCCGGGTCGAGCTGGCGTTCGAGGATCACCGCGTCTGGGATCTGAAACGCTGGCGTATCGCCCACGACGTCTGGAACGGCAACCCATCAAACCCCGACGCCGTGATGTACGCCCTGTATCCGTACCGGGTTGTACGGCCCGGCGATGCCGCCCGGCACAACAAATACGTGTTTATGAAGCTGGTCGCGCCCCGGTTCCGGGCTCCCCGGCAGTTCCAGTTTGGTAATTACTATTCGTCTATCGATCAATCGGTTATCAACAACAATCCGAAGATCGTCCGCAACCCATTCCACTGATCTCGTTATGAAAGCACTTGTGTATGCCGGGCTGTTGCTGGCCACTGCGCTGCTTAGCGCCTGCAAATACGACAACTACGACCCCCGGCCTCGACCCTGACCGGGCGGGTGGTTTATCAGAATCAGCCGGTGGGAGTCCGCACCAACGGCGTACAGCTCGAACTCTGGCAGCGGGGCTACCAGCTGTTCTCGAAGATTCCGGTTTTTATCAATCAGGACGGCTCTTTTTCGGCCTCGCTCTTCGATGGCGATTACAAGCTGGTGCGGCTGCGCGGCAACGGCCCCTGGGCCGACAATACCGATACGATCAACGTGCAGGTGCGCGGCACGACGCAGATCGACGTGCCGGTACAGCCGTACTTTACCATCAGCGCACCGACCTTTCAGCGAAGCGGCACAAACCTGACGTCCAGCGCTCAGATCAATCAGGTCGTCAGTGGCCGGACCGTTGAACAGGTGACGCTGTACGTCGGAACGACCCAGTTTGTCGACGCGACCAACAACGCCGGAAGTGCCAGTTTGTCGGGGACGGCCGTGGCTGATCTGAGTAAGCCTCTATCGCTCACGCTGGCAACGCCAGCCGCAGTCAAGGGAACGGCCTACGTGCGGCTGGGGGTGAAAACAGCGGGTGTGGCCGAACTGCTCTACACGCCCGTTCAACAGGTAACGCTCTAGCCAGTCAGGGGATGTTTGGGAGAGGAATTGTCCCCGACAGCTTCCAGCTGTCGGAATCGTCAGGCTAAAGTAGATTCGCCCGGTTAGCCGCTAGCGCGGCTCCGACATCGGACCGCCGAGCGGCTGGAAGCTATCGGGTACAGCCTTGTCAGCCAGTTCAGGTACCGGTGGGCGATTCGACGCAGGATTTGTGTCGAATCGCCTATTTTTGTGCAAATCACTCCTAAACACCATGCCGCTGCCTATCGTCTGCCGATTGCTTTTCGTATCGCTGGTTAGCCTGTCGATTGCCTGCCAGGGTCAGTCCACTCAGAAAACGGCTTCGGCCAGTGCGGCCCGCCCGGTTGTCAGTCCCGGTGCGGAGCAGACCGCGCTGTACCTGCCCGCCCTGAAAGGCAAACGGGTAGGGATGGTGGTCAATCACACGTCACGAATTGGTAAAACGCACCTGGTCGACAGTTTGCTGGCGCTGGGCGTTGCGGTGAAAACAATCTTTGCCCCCGAGCACGGCTTTCGCGGTGAAGCGACCGACGGGGAAAAAATCAGCAACGGCCGTGACCCCAAAACGGGTGTGATGATCGCGTCGCTGTACGGAGCCAACCGCAAGCCGTCGGCCGCGCAGATGGATTCGCTCGATGTGGTGCTGTTCGACATTCAGGACGTGGGTTGCCGGTTCTACACATACATCAGCACCATGCACTACGTGATGGAAGCCTGCGCCGAAGCTGGTAAGCCATTCATCGTGCTCGACCGACCCAACCCCAACGGGCACTATGTCGATGGGCCGGTGCTGAATCCCAAATTCAAATCGTTCGTCGGTATGCACCCCATCCCGGTCGTCTACGGGCTGACGGAGGGCGAACTGGCGGGAATGATCAATGGCGAAGGCTGGCTCGGCCCCGGCAAAACCTGCCAGCTGACAGTGATTCCGGTCAAAAACTACACGCACCAGACCCCCTACGTGTTACCGCTGCGACCATCGCCGAACCTGCCCAATCAGCAGGCGGTGCTACTATACCCGTCGCTTTGCTTTTTCGAAGGTACCGTCGTCAGTGTCGGGCGCGGTACGGACAAACAGTTTCAGGTGATCGGATCGCCCGTTACGAAGTACGGCCCCTACGAATTTACCCCCGTTGACAAGCCCGGTGCGATGAACCCACCGCAGGAAGGCAAGCTGTGCTATGGCCTCGACCTGACGCAGGCACCCATCTCGAAAACGGGCCTGATGCTCGACTACCTGTTTGATTTTTACAAACGCGCTACCGACAAGCCGACGTTCTTTCTGGCGGGGGGGGCTTCGACCGGCTAGCTGGCACCGATCAGCTACGGCTGCAACTAACGGCGGGCGTACCGGAAGCAACAATCCGCAAAAGCTGGCAGCCGCAACTCGCTACCTACCAGCAAATGCGGAAGAAATACCTGATTTACCAGTAAATACACGCAACTGCTTGGCTGATGGCAAAAATGAACGCACAGTATGGTGACTTATAGCGTATTGCAGGGTAGCTTTGTCAACTTATTTTGCCTAACACCCACCATTGAAAGCTTTACTGCGTAGTATTTACTTCATTGCTTTACTCGCACCACACTGGAGTAATGGACAAAACGTAACATTAACCAACTGGCCTGCCCGGTTGCAGCTTTATGTGCGCGACCCGGTAACCAGCCGGTGCGGAGTGTCTATCAGTGGGCGCGTTACCGACCCCACGGCGGCAACGCTGTCGGTCGTGACCCTGCGCGACCAGAAACCAGTTGGCTATACTCGCCTAACTACCGACTCGGCTGGCTTGTTTCGCTTCACGCCTTCCATCAAAGCAGAATCACACCTGTACAGTTTTCAGTTGTTTCGGTATCGTGCGCCCGGCGATTCAGCCTGGGTGGCCACCCGCGACAGCATCGTCTGTGGCGACGCGTACCTGATCATGGGGCAGTCGAATGCAGTCGGTCGCTTCGATAACAACCCGTATGGCAGCCCGTTTTGTCGGTCGTTCGGCGTCAACAGCGGTAACTCAGCGTACAACCCTGCCGATACGGCCTGGTGCCTGACCAATACGTCGGAAGGATTCAATAGTCTCTGGGGCGTTGAACTGCAACGGTATATCTACCAGAAAGACAGTATCCCGACCGCTGTGATCAACGGGGCCGTTGGCTCAACGGACATCGCTACGCACCTGATCCGGATCGGTACGGAGCCCGACAATCTGTCGACGCTTTACGGGCGGCTGCTGTACCGGACGCGTCGGGCGGGTCTGGCCAATCAGCCACTGGTGATGATCTGGCGGCAGGGGGAAGCGGAAGCCGCCAACAATTCCGGCGATAGCTACGCTGCTCAGTACGCTCGGCTTTATAGCAACTGGAAGCAGGATTACCCCAAACTTCGGCGGGTATACATGGCGCAGCTGAATATCCTGACGAATGCCTCGGCGACGCAGGCCGGTACCCTTCGTGATTTTCAACGGCAGATTACCAGCGTGTACCCCGACCATGTACCCATCGCGACGGTTGGCCTGCCCGGCTATCAGGGCCTGCATTACGACGAGCCCGGTTACCGGCAGTTTGGTCAGGAATTGTACCGCATCATTGCCCGCGACCTGTACAAAAGCACCGACACCAGTAATGTTGGGTCGCCGAACCTGCGCAAGCTCTTCTACAGCAAGCCCGACTACACCGAAATTACGATGGAGTTTGAGCCGGGGCAGCAGATGAAATGGCCTGCTGATTCGGTTATTGCCAACCCGAAAACGGGCCGGACCTACACGCAACGCATGACCGACTTTGTCTACACTAATTACCCCACCGGCGAGTCGGGGCTGGTGCAGTCGGTGTCGGCGGTGGGTAACAAGCTTGTGCTGACGCTGGCCCGCTCGACGACGGCCCAGACACTGACGTATCTGCCATCGTCGTACCAGGATAATCAGCTGGGTTATTACGCTGGGCCAACTATCCGGAATCAACGGGGAATGCGCGCGCTGACGTTTCAGTCGGTGCCGATCGCGGCTCCACTGCCCATTGCCAACGACCTGCGGGCCATTCCGCTCGATACAGTAGCCATTCAACTCAACTGGAACCAGCCTGCTACGGGTGTTGATTCCTGGGGTGTCGAACGGGCCGATAGCAGCGGAAAATTCAGCCAGATTGCCACGCTGAGCAACTCGGTCAGCACCTACAGAGATCGCCGGAAGTCGAGCAACACGGACTCGTTACGCATTGGCACAATCTACCAGTATCGGATTCGGGCCATTAGCCAGAAAGCGGAAGCCAGCTATTCGCCGGTCGTAACGGCGTCGCTCCAGTATGTACTCTACATACCGACGGGGCCGGAACTGCCGGGGAAAAGTAATCCCGGTGGTATCTATAACTCGTCGCTCGTGTACCCCAACCCGGCCTCCGATCAGGTGTACGCCCGGTTGCCGCTTGACTGGAACGGCGACCCCGTTACGCTGACGCTGACAAATATGGCCGGGGTAACCGTGCTACAGCAGAATCGGGCCGTCAGTTCGGGGGCATCGGTGTTGCCATTTT
Organism: Spirosoma rhododendri; assembly: GCF_012849055.1. Taxonomy (NCBI): domain Bacteria; kingdom Pseudomonadati; phylum Bacteroidota; class Cytophagia; order Cytophagales; family Cytophagaceae; genus Spirosoma; species Spirosoma rhododendri. Next base: position 104,740 of record NZ_CP051677.1, on the reverse strand, counting down.
CCGTTGCTGCTCTGCCCGTCGGCACATACGTACTGACGCTGGCTTACAGGGGGGGCGGTATCCAGTGTCGGCTGGTAGTCAGTCGTTAGTTCGGGAGGGAAAGGGTCGCCGTATGGAAAAATGCCCTACCTTTGCATTTTAGAGACCAATCCATGGCCACCGAACAGATTTTGATTCTGGATTTCGGTTCGCAATACACCCAACTCATTGCCCGCCGGGTGCGCGAACTCAATGTTTACTGCGAAATCCATCCCTACAACAACATCCCGGTTATCTCGCCTGACGTTAAAGGTGTAATCCTGTCGGGCAGCCCGTCGTCCGTGCGGGAAGATGGCGCTCCCAACATGCATTTGGCCGCATTCCGGCAAAAGTTACCGCTGCTGGGTGTGTGCTACGGAGCCCAGCTGCTGGCCCACACCAGCGGGGGCGAAGTGCAGCCGTCGTCGATTCGTGAGTACGGCCGCGCCAAACTCGGCACCGTCGACGCCGGTAGCCCGCTGATGCGCGGTATCGATCAGCATTCGCAGGTCTGGATGTCGCACGGCGACACGATCACCAGCATTCCCGAGTCGTTTCATATCATTGCCTCGACGGATTCCGTACGCGTAGCGGCCTTTCAGGTTGAGGGCGAAGAGACGTACGGTATTCAGTTTCACCCCGAAGTGACGCACTCGCTACAGGGTAAAGAACTGCTGAAAAACTTCGTAGTCGACATCTGCGGCTGCTCGCAGGACTGGGACCCGGAATCGTTCGTGGAATCGACGGTGGCGCAGTTGCAGGAAAAGCTCGGCGACGATAAAGTGGTACTTGGCCTATCGGGCGGGGTCGACTCGTCGGTAGCGGCCATGCTCATTCACCGGGCGATCGGCAAGAACCTGTACTGCGTATTTGTCGATAACGGGCTGCTGCGCAAAGACGAGTTTGAAGACGTACTGGCCTCCTACGAGTCGCTGGGCCTGAACGTGAAAGGTGTCGATTCGAAAGAGCAGTTCTACACCGCACTGGCTGGTCTGACCGACCCCGAAGCCAAACGCAAAGCCATCGGCAAAACATTCATCGACGTCTTCGACCACGAAGCGCATCAGATCGAGGGTGTGGCGTGGCTGGGGCAGGGTACGATCTACCCCGACGTGATCGAGTCGGTATCGGTGAAAGGGCCGTCGGCAACGATCAAATCGCACCATAACGTGGGTGGTCTGCCCGACTTCATGAAGCTGAAAGTCGTGGAGCCGCTCAATACCCTGTTCAAAGACGAAGTGCGGGCTGTGGGTCGCACATTGGGTCTGCCCGAAGCAATTCTGGGCCGTCACCCGTTCCCCGGTCCCGGTCTGGCGATTCGGATTCTGGGCGACGTCACTCCCGAAAAAGTCGACATTCTCCAGCAGGTCGACGCGCTGTTCATCAACGGGTTGAATCGCGACGGGCTGTACGATAAAGTGTGGCAGGCGGGTGCTATGCTGCTGCCGGTACAATCGGTGGGCGTGATGGGCGATGAGCGGACTTACGAACGCGTTGTCGCGCTCCGCGCCGTTACGAGTGTCGACGGAATGACCGCCGACTGGGCGCACCTGCCCTACGAGTTTCTGGCTAATGTGTCCAACGACATCATCAACCGCGTCAAAGGCGTCAACCGCGTCGTCTACGACATCTCCTCGAAGCCCCCGGCGACGATTGAGTGGGAATAGTCAGTTTGGTTTAAAGTTCAATGTCCAGTGTTCAAGGTTAACGCTTCAGCAAACCTTGAACATTGGACATTGAACTTTAAACTATCAAAGACTATTTGCCCGGCCGGGAGGGGCGCACTTCGACTTTGCTGGGGAGTGTGCGGGCGGGCATCTTGATCAGGTCGGCGACGATCTGACCGATGTCTTCCGGCTGAATTTTCCACGCATCCTTATCGCTGGGTTCGTTGCCGTCGAAATACGTCGCGACCGAACCGGGCATAATCGTAGACACCTTGATGCCGTCTTTGCGGAGGTCGAGCATGATCGCCTGCGTGAAGCCCACCAGGCCGAACTTGCTGGCGTTGTACGCCGATCCTTTCTCGAAGAAGTTGGCTCCGGCCAGGCTGGCAATCGTGATGAAATAGCCTTCCGTTTTCGCCAGTTCCGCTACCGTCGCTTTCGTCGTGTAGAACACACCCGTCAGGTTGATGTCGATGGTTTCCTGCCATTGCTCCGGCGTCAACTCCTGCACCGGTGCGAAATGACCTACCCCCGCGTTGGCAATTACATAATCGAGCTGCCCCCATTTGTCGAGCAGCGTCTCGACGGCTTTTTGCTGCGATGCCAGATCACGCACATCGGCCTGTAGTCCCAGCGCGTAGCCTTCCTTGATTTTGTTGAGCGACGCGGCTGCTTCGTCAGCACTCTCCTGCGACCGGCTGGTGATGGCCACCCGAATGCCTTGATGTATAAGCGTTTCGGCGACGCCGTACCCGATTCCTTTCGACCCGCCGGTTACGAGGGCCGTTTTAATAGACTCTGCCATGAATGTTGTACAATCAAAAAAAGTGGAATTAACTGCTCAATCGATAACCGTCACTTCGTGGGGAAGGTTTAAAGGGATAGTTGTAGAGTTGTAAAGTCGTAAGGTTATAAAGTTGGCTTGCGCAAGCCATAACGGCGGTAGCAACTATCCAACTCTACAACCATCCAACTTTACAACTAGTCAAAAATGCAAGCTATCGTTATTACCCGCCCCGGCGATTCCGCCGTTCTGGAGGTACGGGAACAAGCCAAACCCGAACCCGGCTACCGACAGGTGCTGGTGCGCGTTGCGGCAGCCGGACTAAACCGCAGTGATATCATGCAGCGGCAGGGCGGGTACGGTACCGACCCGTCGGGGCAGGTGCCGGGGCTGGAAATGGCCGGAACCGTCGAGCAATGTGGGCCTGGAGCGAATCGGTGGCGGGCTGGCGACGCCGTTTGTGCGCTGCTGCCCGGTGGGGGCTACGCCGAATACGTTGCTGTCGATGAGCGGCACTGCCTGCCCGTTCCGGATGGTATGTCGATGACCGACGCGGCCTCGCTGCCCGAAACGGTATTGACTGTCTGGTCGAACGTGTTTCAGCAGGTCCGGCTGCGGGCGGGCGAGCATTTCCTGGTACACGGGGGTAGTAGTGGTATCGGTATCACGGCGATTCAGCTTGCTGCTGCTTTTGGCGCGAAGGCGTTTGCTACGGTGGGTAACGACGAGAAGAAAACGTTTTGCGAACGGCTGGGTGCCGAGCGGGTTGTCAACTACAAAACCGAGGATTTTGAGGACGCGCTGAAACCGTATGGGCTGGATGTAATTCTGGACATGGTCGGCGGTGATTATACCGAAAAGAATATCCGGCTACTGCGCACCGATGGGCGGCTGACCTTTATCAACGCGATGAAAGGGCCGGAGAGCACAATCAATATCCGCGAGCTGATGAGCAAGCGCATCGTGCTGACGGGTAGCATGCTCAAACCCCGCACCGACGAGCAAAAATCCGCGCTCGTTGCCGACGTGCTGGCGAATGTCTGGCCGCTGGTAAGTGCCGGGCGGGTAAAGCCGGTCGTGTACCGCACGTTCCCACTGGCCGAAGCGGCTCAGGCGCAGCAACTGATGGAAAGCAGCGACCACATCGGCAAGATTATACTGACTGTCGGGCCGCACCAGTGACGTATATGGGTTTTGCCTGCCTGATTACCGCGTCCGGCATACTACCTTTGTCACCAGTATCAGGCCTTGTATACATTTTCAGCTTATCGTACCAGACGCTTTTTTCGTTTTAATGTCGGCTACAGTTCGGCATGATCTGGTTTCGGTAAACTGCCTGACGGCCTGCCGGTCGTTGCCCAACGTATGAAAAAGATTGCTTTTATCGTGCAGCGCTACGGCGTTGAGGTGAATGGTGGGGCGGAATACCACTGCCGTATCCTGGCCGAACGGCTAACAGATACCTATGAGGTCGATGTGCTGACGAGTTGTGCCATCGAGTACCAGAAGTGGTCTAACTGGTATCCGGCCGAAACGGTGATGATTCACGGCGTTCGCGTCAGGCGCTTTGCCACGGCCTACGAGCGGCAGTCAAAATTGTCTGGACAAACCGAGCATCAGCTGCGTAAACTGATGGCTATGGACAAGCGGGGTGCCTGGGGGTGGTTGAAGAAAAAGTACTATTCGCTGAAAGGACCGGCGGTCGACGAGTGCCTTCGCATGTGGCCCCGTTATCAGGGACCATACACGCCCGAGCTGATTGAGTATCTCCGCCAGAACCATCAGCAGTATGATGCACTGATCTTCTTCACGTACCTCTACTATCCCACGATAGAGGGTCTGACGGTCGCTCCGCATAAGTCAATTCTCATTCCGACCGCGCACGATGAGAAACCGATCTACCTGCCCATATTCCCGGCGGTTTTTCACCGGCCACGGGCTATCTTGTACAATACTGTCGCCGAGCAGCGGTTTGTTAATCAGCTCTTTGCCAATCAGGATATCCACAGCGACGTTGTGGGAGTCGGTATTGAGCCGCCCCATGCCGTGTCGGAGAAAACAGCGGCTGAACTGATCGGTACCGATGCTGATTACCTGCTGTACGTCGGCCGGATTGATAAGGCGAAGGGCTGCGATGTGATGATCGATCAGTTTTTACGCTACAAAAAGAAGCATCCGGCTCCGCTGAAACTGGTACTCGTCGGGCAGTCGTTTATGGATATCCCCGGCCACCCCGATATCATCCCGGCCGGGTTTGTCGATGAGGACGTAAAGGCCCGGCTGCTACTGGGTGCGAAAGCCATGTTGATGCCGTCGCCCTACGAAAGTCTGTCGATGGTGACGCTGGAGAGTATGTCGGTTGGCGTCCCGGTGATTGCCAACGCCAACTGCGAAATTCTGCTCGACCACATCGAAGCGAGTCATGCCGGGTACGCGTACCGCGACTATGCCGAGTTTGAAACGGCCATCGATAACATCCTGACGCAGGATATCAGCCAGATGGCCGAAAACGGAAAACGGTATGTGCAGCAGAATTACACCTGGCAAGCCGTTCTCGAAAAATTCGACAAAGCGGTTGATTATGTGAGTACAGCCGCGACCGCACCAGCGAAACGCTCCAAGTCCAGAGGCCGGCAAGTGTAGCTTAGTATGACTGTGTAGCCTGGACCGGTCCGCCGGTGCGGTCCACGTCCGGGTGCCCGTCAGGGCAACTGTGTAAGGCGGCAGCACCAGGCCGCTTCGCGTCCACCCGGACGTGGACGTCCAGGCTACATTTTTCGGCCGCCAGACCGGGAGGTCCAGGCTACACCTTACTGCAACACCTCGTGCATGGTGTTGAGTCGGCGGTAGATGCTGTTTTCCTGATTGATGAGTTCGTTGTGGTTGCCGCGCTCGATGATCTCGCCTTTTTCCATAATCAGGATCTCGTCGGCTTCGCGGATCGTGCTCAGGCGGTGGGCGATAACGAGCGTCGTGCGGCCTTCCATCAGGTTGTCGAGGGCGTCCTGCACCGACTTTTCCGATTCGAGGTCCAGTGCCGAGGTGGCTTCGTCCAGAATCAGAATCGACGGTTTTTTGAACACGGCCCGCGCGATGCTGAGCCGCTGCCGCTGCCCGCCACTGAGCCGGATACCCCGGTCGCCGATGGTTGTGTTATAACCGTCTTCGGTGTCCATGATGAACTGATGCGCGTTGGCGATTTTGGCCGCTGCGATCACGTCTTCCAGCTTCGCGTCGGGTTTGCCGAGGGCGATGTTGTTGAAAATCGTGTCGTTGAACAGGATAATTTCCTGCGTGACAAAGCTCATCTGCGCCCGCAACGACTCCATCGTGTAGTCCTGCACATCGACGCCGTCGATACTGACACGGCCCTGATCCGTTTCGTAAAAGCGGGGAATCAGATCGGCAATCGTAGACTTGCCTACGCCTGACGGACCAACGAGGGCTATCTTCTTGCCCTTGCCGATGGTGAAGCTGATATTTTTCAACACGGGCTTGTCGCCGTACTGGAAACTGACGTTGTCGAATACAATCTCGCGGGCGAATGGCGGCATCGGCCGGGCGTTGGGTTTGTCCTGAATCTCGACCGGTTTGTCGAGCAGTTCTACGACGCGTTCCCCGGCTGCCTGCCCTTGCTGAATGTTGGTAATGGCAACCACAATGGCTTTGGCCGGACGGATCACCTGCGAAAAAATGGCGATGAACGCAATGAACGAACTCGCCTGTAAATCGCTCTGACTGCTGAGCACCAGACTGCCGCCAAACACCAGAATACAGGCTACGACGAATACGCCTGATGCTTCGGAAAAAGCGGGTGCCAGTTCGCGTCGTTTGAAACTGTCGAGGCTTACCCGGCGGTAGAAATCGTTTTCGACGGCGAAGCGATCCAGCACGAAGGGTGTTGCGTTGAATGCCCGCAGAATCCGCATTCCCATCAGCGTTTCGTCCATCAGCGTCAGCATCCGGCCCATCGACGACTGCACGTCCTGCGCTTCTTTCTTGAGTTTTTTGGTCACGGCCGAAATACCGACCGCCGAAATCGGGATGATGACCAGCGTAAACAGTGTCAGCTTAAACGAGATGGCAAATAGGGCCACGAAGTAGCTAATGAGCATAAACGGCTCTTTGAACACCACTTCGACCGAACTGCTTGCGACACTTTCGATGGCATACACGTCGCCGTTGAGCCGCGATAGTAGATCACCTTTACGCTCTTTGGTGAAGTAACCCAGGTGCAGGTGATTGATCTTCTCAAACAACGCTTCGCGCAACCGTTTTACCAATAACGTACGGGCACGGAGCAGCGTTTGCTGAGCCATAAACCGGAACAGGTTGGTCATGATAACGGCCACCACGATCATGCCTGCAATGAAATACAGCACGTAGAGCGGGTTGGTGGTTTTGGCCTGGTAGATCAGGTGGTAGAACGTGTCCTTGAAATAATCGGGCGACAGGCTAAACGTGGGCGTCTGTGCATAGCGGGTCGCATCGGCCGTGCTGACGGGGTTGAACAGAAAGTTGAGCAGGGGAATAATCAACGCGAACTGAAATACGTTGAACACCACACTAATCAAGGTAAACAGGACGAAGGGTACCAAAAATCGTCCGTAGGGCTGGGCATACACCAGCAGCCGTCTATAAATCTTCATTCGCTGTCGTTCGCGTGAGCAGTTAAATCAGCGACCGATATACCTCAATATATTTACGGGCAGCATCGGTCCAGTTAAACGTAGCACTGTGCGCTTTCATGGCTTCCTGCATCTGACTGCCTGCTTTTGTGTACCGCTGCATCCCGGCCATAAAGTCGTCGTGCAGGTTGTCGAAGTCGTGGAAGTAGAAGGCCAGGTCTTTGCCAATCTCAGGCAGGGCGCTACTCTTCGACAAAAATACGGGTTTTCCAATTGACATCGCTTCCGTGACGGGCAAGCCGAATCCTTCGGCCAGCGACGGCATCACCACCGCCTGGCAATTATGGTAATACCACGACTTTTCTGCGTCGGTAATTTCATGGACCATATGCACCCGATCTTCCACGTTCAGGTCCGATGCGTGCTGCCGAACGAAGTGAGCGTAGTCTTTATCGTCGTGCCGTCCGGCCAGGACCAGCTCCAGTGCCGGATTGGTTTGCAGCAGGGGCAGAATCCGGTGCTGGTTTTTTTTGCGGGTGATGACACCCACGTTGAACAAAAACGGCGTCCGGGGGCGATAGGACCGGGCTTCCAGCGATGGCTTGGGCAGATCGTTGGTTCCGTTATAGATCATGTAAATTGGCTTGCCGTGGGTGTTGCAGTGGGTCAGCACGTCGTTTTTGCTGAACTCAGAAATGCACACGATGGCATCAGCCCGGTCGATATTGCGCTGGATATGAGCCAGGTAGCGGGCCGTTTTGCAGGCGGGCTTGTCGTCCTGTAAAAAATTCAGATCATGAATGGTTTGCAGAACACGTATTTTACGATTTCGCAGCGGGATGTAATCGGAACTCTGGTACGTACTGTGCCAGAGCTGGTACTGATCGACTGCTGGCATCAGAAACTTTTGCAGTGAATGTTGCTGGATGACGGGCATCGACGGCCCGAAGGCCATCTGCGTATGCGACGGACCAAAAACGGCCAGCTGTTCCTGATATATGTTTTGCTGAAGCGCTTTACCGAGGTTGAGACAGTAGTAATACAGCCCGGTATTGACATACTTCATGCGTTCACAATCGAAGATAACACGGGTCATAGTGATTCACGTATGGGTGATCCTGAAATCAGTACGTCGCGGCAGGGGGTTCTAGTATGCCGTGACTACATAGCGCTGTTGGCCAACGCGGTCAAATCCACGTCGGGACAGGTAGTAGCAAGGGTTCAGGCTTAGGACGACAGGGCGGCAGTTGACCGCTCTTCGATAAACAAGACTCGCAAATGAGTCATAAGGTTGTACAAAGATGAACATAACGCCCTCCGAAACCCTATCTTTCGACCGTATGGGCAAAATTATTCTGGACTGCGGGCCTATGAAACACCCGCACACAGGGCTTTATCAGTACTGCCTGAATCTGGGTTCGCACCTGAATCAGCAACAGGCAGAGGCCGGTCGTTCGCCGGTACAGCTTTACCTACCCCCCCGCCGACGTCTACAGATCCGTTCGCAGCCGTACCACATCATTGAGCAATGGTGGCACTCGTTCTACCAGCCTTTCCTGCGCGACTGTCGGGTGTGGCACGCGCCCTTTCAACTGGGTCGTATCGTGCCGGATCGACGCCGATTTCCCCGCACGAAGGTGGTGCTGACCATTCACGACCTGAACGTACTGCACGAAGGAGAATCGCAGGCCATGCAGCAAAAACGAATGGCCCTGACGCAGTCGCTGATTGACCGTAGCGATGCGCTCGTCTGCATTTCCGAGTTCACGAAAAACGATGTGCTGACCCACTGCCGCACTGACGATAAACCCATATACGTCATTTACAACGGCGTCGACCCGGTGCCTAGTGGTGAAACGAAGCCGGTTGATTATCAGCCGGATCGACCCTTTCTGCTGGGGATTGGCTACCTAAACGCGAAGAAGAATTTTCACGTCCTGCTGCCCCTGCTGACAAGCAATCCCGAGCTGGAACTGCTGCTGATCGGCCGACCCGACGACCCGGATTACGTAACCGCTATGCAGCAACAGGCGCAGGCAATGGGCGTGGCCGACCGGCTGCGGTTGTTGGGGACGGTGTCGGAGACCGACAAGGGCTGGTATCTGCGAAACTGCCGGGCGTTGGTGCACCCATCGCTGGCAGAGGGCTTCGGCCTGCCGGTACTCGAAGCGATGCAGTTTGGCAAACCCGTTTTCCTCTCGACGCTGACGGCTTTGCCCGAAGTCGGTGGCGACGCAGCCTACTACTTCCCCGACTTCACCCCCGAAGCGATGCAGACAGCCTACCGGCAGGGTATAGCCGACTACGAACGCAACGCCCGCGCTGAGGCCATCCGCCACCATGCCGCCCGCTTCACCTGGCAAACCGCAGCCCGGCAGTACTTGGGGGTGTATGCTGCGCTGGTTTAAGGTCTAAAGTTTAAGGTTTAACGTTTAAGGTTGGTGCATCAGTCGACCGGTGTTTCGTTTGCGTCAGCCAACCTTAAACGTTAAACCACAAACCTTAAACTCACTTCATTACTTCCACCGTATTCAACTCCGGGCCACCGCCGTGGTTGGCGGAGCCGGCAACGACGTAAATCTGCTTGTTGTAGACGGCTGCGCCGGTGCCGTGCCGACCCTGATTCATGCGGGTGGTTTTGATCCATGTATTGGTTTTCGGGTCGAGGGCTTCGGCTTCGTTGTGCGAGAGCGTCTGCACAGTTTCGCCCCCGATGATCCAGACTTTGCCGTCCTGCGCAACGGCCATTGGTCCCCCGCGTGGGGTGGGTAGGTTTGATGATGTCGGTAACGTGGACCACTTCCCGGTTTTGAAATCGTAGACGTCGACTTCCGGTACCAGTAGTTCGAGCACCTTGCCGATTCGGGCCGTCGAGCGTCGGCCCCCGGCGACGTATAGTTTGTTGTCGACGACAGCTACCTGCACATGGTCGCGGGTGCGGGGGGCGTCGGGCAACTGTTTCCAGGTGCCGGTTTTCGGGTCAAATTCGTCGAGCCAGGCCACGTGTCCGTCGTAATGCCCGTCGGTGATGCCGCAGACCATGTAGATTTTGCCGTTGTAAGCGACCGTACCACCCGCGCCCCGCAGCCGGGCTGCTGGAATGGCCGGGCCGTCGCGCCAGACACCCTGTTTAGGGTTGTAGATCAGTACGTTGGGAAGCACCGTTTCGTGCGGGTACGCCCCTTTGAACGCGCCCATGATGTAGATGCTGCCGTCGTACGAAACGGCCTGCACGTGGTTCATCTCGCTGGGTGGTGCCGGATGCGTTTGCCAGACACCCGTTTTCAGGTTCAGCGCATCGACCGGACGCATACCCCGCCCGCCAATGGCATACAGGCTGTCACCGACGATGGCTGCTGCGCTTTCGTGTCGTGCGCTACACTCGTTTTTTGTCTCGACCGGGTGCCACGACTGTGCCGTCGCGGTAAGGGTCGTGAGGAGAAAGGGGAGGATTAGTTTCATAGCTAGTTCAAAGTTTAAGGTCTAACGTTTAAAGTTGGTTTGTGAAACGACTCGGATAAACCTTGAACCTTAACCATTAAACGTTAAACTCACTTATTCACCACTTGCAACGAGCTGTCGTTGATGGCGAATGACTTGTTTTTGAGCAGGTTGATGACTTCCGCGCCCGCTAGCAAAACCGGTCCGTAGCCGTGGGCGGCAAAGACATTGATCGGGCGATGATAGTAAAAGGCCGGGTCGAAGCCCATTCCGGTACCAACGCATGTGCCTTCGACCTGTCCGCCTGCCGTTACTTTCGTCGAGACGGCGTTCCAGGCCAGCAGCGTCATGGGCGCGTACGCCAGCGGGTCGAGCCAGCCCCGGTTGATTGCGCGGGCTATCGAGTACGCGTAGATCGCCGTCGCCGATGTTTCCAAGTACGAATCCGGCCGGTCGAGTAGCTGATGCCAGAACCCCGATCCCGATTGCCGGGCGGCTAGCCCTTTAGCGTGGGCTTTCAGCAGATCGAGTACCGCCGGGCGACCGGGGTGAGTAGTTGGCAATACGTCGAGCAGTTCGACCATCGTCATAATAGCCCAGCCGTTGGCCCGCGCCCAGTGAAATTCGGGGTGAACGCTCATGCCCTCGACCCAGCCATGCATAAACAAGCCCTTGTCGCGGTTGAACATGCGTTTTGAGAATTGTAGCACCTGCTTCACAGCTTCGTCGTAGTATTTTTTGTCGCCGGTCAGTTTGCCCATCTGCGCCAGCGCCGGAACACTCATAAACAGATCATCGAGCCAGAGCGTGTTGGGCTGCGGGCGATTGCGCGCCAGCGTCCCGTCGGCCAGCCGATATTCTTTGGTCAGGATGTACTGCACATACTCGTCGATTTGCGGGCGCAGTTCAGCTTTCAGGGTGCCCGGCCTGGATTGGTCAGCTTGCTTCAGTAAGCTGGTCTTAATCATGGCCGCGCACATGGCTCCGGCATCATCAAGCGCGTGGGGGCCAGCATCGGGCGTAGGGGCGTATTCGCTTTCGGATCGCTTGTAACCTGGGCCTGAAAATAGGGGCGAAGGCTGTTCAGAAATGCCAGTCGCTTGCTGGTGTACTCGGCGAAGCGCGGGTCGCCCGTGGCTTCGGTCGCCAGTAGCATACCCGCGTAGGTGACGCCCCATTCGTAACTCGTCAGCCGGAAATCGCCGGGTTTGATGATGGCGTTGGGGTTAAACGACCCGATCGGGTCAAGGCGGTGTCCCGTCTCTTTGTCGACCAGCAGGGCGGGGGTTACGTTGTCGAGGTAGGTGTATACCCGGTTCAGCACCGCCGTTACGCTGTCGACGCGGGGGCACCGTAGGGCACCGGGTAATCGGGTTGCAGCAGATGAAGTGGCGTTGTCGAGTCGTTGCCCTTCGGAGCGGGGGGCTGCGCCAGCAAAGGAACACAGACGATCAGTAGGCCGGTCGCAGCCAGCGAAAGGCGGGTAAACAGGTGGGTCACAAACGGGCAGGTTTAGGCGGTTTCTCCGTCAGAAAGCGTAATTCTACCCGTCGTTACTTACTTTCTTACCTCAACTAACTTCAGCAGTTGCTGGTAGATGATGTTGTTTTGCCAGAATAGTTGCAGCACCATCGGGATGTGTTTTTTGCCGGGAATGAGAGTAAACTCGTGCCGCACGCCCAACTCAGTCAGCTTTTGCCGGAATCGTTCGCTGCTATTGGCGATGCTTGGGTACGTCTTTCCGCCCACAAACAGCAACATCGGCGGACTGGCTTTCGAAACGTGGTACATGGGCGACACGGCCCGCCAGACATCGGGGTTTTTGCCGAACGGAACCAGGTATTGCTGATCGTTGGGATATTCCATCTTCTTCAGATAGTCGTACATATCCAGTCCGGCGGGGTCGTCCAGAATAGCCCCTTTAATGGGATTTGCTGACAGGCCAAGTTTAGAAAAGTACGTGTTGTCGGTGGCAAGTAGGGCCGCCAGTCCGGCCCCCGCTGAGTGCCCCATGACGAAGATGCGATTCGGGTCGCCCCCGTACTCGGCGATATGCTGCTGCGTCCAGCGAACGGCCTGCGCGCCATCGTCGGCCATGGCCGGTACTTCCACGTCAGGGGCCAGCCGGTAGTTGATGATGACGGCCACGATGCCCTGCTTCGCCAGCCGCCGACCGATAAACCAATAGATATTTTTGCTGCCGCTGTTCCAGCTACCGCCGTGGATAAAGATGACAACCGGCTGTTTTTTGCCCGACTGATGGCGGGGTTGGTACACGTCGAGTCGGTGGCGTTCCGTGTCGAAGCCGGGCGCATCGGGGCTGACGTAGGCGATGTCTTTGATGCGTCGGCTGGGCCACGCGAAGGCGTAGTCACTAACGAAGAGAAGGGCCATGAAAACAAGTAGGAGCCCAAAAATGGGCCTGATGATACGGTGGGGCATTGTAGTTTACAGCGGTTGGTCAACCGGTAGGGATTACTTATGAAATAAGGCTCGTTCACGCTGACGATCATCGACGGCCTGCTGCTTGTCTGAATTGAAGTGCTGAGGTTTAGACGCCAGCTAATTGTCTCAAACAGCAGGATGCCGCTTCGGCGGTCTGATGTTTGAAAAAGAAAACCGTAACCTGAACACCGGCCCGTCGGCCCGTCGAAAACCTAAAACCCAATTCGCTCACGGGTTTGCTGCATACCCATCGATCGGGCCAGTTCCATAGCGATGCGTTCGTCGTACCGGCGCTTCCAGTAGTCGGCTTCGAGCCGGAGTTTGTCCAGTTCGATCTGTTGCTTCTCGACCGTCAGCCGGAGGGTATCCAGTTCGTGCGTATCGACCGTCACGGCGGGGATGAATGGTGGTTCGTCTGCCAGTAACGCCACTGGTTGCAGGCCCAGCGTGTCGGCAATCTGGTTCAGGCGCGACAGGGTCAGGTCGGTTTTGCCGCGCTCGATGTCGCCGTACGCTGTGGTCGATAAGCCCAGCAGGTCGGCCATGTTTTCCTGCGAAAAACCGCGTTGCAGGCGGTGTTGCCTAATTTTTTCGGCGATGGAAGCTTTCATCTCAAGTCTGATCGATAATTTGTAAACCCAAACCGACCTTGTTTTTCCGCATGATAACGCATTTTTGTATCGTTCGGTGCGACGGTCGTTTTGGTGGCTGTCGGTTGCCCAGACGAAGAGCGTCGGCGAAACTTACCGAGCCCCTCAATCGTTTTTAATTTAGGTAGTAAAACCCCGATTATGAATTACGAAAAAGAATTCCGCAAGTACGCCGTACACCACATGGGTCTTAACGGCCTGACGGTGGACGGTTATGTCAACCATACCGTTGAAAATATGACCCGCTCGGTCATCGAAGAGCGCCCGATGAACTTCCGTGAAGTAGACGTGTTCTCGCGCCTGATGGCTGACCGCATCATTTTCATGGGCCTGCCCGTCGACGACAACATTGCCAACATCATCGTTGCGCAGCTGCTGTTCCTCGAGTCGGCCGATCCGAAGAAAGACATCCTGATGTACCTCAACAGCCCTGGCGGGTCGGTATATGCTGGTCTGGGTATTTACGACACCATGCAGTACGTGCGGCCCGACGTGGCTACTGTCTGCACCAGCCTTGCTGCGTCGATGGGCGCCGTGCTGCTGGCAGGTGGTGCGGCTGGCAAGCGGTCGGCGCTGCCCCACGCCCGTGTCATGATTCACCAGCCGTCGGGTGGTGCGCAGGGTCAGTCGGTTGATATTGAGATCACGGCCCGCGAAATTGTGAAGCTGCGTGTTGAATTGTATGAGATTCTGGCGCACCATTCGGGTAAAACCGTCGAGGAAATTGAGCGCGATTCAGACCGCGACAAATGGATGCGCGCCAGCGAAGCCAAAGAATACGGCCTGATCGATGAAGTGCTGACTCGCGAGAAGTAAGCACCGATTAATTAATAAACGGTTCGAAATAATCCCGGACAGTTGGTTTATCACGCCAATTGTCCGGGATTATTTAGTTTGGTGCCTGACTGGTGAGGTTCAGCGCATAGCGGGCTGATAATCAAACCGCCAGCCATGCCATCACCATGCGAACAACGTTATCAACCACCCTTATCGCGCTGGCAGTCGCTTGTCTGTCGGCCTGTCAGCCAGCGGAAATTAGTATTGCGCCGACGACTGGCCCAACCCCCACGCCCGCCGTTTCGTATTGGCTTATGAGGACGCAGACCAACCACCCGATTCCGACGACGGTAGACTATGGCTACAGGCCGGACGGCCGACTGACCACAAGCCGCTCGGCTCCCGATGCCGACGGGGTCTGGAAACAACTGGCACCCATTGTGCAATACAGTTACGACAACAATCAGCGGCTGGTCGGTACGGAAGGAACGATTATCTACCGCGATGCCGCCGGCAACGAAACCAGCCGGGTCCGTTCGCATTACGGTACGTTCACCAATGGCGATGCCGGTTTACCCGCTGCGTACCGGTTGTTCGTCAATACGGAGAATCGACAGGGGCGGCTATTTGAAGAACGGCATTACGAGTACAACGGTGCCGGGCGTGTGAGTCAGGAAGTTTACGTTCATTACGACGAAAATCCGGCCATTGGTCCGCTCGAAACCCGCTATCAACTTACGTACACGGGTGATGACGTGACAAGCATCAACATCACCGTATCATCTGGCAGCAGGCTCGTATCGACCTCGCAAACGGTATTCGACTACGACGACAAAGCCAACCCATACTATGGCCTGGCAGCGCCCGAACTGCTGCCACAGTATCGCTACAGCCGCCACAACATAACCCGGCAGACGATTACGTCGGGAACGTCGCCCGCCAACGTGCTTAGTTACAAACTGAGCTATGCCGCCAACGGTACCCTATCGCGCTGGGATTGCAGCGACGGACGCTATCAGACACTCACGTACGAATCGTTCTGAGCGACTAACGCTGCGCAACAGGTTTGGCCGTTGCGTTGGTTGCGGTTAGCTGGCGGATGAGCGTTGTTTCGCGCTGATCGAAAGCCGAGCCGTCGGGCCGGAAAATGTCGTGGAACCATACGGTGGGCTCTTGCCCATTAGGCATGGGTTCGGTCCAGGAATAGATAGTGTTCGTTTTCCCCTTCACTAGTCCCCAGTTGATCGCGCCGACCCGGTATTTTTTCATGACGGGCAGGCAGGTACTGAACAGACTGTTTTTTGTGCGGGCCATGTACTCGGTGCAGATAAGCGGGCGCTCCATCTTCGACATACCCTGAATCGCTTTTTCCAGTTTGGGGGCGTCTTCGTAATTGTGAAAGCTGATAACGTCGGAGTTGGCAAAGGCAAAGGCCGTTACCCGTCGACTATCGTCCCACTGGCATACGGTGATCGGCTGGCTCGGCCGCACGGCGCGCGCCCAGCGAAACGTCTCGGTTAGCAGCGGTAACACACCGTCGCCATAGCCCGAGTTGGTCGGTTCGTTGTAAAGATCCCACAGCAGCACGCGCTTGTCGGTGGCAAAGGCGGTCAGGACCCCCTGCGTGTATGCTTTAAGGCCAGGCCATGTCGATAGTTCGTTGAGACGTTTGGTGCCGGGGGCGCGTACCCAGCCCGAATTATGCTTACCCATGACGGGGGCTGGTTGTTTTCCTGGTTTGGGGTCGTCGTTCCAGCACGAGTCGAACAGCACAAACATGATCTTGATATGGTGCCGGTCGGCGATTTGCAGGAATGTGTCAATGCGCTGTTTGAACCCTTCGGCGTCCTGCTCCCAAAGCAGATTGTGCAGAAAAACGCGCATGACATTCATGCCGATTCCTTCGGCATAGCCCAGTTCCTTATCGATGGTTATGGTATCGAAGGTGTCGGCCTGCCACATTTCAAGCTGGTTGATGGCCGTGCTGGGAATGAAATTGGCCCCCACTAACCAGGGCTCTTTATCGTACCAGATCTGTGCCTGCTCGGCTGACCAGCGGCCGGGTACCGCCGTCGCGTTAACGGGGCCATACCGTCTCCAGGCAAAGAAGGCCAGTACGACCAGGGGCAGAATCAGTAAGGGTAGATAGTGTTTGGCGGTCATGGCAACCTAAATTCATATGGAAGCACTAGACTAAGAATAAATACGGGAATTGCCATGTCTCCCGATTGCAGGGTTATTAAGTGGTGCTTTGTTTACTATAGGCACATAGGCAAGGCGTAATATTGGCCGGGTTTATCTGTACTACGCGCCGAAAGCAATGCCCATTGCTGGTTGATAGTAAGGCGCTTTGACCGCGTTTTCGAATGCGATGATTCGTAATTTTTGTTGTCGGTCTGCGCAAACTGGTTGTTGCCTTTATGCCGCACTGTCGATAAATTTGCTGAAAGCTGACGACCCCGGTTCGCTGGGGTCGTTTTTTTAGTGCCTATTCCGATTTGGTTCATGTCACAGATTAATTGTTCGTTTTGCGGTCGGCGCAAAAACGAGGTAATGATGCTACTGTCGGGTATCGACGCGCACATTTGCAACCACTGCATTGAGCAGGGCCATCAGGTTGTGATGGAAGAAACGCGCCCAAAGCGTAGTGAACCATCGGAAGTCAATATCAAACTGATTAAGCCGGTCGAGATGAAACGGCACCTCGATCAGTACGTGATCGGGCAGGACGACGCCAAGAAAGCCATCACCGTAGCCGTATACAACCATTACAAACGGCTGATGCAGCCCAGCAGCAACGACGATGTGACGATTGAAAAATCGAACATTCTGATGGTGGGTGAAACGGGTACCGGCAAAACATACCTCGCCCGCTCCATCGCCAAAATTCTTGAAGTGCCGTTCTGCATTGCCGACGCTACCGTGATTACGGAAGCGGGGTACGTGGGTGAAGATGTTGAAACCATCCTGACCCGCTTATTGCAAGCGGCCGACTACAACGTCGAAATGGCGGAGCGCGGCATCGTGTACATCGACGAAATCGACAAAATCGCCCGTAAGTCCGACAACCCCAGCATCACGCGCGATGTCAGTGGAGAAGGAGTGCAGCAGGCCATGCTGAAGCTACTCGAAGGCTCGGTGGTAAACGTGCCGCCACAGGGCGGGCGCAAGCATCCCGATCAGCGGCTGATTGCCTTGAATACCGAAAATATTCTCTTTATCTGCGGAGGGGCGTTCGATGGCATCGACCGGCACATCAGCAAGCGCATCAACACCCGGCCCATCGGTTTTTCGGGCGACCGGCGGCTTAACGACACCATGGAGCGGGGCCACCTGATGCGGTATATTTCGGCTCTCGATCTGAAATCCTTCGGGCTGATTCCCGAACTGCTCGGTCGTCTGCCCGTACTGACGCACCTCGAACCCCTCGACCATAAGGCACTGCTCCAGATTCTGACCGAGCCCAAGAACGCCATCACGAAACAGTACAACAAGCTGTTCCGCATGGAAGGTATCGAACTGTACTGGACCCCCGGCGCGCTCGATTTCATCGTCGATCAGGCCATGACTTATGAACTGGGGGCCCGTGGGCTGCGCTCAATCTGCGAGTCGATCATCACCGATGCTATGTTTGAACTGCCGTCTCGCACGGACGTCCGCAAACTGACGATCAGTCTGGAGTACGCCCGTGAGAAGTTCGGCAAGAGCGGTACGTACCAGTTGCGCTCTGCCGCCTGAATCAGTACGCAAACTACCCTGAAAGCCACCCTTTTGTAAGCGAAGGGTGGCTTTTTTTTGCCTACTCGGACAAATAAAGATGCGTAAGTCAACAAATGAAGATTTGGGGTGTTTACCCGATGATTCTCATTTTTCAACGTAATCCATTAAGCCGATGAAAGCGTTCTCCCTGCCTGTGCTAGCGGCACTCTCCCTCGCTACTGTATTAACCTCCTGCAACCGTCAACAGGCTCTTTTTCAGCGTACGCCGGCCGTGTCGTATGCCGCCCCCGCTCCGGCTGCTGCCCCAGTTATCGCAGTTGAACAGCCTGTTGTTATCACCGAAACAACGCCCGCTTCGGCCGACGTAACGACGCCCGCAGCACAGGCCGCACAGGCGAAAGCGGCCCTCACTCAACTAGACGCGTTGGTGAGTGCTAACCCGTCACTGACCGGGAATAAGCGCGTTGAAAAACGCATGAGCAAGGTGCGTACGATGTTGACCAGCCTGAGCACCACCAACGCGGCTCCGGTAGCGACGACCGCGCCGAAGAAAATGAACCTGGTGCAGCGGATGATGCTGAAAAAAATGGATCGAAAAATCAGCAAGCAGTTGGCTCCGGCCAACCCCGAAAAAGCCATGATCAGCTCGGGTACGCTGGCGCTGGGTGCGGTGCTGGTAATCGTCGGTCTGCTGCTGATCCTGCTTACTTCGGGTACTGGTTCTGTCATTGGTATTATTGCGTTGCTGGCCGGTGCAGTTGTGCTGCTGCTGGGTCTGCTGTAGGGCAAACGTACTAAATACGGGTCGCTGGCCGGGTCAGCCGAACTACAATTGTGTAGTCTGGCTGACCCGGCCAGCATGTTTTGGGCAAATTCGTACGATTGATTTGTTGTGATTTTTTTTGTGAAGTGCCAACAAATAGCCAGGCTTGCAGTTCTTGACAGTGATTGTTTTTCGTTTCACCTAAAAATTACACTCAATGAGCATGTTCTCCCGGAACCTCGCAGTAGCCCTGATGGGTGCTGCCATTCTTTCATCGTGCAGCCGTCCCGTTGCTTATTTCCAGCGCACACAGCCTGAGCGTTTCACGGCTAAAACGGAAACTGTTGCCGCGCCTGTCGTAACAAATGAAGTTGCCGTTGCTGCAACGCCCGCCGTTGAAGCAGCGCCGGTAGCGCCAGTTGCTGCTGAGA
This sequence comes from Spirosoma rhododendri, assembly GCF_012849055.1. Taxonomy (NCBI): domain Bacteria; kingdom Pseudomonadati; phylum Bacteroidota; class Cytophagia; order Cytophagales; family Cytophagaceae; genus Spirosoma; species Spirosoma rhododendri. The sequence goes on along the minus strand of NZ_CP051677.1, from coordinate 85,416 downwards.
AAGCTGAAAAAGTAGCGCAGGCTAAAGAAGTGATGAATCAGGTCGATGCGTATGTACGCAACGACAGCAAGCTGGCGTCGAACAAAACGCTGACCAAGCGTATCGCTCACGCCAAGCAAATGCTGGCTTCGGCTGAAACCAACACCGCGCTGAACACCACGGCCGCTTCGACAAAGAAAATGTCGCTGATGGAGAAAATGGTGATGAAGAAGCTGGACAAACAAATCAAGAAGCACGTTGCTCCTGAAGAAGCAAAAGCACTGAACCGTAACGTACGGAACGGTATCATCCTTGGTGCTATCGGTCTGATCCTGTCGCTGTTCGGTGGCGTTATCGGTATCATCGGTCTGATCCTGCTGGTAGTCGGTGTTGTACTGATCCTGCTGGGCGTACTGGAATAGGATTGAATGACAGAATGATTGAGTGATTGAATGTGATGCGTCAGCTTATTCAATCATTCTATCAATCAACAATTCAATCATTTGAAAAAGCGAAGCCGGGCCTTTCCAACGAAGGGTCCGGCTTTGCTTTTTTCGGTAAACTTGCACTCCTTAACGCTAGTGGCTGTCGGTGAGGCAGTCGGTAGCCCTAATCGACGATTGGCATGGCCGAGTTATTTAACGTTTATCCGCTCTACGATATCGAACCCGTTCGGGCTGAGGGCAGCTATTTGTGGGATGTCGACGGCACCCGGTACCTTGATCTGTACGGTGGTCACGCCGTGATTTCGGTTGGTCATGCGCACCCCCGCTACGTGCAGGCGCTGACCGATCAGCTCCACAAGATTTCGTTCTACTCCAACTCGGTCCGGATTCCGCAGCAGCAGGAACTAGCCGACAAACTAACGGCCTTGTCGGGACACGACGACTATGCGCTGTTTCTATGCAACTCGGGGGCCGAAGCCAACGAGAACGCGCTTAAACTGGCGTCGTTCCACAACGGCCGGACGAAAGTTGTTGCCTTTACCAAGTCGTTCCACGGCCGGACGGCTGGGGCCGTTGCCGCTACCGACAACGCGGCTATCGTGGCCCCGATCAACTATAAGGAGCACGTTCAGTTCGCAAAGTTCAACGACGTCGAAGCGGCCCGCGCGGCCATCACGACCGATACCTGCGCCGTGATCGTGGAAGGAATTCAGGGCGTGGGCGGTATTCACGTCGCGACAGACGAGTTTCTGCAAACCCTCCGGCAGCGATGCGACGAAACCGGTGCCATCCTGATTCTCGACGGTGTGCAGTGTGGCTACGGTCGTTCGGGTAAGTTTTTCTCGCACCAGTTCAGCGGTATCGATGCCGACATTATCTCGATGGCGAAAGGTATGGGCAACGGCTTTCCGATCGGCGGTATTCTGATCTCGCCCAAGTTTAAAGCCAGCTACGGCCTGCTCGGCACGACCTTCGGCGGGAATCACCTCGCCTGTACAGCCGCCGTCGCCGTTCTCGACATCATGAAAGAGGAAGGGCTGATGGAAAACGCTACCCGCATCGGCGACTATCTGATGGACGGTATCCGGCAGATCGGCGGTTACAAAGACCTGCGCGGCCGGGGCCTGATGATCGGTATCGAATACGATTTTCCGGTGGATGAACTGCGGAAAACACTATTGTTCAAACACAAGCAGTTTACGGGTGTAGCGGGTAAAAACACGATCCGGCTGCTGCCGTCGCTGGCCTTAGGCATCAATGAATCCGACCAGTTTCTGGACGCGTTGGCAGGAATAATTAACCGCAAAGACGCAACGGAAGGCGCGAAGGTCGCAACGATATGAGCGAGAACGACATCGCTCGTCAGGTGTATCAATGCGCGCTTACGGTACACAGACGACTGGGTGCCGGACTGCTTGAATCGGCGTACGAAGAATGTCTGGCGTATGAAGTGGCGAAGTCAGGTTTGTACGTTGAACGACAAAAGGGACTACCGCTCATCTACGACGAGATAAAACTAGACGTCGGTTATCGATTAGACCTTCTAGTTGAGAACAAAGTGATTATTGAACTGAAGGCCGTTGAACGCCTGGCTGATATTCATGTTGCTCAACTTATTACCTATCTCAAATTATCAGGTTGCAAACTCGGTTTGCTAATAAATTTTAACGTGACGCTTTTAAAGGATGGCGTTCGTCGTCTGGTCAACAACCTGTGACCACGTTGCGACCTTTGCGCTATCCTTCGCGTCTTTGCGGTAAAAAAATCAATGACCAATTTTCTCTCCCTTGCCGACGTCACCGACCTCGATGCACTAATACAGTCGGGGCGCGACGCCAAAGCCAACCCATTCGCCGATCAGCACCTCGGCAAGAACAAGACCATCGGTCTGCTCTTTTTCAACTCCAGCCTGCGCACCCGGCTCAGCACCCAGAAAGCTGCCCAGAACCTGGGTATGCAGACGATGGTGATGAACGTCGGACAGGACAGCTGGGGGCTCGAAATGGAAGAAGGCGTGCTGATGAATGGCGACAAAGCCGAACACGTCCGCGAAGCTGCTGCTGTGATCGGCCGCTACTGCGACATCATCGGTATCCGTGCCTTCGCGGGCTTGCAGGATCGCATGAGCGATTATCAGGAGCAGGTGATGCATCAGTTCGCCAAATACGCGAAGGTGCCCATCGTTAACCTCGAATCAGCGACGCGCCACCCGCTGCAATCACTGGCCGACTGTATCACCATCGAAGAAGCAAAGCTGACTGCCCGGCCCAAAGTCGTGCTGACATGGTTGCCGCACTTCAAGCCGCTGCCCCAGGCCGTTGCCAACTCGTTTTCGGAGTGGATGAACGCCCGCGCCAACGCCGGAAAAGTCGATTTCGTGATCACCAACCCCGAAGGCTACGACCTGGCTCCTGAGTTTGTCGGCAACGCCCGGATTATCCACAACCGCGACGAAGCCTTTGCAGGCGCTGACTTTATCTACGGCAAAAACTGGTCGTCGTATGAGCAGTACGGCCAAGTGCTGACGCAGGACCCGTCGTGGGCCGTGACGATGGACGACATGCAGCGCACCAACAACGGCAAGTTCATGCACTGCCTGCCCGTTCGGCGCAACCTGAAAGTATCTGACGCCGTCCTCGACAGCCCACAATCGCTCGTGATCGAGCAGGCCGCCAACCGCGAATGGTCTGCGCAGGCGGTGTTGAAGGAAATTTTGACTGGGTTCAACGTTTAAGGTCTAAGGTTTAAAGTTGTGCCACAAAACCTTGAACATTAAACTATAAACGTTAAACCCAGAATGGAACAACTCACCGTAGTAAAAATTGGCGGGAACGTGATTGATGACCCGGCCGCGCTGACTCGTTTTCTGACCGCTTTCGCTGGACTGCCGGGGACTAAAATCCTGATTCATGGCGGTGGAAAGGTAGCGACGCAGGTAGCCGAGAAGCTGGGTATTCAGACGACGATGGTCAACGGTCGGCGGATTACCGATCAGTCGATGCTCAACGTCGTGACGATGGTCTACGGCGGACTGGTCAACAAGCAGATCGTGGCGAAGCTGCAAACGCTTGACATTAACGCCATTGGCCTGACTGGTGCTGACGCCGGTACCGTACTCGCCCACAAACGGCCCGTTAAAGACGTCGATTACGGAATGGTCGGCGACATTGACGAAGTCGATTCGGGCCGGATTCAGGCGTTTCTGCGCGAGGAACTGACGCCCGTCTTTGCGCCACTCACCTACAGCAAAACCGGCGATTTGCTCAATACCAATGCCGATACGATGGCGTCGGCCGTGGCGGTTGATATGGTGCGCCATAACGAAGTGACGCTTGTTTACTGTTTCGAGAAGAAAGGCGTACTGAGCAATCCCGATGACGACAACAGCGTCATGCCTGACCTGACGCCAGCCGTTTACGACGAGCACAAAGCCGCCGGAACCATTAACAAAGGCATGATCCCGAAGCTGGACAATGCGTTTCAGGCCCTGCGCAGCGGTGTCTCCCGCGTTGTCATCTGTCACGCCGACGAACTGGCAACAGCTGTTATCCATGGTGCTGGAACAACGCTGACGCTATAAACCGGTAAACGCTATCACAGAAAGCGCGGGCAGGCTGGTTATGTCGACCAGTCTGCCCGCGCTTTGTTTTGTCGATTTACAGTTCTGTTTATTTCGGTTCGTCGCCAAACTTCTCGTTTCGATTCGTATGGTCGGCACTGCCGGTCAGCGCTCCCTTCGCTATCGCCAGCAGTTTACCCGCCTTACCGCCGGGCTGATCCCAGAATTCGCCGGCATGGATCGTCACTTTCAGCAGCGATATACTTGGGTCGTCTTTGCCCTGCGGGAACCATGTCTTCAGCGCGTCATTCCACAGGTCGTTGATCTTGGCCTGATCTTTCACCACGTCTGCCCGACCCGTAACTGATACGTACACTTCGCTGCTCGTGTCGGAAAAGCCCAGCGCGACGCGGTTGTTCTGGTGAATCTCGGCAACCTTGTTCGAGTTGTCGTAGGTAAAAAACCACATTGTGCCGTCGGGGTCCATCTCACTGGCTGCCATCGGCCGGGTGTGAAAATCGCCATCGGTTTCCTGCGTCGTCAGCATGGCGATGCGGATATCGGTAATCTTGTCGCGCAACTTGTCGATTTCCAGCGAATTAAGGGTGCGTTGAGCCTCCATGAATGTATAGGGGTTAGTTGTTCACAGAAATAAAGTCTTGTTTGACGGTAGAGTTTAAAAAAAGCCTGACTTTTTGCATAGCCCATCTGCCAGAGAGGGGTGAATCGCTACGTGCCGAACTGTAGCAACTCACCCCTCTCTGTAGGCAAAGTCCGATCATTTCCCCCCGACCGACTTATCCGAAGTCGGTTCGCTCAACTGTTTCAGCAGTTCGGTAACGGCCGTCTGCAACTGAATATTCTGGTCGGTGTAGCTTTCGCCGATGGGCCGCGACACGGGGACATCGACCGGGCGTGGGTTCAGTTCCATGTTCTGCCCCCGGTTGTCGGTAATGCGCGAAAACGGTAGCCGGATTGAAGAACCGTCGATGAGTTGCGCGGCTGAGGTGAAAATGATCCAGCCCGCCGTGGGTTCGCCGACGACCTTACCCAGCTTCAGCGTCCGGTAGCCTTCGGTGAAATCTTCGGCGTCGGAGAGCGAGTGCTGATTCGTGACCAGAATCGTCGGGCGTTCGAGGGCGCGCTGACCAAGCTGCGTGCGTGCCGGTGCCGACGGCATGCCCCGACCCGTCATAGTCAGGTAGCCCTTGCGGGTGAAGACGTCGATGGCGTAGGCGTTGACAAACCCACCGTTGTTGTTCCGCACATCAACCACGACACCCTCCCGGTTGTGGTTTTCCGCGTCGAGATCGAGGAACAGCTGATTGAGCGATTCCGACGACATATCGTACATGTGCACGTAGCCCAACCGACCCTTGCTGGCTTTATCAACAAAATTGCGCTGCTGCTGCACCCACTGCTTATAGAGCAGACCTTTCTCCGTCGCCTGATTGACCGGCTGTACGTTGACGTCACGGACGGTACCGGTAGGCGAGGGGGCGATACCAAGCCGGGTTTGCCGGTTGATTTTGTTGCTCAGCAACTGATCTAGGTTGGTGTTTTTGTCAATCGCCGTGCCGTCGACCGACACCAGATAGTCGCCGGGCTTGATGGTCCCCGACAGATCGGCCGGACCCATGTCGACCACCTCCGTAATGAGTAGTTTGCCCGTGGTCTCGTAGGTGATCCGGTCGAAGCGCAGCCCCGGTCGGCCCGTGGTGATGTCGATGGACCCTTGCGGCCCCGACACGCCCGAGTGCGACGCGTTCAGTTCACCGACCATCAGACTCAGCAATCGACGCAGTTCATCGGGCGTACGGGCACCGGCCACGAGGGGTTCGTACTGCTTTTTCACCCCCGCCCAGTCGACGCCGTGGAACGCCGGGTCGTAGAAGCCTTTGTTCTGCACATCCCACGCCTGCTGGAATACCTGTAGCTTTTCAGCGCCGAAATCAACGTCGAGTTCGGCCGTTACCGCCAGTGGTTTCGGTTCCCGCTTGTCGAGCGACACCGACTGAATACGGCCCTGCTCGATGTAAAACACGTCTTTGCTATCGGCCGTAAACTGCGCGTTGCTTTTCTGGCCGGGCGTGGTCGTCAGTTGCTTAGCGACGGGCCGCTCGGCACTGGTTTCATCGAGCGAGTAGGTGTACAGGTTCTGCCGGTTGCCCACCGTCGCGGTCAGCAGCAGCGTTTTGCCGTCTTTACTGATCGACTGCGCGTCGACTTCGACCCCAATCGGTACCAGGCTCATACGCTGGCGAATACCGTCGAATACGATGCTGGTGATTTCTTTCGGACCGGCTTTGGTTTTGGGGCTATTTGTCAGCGTGTCGCGGTTGGGGGCTTTGTCGGTCGTGGAGCTGGGCGTTACCGGCGTCGACGGGCTGGTGGGGCGAATCGTGCGCGGCACCTCCTCGTTGAATAGATCGCGGAACTGATCTTCCCGGAACCGGGGTGCGTGCGGAGTCAGGTCGACGCGGGCCAGCTGAGCCTGCTCGGTGCGCTGATTCGTGCCAAACAGAATGTATTTGCCGTCGGGGCTCCAGGTCAGGTTGCCGCCGAAGGTGTTGGCCAGAAAACTAACTGCCTTCGCGTCGCCACCACTGCTGGGCACCACCCACACGTTGCGGAACGTCTTGGCCCCGTACACGGCGAACGCCAGCCATTTTCCGTCCGGCGACCACACCACCGTGCCGCTGCTGGCAAACGGTGACCGACCCAGGTACCCTTTGTATAACTGTTTCTCTTTCTTGCTGCTCAACTCCAGCACGTGTAGTTCCTGCCCGTTTCGGATAAACGCCACCGACTGCCCATCGGGCGACAGTACCGGTGCGCCGTCGTCCTCGTGGTTGTCGGTCAGGCGGGTTTCGGTGCGGGTGCCAAAATCGTACTGGTACAGATTTCCCGCCCCATTTCGGGTGCTGACGTAGATCAGGCTGCGGCTGTTAGGCAGCCACGCCAGCTGCGATTCCAGCGCGGGTGTGTTACTCAGTCGAACTGCATCGCCCCCGTCTTTGGCCGACGTCGCAAACACGTCGCCGTGGGCCGTAAACGCGACCTTCTTCCCGTCGGGCGACAGGGCCAAATCGCGAAACTGGCTGGTTAGTTTCTGGTGATCGACCGACGGACCCGCTGCCGCACCTCGCAACCGGATGGCCACCGGGGCGGTCTGCTTTGTAGCGATGTCGTATGTCCAGATCTGAAAATCGCGCTCAAACGCAATGATTTTACCAGTTTGGCTGATAGCGGGCCACAGCACGCGGCCAGTCTTAAACTGGGTCAGCATCACGGCCTGCCCTTTGAGCGGTTTGGCCCACAAATTCTGACTCCCGTTACGGTCCGACATGTAGTACAGTGTCTGCCCGTCGGGACTCCATTGCGGCCACAGTTCTTTCGCGCCCCCTTCCGTCAGCCGTTCGTAGCTGGGTTTGTCGCCTTTCTTCAGGTTCAGCTTGCAGGTCCAGAGTTCGGTTTGGTCGAGGTGGCTGCTGCCTTTGCGCCACCACTGTGCGGCAGCGATACCCCGCGCCGAAAAAGCCAGCGTCTGCCCGTCGGGGAGGGGGTGCCGTAGAATTCGCTGGCGTAGCGGTCGGCGGTGACGGCCATCGGCGTGCCGCCCGTGATGGGCACCCGGTAGATGTCGTTCATCCCGGCCACGTCGCGGCTCGTTGACTGAAAATAAACTATCTTGCTGTCGGGTGCCCAGCCGGTCAGCGTTTCGGCCCCGTCGTCGTAAGTCAGTCGGCGGAGTTCGCCGGTTTCCAGCGTGAGCAGGTAGATATCGCCGTTGCCGGAGCGGGTCGAGCCGAAAGCCAGGTAGGTGCCGTCGGGTGAGTAGAGTGGGCGCGATTCGTTATCGGAATGGGCCACCAGCAGCCGCGCTTCGCCCCCCGTCGTCGGTACCGTCCAGATATCGCCCCCAGAGACAAAGGCGATTTCGCGGCCGTCGGGCGAAAGCGTTGGTTCGGCAACGGCAAAGCGGGGCGCAGGGGCATCGGCTTTTTCAGACTGTGCCGAGAGCGTGAGGGGTGTATTTACCAGCAGCGGCAACAGGCAGGCCAGCAACCGGAAGCGATTAGTCGTGTGCACGGGTAGAGCGTTGAAGAAGATTCGTCAGGAATAAGTCAAAAAGAGACAAACGTTTGTATGTATCCACAAATATGCACGATTACAGCCGTTAATCGGGCCGTATGGCAAACGATCTACGGCGCTGCTCCCGACAGGCCGGAGCGGACAGGATGAGCATCCTGCTATCGCGAGCCGGGAAACGCTTTTCGCCGTCAAGCAGGCCGGGACAGTTGTTCGTCGGACGATCTGACGAAGCGGGGGAGTGTCCACTGCCGGATAAACTGGCGGGCCGGGGTTTCGATAAAGCGATAACACAGGCTGGCTATGCCGCACAGCAGCCCAATGTATAGGGGCAGGTAAACCCAGGTTGGGCAGTGCAGCCATCGGTAGTTGACGTAGAACGCGACGGTGCCGACGGGAATTTGCAGCAGGTAGATACCGTAGCTGATTTCGCCCAGATGAACCGGCAACGGTCGGCTCAGCCACCGGCTCAGGACACCCGACTGAACAGACAGCCACAGAATGAGCAGGATAAACAGCGGGGCAAACAAACCGTTGTGCCGCAGCCGCAGCAGGGGTAACTGATTGACAATGACATAGCCAATCACCGCAGCCATTACCAGCAACGCCAGTGCGAGACCGAGTTGGTAGTGCGCCAGTCGGGTGCGATGCCGTACCCAGATAAAGCCGGTGGCCATACCCAGTAGAAACGTGTTGAGGTGCAACAGCGGGAAATACATGGTCAGGTTGTGAAACCACGCCGTATCGACGACGCTCATCTGCTGGACCATATCGACATGGACGGCGAGACTGATTCCCCAGAACAGGATAGTCATCGCCAGCATTTGCCAGACCGACCGCCGGACCATGCCTGCGTAAAGCACCGGAAACAGCGCGTAGAAAAACACCTCTGCCGACAGCGACCAGCCGGGGTAGTTGAGGTCCATTGTGTAGGCCGGTATCCAGGCCTGAATCAGCAGCAGGCTACTCACGACCGATCCCAGGCTAAGACGCCCGAACGAATTACTATGCGTCAGTACGTCGGCGACAAACGTCAGCGTGAGCGCAACCAGATAAAGCGGGTAGATGCGGGCGAAACGGTTGCGCCAGAACCGTCCTTTGCGGATGCGCTGAGGAAGATGCTGATTATCCCCGCTGGCTATCACTAGGATAAAACCTGACAGGACGAAGAAATAGCTAACACCACTATCGCCAGCCAGCAGCAGTTTTCCAATGAAGCTGTCGTTGGACAGACCGGTTGCTGCTGTGTGGAACAAAACCAGCAGCAACGCAACCACAAATCGGGTAGACGTTAACGAGTCGATACGCACAGGAATGTCTGGGTTAGTTGACAAATCTGTAGATAAGGCAGCCGTGACCCTGACGAACAGGCCAATTAGCCGGGTATCACCGCTGATGACCTGAAAATAAGCCGATTCCGTTTTTTTGTCTAATCAGTTTACTATACGGTGGTAAACCACCCGGTCCGCCCCCGAACCGCCCACGCGACCGCGCCGTTTTAGACCGCCAATCAAAAGCGCGTAGACACATAGCCTAACTGCCCGACGTTGTACCGTACTTTGCCCGCTGCTAACCAACCCGTCCATGCACACCGACTCCCCCAACGGCGACCCGCAACTTCTGCTTGAGCTACTACGCTACCCAATGCCGTTCGGCAAGCACAAGGGTCAATTGATCCGGTCGTTGCCCGTCGCCTATCTGGAATGGTTCGCCCAGAAAGGTTTCCCGCCGGGCAAGTTGGGCCAGCTTCTGCAAACCATGTACGAAATCCGCATTAACGGCCTCGACTACCTGCTCAACGAGTTAGAGAAGCGGTAGGGTAGGAAGTGAAGCAGGATATTAGCGGTAAAATGCCTAACGATTATAAAGGCTGACGGACAAGGAAGAAGCTCAATACTAAGAACGTACTTGCACCTTTACACCCTCATTTGGTTAGGCTGTGAACCCGCCTTTAGTACGCGCCACATGTCACCAGAAAGTAACTGATGCGTAACAACAGTACAGAAGCTAAAACTTCCAGTTTCTTATTCTCGCATAAACCTTGAAAACAGGATCGAAGAATCGAAAATAATGGTTCCTAATTTGGACCAAAACAGGCTGTTCCACGTCCGAAGTAAGTTCTATAAGTAATTCAGGGGTCAATACAATCCCTAACTCGCTAACTTCTTTCAAAATAGGAATAATATAGATTTCTTCTTCTTCTGTATCGGCTAATAATTTTAATAAATACTCCCTGTCCTTTGAATTGCCTACAACATCATGATAGGTTTGATAATCTGAAAGGCTTTATCTAGGAAAGGCCTTTTTTTAATTAACTCTATAGCTTTATCGGCAGGTAGATTTTTGTATTGGCGTTCCGTTATTGATTTATTTTTTACGCCAACCAAGTATTCATTAAATTCGGGTGGTTCTTCGTCGCTATTGTGATCTATCACGACCAAACGAAGTGTCATTTAAGGGGCTATCTTCTGAATTGTAACATTATTGATCACAGTCTTTAGTTTGATATTTTCGACTTTTATATCAAACACCTTTTTGAGTACTGATTTTGCAGTACTTGAAATCTCATTAAAGTCCTTGTTGGGGTCTTCATATAAAAGGACAACCCATTGGTACTTATAATTTTGGGGGTTGCTGCCAAAAATATTTGGAAACATCAGCATGAAGTTATTGTCACTTCCTATTTTTGTTCTTTTGGTCAATGGAACCCTGCTCGACTCCTCATAAAAACCATCCATGTAGTTTGTGTTGTAGGAAGTCATTTTTATTAGCAGGCCAGACCTCAACCCAATAGGAATCTCATGATATTCTATGCCTTTTATGACCCGTTCAAAAGTCTTTTTCTTTTTGTAAGTTTTTATTTCGCCTGAATTTGAATTATATTCATCAATCTTCCTTACTAGGCTATCAATCATGTGTTTAAAAGAGACGCCACCAAAAAGCTCATCTGATCCTGTTTTGATCTCAGAAACGTAAACTGGCACTTTAATCACATACTGATTTGAGTCCAACGACTTGGAAAAAATCTGTAAAGCCTCAACCATATAGATGTTATTGAAAATTACTTACTTCAAAAGTTAGCTATTTGAAAAGCTGAATTGACTATTGTGCTACCCACCAAGCCTGCCTAATCCCACCTCACACGTCCCATGTGAACAACCCTGCACATGCCCCCGGCTGGCTGCTGGATTTGGCCCGTTGATAGGTAAAAGCTAACGATACGGCATTCCCGCCATGTTGGCAGTTGGATTTACCTTGTGCAGGCACAAAAAGTAGACGAGCAATACGCGTTATGGGGCGCGAAGCAAGGCAGATGCGTCACCGCAACATACTACCGTGCGCAAAATTTTGGAGTTGAAACGCACTGACTAACTGATGGTTATAATTTCGTGTAATTAGTCGGCTGATTATTCGTAGAGTTGTCGACCTGTAGCTGTGAGCTAACGCGTAATCATGTAATCATACGTATTTGTCGTACAGCTACCAATATGATTGTTGCATTTATATCGTAAGTGGTCGAATCGTTTATTGTGCGGTTCCGAATGTTATCTTTAGGGCTGTTCAATTTGCTACTTGTCGTTTGTCATGACGTTTACCACCCTATATACTCGTTCTGCTTGCTTATCAATACTCTCACTTTTGCCATTAGCCAGCTGGGCGCAGGGGACGTTGGCGGATTATCAGCGGGCGGAACGGCTGAACGGAGCGTTTCAAAACAAGGTCTGCGATGCGCCGGAGCGGGTGCAGTGGCAGGCGGATGGGCGCTCGTTCTGGTACGCGAAACGGACAGCTAACGGTAACGAGTTTGTGCGGGTCGAGGTGGCGGGGCAGGCGAAACGCCCGGCTTTCGATCAGGCGCGGCTGGCGCAGTCGCTAGGGGCGGTGACGGGTAAGCCGATGGGGGCGTATCAGTTGCCGGTCGATGGGGTGACGCTGGAAGCGGGGGAAGTGTCGTTTAAGATCAAGGATTCGACGTTTACCTGCTCGCTCGATACCTACGCGTGTCGGCTGCGCGAGGTGGCTAAACCGGCGGGGTCGCGGTACTGGGGCGAGTCGGATGGGGAGCGGGAGGAAGGGCGGCTGGTGCCGTCGCCGGACGGGAAGCAGGTCGCCTATATCAGAAATCACAATGTCTACGTGCGGCCCGCGACGGGGTCGACTCCAGAGACGGCTTTGAGCAGCGACGGGTCGGCGGGGGATTACTATTCGGGCCGGATTATGTGGTCGCCCGACTCGAAACGGCTGGCCGCTACCCGAATTCACCCCGATGATCCGCATAAGCTGTATTTGATCGAGTCGTCGCCCACCGATCAGTTGCAGCCCAGGCTACAGTCGCGCACGTACCGGAAGCCCGGCGATGCGCTGCCGCTGCGTACGCCCGTGCTGTTTAGCCTCGATGGCAAGTCGCCCGTAGCTGTACCGGCCGCGCTGGTCGACAATCAGTACAACGTCACGACGCCCCAATGGCGGAAAGACGGCCGGGCGTTTACGTTTGAGTACAACCAACGCGGGCATCAACGATACACGGTTTTCGAGATGAACACCGCCGGGGCTATGAAGTCGCTGATCGAGGAAAGCAGCCCGACGTTTATCCAGTACAGCGGCAAAAACTATCGCTACGACGTGTCCGACGGGCGCGAGCTGATCTGGGCGTCGGAGCGCGACGGCTGGAATCACCTGTACCTGTACGACGGGACGGGGCGGCTGAAAAATCAGATCACGAAGGGGCCGTGGGTGGTGCGGAAGGTGCTGCACGTCGACGAGGCCAACCGCACGATTCTGTTCGAGGGCAGCGGGCGCGAAGCCGGGCAGGACCCGTACCTGATTCAACTGTACCGGGTCAATTTCGACGGTTCCGGCCTGACGGCACTCACCCGTGAGAACGCCAACCACCGCCTGTTTTTCTCGCCCGACTATCAGTACGTGGTCGACTGCTATTCGCGGGTCGATACGCCCCAGAAGACGGTGCTGCGGCAGACCAACACGGGTAAGGTGCTGATGGACCTGGAAACTGCCGATATTAACCCGCTGCTGGCAACGGGCTGGCAGATGCCCGAAGTATTCTCATCGGTCGGGCGCGACGGCAAAACCGACATCTGGGGTATCATCGTCCGCCCGTCGAACTTTGACCCGGCGAAAACGTATCCGGTGATCGAGTACATCTACGCCGGGCCACACGATTCGTTTGTGCCGAAAAACTTCGTCACCGACTCGCGTGGATCGCTGCACGAAATGGCTGAACTGGGCTTTATTGTGGTGCAGATCGACGGGATGGGCACGGCCAACCGCTCGAAGGCGTTTCAGGATGTGTGCTGGAAAGATCTCAAAGACAGCGGCTTTCCTGACCGCATGGCGTGGCTGCGCGCTGCCGCCAAACGCTACCCGTACATGGACCTGAACCGGGTCGGTATCTGGGGTAACTCGGCGGGTGGGCAGAGTTCGGCGGGGGCGTTGCTGCACCACCCGGACTTCTACAAAGTGGCCGTGTCGTCGTCGGGTTGCCACGACAATCGGATGGACAAAATGTGGTGGAACGAGCAGTGGATGGGCTACCCCGTTGGCCCGCACTACGCCGAATCGTCTAACGTCACCGACGCCCACAAGTTGCAGGGTAAGCTGCTGCTGATTCTGGGTGAGCTGGACGATAACGTTGATCCGTCGTCGACGTACCAGTTTATCAACGCGCTGATTAAAGCCAATAAAAACTTCGATTTCCTGATGGTGCCGGGCATGGGGCATTCGCTGGGCGGGGATTACGGCGAACACAAACGGCGCGACTTTTTCGTCAAACACCTGCTGAACGTCGAGCCGCCCGCCTGGACCTGGGCACAACAGATCACGGTACCGAAGCCATAGGTTGGGAAGGGGGAGAAAGGGCTATAAGTACTGGTTGTCGTGTCTGACGACTCTAAATTTCCATAGTATCCAATCACTTGAGAGAGTGCGGAGAATGGGCTACATCCTGACGAAGCGGCCGTAATACACCTGATGATTGGTATCGCGAACGACGACGGTGTACACGCCCGTTGGTAATTGGTCGGCTGAATACGTCAGGCTGTTTACGGGCTGATGCGTACGAATGTTCGCAACCCGAACGCCCTGCTGTGAGTAAACAGACAAGTGGCTGATAACTAGCTCCGAAGAGAGTTTGCAGGTAATGGTCGTGCTGGTAGGCGAGGGGAAGACAAGCAGTTCGGCAGGGGAGTTCGTTACCGATAAAGCCGATCGGCGGGCGCTCGCTATCGGTATATACTTGTACGCGCCTACGTCGTAGTTACTCCCATCCGCGCGGTTTTCACCCGGTAGATCAGTCGTTATACCCCAGTTGCTGATGTTCGTACCGGCTCTGATGAGTGGGGAGCCTGCTGCGGGTCGAAAATTGGTTGAGTCGTTGACGTAGTAGGCAGCGTTTATGGTTGCTGCCGTAACGTTTGTCGACAGCGTTGCCGTGGCGCCCTGCATAAACGTGAACGCCCGGCCGCCCTGATCGCCTTTGGCATTGAACCGCGTGACGGCATTGTTGATAAGTACGTTGGTGTTGTTCTGGTTGTACAGCCGGATACCGTCACGCCCCGTGTGATGGATGGTGTTGTTGGCGAAGAGCATGTTGGTATTGGCCAGCGATCCCGCCCGGTCGTCGCAGAAAATACCATCCATGCTGGTGTCGTAGATTACGTTATTGTAGATACGGTTGTCGCCCAGGTGCCCGATTATGATCAGGCCGATACCCGCGACGTGAGCAATCTGATTGCTGTAGCAGTCGCCACCGCCCCCTCCGCCAATTTGCAGCCCGTTGTTCTGGTAGTTTGCAAAGGGAGAAATGCCCGTGTAGGCCAGTGTGTTATGGTGAACCTGCGCATCGGGCGCACATCCGTACTGCAACCCTTCGGCTGCCGTACGTTCGATACGGTTGTTGTACACGTGCAGCCCGTATATAAGGTGAGGGTATACCGTTTTCTGGGTACCGTCGCAGGTGACGGTCACGCCCGTGTAGTAGGAGTGGCCGAGGTACATGCCTTCCCCGCCGGTATCGTGAATGTAGTTGTCGTGCAGCCTCACATTGCGCATCTCGAAATTTGACCGCCATGTCGCCGAGTCGCAGCTGGGATCCGTTTTAACCATAAATCCGGCAAATCCGGCGTAGGCCACTTCCACCTGCTCCACTTCGCAGTCGGAACTCAGCCCGCCGATGCTGACACCCGATGCCGACTGATTGGAGCGATCCAGTTTGAACCCGTACGGCGTTGCCGGATCACCGGAGCCGGACAGGACGAAATAGCGGCTCGTATTGAATTGGATGCCAGAGTAGTACGCATCAACACCCACCTGAACCTGACCCCCGCAGTTGACAAATCGGATCGGCTGGCTGGCCGTACCGACGAAGCCGTTGAAGCGCAGGTAGTCGTAGCGTCCGGCCTTCACGCAAACAGTTTGGCCGGGTTTGATACCGAGTTTACTGTTGTTGTAGACACCGGCTTTGTCGATCAGATAATCGCAGCCACAACCCGCCTGCCCGAAGGCCGAACCCGCTGTGACGAGCAACGCCAACCAGCCAATAAATAAGCGATCTTTTACGGAGGGACCCCGGCTAATGGCACAACTTATGCGCAATGCGGATGCTCTTCCTGGTTGTAGTCGTGTCATGCGTTTATTGAACTAAATCTAGTTACGGTGGACCCCAATATCAATGAATAGTATCCTTATTCGTATAAATGATACTTTATTATAATGATTAAGTTAACTGAGTTAATATTTAATTAACTTATTAGTGATTGGTCCGGTTTTTCTTACTGAAAGATATAGTAAACGATAACTCATGTAAACAACCTATGAGGAAACTATATCACATGTTGTACATCGATGACGACACGTACATCCGTCAAATTGTTCGGCATACGATGGGTAGTGAGTTCAACGTGACCCTATTCAGTAATGCCGTAGAAGCGTTCGATTGGTTGGAGCAGGGAAATTTCCCCGATATAATCCTGACGGATCTGAACATGCCGGGCCTCAATGGGATGGAGTTCATCAGCCTCGTCAAAACCAGTTCGCTCTACCGGGTAATCCCGATTTACGTGCTGTCGTCATCCTGCGATAGTGAGTTAAAAATAAAGTGTCTGACATTGGGTGCCGACGACTTCGTCAGCAAACCGTTCGATCCGTTGTTTGTCAAGGCCAAGATAGACGCGTTGATGCGACTACTGGATCAGCGCCGTAGCGTTCGGGCTGGCCTGAATCATGACCGTACCGAAGCGCGTCAATAAATCCCCGCTTACCATGTCTCCCTACCTAGAAAGAACCATGCACACCGCTTTCCGCGTGCTATACGTAGATGATTCGTATGCCCAGATCAGCGCCCTTCGGTGCCTGCTGCACAACGAAGTGAAATTGAGCGTGGCAGAGAGTGCAGCCGACGCTCTGCACCAGTTAACCGAGTCGTACTTCATCGATTTAGTCGTTATCAACGAAACAACGATGGGACGGCAGCTACTGGACATTATCAACCTCTGCCGGATGGAACAGGGGTTTGCCACAATGCTGCTCGTTGACGAGTCGACAACGGACTTCAACGTGCAGGAACGCGGGCAGCCAACGGTCGATATCTTCCCCGTTGATTTTGACCCGGATATCGTGCAGAAAAGGGTCCGTTACTTTATCCAGAAAAAAGCATACCGCAGCCAGCAACCGATCAGCGACGACCTGACCAAAAGTACCATTCCCTTCGGGAAACGACTGTTCGACATCGTACTGTCGGCAACGATTCTGCTGGCATTGACACCGCTGATGCTGGTTGTAACGCTGCTGATTCGACTGGATTCGCGCGGCCCCATTTTTTACAAATCCCGGCGTATTGGTATGGGGTACCGGCCTTTCTTCATGTATAAATTTCGGACGATGCGCACTGGGGCCGACTCGATGATTCAGAGTATGGCGTCGCAGAACATGTACAGCAAAGCCCGACCTGCCGAGTCGCGCAGTGAAGACCGGTGTGAGCGGTGCCTGCTACAGGGAAGCGCCTGCCAGAATCCGCTGTTTCAGGATGGCAAACAGGTATGCGAACGGCAGTACCTCGATGAGCAGCGCAATCAGGCGACGTTCATGAAGTTCAAGGCTGACCCGAGGGTCACGCGGCTGGGCAAATTCCTGCGGAACGCCAGTATCGATGAACTGCCCCAGCTGGTCAACATCCTGCGGGGGGATATGTCGTTTGTCGGGAACCGCCCGCTGCCACCCTACGAGGCCGAAAAGCTGACGCAGGACGACCGCGTTCAGCGGTTCGCGGCCCCCGCCGGGCTGACCGGGCTCTGGCAGGTAACCAAACGGGGCCGGGCCGGTGTGTCTGATCAGGAGCGGATGGACCTCGACGCCGAGTACGCCCAGACATATTCGCTCAAAACGGACCTGATGATTCTGATTCGCACGTCGTGGGCTTTGTTTCAGAAGGAGAACGTATGACAAACGGCTACCCACTCGTGTCGATTGTGACGCTCAACTACAATCAGCTGGCCGTGACCTGCGCGTTGTTGCAGTCGATTCAAACGCTTACTTATCCCTGTATCGAGGTGCTGGTTGCCGACAACCAATCGGCCGAAGACCCCACCGGGGCGATTGCCGCGCTGAACTACCCGAATACCCGCGTCATCGTCAATCCGGCGAATCTGGGGTTTGCGGGTGGCAACAACGCAGCCATCCGGCAGGCACAGGGCGACTATATTCTGCTACTTAACAACGATACGGAGGTCGTGCCTGATCTGATCGAGCAGTTACTGGCACCGTTTGCCAGCGACCCATCTATCGGTATTACGGCCCCTAAAATCCGGTACTACCAGTCGCCGGATACGCTTCAGTACGCGGGCTACACCGCCATGAACCCGTATACGGGGCAGGCGTGGGCGATTGGCAATCAACAACCCGACCGGGGGCAGTATGACCGACCCGGCCTGACGCACTTCGCCCACGGAGCCGCCATGATGGTTCGGCGGGACGTAATCGAGCAGGTCGGACTGATGTACGACGACTATTTTTTGTACTACGAAGAGCTTGACTGGTGCTGGCAAATCAGCAAGGCCGGTTACGGCATCTACTACCAGCCAACGGCGCTCGTCTACCACAAGGAGTCGGTAACGGTGGGCAAAAGCAGCCCGCTCAAAGTCTACTACCAGACGCGCAACCGTATTCTGTTTATCCGCCGAAACATGCCCTGGCGGGCGCAGGCGGTTTTTGGTCTGTACTACGCGCTACTGGCGTTTCCCAAGAATCTGCTGCATTACGCGCTGACGGGGCAACGGGATCGGCTGCGCGCCTTCTGGCGGGGCACGGTCTGGCACCTGACGCACCCCGTACACCGCGCCACACCATCTTCCGCTCAGTTCGATCTTACTCTACAGCGCGACCATGCGAATTGGAATTGAAGCTCAACGGCTGTTTCGAGCCAACAAACACGGTATGGACTTCGTGGCTCTGGAGCTGATCCATGCCTTGCAGGACATCGATACCGAGAACGACTACTTTATCTTCGTCCGGCCCGACATCGACGAGCAGTGCCTGCGGCTGCGCGGCCGGTTTACGCTGGTTAAGCTGACGGCTCTCAACTACATTCACTGGGAACAGGTCGTGCTACCGCTGGCCATACGCCAGTACCGGCTCGACGTGCTGCACTGCACGGCCAATACGGCTCCGTTTCTTACGGGTACGCCCCTGGTGCTGACGCTGCACGATGTGCTGTTTATGAATCGCAACGCCGAGATGAATACGGCTACGATCTACCAACGTCTGGGCAACGTGTACCGCACGTTTCTGGTCCCCTGGCTGATTCGTCGGGGCCAGCCTGTCATCACAGTGTCGCACTTTGCCAGCAGTCAGATCAAGGAAGAACTACGCCTGCCCGATGCCCGTATCAGCGTGCTTTACAATGGGGTAAGCCCCAAATTTCTCGTCCCATCGGAGGAGGAGCAGCACCTTCAGGCCCGGCTGCGGTACAAGCTTCCGGCCCGGTATTTTCTGTTTCTGGGCAGTGCCGATCCCCGCAAGAACATGATAAACGTGCTGCGGGCTTACCTGGCTTACCGGAACCGTGATACCACCATCAGCCTGGTTGTCAGCGGAAAAAATCCCGCTTTCCTCCGGCAGCACTTCACCCCCGACGAGTGCGGGCAGATTCAGGCTCACTGCCACTTCATCGGCTACATTCACGACGAAGACCTGCCCAGCCTGTATGCCATGGCCGATGTGTTTCTGTTTCCATCGATCAGCGAGGGGTTTGGCCTGCCTATCATCGAGGCCATGGCCAGCGGTACGCCGGTCATCACAGGTAACCGGACGGCGATGCCTGAAGTAGCAGGATCGGCGGCTCTGCTGGTCGATCCGCACCGGCCACAGGCCATTACCGACGCCATGCATCAACTGACGACCAATGCGTTGTTGCGGCAAAATCTCATCCGACGCGGTCAGGCGTGGGCAACCCGCTTCTCTTGGCCGGAAACGGCTCAGCAACTGTTGACCGTCTACCGACAGTTTGACCCGGCTCAGACACAGCCCGCCCGCCACGCTCAGACAACTCCCTTTCTCTAGCGGTTGATTATTGAACGGATGATTTGTCATGCTGACGTAGCCGGGCGGCCGGTGCCGAAGCATCTTCGGAGACAGGCTAAATCGTGTTCGCCCGAAGATGCTTCGGCACCGGCCGCCCGGCTACGTCAGCATGACAAAAATCCGTTTTAAGGTAATCCAAGCTATTTGCAGAGAGATACTTACAAAAGAAAAGGGCTGTGACGCTTTCCAGTGTCACAGCCCTTTTTTTACAGCTTGCTGACGGGTTCAGCACCGTGGGGCGTATGCAGAAATTGGTTGCGGGCCGTTTTCATGCGGTAGATCGACTTGATGAACCGGCCGAACAGTAGCGGTAGTTTGAGCAGTTCGGCGGGGCCAATTTTTCGGGCCAGTTCCCTCGGGGCCGAGAGATAGAAGGTCAGCAGTAGTAGCAGCAGTTGTCCGCCCGCACCGACCAGCAAAATCGGACTGCCGAACAGCGCACCGACCAGCGCACCCATTGCCAGCGTGCCCAACAGCAGAATTCGGGGGGGCAGCACTGTCTGGAATACCTTATCGGCATAGTCGATGTTGCCGGTAAACAGAGCCTTTATACCCGGCCCGGCATTCAGTTTCAGGTACTTGATCTGAGCCGCGATCCAGCGGGTGCGCTGCCGCTCGAAAACGGCTTCACTCTGCACTTTCTCGTCGTACACCAGCGCGTCGGGCAGGTACCCAAACTGAACGCCCCGACTGAGCAGCCGCATCTCGATCTCCTTGTCGAAGCCGCCCACGGCCTGCACCGACGGCATCAGGTCTTTCAGCAGCGAATAGTCGAAGGCCATACCCGATCCGATCAGAGCCGCCGACAGGCCAAGCGCGCGGTGGCCCTGCCGGAAAATGTGGTTGTTGATTTCTTCGCTGATAGCATCCAGCACGGCCACACTTGTGTTAGTGTTTTTAGCCACCCGATGCCCCTGTACCACAGACCAGCCCTGACCAAAGGCCGCATTGATCTGATGCAACACATCGGGAGCCATCAGATTGTCGGCATCCAGCACGACTCCCACGTCGTAGCGGTCGGGAAGCTGCTGTAGGGCTGCATTCAGGGCTTTGGCTTTTGTCGACTGGTCAAAAGACACCTCCACTACCTGAACCGGTATCTGGCGCAGGGCGTCGACTGTGCTACGCTGCAACGAGTCGGCGATGACGATGATGTCGAAGGCGTCGGTGGGGTACGTCTGGGCCAGACCCTGCCGGGCCGATTCCAGAATGACGCCGTCTTCGCGATAGGCGGGAATCAGTACGGCCATCCGCCGGATGCGGGTGGCGTCGGGCGATAGCGGGGCGGGGCGGGAGCGCAGCCGACCAGCCGCTGCGAAGATGAACAGGTAGACCGTTACAAAGCCAGTATAGCCCAGCAGTACGACGAGAAGTAGATTGAGAATAAACATGGTTGAGGAGAATTAGCGCGTATAAACGGGATGACCAACCGGTGAATCTGCGGGAGTCGGCGGTGAGTCGAATCGGTAGCAGGTAGCGAACAGCGCGATGCTGACGTACAGAACGGTATTGGATGGCGACTGACCAAAAACCTGATTGCCATAACTGGCGGCTGCCACGCCCACGAAGCCGCAGTACAACCCGATCATGGTCGATTTGAGGGTCGGGTCGCGAAGGCGGGCTACCTGAATGAATCCGATGATGCCCATGCCTATCAGCGTCAGTAGATGCAGGGACAGTCCCACCACGCCCGACTCGACCCATATTTTTACGTACCAGCTGTCGAGGGCGGTTTCCGCCAGAAAGGTGCCGGGCGAGAAACGTCGCCCCCAGTCGCCCCCGGAGCCGATACCTCCGCCCAGTGGTCGGGTTTTGAGGTAAGCACCCAGCTTCTGCTGATTTTCCAGCCGTACCTGAAGCGACGGGTCGTTGGGGTCGAGGGCCGACCGGATCCGCTGTACCTGGTAGTTGCCCTGCCCGACGGTCGTGTACTTCAACAGGCCAAACGCGCCCCCGCCAATGACAATGCCGATGGTCAGGATGACGACGTTTTTCTTCAGAAACAGGTACATGATGATGCCCACCGCCAGTACAAACAGCGGCCCCCGGCTACCGGCGATGGCAAACCCCCAGAAGTAGAACAGGGCCAGCCCGCCGTAGATCGCCTTGCGGATCAGCTTCGGTTCTTCGAGGGCTTTCAGGATGGCAAACAGGGCGACGTGGGCCATGGCCGCGCCAAACTGCCCGGCGTCGGAATAGAACGAAAAGCTGCGGAGGTGACCAAACAGCACGTGGGTCTTTTTAGCCCCGCTTTCCAGCCACATAATTTCGCCGTGTACCAGACCGACGTACTGCTGCTTAAATCCCCACAGGGCCGCTACGATTGACCAGCCCAGCCACACCCGGACGAACCGGTCGATCTGGGCGCGTTCGTTCATCAGCCGCAGCACGATCACGACCACCTGAATCCAATAGAGCGATACCCCGCGAACGGCGTAAAACCAGGCTTCGCGGCTGCGGGTTTCGGGGTTCAGCAATTCGAGCAGGGTGTACAGAAACCAGGCCAGCACCAGGTAAAATACGGCCGTGTTGACCGTTCCCGGCGGGCGGGCTTCGGGTCGGTCGGTTGAGAGCCACATACCGAGCAGGGTCAGTAGCAGCAGCCCGTCGATCATCAGTCCGAAAGGGGCTTCCGTTTCGAGCAGACGACCCAGGCCGTTGATGAAAAAGCTGCAATGGATGTATGTCCACATCCCCACCACGGGCCGCATGATGCAAAGCAGCACGTAGGCAATGGCCGGGGGCAGTGCGATCAGGGCACCCGCTACCGGAACACCGCCCTTGGTGATCGCCACGCCCAGCCCGGCGGCTGCGCTGATAGCGACCAGCCCCCCAGTACGTTGCCGGACCAGGCCGGTTGAGGCAGTAGTTTAGTGAACCCACTCATGCTGCATCTTTTTGGTGAGGTCCCGAACTTGTTTGGTTCCCGCGACGACCGCCCCTTTTATCGACACGGGTGCGTGCGCCTGAAGCAGGCGAAAGCCAAGCAGCAGGCCCGCCAGAAACGTAGCCACCGACGCCACCGCCACACCCAGCACGGATTGGAATAGCAGAATGGCCAGCAGATCGCCCAGCAGGTTGACAAGCAGCATACAGCCCACTTTCAGCAGGTTCTGAGCCGGTTTGTCGACGATATCGAGGCCGATGCCGGAGTACCGTTCCAGCGGTAAAAACAGGGCGTACACCATGAAGCAGCGCAGAATAGCGGCACTATCGGCGTAATTGCCGCCCCCCAGCAGCTGAACCAGCGGCCCGGCCGCGACGATGCCGCCCACCGACAGCGGCAGTACCAGCAGCCACAGCCGCCCGGCCTGCTGATTGAAGTAAGCGGCCCACGCTGGTAGGGGGCGTTGCCCATACTGCCGGGCCAGCAAGGGCATATCGGTAATGACAATACTGCGAATCGGCATTTCGATCAGTTCGATCAGCCGCTGCGGCAGGGTGTATATAACTACCGCTTCCGGCCCTATCAGCGAACCAATCAGCAGCCGGTCGGAGCTACGAAGTAAATTCGATAGTAATAATGTACCCATGCTGTACCGGCCGAACCCCAGCAGCACCCGCCGTTCGACGGACGTGCCGCTCAGCACCGTTCCCAACTGAGCCCATCCGTTGACGATCACGACGCCCCCCACCAGCAGATGCGTCAGCGTGTAGGCCGTGAACAGATAGGTACTGTCGAGTTGGTGCAGCCAGTAGCCCAGCCCGATACTGCCCAGAAACAGAACCTGTACGCTGATGCGAACGAGCTGCATGGCTTTGAAGCGGGCACGGGCCTGCAACAGCCACCCGCTGATGTTGACCGGCAGCGAGACTAGCCCCAGCACCGTCAGCCAGGTTGCCCGGAGTGGCCAGTCGGGGCCGTAGCCGAGCCAGTACCCCACAGCCGCCCCGCCCAGCAGCAGCACACTCAGGCCACCCAGCAGGCCAAACGACAGTTGCCAGGCGGCTCCGGCCCACCGGCGCAGTTGCAGTGGGTCCTGTTCGGTGGCCAGGTTGCGGATCAGCGCGTTGAGCAGCAGGCCCGACCTGAGGGTGTCGGTCAGGGCGTAGACGGTCAGGAACAGCAGCCAGTTACCCAGCTCGTCCTGATTGCATAGCCTTGCCAGCAGGGCCAGCGTTGCCAGCCCCAGCACGGCCGACAGGCCGTTGCCCGCCAGCGACACGAACGCGTTGGTGCGAATGAACTGCCGCCCGGCGGTTTGTATTGCTTTTATCGTCATGCGGCTGGCGTCTGGGTAGGGTGAGTTGGTTCGGGTTTGGGCTGCCGCTTCCGGTTTTTGCTGCCAATCGGGCCGGTCAGGGGTTCGAGCAGATCGGGTTCGACCTGATCGACCACCATCATCACGTTGTTGTGGCTGGCCCGGCGGTAAAAATTGACCAGTTCGCTGTCTAGCCGTGCCCATTGACTGGCTGCGTCCAGGATCAGCAGCGACAGGCTGGCCTGCGCGACGAGGGCCGCCGGAATGGCCATTTCCCGCAGAGCCGGGAGTTCCAGAAACACGTAGGACAGGCTGGACCCGCTGAAACCGGCTGCGCTGACCAGTTCGCCGACGTGGCGCGTATCGGAAAAGTGCGGACCGGGGTAATATGGTCGCCAGCATTCTTCGTGGTCGGGGCGGGCGTCGGTCATGACCGTGTCGTGCGGGTAGAGGTAAGCGACACTGTGACCGGCCTGCGTCAGCAAATCGGCCAGAAACGTACCGACCCACGAGGGGCGGTCGGTTGGCCGGGTGCTAAACAGAATAATCAGGTGGTAATTATTGACTGGTCGGGCCGTACCTGACCGGGCCGCTGTCGTTTCGATCATCAGCACACTACGCAGCTGCTCCAGCATATCATGGCGCAGCCTCAATAGCGTTCCGCTCGTGGTCTTTTTGTTGATGAGCGGGAAGGCAGCCGCCAGGGGTAGCCCAACGCGCTTCTCGGCTTCCTCCGGGGTGCGGATGCTGCCGTTGAGAAGTTCGCGGACCAGGAAAAACGTGAACATGACCACAAACCCGGCTATGAATGCCGCGATAACCAGTACCGCGCGTTTAGATGGTTCGGGCGACAGGGGAAACTTGGGGGGATCGAGCACCGACAGCGGGCCGCTCATTTGCAGATTCTTCTGCCGCAGCCGGGCCTGATTCAACCCGTGCAGCACCGACAGGTATTCCTTCTCGGCAACACCAACTTCGCGCTCCATCCGGTTCAGTGTCGACCCCAGCGGGGCAAACTCCGTGTAGATGGCGTCGTATTCACGCAGTCGTTTCTGCATGACGGTGATGCGGGCACCCGACTCTTCGTACTCGATCAGCTTGTTCAGCCAGTCGTCGAGCAGGTTGCTCTGGGGCAATCCTTCCTGCGAATTGTTCAGGTTGTAGTACGTGTGGGCCACCTGCCGCAACTCCTCCGACAGCCGGGTAAACGTGTTCTGAATCGGCTCAATTACGGACTGTGGCTTACCCGTGGCCATGGCGTTGGCCAGTTGCAGCTGCACCTTCCCTAGTTCGGTACGCCGGGCCAGAATATCGTCGTTGGTCGTTACGACGGTCATCCGGTTGGAAAGCCGCTTCTCAAGGGTACTGATGGCTGCTTTAGCCGCGCGGAACCGCATCACTTCCCGGTTGTAGTCGGTCGTCATGTCTTCCTTCGACTCCGCAACAAACTTCGACTGTTCGCCGTAATTGATGATTTTGTGATCGACGCCAAAATCCCGCAGGGTGTTTTCGGCCCCCTGTAGGCTCTTGTACGATTGATGAACCTGCTTCTCGAAGTAATGCACGACATTGTCGGTCTCCGACGACTTCATCTGCGTGTACCGTTCCCGAAACACATCGATCAGGTCGCGCAGGGTGTGCTGGCAGACCGCCGGATCGTCGGCCTTGAACGACAGTTCCAGCATATCACTGGTGTTTTTGCGGGCAACGGTCAGCCGACTGGTGATGCCTTCAATGGCATAGTTTGACTTGGAGTCGTACAGGATTTTTTTGAGCAGGTTGTTTTCGGGGCGGTGGGCGAGCAGTTTGAGCCGTTCGTAGGTCGCGGCTTCGTTCCCGGCGATTACCAGCAACTGCCGGTTTTTCGCGTCGATCAGCTCGTTTAGTTTAGCCAGTCCTTTGGGGCCGAGTATGTACGGGTTGGGTTTGGTCAGTTGCAGGTGGCTGGCCAGCAGATGCAGCGCAACGTCTTCGATTGTTTCGCTGGATTTGATGGTCGTAATCAGGTTGTCGAACGCGTTGTTGATGGCGTAGTAATCGACGCGGGAATCTTCGCTGCTGGTGATTGAATAACCCGATGCCAGACCCGTGTAGATCGTCGCGTTGGTCACGTACTCGCGCTGCATATCCCGACTCAGATACACGACGGTACCCGCCGTTGTGATGGGAAACAGCAGGAGCCAGAACCATTTTTTGCGGAATACACGGCTGATCAGTAGTAGTTTCATCCGGTCTGTTCAGCGGTTAGCCAGTAGTGCCATCAGGTCGACACCCGTCAGGGCGACCATGTCGTACAGGTAGGTTAAAAAATCACCCCGTTCCTTCTCGACGTTGGACTGGGCAATGGCCAGCACGTTGCTGACACTGGCGAAGGCGACCGACGAGATCTTGCCCTGCTGCATTTCGACCTCCGCAATGCGAAAAGCGATCATGGCCGACTGTGCATCGCGAATGCGGATGCCAAGCAGGCGGTGGGCGGTCATGGTTGCCTGGTAAGACCGGTTCAAATCCCGGCGTAGTTCTACTTTGATGATGTCGCGCCGGGCGTTGGCCGCTTTCAGTTCGGAGCGCATCTGATTGAGCCGGTACCGACGACCCACCACTTCGGCCATCGATAACTGAACATTTATGCCGAACCGACGCCCGTTGGCCAGCTGGAGGAAATCGCTGGTGACGGAACCCGTGTTGATGTACGCCTGATTGCCAGACGCGTAGGTGAAAAACGGGCTTACTCCTTGCAGAATCAGCACTTTCGTGACTTGCAGGTTGGCCACTTTCCCGTCGACCATGGCGTCTTCAAAGCGCACGGCGGGTGAATGTTCGAGTGCCAGCTGGTAGATACGTTCGAAGGGGACCATTTGCTCCGCCAGCGATTTACTCACATCGAGCAGGGCGGTATCCGATGACAGCGGCAGCGGTTTTGCCGTGACTCGTCGATCAGCCGATGCCGTTGGAAAGCGCTGTGCTTCCGCGCTGCCTGCCGCCAGCGCTGCGATAGATAGAAAAACGATGAGTGGCCGGTAACGACTGAAGAGAGAGAGGAGCCACATAAGCTTATTGAATTATAGGGTAATCTTTCAGCTACAATTTGTTTACCAAAATTTCATTTGGCATACTTATAGTATGAATTATATTACCATTTATGTGATAAGTCGGTATGGATTACGTAATCGTTGGGCTTCAGCCGTGGAATTTGCCGCTGGGTGGAAATTGCAAGGATATTGCGCTGGAACTTGCCAAAGCGCACCGGGTCCTGTACGTAAATCCGCCCGATGACTGGCTGACGGCATTACGGCGTACGCAGGCAGCAGACCCGGCAGACGACGAGCTGATGCACGTCGGCGCAACGTGCTGGGTGCTGACGCCCAGGCTGCAAATCTGCCCGCTCAACTGGCTACCCGACGGCTGGTTGTACGACCGGCTCAACTACTGGAACAACCGTCGGGTCGCTCAGTGTATTCAGCAGACGGTCAAGCAGTTAGGGTTTGCTGATGTGGTGCTCTTCAATGACAGCGACATGGTGCGCAGCTTTTATTTGCCCGATCTGCTGAAACCGCGCCAGTTCATTTATTACACCCGCGACAACCTGCTGGCGATAGGGTACTGGCAGCGGCACGGGCAGCGACTGGAACCGGCGCTGATGCGAAAAGCGACGTTCGTAGCGGCCAATTCAGCGTACCTGGCCCGGCTGGCCCGGCAGCACAACCCACGAACTGTCGACATCGGGCAGGGGTGCGATCTGCACCAGTTCGACCCGGCCGTAAGCCACCCTGAACCCGACGAGCTTACCCGAATCGCCCATCCGCGTATTGGCTACCTGGGAGCGCTGAACGCAGCCCGGCTGACGATCGACTGGCTGGTGCTGGCTGCGCATACCCATCCCGACTGGCAGCTGGTGCTTATCGGCCCGGAGGATGATGCTTTTCGGCAAAGTGCCCTGCATGAACTGCCCAACGTGCACTTTCTGGGGGCCAAACCAATGGCCCAGCTGCCAGCGTATCTGGCCCATCTCGACGTAGCCATCAACCCACAGCAACTCAACGAACTGACCATCGGTAACTACCCCCGCAAGATCGATGAGTATCTGGCGATGGGTAAGCCCGTAGTGGCGCTCAAAACGGAGACTATGGCGCTGTTTGCCGATTACGTACGGCTGGCGGCCAATGGCACTGAGTTTGTCGAACATATTCGGGGCCTGCTCGATGGGTACTTACCCGCCCCACCCGACGCCTGCATAGCGTTTGCCCGGCAGCATACGTGGGCCCACTCGGTCGGGCTGCTCGTGCAGGCACAGCATGAACTGATTAGCCACCAACCAACACTCGTCGATACGCTGCGCAATGAACCTGTCTGACTATGTAAAAGGGAATGCCGGGCTGAAAAAGCTGGTCCACTACCTGCTGGTTCCGGCCGGGCAGGCGCGCCCCCGCCGGTGGGTCAGCTGGCTGATCAATCCCTGGGTACACCAGCGGGGGCGCGGTGCCCGAATCTGCCGCTCTGCCCGTATGGACGTACTGCCGTTCCAGCCTTTTCAGCTGGGGGCGCAGGCAACCATCGAAGACTACTGCGTTATCAACAATGGCGTCGGGCCGGTGCGCGTCGGCGACTATAGCCGCGTTGGTATTGGTAGCGTGGTGATCGGGCCGGTCACGATTGGCAATCAGGTAATTATCGCGCAGCACGTCGTCGTGTCGGGCCTGAATCACGTCTATACCGACGTGCACAAGCCCATTCGGCAGCAACCCACCACGAGCCGCCCCGTGCTTATCGAGGATGAGTGCTGGATTGGGGCCAACGTGGTTATTACAGGCGGGGTACGGATCGGTAAACACGCGGTTGTGGCGGCTGGCAGCGTCGTCACCAAAGACGTGCCCGCCTACAGCGTGGTGGCCGGAAACCCCGCCCGACTACTCAAACAATACGATGCCGATAGCGAGCAATGGCTGCGCGTCGCCCCGGAAACTGTCAACCAACACTCCCTTACTTTATAATCAAGGTATGCATCTGCTAACCGTTCCCTACTGGATCAATGCGCATCTGCCGCTGGCGGAGCGCACGTCTCCTGCCGCTGATTCATTTGTCCCGCTACGGGCGAAACTGAGCCGATTTCTGATCGACGACCCGGAGGTATCTATCGTCATACCGGCCTACAACGAAGAAGCGACTATTCTGCAAACGCTCTCCTCGATGGCCGATCAGGTCACGCAGTACCGCACCGAGCTGATCGTCGTGAATAACAATTCGACCGATAAAACGCAGTGGCTGCTCGATCAGTGTGGTGTTCGATCCGTGTTTGTCGTTGAGCAGGGAATTAGCTACGCCCGGCAGGCCGGACTCGACATGGCGCGTGGGCAGTACGTAGCTAGTGCCGACTCCGACAGCCTGTACCCGCCGGGCTGGGTCGATTCGCTGATCAAGCCGCTGAGCAACCACGCCGTATCGTGTACGTACGGAGCCTATTCATTCATCCCCAGTCCGGGCAACAGCCGGTTTCAACTGGGTTTGCACGAACTGCTGGCCGAATCGTTCAAGCGTGTAAAACGGCGTAATCGGGAATTTGTCGATGTGATGGGCTTTAACTTCGCCTACCGCCGGGCAGACGCACAAGCCATAGGCGGGTTTCGGCACGATCTGGATCGGAAACGCACCGGCCGCTCGGAAGATGGCTGGATGGCGTACTGCCTGATGGAACGTGGTAGCCTTCAACGCGTCGGTTCCGATCAGGCGCGGGTATGGACCAGTGACCGGCGGCTCATGGAGTCTGGTAGTTTGGGTAAAGCCCTTATCCGGCGTATCCGCAAAGAGGCCAGGCGATTACATTTGTATCTGGGTCGAGGGTCGGTTCCCGCCCAGGCCCGATAAGCTGTACGCGGCTGGTCGTGATGGCCCCGCAGTCTATACCACCGTAACCTCGCTACATAAAAATGAAACAGCTACTCGTGCTGTTTGCGGCTGGCCTGTTAGCCATGTGTCGAACAGCCCTCGAAGCCCCTCCGCCACCCACGCCGGTGATTGCGGTGCCCCGCATTCTCATTACCAAACCCGGTGTATACGACGGAAAAATGATGGGCATATCACCGGGCGACACGGTAGCCGTACAGGCGGGGGAGTACACGTATTTTCGCTTCAAAAACTTTATGGGTAGCCCCACCCGGCCCGTTGTTTTTCTCAACTACGGCGGGCAGGTCCGCGTCAACTCGTCGGTGGCTCAACTGAGCAACGTCACGTTTGCGGCCTCACGCTACGTCGTCCTGAACGGGCAGGGGGATCACCAGTCAGAGTACGGCTTTCGGATTTCGGCCCCGGCTGTCGGCGTCAGTGCGCTGGCCATTGGCGGCAAAAGTTCCGACGTCGAAGTTCATCATGTCGAGATCGACACGGCCGGTTTCGCGGGCATCATGGCCAAGACCGACCCGGCCGTTGGCGACTCCAGCACGTGGCGGGGCAATTTCACGATGTACAACGTCCTGATTCACCACAATTACGTACACGATACGCGGGCGAAGGGTTGTACATCGGTAACTCATTCTGGAATGAAGGCGTTACTAATCAGGGTGTTACCGTATTTCCCCACGAAATAGTGGGGCTGAGCATTCACCACAACCGCACCGAACGGACCGGATGCGAGGGGATTCAATATGCCTGCGCGGCCAACAGCCAGGTTTATCACAACCAGGTTAACCGGACAGGGCTGTCTCCGTTCGCCAACTATCAGGACAATGGCGTGCAAATTGGGGGTGGTGTTTCGGGTCTTTTCGCTGATAACGAGATCAGTAACGCACCGAGTGTCGGGCTGATCATCGTAGGGCACCGGGGCCATTGACGGTTCAGAATAACTTGATCCGCAACGTCGGTAAATGCGGTGTATTCGTCGATGTACGGCCCGGCTCGATAACCGGAGCGACCCTGCTGTATAGCAACTGTACGATAGACAGCGGTACCAAACCCGCTTTCCGCTTTTACAACCGCACCCAGCGCAATGTAGTCACGCACTGCGCCCTGCTCAGCAAAATACCGTTCGACGTAACGGGTGGTATAGCACCGACAGTCAACGAAGCCAATTTTTCCGGTACCGGCAGCGTTCCCGAGGGTATCGGTTACGTAAAACCTGACTAGCACCCGTCTAACCCTCTAACCTGGAAGAGTATCAGGGTGCATCGCCAGGATCAATGGGGAACCATCGATCGGGTCAGCGATAACCAATCGGCGGCTTTTTTGTAACATTGCCACGCATGCACCGTGTTACAAACCTATGATTGATACACAACAGAGCCCAACTTTTCCGGCTACGGGGCAATCCCGCGTCGTAATTGAACATGTATCGCCCGAACTCGACGGCGGACGCTTTCCCATCAAAGCCATTCCCGGCGACGTGATCGCGGTTGAGGCCGACATCTTCGCCGATGGGCACGACTACCTCGCGGCCCGGCTGCTGTACAAACATGCCGACGACACCAACTGGACTGAGATGAGCATGGCCTCGCTGGTCAACGACCGCTGGGGTGCGTCGTTTGTCGTGGAAAAGCAGGGGCCGTATCGGTACACGATTGAGGGCTGGGTCGATCATATAGCGTCGTGGCAGCACGAAATTCACCTGAAAATTGCCGACGGGCAGCGCGTTACCAGCGAACTGCTGGCCGGTGCGCAGTACGTCGACGGGATGCTACAGCGGGCGGGCGGCACCACCGAAACGGCCCCGAAAAAGGGCAAAGCGAAAGCAAAGAAAGCCGATGCACCCGTTGAGGAGTCGGCTGATGTGATGGCCTTGCGGGCGATGGCCGCGCTGTTTCGGGCGGGGGCGGAGAGTGCCGCCGAGGGTGCTTACGACGAAGCAATTTCCGTGGCTGAAAGCGATCAGGTTACGTTCTACGCCAACCGATACCCCGAACGGCAGCACCCCACGCGCTACACCGTACTCGGTGTCGACGTCGACCGGGCGCGGGCTGGGTTCAGCACGTGGTACTGCCTGTTTCCCCGCTCGGCCGCGCGGGAGGAGGGCACCCACGGTACGTTCCGCGACGTGGAAAAGCTGCTGCCCCGCATTTCAGAAATGGGCTTCGACGTGCTCTATCTGCCGCCCATTCACCCGATTGGTACGGCGCACCGGAAGGGCAAAAACAACTCGGTCGTTTGTCAGCCGGGCGATCCGGGTGTACCCTACGGCATCGGGTCGGCGGAGGGCGGGCATGACGCCATTCATGCCGAACTGGGCACGGTTGAGGACTTTAAACACCTGATTGCCATTGCCGCCAACTACGGCATGGAAGTCGCGATGGACCTGGCTATTCAGTGTTCGCCCGACCACCCGTGGGCAACGGAACACCCCGACTGGTTCAAAAAGCGGCCCGACGGCACGATTCAATACGCCGAAAATCCGCCGAAGAAGTACCAGGATATTTACCCGGTTTACTTTGAAACCGACGACTGGCAGAACCTGTGGAACGAACTGAAGCGGGTGCTGCTGGTGTGGGCCGAGTGGGGCGTCCGCATCGTCCGGGTCGATAATCCGCACACCAAGCCGTTTGGGTTCTGGGAATGGGTTATCGCCGAGGTAAAGAAGGAGTTCCCCGACATGCTGTTTCTGGCCGAAGCGTTTACCAAGCCGAAGGTGATGCAGGAGCTGGCGAAGGGCGGTTTCGCGCATTCATACACCTACTTCACCTGGCGTAACACCAAAGCCGAACTGGAGGAGTACATGACCGAACTGACGCAGGGGGAGATGCGGCATTACTTCCGCCCGAACTTCTGGCCGACGACTCACGACATCAACCCGTACAGCCTGCAAGGGGGCCACGAACCGCAGTTTCTGATCCGGTATTTTCTGGCGGCCACGTTGTCGAGCAACTACGGTATTTACGGCCCGTCGTTTGAGCTGATGGAACACCTACCGTTCCCGAATAAGGAGGAATACCTCAACTCGGAGAAGTACGAAATCCGGTACTGGGACTGGGAAAAGACGAATAAGCTGACGTACCTGATCGGTATGGTCAACCGGATTCGGCACGAGAACGCGGCCCTGCAAACGACCAACAACCTGACCTTCTGCCAGGTCTCCGACGACGCGATTATGGCCTATCTGAAAACGTCGGGCGATAACAAACTGCTGATCGTGGTGAACACCGACGCGTATAACCGCCGGGCGGCAACGGTGCAGATACCGATCTGGCAGCTAGGCATCTACGCCGATCAGCCGTACACCGTTCACGACCTGCTGACGGGCGCGTACTACACCTGGCAGGGCGAATACAACTACGTCGAACTAGACCCCTACGTGCTGCCGATGCACCTATTCAAGGTTGAGTGATTGAATGATTGAATGATTGAATGGGCTACCGCGATAACGTTCTGCCGGATGGTCCATTCAATCATTCAATTACTCCATCATTCAATCATTATTTTTCCGGCACGAACGTCAGGGAGCTGAACTGTTCTTCCTGGAAGGCTTCCTGGGCGAGGTCCTGGAGTTGGGGGGCGGTGATGGCGTTGATGTCGGCGTTGATATCTGCGAGGGCTTCGACCCGGTCGATGTCGAGCAGACTTTTTGCCATCATCAGCATAAAACTGTTGTTGCTTTCTTCGGCCATCGCCAGTTGCCCGATCAGTTGCTCCTTCGTCTGATGCAGTTGCAATGTCGTCAGCGGCTGCTCGCGAAGCCGACGCAGTTCCTGGCTAATCAGCCGGTTCGCTTTGTCGACTTTCTTGGGGTCGGTGCCGAAGTAAATACCCAGAAAACCCGTGTCGAGGTAAGGCGTGTAGCTGGCGTCGATGGAGTAGACGAGGCCGTACTTTTCGCGCAGGTTCAGGTTCAGCCGCGAGTTCATGCCGGGGCCACCAAGCAGGTTGACCAGCATGAAAAACGGCAATCGGCGCGGGTCGGTGAGGCCGTAGGCGGGTCGGCCGATGGCGCACTGTGCCTGCGTAATAGGCCGTTCGATACGCGTCTGCTTCGGTACGTAGTTGGTGGGCTGCTGCCGTTTGCGGCTCGTATGCTGCGTGGGTACGTCGCGCAGGTACTTCTCCACGATCTTCACCACCTGCTTGAACGGCATATTGCTCACCGACGCGAACACGATCCGGCTGGTGTCGTAGTTCTCGGCGATGAACCGTTGCAGGTCTTCGCGGGTAAACGACTCGACCGTTTCGGTGGTGCCCAGAATGTTGCCGCCGAGTGCGTGGTTCGGGAAAACCAGTTCGTCGAAATCATCCTGAATAGCGTCTTCCGGCGAGTCGTAATACATCGCCATTTCTTCCAGAATCACCCCGCGTTCGCGCTCGATCTGCTTTTCAGGAAAGACCGAGTGGAAGGTGATGTCGGCCAGCAGTTCGGTGGCTTTTTCGAAGTGAGCACCCAATACCGACGCGTGAAAGCACACTTTTTCCTTCGTGGTGTATGCATTTAGCTCACCGCCAACCGTTTCAAGACGGGTAATGATGTGGTATGACTTTCGTTTCTCCGTACCTTTGAAGGCCATATGCTCCCAAAAATGGGCCAGTCCCTGCTGATGCGGCTGTTCATCGCGGCTGCCGATATCGAGCATGATGCCGCAGTGCGCAATTTGTGTATGAGGTATCTGCCGGTGCGCGATGCGAATCCCGTTGGGCAGGGTAATAACTTCGTAATCTTCCATTCGTAGTCTTCTGACGCGGTGGCGTACTGATGATAACCGTAACAAATCCACACCGGTTCCTACTGATTCAAACTGCCTTTATCGGCGATGTTATTCTGGCAACGGCCCTGCTGGAGGAACTGCATCGACGAATGCCCGAGGCTGAAATCGATATGCTGGTTCGGCGGGGCAATGAAGGGTTGCTGGCCAATCATCCGCTGCTGAATGAGGTGCTGGTCTGGGACAAAAAAGGGGCGGGCGGGGCTTTCGGTAAATATAGTAGCCTGCGCAAACTCCTCAGCCTGATTCGCGACCGGCAGTACGATGTTATCCTGAATTTGCAACGCTTCGGCACGACGGGCCTGCTGACGGCCTTATCGAACGCCCGCGTTACGGTCGGTTTCAAGAAAAATCCGTTTTCGCGCTGGTTCACCTACGCCGTCGATCACCGCATCGAACCCGGCATACATGAAGTCGACCGGAACGCTGCCCTGCTCGAACCGCTCGAACTGCCTAACTGGCGCGCCCGCCGGACCCGCCCCCGTCTGTACCCGTCGCCCGCTGATTACGCGGCTGTGCAACCCTATCAGACCGGCCCGTACTGCTGTATCGCGCCAACGTCGGTCTGGTTTACCAAGCAATACCCGTTGTTCAAGTGGGCCGACGTGATCGGGAAATTACCCGACGATCAGACGGTTTATCTGTTGGGGGCACCCTCCGACGCGGCCATCTGCGACGAACTGATCCGACTCGTGCCGGGCCGCGCCGTCGTAAATCTGGCTGGGAAGCTAAGCCTGCTGGCGTCGGCGGCACTGCTGGAAGGTGCGCAGATGAACTACGTCAACGATTCGGCCCCGCTTCACCTGTGCTCGGCTGTGAACGCACCCACGACGGCCGTCTTCTGCTCGACCGTGCCCGAATTTGGCTTCGGCCCCCTCGCCGACACGTCGCGTATCGCCCAGACACCTTACCTGCTGGAGTGCCGCCCCTGCAATCTCCACGGCCGCGCCAAATGCCCCCTCGGCCATTTCCTCTGCGCCACGACGGTAGAACTATAAAGAGCGAAAGAGTGATTGGCTGACGCTGGCATAACCACTCTTTCGCTCTTTCATTCTTTCGCTCTTTTTTTACCCTAAATACCCATTTTCCCGAAACCAGTCGAAGGCTTCGGTGAGGGCGGTGCGGACAGGCGTTTGCGGGAGGGCAAGGGCTTGGATAGCTTTCTCTGACGAAAAGTAATGTTTGTCGTTGGCCATCGCCAGCAACGACGAATTGTAGTCGCCGGGCTGGTCGGAGAAGGCGTTGCGCCAGTCGCCGAAGAGCCCGACGAGTGAAGCCAGCTGCCGGGGTAGCCGCCGACTGGGGGCGCGGACCTGCATGATCTGCGCCATCATGTCGAACAACTGCTGATAGCTCAGATTTTCGTTGCCCAGAATGTACGACTCGTGCAGGGCGCCCATCGTCAGCGCATTGACCGTCGCGGTGGCTACGTCGCCGACATGGATGTAGTTACGGCCTCCCGTTGGCGTAGCCGGTATCCGTTTCTGATACAAGGCTGTGAGCAGGGCGTGGGCCGTATTTTTGTAATCATACGGGCCGAGCGTAACCGTAGGGTGTACCACCAGAGCAGGCAAGGCATCGTTCTGCATGGCTTTAAGCACCAGATCAGTGGCCATTTGCTTACTGCTCATGTAATCGAGCCCGTAGAACCTGTCCTGGTAAGGTGACTGCTCGGTGCCGGGGTGGTGCCGATCGCCAAACTCAAGCACATTCGCTGACCCAACGTAGATATAGCGCTGTATGCCCGCCCGCGTAGCAGCCGCCAGCGTGGTAGCCGTTCCCTGCACATTGGCGAGCCGTACTGACAGGTTACGGGCCGGATTGACCGCCGTTGCCGACCCCGCGTGAATGATGTAGTCGCAGCCGTACACCGACGCCCGTACGTTGTCGGCGTCGAGCAGGTCACCTATCCAGATGTCGACGGGTAGATCTGCCAGCATTCGCTGATCGGAGCCGGGCCTGACAAACGCCCGGACGCCGTGCCCCCGCCGAAGTAGTTCCCGGCAAAGGTAGCCGCCCAGAAAGCCGTTGGCACCTGTTACCAATACTGTGTTCATCTGCTTTGGGTTAAAGCACACCCCGCTGTCAGCCAGCCGGGTGCGGCTACAACGTCTACCACTTACGAGCAATCATGCAGGCTAAAATTCGATCCAGCCGTATCGACCGTTGGGTGCAGATCGTCTGACGCGCTACCGTTATCAGCCGATCCCTGCTATGTCGCCCTGAGGAAACAACGAAAGGAAACGGGCGAAACGGCGTTGACCTGAGCGAACAGCTACCTGCCTGTAGACAGATGACGCAGGGCTAAGTCACGCTTCTGTCGGGCAAGTGCAATACGTCTGTTACTAGTTGCCAATATAGGCGCTAACGCCTTTCTTGATTTAGTTGAGAGATAAACTTAGCTAAAAAATAAGTTGCCCCCACCTGAATAAGGGCAACTTGTGTAAACGGCCAATGTTGAGGAGGCTGTTTATCGGTTTACGTAGATAAAAAGCCGGGGTACGGCCGTGCCGGTGCGACCGAAAATGCCCTGCGCGACGATGGTGACTACCCGACCGGAGGTGCTGCTGGTAAACGTCTGGGCAGTAGTTACGTTGGTGGTCGTACCGGCCAGCCGGAATACAAACGACGCGTTGTTACTCACGTCGACCCCCACAAACGACGAGATACCCTGATACGCTATGTTCGACGCCAGCACGGTACCGGTCGACAGCGCCAGGTCGTAAGCGGGGGCGTTGGGGATCAGATTGATAAATCGTACGTAGAACTTGCTGGGGTCATTGGCTGCGCTGAAATCATCCGGGATGAGCTTTACCTGCGGCTGCGTTCCCGTACCGAACACGAGCAGCGAATAGTAGCTGCCCTCGTTGAGCGTCAGCGTCTGAGTCGCTACGGTGGTGGTGCTGCTCGTCGTGGTGGCGGCCGGGCTGCTCAGGGTAATCGGTACCTGCCCCGACTGCACAACCGCGTAGCTGACGCCCGAACCCGGAAACGTGCTGCCGTAGGTAATGGCCGTGGGGGTTCCGGTGCCGGCACTGATGCTGCTGGCACCCGTTGGCAGGCCCGCGCTGATTTTCTGATCGTTGATATACAAATCAATCGATGCGGCTTCGGGGGCGGTATGGACCAGCTTGATGCGCGCACCGGCCGGGGTCGGCGTCGATGGAATCGATAAAGTTTCGCGCTCGCATGACCACCCGATCAGGGTTGCCAGCAGCAGGAGTACGTATGTGTAGTTGCGCATTGGGTTCAAGGTTTGTGGTTCAAAGTTCAAAGTCTACCGTTCAAGGTTACGCGCGTCAGCCAACCTTAAACGGTAGACTTTAAACCGTAAACCCAATTATGGCTGGCTGAACCAGACGGGTTTGGTGTGATAATCGAGGTCGAGGGCGTTGATCCTGGCCAGTGCGTCGACGTTCCAGACGTACTCCGAATTGTAGCGGGGGCGCAGCCGCTGAACCGGTTTGCCGTTATTGGCGGTCGGGAAGGTTTGCGGCAGCTGGAACGTGGAAAACACGTCGGCGCTGTAGTTGTACCGGCGCAGGTCGGCCCATTGCTCCAGAAAACCCCAGCCCCACTGCGCGATGTACTTTTGCAGCATGATCTGGCTGAGCGTCAGCGACCCGGCGGCTGGTACGATGGTGGCATTGGCCAGATACGTAGCCTGATCGGCGGACGACACGCCCGCGTAGGTCATATGCGCGCTGATGCCGTTGCGGTAGGCGGTGAGGGCCGTGGCCTTGTCGCCTTTGATAAACGCGGCTTCTGCCTTGATAAACTGAAGCTGCGAATAAGTCATCATCGGAAACGGCCCTTTGTCGGTAAAGATGTACTTGCCCGTCGTACCGGCTGGCGGTATGCTGTTCAGCTGGGTTGCCCACGGGCTCAGAACCCGCACATTCATCGGGATGCTTGCCGC
Source organism: Spirosoma rhododendri (assembly GCF_012849055.1). Taxonomy (NCBI): domain Bacteria; kingdom Pseudomonadati; phylum Bacteroidota; class Cytophagia; order Cytophagales; family Cytophagaceae; genus Spirosoma; species Spirosoma rhododendri. Next base: position 46,960 of record NZ_CP051677.1, on the reverse strand, counting down.
CGTTGACTGCCCCGCGCCGGGGTTCAGCCCCCGATACACACCATCGCCACTGGCAACGAGCATCTGCGGCTGGCGTGGGTCTTTCACGCCGTTGAACACCCGCCCGTCGAGCAGGCGCAGCATGAAGTCGCCCTGCCCGTACACCTGAAGGTTCTGGCGCGTGGGGCCGAAGAAGCTGGCGTCGGCGGTGCTGTTTCCGTTGAAGGGCATCAGCGCGTTGTCGCTGTTGCTGGTGAAGGCGCTGTCGACGTAGGCGATGACTTTGTTGGGGTCGTAGTTGCTTTTCTTCGACAGATGATGCGCGTTGATCGCCAGCAGGCCGTAGGCAAACCGCTTCCACTTGAGCCGGTCGCCCGCGTACATAATGTCGCCACGGGCCAGCTGCGCCTGCGATACCCTGCCATCGGTGCGGTTGAGGTAGGGAATCGCTTCGGTAAGCAGACGCACCACTTCGGCATATGCGGCTTCCTGCGTGTCGTAGTTGAACTGGTTCTTCTGCGGGTCCTGATCGAAGGCTTCCGACAGGATTATTTCACCGTGCACGTCGGTCAGCATCTGCCAGCCCCACGCTTTCATCACCAGCCCCACGCCGAGGTAATCCCACTTCTGATTGGCGCGGGCATCGTCGATCAGGTTGACCAGGTTGCGACCGGCTTTGAAATACACGTTGCGCCAGAGTTCGCCACCCACGTCAGACGCGGCTGCGTAACCGTGCAAATCCCAGGTGTCGTTGGCCAGGTACGACTGCCAGTTCTGCACGTATCGGCCAATGACCCGGCCGTCGAACTGCACGCCCAGCGCATAGTTGACTTCGATGGGGGCCAGCAGCAGAGCCGCTTCAACCTGATCGGGGTTGTTGGGGTTTTTGTTAATGTCGAGGTAGTTGTCGCAGCTGCTCAGGGCCAGTATCAGCCCACTTAGCAGGAAGAGACGTATGAAGTTTCGGTTCATGCTTCGAAGCGTTCAAGGTCTAAGGTTCAATGTTTAAAGTTGTTGACAATCAGAGTTATATAACCTTAAACATTGAACCTTAAACGTTAGACTAAAAACTATAAACTAACATTCAGCCCCACATTCAGGGTGCGGGGGAGGGGCAGGTTGCCGAAGTCGATGCCGTAACCGCCCGAACCACCCGTTACGGCGTTGCTGGCGTTGACACCGGGGTCGCCCCCCGAATAGTTGGTCAGCAGAAACAGGTCGGTACCGGTGAAAAACACGCTTGCTGTCCTGAACACCCGCGACCGGTTGAGCAGCGACGCGGGCAGGTTGTAGCGCAGCGTCACATCTTTAAGCCGTACCCAGCTGATATTGTGTTCGATAAAGTTCTCGTCGGCCAGCGCACCGGTGTAGTAAGTGCTGTTGTAATACGGCACCACCTGAATCGTGTTTTTAGTCGGGGTGGCCGTGTTTTCCAGCCCGTCTTTCAGCACACCGTCGAACACGCGGGGCGTCTGCCGGTCGAGGGAGTTACGGCTCAGGCCCTGCCGGTACAGAAACGATTCCGTCGCGTTGTACACGTCGCCACCCTTGCGAATGTCGAGCAGGAAACTCAGCGTCAGATTGTTCTTAATCGTAAACGAGTTCAGGAAGCCCATCTGGAAATCCGGGTTGCGATTACCCACCACTTTCCACGACGTTTCAACGTAGGGCAGGCCGGTTTGTGGGTTAATCAGGATCGTGCCGCTACTGTTGCGCACGTAGGTGTCGCCAGTCAGTGTTGTCAGCGGATTGTCTACACGGGCCCCGTTGCGGACGTTGCGGTACACCCACGTATCGGAGTTGTAGTATTCCGACAGGCCGTTGGGCAGGCTCAGCAGGCGGCTGTTGGTTTTGGTGAAATTGACCGTTGTGTTCCAGCTAAACAATCCCGTCCGTACCGGTTCGGCGTTGAGCGACAGCTCGATACCATCGTTCCAGAGATCGCCCGTGTTGATCGTTTTCAGGACAAAGCCCGTACCGTAGCTGATCCGCAGGTTCTGGATAATCTGGTTCGTGCTTTTGGTGCGGTAGTAAGCCGCGTCGAGGCCGAGCCGCCCGTTGAAGAATTTCAGCTCGACGCCCGTTTCAAACGAATTGACTTTTTCGGGCACCAGAAACGGATTGGGAGCTGTGAAGCCGTAGCTGAATCCGCCCCCCGTTGTGGTCTGGTTTTCGTAGGCCTGCGAGGTGGCATAGACGGGGGCTTCCTTGCCTACCTGAGCTGCCGAAATGCGGAGTTTGCCGTAGCTGAGCGCGTTGCGGAAGCGTCCCTGCGGCACTAGCTCGGTGAAGACGAAGCTGGTCGATATCGAAGGGTAGAAGAACGACCGACTTTCGGCGGGGAAGGTGCTGCTCCAGTCATTGCGGCCCGTAACGGTCACAAACAGCAGGTCGTTGTAGCCCAGCGTAAGGTCGCCGAAGACGCCGAACAGCCGTCGCTGCTGCAACACCGACAGCGATTTCTGGGTCAGCGGATCGGTGTTGTTGATGCTGGTAAAGTTAGGGTCGAGGAATTTTTCGCCCCGCGTCGACAGCGCGTTGTAGCGATAATCGTAGATGGCCTGCCCAACCCGAAACGACGTACTCAGTTTGTTGAACTGCTTCTTTGCCGTGGCAAAATACTGCACCGTCAGCGTGCGGTTATTGTCGGTCGACTGATCGAGCGAGCCGCCGATGGTACCGCCCGACCGGTTCGATTCGGGGTGGTACTTAATCAGGTACTGGGTCGAATACACATCCAGTCCGACGCGCCCGCTGAACGTCAGCCAGTCGGTCGCTGCGTAACTCAGGCCAATGTTCGTGATGGCGCGGTCGCCCCGGTCGCGCAACTCGTTTCTGTTGACGTCGAAGTACGGGTTTTCGATTTCGGCACTGCCCGTGATGAACCGGCGCGACCCGTCAGCGTTGAGGTAGTTGCTCATGTTATCGACCTGCGGCCATTGCAGCATCCCGAGCAAAAAGCTGTTCGAGCCTTTCGATACTTTCGTGTTGGCGGTGTTGATGTATTGCAGCGTCGCTTCCGCGCTCAGTTTATCGTTGATTTTGGCCGTGCCGGCGAGGGTCAGGTTCAGTCGGTCGTAGCGCGTGGTTGGAATAACGCCCTGCGAACTGGTATAGCCGCCCGACAGCCGGAAGGTGTATTTGTCGGTACCACCGTCGAACGACAGGTTATGCCGCTGACCCATACCCGTTTGCAGGAAACTGTTGACGTTGTCGTAGAGCCGGGTTCCTTCGGCGTAGGCGGGGCCGAAATAGCTGAACGTGTTGTCCTGCGGAACGCCGTTGACGCCCTGCCCGTACACCTGCTGCACCTGCGGCAGGCGGCTCCGGTTGATGCTCTGCCACGTAAAACTATTCGTGTACGAGATCGTGCCTTTGCCGTTGCGCCCTTTCTTGGTCGTGATGACCACCGCGCCGTTGGCCGCTTCGACACCGTAAAGCGCAGCCGCTTCGGGTCCTTTCAGCACCGTAATGCTTTCAATGTCATTGGGGTTGATATCCTGCGCCCGGTTGCTGAAATCGACGGTCCGGTTTTCAAACGACGCACTCGACGTTTTCGACGCTACGAAGCTGCTGCTTTCGGCGGTGCGGTTGCTGATGGGCATACCGTCGATCACAAACAGGGGCTGATTGTTGCCGCTGAGCGAGTTAATACCCCGTATAATGACCTGCGACGATGAACCCGGCAACCCGCTCGTTGTGGCGACCTGCACACCCGCAACCCGGCCCTGGAGGGCGTTCAGAAAGTTGTCGCGCTGGGTCTGGGCGAGGTCCTGCCCACCGACTTCCGTGACGGCGTAGCCCAACTGTCGCTTTTCGCGTTTGATACCGAGCGCCGTCACGACGACTTCGTTGAGCGCGTTGGTTTCCGGCACCAGACTGATGTTGATGGCGGTCGCGTTGCCAACCGCTACATCCTGCGTGGTGGTGCCGATAAAGCTGACGCGCAGCACCTGCCCCCGATCGGCCTGAATCTGGAATGTACCGTTGGCGTTGGTCGTCGTACCGCGCGATGTGCCCAGCACGACGACGCTCGCGCCCGGAATCGGCGAATTGTCGTCCCGCAACGTTACCCGGCCGGTAATGGCGCCGTTCTGCGCCCGTATATGATGGCCCATCAGCACAATCAGCAGCAGAAAAAGACTGCGTATAATTCGGCTCATAGATGAAGGATTAGATTAGGAATTAATTAAAAACAGGATCAAAAGTGTAAGTATTCCGGAAAAGAAACAAGTGTAATTAGTACATATGACGTGCAGCAACGATACCCTGCTTTTTCGGTCGACGGCTGAGCTGATCCGGTGGGGCCGGGCGTGAACACTACGCTTCTAGTGGAAAATCTGGTTTGATAGATGATGGAATATAAATCTGTATGTGTAAAATAATATTCTGCTAAATTGAATAAAAGAAGTATTTATGGGAATAAAATAATAAATTAACGAAATGGGTCTTATTTGCCTGTCTGGTAGTTTCTGGCCCGGTAAATACAATGTAGATTGCAGAGAATCAACCAAAAACGTTTCTAAACTTAGTCTCCCGGTATGTCATTCAATCGTCGCGACTGGCTCCGCACCAGTTTGTTATCCGGCCTGAGCCTGGCAGCTGCCCCGGCCGCTTTCTGTGAACCCGAGGGCGACCCGGCTCTGTGGCTGGAACCCGGTAAGAAAGGTGCACTCAAGGCCCGGCTGTCGGCCAACGAAAACCCGTACGGGCCGTCGCCAAAAGCCCTGAAAGTGATTACCGAAGCCGCCCCCGACGGATACCTGTACGCGATGGAGTACGCCAAACAGTTTAAGAAAATGGTGGCCGACGCTGAAGGTGTTCCGGAAGAGTGCGTGCTGCTGGGAGCCGGGTCTGGCGAACTGCTAACGGCGTCTTCCCTCTGGGCAGCGTACCGGCCCAATGCCGGTCGGACCATCGTTGCGCCCGATCCGACGTTCGATCAGCTACCCCGCGCGGCCGTCAAGCACGGTATCACGATGGACCGGGTGCCGCTCGTCGCTGCCGATGGATACGACATCAACCTGAACAAACTGAATGAGCGGGTTGGCAGTCAGACCGGCATGGTATACCTGTGCAACCCCAACAACCCTACGGCCATTACGGTCGATCCGGCGAAGCTGCGGGCGTTCTGCGAATCGGTCGGTGCAAAAACACCGATTCTGGTCGACGAAGCCTACATCGACTACACCCCCGACCCGAAGGCCTATTCGATGGTCGATCTGGTGAAGAAAGGGGCTAACGTTATTATCACCCGGACGTTCTCGAAAGTACACGGCTTCGCCGGACTCCGGACAGGGTACCTGATCGCCAAACCTGAACTGGTGGAGCAGATCAGTAAATTCTCCACGGGCGGCAGCGGACTGAGCATGACCACGCTACGGGCGGCCATGGCCAGTTTGCAGGACAAAGACTTTATCAAGTATTCGCTGGGTAAAACCCAGGAGTCGAAAGATTACCTGTACGGTGTACTAAAACAGCACAGTTATGAACCGCTACCGTCGGGGGCCAATTTTGTTATGTTCCCCATTCGGATGAAAGGCGAAGACTTCGTAGCGCGTATGATGGAGCAGGGCGTCAGCATTCGGCAGTGGAAATTTGACGGTCAGTACTGGTGCCGGGTTAGCCTGGGTACTATGCCGCAGATGCAGGCATTCGCCGATGGACTGAAGCTGGTCTCCTGATTGCAGCAGCCGGTTTACGCCATCAACTCCTTAAACAAGCAACGCCCCGACTGGAATCCAGTTGGGGCGTTGTCGTTTGGTCAATGCGGTCGACCTTACCGGCTACTGATCTTTTTACCGGTAACTGGCGGGCAGAATGTCGCTACGCAGGTAAATGGTATCGTAGCGGTTGCCGTCGTAGTGCTTTCGATGCCTGCATTATCAAGAACCCGGAACGAAATGACCGATGTACCCACGCCGTTTGCGTCGTTGGCCGGGTCAAGATGGACGGGTAGATTGCTGGCCGCTATGATACCTCCTACCGGGAAGGTAGCCGCTGTGTAAGCGGTGTTGCCGATGTACAGCGTCGTTGTGTAGGTCGGGAAGCTAACGTAATGGATGGAAGCTACCGTGCCATCGGGATCCGTTCCTGTCAAACTAGACGGCGGTACCGTTATCGCGTTTGTGCCGCCGGGGTTTGCCCGTGCTACCAGAGTTGTCGACGTCGGTGTTGGCAGTTGCTCGATACCGAAGTTGGCGATCGGTGTTGCCGTTGCTGTCACCGTTATCGACGTAATACCGTTGGGTGTACCATCACCGGCCGGTGCAGTGCCTTCGCCGGTGAAGGTGTAGCCCGTAGGCACCGACGCTGCGGGTGGCGCGGCACCGACTACGGCGGAGGTTGTGCTCAGCCGTACATCATACGTGCCGGGGGCTACGTTGTCGAAGCGATAAGTACCCGTTGGCGATACGCTCACTGACGCGACAACCGTGTTGTTGCCATTGACCAGCGCGACGAACAGACCACCGGCATTGGTACCCGTACCGTTGATGGTGTTGTCTGTCAGACCGTTCGGGTCGCTGAACACAGTACCTCCGATAGACGGCGTGACGGTGAAGCTGACTACGCTGGTAGTACAGGTCGCCGGAGTAAGCTTATCGCAGAGCTGGTAGGCGACGGTATAGCTGCCCGGGGCGGTGCCAGCGGCTACGCTCAGGCTGCCCGTGGTGGTGTTGAGCGTCACGCCAGTGGGATAAGTACCCACTTGCGCTATCGTCGCATTACCACCGTTACCCAGCGTGGCGGGCTGCCCGTTAACCACGTCGTTAGCCGCTACGTTGGCCACTGCTGTACCACCGGTGCCGCTGCTGACGGTGCCTGCGTCAGGCGAAGCGGTGACCGAAGGGGTGACAGTGATAACGGCAGTGGTCGTGGTACAGGTGGGCGTGCTGAGCTTGTCGCAGAGCTGGTAAGCGACCGTGTACGAACCGGGTGCCGTACCCTGAGCCACCGAGAGGGAGCCGGTAGCGGGGTTGAGCGTCACACCCGGTGGGTAGGTACCCACCTGAGCGACGGTCGCGTTGCCGCCATTACCCAGCATAGCAGGTTGCCCGTTGACTACATCGTTAGCCGCTATGTTAGCCACTGCCGTGCCGCCCGTGCCACTGCTGACCGTGCCTGCATCGGGCGAAGCGGTGACCGAAGGGGTGACAGTGATGACCGCGGTAGTGGTAGTACAGGTGGGCGTACTGAGTTTATCACACAGCTGGTAGACCAATGTATACGAACCCGGGGCGGTACCCTGAGCTACAGAGATTGAGCCAGTCGTCGTACTCAGGGTGATGCCTGCTGGGTAAGTGCCCACACTGGCCACCGTAGCATTGCCGTTGGTACCCAGCGTAGCAGGCTGGCCGTTAATGAGGTCATTAGCGGCTACGTTAGCTACTGCCGTACCACCGGTGCCACTGCTGACGGTGCCTGCGTCAGGGGATGCCGTGAGTACGTATGTGAACGGTACGCTTACCGAAGCCGTGGTGGCGGTGCTACTCTCGACGCCCGCATTGTCGATGACCCGGAAGGGAATCACCGCTGTTACTGCGCCGTCAACCGGGTCAAGACGTACCGTCGTGCCGGTCACCGCTGTTACGCCCCCCGCCGGGAAGTTGGCCGAGGTATAGGTCACAGTACCAATGGTCAGACTGGTGGTATTGGTGGGGAAAGCGGTGTAGCGGATGCTGGCGATAGTGCCGTCAGGATCAGTACCGGTGAAACTGCTGGGAGCGATGGTGACGCCGTTGGTGCCACCGGGATTGGCCTGCGAAGCCAGTGTCGACGAGGTTGCCGTTGGTAACTGGTCGAGACCGAAGTTAACTCCGCTGACGTTGGCCGTGGTCAGCGTGACCGAGGTGACACCGTTGGGCGTACCGTCGCCAGCCGCTGCCGTGCCCTCGCCGGTAAATACCCAGTTGGCCGGGGCCGAAGGGGCCGGGGCGGTGGCGCCCACGGTGGCTGAGGTAGTGCTGAGCCGCACGCTGTAGCTGCCCCCGTTGAGAGCTGCAAAGCTATAGGTGCCGGTGCTGGCTACGCTGGTGACAGCGATGACCGTACCGCTGGCCGCATCGGTCAGGATGGCGAAGAGCCCCCCGGCATTAGTGCCCGTACCGTTGATGGTGTTGTCGGTTAGTCCGTTACCGTCGTCGAAGACGGTGCCCGACAGGGTGAGCGTAGTGAAAGGCACGCTCACCGATCCGGTGGTGGTGCTTTCCACCCCGGCATTGTCGATGGCCCGGAACGGGATCACGGCCGTCACCGCCCCATCGATGGGGTCGATGGCAACCGCTGTTCCGGTGGCGACGGTAACGCCCCCGGCGGGGAAGTTGGCCGATGTGTAGACCGTCGAGCCAATGGTGAGACTAGTGGTGTTGGTGGGGAAGGCCGTGTAGCGGATACTAACCACAGTGCCGTCGGGGTCGGTGCCGGTGAAGCTGGCGGGCGGTACAACGACGCCAGTGGTGCCGCCGGGGTTAGCCTGGGCTGTCAGGGTGCTGGAGCTAGAAACAGGTAACTGATCAAGGCCGAAGTTGACGCCCGAGACACTGGCCGTGGTCAGAGTGACCTGGGTGCTGCCGTTGGGCGTGCCATCGCCAGCCGCTGCCGTGCCCTCGCCGGTAAACGTCCAGCCCGTAGGCACACTGACAGCCGGGGCGGCACTGCCCACTGCGACCGTCGTCGTGCTGAGCCGCACGCTGTAGACGCCCGTGGCCACATTGCTGAAGCTGTAGACGCCCGTGGCGGGCAGGGCCTGCACGGCCGCTACGTTGCCCGTCGCGTCGACCAGGTTGACAAACAACCCCCCTGCGTTGGTGCCCGTGCCGTTGATGAGGTTGTCGGTCAGGCCGTTGCCATCATCGAAGACGGTGCCTGATACGCTCAGTCCGGTGAAGGGCACGCTGAGCGTGCCCGTGGTCGTACTCTCCTGGCCGGCATTGTCGATGACCCGGAAGGGGATCACCGCCGTCACGTTGCCATCGGTGGGGTCAATGATCACGGCCGTGCCCGTTGCTGCTGTCACTCCACCAGCGGGGAAAGTGAGGGCGGTGTACAAGGTTGTGCCGATGGTCATCGAGGTAACGTTCGACGGGAAGGCGGTGTAGCGGATGCTGGCAACGGTGCCGTCGGGATCGGTGCCGGTGAAGCTGGCGGGGGGGATGCTGACCCCGTTGATGCCGCCGGGGTTGGCCTGCGAAGCCAGCGTAGCGGTGGTAGGGGTCGGCAACTGGTCAAGGCCGAAGTTGACCCCCGTCAGACTGGCGGTGTTGGTCAGGGTGACCTGGGTGCTGCCGTCGGGCGTACCGTCGCCGGCTGGGGCCGTGCCCTCACCGGTGAAGGTGTAGCCCGTGGGCACCGAGGCTGCCGGTGGGGCAGCGCCCACCACGGCGGAGGTGGTGCTCAGGCGGACCGAGTAGGTGCCTGCCGTCAGGCCGGTGAAGCTGTAGGCCCCACTGCTGTTGACCGGTACACTGGCCAGCACGGAGGTCGAGGCTGCGTTGGTGAGGATAGCGAACAGGCCCCCTGCGTTGGTGCCTGTGCCGTTGACCAGATTATCGGTCAGACCGTTGGCGTCGTTGAAGACCGTACCGGAGAGGGTTGGGGTAACGGTGAAGGTGGCGATGGCGGTGCTACAGGTGGCGGGGGTGAGCTTATCGCAGAGCTGGTAGGTGACCGTGTAGGAACCGGGGGCGGTACCGGCGGCTACGGAGAGCGAGCCGGTGGTGGTGTTGAGGGTGACGCCGGCGGGGTAGGTGCCTACCTGGGCGACGGTCGCGTTGCCACCCGTGCCCAGCGTAGTGGGTTGTCCGTTGACAAAGTCGTTGGCGGCTACGTTAGCGACGACGGTGCCGCTGGTAGCTGCGCTGATGGTGAGGCCCGCATCGGGGTTGGCTACCACAGCGGCTGTGACCGTCAGGCTGACGATAGCGGTGCTGCAAGTAGTAGGCGTCAGCTTATCGCACAGCTGGTAAGCGACGGTGTAGGAGCCGGGGGCGGTACCTTGTGCCACCGAGATAGATCCGGTAGTGGTATTTAGGGTGATGCCCGCTGGGTAAGTGCCCACCGTAGCCACGGTCGCATTACCACCATTGCCTAGTGTAGCGGGCTGGCCGTTGACTACGTCGTTGGCCGCTACGTTGGCCACCGCTGTACCACCGGTACCACTGCTTACGGTACCTGCGTCAGGCGTAGCCGTAACGGATGGCGTAACGGTAATGACGGCGGTAGTGGTGGTACAGGTGGGCGTGCTGAGTTTGTCGCAGAGCTGGTAGGCCACTGTGTATGATCCCGGGGTGGTACCCTGAGCTACAGAGATTGAGCCGGTCGTCGTATTCAGGGTGACGCCCGTGGGGTAAGTGCCCACTGTGACCACCGTAGCATTGCCGTTGGTGCCCAGCGTAGCAGGCTGGCCGTTGATGAGGTCATTAGCCGCTACGTTAGGGACGGCTGTACCACCCGTGCCTGCACTGGCCGTACCGGCGTCCGGTGATGCCGTGAGTACGTAGGTGAAGGGTACACTGACACTAGCCGTATTGGCACTTTCTACCCCTGCGTTATCGATGACCCGGAAGGGGATCACCGCTGTAACCGCCCCATCTTTGGGGTCAAGACGTACCGTCGTGCCGGTCACGGCGGTTACTCCCCCGGTCGGGAAGTTGGCGCTGGTGTAAACCGTGCCGCCAATCGTAAAGCTATCGACATTGGTGGGGAAGGCCGTGTAGCGGATGGCGGCAACGGTGCCGTCGGGGTCGGTGCCGGTGAAGCTGCTGGGGGCGATGGTGACGCCATTGGTGCCGCCGGGATTCGCCTGCGCTGTTAGTGTACTACTGGTCGACACGGGCAGCTGCTCGATGCCAAAGTTGACCCCCGTTACGCTGGCCGTAGCCGTCACCGTTACGTTTGTGATGCCATTTGGTGTGCCATCACCTGCGGTGGCGATGCCTTCGCCCGTAACGGTATAGCCTGCTGGTACCGAAACTGCTGGAGCAGCACTACCTACCGTAGCAGTACTAGTGCTTAGCTGTATTTGATACGTCCGGGCAGTAAGACCGGTGAAACTATACGCACCAGCGCTTGATACGGCTGCGTTGGCTACCACAGTGCCGCTGGTCGCATCGGTCAGGATTACGAATAAGCCCCCTGCGTTGGTGCCCGTGCCGTTGATAGCATTGTCAGTAAGGCCGTTAGGGTCGCTGAAGACGGTACCCGATAGCAGCGGAGCTACGCTGAAAGTGGCGACGGCGGTCGCACAGTTAACGGGTGTCAACTTGTCGCAGAGTTGGTAGGCGACCGTGTAGGAGCCCGGTGCGGTACCGGCCGTTACCGATAGGCTACCGGTGGTGGTATTAAGTGTCACGCCCGTTGGGTAGGTGCCCACCTGGGCGACGGTGGCGTTACCACCCGTGCCCAGTGTAGCCGGCTGACCATTAACAAAGTCGTTGGCCGCTACGTTGGCGACGACGGTGCCACTTACCCCTGCACTGATCGTAATACCCGCATCAGGATTAGCGCAGGGAACAATTAGTACTACAAAGGGCGATGTTTTGGAAAAACACGTGCCGTCGGTGAAGGACGCGTAGTAGGTGCCCGACCGCAGGGCCGTTACGTCACTGATGCGGTTGGCTGCGGTAGCCGTAGCACTCGAATGCCAGGTCAGTGTAGTCGACGTAGGACGATTGGTGGCTGTGATACCGCTGATGTCGGCACTGGTAGCTGGACAGGTCGAGGTGACGGCGGTGGTACTGAGTACGGGCTGGATGACCTCGAAGAACTGGATGTCGTCCAGCGCGAAGTCATTACCATTTCCCGCATTCGCGTTGCTGATCAGCTCGAATTTGATCGAGCTTGTCGAAGCCGTAAAACTTAGTGAGTAGGGTAACCATGTCAGGGTACTGGTAGCGGCAATATCCCCGGTAGAAACAGACGTCAGAATGTTATTGGCACCGTCTCGTACCTGAAGGATGAGATTTGGTTTTATCTCGCCCGTACCAAGTACTGCCTGATTGAAAATGTTCGTAATATACGTTCGTAGCGAATACTGTCGCCCCACTGTCAGGCCGGAAACGGGCTGAGTGTAAGCAATCTGGTTAGGGTTAGAGCCGTTGATTAACAGCATCCTTCCGTTAGGGTTACCTGTATGGTCGGGGCCGTGAAGCCATACGTTCTGCGTAGCAAAATCGTCGCCTTGGTCGGGGTTGTTTACAATGCCATAGGAGCCATCGTTGATCGGGTCGGTGCTGGTATACGTATAGCCGGGTACGGTCGTGGTGGAGAGTGGTGGACCGAAACCTACGCCTGCTCCGAAGTCTTCGTTGAAAAACAGTATCTGCGAGTTACAGAGATCGGTTGTCACCAGGAAGGGTACGCCCACATTGCCGGTGGTGGTGCCTTCCTGACCGGCGTTGTCGATGAGCCGGAAGGGAATGTTGGCCGTTACATTTCCGTCGACGGGATCGAGAAGAACCGTTGTACCTGTGGTCGCGGTAACGCCCCCAGTCGGGAAGTTGGCACTGGTATATACCGTTGCCCCGATCGTAAGGCTGGTGGTGTTAGAAGGAAAGGCCGTGTAACGAACCGCCGAAATGGTGCCGTCGGCGTCCGTACCAGTAAAACTGGATGGAGGAACAGTGTAGCCGGTTGTCGTACCAGTGGTATTGGCTCGGGCGCTTATGGTCAGGCTCGTAGGTACGGGCAGCTGATCGAGGCCGAAGTTGACTCCGGCGACACTGGCCGTGGTTAGTGTGACCTGCGTGCTGCCGTTGGGTGTGCCGTCGCCGGCGGTGGCGGTGCCCTCGCCCGTAAACGTCCAGCCTGTGGGCACACTGACAGCCGGGGCGGCACTGCCCACCGCGACCGTCGTCGTGCTGAGCCGCACGCTGTAGACGCCCGTGGCCACATTGCTGAAGCTGTAGACGCCCGTGGCGGGTAGGGCCTGCACGGCCGCTACGTTGCCCGTCGCATCAACCAGGTTGACAAACAGCCCCCCTGCGTTGGTGCCCGTGCCGTTGATGAGGTTGTCAGTTAGCCCGTTGCCGTCGTCGAAGACGGTGCCTGATACGCTCAGTCCGGTGAAGGGCACGCTGAGCGTACCCGTGGTCGTACTCTCCTGGCCGGCATTGTCGATGACCCGGAAGGGGATCACCGCCGTCACGTTGCCATCGGTGGGATCAATGGTCACGGCCGTACCCGTTGCTGCTGTCACTCCGCCAGCGGGGAAAGTGAGGGCGGTGTACAGGGTTGTGCCGATGGTCATGGAGGTAACGTTCGATGGGAAGGCGGTGTAGCGGATGCTGGCTACGGTGCCATCGGGGTCGGTGCCGGTGAAGCTGGCGGGGGGGATACTCACCCCGTTGGTGCCGCCGGGGTTGGCCTGCGAGACCAGGGTGGCCGAGGTGGGGGTGGGCAACTGGTCGAGACCGAAGTTGACACCACTGAGGTTGGCCGTTGTCAAGGTGACCGAAGTGATACCATTGGGCGTGCCGTCACCGGCGGCAGCGGTGCCCTCGCCGGTAAATACCCAGTTGGCCGGGGCCGCGGGGGCCGGGGCGGTGGTACCGATGGTAGCCGAGGTGGTGCTGAGCCGCACGCTGTAGCTGCCCCCGTTGAGGGCCAAGAAGCTATAGGCACCGGTGCTGGCTACGGGGGTGTTGGCGATGACCGTACCGCTGGCCGCGTCGGTCAGGATGGCGAAGAGCCCCCCGCGTTGGTACCCGTGCCATTGATGGTGTTGTCGGTCAGGCCGTTGGCGTCATCGAAGACGGTACCTGATAGGGTGAGCGTAGTGAAAGGCACGCTCACCGATCCGGTGGTGGTGCCCTCCTGGCCGGCATTGTCGATGACCCGGAAAGGGATCACCGCTGTCACGGCGCCGTCAACCGGGTCAAGACGTACCGTCGTGCCCGTCACCGCCGTGACGCCCCCGGCCGGAAAGTTGGCCGAGGTGTAGGCCGTAGTGCCAATGGTGAGGCTGGTGGTATTGGTGGGGAAGGCGGTATAGCGGATGCTGGCTACGGTGCCATCGGGGTCGGTGCCGGTGAAGCTGGCGGGGGGGATACTCACCCCGTTGGTGCCGCCGGGGTTGGCCTGCGAGACCAGGGTGGCCGAGGTGGGGGTGGGCAACTGGTCGAGACCAAAGTTGACGCCACTGAGGTTGGCCGTGGTTAGCGTGACCGAAGTGACACCATTAGGCGTGCCATCACCGGCGGCTGCGGTGCCCTCGCCGGTGAATACCCAGTTGGCCGGGGCCGCGGGGGCCGGGGCGGTGGTACCGATGGTGGCCGAGGTGGTGCTGAGCCGCACGCTGTAGCTGCCCCCGTTGAGGGCCGAGAAGCTGTAAGCACCGGTGCTGGCTACGGGGGTGTTGGCGATCACGTTGCCTGTGGCGGCATCGGTCAGGATAGCGAAGAGCCCGCCCGCGTTGGTACCCGTGCCGTTGATGGTGTTGTCGGTCAGGCCGTTGGCGTCATCAAAGACAGTACCCGACAGAGTGAGCGTAGTGAATGGTACCGAGACGGTACCGGTGGTGGTGCTTTCCTGGCCGGCATTGTCGATGACCCGGAAAGGGATCACCGCTGTCACGGCGCCGTCAACCGGGTCAATGGCGATCGTGGTTCCGGTGGCGACGGTGACACCGCCCGCCGGGAAGTTGGCTGACGTGTATACTGTAGCGCCGATGGTTAGGCTGGTGGTATTGGTGGGGAAGGCGGTATAGCGGATGCTGGCTACAGTGCCGTCAGGATCGGTGCCGGTGAAGCTGGCGGGGGAGATACTCACCCCATTGGTACCGCCGGGGTTGGCCTGCGCGGCTAGCGCCGAAGAAGTAGGCGTGGGTAACTGGTCGAGACCGAAATTAGCGTTTGTAATGCTGGTTGTCGTCAGCGTGACCGAGGTGACCCCGTTGGGCGTACCGTCGCCAGCGGCTGCGGTGCCCTCCCCGGTAGCTGTCCAGTTGGCGGGCAGGCTAACGGCGGGCGGGGTCGATCCTACAACGGCAGATGTGGTACTTAAACGAATGGAGTAAGTATTCGCTGCGAGCCCTGTAAAACTATACGTACCATTGGTGCTAACAACGGCGTTTGCTAGTACTGATGTTGACGCGGCATTGGTAAGAATCGCAAAAAGACCACCTGCGTTGGTGGCTGTGCCGTTGATGAGGTTATCGGTGAGTCCGTTGGCATCATCGAAGACCGTACCTGAAATGCCAATAGAAAATGGCATGCTAATCGTGTTCGATGTAGCGCTCGGAACCAGCGCGTTATCATACACCGTGTATGGAAACGTCGCCGTAACAACTCCATCGGCCGGATCCAGTGTAACCAGCGATGGGTTAAAGCTACTGATGATTATACTACTGGTAACGGCTGTACCATTGTAGTAAAGCGTACCGTTAGTCGCAGGACCTAAGCCCACCCGGCGTCCAGACAAACCCTGTGCATAAGTGCCATCTTCAGGATCAGTTCCTGTAAAAGCAGCCGTTGGTACGTTTACTGTGTTTGTGCCGCCCGGATTAAGCTGATTAGCTGCTGTATAGTTGGAGCCGCTGGGGATTTGATCAATGGCAAAATTGACATTATTGGCTGTTGGGCTGGCCGTGGTTAGTGTTAGCGACGTTGTTCCGTCGGGCGTACCATCGCCCCCTGTAGCGGTACCTTCGGCAATAGTGGTCCAGTTTGCTGGTAAGGAAGCTGCCGGAGCTAGTGTCAGGCTACCCGGTGGAGTAGTGCTGAGGATAACTCTGGGATTGGCGTTGGCTGCGCTGAAACTGTACGTCCCGGAGTTGCTGACAATTGTGCTGGCCAGAATCGTTGCTGTAGCACTGCTGGCATCGGTCAAGTAAGCATACAGGGGCGTGCTGGGTGTGGAACCAGCCGTTGTATTGATTGGCGTTCCATCAATGGTATTGTTCGTTAAGCCGTTGGCGTCATCGAATACCGTGCCCGACAATGAAAACGGCGACTGGAGCGACACGCCCAGTAGCCAGCGGTCGCCAGTGTATACGCCTGTGCCTGTGTAGGCAGTTCCTTTACCATCCCCGCGCAGGTAAACTCTAAATGTAAGTGAGGTAATATTAGTACCTGTAACCAACACACTACCGCAGGCTCCTCCTGTACCACACGCTGCGGCTAGTGTTCCCCCCGAGCCCTGATTATTAATCTGATTGCCGGAAACAACAAGTTCGCTAGAACCAGATAACTTGCTGAGCGCAACGCTGGCCGGGCCACCAACTGACGTTAACGTAAATTCGGTAGAAAATCCTTCGGTTCCATACGTGCCACCAAGACCAACAAAGTCCAGTACCGGGTTGGTAACTGGCTGGCTGAATGTGACAGTCATCGTGCCGAAATCATTTCGTGCTGAGACGCTGGTCGCTGGCAGCGCTTCAGCGGCTGTAAATAGAGTGAAGCTGTAGTTAGTGGCTACATCGATACCCGTTCCGGCCGGTCCATTTGGATTAGACGTGAATTGGGCGTTTGTACCACCACCAACGGCTGACATTAAACTATAGACCGTTGTAGGGACTGCTGCCTTTGATGCCGATCCCTGAGAAGTACCGAAACTTAATCCCGCGCCCGTCGATGTAGTCGTACCTCCCCCCCCGTGATAGCCAGATAGACTTGGTCGGAAAGCGAAACCGAAACCGTTATGGGCGTTGTGTACGATCTGAATGTTGTACCAGACGTATTCTGAAGCAGCGTCAGGGCCTGCGTTACTGTGGTTGCCGCCGTAATCGTTGTGTTTGGATTCGGGCCGTTCGGGTTTGTGGTAAAACTGCCCGACGAGAGCTCCAGCTCATTCTGCGCGAATGACTGTGTAGTTACGAACAGGCTTAGTAGCAAGAAAACAAGTGCTCCTGCTGTTCGTATCAGCCAGTGGTGTACACATTGGTACCGGCTCAATGAAGTAGTAATAAGGTGCTTGTAAAGTGTATTCACGTTACGATCGTTACGAAGGTGGGTATTGTTGTAACTATCTGATTTAGTCTGGTATACAGACAGGTGCTATTTCAAAAAGTTACTGTACGTTAGTTACTGGTAAGTATGAGCGAGCAAATTCTAAGCCATAATCGGAATCGGTTAACTCGTAGCTGGATAAGCAGTATTTTGAGCGACTGGACGGTGATTAAATAGCGTACCTGTCTGTCAATCGCCGGATTACCAGCTTACTTTTACAGCATGTCTCAAGTATCTATTGCGCCACTAGCAGAAAGCCTGCCTGCTTTTCTGGAATCTGCTGATTATTCAGCCATTACGCTCATCGCCGACAATCATACATACCGGCACTGCTATCCGCTGGTAAAACCGCTGCTGCCGAAGCACACCGTAATTCGGATCAAAGCCGGGGAGGAGCAAAAAAATCTGGCTACCTGCGAACAGATCTGGCACACCCTGACCCGTGCCAATGTCGACCGGCATGCGCTGGTGCTAAATCTGGGTGGGGGAGTTATCGGTGATATGGGCGGGTTCTGCGCAGCCACTTACAAGCGGGGAATTGCCTTTGTACAGCTCCCAACCACGCTGCTGTCGCAGGTTGATGCCAGTGTAGGCGGCAAACTCGGTATCGATTTTCAGGGCTTCAAAAACCATATCGGCATTTTTCAATTGCCCGACGCCGTGCTGATTGATGCGGCTTTCCTGAAAACCCTGCCCGAACGCGAACTGCGCTCTGGTTTTGCCGAAGTCATCAAGCACTGCCTGATCGCCGATGCCGCCATGTGGAACACCATCCGGGTGCGGGATCTAGACGAGCAGGACTGGCCCGCGCTTATTCGGCATTCCGTAGCGGTGAAGGAAAAAATCGTTCTGGAAGACCCGCGCGAACAAAGTGTACGCAAAACGCTCAACTTCGGCCATACGCTGGGCCATGCGGTCGAAACGTATTTCCTGACCAAACCCGGTAAGACCAGTCAGCGGCTGCTGCACGGCGAAGCCATCGCCGTTGGTATGATAGCGGAAGCGTATATCGCCTGGAAAAAGCAGTTAATTGACGAATCGCTGCTCAGCCAAATCGAAGAATATCTATTCGCCGTATATGGTCGGGTACGGATTGCGCCCGCCGATATCGAGCCGATTCTGAATCTGACGTTGCAGGACAAAAAAAACCGGAACAGTCAGGTTCGGATGGCCCTGCCCGACGGCCCCGGTCACTGCGCGTACGACGTGCCGGTTACCGCTGTCGAGATGCGCCGGGCGCTGGCGTTTTACAACGGGGAAGAAGCTGTGTAGACGGACCGTTCAGGACCGTTTACTCGAAAGGAAAGAGGCTTTTCGGGCTGGGGTCAGACGTATACTAGAAAAAAGGAGGCATTCGGTTGTTTGCCAAACAATTACAAGTAAATTTGACTTAAGTCAGGAGTTGTTTTTAGTACGCGTAATCCAAGTAAAGATTGATTGAAACTTTTACAGCACTTAGCATGAAGACCTGCATTGGAGTCCTCTTTACCCTGGCCGTATTGACAATGGCGAGTTGTTCGCCCAGCCGGTTGTTTGTCGAACACGATTACAGTTATGAGGGGCACTTCAAAAACTACGAGTCGTTCAATTTTCTGGAGTGTGAGTTTGTCGATTCAACGCTGCTCTGTTCCGATATTCAGGATGCCATTCGTCACCAGATGGAAGCGCGTGGCTACCGGGTCAGTAACCGGAGCCCGAATCTGCTGATCTCGTACAACATCTTCCGGTCCGATCTGCGGTTTCGGGGGTATCAACAACCGGTTATCAAAGACTGGGTAGTTCGGGAAGACGACGATGCGACGTACAAGCGGATCGACTACAACCTTGACGAAGGCACGCTGATGATTTCGCTGATCGACGCCGAATCGTACCAAGTGATCTGGAAAGGATATGCGTCGAAGATGATGCGCAATCAGAATTTCAAGAATAACTACTTCAAAGGGATCGTCCGCTCGATCTTCGATCAGTACCCGCTGATGGCGACAGTGAAGTAAGTTTTCGGTATGCAGTTTTCTGTTTACGGTTCAAAAGCCCGAAACTCCACTGATGTTTCGGGCTTTTCCGTGTGTAGCCTGGCGGTGTGTAGCCTAGACGTCCACGTCCGGGTGCCCGTCAGGGCAACTACGCAAGGCGGCAGCTTTGTTGGTCGTCATCGCGCCCATCCGGACGTGGACGTCCAGGCTACATAGACCCGCTACCTACACTTACTGCGTGAGCGACTTGAAAATACCTTCCAGCGAAGTTTCCTGCTGACGAAGCCCTACCAGCGTCAGGTTCTGATCGGCGGCCAGCCGAAACACCGCCGATCGCAGATCGGTGTTTGCCGAAGCGGTCAGGCGGTACAACCCATTGCCCAGCGATTCGACCGCCGTTACGCCCGGCAACGTCAACACATCGGGATTGGGTAGTTCCCGTTCAAATTCCGCGACTACGATGGTCGATTCGGCCAGACCACCTCCGGCCGACGCACGCAACTGACTTAGCGGACTGTCGGCTACAATCTGCCCCCGGTTGATGATGATAACCCGGTCGCACAGGGCTTCGACTTCCTGCATGATATGCGTCGAAAACAGCACCGTTTTGTCGCGCCCGGCGTCGCGGATTACCTGCCTGATTTCGGTCAGCTGATTGGGGTCGAGGCCGGTCGTTGGTTCGTCCAGAATCAGTACGGGCGGGTTGTGTAACATGGCCTGCGCCAGCCCAACCCGTTGCCGGTACCCTTTCGACAACTGGCCGATGCGTTTATGCTGCTCACGCCCGAGCCCGACCCGCTCGATAATATCGACGATTCGGCGGCTCAGTTCACCACCCGACAGGCCGTGTAGCGAACCAGCAAACCGCAGGTACTCTTTTACGTACAGGTCGAGGTAAAGCGGGTTGTGTTCCGGCAGATACCCGACACTCCGGCGCACGTCCATCGACTGCGTTCGGACGTCGAAGCCGTTGACCTCGACTGTGCCAGTGGTGGGGGGAAGATAGCCGGTCGCGATCTTCATCGTCGTGGATTTGCCCGCGCCATTGGGCCCCAGAAAGCCAACGATTTCGCCGGGCTGCGCCGAAAACGAAATCGCATCGACGGCCCGCTGCGGCTGACTGCCCGACTGGGAATATACTTTGCTCAGGTCCAGAACCCGGATCGACATACGATGTGCTTTTGGGATACTAACGCACAAAAAACGGAAAGTATCTTTACTTTTAGTGGTTTAACGCGAAACAGGCCGGTTTTTGCCGCTCATCAACATGTCTCTTTTCAGAAAAAAAACTGTTTCCCAGATCCTGACAGACGCCGAGAAAGGGGAAGCAGGTACGATGGTCAAGACGCTCGGCGTTCGTGACCTGACCTCGTTCGGTATTGCCGCCATCATCGGAGCCGGTATCTTCAGCACCATCGGTCTGGCCAGTTACAACGGTGGTCCGGCGGTGTCGCTGCTGTTTGTGTTCACGGCGATCGCCTGCGTATTTACGGCCCTGAGTTACGCGCAGTTCGCCAGCACAGTACCTGTCAGCGGTAGTGCGTACACATACGCGTATGTAGCCTTCGGCGAAATCTTCGCCTGGGTGATCGGCTGGGCGCTGATTCTCGAATACGCCGTCAGTAACATGGTCGTCGCGATTTCATGGTCGGAATATTTTACGTCGATGCTGGCGGGTTTCGGCATCCTGTTTCCCAAATATTTAGCCATCGACTACGGGTCGGCATCGCGTGCTTACGACCTGGTGCAGCAAACCACACAAGCCGGGAAAGCCGTGTCGACGTTACCCGACAATACGCGTGTGCTGGCCGATGCCTTTGCCGCAGCCCCATCGATTGGTGGGCTGAAACTGATTGCCAACCTGCCCGCCGGGGCCGTGACGGTGCTGATTACGGCACTGGTATACATCGGTATCAAAGAGTCCAGAACCGCCAGTAATATTCTGGTTATTCTGAAACTGGCCGTGATCGGACTGGTGATTGCCGTTGGCGCGTTCTACGTCAAACCCGCCAACTGGTCGCCTTTTGCACCAAATGGCATTTCGGGGGTACTGAGTGGAGTAGCGTCGGTGTTTTTCGCGTTTATCGGCTTCGACTCCATCTCGACTACGGCCGAAGAGTGCAAGAACCCGCAGCGCGACCTGCCCCGCGCCATGCTGTACTGCCTTGGTATCTGTACAATTCTATACGTGCTGATTACGCTGGTACTAACGGGGATGGTCAATTATAAGGAACTTGGTGTCAGCGATCCGCTGGCGTATGTATTTCAGAAGGTACAGCTCGACTTCGTAGCGGGAGTTATCTCGGTCAGTGCCGTCGTCGCCATTACGAGTGCGCTGCTGGTGTATCAACTGGGGCAGCCGCGCATCTGGATGACCATGAGCCGCGACGGCCTGCTCTGGAAGCGTTTCGCCACGATTCACCCCAAATTCAAAACACCGTCGTTTGCTACCATCATCACCGGGATTCTGGTCGCCGTGCCGTCGATGTTTATGGATTTGAAGTTCTTCGTTGACCTGACCAGCGTGGGTACGTTCTTCGCTTTTATCCTGGTCTGTGCTGGTATCCTGTTTCTCGACGCGAAAGGGCTATCGACCCAGTCGAAATTCAAGGTTCCGTATGTCAACGGCAAGTACATCATTGGGCTGGTTCTGCTCGTCGTGCTGACCGAATCACTGCTCAATAGCCATCATCTGCTCGAAACGCTGGAAGCAAAACCACTGCTGGGTGTGTTCTGGCTCGTGTGGGCGGTACTGGCGGTGATGGGCTATCAGCGCAATTTCTCGCTGTTGCCCGTGATCGGCATCCTGACCAACCTGTACCTAATGACCGAACTCGGTGCCAGCAACTGGCTGATTTTTGTAATCTGGCTCGTAATCGGTCTGGTTATCTACTTCTCCTACGGCTTCCGCCACAGCAAGCTGGCACAATCAGAAGCCGTTTCTGCGTAGGTTACTAGTGGAACGCAGATCAATATGATGTCAATAAATCAAAGTTGATTTAACACAGAGCCACGGAGATCTCAGAGTTTCAACTAACTGATAACTGGTTGTATTACCACTGATTTATCTCGGCGTTCTCTGTGACTCTGTGTTGAATTATTTTACTCTGGTGCTTAGTAATCAGCTTTATATCACTCTACTTCCCGAAAAATAGAATATGCTGCTGTGGTAGTCGCTCGTCGGTTTTTAGTAGCCGTAGTCCTACCGCTTTCAGTTCGTTTGATGCCTGCGCGATACTCAGTTTGTGCAGGGGTTTGATCGGTACGGCGGGGTCCTCGGCCCGGTACTCCACCAACACAATTCGTCCGCCCGGCTTCAGCGCATCGGCAAGGTGCTGCATCATCTCACGGGGATACGAAAACTCGTGGTAGGCATCGATCATAATGGCCAGATCAATGCTGTTGGACGGCAGTTTAGGGTTACTTTCTGTTCCCAGAATCGGCTGTACGTTGGTAGCCTTGCGTTTCGCTCGTCCTTCGTTCAGGTACTCAATCATTTCCGGCTGGATATCGACGGCTAGCACACGGCCCTGCGATACTTTCGGGGCCATCAGAAACGAGAAAAATCCGGTGCCAGCACCAATGTCGGCCACTACGTCGGTTGGTTTGAGTTGCAGGGCTTTCAACAACAGGTCAGTGCGTTCTTCCTGTTCGCGCTCCGGCCGTTCGAGCCACGACGCGCCGAGGTGCCCCATTACCTGCGCAATCTCCCGTCCCTTGTAGAACTTGCCTGTTCCGTCGCGGCTCGCATCCTGATACTGATAGACCGTGTCTGCGCGCGTTGTCTGGGCGGGCTGCTGCTGCGACGAGCCCTGTCCGCAGGCCGAAAGGGTAGTGACAAGAAGAATGAGGAGCCGGTACATAGGGCGTCAGGATTGATTTACTGGGTAAACCATCCGTTTAGGGAAACAGTTGTCCTGAAAACCAATCCCCCATTGCCATGAACTTTATTCTCCATTTGCTGCTGGATGCAGCCGTCATTTTCGGGTTGGCCTACCTGATGCCCCAGATCGATGTCAAAAACTTCGGTACGGCACTGTTGATCGCTTTTCTGCTGGCGGTACTCAATTACTTTGTTGGCTGGATCATTCGCGTACCCCTTGATCTCGTTACCTTTTTCCTGCTGAGCGGACTGGTCAGGTTGGTGGTAACGGCCCTGATGCTCAAACTGATCGACAAGTTTATGGACAGCTTTACCATCGCCGGGTTCTGGCCTGCGCTGGTTATCGCCGTTGCTGTCGCCGTGGCTGGTTCGCTGATCGATCGGTCGGCACCGTCGGAGGAAATGGTTAAGTCGGGTTATGTAGTGATGGAACATGCTAAGATCTGGCTCGCTGCCTGACCGCAGTACTCCAAAAACGAAACGCCACCGACTGCAAAGCCGGTGGCGTTTTTGTGTGTCACAAGTTCGATTAGTCGCTACGACGACCGCCCGATAGCAGGCTGGCGTAGTAGAGCAGCGTGGCAAGCGAGCCTAGTGCGGCAACGACGTAAGTCATCGCGGCCCACCACAGGGCATCTTTCGCCATACCGTATTCACGCTGATTGACCACGTTGCGGGTCTGAATCCAGGCCAGTGCCCGGCGGCTTGCGTCGAACTCAACGGGCAACGTTACGAAACTGAACAGGGTCGTCAGCGCAAACAGACTGACGCCAATAATCAGCGGGATAGGCGTTGTGTTTAGCAGGAAAATACCCGCCAGAATAATCCACTGCATATACTGCGATGAAATCGTCAGGGCCGGTACCAACGCCGACCGCAGTTTCAACGGGGCATACGCCTGCTGGTGCTGCACCGCGTGGCCGCATTCGTGAGCCGCTACGGCTGCCGCTGCTACGCTCCGCCCGTAATAAACGTCGTTGCTCAGGTTAACGGTCTTTTCCTGTGGGTTATAGTTGTCGGTCAGCATACCCTCCGTCGACACAACCCGCACGTCGTAGATGCCGTTTTCGTTCAGCATCTGCTGAGCAATCTCTGCTCCACTCAAGCCGTTGCTAAGGCCAATCTGCGAATATTCGTTGAACTTACTCTTCAAACGCCAGCTGACAAACGCGCTGAGGCCGAAGATTACGATCATTAAAAGCCAGGGTGAAATCATAGGTGTTTAATCCGTTTTTAATAGTGCGAACATGCGTCGCCTTCCCTACTAAAACAAGAGAAACCGCAAAAGTGTCCCAAGACAGTCACCATTTATCATGCGCCGGTACCGTTCGCCCCAAGAAAAAGCCCCCGCTCGAATGAGCGGGGGGCTTTACCGTAAACCGTAAACTGAGAACTGTAAACCGTTACCCCACCCGGGTCATTACAAACCGCTTGTGGAGAAATTTGATGCCTTTGTAGATAGTCACCGTCAGCGCCTGCGGGTTTTCCATCGTCAGTTCGACGTCCAGATGCGTGCCTGTCTTGGGGTGAATCATTTCACCATTCGACCAGTTCTCGCCGTCGAACGCAAGGTTGGTAATGATGATCTTGTCTTTCGCCAGGCCGTAGTTTTTCTGCCCGGCGTGATCGACTTCCGCAACACGGGCGAAGTAGCGGTCACCGATCCGAAACACATCTACGCTGGAGCCTTTCGTTGGAAAAAGCCACCGACCCAGAATCCGATCACCGGTACGGTCGACCGACGAGCGGCCGGAGATGGGGATGGCCAGTAACAGAAAGAGCAGCGTAAGCTGAACTAAACGGATGTTGATAAGCAGCAGCATAGATCAGTAGTCGTGTTGTTTTTTGTAGCCCGATTGCGAAGTCGAGAATTAGGGGTAACTCCGCAGATGAGGTCAGTAAAGCTACTAAATTGGGCGTTTAGTCGAGCATAAAGCTAGATTAAAAACGTCCCAGATAGCGGCACTCGTATAAAACTAACGATCGGCAATACTAACTGTTTAGCCGTCAGGCCTAGAAACTTTCTTTGATCCGGGCAATCAGCGAGGTCGTGGAGTAGCCCGGAACCAGTGCAACCGTTTCGACGCGGCCACCGTTGCCCAGTACAAAATCGGCTCCAACAATCGTACTGATTGAATAGTCGTTGCCCTTCACCAGAATATCGGGCCGGACGGCTTCGATCAATTCCAGCGGAGTCGGTTCATCAAACAAGGTAACGGCGTCGACAAATTCCAGCGCGGCCATCAGCCGGGCGCGGGCGTACTCGTTCACAACCGGGCGCAGCGGCCCTTTGATCCGGCTCACAGATGCGTCGGTGTTCAGACCCAGAATCATGCGCTGACCTAGGTTCCGGGCTTTTTCGAGATAGTCGATGTGGCCGAGATGGACAATGTCGAAACAGCCGTTGGTGAAGACAATGGCCTGACCGTCGGCACGCCAGGCATCGGCCTGTGCAACGGCCTGCTCACGGGTTAAAATCTTTGATTCAGTCATATCAGTCGACGGTGGGGCTACTTCTGAAGCCGGATCGCATTGGGGTCGGTCAGTACATCGTCGGTGCGGGCCATGCTGCGGCTTTGGCGGGTCAGTACGTACAAAATACTGGCTACGCCCAGCAGAATAATCATCAGGGTCGACACGCCGTGGATAAACGTCGCCAGAATCTGCCCGTCCTGACTGGTCAGGCCGTAGAGCAGGGCTACCTGCCCAACCAGCAGGTGAAACGAACCGATACCGCCGGGGGTCGGTGCCGCCATACCCAGCGTACCGACGACCAGAATCGTAAGACCCGCCAGCGGACCCAGATTGGCCGTGGCTGGTAGGGCGAAAAACAGCGTGTACGACATCAGATAGTACATCGTCCAGATGAGCAGCGTATGGAAAACAAACGCCCCCGGCCGACGGAGTTTACGCACGCTCATCAGCCCGGCGAGCAGGCCGTTCAGAAAAGCGGCTACTTTCTGGTAAAGCGGGTGTTGGCCCAGCGCCGTACGATAGCGGGTAAACAGAAACCAGCCCAGCAGCCCCAGCCCGGCTACCACGACACCCGCCAGCAGCAGCACGCCGGTGCCGCTCGTTCCTTTGGGGAGTTTGCCGCCAAGAAATTCCGTGAAAAACTGGCTGAGCCGATCAAACTCCAGTACAAACGTCATTGCCAGCAGGATCACCAGCATCAGCAGGTCGAACAGGCGTTCGGCCACAACCGTCCCGAAGCTGACGTTTACCGGCACCGGCGTACCCGTCCGGCCGGTCAGGCGGTAAAGCGTGCCACAGCGGGCAACTTCACCAGCGCGGGGCAGGGCCAGATTCGCCAGATAACCCGTCAGCACGCTGGCCGTTGCGTCGAGCGATGACGGCACTACGGGCACAACCGGTTCCAGCAGCGTACGCCAGCGTTCGGCCCGGCTCCAATGGGCCACAATCGTCAGCACGGCCGACACCAGCACCCAGCGGTAATCGGCCGATTCGATTTTACGCCATAGATCAGCCGCGTCGATGTGACTTTGCTGGAACGTAAACCACAGCAGACCGCCCGCAATGCTCAGCGAAAGGACGTACTTAATGATGTTCTTGATATTCATACGTGGAGGAAGAACGGGTGGAAACGAATCGGTGCTAGTTGAAGCAGATAGCCGGTGCGATTAGCCGTTTACCAGCCGATTGTTTTCGTCGGGAAAAACGACGGTTGGTTTGTGGGTGCGGGCTTCCTCGTCGCTCAGCATCGTATACGCAATGATGATGATGATGTCGCCAACCTGCGCCCGCCGGGCAGCGGCACCGTTGAGGCAGATGATGCCCGACCCGCGCTCGCCCTTGATGACGTAGGTAATAAGCCGTTCGCCGTTGTTGTTGTTGACGATGTGAACCTGCTCATTTTCAAGCAGTCCGGCAGCATCCATGAGGTCTTCGTCGATGGTGATACTACCGACATAATTAAGCTCCGCCTGCGTGACGCGCACCCGGTGAAGCTTGGACTTCAGCATTGTAAGAAACATAATTCAGAAAAGAAATCGTTGATTGACCCGTCAGCGACGCGGCAAAGGTACAGGGAATTCATAAAACGGCAGGCGGGATGCCGATTAACCTTCGTCAATCAACATCCCGCCTGCTAAATTCGTGCCTGTGGCTAGTATACGGCCATCTCGGGTTCGATATCCCGCGCCCAGGCGTTGATACCGCCGTCGAGATTGTACAGGTTCGTTAAGCCTTCCTGCGCATACAGGTACTGCACCACATTGCTCGACCGCATACCGTGGTGGCAATAAACCACGACGGGCCGATCGGTTGGGATGCGTTTGCGATTGTTGGGGATCATACCCACCGGAATCAGTGTGGCCCCGTCGAGGTGGCACAGGTCGTATTCGGGTCGTTCGCGAACGTCGAGCAGGAAGATATCGTCGCCTTTGCTGAGCCGGTCGGCCAGTTCCTGCACCGACATTTTCTGCGGTCCAACGTCCGTAGTGGGGGTTCGGTTGCCGGTAGCCAGCCCCTGCCGGGCCAGTTCTTCTGCGTCGGCCCGGCGCCTGGTCCGGATTTTTTGCTGATTCATACTCAGCAGATCGATCATCAGCAATTGCTGTGTCAGCGGCTGACCGATGCCTGTAATCAGCTTGATGACTTCGTTGGCCTGATAGGTGCCGATGACGCCCGGCAGCACACCCAGTACACCGGTGTCGTTGCAGTTCGGGATTTCGAGGTCGTTGGGGTATTCGGGAAACAGACAGCGATAGGTAGGCCCCCGCTGTCCATTGCCGAGGTCGGCGTTCAGAATGGCAACCTGCCCCTCAAAACGGTGAATTGCTCCGTACACAAACGGCTTGCCCAGCGACACACACACGTCATTGACCAGATACCGCACCTTAAAATTATCGGTACAGTCGACCACGATGTCGTATTCCTGAATAACCGTCCGGGCGTTGCCGGTATCGAGGGCTGACGTGTAGGTGTCGAACGTCAGGTCGGGGTTGAGCCGGTTCAGGTGCGAGACGGCCGTTTTTACTTTCGGCTTGCCCACCTCGTCGGTCGTGTAGAGCACCTGCCGTTGCAGGTTGCTCAGGTCCACCACGTCGGGGTCGATTACGCCGATTGTGCCAACGCCAGCCGCCGTCAGGTAGAGCAATACCGGACACCCCAGCCCACCGGCTCCTACGACCAGTACGCGGGCATTTTTCAGCCGCAGCTGGCCAGCGGTGCCAAGTTCGGGCAGGTTCAGGTGTTTCTGGTAACGCTGTTTTTCGGCGGGGACAAGGGTAGTCGCTTCCATTAGTCAGTTGTCGTTCAGCAACGGTAATCTGTCGCTATAATCCAACAGTAATCTGTTATTGAAAATTGCACCTCACGCTAACTATTCGTGGTCGTTCGCTGCGTGGCCAGCCTGCTTTCAAACAGGCGGTAGCTTATTGATCCGGCGCGCCTGCGTAAATGGACAGCAACCAGTCTGTCGCCCGGCAGCGGATGTGTTAGTCTATGACAGTATGTGTATACGTTTTGTTTGTGGAAAGACCAGCCCTACGCGGCTGTGACAGCATTCCTGCTGTCGCAGCCGCAGGCTAACACGGATGTGCTGTTAAATGCTAGTCTGTCTACCCCCAGCCCCCTGAAGGGGGAGCGGCTCATTCGCGGAATACTCCCCCTTCAGGGGGCTGGGGGGTAGACAGACCGAAGGAAATTATGCGGCTGTGACAACATTCCTGCTGTCACAGACTATAAAGTCAATGTTTGTGTGAATGAGCTGGAGCTGGCTCGCAATCGGTTGTGCCGCAGGCAATCGAAGCTGGCTCGGTTTCCAGTGTTGCGTGGCCGACGTTGCGGTGTTCGAGCCTGTGGCGAACGTCGGCTTTCAGGGTCTGTTCGTCGGCAGGGGAGAGGCTGGGGTCGAGAACGAGGTGCGCGGTCAGGGCATTCTCGGTCGTGCTCATGGCCCAGACATGAACATGGTGAACGTCGGTTACGCCCGGCACCGCCCGGATGTCGGCCATAACGCCGGTCAGGTCGATACCGCTCGGCACGCCATCGAGCGAGAGCCGCACACTGTCAGCAAGCAGTTGCCAGGTCGACGCCAGAATGACCACCCCGACGACCAGCCCGATGATGGGATCAATCCACGTCCAGCCGGTGTAGCTGATGACAACCCCCGCGATAACCACGCCCAGCGACACCAGCGCGTCGGCGGCAAGGTGCAGGTAAGCTCCTTTCACGTTCAGATCGTGGTCTTTGTTCTGAAAAAAGAGCAGCGCTGAAACTGTATTGACCAGAATACCCACCCCGGCGACCCAGGCTACCGGCCCGCCCGCTACCGGCTCCGGCTCCCGAAACCGTTGTACACTTTCCCACAGAATGGCCCCGACCGTAACGAGTAGTACTACCGCATTGGTCAGCGACGCCAGCACCGTGCTTTTGCGGTACCCATACGTAAACGTGGGGGTGTTACGCACTTTCGCCAGCCGAAACGCCAGCAGCGACAGCAGCAACCCGGCCACGTCGCTCAAGTTGTGGCCTGCATCGGCCATGAGCGCCACGGAGTTATAGTACACGCCCATGCTGAACTCGATGACGACGTACAGCGTGTTGAGTACCGCTCCGATAATCAGAGCGCGGTTTACGTTGGTCAGGGTTACGGGGCCGTGGCTGTGACCGGCATGGTCGTGGTGATGATCGTGGGCCATTGGTGAAGCAGGTTGTCTCTGTAAATATCGCGAATGGCATTGGTTTGTTCAGCCCGAACCCACCGACCCCCTATCTTTGCGCAGCTTGGCGCGACTGTGTAGCCTGGACCGCATCGGCGGACCGGTCTACGTCCGGGTGCCCGTCAGGGCAGCTACGCTAGGCGGCAGCTATGTTGGTCGCTGTCGCGCCCACCCGGACGTGGACGTCCAGGCTACACTTTACGCCATCACTAAAACCACAAAATCAATGAAATTGACACGGAATACCCTGTTCAGCCTGAGCCTGCTTGTCGCCGTTAGTTTCGCCTGCGGATCGAAGAAAGAAGACGCGAAAACCGAAGAAACCGCCACCACCGCCGACCCGGTGAAGCAGCTGGAAGAACAGGTGATGGCGCAGCACGACAGCAGCATGAATCTGATGGGCGACATTGCTAAGTTGAAGAAGCAGGTGAACGCCAAAGCGGCCGGGGCTGCAACCGGGAAAGTACTGGTCGATAGCCTGACAACTGCCGACGATGCCATGATGAACTGGATGAATCAGTACAACGGCGACACGCTCGGAAAGCTCGATCAGGCAAAGGCGCTGGAGTATCTGAACAGCCAGAAGAAAAGCATCGACGCGGTACAGATGCGCATGAAAAAAAGCATTGCCGACGCCAGCCAGTACGTGAAATAAACTGCTGACGATACGGAGCATCCGGCCAGTCTGTTTAGCATTTTTTAACGAAATAGAACGCGTCGTTTTGTCGTTACACCCTTAAGCCATTGCTCTTATGCGCCGTCGAGTACCGCCGATTATTCAGTTCATTTTTTATGGCATGATCGCAGCGTTCGTGGGGGCATTGGCTGGGCTGATTCACGAATTCCTTCAGAAACCCTTCGATGCGGCCAACGCCGTTGTCTGGCTGTTTTTGATGGGCGTAAGCGGTGGCATCGTAACGCTGGTGCTGCTCTACATACGGAATCGGCTGGGATAAAGCCGGTACTCGGTTTACAGGTTTCGGTGGAAAGCAATACCCATACGATCAACACCGTAAACCGGCTACCGTAAACTGAAAACCGAAAGGATATGCTTCGTTCGCTGCTGATTCCGATGCTGGTAGCCGCCCTGTTCATCTGGGGCTTTTTGTCGTGCCACCAAAACGACGTGGCCGCGACGCAGACGGGTACACTGCAACTCCGTTTCGACAATGTCGTCGGGCCGGATAATCTCGTACTTAACACCAGCACCTACCAGAATGCAGCGGGCGAATCGTTCAACGTCAGCAAGTTCAATTACTTCGTCAGTAACATTCGGCTGCGTCGGTCCGACGGAACGGATTACACGGTGCCGCAGGACAAAAACTATTTCTTGGTCGAGGAAGAACGCCCGGCCTCGCAAACACTGGCGCTGACGGGCATTCCGGTCGGGACGTATACCGGCATCGGCTTTCTGATTGGCGTCGACAGTGTGCGGAGCTTGGCCGATATCAGCCTGCGCACGGGCGTCCTCGATCCGGGTACAACCGACCATGACCCAATGTATTGGGACTGGAACTCGGGTTATATATTCATGAAACTGGAAGGTACCTCGTCGGTAGCACCGGCCGCGCAGAACCACCTGTTTCAGTATCATATCGGCGGCTTTGGTGGGGGCTACGACGGCAAGAAAACGATTAACAACCTGCGGTCGGTGGCCTTGCCGTTCGGGTCGGATCAGCTGGTGATCGGTAGCAGCATGACGCCGATTATTGATTTCCGGACCGATGCCCTGCAAATTTTCAACGGGGCAACGAAGCTGAGCATCGCGCAAAATTCGTCAGTGATGTTTACGCCCCTATCGGGAAGCATTGCGAACAACTACGCCGGCATGTTCAGCTACAAGCGCGTAACGGCGGGCAGTAAGTAAATGGGTTTAAGGTTTGTGGTTTAATGTTTAATGTTCCGGCAACGTTAAACTTTAAACCACAAACCTTGAACCCCCAACAAAATGAAACATCTTCGGCAGATTGGTTTAGTGGTGAGTGTGGCGCTGTTTGGGCTGGCGATTGCCTGTCAGACCAAACCCGGCAGCGACCCTACGCCCGAGCCATCGCCGAATCCACCCACTACAGGCGTTACTTACCAGACAACGCCCGTCCCGTTTCGGCAACCAGCCAATTTTCCGGCTGCGCTCTACAACCTGAACAGCAATCCACAAACGGCTGAGGGGATTGCGCTGGGTAAAGCGTTGTTTTACGACAATCATCTGTCGGGCGATACCACCGTTAATTGCGGATTCTGCCACCAGCAATTTGCCGGATTCGCCCATTCCGACCATGCCTTGAGCCATGGCGTAAAAGACCGGATCGGGACGCGCAACGTGCCGAGCTTGCAGAATATGGCGTGGTATCGCGAGTTTTTCTGGGATGGCAGCGTCACCAGTCTCGACGAACTGCCGATGGCTCCTATCGCCCGGCACGACGAGATGGACCTGCCGTTTGCGGATGCCCTGAAGCGGGTGCAGACGAGCGCCAAATACCCGCCCATGTTCAAAGCTGCTTTCGGTTCTGACACCGTCACGACGGCCCGGTTTCTGAAAGCCATTTCGCAGTTTGTGCTGACGCTGGTTTCGGCTGATTCGCGCTACGACAAATACGTTCGGAAGGAAGCCGGTGGCGACCTGACAGCCGACGAACTGGCGGGGCTGAACCTGTTCCAGCAGAACTGCGCGGGTTGCCACGCGACCGACCTGTTTACCGACCGCAGCTACCGAAACAATGGCCTGCCTGCCAACTCAATCAACGATCAGGGGCGGTACACGATTACGTTGCAGGAAAGCGACCGGCTGAAGTTTCGGGTGCCCAGTCTGCGCAACATCGAACGTACGTTTCCCTACATGCACGACGGCCGTTTCCTGACGCTGGAGCAGGTTATGAAGCACTACGCTAACGGGGGCGTAACGGATAGCCCCACCCTCGACCCGCTGTTGAAACAGAACGGCAAGCTGGGTATCGCCCTGACTGCCACGCAACAGACGCAGCTCATCGCGTTCCTTAAAACGCTGACCGACAATACGTTCCTGAGCAATCGGGCGTTCGCGGCTAACTAAAGTCCGTACAGGCCGTTACAGGGAGACACGTAAATTGTCGTCGACATGACCATTCTGGTAGCAGGTGCCACGGGAAACTTCGGAGGGCGCATTGTACACGCACTGCTTGAGCGCGGAGCCACCGTTCGGGCGCTGGTCCGGGCGGGTACCGACCAACCTAAGCTGGATAAACTGAAAGACAAGGGGGCTGAAATCGTTTCCGTCGACATGACCGATTCCGGTCAGCTGACAGTGGCGTGTAATAACGTCGACTGCGTTGTCTCGGCGTTGCAGGGGCTGCACGATGTGATCGTCAATACGCAGTCGAGACTGCTCGATGCGGCAATTGCAGCAGGCGTTCCCCGGTTTATCCCGTCCGACTTCTCGACCGATTTCACGCAGCTGCCCGGTGGCGAAAACCGCAACTTCGACCTGCGCCGGGAATTTATGGAGTATATCGACTCAACGTCGATCAGGGCTACGTCGGTCATGAACGGTGCGTTCGCTGATCTACTCAGCCGCGATATGCCGTTGCTGGACTTTTCGAAAAAACAGGCGGGCTACTGGGACGATGAGCACCAAAAAGCCGACTTCACAACCATGGACGACGTCGCTGCGTTTACCGCCGATGCTGCGCTCGACGTCGGTACACCCCGGATTCTGCGCATCGCCAGTTTTCAGATCAGTCCCGCCGAGCTGGCAAAAGCCGCAAGTGAGGTAACGGGCCACACCTTTACCCTGACCAACATGGGTAGACTGGCCGATCTGGCGGCCTATAACCGGCGCGGACGGGCGGCTGACCCCGACGGCGAAAACCAGCTATACCCACGCTGGCAGCAAGGCCAGTACATGCAAAGCATGTTCAGCGTCCTGAACGACCCACTCGATAACAGCCGATACCCGGATATCCAGTGGACAAGCGTAAAGGATGTGTTGAAGAAGCGGGTGTAGGCTGTGGCCAAGTGGCAAAAAAAGCCCCTCTCCCGTTTTGGGAGAGGGGTTGGGGTGAGGGCCGCTGCCGTGAGGGTAGAGGCAAAGGCAACCTATATTCAATGCGCGTGCTGCAATCGGTGTTGGCGAATATTGACGAGGTGCGTCAGCATAAGCCCGGCCGATGCCACATAGCTGATGTATTCAAAAATTTCGTTGACGTCTTCCAGCAGAACCGAGGCCGTAAATAGGCTCAGAAAGCCCCACAATGCCCGGCGAACGGCTGCCGATGCGTAATGGCGGGTGGCGAAGTAGACAGCCGCTATGTTGACAGCGATGAAAACATAGTCCAGACTCAGGTACCCGATCCGTAGCTGATCGTTGGTTTGCAGCAGCCGCGAACTCATCAGCAGTACGGGCGTCGCAATGCAATGAATCAGGCATAGCACCGAGCCGGTGATGCCTACATAATCAGCTTTACGGGTCAGGAAATCGAACTTCATAAGCTAAACAGCCAACGAGCAACGCGCCGGGCAAAGTCGTAGCAAGTTAACTCGCTTTTTTGCAACAAAGTTGCGAAGCCTCTGAAAATACTCGGCCAACCCGCCGGGCCAATCAGTTGATTTTGTTCAGCAGGGTGTACCCCATCAGCTTGCCGTTCTTGTTATACGTCTCCGACTTCACGTCGAACAGCAGATCATTGGTCCGGTAGCTAACCGTTTTCAGGCTCGACCGGATGGGGATTCCTATCGCCCGGTTGTCGAGCGACACATCGGCTGTGATTTTGTATGCGTTGAACGTCCCGGCCGGGGTTGTGATGGATTCCTGACTGTCGACCTGCCGGTTGGTCATGGTCATATTCATCGTCATCATCGTGTTGCCACCGCTGAGCATTTCCGCTTCCATCTGTCCATCGGAAAGCTTATTGCCAACGCTCAGTTTGCCGGGATAAGCCAGCCGATTGGCTTTCAGCTTCATCTCCATGTCTCTCGACCCCAGCCCCGACATTCCCTGTATCATCCCCGACATATCGGCGATCAGCTCGTTGCCCGTACAGGTGTAATGGATCGTGTAGGGCGATCGTTGCTTGCCGGCTTCGTCGGAGAAGGTGGCGGTAATATCCAGTGTTGTACTGCCGCCCTGCGCCTTCACATTGTCGATGTGGTAGTTGATACGGCCCGTTGGTTTGTCTTTGCCGCTGAAGGTAGCCAGTTCATAGGTCGTACCGGTTTTAAACGTAAACCCCAGGCATGACTGAGCGCGGCACGTAACCGACGAAAGAACGACGAGCAAACTGATGGTGAGAAATTTCATAGTGGTAAGGTGCGAATAGATAACCTTACCAAAACTATGGAATTCTGATAAACTCTCCGCAACCTGTTGAGCGAACGGGCTTTACGCCCAGGCCATGCTCATAACCCCCATTAGCATAATGAGCTTGCAGAGGTTGCTCAGATACCCAAAATCCCGGCGGGTGTCGGCCCGGACGAGCTGGTAAAGCAGCCAGCCGATGGGGACGAGTAAAATCAGGAAAATCAGGTTGAGGTGCAGGTTGGCCAGCGAATCAGTGATGAGAAACATCGTCAGGATAAGCGATGCAACCAGCACGTAAAGCAGGTATTTGGTTCGGCGGAGGCCCCACACGATGGGCAGCGTCCGGCAGCCGAAACGCGCGTCGCCCCGGATATCCTGCATATCCTTGATGATCTCCCGAATCAGCGAAATGCCGAACGAAAAGACCGCGTAGATCAGCAGCATGTGTGCGTTTTGCTGATAATAAACCGCCAGTACGATCAGCGACAGGGCCGTCAGGAGCGATACGGCTATGTTGCCGATAATGGGCTGCCGCTTGAATTTTGCCGAATACAGCCACAGCAGCGCCACGCAGAACACATCGAGCAGAAAGACCCACTTGCTCAGATACAGGCCGATCAGGCACCCGATCAGGTTGAGTAGCTGATGAGTGCCCATCGCCACCCGCCGACGCAGATACCGCCCGATCACGACGCGGTCGGGCTTGTTGACCAGGTCAATCTTGACGTCGAAATAATCGTTGATGATGTAGCCCGCAGCGGCAATGCACACCGTTGAGGAGGAGAGCAGCCAGATAGTCGGGTCGAGGAGGAGCTGCCGCCAGTCCTCGCGGGGGCCAACCAGAAAAATACGCGCCAGAAACTGCGTCAGAACCACGATCGATAGGTTCTGCACCCGGACGAGCCGCAGAAAACCGACAACGAAGGCAGGAAACGAGATGGGCTGACGCGCAACCATTGTGATGAACAGGCTTTTGGCAAAATTAACGAATTGACGCCAGAAAGCGCTGTTGCAGGGAGTACGCGACAAGCCCACCAATAGCATTTTATTGTGTGGGCAAACGTGGCTGTTTGTGGGCTGCCCGCGATTGTTCGGGATTCTTTTGCCCGCCGTTTGTTGTTAGCGTAGCAACCGATCAGCGCCGGTACCGAAAGCGTCAGTCGCTGTTTACTTAGTTACCCGTTTGTCCATGAAAATAGGTATTGTGTGCTACCCGACCTTCGGGGCAGTGGTGTGGTCGCTACCGAGCTGGGAAAAGCGCTCGCCAAAAACGGCCACCAAATCCACTTTATCACCTATCAGCAACCCCCCGACTGGATTTTTTCAGCGAAAACGTCTTCTACCATGAAGTAAATATACCGACCTACCCGCTGTTTCAGTATGCGCCGTATGAGTCGGCACTGACCAGCGAAATGGTTAATGTCGTGCTCAACGAAGATGTCGATCTGCTGCACGTTCACTACGCCATTCCGCACGCATCGGCTGCTTACATGGCCAAGATGATACTCCGGTCGCAGGGCCGCATTGTGCCGGTCGTAACCACACTGCACGGCACTGATATTACCCTCGTTGGTAAGGATGCGTCCTACGAGCCGGTCGTTACGTTCAGTATCAACGAATCAGACGGCGTGACGTCGGTATCGGAAAATTTGCGGCAGGATACGTACGCGCATTTCAAGGTCCATCGCGAGATCGAGGTCATTCCCAACTTTGTGGATCTGGAGCGGTTCAAGCGGCAGAAGAAGGAGCATTTCAAGCTGGCGATCTGCCCCAACGGCGAGAAGCTGATCGTACATACGTCCAACTTCCGGCGCGTCAAGCGGATCGATGATGCCGTAATGGTTTTTCACCACGTTCAGAAAGAAATACCCGCCAAGCTGCTGCTGGTTGGCGATGGCCCGGAGCGGGCGCGTATCGAGCGGCTGGTACGCGAACTGGGCATCTACGATCAGGTGCGGTTTCTGGGAAAACTCGACGCGGTCGAGGAAGTATTGTCGGTAGCCGATCTGTTTCTGATGCCGTCGGAGAATGAAAGTTTCGGGTTGGCCGCTCTCGAAGCGATGGCCTGCGAAGTGCCCGTTATTTCCTCGAATGCTGGTGGTCTGCCCGAACTTAACGTGCAGGGTGTTACGGGTTTCCTGAGTCCGGTGGGCGATGTAGACGATATGGTTAAAAACGCGTTATATGTACTTGACGACGCGAATTTGCCTACATTCAAGGCGGCTGCACTGGCGCGGGCGCAGGAGTTTGAGCTGTCGCGGATTTTGCCACTGTACGAAGCCTATTACGAGCGGGTTTTGCAGGAATCGACGGAGAAAGTCTGAATCTGCGGGTCAGCACGGGCACACAGTATCGACAGTTTGGCCGTCACCGTCAAAACACAGCTGGCCGATAGCCGTTAAACCGGTAACCGATAGTTAAACAAGCAGCGAATGAATCCAAACATACCGAAAACAGACCTGAAGCGGGTCGTGATTGTGGGCGCCGGTTTTGGCGGTCTGAAACTGGCCCGCCGACTGGTGGATATGCCGGAGTTTCAGGTGGTGCTGATTAATAAAAACAACTTCCACGAGTTTCAGCCGCTGTATTATCAGGTAGCTACGGCGGGTCTGGAAGCCAACTCGATCCTGTTTCCGCTGCGGGCCATATTCGGCGACAGAAAAAACTTTCACATCCGGGTTACCAACGTCACTAGCGTTCGCCCGGCCGACAAAGCGATTGATACCGAACTCGGCCCGGTCGACTACGATTATCTGGTGATCGCGACGGGGGCCGACACCAATTTCTTCAATCAGCAGAACATCATCAATAATGCGATGCCGATGAAATCGGTGGGCGAGGCTATCGCCCTGCGCAACCGGATGCTGCAAAACTTTGAGGATGCGCTGAGTGTCGAGACGCTGGACGAGAAAGAAGGATTTATGGATGTTGTGGTCGTTGGCGGTGGCCCGACGGGCGTGGAACTGTGCGGGACGCTGGCCGAAATGCGCAAAACAGTGCTGCCCCGCGACTACCCCGAACTCGACTTTCGCATGATGGATATTCACCTGATCGAGTCGGGTGGGGAACTGCTGGGGCCGATGTCGGTTGAGTCGCAGCAACACGCGCTGACGTACTTGCAGGAACTGGGTGTGAACGTCCGGCTCAATACGCGGGTGCTGGACTTCGACGGTCGGATCGTAACGATTAACGACGGCACGACGCTGCGCACCAACAACCTGATCTGGGCGGCTGGCGTGAAGGCAAGCCCGCTGGCGGGTCTGCCGAGCGAGGTGCTCGGGCGCGGTGGGCGCTTACTGGTCGACCGATACAGCCGGGTTAAAGACGTACCCGATGTGTTCGCCATTGGCGACGTTGCGCTGATGGCCGAAGAAAAATGGCCCAACGGTCATCCGCAGATTGCCCAGCCTGCCATTCAGCAGGGCAAGCAACTGGCCAAAAACCTGCGCCGGTGGGCGAAAGGGCAGGAGCCGGAGGAGTTTACGTATAAGGATCTGGGTAGCATGGCCACGATTGGTCGGGGGCTTGCCGTGGTCGACCTGCCATTTTTTAAGTTTCAGGGATTTTTTGCCTGGCTGACCTGGTTGTTCGTTCACCTGATGGCTATCGTAGGCGTGAAAAACCGGCTATTTATTTTCATCAACTGGATGACTAACTACCTGACGTACAAGAACGATCTGCGGCTCATTATCCGGCCAAAGCTGCCCCGGAATGTTATGGTTGCGCTGGAGGAGAAGATGACAAACCACGCCGAACCGACTAAATCCTGAATCATATTTAGTAAACTTAATGTACTAACTAAGTGGGGCAAACCTGATAAACACGTATTTTTGCCCCGTTATTTTTTCCGTTGTGAATTATGGAAGCTCGCTCTGAACATCTAGAGACATTGGCTGGTCATGGTAAGACCCGGCCCAAAAACACTGGCACCAAAAAGCTGTTTGATAACCCTATTCTGGAGGCCCTTTCCCGGACGCATATCATGGTGCCGATCACGATGTGGCTGGTCCTATCGGCTTTCCTGGGTTGGTATGCCTTCAACTATACCGATATGGGCGCTGGGAAGATTACCCTTCTGTTCGTGGCGGGCCTGTTTGGGTTTACCCTGTTTGAATACATCCTGCACCGCTACCTGTATCACCTTGCCCCGACAACACCCCGTCGCGCCAAGATTCAGTACACGTTCCACGGTGTACACCACGAATACCCGAAAGACAAAACCCGGCTGGCTATGCCCCCGGCGCTGGCTATTTTTGTAGCCGCTTTCTTCTTCGGTCTGTTCTTTCTGATGATGGGCGAAGCCGCATATGCGTTCTTCCCCGGCTTTCTGGTTGGATATACGGGCTACCTGTCGGCGCACTTCATCGTGCATGCATACGCCCCACCAAAGAACTTCTTCAAGCAACTTTGGATCAACCACAGCGTACACCACTACAAGAACCACGACAGCAACTACGGTGTATCATCGCCGTTCTGGGATTACATTTTCGGCTCGTTCCAGAAATAAGCTGATACGACTTTTACGCAACAGCCCCGCTTCGACTCGTCAAAGCGGGGCTGTTGCGTTTTTGTGTAGCCCAGATTGCTCCGGCGCACCGGTCCACGTCTGGTGGGCGCGTCAGGACCATAAGACCTGCTACCTGCACCAATTACATTGCGGGGTCAATGACGTGAGCGAGTCGTGTAGCCTGGACGTCCACGTCCGGGTGGGCGCGCCAGCGACCAATAAAGCTGCCGCCTGATATAGTTGCCCTGACGGGCACCCGGACGTGGACGTCCAGGCTACGTTTATTCCACACTACTGACCCTCGCAACGTTGCCACGTAAGATAATTGGTCACTGACGCGCCCACCAGACGTAGACCGGTGCGCCGGAGCGATTTAGGCTACACTTACTTCAGCTTTTCGTTGTTCAAATGCCGGGTGGCGTCGCGGATGTTTTTCTTGTCGAGGTTACGTTCGAAGGCTTCCGTCAGGTTGATACCCGTCTGGTTGGCGAGGCAGAGTAATACCCATAAAACGTCGGCCATTTCGTCGCCAAGGTCTTTTGCTTTATCGGATTCTTTCTCCGATTGCTCGCCGTAACGCCGGGCGATGATGCGGGCTACTTCACCGACTTCCTCAGTCAGCATCGCCATATTGGTCAGTTCGTTGAAATACCGGACGCCAACGGTTTTTATCCAGTTGTCGACGGTTTGTTGGGCTTCATCAAGGGTCATTGTAGTTCGCGTTTTAGCATGATAAGTACGCTGA
Organism: Spirosoma rhododendri; assembly: GCF_012849055.1. NCBI lineage: Bacteria > Pseudomonadati > Bacteroidota > Cytophagia > Cytophagales > Cytophagaceae > Spirosoma > Spirosoma rhododendri. Next base: position 6,972 of record NZ_CP051677.1, on the reverse strand, counting down.
CAGAAGCCCCCTGCGTCATGTTCAGATCGACGGATGAAGTTAATTCCCAGCCTTCCCGGCCCAGTTCGTTCAATTTGTTGGTCAGCTCCTGCGCGTCAACTTTCCCGCCCCAGAATCCTGTGGCAGATACATCAAGGACACGGTACTCAAATCGTTTCATACGTGTTTGGTTAGCTTGTGATGCAAACATAAGGCCCGGCCGGGGAATAGCCCGTCGAATCGGGGCAAGCGGGTGTCTGTACGGGTAACCGGGTCGTTTTCGATATATTTGTTTTGGCGAGACCAACCGCCAACCGATCAACCAACCCCGTGTACCATGAACATAACCGGTGATGCAGCCGAGAAGCAGACCTACGATGCCATCGTGATCGGGTCGGGGATCAGCGGGGGCTGGGCAGCGAAAGAATTATGCGAACAGGGGTTGCGAACGCTGGTGCTGGAGCGCGGTCGCGATGTGCAGCACATCACCGATTACCCCACTGCAACGCTCAACCCGTGGGAGTTTCCCCACCGAAACCGTATGCCGGAGTCGTTCGATCGCGAGAACCCCGTCGCGACGAAATGCTACGCACTCGACGAAGCCACGCAGCAGTTTTTCGTCAAAGACGCCGAGCATGCCTATGTACAGGAAAAACCGTTCGACTGGATTCGGGGCTATCAGGTGGGTGGCAAATCGCTGATCTGGGCGCGTCAAACCCAGCGCTGGAGCCGGTTCGATTTTGAAGCCAACGCCCGCGACGGGGCCGCCATTGACTGGCCGATCCGCTATAACGACATCGCGCCCTGGTACAGCCATGTCGAGAAATTTGTGGGAATCAGCGGCAACCGCGACGGGCTGGAGACATTGCCTGACGGCGAATTTTTGAAGCCGTGGGAGCTAAACTGCGTTGAAAAGCAGATTCAGAAACGCGTGGCGGAGCACTACAATGACCGGCACGTGATTATCGGCCGTTGCGCGCACCTGACCGAGCCGAAACAGATTCACTACGATCAGGGCCGAACGCAGTGTCAGGCGCGGCATCTATGCTATCGGGGTTGCCCGTATGGCGGGTATTTCAGCAGCAATTCAAGTACGCTGCCGTGGGCGGCCAAAACGGGAAAGCTGACCCTGCGGCCCGACGCGGTGGTGCAGTCGATCATCTACGACGAAGCGAAGGGCGGGCGACGGGTGTGCGGGTGATCGATGCGCACACGAAGCAAACGACCGAGTATTATGCCCGGATTATTTTCGTCAATGCCGCCTGCCTGAATACCAATCTAATCCTGCTGAACTCCACATCGCGCCGATTTCCGACCGGGCTGGGCAACGACAGTGGGGTGCTGGGGCAGTACGTCATGTTCCACAACTACCGGGGCAATATCGTGGCCGATTACGACGGCTTTCCCGATGGCTATTACTACGGTCGGCGACCGACAACGGCGTTTATGCCCAACTTCCGCAACGTCGGCAAGCAGGAAACGAGCGGCCCGGCGTCCCGGTTTCTGCGGGGCTACATGGTGGCGTTCAGCGCAGCGCGGGCTGGTTGGCAACGGGGCAGCGGGCAGGCCGGATTCGGGGCCGATTTCAAGGATGACCTGAGTGACCCCGGTGCGTGGCACGTGTTTATGATGATGCAGGGCGAAACCATCCCGAAAAAAGAAAACCACGTCCGGCTCAGCACCGACCAGAAAGACGCGTGGGGTATTCCACAACTGGTCACGTCCATCGGCTACGATGATAACGACCTGAAGTCGATGCAGGATTTTATGACGGAGGGCAGCGAGATGCTGGACAAATCGGGTTGTAAAAACATTCGCCCGTACGACGATCACCGCAATCCTGGCCTTGATATTCACGAGATGGGGGGCGTCAGGATGGGCCACGACCCGAAAACGTCGATGCTCAACGCCCACAATCAGCTACACAGCGTGAAAAACGTGTTTGTCACCGATGGGGCCTGCATGACTTCTACCGGTACGCAAAACCCATCCATTACGTTTATGGCCCTGACCGCACGGGCGGTCCGGTATGCTGTGAACGAACTGAAAAAGAAGAATTTGTGAGTATACAATCCGAACAATCAGTCCGGCAGGCCCTGATGCAGGCCTGCCAGACCTACGTGCAGCAGCGCATCGACACCGCCCGGCAGGCAATGGAAGCCGCGCAGGAATCGGCCAACGAAGAGTCGAAAAGCAGCGCAGGCGACAAGTACGAAACCGGCCGGGCGATGGCGCAGATCGAGCGCGACCGCCACGCACAGCTGTTGGCCGAAGCCCTTAAGCTGCAACAGGAGCTGACCCGAATCAATGTCGATAAGGCCTACGAAACCGCCCAGCCGGGGAGTCTGGTGAGTACCGATCGGGGCCGCTTTTTCATCAGCATCAGTGCCGGTAAACTGACCGTCGACGGCACCGATTATTTTGCGGTGTCTCCGGCGTCGCCCATTGCCGCCCTGCTGAGTGGGCACAAGCCAGGCGATGTGCTCTCGTTCAACAAACAACCCTACCGCGTGCTGTCTGTTGACTAACCCGGCTGTCTGACCCACCAACCCGCGACTTCACCAGCCCATGACCGACAACGACGAAACGACCCGACTCGCCCGGCTGGTGGCTCTGCTGACACTTCTGCAAACCAAGCGAACGCTGACGGCCAGTGAATTGGCACGTCGGTTCTCGGTCAGCACCCGGACTATTTACCGCGACATCCGAACGCTCGAACAGGCGGGCGTTCCCGTCGTGACTGTCGAGGGGAAAGGTTACACGCTGCTCGACGGCTACCGACTGCCGCCGGTCATGTTTACCAGCGAAGAAGCGATTGCGCTGCTTACGGCCGAAAAGCTGGCGGCTGGCCTGACGGATACATACACGGCCCAGCGCACCGGTGCCGCCATGGATAAGCTGCGTGCTGCGCTCCGGCGCGCCGACCGGGATAAGCTGGAAACCATTGCGCCCCATATTCAGGTGCTCGGCTCCTCCGATCAGCCCGACCGACCAAACACGTATCAGCAACTGGTAACCGCCATTACGCAGCAGCAGGTCGTGCGGCTGCACTACAGTGCCGCCGACACCGGCGAATCGACGGTGCGCGACATTGAGCCGATCGGGTTGTACCTGAGTCAGCAATGGCACACGGTTGCCTACTGCCGATTGCGGCAGTCGTTCCGCAACTTCCGGCTCGATCGTATTCAGCAGTTGTCGCTTACCGGTGAGGTCTTTGCCGCCCGGCCCGAAACCTTGCAGCAATACTGGGCTGATACGGCCAATCGGGCGGGGCGGGAGAAGGTTGTTATTCAATTTCAGCCATCGGCAGTACTACCAGAACCGGCCCAGCGACTCCACGACACCAAACTGCAATACGGCTGGGCTTCTGACCGGCAACTACCCGATGGCAGCGTGGAAATGACGTTTTTCATCGGATCGCTGCCTTACATCGCTGCCTGGCTGCTACCCTATGCCGGGGCCGTTACCGTGCTTGAACCACCCGCTTTGCAGCAGGAATTGTGTGAACTGGCCCAGAAAGCACACACTTTTTTTTGCCCGTCCGGACAGGGTATGACATAGGGCTGTCAGTGTGTGAGATGACCTTTGTACTGTTGAACACGCACTAAACGCAACACACAGTACAATGGAAAAGCGAACGATTGATCCGTGGAAATGGGGTGAGTATACCAACTCGGCGCAGGCCGTCGAAGTGAAGCAGCCCGCCGGTACGCTCTATTGCTCCGGCCAGGTTGCGATGAACGAGCAGGGGCAGCTCGTGGACGGCGATATGCGGGCGCAACTGATACAGACGTTTCAGAACGTGGAGCAGCTTATCAGCGAAGCGGGCTATGAGTGCAAAAACATCGTGCGGCTGAATGTATTTACCACCTCGACTGCCGAATTTTTCACGACCTGCGTCGACCTGTACCAGAATTTTACCGCCAAACACGGTATCAAACAGGCCACAACGCTGATCGAAGTAAAAGGGCTTTTCCAGACCGCAACCGTCGAACTGGAGGCAACGGTCGTGAAATAAGCGGGCGCAAAATACGATAGGCGAGGGGTCGGCAGTAGTCGGCCCCTTCTTACATTCAGGGTAAAAACGGATGCAACAGGAAATCAACACGTTCTTCCCCGAGAACCGTCAGCAATGGCGGGAGTGGCTGGCAGAACATCACGCTGCACAGGCGTCTGTCTGGCTACTATACCCGAAGAAAAAGTCGGGTCGTATAGGGGTGACCTACAACGAAGCCGTTGAGGAAGCGCTGTGTTTTGGCTGGATCGACAGTACCGCCAAACCCGTCGATGCCGATACGTTTATGCAGTTTTTTTGTCCGCGTAAACCCAAAAGTGGCTGGTCGAAAGTCAACAAAGAGCGCCTTGTGCGGCTAGTAGACGTCGGACTGATGATGCCAGCCGGTATGGCCAGTATCGAGCGAGCTAAAGAGAACGGTTCCTGGTTGCTGCTGGACGAAGCCGAAGCACAGGTCATCCCGGCCGACCTGGCGACTGAACTCGCTGAACGACCAACTGCCAACGAGTTTTTTACAAGCCTGTGTCGCTCGGATAAGCGCACACTTCTGATCTGGATTTCAGCGGCCAGACGCAGCGAAACGCGCCAAAAGCGGATTGCTGAACTGGTTGATTGCGCCGAACAGCGTCTTAAACCTAAATTGTTGCCGCGCCCCAAAAAGGAAGTGTAAGGCAGTCGCCTGATCGTTTAACGTAATCGGGCGACTGCCTATTGGTCAATACCGGTACGTGGCACCCTCAAAATCGAACACGGTGATGAGACGACCTGTATTCCCACGCTTCAGGAGAATAAGGTCCGTTTGGGTCGTGTCCATCCGCTGTATGTACATAGCCTTGTGTGGCAGATACAGGTTTGTAAGCTGGGCGTCGGCTACCGAATAGTTCGAGTAAGTTTTCTCCACCTCGTCGCGTGGGGCATTGCGGGGCGATGGGTATAGTACGGTGTCGCCGGGCATGTACAACCGGTTGATCGGCTGCCCGCGCATAGGGATTGCTGTCGCGGTACCGCCCGAAGTACGTGTACTTAGATGCTTGATCTTCGTAGACACGGTTCAGTAGTTTCGCTACGTACCCAAGCTGAATCAGTAGTATGGCGCTCAACGTCCAGCGCAGATAGGCGGGCTCACGGAAAATTTGCCAGACAGTCATGCCCACCAGTACAATGGCGTAGGGAAACGAAAAACTGGTATAGCGCTGTGTGATGCCATAGGTATGTCCGTTGCGGAACGCCATGACTACGATAAACAGTGTCGGTACAATCGTGAGTAAACCCATCAGCACTAAAAAACGGCGTTCCAACGATTGACCAAACGACCGCACCGCCCGGTATGCCATCAGTACGAATAGCGGCAACGCAGCGGCCACGAGTAGTCGTGGCGAGTGGGTTGTATAGACCGAATAACCCACAACTAACAACAAGGGGACCGCTACTTTTACCCATGATGGTGTCGCTGACCGTCGTTCAGATTGGTAAACAAATGCTGTTGCTGCTATGCCCAGTACCGTCGCAACGAGTAGGTTGCGAAAGCCCAGGGTTTCGCCAGTAACGCCATTGGAGAGCATGAACAGATCGGCCACGATCAATTCCATTCGGCGAAACACGTTGATGATCGTAGTGGGTAGAATAAGCCCGAAGCCGTTATTGAATGGGTTGGTGTCGGCCAGTTTTTTGTAAAACTGAGCCTGGTACGCCATCGTCATAAATACGTACTTACCACCGCCAATGACGAACCAGGGCAGAATTGCCAGGAATGCCGTGACACCGGTAATCAACAGCCCGACGTAGGTGCGCCAGTCGCGAACATAAAGTAGCATGTATAGGCCGTGACAGACAAAAACCAGCGCGCCCAGGTAGTGGCCCAGCATCGTTAGAGCGAAAGCCAGTCCATAGCCGATGTATAACCCAATGGGCTGTTTGCCTTCGGCCCGCCGGTCGAGGATACACAGAAACAGGTAGGTAGCCAGCAACGACATGGAAATTGTCGTGCAGTAGCTGCGGGCCATGTGACTGTACGCGATAAAAAACGGCTCGATCGCAGCCAGGAAGGCACAAAGCAGGGCAAGTGGCTCTGATTTCAGATACCGGCGGGCTAGCACGTAAATCAAGATAACGATGAAGGTGCTGAACAGAACGGACGGAAACCGAATGGAAAAATCGCTGATGCCAAACGCATCAATCCAGGCCGATAGCATGGCTGTGTAGGCCGGACTGTTGCTAATATCACTTCGGATGATGGCCTCGTTGTAATCGGTCAGCGTTTTGGGTTTCCAGAATTCGGCAGGGGTGAAGTAAGTTTTGCCGGGGGTGAAAAATACGTCGTGCTGATTCGAGCCTTCGTACACAACGCCCTGCGTACAGACCAGCGTCAGTTTCTCATCCAGATAAATGCCGTGGACGCCTGATTTGTAAACGCGCAGGCCGAATGCTAGGGCAATAAGTAACAGAAGAATAATGGATGGAGGGACATAGAATTTACGGGGTTGGTAGGTGGACGGTAACGCCGGATCGACGTAGGTGGGTGCGGTATGGAACATGGGTGGTTAGAGTGGCAGTAACGCGCAAAATACGTGATACTTACCCCTTTATCGATCCAGGTTCTGTAAGGTAATTGTGAAATTATTGTTACTTATAAATGAATTAACATGTTACCATTCAGTTCTTGCCAGTGCTAAAAATCTTTTCGCCATTAATCCACGTCTGCCGGACCTTTGTATCACGCAGCTGTTCGTTCGGAACGGTCATAATATCGCGGTCGAGCACGACGAAATCGGCCTGTTTGCCGGGCGCGATGCTGCCGCGCAGGTGATCTTCGAAACAGGCATAGGCTGCCCAGCGGGTCATGGCCAGCAGGGCCGACTTCCGATCGACGGCGTTTGTCATCTGATACCCACCCGCCGGGAAATTCTTTGCATCCTGCCGGGCCACGGCCGCGTGGAAGCCAAACAGCGGATTTGGTGCTTCAACGGGAAAATCACTGC